>NZ_JACHWE010000021.1:0-1044 GCF_014191175.1 Cupriavidus alkaliphilus | reverse complement strand
AAAACCCCTCGCAGCACACGCTGTCGAGGGGTTTTGCAGAATAAGAGCCTGGCGATGACCTACTTTCACACGGGAATCCGCACTATCATCGGCGCGGAGCTGTTTCACGGTCCTGTTCGGGATGGGAAGGGGTGGTTCCAGCTCGCTATGGTCACCAGGCATGAGGGGTTGTGGCGCTGTCGGATTGGGACAGCGTCACGAATTGGGATGTAGTTGGGGTTGTGCTTACTGTGTCAACTTCGGTGGCACAAGGCGATCGCTCACCAGGTGAAACACACTGGTTATAGGATCAAGCCTTACGGGCAATTAGTACTGGTTAGCTTAACGCATTACTGCGCTTCCACACCCAGCCTATCAACGTCCTGGTCTCGAACGACCCTTCAAGGAGGTCAAGCCTCCAGGGAATCCTCATCTTCAGGCGAGTTTCCCGCTTAGATGCTTTCAGCGGTTATCTCTTCCGTACATAGCTACCCTGCGATGCCTCTGGCGAGACAACAGGTACACCAGCGGTACGTCCACTCCGGTCCTCTCGTACTAGGAGCAGCCCCCGTCAAGATTCCAACGCCCACGGCAGATAGGGACCAAACTGTCTCACGACGTTTTAAACCCAGCTCACGTACCTCTTTAAATGGCGAACAGCCATACCCTTGGGACCGGCTACAGCCCCAGGATGAGATGAGCCGACATCGAGGTGCCAAACACCGCCGTCGATATGAACTCTTGGGCGGTATCAGCCTGTTATCCCCAGAGTACCTTTTATCCGTTGAGCGATGGCCCTTCCATTCAGAACCACCGGATCACTATGTCCTGCTTTCGCACCTGCTCGACTTGTCGGTCTCGCAGTTAAGCACGCTTTTGCCATTGCACTTTAGGTACGATGTCCGACCGTACCAAGCGTACCTTCGAACTCCTCCGTTACACTTTGGGAGGAGACCGCCCCAGTCAAACTGCCTACCATGCACTGTCCCCGACCCGGATTCACGGGCCAAGGTTAGAACCTCAAACAAACCAGGGTGGTATTTCAAGGACGGCTCCACGTGAACT
>NZ_JACHWE010000020.1:0-1110 GCF_014191175.1 Cupriavidus alkaliphilus | reverse complement strand
AGGAACACGATGATGTACGGCACGCCAACCTGGCGGGCCAGCAGGATGTGCTCGCGGGTCTGCGGCATCGGGCCGTCAGCGGCCGAGCACACCAGGATCGCGCCGTCCATCTGGGCGGCACCCGTGATCATGTTCTTCACGTAGTCGGCGTGGCCCGGGCAGTCAACGTGCGCGTAGTGGCGGTTGGCCGTCTCGTATTCGACGTGGGCGGTATTGATGGTAATACCGCGGGCCTTTTCTTCCGGCGCTGCGTCGATTTCGTCGTACTTCTTGGCCGCACCACCGAACTTCGCTGCCAGCACCGTGGCGATCGCTGCGGTCAGCGTGGTCTTGCCATGGTCAACGTGACCAATCGTACCAACGTTCACGTGCGGCTTGGTCCGCTCGAACTTTTCCTTTGCCATTTCGCGACTCCTGTCTCGGTAGCGATATTGCCAGTGCGTGGTATTTGGTGCCCATGGGCAGGATCGAACTGCCGACCTCTCCCTTACCAAGGGAGTGCTCTACCACTGAGCCACATGGGCGAAACTAGACGTATTACTTTATGACAGCAACCGCGCGACTGGAGCGGGTGAAGGGAATCGAACCCTCGTCGTAAGCTTGGAAGGCTTCTGCTCTACCATTGAGCTACACCCGCCTGGGTCTTTCCTGCTTCTTCACCGGCATTGCCGGCTGCTGTCTTGCATTCTGGTGGAGAGGGCTGGATTCGAACCAGCGTAGGCGTAAGCCAACAGATTTACAGTCTGCCCCCTTTAGCCACTCGGGCACCTCTCCGCAGAGAACTATCGATTATGGGCTTCCTCGCCGCTCCTGTCAAGCACTTTCCGTTGCGGATGCTGTGCTGCCAAGGAATCGGGAGGGCGTTCCGGCGTGTCGTCTGGCGCTGCCTGACCGCTCCCACAAGCGCAGTTTAGATTTCTGCGTTCTCACCCTATAGGGGCTTTGCAGAGCAGCTCCTGGCAGCTCTGGAGCGGCCTGGCGGAGCTGCTCGGCGCCGCTTCGAACGAGCGACAGAAAAGCAAAAACCCCTCGCAGCACACGCTGTCGAGGGGTTTTGCAGAATAAGAGCCTGGCGATGACCTACTTTCACACGGGAATCCGCACTATCAT
>NZ_JACHWE010000019.1:0-2229 GCF_014191175.1 Cupriavidus alkaliphilus | reverse complement strand
CATCACACTGCTGACCACGCTCGCCGGCGGCGGCCAGTCACGCCGCACCGGCCTGATCCGCCAGGCCGAGAAGCTTGGCGCCGACGGCAGCCTCGCGCGTTACCGCCTGACCGTCGTGCCCTGGCTGTGGCTGACCACGCAGCAGCGCCACAGCCAGGTGTTCCAGAACCGCAAGCTCGACAGCATCATCGACGCCGTTCTGCAGCACTACGCGCCGTACGCGCAGTGGCGCTATGCCGGCGGAGCCGAAGCCCGCATCGCCGCGTTCGGCGAACGCGACCACATCGCACAGTTCCGCGAGACCGACTACCACTTCCTGTCACGCCTGCTGGCCGAGGCCGGGCTGGGCTACACCGTGGTCGAAGACGACGAAGCGCCTTTCGGCCATGTCGTGGTGATCTTTGCCGACAGCGCGCAATTGCCGGAGGATGCCGACTCGGCCGCTGGCGGCGGCATCCGGTACCACCGCGCGCATAGCCAGGAGTCGGCTGACGCGATCCAGCAGCTGATCTGTGAAACCCGTGCCGCGGTTGGCGGTGTCGCAGTCGGCACCTGGGATCCCGAAGCCAAGCGCACCATCCGTGGCCACGCGCCCGCGCGCTTCGACGTATTTTCAGGCCGGGCAACCAGCCCCGATCCTTATCTGTCCGTCAGCCTGTCGCTGGCGCCGGACACGGCCAGCGCGCAGCGCGTTGCCGAGCAGGTGATGGAAGCCATCGAAGCGCGTGCGCTGGTGTTCACCGGCAGCGCTTCCGTACGCACGCTGCGCAGCGGCACACGACTGCGCGTCACCGGCTGTCCGCACCTGTCGCCACAGGAAGACGATACGGCGGGGTATCCGCTGCTGCTCGACGCGGTGGAGCACTGTGGCTTCAACAACCTCGCGGTGGAAACGCGTGCCGCGCTCGCCGACCGGATGGGGCCGATCGAAGCGGCACTGCGCTTCGACACGCCGCCGCCGGCCCCGGATGCCGCGGCGACCACCGCCGGCCTGATGCGCAGCTTCCCCGTTGGCCCGGCCGAGCGGGTGGGGCCGACTCCAGCCCTGCTGGCGGCAGCACGGGAACACGGCCATGCGGCGCTCTTTCGTGCCTTCGATGCGCGCCGTCCATGGCGCGCCGCCGTGCTGGAAGGCGATTGTCCGCGCCTCTATAGCCGATCCACGCCGCTGGGTGTCCATACCGCGATCGTGGTCGGCCCGGACGGACAGACCGAGGCCGACGGCAACGCCGAACACCACGCCAGCCCGCGCGGCCAGATCCGCGTGCGCTTCCCTTGGCAGCGCGGCGAACGCGACGACGACCGCAGCAGCCGCTGGGTACGCGTGGCGCAGCGGCAAGCCGGCGCCGGCATGGGCTGGCAATGGCTGCCGCGTATCGGCCAGGAGGTGCTGGTCAAGTTCACGGACAACGATATCGACCAGCCGTTCGTGATCGGCGCGCTGTATAACGGCCAGGGAGAAGCCGGCATCGCGCCCACGCCGGGCGGCAAGTCGATGGCTGCCACCACGTTCTCCCAGCCCTATGACGCCAGCGGCCTCTATGCGATGGGCTCAGACAGTCAGCCGAGCGCACAGGGCAACCTTGCCGGCGGCAACAGCCCGGCGTGGCACGGCATGGGTGCCGATCCGGATGGGCACCGCAACGACGCCGCATTGACCGGGTTCAAGAGCCAGGAGCACGGCGGCAAGGGCTCCAACCAGCTGGTGTTCGACGACACCGATGCGCAACTGCGCACGCAACTGGCCACCACCGAGCAAGCCACGCAACTCAATCTGGGCCACGTGATCCACCAGCAGGACAACCGCCGCGGCAGCTTCCGGGGGCAAGGGTTCGAGCTGCGCACCGATGGCCACGTCGCGGTACGCGGCCAGGCTGGGCTATTGCTGACGACCTATCGCGATGCCGTCACAGGCCGCGTGCTGCCGACTGGCGACAACGCTGCGGGCATTGCGCTGTTGCGGCAGGCGGGCGATCTGGTCAGGACGCTGAGCGACGGCGCGACCATCCACCAGACCCAGGCACTGTCTACCAGCAAGGATGACGAGGCGCCGCTGGCGAAACAGGCCAAAGCGGCAGCCGGCATGGTCGACGGACAATCCCTCGAAGTCGCCGAAGGCGACGCGGCCAGCGGCAGTACCAGCACGCCAGGCAAGGTGCCGCACCAAAGCGAGCCGATGGTCCATCTCAACGGCAGGGCCGGCCTCGCCGTGGTGGCGGGACAGGACCT
>NZ_JACHWE010000018.1:0-2848 GCF_014191175.1 Cupriavidus alkaliphilus | reverse complement strand
CTACGTGATGGAGCACGGCACCATCGTCGAACGCTTCGCGGCCAGCGAGCTGCAGGCCAAGATGCCGGTGCTGCATGAATTGCTCGGGGTCTGATCCGCGCAATGCGGGTCGATGGTTGCTTGTTGGCAGGAACGGGTGGCGCGCATGCCGCCGCAAATCAGGAGACATGGAAATGAAAAAGACTCGGCTCGCGGCCGCGATGGCGGCCATTGCCATGGGTGCGGTGTCCTTCGGCGCCGCCGCACAGGTATCGGGCGACACCGTCAAGATCGGCTACATCACCGACATGTCGGGCCTGTATGCCGATATCGACGGCCCCGGCGGCCTCGAAGCCATCAAGATGGCGATCGAGGACCGCGGCGGCAAGGTGCTGGGCAAGCCCATCGAGATCGTCTCGGCCGACCACCAGAACAAGGCCGACATCGCCGCTTCGAAGGCGCGCGAATGGATGGACCAGCAGGGCCTGGACATGCTGCTGGGCGGCACCAACTCCGGCACCGCGCTGGCGATGAACAAGGTGGCTTCGGAGAAGAAGCGCGTCTACATCAACATCGGCGCCGGCACCGCGCGCCTGACCAACGAAGAGTGCTCCCCTTACACGGTGCACTACGCCTATGACACGGTGGCGCTGGCCAAGGGCACCGGCAGCGCGGTGGTCAAGCAGGGCGGCAAGTCGTGGTTCTTCCTGACCGCCGACTACGCCTTCGGCCACTCGCTCGAAAGCGACACCGCCGCGGTGGTAAAGGCCAACGGCGGCACGGTGGCGGGGCAGGTGCGCCATCCGCTGTCGGCCTCTGACTTCTCGTCGTTCCTGCTGCAGGCGCAGGCATCCAAGGCGCAGATCCTGGGCCTGGCCAATGCCGGCGGCGACACCATCAATTCGATCAAGGCGGCCAAGGAGTTCGGCATCACCAAGTCGATGAAGATCGCCGGCCTGCTGATGTTCATCAACGACGTGCACAGCCTCGGGCTGAAGAACACCGAAGGCCTGCTGATGACCGACAGCTGGTACTGGGACATGAACGACGACACCCGCAAGTTCGCCAACCGCTTCTTCGGCAAGATGAAGAAGATGCCGAGCAGCCTGCAGGCCGCGGACTACTCGGCCGCCAGCACCTACCTGAAGGCCGTCGAAGCCGCCAAGACCGACGATCCGGACAAGGTCATGGCCGAGCTCAAGAAGATGAAGATCAACGACTTCTACACCAAGGGCTATATCCGCCAGGACGGCCGTGGCATCCACGACATGTACCTGATGCAGGTGAAGACCGCGGCCGAATCGAAGAAGCCGTGGGATTACCTGAAGGTGGTCGCGACCATCCCGGGCGACCAGGCCTTCACCACGGTGGCCGAGTCGAAGTGCGCCATGTTGAAGAAGTAACCGTCAGCGCAACGGCGACGGCTTGATCCCCTCTCCCGCTTGCGGGAGAGGGGCAGGGGGGAGAGGGCAGGCGCCCGCAGAAACGCGGCGCAATCAAACTTCCGGCAGCGGTCCCGAGGCCCGCATGCGCCGGTGTTGAAGCCGGCAGCCTCGTGCGCGCCGGCCCTCTCCCCCAACCCCTCTCCCGCAAGCGGGAGAGGGGAGTCACCACCCGCAATTGACGCTCATGGACATCTTCGGAATCCCCCTGCCTGCCATGCTTTCCCAGCTCTTGCTGGGGCTGGTCAACGGCGCCTTTTACGCGATGCTGAGCCTGGGCCTGGCGGTGATCTTCGGCCTGCTCAACGTCATCAACTTCGCGCACGGCGCGCTCTTCATGCTGGGCGCGGTGCTGGCCTGGATGGGCATGGAGTACGCCGGGCTGAACTACTGGATCATGCTGCTGCTGTCGCCGCTGGTCGTTGCCGCGCTGGGCGTGGTGATCGAGAAGACCATGCTGCGCTGGATCTACAAGCTCGACCATATCTACGGCCTGCTGCTGACGCTGGGCATCACGCTGGTAATCGAGGGCATCTTCCGCTCGGTCTATGGCGTCTCGGGCCTGCCGTACCAGACTCCGGACGCGCTGCAGGGCGCGACCGACCTCGGCTTCATGATCCTGCCCAACTACCGCGCCTGGGTCGTGGTGGCGTCGCTGGTGGTGTGCTTCGCCACCTGGTACGTGATTGAAAAGACCAAGCTGGGCGCCTATCTGCGCGCCGGCACCGAGAACCCCAAGATGGTCGAGGCCTTCGGCGTCAACGTGCCGCTGATGGTGACGCTGACCTACGGCTTTGGCGTGGCGCTGGCCGCGTTTGCCGGCGTGCTGGCCGCGCCGGTGATCCAGATCTCGCCGCTGATGGGGCAGAACCTGATCATCGTCGTGTTCGCGGTGGTGGTGATCGGCGGCATGGGTTCGATCATGGGCTCGATCCTGACCGGCCTGGGGCTGGGCGTGATCGAAGGCCTGACCAAAGTGTTCTACCCGGAAGCATCGGCGACCGTGGTGTTCTTCATCATGGTGATCGTGCTGCTGCTGCGCCCGGCCGGGCTGTTCGGCAAGGAGAAGTGATGAGCGCACCCTCGACATCATCGACGCCAGCCACCGTGGCGGCCAATGCAGGCAAGGCAGGAAAGGGACAAGGCGTGCAGAAGAAACTGTTGTACGGATTGCTGCTGCTGGCACTGCTGGCGGCGCCGCTGGCCGGGGCGTATCCGGTGTTCGTGCTCAAGGTGCTGTGCTTCGCGCTGTTTGCGTGCGCCTTCAACCTGCTGATCGGCTACACCGGGCTGCTGTCGTTCGGCCATGCGGCCTTCTTCGGCGGTGCCGGTTACGCCGCCGGCCACGCGATGAAGGTGTGGGGCGTGACGCCCGAGATCGGCCTGATCCTGGGCACCGGCACGGGCGCGCTGATCGGCTACGTGGT
>NZ_JACHWE010000017.1:1708-3285 GCF_014191175.1 Cupriavidus alkaliphilus | reverse complement strand
GCGTCCACGCTTCAAAGCCTCCCACCTATCCTACACAGATCGGTTCAAAGTCCAATGCAAAGCTACAGTAAAGGTTCATGGGGTCTTTCCGTCTAGCCGCGGGGAGATTGCATCATCACAAACACTTCAACTTCGCTGAGTCTCGGGAGGAGACAGTGTGGCCATCGTTACGCCATTCGTGCAGGTCGGAACTTACCCGACAAGGAATTTCGCTACCTTAGGACCGTTATAGTTACGGCCGCCGTTTACCGGGACTTCAATCAAGAGCTTGCACCCCATCATTTAATCTTCCGGCACCGGGCAGGCGTCACACCCTATACGTCCACTTTCGTGTTTGCAGAGTGCTGTGTTTTTATTAAACAGTCGCAGCCACCATTTTATTGCAACCCCTTCACCCTTCTGGCGCAGGCCAGTCAAGCTACCAGGGCGTACCTTATCCCGAAGTTACGGTACCAATTTGCCGAGTTCCTTCTCCCGAGTTCTCTCAAGCGCCTTAGAATACTCATCTCGCCCACCTGTGTCGGTTTGCGGTACGGTCTCGTATGACTGAAGCTTAGAGGCTTTTCTTGGAACCACTTCCAATTGCTTCGCAGCACTAGGCCGCTCGCCCCACATCCTTGAATTCCGCGCCCGGATTTGCCTGAGCGCCTTCTCCAATGCAGGGACCGGGACTTCCAACACCCGGACAACCTTCCGCGATCCGTCCCCCCATCGCATCATACGACGGTGCAGGAATATTAACCTGCTTCCCATCAGCTACGCATCTCTGCCTCGCCTTAGGGGCCGACTCACCCTACGCCGATGAACGTTGCGTAGGAAACCTTGGGCTTACGGCGAGGGGGCCTTTCACCCCCTTTATCGCTACTCATGTCAGCATTCGCACTTCTGATACCTCCAGCATCCTTTACAAGACACCTTCACAGGCTTACAGAACGCTCTCCTACCACGCACTTGCGTGCGTCCGCAGCTTCGGTATATAGCTTAGCCCCGTTACATCTTCCGCGCAGGACGACTCGATCAGTGAGCTATTACGCTTTCTTTAAAGGGTGGCTGCTTCTAAGCCAACCTCCTGACTGTTTTAGCCTTCCCACTTCGTTTCCCACTTAGCTATATTTGGGGACCTTAGCTGGCGGTCTGGGTTGTTTCCCTCTTGACACCGGACGTTAGCACCCGATGTCTGTCTCCCGTGATTGCACTCTTCGGTATTCGGAGTTTGCTATGGCGGGGTAATCAGCAATAGACCCCCCAACCATGACAGTGCTCTACCCCCGAAGGTGAGACACGAGGCACTACCTAAATAGTTTTCGGAGAGAACCAGCTATTTCCAGATTTGTTTAGCCTTTCACCCCTATCCACAGCTCATCCCCTAACTTTTCAACGTTAGTGGGTTCGGTCCTCCAGTACGTGTTACCGCACCTTCAACCTGGCCATGGATAGATCATCTGGTTTCGGGTCTACACCCAGCGACTCAACGCCCTGTTCGGACTCGCTTTCGCTACGCCTTCCCTAATCGGTTAAGCTTGCCACTGAATGTAAGTCGCTGACCCATTATACAAAAGGTACGCCGTCACCCCGCT
>NZ_JACHWE010000016.1:0-4944 GCF_014191175.1 Cupriavidus alkaliphilus | reverse complement strand
CGCACCGCCGACCTCGACACCGGGCTGATCGAGCGCAACGAGGCGGTCCTGTTCCCGCCGCCCGCGCCGGTCGGCATGGAGCTGATCGCGCTGGCAGTGGCGGCGCTGCTGGCGCGCGAAATCCAGCAGCGCCGCATCGACGCCGCTGACCAGCACTCGCCGTGGACCCACGCCGGCGCCTGGCGGCTGAACGGCGGCGCGTCGCGCACGCTGCGCTTCGGCTGTGGCGAGCAGGTGCTAGACGTGACGCTGGACAGCAACGAGCGCGGCAGCACGCTGATTTACGCCGACCAGGCCGCGCCCTTCGCCTATACCTGCCAGGCCGACGATCTTCGCGTCAACCTCGGCACGCGGCGCGCGCACGGACAGGTCCACCTGGATGGCGACGAGTTCCACGTGTTCCACGGCGGCCGCCACGCCACCCTGGCCTGGCTCGATCCGCTCGCGCATGCCGGCGAGGCCGAAGGCGAGGGCGGCAAGCTGACCGCGCCGATGCCGGGCAAGGTCATCGCCGTGATGGTCGAGGCCGGCAGCACGGTCGCGCGCGGCGCGCCGCTGCTGGTGATGGAGGCGATGAAGATGGAACACACCATCTGCGCCCCCGCCGACGGTGTCGTCAGCGAGGTGCTCTACGGCATCGGCGAGCAGGTCGCCGAAGGCGCGCAACTGCTCGCGTTCAGCGACTGACCGCGCCGGGTCGGTGCTATCCTGCTGCCTCGAATCCATTGGGCCGAGGCCGGGAGGAACGTATGACCATGACGCTTTACTACAACCCCCAGAGCCGCGCGTCGGTGGCGCGCTGGATGCTGGAGGAGGTTGGCGCCGACTACGCGTTGCAGCACATCGATATCGCCAAGGGGGAAAGCCGGGAGCCGGCTTTCCTGGCGATCAATCCCATGGGCAAGATTCCCACGCTGGTGCTCGATGACGGCACCGTGCTGACCGAGAACGGCGCGATCATCGCCTGGCTCGCCGATGCCTACCCGAAAGCCGGGCTGATGCCGCCGCCGGGCGCGTCCGCGCGCGGCACGGTGCTGCGGTGGCTGTTCTTCTGCGGCAGCTGCTTCGAGCCGGCGCTGACCGACCGCATGATGCGTGCCCAGGCGCCGCTGCCCAAGCAGACCGTCGGCTGGGGCGACTACGACGAAGTCATCGACGCCATCGAGAAAGCCCTGTCCCCGGGACCCTTCGTGCTTGGCGACAGCTTCAGCGCCGCCGATGTCTATCTGGGCGCGTCGCTGGCTTGGGCGGGACAGTTCGGTGCGCCGCGCGTCCGCGAAAGCCGCTGCATCCAGGGCTACGTCGAGCGCATCACCGCACGTGATGCCTTCGTGCGCGCGGCCAAGGGCTAGTAAAGCCGCCGTGCCTTAGGGCGCTGCATGCCGGGGGCTTCCGGTCCATGTGACGCCGCCACGGCCTGCATTGCCCCCCGGAGTGTGAGACATTGGAGTCCCGGCCAGCGGCGCCGGTCGCAATGGCACGCTGGTCCACCCGGCGCCGGATTCCCGGCGCCGTGCCTTCAAGGAGACGCAACATGCCTGGCAAGAACACGATCTGCTTGTGGTACGACCGCGATGCGCTGGAGGCGGCGAACTTCTATGCCAAGACCATTCCCGACAGCGCGGTCGGCGCCGTGATGCGCGCACCGGGCGACTATCCGGATGGCAAGGAGGGCGATGTGCTGACGGTCGAGTTCACCGTCGCCGGCATTCCGTGTGTCGGGTTGAACGGAGGACCGCACTTCAAGCACAGCGAGGCCTTCTCGTTCCAGATCGCGACCGACGACCAGGCCGAGACCGACCGGCTATGGGACGCCATTGTCGGCAACGGTGGCCAGGAAAGCGAATGCGGCTGGTGCAAGGACCGCTGGGGCCTGTCGTGGCAGATCACGCCGCGCGCGCTGCTGGCGGCGGTCACCGACCCGGACCGCGCCGCGGCCAAGCGCGCGTTCGATGCGATGATGACGATGCGCAAGATCGACATCGCCACCATCGAGGCAGCGCGGCGGGGCGCTGCGCCGGGTTGATGCCGCCCCGCGGTTGACGGGACGCGCGACGCAAGCCGGCCCGCATCCTCCAGCATCAAGCGCATTTCCATTCCTGATCCTGTAACGTGGCACTTCAGCAAGGCTTCATCCTGACGCGGCACTGGCGCGATACGCCAGGCGGGACCGAAGTCGAATTCTGGCTGGCGACGGATGACGGGCCGCGCCGGCTGCGGCTGGCGCCGCAGCCATCGGTTGCCTTTGTGCCGCAGGTGCAGCGCGAGCGTGCCGAGGCACTGCTGTCGCGCGAGCGCGGGGTCGAGCTGCGCCCGCTGGCGCTGCGCGATTTCCAGCGCAGGCCCGTGCTGGGGCTGTACTGCGCCCAGCACCGGCAGCTGATCCAGCTCGCCAGGACGCTGCGCGATGCCGGCGTCGACGTGTATGAAGCCGATATCCGCCCGCCGGAGCGCTACCTGATGGAGCGTTTTATCACCGCGCCGGTGTGGTTCGACGGCGAGCCGGATGGGGCCGGCGTGCTGCGCAACGCGCAGATGAAGCCGTCGGCCGACTACCGGCCGGCGCTGCGCCTGGTGTCGCTCGATATCGAAACCAGCGCGGCGGGCGAGCTCTATTCGATCGCGCTCGAAGGGTGCGGCCAGCGCCAGGTTTACGTGCTTGGGCCGGCGCCGCAAACGCCCGTCGACGTCGATTTCTCGCTGACCTACTGCGCCACGCGGCCGGAATTGCTGCACCGGCTTAACCAGTGGCTGGCCGACCACGATCCCGATGCGATCATTGGCTGGAACCTGGTGCAGTTCGACCTGCGCGTGTTGCAGGAGCAGGCGCGCCGGTTCCAGGTGCCACTGCAACTGGGGCGCGGCGGCACCGAAATGGAATGGCGCGAGCACAACGTGCAGCAGCACTTCTTCGCCAGCGCGCCGGGGCGCCTGATCCTCGACGGCATCGAGGCGCTGCGCTCCGCGACGTGGAGCTTTCCGTCGTTCAGCCTCGAAGCGGTGGCGCAGGCGCTGCTCGGCGAGGGCAAGGCAATCGACAATCCGTACGACCGCATGGACGCCATCGACCGCATGTTCGCCCATGACAAGCCAGCGCTGGCGCGCTACAACCTGCGCGACTGTGAACTGGTGACGCGGATCTTCGGCAAGGCCGAGCTGTTGCCGTTCCTGCTCGAGCGCGCCACCGTCACGGGCTTGCCGGCGGACCGCAGCGGCGGCTCGGTGGCGGCATTCACGCATCTCTACATGCCGCTGATGCATCGCCAGGGCCTGGTCGCGCCCAACCTCGGCGAGAAAGCGCCCGAGGCCAGCCCGGGCGGCTTCGTCATGGATTCGCGCCCCGGGTTGTATGAATCCGTGCTGGTGCTGGACTACAAGAGCCTGTACCCGTCGATCATCCGGACCTTCCTGATCGATCCGGTCGGCCTGGTCGAAGGGCTGGCGCATCCGGACGATGCCGATACGGTGCCGGGGTTCCGCGGGGCGCGCTTTTCGCGGACGAAACATTGCCTGCCGGCCATCGTGGCACGGGTGTGGCAAGGCCGCGAGGCAGCCAAGCGCGACGGCAACAAGCCGCTGGCGCAGGCGCTCAAGATCATCATGAACGCGTTCTACGGGGTGCTCGGCTCCAGCGGTTGCCGCTTCTTCGACGCGCGGCTGGCGTCGTCGATCACCATGCGCGGGCACGAGATCATGCGCCAGACCCGTGCGCTGATCGAGGCGCGCGGCTACGAGGTGATCTACGGCGACACCGACTCGACCTTCGTCTGGCTGCGCCGCGCGCGCACGGAAGCCGACGCCGCGCAGATCGGGCGCAGCCTGGTTGCCTATGTCAACGATTGGTGGCGCGACCACCTGTGGCAGACCTATGGGCTGGAGAGCGCGCTGGAGTTGCAGTTCGAGACGCACTTCCGGCGCTTCCTGATGCCGACCATCCGCGGCGCCGAGCTGGGCAGCAAGAAGCGCTACGCCGGCCAGGTGGAGCGTCCCGACGGCACGCGCGAGATGGTGTTCAAGGGGCTGGAGACGGTGCGCACCGACTGGTCGCCGCTGGCGCAGGGCTTCCAGCAGACGCTCTACGAAAAGGTCTTCAACCGCGAGCCATATGCGGACTATGTGCGCGACATCGTGCGCCGCACCCTGGCCGGCGAACTCGACTCCGAACTGGTCTACCGCAAGCGGCTGCGGCGCCGGCTCGAGGAGTACCAGCGCAACGTGCCGCCGCATGTGCGCGCCGCGCGCCTTGCCGACGACTATAACGCGCGCCACGGCAGGCCGCGCCAGTACCAGCACGGCGGCTGGATCAGCTACGTGATGACCGTGGCCGGCCCCGAGCCGCTCGAAGCGCGGTCGGCGCCGATCGACTATGCCCATTATGTGACCCGGCAACTGCAACCGATTGCCGACGCGATCCTGCCGTTTCTGGACGATGAATTCGAAACGCTGCTGTCCGGGCAGATGGCACTGTTTCCGTAAGTGCCGCAACCGGCTCTTTCCTTGTTCTCGACAAAAGTGCTTGCCAGGCCGACGCCGAAGGTATTAAGATTCGCCCCCTCGTTGGCAAGGCATCGCGCAACGGGAAAGGAACGGCGCGCAAGAATTGACTCGAAAGAGGGCGTGCAGCGCAATAAAGAATTTTTCGAAACCAGTTGCTTAATCGAAAAAAACTCTTTAAAGTCTCGTTCCTCGCTGCAGACAACGCAGCGCGCTGAACGGCAAAGCCGGGCGGCGAAGTTCTTTAACAAACAAACAACCGATAAGTGTGGGCGCTTGATAGCGGATGCGAAAAGACTTCGGTCTTTTAGCTTAAAAGTTATACAGTGCTCGCACAGCAAAACGTGACTGGATTTTCGGATCTGGTCAGTCAGTTTTCTGAGAGTGAGCGACCGCTCGAAAGAGCGAGACCCGCGAGGGTCACACAGAGATTGAACTGAAGAGTTTGAT
>NZ_JACHWE010000015.1:0-18699 GCF_014191175.1 Cupriavidus alkaliphilus | reverse complement strand
GCCCCGATCGCCATGGAAGAAGGCCTGCGCTTCGCTATCCGCGAAGGTGGCCGTACCGTCGGCGCCGGCGTCGTGGCAAAGATCCTCGACTAAGCTGTTCGATAGCGAATGCGGCACCAACCGGCCGCATTCGTTGCCAGAGGGGTTGGCGCAAGCGTCGACCCCGAAGTTGTTTTAGGGGTATAGCTCAACTGGCAGAGCGTCGGTCTCCAAAACCGAAGGTTGGGGGTTCGATTCCCTCTGCCCCTGCCAAATCAATCAGCCGCGTCGCGAGGAACAATCGTGACGCGGCTTAGTCTCGTTTGCGAAACATGGCCAATCCCAATGTTGAAACCGTGAATGCCAGCAGCGGCAAGTGGATGCTTGGCGTCGCGGTGCTGCTGGTGGTGGCGGGCGTCATCGGTTTCTATGCACTGGCACAGCAACCGTCTTATGTACGTGGCGCCGCACTGTTCGGTGGTATTGCACTGGGTATCGTGGTTGCGCTGGTGTCGGCACCGGGCAAGGACTTTATCGGGTTCGCCAAGGAATCGTATCGGGAAGTTCGCAAGGTCGTCTGGCCGACGCGCAAGGAAGCCGGGCAGATGACGGGACTGGTCTTTGTCTTCGTCGTCGTCATGGCCTTGTTCCTGTGGTCGGCGGACAAGCTCATCGAGTGGGTGGTGTTCTCGCTCGTGCTGGGCTGGAAATAAGAGGTAGCACATGACGGATAACGCTCAGCAGGAAACCACCGCGCAAGAATCGCCTTCGTCGAAGAAGCGCTGGTATGTGGTGCATGCCTACTCCGGCATGGAGAAAAGCGTGCAACGCGCGCTGCAGGAGCGCATCGAGCGCGCCGAGATGCAGGACAAGTTTGGCCGCATCCTGGTGCCGTCCGAAGAAGTCGTGGAAATCAAGGGTGGCCACAAGTCGGTCACCGAGCGTCGTTTCTTCCCCGGCTACGTGCTGGTGGAAATGGAAATGACCGACGAGACCTGGCACCTGGTGAAGAACACCAGCAAGGTTACCGGTTTCGTGGGCGGCGCCCGCAATCGCCCGAGCCCGATCTCGCAGCGCGAAGTCGACAAGATCATGACCCAGATGCAGGAAGGGGTCGAAAAGCCGCGTCCCAAGACGCTGTTCGAAGTGGGCGAAATGGTGCGCGTCAAGGACGGCCCGTTCACCGATTTCAACGGCAACGTGGAAGAGGTCAACTACGAGAAGTCGCGCCTGCGCGTCTCGGTCACGATCTTCGGGCGTGCCACGCCGGTCGAGCTCGAGTTCGGCCAGGTCGAGAAGGTTTAAGGAATTTGCCGGTTGTCGGCCGCAAGGGCGGCAACGGGCAACGGCAGTGCCCCAGGGCGCTGCCAAAGAGGAGCGTGAGGCCGTGCGATCGGTGCGGCGACAGCGCGTTACGACTCAACAGGATCGTCTTCCCCGAGTGGAGCGGTCCGGATTGGAGTAGAAATGGCCAAGAAGATCATTGGCTTTATCAAGCTGCAGATTCCGGCTGGTAAGGCAAATCCCTCCCCGCCCGTTGGTCCCGCACTGGGTCAGCGTGGTCTGAACATCATGGAGTTCTGCAAGGCGTTCAACGCCCAGACCCAGGGTATGGAACCCGGTCTGCCGGTGCCGGTGGTGATTACCGCCTTCGCCGACAAGAGCTTCACCTTCGTGATGAAGTCGCCGCCGGCGACCGTGCTGATCAAGAAGGCAGCCGGCATCACCAAGGGTTCGCCGAAGCCCCACACCGACAAGGTTGGCAAGATCACCCGCGCCCAGGCTGAAGAAATCGCCAAGGCCAAGAACGCTGACCTGACCGCCGCCGACCTGGACGCCGCCGTGCGTACCATCGCCGGTTCGGCTCGTTCGATGGGCATCACCGTGGAGGGTCTGTAAATGGCTAAGGTTTCCAAGCGCGTCGCCGCCAACAAGGCGAAGATCGAGCGTACCAAGTTCTACCCGATCGACGAGGCCCTGGGCCTGGTGAAGGGCTGCGCCTCGGCGAAGTTCGACGAGTCGATCGACGTGGCCGTGCAACTGGGCATCGACGCCAAGAAGTCGGACCAGGTGGTGCGTGGTTCCGTGGTGCTGCCTGCCGGTACCGGCAAGTCGGTGCGCGTCGCCGTGTTCGCCCAGGGCGACAAGGCCGAGGCCGCCAAGGCCGCCGGTGCCGACATCGTCGGCATGGAAGACCTGGCTGAGCAAGTCAAGGCCGGCAACCTGAACTTCGACGTCGTGATCGCCTCGCCGGACACGATGCGTATCGTCGGTACGCTGGGCCAGATCCTGGGCCCGCGCGGCCTGATGCCGAACCCGAAGGTCGGTACCGTGACCCCCGACGTGGCCCAGGCCGTGAAGAACGCCAAGGCCGGTCAGGTCCAGTTCCGTGTCGACAAGGCCGGTATCATCCACGCCACCATCGGCCGCCGCTCGTTCGAAGACGCCGCGCTGAAGAGCAACCTGGCCGCGCTGCTGGACGCGCTGGTCAAGGCCAAGCCGGCCACCAGCAAGGGCGTGTACCTGCGCAAGGTCGCGGTCTCGTCGACCATGGGCGTTGGCGTGCGTGTCGACCAGGCTACGCTGGCTGCCTGAGCTGACGGCAAATTGCTGACCGGCACCCGATAACACCGGTCGGCAAGAAGAATTGAAGACCCTGGCCAATGGCGAGGGTCGTCTCCGGACCGCAAGGAATGGAGCATGGCTTTGGGCAGTGGTGCCCGCCAGATGCGCAAGTATCGGCAGGCACCGCTGGTTATCAAAGACCGCTGGTGTCCTTGTCCGCGGCAGTGTTGCGGAAAGGGCTTAATCGGTCGGAACGTGCGCGAAGGCTTCCAAGCCTGAGTGACGTCTTCCGGCCAGCCAGCGCAGATGGCGCACCCGAAGGGATTGATGAAGCCGGGCCTCGACCCGGATGATTCGGGCCAATCGGACGCCGTTCGTTTGTGCTGACGTGAAGGCTCCGGTATTGCCGGAGACCCAGCGTCATTTTGGAGCTTAACCGTGCCACTCAATATTGAAGATAAGAAGGCCGTCGTTGCTGAGGTCTCGGCGCAAGTCGCCAAGGCCCAGACCATCGTCGTCGCCGAATATCGCGGCATTGCGGTTGGCGATCTGACCAAGCTGCGTGCTGCCGCTCGCCAGCAAGGCGTGTACCTGCGCGTTCTGAAGAACACGCTGGCCCGCCGTGCCGTCGAAGGTACGCCGTTTGCAGGCCTCGCAGAGCAGATGACCGGTCCGCTGATCTACGGTATTTCCGAAGATGCAGTGGCCTCGGCCAAGGTTCTGAACGACTTCGCCAAGACCAACGACAAGCTGGTCCTGCGCGCCGGGTCGTATGACGGCAAGGTTCTCGACGCTGCCGCCGTGAAGGCGCTGGCCTCGATCCCGAGCCGCGACGAACTGATTGCTCAGCTGCTGGGCGTGATGCAGGCACCGGTGTCGGGCTTCGCCCGTCTGCTGGCTGCTCTGGCCGCCAAGAAGGCAGAAGGCGCTCCCGCGGAAGCGGAAGCTGCCGGCGCCTAAGGCAATCCAGGCCGCGCATCGAAAGATCGCATTACCGATACCGAATCAAATCTAGTAGGAGTATTTCAAATGGCAATCACCAAAGACGACATCCTGGAAGCCGTTGGCGCGATGTCCGTGATGGAACTGAACGACCTGGTCAAGGCGTTCGAAGAGAAGTTTGGCGTGTCGGCCGCTGCCATGGCCGTGGCTGCTGCTCCGGGCGCTGCCGGTGCTGCTGCTGCCGAAGAGCAGACCGAATTCAACGTGATCCTGGCCGAAGTCGGCGCCAACAAGGTCGGCGTGATTAAGGCTGTTCGCGAAATCACCGGCCTGGGCCTGAAGGAAGCCAAGGACCTGGTCGATGGCGCACCGAAGCCCGTCAAGGAAGGCGTGGACAAGGCTGCTGCTGCCGAAGCCAAGAAGAAGCTGGAAGACGCCGGCGCCAAGGTCGACGTCAAGTAATGCTGTACTCGCGTGCCCTTGCGGCACGCGAATGGGGCTGGCAAAGGGAAATTCCCGGCGCCAGCCTTTTTGCGCTTGTGCGATTGTGTTTTAGTCACCACTCCGCACGGCGATGACGCAGTAAAAGTGATGTTTGCGATTCGCGGCGAAGATCGATTTGCCGGCGATTCAGCAGAGGCCAAACATCAGTGGCACACTAAGTGGTTGCTGCTGATGTTTGTCTTCTGAACCGACTGCAGAAGACAAGTTTGGTCGGGTGTCCCCCGGGCGAGTACAGGCGTTGCGCTGAAGCGACGACCACACCGCCCGCAGCGTGCGGACACCGTCAGCCAGAGGTTGGTAGCGGCCAACCGCCAAATCCCCTCCCAGTCGCTGAACACCTCAGGTCCGGCCAGGTCCAGCCAGCCCTGCGATGATTCGGAGATCCCATGGCGTACAGCTTCACCGAAAAGAAGCGCATTCGCAAAAGCTTTGCGAAGCGCGCGACGGTACATCAGGTTCCATTCCTGCTTGCCACCCAGATTGAATCCTACACCCAGTTCTTGCAAGCGGATACGCCACCCGCACGTCGCAAGACCGAAGGCCTCCAGGCCGCTTTCAACGCAATTTTCCCGATCTCCTCGCATAACGGGCTCGCCCGTATGGAGTTCGTCTCGTATCACCTGTCCAACCCGCCGTTCGACGTCAAGGAATGCCAGCAGCGTGGCCTGACGTTCCATTCGGCGCTGCGCGCCAAGGTTCGCCTGATCATCAACGATCGCGAGAACCCGGGCAAGGTCAAGGAAGTGAAGGAGCAGGAAGTCTACATGGGCGAGATCCCGCTCATGACTTCCACGGGTTCGTTCGTCATCAACGGCACCGAGCGTGTCATCGTCTCGCAGCTGCACCGCTCGCCGGGCGTGTTCTTCGAGCACGACAAGGGCAAGACCCACAGCTCGGGCAAGCTGCTGTTCTCGGCACGCATCATCCCCTACCGCGGCTCGTGGCTGGACTTCGAATTCGATCCGAAGGACATCCTGTACTTCCGCGTCGACCGCCGCCGCAAGATGCCGGTGACGATCCTGCTGAAGTCGATCGGCCTGACCCCGGAACAGATCCTGGCGCACTTCTTCGTGTTCGACAACTTCACGCTGCAGTCGGAAGGCGCGCAGCTGGAGTTCGTGCCCGAGCGCCTGCGCGGTGAAGTCGCGCGCTTCGACATCGCCGACAAGAACGGCCGCGTGGTGGTCGAGAAGGACAAGCGGATCAACGCCAAGCACATCCGCGACCTGGACTCGGCCGGCACCAAGCTGATCAGCGTGCCGGAAGACTACCTGCTGGGCCGCGTGCTGGCCAAGAACATCATCGACCCGGATACCGGCGAGGTGATCGCCAACGCCAACGACGAGCTGACCGAAGCGCTGCTGGAAAACCTGCGCGAAGCCGGCGTCAAGCAGATCCAGACCCTGTACACCAACGACCTGGACCAGGGCCCGTACATGTCGCAGACCCTGCGCGTGGACGAGACCGCCGACCAGACCGCCGCGCGTATCGCGATCTACCGCATGATGCGCCCGGGCGAGCCGCCGACCGAAGAAGCCGTGGAGGCGCTGTTCCAGCGCCTGTTCTACAGCGAAGAGTCGTACGACCTGTCGCGCGTGGGCCGCATGAAGGTCAACAGCCGCCTGGGCCGCCCCAGCGGTGAAGGCGCCATGGTGCTGCAGGACGAGGACATCCTCGAGACCATCAAGATCCTGGTCAACCTGCGCAACGGCAAGGGCGAGGTCGATGACATCGACCACCTGGGCAACCGTCGCGTGCGTTGCGTCGGCGAGCTGGCCGAGAACCAGTTCCGCGCCGGCCTGTCGCGCGTGGAGCGTGCCGTCAAGGAACGTCTGGGCCAGGCCGAGACCGAGAACCTGATGCCGCACGACCTGATCAACTCGAAGCCGATCTCGTCGGCGATCCGCGAGTTCTTCGGTTCGTCGCAGCTGTCGCAGTTCATGGACCAGACCAACCCGCTGTCGGAGATCACGCACAAGCGCCGCGTCTCCGCACTGGGCCCGGGCGGCCTGACGCGCGAGCGCGCCGGCTTTGAAGTCCGCGACGTGCACCCGACCCACTATGGCCGCGTGTGCCCGATCGAAACGCCGGAAGGTCCGAACATTGGTCTGATCAACTCGCTGGCACTGTATGCGCGCCTGAACGAGTACGGTTTCCTCGAAACCCCGTACCGCAAGGTCGAGAACAGCAAGCTGACCGACCAGGTCGACTACCTGTCGGCGATCGAGGAAGGCAAGTACGTGGTGGCGCAGGCCAACGCAACCGTCGACGCCGACGGCAACCTGACCGACGAACTGGTGTCGGCGCGTGAAGGCTCCGAGCGTGAAACCCGTATGGTGACGCCGGACCGCGTGCAGTACATCGACGTGGCGCCGTCGCAGATCGTGTCGGCCGCTGCCTCGCTGGTGCCGTTCCTGGAACACGATGACGCGAACCGTGCACTGATGGGCGCGAACATGCAGCGTCAGGCCGTGCCCTGCCTGCGTCCGGACAAGCCGCTGGTCGGTACCGGCATCGAGCGCACCGTCGCGGTCGACTCGGGTACCGCCGTGCAGGCCATGCGTGGCGGCCTGGTCGACTATGTCGACGCGATGCGTATCGTGATCCGCGTGAACGACGACGAAGCCGTGGCCGGTGAAGTCGGCGTGGACATCTACAACCTGATCAAGTACACGCGCTCGAACCAGAACACCAACATCAACCAGCGTCCGATGGTCAAGGTGGGCGACCACGTGGCCCGCGGCGACGTCATCGCCGACGGCGCCTCGACCGACCTGGGCGAGCTGGCTCTGGGCCAGAACATGCTGGTGGCGTTCATGCCGTGGAACGGCTACAACTTCGAGGATTCGATCCTGATCTCGGAGCGTGTGGTGGCCGAAGACCGCTATACCTCGATCCACATCGAGGAACTGTCGGTCGTCGCCCGCGACACCAAGCTGGGACCGGAGGAAATCACGCGCGATATCTCGAACCTGGCCGAAGCCCAGCTGGCTCGCCTGGACGAGTCGGGCATCACCTACATCGGTGCCGAGGTCGAAGCCGGCGACGTGCTGGTGGGCAAGGTCACGCCGAAGGGCGAGACCCAGCTGACGCCGGAAGAGAAGCTGCTGCGCGCGATCTTCGGCGAGAAGGCATCGGACGTGAAGGACACCTCGCTGCGCGTGCCGTCGGGCATGAGCGGCATCGTGATCGACGTCCAGGTCTTCACCCGCGAAGGCGTGACGCGCGACAAGCGCGCCCAGTCGATCATCGACGATGAACTGAAGCGCTACCGCCTGGACCTGAACGACCAGCTGCGTATCGTGGAAGGCGACGCGTTCCAGCGTCTCGAGCGCCTGCTGGTCGACAAGACCGTCAACGGCGGTCCGAAGAAGCTGGCCAAGGGTGCCAAGATCACCAAGGAGTACCTGGCGGACATCGACAAGTACCACTGGTTCGACATCCGTCCGGCCGACGAGGAACTGGCTGCCCAGCTGGAAGCCGTCAAGGAAGCCATCGAGCAGAAGCGCCACGAGTTCGACCTGGCCTTCGAAGAGAAGCGCAAGAAGCTGACGCAGGGCGACGAGCTGCCGCCGGGCGTGATCAAGATGGTCAAGGTCTACCTGGCCGTCAAGCGCCGCCTGCAGCCTGGCGACAAGATGGCAGGCCGTCACGGTAACAAGGGTGTGGTGTCGAAGATCGTGCCGATCGAAGACATGCCGTACATGGCGGACGGTACCCCGGCCGACATCGTGCTGAACCCGCTGGGCGTGCCGTCGCGGATGAACGTGGGCCAGATCCTGGAAACCCACCTGGGCTGGGCCGCGCGCGGCCTGGGCCAGCGCATCGGCGACATGCTCAAGGCGCAGGCCAAGGCGCAGGAACTGCGCACGCTGCTCTCGCAGATCTACAACGAGAGCGGCAAGCCGGAAGACCTGGACAGCCTGTCGGATGCCGAAGTGTTGGAACTGGCCAACAACCTGAAGAAGGGCGTGCCGTTTGCGACCCCGGTGTTCGACGGTGCCCACGAGGACGAAATCCGCCGCATGCTGGATCTGGCCTACCCGGACGACGTTGCCCGCGAAAAGGGCCTGACGGCTTCCAAGCAGCAGGTCACGCTGCACGACGGCCGCACCGGCGAAGCGTTCGAGCGTCCGGTCACGCTGGGTGTGATGCACATGCTGAAGCTGCACCACCTGGTCGACGACAAGATGCACGCGCGCTCCACCGGCCCGTACTCGCTGGTGACGCAGCAACCGCTGGGCGGCAAGGCCCAGTTCGGTGGCCAGCGTTTCGGTGAGATGGAAGTGTGGGCACTGGAAGCCTACGGCGCGTCGTACGTGCTGCAGGAGATGCTGACGGTCAAGTCCGATGACGTGAACGGCCGTACCAAGGTGTACGAGAACATCGTCAAGGGCGAGCACTCGATCGACGCCGGCATGCCGGAATCGTTCAACGTGCTGGTGAAGGAAATCCGCTCGCTGGGTATCGATATCGACCTCGATCGCTACTGATCGAGCCGATGCGGGTGCCGGCTGCGGCCGGCACTCACCAGCGCAGGATTTCCCACAGAATGAATGCCGCCGATCCGGACAGAGTCCGGGACGGTGGCGAAACAAGGAGTTGCAATGAAAGCATTGCTCGATCTCTTTAAGCAGGTACAGCAGGAAGAGCAGTTCGACGCGATCAAGATCGGCCTGGCCTCGCCCGAGAAGATCCGTTCGTGGTCGTACGGCGAAGTGAAGAAGCCGGAAACGATCAACTACCGTACGTTCAAGCCGGAACGCGACGGCCTGTTCTGCGCCAAGATCTTTGGCCCGATCAAGGACTACGAGTGCCTGTGCGGCAAGTACAAGCGCCTGAAGCACCGTGGCGTGATCTGCGAGAAGTGCGGCGTTGAAGTGACGCTGGCCAAGGTGCGCCGCGAGCGCATGGGCCACATCGAACTGGCCGCGCCGACCGCGCACATCTGGTTCCTGAAGTCGCTGCCGTCGCGCCTGGGCATGGTCCTGGACATGACGCTGCGCGACATCGAGCGCGTGCTGTACTTCGAAGCCTTCGTGGTGATCGAACCCGGCATGACCCCGCTCAAGAAGAGCCAGATCATGTCGGAAGACGACTACCTGGCGAAGTGCGACGAGTACGGCGAGGGCGAGTTCGTCGCCATGATGGGTGCCGAGGGCATCCGTGAACTGCTGCGCGGCATCGACATCGAGAAGCAGATCGAACAGATCCGCGCCGAGCTGCAGGCCACCGGCTCCGAAGCCAAGATCAAGAAGTTTGCCAAGCGCCTGAAGGTGCTCGAGGCCTTCCAGCGTTCGGGCATCAAGCCCGAGTGGATGATCCTCGAGGTGCTGCCGGTGCTGCCGCCCGAGCTGCGCCCGCTGGTGCCGCTGGACGGCGGCCGCTTCGCGACCTCGGACCTGAACGACCTGTACCGCCGCGTCATCAACCGTAACAACCGCCTGAAGCGCCTGCTGGAGCTGAAGGCGCCTGAGATCATCGTGCGCAACGAAAAGCGCATGCTGCAGGAAGCGGTTGACTCGCTGCTGGACAACGGCCGTCGCGGCAAGGCGATGACCGGCGCCAACAAGCGTCCGCTGAAGTCCCTGGCCGAAATGATCAAGGGCAAGGGCGGCCGTTTCCGTCAGAACCTGCTGGGCAAGCGCGTCGACTACTCGGGCCGTTCGGTCATCGTGGTGGGCCCGACGCTCAAGCTGCACCAGTGCGGCCTGCCCAAGCTGATGGCGCTCGAGCTGTTCAAGCCGTTCATCTTCCACAAGCTGGAAACGATGGGCATCGCCACCACCATCAAGGCGGCGAAGAAGGAAGTCGAAAGCCAGACCCCGGTGGTGTGGGACATCCTCGAAGAGGTGATCCGCGAGCACCCGGTGATGCTGAACCGTGCGCCGACGCTGCACCGCCTGGGCATCCAGGCGTTCGAGCCGGTGCTGATCGAAGGCAAGGCGATCCAGCTGCATCCGCTGGTCTGCGCGGCATTCAACGCCGACTTCGACGGTGACCAGATGGCTGTTCACGTGCCGCTGTCGCTGGAAGCGCAGATGGAAGCCCGCACCCTGATGCTGGCCTCCAACAACGTGCTGTTCCCGGCCAACGGCGACCCGTCGATCGTGCCGTCGCAGGACGTGGTGCTGGGCCTGTACTACACCACCCGCGACAAGATCAACGGCCGCGGCGAGGGCATGACCTTCGCCGACATCAGCGAAGTGATCCGCGCCTACGAGAACAAGGAAGTCGAACTGGCTTCGCGCGTGAACGTGCGTATCACCGAGTATGAGCTGGTCGACAAGGACGCCGAGGGCGATGCCCGTTTCGCGCCCAAGATCACGCTGCAGGCCACCACGGTCGGCCGCGCGATCCTGTCGGAGATCCTGCCGAAGGGCCTGCCGTTCTCGGTGCTGAACAAGCCGCTGAAGAAGAAGGAAATCTCGCGCCTGATCAACACGGCGTTCCGCCGCTGCGGCCTGCGCGAGACCGTGATCTTCGCCGACAAGCTGCTGCAGTCGGGCTTCCGCCTGGCGACTCGCGCCGGTATCTCGATCGCGATCGACGACATGCTGGTGCCGCCGGCCAAGGAAAAGATCATCGCCGAGGCCTCGGCCAAGGTGAAGGAATACGACAAGCAGTACATGTCGGGTCTGGTGACCGACCAGGAACGCTACAACAACGTCGTGGACATCTGGGGCGCCGCCGGCGACCAGGTGGGCAAGGCGATGATGGAGCAGCTGCAGCACGAGGACGTGGTCGACCGCGAAGGCAAGACCGTGAAGCAAGAGTCGTTCAACTCCATCTACATGATGGCCGACTCGGGCGCACGGGGTTCCGCCGCGCAGATCCGCCAGCTGGCCGGCATGCGTGGCCTGATGGCCAAGCCGGATGGCTCGATCATTGAAACGCCGATTACGGCGAACTTCCGTGAAGGCCTGAACGTTCTGCAGTACTTCATCTCGACCCACGGCGCCCGTAAGGGCCTGGCCGATACGGCACTGAAGACCGCGAACTCGGGTTACCTGACCCGTCGTCTGGTCGACGTGACGCAGGATCTGGTGGTGGTCGAAGACGATTGCGGCACCTCCAACGGCGTGGCCATGAAGGCCCTGGTCGAAGGCGGTGAAGTGATCGAAGCCCTGCGCGACCGTATCCTCGGCCGCGTGACCGTGGCCGACGTGGTCAACCCGGAAACCCAGGAAACCGCGATCGAGTCCGGCACGCTGCTGGACGAAGACCTGGTCGAGCTGATCGACAACATCGGCGTGGACGAAGTCAAGGTCCGCACGCCGCTGTCGTGCGACACGCGCTACGGCCTGTGCGCCAAGTGCTATGGCCGCGACCTGGGCCGCGGCGTGCTGGTGAACTCGGGCGAAGCGGTGGGCGTGATTGCCGCGCAGTCGATCGGTGAGCCGGGCACGCAGCTGACCATGCGTACGTTCCACATCGGTGGTGCGGCATCGCGTGCGGCAGTGGCCTCGAGCGTGGAAGCGAAGGCGACCGGTACGGTGCGCTTCACCGCGACCATGCGCTATGTGACCAACGCCAAGGGCGAACTGATCGTGATCTCGCGTTCGGGCGAGGCGCTGATCACCGACGACCATGGCCGCGAGCGCGAGCGCCACAAGATCCCGTACGGCGCCACGCTGCTGGTGCAGGACGGTCAGTCGATCAAGGCCGGCACGCAACTGGCCACCTGGGACGCGCTGACGCGCCCGATCGTTTCGGAGTACTCGGGCACGATCAAGTTCGAGAACGTCGAAGAGGGCGTGACCGTCGCCAAGCAGATGGACGAAGTGACGGGCCTGTCGACCCTGGTGGTGATCGACGCCAAGCGCCGCACGGCCGCAACCAAGGGCATCCGCCCGCAGGTGAAGCTGCTCGACGCCAACGGCCAGGAAGTGAAGATTCCGGGCACGGACCACTCCGTGACCATCGGCTTCCAGGTCGGCGCGCTGATTACCGTGAAGGACGGCCAGCAGGTGCACGTGGGTGAAGTGCTCGCGCGTATCCCGACCGAATCGCAGAAGACCCGCGACATTACCGGTGGTCTGCCGCGTGTGGCCGAGCTGTTCGAAGCGCGTTCGCCGAAGGACGCCGCCGTGCTGGCTGAAGTCACCGGCACGACCTCGTTCGGCAAGGACACCAAGGGCAAGCAGCGCCTGGTCATCACCGACCTGGACGGCAATGCCCACGAGTTCCTGATCGCGAAGGAAAAGCAGGTGCTGGTGCACGACGGCCAGGTGGTGAACAAGGGCGAAATGATCGTGGAAGGTCCGGCGGACCCGCACGACATCCTGCGCCTGAAGGGCATCGAAGAGCTGGCGCACTACATCGTCGACGAAGTCCAGGACGTGTACCGTCTGCAGGGCGTGAAGATCAACGACAAGCACATCGAGGTGATCGTTCGCCAGATGCTGCGCCGTGTTCAGATCGTCGATGTGGGCGACACCAAGTTCATCCCGGGTGAACAGGTGGAACGTTCGGAACTGCTCGACGAGAACGACCGCGTGATCGCCGAAGGCAAGCGTCCGGCGACCTACGAGAACCTGCTGCTGGGTATTACCAAGGCGTCGCTGTCGACCGACAGCTTCATCTCGGCGGCATCGTTCCAGGAAACCACGCGCGTGCTGACCGAAGCCGCGATCATGGGCAAGACCGACGACCTGCGTGGCCTGAAGGAAAACGTGATCGTCGGCCGTCTGATCCCGGCCGGTACCGGCCTGGCCTACCACCGTGCCCGCAAGGCGCGCGAGGCCTCCGAGCGCGAACGCGCCCAGGCGATCGCCGAAGAAGAGCAGTCGCTCTTCATCGAGCCGCCGGTGGTGCAGGCGACCGAGGGCGAAGGCGACAACGCCTGATCCCGTTGCAGTGATTACCGCCGCAAGGCGGACCAAAGCCCGGCTGATCCAGCCGGGCTTTTTTTGTCCGGGCGCGGCGCGGCCTTTCGTGAGAAACATCGGAGAGTTTGCCGCGCAGGCGCGGCGGCCGGCCCCCTTAGTGGTAAGGTTACGGCTTTTCCGGCTCCAGCATTTCCGTTGTCCATGTCGCAAGCACTGGCGATCCTCAAGGATGTCTTCGGCTACCACGCCTTCCGCGGGCGCCAGGCCGAGATCATCGACCACGTCGCCACGGGCGGCGATTGCCTGGTGCTGATGCCGACCGGCGGCGGCAAGTCGCTGTGCTACCAGATCCCGGCGCTGCTGCGCCAGCGCGCCGGCGATGGCGTCGGCATCGTGGTGTCGCCGCTGATCGCGCTGATGCAGGACCAGGTCGCGGCGCTGACCGAGGCCGGCGTGCGCGCCGCGGTGCTCAACTCGACGCTGACCGGCGCCGAGGCCTCCGCGGTCGAGCGCGACCTGCTGGCCGGGCGCATCGAGCTCCTCTACGTGGCGCCGGAACGGCTGATGACGCCGCGCTTCCTTGACCTGCTGGAGCGCACCCGCGTCGGCCTGTTCGCGATCGACGAAGCCCATTGCGTCTCGCAATGGGGCCATGACTTCCGGCCCGAGTACATCCAGCTGTCGGTGCTGCACGAACGCTTCCCGTACGTGCCGCGCATCGCGCTGACCGCGACCGCCGATGCGCTGACGCGCGACGAGATCGTCGAGCGGCTGGCGCTGCACGACGCGCGCATCTTCATCTCCAGCTTCGACCGGCCCAACATCCGCTACCGCATCGTCGAGAAGGACAATGCGCGCCAGCAGTTGCTCGCCTTTATCAAGGCCGAACATACCGCGGCCGACGGCACCCACGACAGCGGCATCGTCTATTGCCTGTCGCGCAAGAAGGTCGAGGACACCGCGCAATGGCTGAGCGGCCACGGCATCAACGCGCTCGCCTACCATGCCGGCATGGACGCCCAGGTGCGGCAGCACCACCAGGCGCGCTTCCGCGAGGAGGAAGGGCTGGTGATGGTGGCGACGATCGCCTTCGGCATGGGGATCGACAAGCCCGACGTACGTTTTGTTGCCCACCTGGACCTGCCCAAGAGCATGGAGGGCTATTACCAGGAAACCGGCCGCGCCGGCCGCGACGGGCTGCCCGCCAATGCCTGGATGGCCTACGGCCTGGGCGACGTGGTGCAGCAGAAGCGCATGATCGATGAATCCGAGGCCGACGAGGCCTTCAAGCGCGTGTCGTCGTCCAAGCTCGATGCGCTGCTGGGCCTGTGCGAAACCGCTGGCTGCCGGCGCGTGCGCATCCTGGCGTATTTCAACGAAACCAGCGAACCCTGCGGCAACTGCGATACCTGCCTCGAGCCGCCCGCGACGTGGGATGGCACGCGCGAGGCGCAGATGGCGCTGTCCTGCGTCTACCGCACCGCGCAGGCCAGCCGGGTGCACTTTGGCGCCACCCACCTGATCGACGTGCTGCGCGGCAATGCCTCGGAGAAGATCCGCCAGTGGGGACACGACCAGGTGTCCACCTTCGGCATCGGCAAGGACCGCTCGGTGCATGAGTGGCACACGGTGTTCCGCCAGCTGATCGCGCAGGGCTTGCTAACCATCGACCACGGCGGCCATGGCGCGCTGCTGCTGGGCGAGGAAGCGCGCGCGGTGCTCAAGGGCGAGCGCCAGATCATCCTGCGCCGCCAGGCCACCCGCCCCGGCAAGTCCGGCGAGCGCGCCGCGCGCGGCACGCGCCCCGACCATACCGCCGACATGGACGCCGACACCCTGGCCAACTGGGAGGCGCTGCGGCGCTGGCGCACCGAGGCCGCGCGCGAGCACGGCGTGCCGGCCTATGTCATCTTCCACGACGCCACCCTGGCGGAACTGGCCCGGACCGCGCCAGACTCGCTGTCCGCCATGCAGGGCATTCCGGGTATTGGCGCGTCCAAGCTGGAGCGCTACGGGCAGTCGATCCTGGCGGCGCTGCGCGCGGTCTGATCCGGACGGAGGGCCTGTTGCAGGCCGGATATGCAGGTGGGTATACGGCTTGACGGTATACGATTCCGCTGCTAGGATGCCAGATTCGAGTTTTTGGCTTTGGATTTCGCTCGCCCGTCGGATAAGTGGCCTTCAGGTCGCTGCCGGCAAGCCTACCGGACTGGATTTCCCATGGACGGGTGGCGGCAGACGCGGGATCCGGGTGCCGGCTCGCGCTCTTTGGCATGCTGTTACCGCACAGTCCCGTCTCCAGAGCGCCCGCTCACCTCTCCCGCCCAAAACCCGTAGTTGCCTCTCCAGCCTGGCGCATGCCGGCACGAGGGGCGTTTTTCGTAAAACCAAGCTGGATTGAACAATGCCAACTATCAACCAACTGGTTCGCAAGCCGCGTGTCTCGGAAGTCGTCAAGAGCAAGAGCCCGGCGCTTGAGAACTGCCCCCAGCGCCGTGGCGTGTGCACCCGCGTGTACACCACGACGCCGAAGAAGCCGAACTCGGCACTGCGTAAGGTCGCCAAGGTGCGCCTGACCAACGGTTTCGAAGTCATTTCGTACATCGGCGGTGAAGGCCACAACCTGCAGGAACACTCGGTCGTGCTGATCCGCGGCGGCCGTGTGAAGGATCTGCCGGGTGTGCGTTACCACATCGTCCGTGGCTCGCTGGACCTGCAAGGCGTGAAGGACCGCAAGCAGGCCCGTTCGAAGTACGGCGCGAAGCGTCCGAAGGCAGCCTAAGTTTCGGCAGCCTGGGCCCGCAAGGCCCGAAGCAACAGACGATAGCCTGTGGCGCGAGTCATGGTGCTGTCACCAGGCGGCGGTACAACGGAGCGCCTTTTTGGCAACCGTGCCGTCGAGTAAGTGGTCACCCGGCGAATTTGCTGTCTTTGCATGCAAGCTAGTTGGTGGCCGGAGAGCGGGAAACTCTGACCGCGCTCTCAACTGAATCTAAAGGAAAGAAGATGCCACGTCGTCGTGAAGTCCCGAAGCGGGACGTTCTGCCTGATCCGAAGTTCGGCAACGTTGAAGTTGCCAAGTTCATGAACGTGCTGATGCTGGATGGCAAGAAGTCGGTTGCCGAACGCATCGTGTACGGCGCGTTCGACCAGATCGAAAAGAAGGCAGGCAAGGCCCCCATCGAAGTGTTCTCCGTTGCCATCAACAACGTGAAGCCGGTGGTGGAAGTGAAGAGCCGTCGCGTGGGCGGCGCCAACTATCAGGTTCCGGTCGAAGTCCGTCCGTCGCGTCGTTTGGCATTGGCGATGCGCTGGCTGCGTGAGGCCGCGAAAAAACGCAGCGAGAAGTCGATGGCGCTGCGCCTGGCAGGTGAGCTGCTGGAAGCTGCTGAAGGCCGTGGCGGCGCGATGAAGAAGCGCGACGAAGTGCACCGCATGGCCGAAGCCAACAAGGCGTTCTCGCACTTCCGCTTCTAAAGCGAGCGAAAACATTGTTGGTTGCCGGGCGGGCTGTGTTTTTACACATCTCGCCCGTTTGTGTTAGGGGCGCGGGCCATGAGATGCCGGCGCCTCACGGACGAATAGAGGATTAAAGTGGCTCGTAAGACTCCCATCGAGCGTTACCGCAACATCGGTATTTCGGCTCACATTGACGCGGGTAAAACCACCACGACCGAGCGCATCCTGTTCTACACCGGTGTGAACCACAAGATCGGTGAAGTGCACGACGGCGCCGCCACCATGGACTGGATGGAGCAGGAGCAGGAGCGTGGTATTACCATCACCTCCGCTGCGACCACCGCCTTCTGGAAGGGCATGGCCGGCAACTACCCCGAGCACCGCTTCAACATCATCGACACCCCGGGCCACGTGGACTTCACCATCGAGGTGGAGCGTTCCATGCGCGTGCTGGACGGTGCCTGCATGGTGTACTGCGCCGTGGGTGGCGTGCAGCCGCAGTCGGAAACCGTGTGGCGTCAGGCCAACAAGTACAAGGTGCCGCGTCTGGCGTTCGTCAACAAGATGGACCGTACCGGCGCCAACTTCTTCAAGGTCTACGACCAGCTGAAGACCCGCCTGAAGGCCAACCCGGTGCCCGTGGTGGTGCCGATCGGCGCTGAAGACGGCTTCCAGGGCGTGGTCGACCTGCTGGAAATGAAGGCGATCGTCTGGGACGAAGCCAGCCAGGGCGTGAAGTTCGAATACCAGGACATCCCGGCCGAGCTGCAAGCCACCGCTGAAGAATGGCGCGAGAAGATGGTCGAGTCCGCCGCCGAAGCCAGCGAAGAGCTGATGGAAAAGTACCTGGGCGGCGAAGAGCTGACCCGCGCCGAGATCGTCAAGGCGCTGCGTGACCGTACCATCGCCTGCGAAATCCAGCCGATGCTGTGCGGCACCGCGTTCAAGAACAAGGGCGTGCAGCGCATGCTCGACGCCGTGATCGACTTCCTGCCGTCGCCGGTCGACATTCCGCCGGTTACGGGCACGGACGAGGACGACAGCGAGAAGAAGCTCGAGCGCAAGGCTGACGACAACGAAAAGTTCTCGGCACTGGCGTTCAAGATCATGACCGACCCGTTCGTCGGCCAGCTGATCTTCTTCCGCGTGTACTCGGGCAAGGTCAATTCGGGCGACACCGTGTACAACCCGGTGAAGCAGAAGAAGGAGCGTCTGGGCCGTATTCTGCAGATGCACGCCAACCAGCGCGAAGAAATCAAGGAAGTGCTGGCCGGCGACATCGCCGCCGCGGTGGGCCTGAAGGATGCCACCACGGGCGACACGCTGTGCGATCCGGCTGCCCCGATCGTGCTCGAGCGCATGGTGTTCCCGGAGCCGGTGATCTCGCAGGCTGTCGAGCCGAAGACCAAGGCTGACCAGGAAAAGATGGGCATCGCCCTGAACCGCCTGGCCGCCGAGGATCCGTCGTTCCGCGTGCGTACCGATGAAGAATCGGGCCAGACCATCATTTCGGGCATGGGCGAGCTCCACCTCGAAATTCTGGTCGACCGCATGAAGCGCGAATTCGGCGTGGAAGCCAACATCGGCGCGCCGCAGGTGGCCTACCGCGAAACCATCCGCAAGAAGGCCGAGGACGTCGAAGGCAAGTTCGTCAAGCAGTCGGGCGGCCGCGGCCAGTACGGTCACGCCGTGATCACGCTGGAACCGCAAGAGCCGGGCAAGGGCTTCGAGTTCATCGACGCCATCAAGGGCGGTGTGATTCCTCGCGAATACATCCCGGCGGTCGAAAAGGGTATCGTCGACACGCTGACGGCCGGTATCCTGGCTGGCTTCCCGGTGGTGGACGTGAAGGTCACGCTGACGTTCGGTTCGTACCACGACGTGGACTCGAACGAAAACGCGTTCCGCATGGCCGGCTCGATGGCTTTCAAGGAAGCCATGCGCAAGGCCAGCCCGGTTCTGCTGGAGCCGATGATGGCCGTGGAAGTGGAAACGCCGGAAGACTACACCGGTACCGTGATGGGCGACCTGTCGTCCCGCCGCGGCATCGTGCAGGGCATGGACGACATGGTGGGCGGCGGCAAGATCATCAAGGCCGAAGTCCCGCTGTCGGAAATGTTCGGTTATTCGACCGCGCTGCGCTCGGCCACGCAAGGCCGTGCCACCTACACCATGGAATTCAAGCACTACGCCGAGGCACCGAAGAACATCGCCGAAGCAGTGATGGCGGCCAAGGGCAAGTAAATAAGCTGTATGCCGCCGCGTCCGCCAGGACGCGGCGGCGTGATGAATCGACAAGACTGCATTCCATTAGGAGCTGAAAAAAATGGCAAAGGAAAAGTTCGAGCGGACCAAGCCGCACGTGAACGTTGGTACGATTGGTCACGTTGACCATGGCAAGACCACGCTGACCGCAGCG
>NZ_JACHWE010000014.1:0-54556 GCF_014191175.1 Cupriavidus alkaliphilus | reverse complement strand
TCCTCCTCGTCCCTTCCCCAGATCGCCTCGGCTTTTTTTCTTAGCACCAGCAGCGCTGCGGTTTCCGCCAGCGCGGCGTCCTTGCGCTTCAGTTCACGCTCCAGGTTCCGGATTCGCTTCTTCGCGGTTGCTTCCTCGCGCAGCTGTGCCATGTCAGCCATGGGTGGCTTCTTCGCATTCGCCTGCTCACAGGCAGCACGCCACTGCCGGATCTGTTCTGGCTGAATGCCCTTGCTGCGGCAGTATTCGGACAGCTCCGCTTCACTCAGGGGCGCCGTCTCCAGTACCACCCGGAACTTGTCCGCGCTGGACCACTTATCGCTCTGTTTGCAGTTGCCTGGCACAACTCGTCCTTGCTCTCGTGCCTCGTTGCGCCAGGTGCGCAGGCTCACCGTCGTGACACCCGTTTCCCTGGCCAACTCCACGACCGATCGGTTCACGGGCGGCATCATCTGCTCAACCACCCATTCCTTGTACTCCGCCGGATAACGTTTCATCTTCCAATCGTTACCGCCCTCCATTGTCCTTCATCGAAAGGCGGCGGGGCGACATCTATCCTGACATGGAGGGAAGCGCCAAAAAGTAACCAAAAAACGCGTCGCCTAAGCGGCTGGCTAAGGCGGCGTTGGTGGTTCCCGCGGTGGTGACTCACGGTCAGGCGGATGGTGGTTCCACCCTGCTGACGCTACCTGGATGTGCCTGGCGTTCAAGGTCGGATGGACGAACCCGACTTTAGGTCGGTGGCAGCCTGCTAACGACGTTATTGGTGGGACGCCTACGGCTGCGCTGCGCGCGCTCCCTATCGTAGGTCAGCTGCTCTGACACGGAGTGCATCGCTGCGCTCGCACGCGCTGTCGTGGCGCGTACACGGAAGCGAAGCGAATCGCGCGCACGCACCGAAAGCGCCAAGCGAGCGCAGCGACGCGTACCGTGCCAGGGCCGACGCCCTGCGATACTGACGGCGCAGCAGCCGTAGGCGTTCCTACGACAAGGCCCGCAGCAGGCGGCCACCGAGCGCTCTGGGCTCGTTCAATCACCACTCCAACGCCCCTGCCACCGTCGCGCACCACCGCGGCAGGCAGTCCCGCTATGTGAGGAAGCCAAGCCCCGTACGAAAACCCCCAGGCACACTACGATAAGACATGCCGCCCGCAGGGCAGTAAACGCGCTTTTTGGTTACTTTTTGGCGCTCGGCCAAAAAGTGACCCGCCCAGGAGGGCGGAACCACACGGTTCAACAGCCGACAGCATGTCACCAACAGCGACGGCCCCCCAAAAAACAACCCCACCAACCCTCCCGAGCCAGTGGGGCATACCGAAGCCAAAAGCGCCAAAACCAGCGCCCGAACCCCGGAATTATCCTCTTACAACCCCGCCGCAGCCCGCAACGCCGCCACCTTGTCCGTAGCCTCCCAAGAGAACTCCGGCTCTTCACGCCCGAAGTGCCCATAAGCCGCCGTCTTCTCATAGATCGGCCGCAGCAGGTCCAGCATCTGCACGATGCCCTTCGGCCGCAGGTCGAAATGCTCCTGCACCAGCTCCGCGATCTTGGCGTCCGGAATCTTGCCGGTGCCTTCGGTATAGACCGTCACATTGATCGGCCGCGCCACGCCGATGGCGTAGCTGACCTGCACCTGGCACTGCCGCGCCAGGCCCGAGGCCACCACGTTCTTGGCCACGTAGCGCGCCGCGTAGGCGGCCGAGCGATCGACCTTGGACGGGTCCTTGCCCGAGAACGCGCCGCCGCCATGCGGCGAGGCGCCGCCGTAGGTGTCGACGATGATCTTGCGCCCGGTCAGGCCGCAGTCGCCCTGCGGTCCGCCGATCACGAAGCGCCCGGTCGGGTTCACCAGGTACTTGGTTTCCTTGAGCATCTCCGCCGGCAGCACCGGCTTGATGATTTCCTCGATCACGGCCTCGCGGATCTGCGCCTGGGTGATGTCCGGGGCATGCTGGGTCGAGAGCACCACGGTGTCCACGCTGTGCGGCTTGCCGTCGACATAGCGCACCGTGACCTGCGACTTGGCGTCAGGGCGCAGCCAGGGCAGGCGGCCGTCGCGGCGCAGCTGCGACTGGCGCTCGACCAGGCGGTGCGCGTAGTAGATCGGGAACGGCATCAGTTCCGGGGTCTCGTCGCAGGCGTAGCCGAACATCAGGCCCTGGTCGCCGGCACCCTGGTTCAGGTAGTCGTCGGAGGCGCGGTCGACGCCCTGGGCGATGTCGGGCGACTGCTTGTCATAGGCCACCAGTACCGCGCAGCCCTTGTAGTCGATGCCGTAATCGGTGTTGTCGTACCCGATGCGCTTGATGGTGTCGCGCGCAATCTGGATGTAGTCGACGTTGGCGGTCGTGGTGATTTCCCCGGCCAGCACCACCAGACCGGTGTTGCAAAGCGTCTCAGCTGCCACACGCGCATACTTGTCCTGCGCCAGGATGGCGTCGAGGACGGCGTCGGAAATCTGGTCGGCGACCTTGTCGGGATGGCCTTCGGAGACGGATTCCGAAGTAAAAAGGAAGTCGTTTGCCACGAACTTATTCTCCAGGTTGGCTATTGCGTGCCAGCCTGTTCGGTTCATGGCGGCGACGCTTTAGCGGTATTTCAGGCAGCCCGGTTAGAGCCGCATCGCCCCGCAAGTTGTCAGTTAACTCGGCGATACACGCTATTATACGCGCCTGCAGGCGTCGTTGCAGCGCCACAGGCGTGCGGTACGACACCTTGCCGGCATGCCGGACCAACGCCTGCCTGCCCGCCTGATCCCGGCACAGACCCGGCGGCGGACTTGCCTGGACCCTTTTTCCGCGCCTGATGACTTTTTTATTCTGGCTGATCTCCCGTTTTCCGCTGCGGCTGCTGCAGGCCGCGGGCGGCGCGCTGGGCCTGCTGATCGCACGTTTGCCTGGCCGCTATGGCCAGCGCCTGCGGGAGAACTTCCGGCTCGCCTTCCCCGACGCCACCGAAGCGATGATCGACGAGGCCGCCCGTTCGGCCGGGCGCATGATCATCGAGATGCCCTACTTCTGGAGCCGCTCGCGGATCGGCGCGAAGCTGTACGGCTTCGACGACCACCTGTGGCCTGAACTCGCCCGGCTGCAGGCGCGCGGCAAGGGCATCATCATCCTGACCCCGCACCTGGGCTGCTTCGAGGTGCTGCCGCAATCCCACGCGCTGCATCGCCCCGTGACCGCGCTGTTCAAGCCGCCGCACCAGCCGTGGCTGCGCGACTGGATCGAAAAGATGCGCACCCGGCCCGGCATGCACATGGCGCCGGCCACGCCGCGCGGCGTGCGCATGCTGGTGAAGGCGCTCAAGCGCGGCCAGGCGGTGGGCATCCTGCCCGACCAGGTGCCCAGCGGCGGCGAAGGCAACTGGGCACCGTTCTTCGGCAAGCCCGCCTACACCATGGCACTGGTGCACCGGCTGCAGCAACTGACCGGCGCGCCGGTGGTGGCGATCTTCGCCGAGCGCCTGCCGCGCGGCGCCGGCTACCGCGGCCATCTGCGCGTGATCGAAGACGGCGGCATGCTGCCGGACGATCCCGCCGCCGCCGCCGCGGTCATCAACCGCACCATCGAAGAACTGGTGGCCCTGTGCCCGACGCAATACCTGTGGGGCTACAACCGCTACAAACAACCCGCCGGAGCGGGCACCCCTGGCACCCCGGACACGCCGGCTACCGAGGGCACGGATTCCGAGCCGGCGACTGATCGATCGACTTCATGAGCCGTGTGTTCACGTGGCTCGGCATTGGCCTGCTGACCGTGCTGGGCAAACTGCCCTATCCCTTCGTCGCGCGCTTCGGCGAGGCGCTGGGCAGCCTGCTGTACCGGATCCCGAGCGAGCGGCGCAAGGTGGTGCAGGCCAACCTGCGCCTGTGCTTTCCGGACCGGACCGAGGCCGAGATCGACGCGCTCTCGCGCCAGAGCTTCCGCCTGCTGTTCCGCAGCTTTGCCGAGCGCGGCATCTTCTGGACCGGCAGCGAGGCGCAGATGCGCCGCTGGGTGCAGATCGACGACCAGGCCGGGCTGGTCGGACTCGACGGCACGCCGCACATCCTGGTGACAATGCACCTGGCGGGCGTGGAAGCCGGCGCGATCCGGCTCACCATCCACCTGCGCGAGCATGTCGGCCGCTCCGGCGCATCGCTCTATACCAAGCAGAAGAACGCCCTGTTCGACGGCTTCCTCAAGCAGGCGCGCGGGCGCTTCGGCGCCAACATGATCTCGCGCAACGACAGCGCGCGCGACATCCTGCGTTGCCTCAAGAAGGGCGAGGCGCTGCAGCTGATCGCCGACATGGACTTCGGCGAGCGCGATTCCGAGTTCGTGCCGTTCTTCGGCGTGCAGGCGCTGACGCTGACCTCTGTCTCGCGGCTGGCGCGCCTGACCGGCGCCAGGGTGGTGCCGATCTACACCGAGATGCTGCCCGACTACCAGGGCTACGTGCTGCGCGTGCTGCCGGCGTGGGAGGACTATCCGGGCGCCAGCGTGACCGACGACACGCGCCGCATGAACGCCTTCTTCGAGGACTGCATCCGCCCGCGCGTGCCTGAGTACTATTGGGTCCACAAGCGCTTCAAGCACCGCCTGCCGGGCGAGCCCGAGATCTACTGAGCGCGCCGGCACGTCCGGCGCCGCGCCGCTACAATCCCCACCATGAAACTCAAGTTCACCAAGATGCATGGCGCGGGCAACGACTTTGTCGTGCTCGACGGCATCCACCAGCACATCGACCTGACCCCGGCGCAGTGGCGCGCGCTGGCCAGCCGGCATTTCGGCGTGGGCGCGGACCAGATTTTGATCGTCGAGAAGCCGACGCGCCCCGACGTCGATTTCCGCTACCGCATCGTCAATGCCGATGGCAGCGAGGTCGAGCACTGCGGCAATGGCGCGCGCTGCTTCGTGCGCTTTGTCACCGAGCAGGGCATGACCGACAAGCGTTCGGTGCGCGTCGAGGTGATGAACGGCGTGATCACGCTGACGCTGCAGGACGATGGCCAGGTCACGGTCGACATGGGCGCGCCCGAGCTGGAACCGGCGCGCGTGCCGTTCCTCGCCCACGGCCTGCCCACGCATGCCGAGGGCGCCGACACGCTGTACGGCCTCGAGGTCAACGGCCGCACCGAATGGATCTCGGCGGTGTCGATGGGCAACCCGCACGCGGTGCAGGTGGTGGACGACGTCGAGAACTTCCCGGTGCTGCAGGACGGCCCGGTGATCGAGCACCACCCGGCCTTCCCGAACCGCGTCAACGCCGGCTTCATGCAGGTGGTTGACCGCCACGCCATCCGCCTGCGCGTCTACGAGCGCGGCGCCGGCGAGACCCTGGCCTGCGGCACCGGCGCCTGCGCGGCGGTGGTGGCCGGGATCCGGCGCGGCCTGCTGGATTCGCCGGTGCGGGTCCACACCCATGGCGGCGAGCTGACCATTGCCTGGGGCGGCGGCGCGGAACCGGTGCGCATGACCGGCCCCGCCACCACCGTGTTCGAAGGCAGCATTGACCTGGCGGCCCTGCCGGCCTGACCATAGGGGCTGCGCGCCCCTTTTGCCCATCCCGCGTTGCAGCGCAGTCCCGGGGCGCCCGATTCCCTGATCCCGCAGATCATCGCGAATGGAGCGCCCATGCCGCTGGACGATTTCCGCATCACCTCGGGCAAGCGATTCCGCCTTGCCGACTTCGACCCGGGCAGCAAGCCGCTGTCATGCGGCAAGAAAGAGGAAGACCTGGCCCGCATCATCGAGCTGAGCAACGCGCTCGACGCGCAGCAGGACATCTTCTATGCCGAGCACCGCCGCAAGCTGCTGGTGGTGCTGCAGGGCATGGATACCAGCGGCAAGGACGGCACCGTGCGCGGCGTGTTCCGCAGCTTCGATCCGCTGGGCATCCGCGTGGTGGGCTTCAAGGCGCCGTCACCCGAGGAGCTGGCGCGCGATTTCCTGTGGCGCATCCACCTGCAGGTGCCGAAGTCGGGCGAGATCGTGGTGTTCAACCGCAGCCACTACGAAGACGTGCTGGTCTCGCGCGTGCACCACTGGATCGACGCCGCCGAATGCGAACGGCGCTACCGCCAGATCCGCGAATTCGAGTCGATGCTGACCGAGACCGGCACCACCATCATCAAGTGCTTCCTGCATATTTCGCGCGACGAGCAGAAGTCACGGCTCGAGGCACGCCTGGCGGACCCGGAGAAGCACTGGAAGTTCGATACCAAGGACCTTGCCGAGCGCAAGCACTGGAAGGCCTACATGGACGCCTACGAGGCCGCGATCATGGCCACCAGCACGCCCCAGTGCCCCTGGTACGTGGTGCCGGCCGATTCCAAGACGCACCGCAACCTGATGGTGGCCGAGATCATGACCAAAGTCTTCGAGGACCTGAAGCCGGCTTATCCGCCGGCGCGTCCGGAACTGGCCGGCATCAAGGTCGACTGAGCCGGCGCGCGCCGGCCGGGCTCAGCCGCCGTTGCCGCGATGCACGTCGTGCGTGACGAAGGGCTGCTCGCGGCTGGGCATGGCCAGCCATTGCGGATGGCGCAGCGTCTGGCGGATATCTTCCAGCCCGCTGGTCCAGTGCTCATGCATGGTCAGCGGGCCGAACTGGTAGTCCTTGGCCAGGTTCTCGAACGACTTGTCGCGGTAGATCAGCTGGATCACGTTGCGGCGCGCATCGCACGACTGCTCGGCCGCGCGGCGGTACCAGTCGTTGTCGCGCCTGGATTGCGGCACCAGCGCCATCACCTCGTTGAGCATGCGGCGCAGGTTCTGCTGCTCGCGCATATAGTCGGTGATGGCCCGGGTGCGGCTGGAATACTGGATGTCCTTCTGGCGCTCGGCCACATCGATCAGGTCGTGCGGCAGCTTGCCGCGCGCGCTCCACAGGTCGACCTGGAAGATCAGCGCGTCGCGCCGCGGCTGCGCGGTCAGCACCTCGGCCAGCGGCGTATTCGAGACCAGCCCCCCGTCCCAGTAGTATTCGCCATCGATCTCCACCGCCGGAAACCCCGGCGGCAGCGCGCCCGAGGCCATGAAATGCTCGGGGCAGAGCTTGTCGCGGGTATTGTCGAAGTAGGCGAAGTTGCCGGTGCGCACGTTGACCGCGCCCACCGAGACCCGCATCAGGTCGGGGCGATGGTTGATCAGGTCGAAGTCGGCAAAGCGCTCCAGCGTGGCCTTCAGCGGCTTGGTGTCGTAGAAGCTGGCATGGGTGGGGTCCGAGTAGCGCGACATCAGCGCCGGCCAGCTGCGCGGCTGGAAGAAGCCGCGCTGGCCCTCCAGCATGGCCCGCGCCGCGTGCAGGCCGTCGAACCAGATCCGCATCGGCTCGGGCCAGCTTGCCGCTTCGTCGGCAAACCAGGTGTAGGACAGGCTGGGCAGCCACGGCTGCGCGCAGATGTGTTCCCAGAACGCCCGCAGCTGCTCCACCCGGCGCTGCGGCGGGTTGCCGGCGATGATGGCCGCGTTCAACGCACCGATCGAAATGCCGGCGACCCAGTTGGGAAAGATGCCGCCGTCGGCGAGACCCTGGTACACGCCGGCCTGGTAGGCGCCCAATGCACCGCCGCCCTGCAGCACCAGCGCACGCACGGCGTAGGCCTCGTGCGCGGGCCGGTCGGGGGCCTTGGCGGCCTGGCGCACCGGCTTGCGCGGCCGCACCTGGGCTCCGCGCTCGGCCAGCGACTCGCCGTTGTCGGCGGAATCCGCCGTTGGGGACGGCGTTGCCGCCTGCCGCACTGCCCGTTCCTGCCGCTCCTTTGCCGCCACGCCGCGCTCCCTCCCAGTCAGAAAGTCAGCCGTGTGCCTACCGGCCAAGTGTCTGGCGCTGCCTGCCGCACCAGACCTCTACAACGGTTTCAGACGCCGTAGCGCTGACGATAGGTCGCCACCGCCTCGCGCGAGGCGCCCAGCGCCGGATCCTGCGAGGCATCGAGATAGGCCAGCAGGTCCTTCAGGCTGGCGATGGCGATCACCGGGATGCCGAATTCGCGCTGCACGTCCTGCACCGCCGAATGGGTGCCGACCTGCTCGGCGGTGCCGCTCTTTTCCATGCGGTCCAGCGCGATCAGCACCGCGGCGGGCTCGGCGCCGGCCGCGCGAATCAGGTTCACCGACTCACGTACCGAGGTGCCGGCGGAGATCACGTCGTCGACGATCACCACCTTGCCCTGCAGCTTCGCCCCGACCAGCGTGCCGCCCTCGCCATGGTCCTTGGCTTCCTTGCGGTTGTAGGCGAAGCCGACATCACGTCCCATGCCGGCCAGCGCCACCGCCGTCGCCGACGCCAGGGTGATGCCCTTGTACGCCGGCCCGAACAGCACGTCGAACTGCACGCCCGAGGCCAGCAGGGTTTTCGCATAGAATTGCGCCACCTGGCCCAGCATGCCGCCCTGGTTAAACAGGCCGGCATTGAAGAAGTAAGGCGACTTGCGGCCGGCCTTGGTGACGAACTCGCCGAACGACAGCACGCCCGCGTCGAGCGCAAAGCGAATAAAGGTCTGGCTGAGGTCATTGCCAGCGTTATCTGCACTAAGGGCGGGCGAGTTCTGCTGCGTCATCATTTCTCTCTGAATTCAAAATTTCCCCGAATGTTACGGATTATCAGCGCCAACCTCAACGGCATCCGCTCCGCGTCGAAGAAGGGCTTTTTCGACTGGATGGGCAAGCAGGACGCAGACATGGTCTGCGTGCAGGAACTGAAGGCGCAGGCCGCCGACATGACGGAAGCGTTCCTGGCGCCACATGGCTATCACGGCTTCTTCCATTACGCCGAGAAGAAGGGCTACAGCGGTGTCGGGCTCTACACGCGCCATAAGCCCGAGCGGGTCCTCACCGGCTTCGGCAATGCCGAATTCGATAGCGAGGGCCGCTATGTGGAAGTGCAGTATCCGCACCTGGCGGTGATTTCGGTGTACGTGCCTTCCGGCTCGAGCGGCGAGGAACGCCAACTGGCCAAGTTCCGCTTCATGGAAGCGTTCCTGCCGCACCTTCTTCAGCTGAAGGCGAGCGGGCGCGAGATCGTGCTGTGCGGCGACGTCAACATCGCGCACAAGGAAATCGACATCAAGAACTGGAAGGGCAACCTGAAGAACTCAGGCTTCCTGCCGGAAGAGCGCGCCTGGATCGGCGAGCTGTTCGACGTGCACGGCTATGTCGACGTGTTCCGCAAGCTGGACCCACGGCCGGACCAGTACACCTGGTGGAGCAACCGGGGCCAGGCCTATGCCAAGAACGTCGGGTGGCGCATCGACTACCACCTGGCCACGCCGAAGATCGCCGACACGGCGCAGCTATGCTCGATCTACAAGGACGAGAAATTCAGCGACCACGCGCCGCTGTCGATCGACTATAACTTTCCGCTGTGAGCGGAGGGCGCTCACGCCGCCCGGACTTCATCGAGCAGTTCAGGGTGGCGGTCAAGCAGCTTCAGTAGCTTGATCAGGGCCAGCGGCGGCTTGGTCTTGCCGGTTTCGTAGCGGGAGAATGCATTGACGCCTCCGCCAAAGATCTCGGCGGCTTCGCGCTGGTCGAGGCAGAGCTTCTTGCGCACGCCGGTGATATAGGCCGGATCGACAAAGGCGGCATTGACGTCGCGGTTGAACGCATTCATCAGCTTCATCACACGGTCGCTTTCTGCCCAGTCCGTCAACGACTCGCCGCAAACCGGGCAAAAATCGCCGCGCACCTTCTCCAGCATGGTGGTTTCGCCGCGATACGTGTAAGGGATATCGCGCACATCTGCTACCAGTTCGGCCGCACCGCACTCGGGACATTTCATCGCAAAGGTCCTTTCATCTGGCCTTGAATGACACGACCAGCAGGTCTTCGGTTACCGTCAGCTTCAGATACAGCCCGCCATGCCGAGTGACTGGACGGTAGACGTCCTGCCAGACGGTGTGGTCAGCGTATGTCGTCATGCTCTTGTAGAAGTCGGCCGGACACAACGCAGCAATCACGTCGACCATACCGGCCATATCCAGTCCGATCGCCGTGGCTCCGCCACGCGCGCTGTGCGTGAACCTGACGCGGCGTGCCGCCAGAAGCTCCCGACTCCGCCTCAGCGGGTAATGCGCCGTCCCCTTCTCCATGTAAACTAACCTACTAGGTTAAATCCCGCAAGCCGCGAACTGTGCCAAAGCGCAGGACTCCAATCGGTACAAACCCCTGCGACAGGCCCCCATCCCCGCTACAATGCGGGTTCGCCCCTGCGCCTGGCAGGAGAGGTTTCGCATTCCCGCATTTCAAAGAGCGAGTCAGCCATGGTTTTCAAAGTGTTCGTCGATGGTCAGGAAGGCACCACCGGTCTCCGGCTGCTTGACTATCTTTCCGGTCGTGCCGACGTGGAACTGCTGCGCATTGCCGAAGACAAGCGCAAGGACCCGGCCGAACGAGCACGCTTCCTGAACGCCGCCGACGTCGCTTTCCTGTGCCTGCCCGACGTGGCCTCGCGCGAGGCGGTGTCGCTGGTGACCAACCCCAACACCTGCGTGATCGACGCCAGCACGGCATTCCGCACCGCCGACAACTGGGCCTACGGCCTGCCCGAACTGGCGCGTGGCCAGCGCGACAAGATCCGCGCCAGCAAGCGCATCGCGGTGCCGGGCTGCCATGCCAGCGCCTTCGTGCTGGCGGTGCGTCCGCTGGTGGATGCCGGCGTGCTGCCGGCCGACTACCCGCTTTCGGCGTTCTCGCTGACCGGCTACAGCGGCGGCGGCAAGTCGATGATTGCCGAGTTCGAAGCCGGCGGTAACCCGAAGCTGGACAGCCCGCGCCCGTACGCACTGGGCCTGGAGCACAAGCACCTGCCGGAAATGCGCGTGCAGGCTGGCCTCACGCAGGCGCCGATCTTCAACCCCATCGTCGGCAATTTCCTGAAGGGCCTGGCGGTGACGGTGCCCGTGTTCACCGAGCGTCTGGCGCGCAAGGTCAGCGCCGAGCAGATCGTCGAGATCTATCGCCAGCACTACGAAGGCGAGCAGTTCGTGCGCGTGATGCCGTACAACAGCGCCGACAACCTCGACGGCGGTTTCTTCGATGTACAGGCCAACAACGACACCAACCGCGTCGACCTGTTCGTGTTCGGCAATGCCGAGCGCCTGAACCTGGTGGCGCGCCTGGACAACCTGGGCAAGGGCGCGGCCGGCGCGGCGGTGCAATGCATGAACGTGCATGTGGGCGCCGACGAGGCCAGCGGACTGCGCGCCTGAAGCCTGCCGTTCCCGCACGTCAAAAAAAGCCGGCACTGCCGGCTTTTTTGTTGGACCTCGCGGCCGCCGCTTACACGCGCTGCAGCGCGCGCAGCGCGTCGACCAGCCCGGCCCCCTGGAAGGCGCGCTCGCGCCCCAGGTCGGTGGCGGCGGCGCACAGGATGGTCTTGACGGTCTCGGGCTGGCCCATCAGTTCATTGTTGCGCGACAGCAGCAGTGCCGCGACGCCGGACACATGGGGCGCCGCCATGCTGGTGCCGTCCATCGACGCCAGCGTGCCGCCGGGCACGGTCGAGGTGATCTTCTCCCCCGGCGCGACCAGGTCGGGCTTGATGCGGCCATCGCCGGTAGGGCCGTGGCTGGAAAAGTAGGAGATGCCGAAGCGGTAGGGATCGGTGCGGTGGGTCGCGCCCACCGTGATCACGGCGCGCGCATTGCCGGGATCGGTGATGGTCTGGCCACGGAAGCCGGCGCCCATGTGTTCGGCGGCGAAGGCCTCGTCGTAGCCGTAGTTGCCCGCCGCCGCCACCACGATCACGCCGCTGGCCACCAGGCGGTCGCACTCGACGCACACGGGCGTGCTGCCGCAGGCGTAGCTGCGTACGTCGTGGCGCAGCGCCACGCTCAGGTTGATGCCGTGCACCGACTGCCGGTCGCGGCTCTGGTTGAGCCAGCGCACGTACTGCAGCGCACCCAGGATGCCGAACTCGTCGCCCCGGCCCTGCGCGTCGAAAATGCGCAGGTCGAGCAGTTCGATGCGCGGGCAGATGCCGCTGACCTCGCCGGCCTCCACCAGCTCGGGCGGCAGCGGCATCGGGTCCGGCCGCACCAGGTAGGCCGACGACGGCCAGCCGGCGCCGATGATGCCGGCCACATGCGTGCCGTGGCTGCCGCCGGGCGCCACATACTGGGCCGGGTCATCGTGGCTGATTTCGAGCAGGGGCTCGATCACCGACCAGTCGATGATGCGGCCATGGGCCAGGTCCTCGGCAATCGCGGCGACACGCTGCCGCAGCTCGGCCTCGCCGGGGCCGCGCTTGCCCTTGGGCATGGGTGGCAGGCGGCCACTGGTGATCGCCGACAGGCGCGTGAAATCCAGGGTTCTGACCACGCGCGACAGGCGCGGCGCGATCAGCCCGTCGCGCACCGGCAGCGGCCCGTCCAGCTTTAGCGGATCGAAGAAGGCCGGATGGCGCGCATCGATGCCGGAATCGATCACCGCCCAGCGCACGCCCTGCCCGCCGATATCGAACACGCGGATGGCCGCATCGGCCTTTACGGTCTTGCGCGAGGCGAACACCGCATGCTCGGCCGGCCGGTTGACTGAGATGCGCCATAGCGGGGCGATGGCGGCGGCATCGGCGACATCCCCGGCAGCCATTCCTGCGGCGATGCCTGCAGCTGGCGTGGCGGCCTCCGCATGATCCTGCCGCAGGCAGTCCCACAGCGTCTCCAGCACCTGGCGGCTGGCCTGCGTGACGCGCCGCGTCAGGCCCCCGGGCGGGAAGCTGTCGTCGCGCAGGCCCAGCAGCGTCAGCGCGACGTACTGCGCGGCGACATTGACCAGCCGTCCCAGCGCCTGCCCGGCCGGCGCGGCGAGGCCGCCGAAGCGGGTACGCGCCGCGGTGTAGCCGATGTCCTTGAAGCGCGCCAGCGCCGCCTCGCTGCCGACATGGGCCAGCACCGACTCGCCCAGCCAGCGCACCAGCGCATCGCCGGTCAGGCTCAGCGCCAGCGCGCTGCGCGCGGCCGGTGTCCACCTGATGGCGGCCATCGGCACGCGCACCTCGCGTTGCCACCAGGCGGTGAGCGGCAGCAGGCGCAGCATGTCGAAGAAATCGATCTGCGCCAGCAGGTGGGATTCATTGGCGGCAAGGAAGCGCGCACCAGCTTCGTCCGCTGCCGGATCGGCCAGCGCCGGCAGGCGCCGCAGCACCGCGGCGCGCAGCGCGGCAATGCCGGCGCCGTGGTGCGGGGTCAGCAGCAGGCCGCGCGGCACCTCGAACGATTCGCCGGACGCATACAGCAGCCAGACTTCGGAGCTGACCGGCAGGTCGCTGGTAAAGCGGTCCGGCTCGGCCTCGCAGCCGGCGAAGATCAGCATATACGCGGCCCGCTGCTCCGACGGGCTCATGCGGTTCAGGCTCATGCGGGTCCCCTAAGGTTGTCGCATTGTCCCGGCGCCGGTTTCAAGCCATCAGGGCGATGCCCCGAAGGCGGCGCGGGGCGCCAAAACGCCGTTCAGCGCTTCAGCGGCTTTTGCCGGTCCTCGTCGCCGGCATCCACCGGCGCATCGCCCAGCCCCGCCATATTGGGGCGGTAAGGCGGCAGCTTGTCGACCGTGGTGTGGATCGCGCGCGCGTACAGCGGCAGCACCTCGGGCAGATGCTTCTCCAGGTCGGCGATGCGGCTGCGCCCGGACGGATGGGTCGACAGGAACTCGGCCCCGGACTGCGAGACCTTGCCCATCTTCTGCCACAGCGACACCGCCGCGCGCGGGTCGTACCCGGCGCGCGCGGCCACGTCCATGCCGATCAGGTCCGCCTCGGACTCGTCCGAGCGTGAGAAGCGCAGCGTCAGCAGGTGCGCCCCCGTGCCCAACGCCATATTGCCGAGGTTGCCGAAGCCGAACAGCTGCGAGATCACGTTCGCGCCCAGGTTGGTGATCTCGGACTTGGCGGCGCGCTCGCGCGCATGCTCCTGCAGCGCGTGGGCGATCTCGTGCCCCATCACCATGGCGACTTCGTCGTCGGTCAGCTTGAGCTGGTCGAGCAGCCCGGTATAGACGGCGATCTTGCCGCCCGGCATGCAGAAGGCGTTGACCTGCTTCGAGCCGATCAGGTTGATCTCCCACTGCCATTGGCGCGCCCGTTCATTCCACCGTGCGGTCTGCGGCAGCAGCCGCTTGCCGATGGCGCGCAGGCGCACCAGCTGCGGGTGGTTATCGGGCGCGAGGGCGCGCTTGGCGATGGCCTCCTGCTTGAGCTGATCGTACTCCTGCACCGCCTGCTGCTCGATCACCTCGGCCGGTACGATGTTGCGCACCGCCGAGCCGCCTGGGTTCAGCCGGATGCCGCCGGCACTGCCGTCCTGCGGCTGCGCCGGCGCCGGTGCGCTCCAGCCGAGCGGCAGCACGACCGCGGCCAGCGCCAGCGCACGGGCCAGCCGCAGTCGGGAGGGACCTTGAACACCTTGCAGGCGGCGACGCATGGACGATTCCTTGGGCGCAATCGGAGAGTGGCAAACAGGTGGTGCAATAATACACGGCGCCCGCGCAGCCGCGCGGGCGGCACACGGCCGCCCCATCCATGAATTTCCAGACCTATCTCGATATCTTCCGCAACCGCCGCATCGGCGCCATGCTGATGCTGGGCTTCGCCTCCGGCCTGCCGCTGGCGCTGACCTCCGGCACCCTGCAGGCGTGGATGACGGTCGAAGGGCTGGATATCAAGACCATCGGCTTTTTCTCGCTGGTGGGCCAGGCCTATATCTTCAAGTTCCTGTGGGCACCGCTGATGGACCGCTACACGCCGCCGCTGATGGGGCGCCGGCGCGGCTGGCTGCTGGTGACGCAGGTCGGGCTGGTGCTGGGCATCGCGGGCATGGCGTTCTGCCCGCCGCAGCAGGCACTGTGGATGCTGGCGGCACTGGCCACGCTGGTGGCGTTCCTGTCGGCCTCGCAGGACATCGTCTTCGACGCCTACAGCACCGACGTGCTGCGCCCGGCCGAGCGCGGCGCCGGCGCCGCGGTCAAGGTGCTGGGCTACCGGCTGGCGATGCTGGTCTCGGGCGGCCTGGCGCTGTGGCTGGCGGACCGCGTGCTGGGCTGGCAGCAGACCTACCTGCTGATGGCGGCGCTGATGGGCGTGGGCATCCTGACGCTGCTGTGGGCGCCGGAACCCGACGTGCCCGCGCGCGCGCCGCGCTCGCTGGAAGAGGCGGTGGTGGGCCCGCTGCGCGACTTCTTCGCGCGCCCGGGCGCCTGGTGGCTATTGCTGCTGATCGTGCTGTACAAGCTTGGCGATGCCTTCGCCGGCAGCCTGTCGACCACCTTCCTGATCCGCGGCGCGGGCTTCTCGGCGGGCGAGGTCGGCATCGTCAACAAGACCCTGGGGCTGGCCGCCACCATCCTCGGCGCGCTGTTCGGCGGCACGCTGATGGTGCGGCTGGGCCTGTACCGCTCGCTGATGCTGTTCGGCGTGCTGCAGGCCGTGTCGAACCTGGGCTACTGGATCCTGGCGGTAACCCCGCCGCACCTGTGGACCATGGGCGCGACCATCGCGGTCGAGAACCTGTGCGGCGGCATGGGCACGGCGGCCTTCGTCGCGCTGCTGATGACGCTGTGCAACCGCTCGTTCTCGGCCACGCAGTACGCGCTGCTGTCGGCGCTGGCGTCGGTGGGCCGGGTCTACGTGGGGCCGACGTCGGGCTATATGGTCGAGGCCTGGGGCTGGGCGCCGTTCTATCTCGGCACCGTGGCGGTGGCGCTGCCCGGCGTGATGCTGCTCTGGGCCATGCGCCACACCGTGCACCGCTACGAGGCGCAGGCGCGCGAAGCGGTGGCCTGAGCGGCCTGACTTATTCCTTGTAGTAGACGACCTGGTGCGAGCTGGCGATCAGCTCGCCCGCGGCGCTCCACAGCTGCGCGCGCTGGTCGAAGAAACCATGGCGGAACACCTGCGCCTGCGCGCTGGCCAGCACATGGCTGTCGCCCAGCGCTGCCAGCGTGGCCGCATCGGCATGGAAATACGTGGTCATCGACACCGTGCCGGCCGGCACGAAGCCCGCGCGCTTGAGGAAGATGCGCGGGTAGAAGCTGTCGGCCCACGCCGCCACCGCGGCAAAGTCCGGCGTGCGCGCCGGCGCGTCGCGCAGCCAGAACTGGGTCAGGCTGTCCGGGTGTTCGGTGCCGGCCTCGGCGATGGGCTTGGCGCCGCGCACCGGCCGCATGTCGTAGGCCTTGAGCCAGCGCACCGGCGCAAACCCGCCCATGGCCGGCAGCGCGTCGGCGGCCGGCACCTCCGGCATCACGGCTTCGCCGCAGGCCCAGGTGTCGCGCCGCACCGCGAACATCGCGGTGGCGGTGGTGGCCACGGCATCGCCCTGGCGCAGTTCCAGGGTCCAGTGCTGGGTCGAGCGGTTGGTGCGGACCGGACGCGCCTCGATCTCGAACGGCCCCTCGGCAATGGGGCCGGCAAAGTTGACGGTCAGCGAGACCGGCTCGCCCAGGCGCTGCGGGTGGTCCATCGCCGCCTGCAGCAGCGTGGCGGCCGTGATGCCGCCAAACGGGCCGATCATGTTCCAGTACGCCGGCGTGGTGCGGCCCTGGAAACGGTGCTCGCCGGCCGGCACCAGCGCCAGCGCGTCGTCGAAGGGATGGAGCTGGCTGGCGGCAGCGCAGGCGTGGATCTGGGGCGCAGTGGACATGGCGGAAGCAGGGCTGGTCTCGTTGGAATAGAACGATCGTTCGCTAGCTGCCTACACTAACCGTAGTCAGCACTCCGGTCAAGCGCAGCCGTGTGCCCGGCCGTGCCCGACCATGCCTCGCGTCATCCCTGCGCCCGCCGCCGCAACGGCAGCGCCCAGCCGAGCTGGTTGGCAACCACGCCCAGCAGCACCAGCGCCATGCCGGCCACCTGCAGCGGCCCCAGCACCACCCCGAACACCATCACGTCGATGACGATCGCCACCAGCGGGTAGATAAACGACAGCGTGGCGATCGACACCACCGACAGCCGCTGGAAGGCGCCATACAGCAGCGTGTACATCACGCCGGTATGCACCAGCCCGAGCGCCAGCAGCGCTGCCCAGGTGGCGCCGCCATAGCTGCCCGCCGCCGGATGCGCCAGCGGCGCCAGCATCAGCACCCCCAGCACCATCTGCAGCCCGGCGATCTGTCCCGGCGGGATTGCCTGCAGCCGCCGCGTGGCCAGCGTCGTCACGGCGTACAGCAATGCTGCCAGCAGGCCCAGGCCGATGCCGGCCAGCATCGACGCGCCGCCGGCGCCGGGCTCCAGCCCGGTGATCAGCATGACGCCGGCAAAGGCCAGCACCAGCCATGGCAGCCGCGCGAACGGGAACGGCTCGCGCTGCAGCACCGACGTCAGCAGCAGCAGGAAGAACGGCTGGGTGTGGTAGACCACCGTGGCGATGGCAATGCCGCTGTACGCGTACGCCGAGAACAGCGCCAGCCAGTTGAGCACCAGCGTGATGCCGCCCAGCACCAGCCAGCCGGCCTGGGCACGGGACATCCGCACCCAGCCGCGCTGCAAGGTCAGCACGCCCAGCAGCGCGGCGCCGCCGAACAGGCAGCGGAAGAACACCACATCCAGCGGCGGCTGGCCGCTGGTCACCACGAACCAGCCGATGGTGCCCGACAGCACCATGGCGGCGGCCATGCGCCAGGTGCCACCCGGCTTGGATTGTTGCGAATGCATGAGGAACTCCGGTTTAGCCAATGGCCGCATTGTTCCACTCGTCACGGAAGTCAACAATGTGGCGGCAACTCAATTAGTATTTGACGACAGGTCAAAGACAGGAGATACGGCATGCTGGATGCGCCACTCAATGCGATGGCGGTGTTTGCGCGCGTGGTCGAGTGCGGCAGCTTCTCGGCTGCCGCGCAGGATCTTGGCATGACGCCGTCGGCGGTCAGCCGCCATGTCTCCCGGCTCGAGGCCCGGCTTGGCGCGAGCCTGCTGCAGCGGACCACGCGCGCGTTCGCGCTGACCGAGCTGGGCCAGTCGGTCTACGCCGCCTGCGCGCGCATGAGCGCCGCCGCGCGCGAAGTCACCGCGCTCGCCGGCGAACACGGCGGCGCGCCGCACGGCGTGCTGCGCGTGAGCGCGCCGGTGTCGTTCGGGCAAGCCTGGCTGGCGCCGCGGCTGCCGCCGTTGCTGGCGAAATACCCGGGGCTGGACCTGCAGCTGACGCTGGCCGACCGCATGGTCGACCTGGTCGAAGAGGGTCTCGACGTGGCCGTGCGCATCGCGCGCGAACTGGCCCCCGGCCTGGCGGCGCGCCCGCTGCGCGAGGTGCGCTACCGGCTGGTGGCCTCGCCCGGCTATCTGGCGCGCCATGGCGCGCCGGCCACGCCGGCCGAGCTGCCCGCCGCGCGCTGCCTTTACCTCGGCTACGGCAACTTCGGCGAGCGCTGGACGCTGCGCCACCACGCCGGCGGCGACAAGGTGGAGGTCCGCATCCCGCCGCGCCTGACCCTGAACAACAGCCTGGCGATCATGAGCATGGTCGAGCGCGATGCCGGCATCGGGCTGGTGCCGGATTTCTCGCTGGGCGATGCGCTGGAGCGGGGCCGGGTCGTCACCGTGCTGGGCGACTGGGACATCCTCGAACCCTACATCGGCACGGCGTACGCGGTGTACACGCCGACGCGGCACGTCCCGCCCAAGGTGCGGGCCTTTGTCGACCACCTGGCTGCCAGCGCCGGCGACGCGCCGCGTTGAGGATCCGCTGGTGCGCGGGGTGCTACCTCTCTGCCTGCCCTAGCACCCGCTGCAGCAGCCACAGCATCGCGTCGCGCACGCGGCCGGCATCGGCGCCGGCCTCGATCTCCAGCGCGGCGCGGTCGAAGGCCGCCGACAGCAGCGGCGCCACGCCGCCGGCGTCCACGCCCGCCGCCTCCAGCCCCTCGCGCAAGGTGCGGGCCGCGTTGGCCTCGTCGAGGGCCAGCATCTCGCGCAATCCCAGCACCGCCGGCCCCTCCACCAGCAGCAGGCGGGTACGTCCGGGCACCGTCATCGCCTGCAGATAGGCTTGCGCCCCGCCGAGCAGCGCCTCGGCAGGATCCCGTCCCGGCGGTGTGGCGGCTTCGATATCGGCGGCGACAGCCGCGGCTTCCGCGGCCAGCACGTGGCGGAACAGGTCGCGCTTGTCGGCGAAATGGTGGTACAGCGCGCCGCGCGTGATGCCGGCGGCGGCGCAGACGTCGGGCGTCGAGGTCTCGGCGTAGCCGCGGCTGATGAACAGGGCGCGGGCGGCATCCGCCAGGGCCTGGCGCGTGGCTTCGGTGCGTTCACGGTTGGTGCGGGCCACGTTCGGGTTCCTTGCAAACATGCAGCCTGTATCTTAATATCGATTTACATACAGTCTGCATGTATTTTTTGACCAGGAGCCCCGCATGAAAGTCACCAGCTATTACCCGGTCATCATGACCGCCGACGTGGCCGGGACGGCCGCGTTCTACCAGCAGCATTTCGGCTTCACGGCCTTGTTCGCCAGCGACTGGTACGTCCACCTGCAGCGGGCGGACGAACCGTCGGTCAACCTCGCCGTGCTCGACGGCAGCCACCAGACCATACCCGCGCCCGCCCGCGGCCAGCGCGCGCAGGGACTGCTGCTGAACTTCGAGGTGGAGGACCCGGATGCCGTCCATGAGCGGCTGCACGCGGCCGGGCTGCCGATCCTGCAGCCGCTGCGCGACGAGGCCTTCGGCCAGCGGCATTTCATCACCGCCGATCCCAACGGCGTGCTGATCGACATCATCAAGCCGATCCCGCCGTCGGCGGAGTTCGCGGCGCAATACCAGGCCGGCGCGCTGCCGGGCTAGGCGCTCACTCCGCTCGCCCCGCTCACCCGGCTCAGGCGGCGCAGACCCGGTACACCGCCAGGCTGCCGCGCCAGTTGACGCCCCAGTTGACGGTCACGCCCTCGTGCATCACGACGCGGTCGATCACGCGCAGGCCAACCTTGGGGGCCAGCGCTTCGAAGTCGCTGATGGTCAGCACGCGCACGTTGGGGGTGTTGTACCACTGGTAAGGCAGCGATTCCGACACCGGCATGCGGCCGCGGAACACCGACAGCCGGTGCGGCCAGTAGCCGAAGTTCGGGAACGAGACGATGCACTCGCGCCCCACCCGCAACGTGTCGCGCAGCACCTGCGCGGTGTTGTGGATGGTCTGCAGCGTCTGCGACAGGATCACCGTGTCGAAGCTCTTGTCCTCGAACAGCGCCAGCCCGCCTTCCAGGTTCTGCTGGATGACATGCACGCCCTTCTGCGCGCAGGCCAGCACGCCTTCGTCGCGGATCTCGATGCCGTAGGCCTGCACCTCGAGCTCGTCCTGCAGCACGCGCAGCAGGCTGCCGTCGCCGCAGCCGAGGTCGAGCACGGTGGAATTGGGTTCGATCCAGCGCGCAATGGCGCGGAAGTCGGGGCGCAGCGCCAGGATATTGGGATTGGCCAGGGCGTTCATGCGCCGATCTCCTGGGCGATGCGGTCGTAGTAGGCGCGCATCAGGTTGTGATAGCGCGGGTCGTCGAGCAGGAAGGCGTCGTGGCCGTGCGGCGCGTCGATCTCGGCGTACGAGACCGGGCGCTTGTTGTCCAGCAGCGCCTTGACCAGCTCGCGGCTGCGGCTGGGCGCGAAACGCCAGTCGGTGCCGAAGCTGGCCACCAGGAAGCTGGCCTGCGTCTGCGCCATCGCGCGCGTCAGGTCGCCGCCATGGGCCAGCGCGGGATCGAAGTAGTCGAGCGCGCGCGTGATCAGCAGGTAGGTGTTGGCGTCGAAGTACTCGGCGAACTTGTCGCCCTGGTAGCGCAGGTAGCTTTCCACCTGGAACTCGACGTCGAACGAGAAGCGGATGTCCTCGCTCTTGAGCTCGCGGCCGAATTTCTCGGCCATGTCCTCGTCCGACAGGTAGGTGATATGGCCGATCATGCGTGCCACGCGCAGGCCGCGCTTGGGCTTGACCCCGTGCGCGTAGTAGTTGCCGCCGTGGAAGTCCGGGTCCGACAGGATCGCGCTGCGCGCCACTTCGTTAAAGGCGATGTTCTGCGCCGACAGCTTGGGCGTGGAGGCGATCACGATGCAGTGGCGCAGGCGCTCCGGGTACATCAGGCTCCAGGCCACCGCCTGCATGCCGCCCAGGCTGCCGCCCATCACCGCGGCAAACTGCGTGATGCCGAAGGCGTCGGCCACGCGCGCCTGCGCATTGACCCAGTCTTCCACCGTAACCACCGGAAAGGCCGCGCCATAGGGCGCGCCGGTGGCCGGGTTCAGGCTCATCGGCCCGGTCGAGCCGAAGCACGAGCCCAGGTTGTTGACGCCGATGACGAAGAAGCGGTTGGTATCGAGCGGCTTGCCGGGACCGACCATGTTGTCCCACCAGCCCACGTCGCGCCGGTCTTCGGCATAGACGCCGGCGACATGGTGCGAGGCGTTGAGCGCGTGGCAGACCAGCACGGCGTTGGAGCGCTCCGCGTTGAGCGTGCCGTAGGTCTCGACCATCAGGTCGTAGCCGGCGATGGACGAGCCGTTGCGCAGCTTCAGCGGCTCGGCAAAGTGCATGCGCTGCGGCGCGACCACGCCGACCGAATCCGGCGGCAGGTCGAACGCGGCAGGCGCGGCGGTCGGCAGGGCGACATCAGTCATGGAATCCGGCCCGTGGCGAACGGGCATAAAAAAACCCGACCGGCATTTGCGTATCAAGCGTCGCAGCCAAGTCGGGATTCGCTGGATTCCTTGAGGGATTCCGCGTGCCGGCGCCATCCACTGCCGTGGTGGCATGGGGCGCCGACCCAACCTCTTTAGCCGCATTTATAGTGGCAAGCCATCGGACCCTGTCCTTGGCTGCCGCGCGCCCGCAAGCCAGTCATCAAATCGGCGCGACCGGGCAATTATAGAGCAATCGGCACGGCAGGTTGCATTCAGCCCAGCAGCACGCGCAGATGCGCCTCGGCATGGTCCGACGGCGACTTGCGGAAACCGCTCTTGGCATAGCGGTGCCACTGGCCCTGCACCGCCGCCATGATCAGCGCGGCGCGCGCGGGAATATCGGCATCCGCGGGAAACGCGGCCTGGGTCACGGCCACTTTCAGGCACTGGCGCAGCGAGGCCTCGATGCGGTCCACCACCTGGTTGATGCGCTCCTGCAGCCGTTCGTGCTCGCCCACCAGGGCTTCGCCGGTCAGCACGCGCGTCATGCCGGGGTTCTTTTCCGCGAACGACAGCAGCATGCGCACGATCGCGTGCGCCTGGCGCAGGCCGTGCTCTTCCTTGTCGGTGATCTGGTTGATCAGGCCGAACACGGTCTGCTCGATAAAGCCGATCAGCCCCTCGTACATCTGCGCCTTGCTGGCGAAATGCCGGTACAGCGCGGCCTCGGACACGCTCAGGCGCGCGGCCAGCGCGGCGGTGGTGATCTTCTCCCCGCGCGGGTGCTCCAGCATGGTGGCCAGCGTCTGCAGGATCTGCACGCGGCGCTCGCCGGGGCGCGGACGCTTGCGCGCCGGCAGCGCCGGCTGCTGGTCGGCGTCCTGCGCGCTGCCCGTGATGACCGCCTCTGGTTCGCGCCCGTTGCTTTGCGTCATGACCCGGTTCTCCGCATTCGTCGTTGGAGTTGATGCATCGATTGTACTTTTATGTCCACATAGGCCGGCCGGTTCGGCACGCGCGCGCGCACGCGCGGCACGTTGCCGGGCTGCGCCTGCGGCGCCTGGGTCTCGGCCGCCACCAGCGTTACCGAGCGCTCCTGCACCGCGTGGCCGGCATGGCGGCGGTCCTCGGCCTGCAGCGTCGAGCGCACCGCGGCGTCGCGGCGGCTGCCGTCGTCATGTGCGGCGGCGGGCGCGGCGGGCACCACATGGGGACGCGAAGGCGCGACCGTGCGCAGGTAGCCGGTCACCCACGCGGTGCGGATGCCGGTGCCGGCGTAGCGCTTGAGATGCGACACGGTGTCTTCCACCAACACCGCGCGATGCGGCGCGATGCGCGCCTGCGCCAGCAGCCGGCGCAGCATGCGGCGGTCCGGCTTGGGCCGCAGGTGGCCGTGCACCCACATCTGCTCGATCGCCACCACGCGCTCGAAGCAGTGCCGGATGCCCGCGATCTCCAGCACCGCGCGCGCATAGTCCTGCGGTGCGTTGGTGACCAGGATCTTGCGCCCGGGCAGGCGCCGCAGGTGCGTGGCCAGTCCGCGCCGTACCCGCACCATCTCGGCCAGCGCCGGGAATTCATGCGCGGCGCGCAGGAAATCCGCCGGGTCGACGCCGTGGTGGCGGATCATGCCGAGCAGCGTGGCGCCGTAGCGCTGCCAGTAGTCCACGCGCACGCGGCTGGCGGTGGCCTCGTCGCAGCCGAGCACGCGCGCCACGTAGGCGGTCATCAGCCGGTTGATCGCCGGGAAGATCGCGTGCGAGGCGTCGTGCAGCGTATTGTCGAGATCGAACAGCCAGACCGTGCCGCCCGAGGTATCGCCCGCGGGACGGCGGCGGAGGCGAGCGCGGACACGGCGCGGTGAGGGAAGACTGGAAGGCACGCCGGGCAGCTCGGAGGGTGGTGGGATATGCCGGAGCGGCCGGCCGGGGCCGGCGCCGCTGCGGGGGTCCGCTCAGTGCGAGCGGATCATGGTGCCGAAGGCCTGCTCGGTCAGGATTTCCAGCAGCAGCGAATGCTCGATGCGGCCGTCGATGATGTGCACCGAATGCACGCCGCTCTTGGCCGCGTCCAGCGCCGACGAAATCTTCGGCAGCATGCCGCCCGAGATGGTGCCGTCGGCGAACAGTTCCTCGATCTCGCGCGCGGACAGGTCGGTCAGCAGGTTGCCCTTCTTGTCCATCACGCCCGGGATGTTGGTCATCATCACCAGCTTCTCGGCCTTGAGGATCTCGGCCATCTTGCCGGCGACCACGTCGGCGTTGATGTTGTAGGCCTGGCCGTCGTCGGAGAAGCCGATCGGCGAGATCACCGGGATAAAGGCGTCGTCCTGCAGCGCCTTGACCACCGCCGGGTTGATCGCCTCGATATCGCCGACGTAGCCGATGTCGATGAACGCGCCCGGGTTTTCGCGGTCGGGCATCTGCAGGCGCTTGGCGCGGATCAGGCCGCCGTCCTTGCCGGTCAGGCCCACGGCCTGGCCGCCGTACTGGTTGATCAGCATCACGATGTCCTGCTGGACTTCACCGCCCAGCACCCACTCGACCACTTCCATGGTCTCTTCGTCGGTGACGCGCATGCCCTGCACGAAGGTGCCGACCTTGCCGACCTTCTTCAGCGCCTCGTCGATCTGCGGGCCGCCGCCGTGCACCACCACCGGGTTCATGCCGACCAGCTTCAGCAGGATCACGTCGCGCGCGAAGCCGTGCTTGAGCTTCTCTTCGGTCATGGCATTGCCGCCGTACTTGACCACGATGGTCTTGCCGTGGAACTTGCGGATATACGGCAGGGCCTCGGCGAGGATCTCGGCCTTCAGTGCGGGAGCGATGGCGGCCACCGCGGTCGCGGCAGGCCCAGGGTTGTCGGCGTTCATGGGGGACATCCGTGAGTATCAACAGGTATGATGGCTAAGCCGCTGCGTCCCCGGGGGGGAAGCCCGACGGATCGCCCCCGGGGATCGCCCGAAAGTGCGCCATCCGGCCACGGCAGGCGCCGATTTTACAAGAAACCGCGCGGGGCGAAAGCGCGCCGGCCCAACGGGGCGCGGCGAACCGGCCGCAAGCGGCCTGCGGGGCACCAGCGCGTTCCGTCCATGCAACAGGCGCGCCGCGTTCCCGGCTCGCTTCCTTGCCCGCTTCCCGGCCACCTCTCAGCGATTTGGCCGGTGCCGCGGCGCAGTGTTCCCGAATCCTTGCCATCATGTCCGCCGTCATCCGCCGCTCGCCTGACCGAAATCTGTCCATCCCGCCAGCACCGCGGAGGCAGCCATGAGCGACGCCGCCGCGGTGCTGACCGGGCAGTTGCGCCCGGTCGAACATTGCAGCCGCTGCGGCGCCGGCTTCGTCTGCGGCTACGTGGCGGGGCTGCCCGAGTGCTGGTGCGCCAGCCAGCCGCTGCTGCCGGCGCGGCAGATCGTGCCGGGCCAGCACTGCCTGTGTCCGGCCTGCCTGGCGGCCCGGCGACAGGCGGCTCAGGCGCCGGATTCCACCCCCGATTCCGCGCCCGATTCCGCTCCCGATCCGGCGGCCGGCTGACGCGCCGGCCCGGCTGCCGCCCCGCTGTCCCACTGCATCGCCAGCATCCCGGCCACGATCAGCGCGGCCCCGGCCACCCGCGCCGGCGTCAGCGCGCGCACCGCAAACCCGGCCAGGCCGAACTGGTCCACCAGCAGTGCCGCCAGCACCTGCCCGGCCACCACCGCGGCGATAAAGCCGGCGGCGCCCAGCCGGGGCGCCATGATCAGCGCGGCCGAGATATAGAACACCCCCAGCACCCCGCCGCTCCACAGCCAGGCCGGCGCCTGGGCCACTGCCGCCGGCGACGGCAGCGGCACCCGCATCAGCCACAGCACCGGCAGCAGGGCCACCAGGCTGACCACCAGCGACACCAGCGTCGCCGACAGCGGATGGCCGAGCATGCGCCCGAGCGTGGCGTTGGCTCCGGCCTGGAACGGGATCGCGGCACCGGCCAGCACGGCGGTGCCAAGCGGCAGCCAGAGCGATGACGGGATCGAAAACGACAGCTGGGTGCCTGACATGGCGCGCTCCATAGGGCAAGATGCGATGCCAGCAGTTTGAAATATCGCTTTGCGAATTTCCAATTCTGCTTTCGTACGTTTAATATTCGCCGAATGAATAGCCTACGCGGAATCGACCTCAACCTGCTGGTGGTGCTGGAAGCGCTGCTGGCGGAGCGCCATATCTCCCGCGCCGCGCTGCGGCTGCACCTGAGCCAGCCGGCGGTCAGCCATGCGCTCGGGCGCCTGCGGCAACTGCTCGATGATCCGATCCTGGTGCGCGGCAAGGGCGGTCTGGTGCTGAGCGCGCGCGCGCACGAGCTGTCGGGGCCGCTGGCCGAGGCGCTGGCGCAGGTACGCATCCTGCTGGGGCCGAGCGGCTTCCAGCCGGCGACCGCGCGGCGCAGCTTCCGGCTGGCGATGTCCGACTACGGCGCGCTGGTGGTGCTGCCGCGGCTGCTGCGCGCGGTGCGCAAGGCCGCGCCCAATATCGACCTGGTGGTGTCGCAGGCCAGCCGCGAAGGCATGACCGCGCAGGTGTCCGATGGCGAGATCGACATGGCGCTGGGGGTGTTCAGCCACCAGCCCGAAGGCGTGCAGTCGGCCGAGCTGTTTCGCGAAAGCTATGCCTGCGCGGTCGATGCCGCGACCGTGCGCGATACCGGCCGGCTCGACCAGGTGGCCTACCTGGCGCGCTCGCACGTGCTGGTCGCCACGCACAGCGAACGCATGGATGCCATCGACACGGCCGTGGCCAAACTGGGGGGGCGGCGCAAGATCGCCTGCGTGGTGCCGCACTGGAGCGTGGCGCCGGCGCTGATCGCCGGGACCAACCTGGTGCTGACCACCGCCCGGCGCAGCCTGGCAGCGCTCGAGGACGACCCGCGCTACGCCGTGTTCGCGCCGCCGTTCGCGCTCGACGACTTCACCTTCAGCATGATCTGGCACGAGCGCACCGAGGCCGATCCCGCCCACGCCTGGCTGCGCGAGCGCGTGCTGGCGGCGGCGTCGAGCCCGGAGGCGGACGAGCCGATCAGCCTGCGCGGCTGACGGCGCGGAGCCAGCCGCCCCGCCGCGTCAGTTGTTGCTCAGTGCTTGTGGTCGCCGTGGCCGGCGTGGCCGCCGGCGGCAGCCGGCACCATGCTGCGCACTTCGGCCGTGACCTTCTGCTCGACCACCTTGCCGCCCTGCTCGATCTTCAGCGTGATGGGCACGGTGTCGCCGGGCTTGAGCTGGGCCTTCAGGTCCATCAGCATCACGTGGTAGCCGCCCGGCTTCAGTTCGACGTTCTGCATCTTGGGCAGGTCCAGCGACTTGATCTGGCGCATGCGCATCACGTTGCCTTCCATCTTCATCTCGTGCAGCTCGGCCGCCGCCACCGGCGACGACACGCCGACCAGCTTCGCGTCCTGGTGCGCGTGCAGCACCATGAAGGCGCCGGAGGCGGTCTGGGTCGGCACCGTGCCGCGCACCCAGGCGTTGCTGACATCGACCTGGGCCAGCGCGGCGCCCGATGCCAGCGTGGCGGCCAGGGCGAAGGAAGCGGCCAGCGTGGCCGGGCGGAACTTGGCTTGCATCAAAGGCTCTCCTGAAAGCAGACATTAGACCATGGCGAGGACGGCCCTGCCTGAGGCCGGCGTGGCCGCCGGCCACGCGCGCTCGACCGCGCAACCAGCCAGTCTGGCAGCCGCCGCGGCGGCCCGCCAATGCGGCAAGGTGTCGCACGCGCCGGCGCCCCGCGGCGGCATTGATACACTCGCGCCATGCGCCCCGCCCCAGCCGTGACCCGCCTGCCTGAATTCCCGTTCCTGTCGCCCCTGCCGGCCGGCAGTTCGGCGCGCCACGGCCAGGTGACGCTGCGCCGGCTGTTCTGGCTGCGCTGGGCGCTGCTGGGCGGACAGGCGCTGACCGTGCTGGTGTGCGAGCCGATTGCCGGCATCCGCCTGCCCTACACGCCGCTGCTGGTGGTGCTGGGGCTGCAGGCGCTGTTCAACCTGCTCACCGGCCTGCGGCTGCGCCAGCACACGCGGCGCAACAGCGCGCCCGGCGAGGCCGAGCTGATGGGCCAGTTGCTGGTGGACCTGACCGCGCTGTCGGCGATCCTGTTCTATACCGGCGGCGCCACCAACCCGTTCGTCTCGTTCTACCTGCCGGGACTGGCCATCGCCGCCGCCATCCTGCCGTGGCGCCAGGTGATTGCACTGGCGCTGTACGCGCTGGCCTGCTACACGGTGCTGCTGATCGAATACGTGCCGCTGGACCTGCACAACCCGGACAACGCGGTGACCTACCACCTGGCCGGCATGTGGCTGAACTTTGTCGCCAGCGCGGTGATGATCGCGCTGTTCGTGGCGCGCCTGTCGGGGGTGCTGCGCCAGCGCGAGGCACAACTGAACCTGGCGCGCGAGCAACTGCTGCGCGAAGCGCGCGTCGAAGACCTGAACGGCCAGGCCGCCGCGGTCGCGCATGAAATCGGCACGCCGCTGGCGACGCTGGCGGTGATTGCCGGCGAGCTGCGCGCCGATGCCTCCGACGCCGGTCGCGGCGCCGCCGCCATCAGCGGCTACCTGCCCGACCTGCAGACCATGGAGCAGCAGCTGGCGCTGTGCCGCTCGACCCTGGCGCGGCTACGCGAAGACCCGGCCACGCTGGCGCCGCAGCGCATCGACGGCTGGCTGCCGGCCTTTGCCGAACGCTGGCAGTTGCGCCATCCCAATGCCAGCCTGCAGGCCGTGGCCACGCCGGGCGCAGGCGCGCAGGAGGTGGAAACCGCGCGCGTGGGCCAGATCCTGACCATCCTGCTCGACAACGCCGCGCGCAGCCAGCAGGCCGCCGGGCGCGGCGCGCAGCCGCTGCAGTTGCAGATCGCCATGGCCCCGGGCAACACCGCGCCGTGGCTGTCGTTCCGCGTCGCCGACCATGGCGACGGCATCCCCGAAGCGCTGCGCGGCCAGCTCGGCGAGACCCCGGTGGCCAGCCAGCACGGCGGCCAGGGCATCGGGCTGTACCTGGCGCAAAGCGCCGCCCGGCAGATGGGCGGCGAACTCGCCTGGCATGACCGCCCGGGCGGCGGCACCGTCGCCGAACTGCGCCTGCCCGCGCTCTCCACGCTTTCCAGCTCGGCGGCTGCCGCCGCCACCGTGCCTTCTGCCTTATGACCGAACCCTTCACCCCGGTACCCGAAGCCACCGCGCCGGCCGGCACGCCCTTCCTGGTGATCGACGACGACGAAGTCTTTGCCGGCGCGCTGGCGCGCGCGCTGACGCGCCGCGGCTATGCCGTGGCGGTGGCGCATGACGGCCGCACCGCGCTGGCGCTGGCGGCGCGCACCGACTTTGCCTACGTCACGCTGGACCTGCACCTGGAGCCACCGCCCGAAGCCGGCAGCACCGCCCCCGCCGAGTCCGGGCTGCAGCTGGTGGCGCCGCTGCGCCAGGCCCTGCCCGACGCGCGCATCCTGATCCTGACCGGCTACGCCAGCATCGCCACGGCGGTGGCAGCGGTCAAGCAGGGCGCCGACGAATACCTGGCCAAGCCGGCCAATGTCGATTCGATCCTGACCGCGCTGATGGCGGGCGTGTCGGAAGACGCGGCGCAGGCCGCGCTGGAAGAACCGGTGCCGCTGTCGGTGGCGCGGCTGGAGTGGGAGCATATCCAGCGCGTGCTGGCCGAGCACGGCGGCAATATCTCCGCCACCGCGCGGGCGCTGAACATGCACCGGCGCACCTTGCAGCGCAAGCTCGGCAAGCGGCCGGTATCTCGCTGAAGACGCGCAAGCGCTGAACCGACCCAGCATGCAAAAGGCCGCGCACGTGCGCGGCCTTTTGCATGGCGTGGCATGACGCCGCCCTTACAGGCGCAGCTGGACGTAGTCCCAGTCCAGGCCCTCGGCGCCGTCCGGCGGCGCGCCGCTGTCGGCGATGCGCATGGCATCGCCGGCATGGCGGTCCGCCAGCGTGAACAGCGCGCCCGAATCCAGCGCCAGCGTTGCCGCCGCGGCGGCGGCCGCGCCCAGGGTGCCCGATTGCGCGGCTTCGGCCGCCGGGATCGCCGGACGGACGCACAGGAAGGCCGTGGCGGCGGCCAGCGCGGCCAGCAGGCCGCCCGTGGCAAGCACGACCCGGCGGGTCTTGTAATGGACCATGTGATTTCTCCTGCCAGTGGTTGAGGGGGATGCGGTGGCTCCCGCACCGGTCAATCGACCGTCAAGGTGCGCAAGGGTCGCATCGCCCGCCAGCGCCGGCCAGCGGGCTTACCAATGCTTACGAGCCTTACCGGGATGTGGCAGCTGGAAACGCACGGACATGAAAAAAGGCGCACCGCGGTGCGCCTTCATTGGGCCGGCTGCGGGCTTTACAGCACGTAGCGCGACAGGTCCTCGTTGCCGGCGAGGTCGCCCAGCCGTTCTTCCACGTACGCCGCGTCGATGGTCACGGTCTCGCCGGACGACTTGCTGGCGTGGAACGACAGGTCTTCCAGCAGCCGCTCCATCACCGTATAGAGCCGGCGCGCGCCGATGTTCTCGACCTTCTCGTTGACCGAGAACGCGATCTCGGCGAGCCGGCGGATGCCGTCAGGCGCGAACACCAGGTTGACCTCTTCGGTGTTCAGCAGCGCCTGGTACTGCTTGGTCAGACTGGCATCGGTCTGCGTCAGGATGGCCTCGAAGTCCTGCACCGACAGCGATTCCAGTTCCACGCGGATCGGGAAGCGGCCCTGCAGCTCGGGGATCAGGTCGCTCGGCTTGGACAGGTGGAACGCGCCCGAGGCGATGAACAGGATGTGGTCGGTCTTGATCATGCCGTACTTGGTGTTCACCGTGGTGCCCTCGACCAGCGGCAGCAGGTCGCGCTGCACGCCCTGGCGCGACACCTCGCCGCCGCCGATATCGCTGCGGCTGGCGATCTTGTCGATCTCGTCCAGGAACACGATGCCGTTCTGCTCGACGTTGGCGATGGCCTTGTGCTTGAGCTCCTCGTCGTTGACCAGCTTGGCGGCCTCTTCGTCGATCAGCAGCTTGAACGCTTCCTTGACCTTCATCTTGCGGCGCGCCTTCTTGCCCTGGCCCAGGCCGGCGAACATGGTGCGGATCTGCTCGGTCATGTCTTCCATGCCCGGCGGGCCCATGATGTCCATGCTGGGCATGCCGGCGGAGACTTCAAGCTCGATGTCCTTGTCGTCGAGCTGGCCTTCGCGCAGCTTCTTGCGAAACACCTGGCGCGTGTTGGAATCCTTCTCTTCCGGCTGCGAGAAGCCGATATCGCGCGGCGGCGGCAGCAGCACGTCGAGCAGCCGGTCCTCGGCGGCGTCCTCGGCCTTGGTGCGCACCTTCTTCATCTCGGATTCGCGCGTCTGCTTGATCGCCATCTCGGCGAGGTCGCGCACGATGGTGTCGACGTCGCGGCCGACATAGCCAACCTCGGTGAACTTGGTCGCCTCGATCTTGATAAAGGGCGCGTCGGCCAGCTTGGCCAGGCGCCGTGCGATCTCGGTCTTGCCGACGCCGGTCGGACCGATCATCAGGATATTCTTGGGGGTGATTTCCTGGCGCAGCGGCTCGGCCACCTGCTGGCGGCGCCAGCGGTTGCGCAGCGCCACCGCCACGGCCTTCTTGGCCTTGTTCTGGCCGATGATGTGCTTGTCGAGTTCGGAAACGATTTCCGACGGGGTCATGGTGTGCGACATGGTATCCGTTCAGTTGGGGCGCGGTGCGGGGGCGGCCCCCGCGGGTGCCGGCGGCTTATTCCAGCGTCTCGATGACGAAATTGGTGTTGGTGTAGATGCAGAGCTCGCCGGCGATGGTCAGCGCCTTCTCCACCACGGCCTTCGGCGCCATCTCGGTGTTCTCCATCAGCGCCTTGGCCGCCGACTGCGCATACGCGCCGCCCGAGCCGATCGCGGCGATGCCGCCTTCGGGATCCAGCACGTCGCCGTTGCCGGTGATGACCAGCGTGGTGTCGCGGTCGGCGGTGATCAGCATGGCCTCCAGTCGGCGCAGCGCGCGATCCGAGCGCCAGTCCTTGGCGAGATCGACCGCGGCGCGCGTCAGGTTGCCCTGGTATTTCTCGAGCTTGGCCTCGAAGCGGTCCAGCAGCGAGAAGGCGTCGGCGGTGCTGCCGGCAAACCCGACCAGTACCTTGCCGTTGTAGATGCGGCGCACCTTGCGCGCGGTGCCCTTCATCACGATATTGCCGAGCGTGACCTGACCATCACCGCCCAGCGCGACCTGATTGCCGCGGCGGACGCTGACGATGGTAGTGCCGTGATACTGTTCCATGGTGGCTTCCGTGAATATGTCAGGACCGTAGTTGGCGACGCCCCCGCACGGTTTCAAGGCCTGTCGCGCACCTCGCCGGCGGCGGCAGTCTGACCAATATAGGATGCCCGCCCTCGCTGGTCGCGGCGATCCGGAAACAAAAAGGGCCATGCGCAACGCATGGCCCTCGGGCGGGACGCACCGGCCAGCAGGCCGGCGCGCCGCATCAATCACTCCTTCAGAGCAGTCCGCTAGATCAGTCCGCGTACACGCCGGCCTTCTTGATGACCGGGGTCCACTTGTTGATCTCGGCGCCCAGGAAGGTGCGCAGCGAATCCGGCGTGGCGCGCTGCGCCGGCACGGCCTCGGCGCCCAGCTCGGCCATCTTGGCGCGGAAGGCCGGGTCTGCCACCGACTTCTGCAGCGCCGCCGACAGCTTGTCGATCACCGGCTTGGGCGTGCCCTTGGGTGCGTACATGGCGTGCCAGATCTTCACTTCGACGCCCGGCAGGCCCTGCTCGGCGGCGGTCGGAATGTCCTTGAAGGCTTCCACGCGGCGCGACTGCATGGCCGCGTACGGCTTGAGCGCGCCCGCCTTGAGCTGGCCGGCGATATTGGTGGTCTGGTCGCACATCAGGTTGACCTGGCCGCCCAGGATGTCGGTCAGTGCCGGCGCCGTGCCCTTGTACGGCACCGTGGTCAGCTCAGTCTGGATCGCGCTCTGGAACAGCAGGCCGCACAGGTGCGAGGCCGAGCCGATGCCGGCATTGGCCAGCGACAGCTTGCTGGCGTTGGCCTTGATATACGGCAGCAGCTCCTTGAAGGTGTTGGGCGGCAGCGACTTGTTGCCCACCAGCACCATCGGCACGTCGGCGATCTCGCCGACCATTTCAAAGTCCTTGAGCGGATCGAAGCCGAGGTTGCGATACAGCGCCGGGGCCGTGGACATGCCGATATGGTGGATCAGCACAGTGTGGCCATCGTTCTTGGCCTGGACCACCTTCTTGGCGCCGATGGTGCCGCCGGCACCGCCGAGGTTCTCGATCACGATGGTCGCGCCCAGGTGCTTGGACATGATCATGGTCAGTTCGCGCGAGACCTTGTCGGTCGGGCCGCCCGCGGCAAACGGCACCACCGCCGTCACCGGCTTGCTGCCCGGATATTCCTGGGCGTACGCGCCCGTCGCCACACCCATCGCGCTGACTGCCATAGCGGCCGCGACCATCTTTGCCACTCGTTTCATGCTCTCTTCTCCTGGTTCCCGGTGATACCCGTCTGCAATGCGCTGCCGCCGGCCCGGCGCCCGCTTGCGGGCGCACCCGCGCGGTCTCGCTGGCCGCGCTTGGACCATGCCGGCTGACAGCGCTGCCCCACCGTAAACGGCAAGGGCGGATCTTGATGTTAACAACAGCAGACAATAGGCAGGTATAGGGGCTAACCCGCCTGCAATCCGCGGCATATGGCGGGAAACGGGGAAGATATGGCAGCAATCGCCCATAAAGGCTGCGTTGGCGACACCCTGGCCGGGCTAGCGGAAGAAGCCGAGCATTTCCTCCAGCAGCGGCTCAGGGGCTTCCTCGGGGATGTAATGGCCGCAGGGCAGCGCGCGCCCGCTTACGTCCGCGGCCACTTCCTGCCACAGCGCCAGCGGCTCGAAGCAGCGTGCCACCACGCCGTGCTCGCCCCACAGCACGCGCAGCGGCAGCGCCAGGCGGCGCCCGGCCTCGCGCTCGGCGCGGTCGTGCTCGAGGTCGATGGTGGCGGCGGCGCGGTAGTCCTCGCACATGGCGTGCACGCGGGCCGGGTCGCGCATCGCCGCGGTGTAGGCGGCCATGGCGTCGGGGGCGAACGCGGCCAGGCCGGCGTGGCGCAGCCCCATCAGCTTCTGGATGTAGAAATCCGGCTCGGCGTTGATCAGGGTCTCGGGGAACGGCGCCGGCTGGATCAGGAAGAACCAGTGCCAGTAGGCGGCGGCAAACGCCATGCTGGTGCGCTCGTACATGGCCAGCGTGGGCGCGATGTCGAGCAGCATGGCACGGCTGACCGCCTCGGGATGGTCCAGGCACAGCCGGTGCGAGACGCGCGCGCCGCGGTCATGGCCGCACAGCGCAAAGCGATGGAAACCGAGCGCCGCCATCAGCGCCACCTGGTCCTGCGCCATGGTGCGCTTGCTGTAGCGCTCGTGACCGGCATTGCCGGGCGGCGCCGCACTGCTGCCGTAGCCGCGCAGATCGGTGGCGATCACGGTGAAGTGGTCGGCCAGCGCGGGCGCCACCCGGTGCCAGATCAGGTGGCTTTGCGGGTGGCCGTGCAACAGCAGCAGCGGCGGCCCCGAGCCGCCCCGCACCCCGGCGATCTCGACCTCGCCGACCTGTTGCCGGAACGGTTCGAAATTCGGGAACAGCAGGGCGCTCGCGTCATTCAGCATGGGGGTCTCCGCTCAGGTGGTCCTGTGCCGATCATAGGCGCAATCCGCCGTCGCGGCTGACGCAACTGAATTGCAACAACCGTAGGGCTATGGTTAAATCCGGCCATGACCCGTCCCAGTCCGGACCGGCCGGCCCTGGCGCCGGAACCGGCAATCCCGACCCCGGCGGCCCTGGAGGCCGCCCATGAACGCCTGCGCCGGCTGGGCGCGCGCGTGACCCAGCCGCGGCTGTGCATCCTGGCCTGCCTGATCGGCAGCGACGAGGCGCTGACGCACCAGGCCGTGATCGACCGGCTGCCCGAGGCCGGCGAGACCATCGACCGTGTCACCGTCTACCGTGTGCTGGACTGGCTGGTGGACCAGGGCGTGGCGCAGAAGCGCGCCGGCAACGACCGCGTGTTCCGCTTCAGCCTGGTCGAGCACGAGGCCGCGCGCGCGCAGGAGCATCGCCAGCACAGCCATTTCCACTGCACCCGCTGCGACCGCACCTTCTGCCTGGACGATGCCGCCGCCCCGGCGCAGCCGGCCGCGCCGCGCGTGCCCAGCGGCTTTGCCATCGAACATGTCGAACTGACCGTGAACGGCGTCTGCGCCGAATGCGGCAAGCGTGCGCGCGCCGCCCACTGACCGGCACTCATTTCCCGGAGAACCAACAATGTCCAAACTGATCCCGGTCACGATCCTGACCGGCTTTCTCGGCAGCGGCAAGACCACCCTGCTCAAGCGCATCCTGAACGAGCAGCACGGCATGAAGATCGCCGTGATCGAGAACGAGTTCGGCGAAGAGAACATCGACAACGAGATCCTGGTGCAGGATGGCCGCGAGCAGATCGTGCAGATGAGCAACGGCTGCATCTGCTGCACCATCCGCGGCGACCTGGTGCAGGCGCTGTCGACGCTGCTGACGCGCCGCGACGCCGGCGAGATCGACTTCGACTGCGTGGTGATCGAAACCACCGGCGTGGCCAACCCCGGCCCGGTGGCGCAGACCTTCTTCATGGACGAGGAAATCGCCTCGCGCTACCTGCTCGACGCGGTGATCACGCTGGTCGACGCCAAGCACGCCCACCTGCAGCTGGACAAGCAGGAAGAGGCGCAGCGCCAGGTCGGCTTTGCCGACGCCATCTTCATCACCAAGTCCGACCTGGTAAGCGAAGCCGATGTGGCCGAGCTGCGTCACCGCCTGCTGCACATGAACCCGCGCGCGCCGATCCGCCTGGTCAATTTCGGCGAGGCCCCGATCGACACCATCTTCGACTTGCGCGGCTTCAACCTGAACGCCAAGCTCGAGATCGACCCGGAATTCCTGCGCGCCGAGGAACACGACCACGCGCACGACCACGACCATGAACACGGCGACCATTGCGGCGCCGACTGTGGCCACGACCACGATCACGATCACGGCCATGGACATGGCCATGCGCACGACCACCATCACCACCACCACCATACCGACCGCATCGCGTCGTTCGTCTTCCGCAGCGACAAGCCGTTCCACTACGGCAAGCTGGAAGAATTCCTGTCCGGGATCCTGGCGGTCTACGGGGAAAAACTGTTGCGCTACAAGGGCGTACTATATATGGAGGGGGTGGACCGCAAAGTGGTGTTCCAGGGCGTTCACCAGCTGATGGGCAGCGACATCGGTGCCAAGTGGGAAGACGAGACCCCGGGCACGCGCATGGTGTTCATCGGCGTGGACCTGCCCCGCGACGCCATCCTCAAGGGCCTGGAGAACTGCCTGGCCTGAGTGCGCCTGCCGTCTCATGGGCGGCATCCCTTCCGACACCGCCGCGCGGCTGCCCCCCGTTCGGGGTACCGGGGAAATACCGAAGCGCCAGCCGGTTTTCCCCATATCTCCGAAAAATTTGTTCAAGTACAATAGGCCGGATTTGATACCGGTGGCGCACCTTTTTCCCGCCGCCGGTGTCCGGTCCACCGCTCGCCGGTGGACTTGCAGGGCGGCGGTTGTCGTCAGCATGAGGCAGGCCGCCAGCAGGTGCGGTCGCAGTGCTTCGTGCGGAGACCGCCTGTTCCGCTTGGGGTACCCCGACGCGCGCCGTCACTGACTGACGCGAGAGAGAGGTGTCCCCATGACAGCCGCAACGAAGACCAAAGAAAGCCGCAGCAAGACTGGTAGTGCAGCGGCAGAGACGCTCAAGGCGCAGCCTGTGAAGGCCGCGCCCGCTCCCCGCGGCAGTACGGCGAACGCCGAAGCGGGCGCAAGGAAGGGAGGCCCGCGAAGCAGCAAGACTGCAGCCAGCCAGAGTGAAACAACCGTGGCGCGCAAGCGCGCGGACAGCGCACCCGCGCGGACTGAGACGCCGCCGGCCGCATCAACAAGAGAATCAGCAGCAACCATGAGCAGCAACAAACTTCTGACTGAAGCTGAAATCCTGAAGATGAGCGACAAGGATTACATGAACGAAGCGCAGCTCGCTTTCTTCAAGCACCGCCTTGAACAGCTGCGCGACGAAATCCTGAAGAACGCTGACCAGACCACGGAACACCTGCGCGAAACCGTGATCGTGCCGGATCCGGCCGACCGCGCCACCATCGAGGAAGAACACGCGCTGGAACTGCGCACGCGCGACCGCGAGCGCAAGCTGCTGAAGAAGGTCGAGCAGTCGCTGCAGCGCATCGAGTCCGGCGACTACGGCTGGTGCGAGGAAACCGGCGAGCCGATCGGCGTGCCGCGCCTGCTGGCACGGCCCACCGCGACGCTGTCGCTGGAAGCGCAGCAACGCCGCGAACTGCGCCAGAAGCTGTTCGGCGACTGAAGCACGGCGCGCCGGCCAGCCGGCGCAGCCTGCGCAACATGACGGCCCGGGTACCCGGGCCGTTTGTTTTTTGGGCCCCACCCCGGGCCCTTGTCGCGCCATGGCCACGGCCTACCATTGAGAATCATCCGGCTGTTGCCGCCGCGGCCTTTCTGGTAAATTCGCAACCTTGTTGCAACAGCGCGCCCGCGACCCTTGCGCGCTGCGTTGCCCCCTCCACTTTCCCTGCTGCTGCCATGGCTGATCGCCTGCCCGTCACCGTGCTGTCCGGTTTTCCCGGCGCCGGCAAGACCACGCTGCTGAACCACCTGCTCGCGCATGGCGCGCGCGGGCGTGTCGGCGTGCTGGTCTGCGGCGCGCAGGACGGGCAAGCGCTGGCGCCCTTGCCGCCCGGTTGCGAGGCCGCGCTGCTGCCCTCGGGCGAGCCGCTGCTCGCCGAAGCCGCAAGGCTGGCCGCCACCGGCCGTTTCGACGCGCTGCTGGTGGAAGCCGACGGCCTGGACGAGCCGCTGGCGATTGCCGAAGGCTTCCTGTTCGAGGCCGAGCATGGCGCGGGGCCCGTCGCGGCCGTGCAGCCCGACACGCTGGTGACCGTGGTCGATGCCGCCACCGTGCTGCGCGACCTCAACGAAGCCGAGTTCCTGGCCGACCGTGGCCTGGCGCAGGGCCAGGACGACGACCGCACCGTGGCCGAAGTGCTGGTCGCGCAGATCGAAGGCTGCGACGTGATCGTGCTGAACAAGGCCGACCTCGTCGGCGCCGCCGAGCTGGCGCGGCTGCGCGCGGCGCTGCAGGCGCTGAACCCGCGCGCCGACATCGTCGAAGCCCGTTTCGGCGAGGTGCCGCCCGGGCGCGTGCAGGGCACCGGCCGCTTTGATTTCGAAGCCGCCGCCAATGGCGCCGGCTGGCTTGCCGCGCTGCGTGGCGAGGCGCCCGCGGCGGACGCCGCCAGCGGTGTGTCCACGCTGGTCTACCGCCGCCGCCGTCCGTTCGACCCGCAACGCTTCGCCGACCTGATTCATACCGAATGGCTGCGCGAGCATGGCAGCGTGCTGCGCTCCAAAGGCCTGTTCTGGCTGGCGAGCCGGATGGAGACCGCGGGCGACTGGAACCAGTCCGGCGGCGTCTGCCGCCATGGCGGCGCCGGCGCCTGGTGGGCGGCGCTGGACCCGGCGCAATGGCCGGCCGACGCCGCCGAACGCGCGGAAGTCGAAGCCGACATGCACGACGCCGGCGCCCCGGCGCCGTTCGGCGACCGCCGCCAGGAACTGGTGCTGATCGGCCTGGACCTGGACCATGCCGCGCTGCAGGCCCGTCTCGACGCCTGCCTGCTGAGCGATGCCGAGATGGCCGCCGGCGTGGAAGCCTGGGCCGCCTGTCCGGACCCGTTCCCGACCTGGGTCGACGATTTCGACGACGACCACGATCACGCCCATGGCCACGACCACGACCATGGCGACGACTGCGGCTGCGGCGATCCCGGCCACGATCACAATCACGGCCGCCAGGGTGGCCACCCCCATGCGCACTGACGGGTTCGCCCGCCTGCGCGCGCACGGCCCGGGCCTCTGGTCCGCGCTGTGGCTGGCGCTGTGCCTGCTGCTGGCGCAGCATGCCGGGCTGACCCACCGCATCGTCCACGGCGGCCTGCCGGCGCCGGCCAGTGCCCCCGCGGCGGCAAACGCCGCCGCGTCCGACAATGACCCGCACCCGCTGTCGCAGGCCTTCAGCGGGCACTCGTGCGTGCTGTTCGATGGCGCCACCGTCGCCGACACGCATTGCGGCAAGCTGCCACCGCTGCAGCTTGCCTTCGGCAAGCCGGTCAAGCCCGCCAGCCTGGCCTGGCGCTGGCCCGACCTGCCCTCAGCCCAGCCCTTCCAATCGCGCGCCCCGCCGGCGCCGGCCATCGCCCTCGCCTGATCCGGGAACGCGGCCAGCGCCGCGCCCCCGCCGTCTTACGCATTCCGAGCTGAACACGCGCCCTGCCGGCCGCGCTGCCATGCCCATCACGGGCGTGCCGCGCCTGGCCGGACACCGCCGTGCCAGCCGGGCCGATTGCCACTGCCTTGCTCCGCGCGCCATGTCGAAGAACCGTTACACCGCCCGCCGTCACACCCAGCCTGCCACCCCGCGCCTGACTCCGCTGGCAGCACTTGCCGCCTCCCTGACCGCCACGCTGGCCACCGCCCTGGTGGCGCCCGCCGCACTGGCGCAGACCGCCACGGCGCCGGCCGCCGAAGCCGCCCCCGCCGCCGTCCCTGCTGCCGCTCCAGCCACCCCGGCCGGCGCCACGCTGCGCGAAGTCGTGGTCACCGCCAACCCGCTGGGCAGCGACCTGAACGAGATGGTGGCGCCGGTCTCCACGCTGGGCGGCGACGCGCTGGCGGTGCGCCAGGCCAGCACGCTGGGCGAGACCCTGGACAAGCTGCCCGGGGTGTCGTCCACATACTTCGGCCCCAACGCCAGCCGGCCGGTGATCCGCGGCCTCGACGGCGACCGCATCAAGGTGCTGCAGAACGGCGGCACCACGGTCGACGCCTCGACGCTGTCCTATGACCACGCCGTGCCGGTGGACCCGCTGGTGGCCGAGCGCATCGAAGTCGTGCGCGGCCCGGCGGCGCTGATGTACGGCGGCAATGCCATCGGCGGCGTGGTCAACGTGATCGACAACCGCATCCCCAAGGAGCCGATCGAAGGCGTCGGCGGCGCGGTCGATGCCAGCGCCACCGCCGGCGGCGACCAGGCACGCAACGCCAGCGCGCTGATCGAGGCCGGCAACGGCAGGTTTGCCGTCCACGCCGATGCCTTCGCGCGCAAGACCAGCGACCTGCGCATCCCCGGCTACGCGCGCAGCGACCGCCTGCGCAACGCCGAGCCGCTGCCCGAAGGCGAGGCCGAACCCTACGGGCGCCTGCCCAATACCAGCGCCGACCAGCAGGGCGGCTCGCTGGGCGGCTCCTACACCTGGGCCGACGGCTTCCTCGGCGCCAACTACAGCGCCTACCGCAACGACTACGGCACGCCCGCCGAGGACGCGGTGCGGCTGAAGATGAAGCAGGACCGCTTCGCGCTGGAAGGCGAGGCGCGCAACCTGGCCGGCAACACCGGCGGCTGGTTCGAGTCGGTCAAGGGCAAGGTCAGCTTCACCGACTACGAGCACCGCGAAATCGAGGACGGCGAGACCGGCACCATCTTCAAGAACCGCGGCTGGGACGCGCGCTTCGAGGCCAGACACGCGAAGATCGGCAACCTGACCGGCGTGATCGGCACGCAGTTCGGGCATACCAACTTCTCGGCGCTGGGCGAAGAGGCCTTCGTGCCCAGCACCAACACCGACAACGCCGCGCTGTTCCTGTTCGAGGAAATGCCGCTGACCGCCGGCGGCGACCTGAAGCTGAACTTCGGCGGCCGGCTCGACCACAGCAGCGTCAAGGCCAGCGCCAACGGCAACGACCGCTTCGCCGATGCCAGCCGCAGCTTCAACGCCACCAGCGCCTCGGCCGGCCTGCTGTACAAGATGAACCCGGCGTGGTCGCTGACCAGCAACGTGTCCTACACGGAACGCGCGCCCACCTTCTACGAGCTGTACGCCAACGGCCCCCACGTCGCCACCGGTGCCTGGGAAGTCGGCGATCCCAACGCCAACAAGGAGCGCGCCACCTCGATCGACCTGGGCGTGCGCTTCAAGTCAGGCGCGCACAGCGCCAGCGTGTCGGGCTACTACAGCCGCTTCGCCAACTACCTCGCGCTCAGCGCCACCGGCCGCGCGCGCGACGAAGCCGGCGACGTGGTCGCCGTCGGCAGCCCGGACGCGCTGCCCGAGTTCCAGTACCTGGGCGTGCCGGCGACGCTGTACGGCTTCGAGGCCGAAGGCAAGACGCGCCTGCTGCAGAAGATGCTGACCAGCAGCGACACGCTGGACTTCGAGGCGCGCGCCGACTACGTGCGCGGGGAAAACCGCGACACCGGCGAGCCGCTGCCGCGGCTGGCGCCGCTGCGCCTTGGCGGCGCGCTGGTGTACGGGGCCGGGCCGTGGGGTGCGCGCGTGGATGTCACGTATGCGGCCAAGCAGACGCGCGTGCCCAACAACGACACGCCGACCGATGCCTATACGCTGCTGAGCCTGGCGCTGACCTACAAGTTCAAGGTGGCGGGCACGCAAACCCTGGTGTACCTGCGCGGGGACAACCTGACCAACCAGGACGCGCGCAACGCGGCATCGATCCTGCGGGATATCGCGCCGCTGGCGGGCAGGAGTGTGAAGGTGGGGTTCAGGACGTCGTTCTGAGGCTAGCCTGCAAGCGCCAATTGTGTGCTCCCTCTTCCGCTTGCGGGAGAGGGGCGCAAACCAGCGGCCACGGCATTCAATCCCGATTCACCACCCATTCCCCCTCGACCTGCGCCGCCCCGACGCGCGCCAGCGCCCCCACCGTCTGCGCGCACAGCTCCGCCATCTGCTGCCCCGGCATAAAGCGCTCACGCATGTGGGCCATCAACGGCGCCGCTTCCATCCAGGCGGCCAACGCCGCCAGCGTCATCCGCTGCGCCTCGAGCAGCTTGAATTTCACCAGCACCTTGACCGCATGGGCGGCATTGCGCGCCGGGTCGGCGCTCAGGTACGCCAGGCGTCCCTGCGCGCGCTCGACCGCCGCGGCGACGTCGGTGAACACGCTGCCGTGGCCCGGGATCACCACGCGCACGTCGAGCTGCGCGATGCGCGCCAGCACCGCCGCCTGTTCGGCAAAGCCGCTCTCGCCCTCCAGTTCGGGAAAGATCACGCCGAAACCGTTCTGCCACAGCGCGTCGCCGGAAATCAGGATGCGCTCGGCCGGCGCGAACAGCATCACCGCGTGCGGGTCATGCCCGGGGGCCGCCACCACCAGCCAGTCGATGCCGCCCAGGCGCAGCGTGTCGCCGTCGTTCAGCACGCTGTCGAAGGCAAAGCGGTCGCATTGCTGGCCGGTGGCCTTGTAGCTGAGCGCATCCGTGTCCCACGCGGCCACGGCATCGGCCTCGGCCGCGGGGATCGCGGTGCGCGGCTGCCAGCGTGCCTGCAGCGCGGCGTTGCCGCCGCAGTGGTCGGAGTGCAGATGGGTGTTGATCACGCGCGCCAGCGGCCGGCCCTTCAGCGCGGACGCCACCAGTGCCACCGTCTGTGGCGCGTGGGTGACGTAGCCGGTGTCGACCAGCGCCGTATCGTCGCCGTCGGCGAACAGGATGTTGTTGGCCGACAGCCAGCCGCGCTCGAACACGCGCATGGATGGCGGCAACTGCGGGACCGGGCTTGCACTCAAGGGGATGCCTCCTCGCCCGCCAGCCATGCTGCGCGCTGCGGCAGTTGCGCCCACACGTGGCGCTTGTCTTCGTCGCTGGCCGAGGACCAGCCGGCGATTTCGTCGATCGTGCGCAGGCAACCCGCGCAGTAGCCGCTGAACGGGTCCATGTGGCAGATGTTGCGGCATGGCGAAGGCACCGGCGACGCGCGCAGCGCGAGCTCGGCTTGCACCGCCAGTTCAGCCGCGGAGGGGACGGGCGCGGGCATGGTGGCCATCGGACAGCGCTCAGCCGGCCGCGCGCGCGGCCTTGGCCGCGACCTTCTGGTTGAAGCGGCCGGCGTCGATCAGGTGGCGCTCGTGCACGCCCTCCGAGATCTTGTCCTCGCCGTCCCACGCGCTCAACTGGAAGCGCAGGCGGCGCCCGTCGACCTCGACCAGCTCGCCCCTGACCGTCACCGTCATGCCCGGCGGCGTGGGCGCCAGGTGCGAGAAGCTGACCAGCGTGCCGAGCGACTGCTCGCGCGGCCAGTCCAGGTGCTCGCGCAGCATCTGCAGGCAGGCGCACTCCATGATGCCGACCAGGTAGCCGGTGGCCAGCACGTCGGGCATCTCGGGGCAGCCCGGGATATCGTCATACAGGCGCGGCACCGTGGCCTTGGGCGGCACCGTGTATTGCCAGGTGAACGCCAGGCCGGGGCGCAGGTCCGGGCTCATGCCGCGGCTCCGGGGGTGCCCGCCGCGGGGATCGCGACATCGGCCACTTCGGCCCCGGTCATCTGCTGCAGCTGGTGCGGCGTCAGGTTGAACACCGCATGCGGATGGCCGGCCGCGGCCCACAGGCTGTCATAGCGGAACAGGTCCTGGTCCAGCAGCATCACCGGCGCCACCGCATGGCCGATCGGGCAGACCCCGCCGATGGCATAGCCGGTCTTCTCGCGCACGAAGCGCGCGTCGGCCTTGCCCAGCGCGCCCACGCGCGCGGCCACCTTGGCCTCGTCGACGCGGTTGCTGCCGCTGGCGATCACCAGCACCGGCGCGCCGTCGGCGACGCGGCGGAAAATGATGGACTTGGCGATTTCCGCCACGCTGCAGCCCAGCCCCGCCGCGGCCTCGGCCGAGGTCTTGCCGGTGGCGGGCAGCATCACCACGGGCCGGTCGTGGCCCAGCCCCGCCAGCAGGTCGGCCACGCGCTGCGCGGACTCGGGCAGCGCTTCGTCAGGCATCGTCATGCAGTCTCCTGTTTGCGGCCGCGCGCTTAGACGCAGGCCGGTGCCGCGTCGCTGGCGGCGGCCCATTTGGTCAGCAGGGCGCGGCCCACGCGCGAACTGTTGGCGCGGCCGATCGCCTGCGAGATGTAGTCGCCGGCGCGCACCACCGCTTCCAGGTCGATGCCGGTGTGGATGCCCATGCCGTGCAGCATGTACAGCACGTCTTCGGTGGCGACATTGCCGGTGGCGCCCTTGGCATAGGGGCAGCCGCCCAGGCCCGCGACCGAGGCATGGAAGATCGCGACGCCCACTTCCAGGCTGGCCAGGATGTTGGACAGGGCCTGGCCGTAGGTATCGTGGAAATGGCCGGAGAGCCGGTCCAGCGCAAACTCCGCCGCCGCGGCGCGCATCACTTCCTGCACGCGCACCGGCGTGCCCACGCCGATGGTATCGGCGATGTCGATCTCGTCGCAGCCCAGCTCGCGCATGCGGCGCACCACGTCGACCACCGAGCTGACCGGCACCTCGCCCTGGTACGGGCAGCCGAGCGCGCACGAGATGCTGCCGCGCAGGCGCACGCCCTGCTCCTTGGCCGCGGCCGCCACCGGCGCAAAGCGCGCGATCGACTCGGCGATCGAGCAGTTGATGTTCTTCTGCGAGAACGCCTCGCTGGCCGCGCCGAAGATCACCACCTCGTCGGCCCCGGCCGCGATCGCGCCCTCGAAGCCCTTCATGTTCGGCGTCAGCGCCGAATACAGCGTGCCCGCACGGCGCTGGATGCGCGCCATCACGTCGGCGCCGTCGGCCATCTGCGGCACCCATTTGGGCGACACGAACGAGGCGGCCTCGATATTGACGAAGCCGGCGTCGGTGAGCTGGTTGATCAGCGCGACCTTCACGTCGGTCGGCACCATTGCCTTCTCGTTCTGCAGGCCGTCGCGCGGACCCACTTCAACGATCTTCACGTAGTTCGGCATGGTCATGGCTGTCTCCTGTCCTTTATTCGGTGGGGTATGGTTGGCTCGTATGGCGGGCTGGTGTAGCCGGTCAGTAGCCGCGTTGCAGGTCGACCACGCCCGCGATCGGCTGGCCGGCGCGCAGCGCGCGGATCTTGCCGGCGATCTGCGCGATGCTGTCCTCGCGCAGCGTCAGCGCCGAGATATGCGGGGTAATGGTGATGCGCGGCTCCTGCCAGAACGGGTGCTCGGCGGGCAGCGGCTCGGTGCGGAACACGTCCAGCGTGGCGCCCGCGACCTGGCCGGCCTGCACCGCCGCGAGCAGGTCGGCTTCGACCAGGTGCTGGCCGCGCGCGACATTGATCACGTAGGCGCCCTGGGCCAGCTTGCCGAACAGTTCGCCATTCAGGATGTTCTCGGTCTGCGGCGTCAGCGGCAGCACATTGACCAGCACCCGCAGGCCGTCCAGGAACGGCGCGCGGCCGGCATCGCCGTGGAATCCCACCACGCCCTCGACGGCGCGCGCGGTGCGGCTCCAGCCCCGCACCGGGAAGCCGAAGCCGGCCAGCGTGCGCGCGATATGCGTGCCCAGCGTGCCGATGCCCATCACGCCGATGGTGAAGTCTTCGCGGCGGTGCGGCTTGAGGAATTTCCACTTGCCGGCCTGTGCCTGGGCGGCGTAATCGTCCAGCCTGCGGAAATAGCGCAGCACGGCGGAGGTGACGTACTCGGCCATCTGGGCGGCCATGCCGGCGTCGTCCAGCCGCACGATCGGCACGCCGGCCGGCAGTGCCTGCGGATCCTCGTCGCGCAGGCGCAGGATGCCGTCGACACCGGCACCGAGGTTGAACACCGCCTTCAGGTCGGTGCGGCCGCGCAGCATGTCGACGGGCGGGCGCCAGACCACGGCGTAATCGGCCGGCTCGCCACGGCTGTCCTCCCACGTGACGCATTGCGCTTCCGGCAGCGCTTCGGCAAAGCCCGCGATCCACGGGTCGTAGCGGCCATCGGGCACGTACAACTGCAACTTCATCTTGTCTCCAGCAGAATTCTGGTGGGGTAAAAGCGTATTCTGGCAGAGGAACCGGACCCCGGCTGGCGGATGCAACGGTGATCGCACCCGACTTGCGGCCCGGCAGCGACGCCTGCGGCTGCCAACGTCACTTGCTCTCGAACGCCAGCAGTTGCGCCCCTTCGGCGACCTGCTCGCCGACCCCGTACAGCACCTCGCTGACCACCCCGTCGGCCGGCGCGCTGATGGTGTGCTCCATCTTCATCGCCTCCATCACCAGCAGCGGCGCGCCGCGCGCGACCGTGCTGCCGGCCTCGACCATCACGGCGATGACCTTGCCCGGCATCGGCGCGGTCAGCTTGCCGCCCTCGCCTTCGGCCTCGCCGGCATGCGCGAGCGGGTCGAGCCAGGCCAGGCTCACATGCCGCCCGGCGTAGAAGACGTGGAAGGTATCGCCATCGGCATGCACCTGTCCGTGCGTGCGCCGCGTGCCGAGGTTGACGCGGAGATCGCCGGCCTGGCAGGTATAGGCAAAGGGCGCGGCCTGGTCGGCGTAGATCAGCGTGCTGCCGCGTGCATTGCTGTCCAGCTTCACGTCTAGCACCTGCTCGCCATAGCCGAAGCGCAGCGTGCGCGACACGCCGCCATTGAGCCGCCAGGCGCCGGCGTGGGTCCACGGCGAGTGCTGGTCAGCGGCGTCGATGCGGCGCTGCTGGATTTCGCGCGCCAGCAGCGCCGCCACCGCCAGCGCGATCAGCTCCATGCCGACCGGCGCGGGCGGCGGGAACAGGACCGCCTCGTTGCGCTCGATCAGCCCGGTGTCGAGGTCGGCGGTGCGGAACGCTTCCGACTTCACCAGCCGCTGCAGGAAGGCCACGTTGGTCGACAGCCCTACCACGTGGTACGCCGCCAGCGCCTGGCGCATGCGCGCCAGCGCCTCGTCGCGGTCCTTGCCCCAGACGATCAGCTTCGCGATCATCGGGTCGTAGAACGGACTGATGGTGTCGCCCTCGCGCACGCCGGCGTCGATGCGCACGCCGGCCGGGCCGTGCGGGTTTGCGTCAACCCCGTCGCCACGCATGAACTGCACCGCCGGCGGCGTGCGCAGGAAGCGCAGCGTGCCGGTGGACGGCAGGAACTGCTTGTCGGGATTCTCGGCGTAGATGCGCGCCTCCAGCGCATGGCCGTCGATGCGCAGCTGCTCCTGCGCCAGCGGCAGCGGCTCGCCGGCAGCGACGCGCAACTGCCATTCGACCAGGTCCTGCCCGGTGATCATCTCGGTCACCGGGTGCTCGACCTGCAGGCGCGTGTTCATCTCCATGAAGTAGAACGAGCCGTCCTCGCCGTTGGAATAATCGGCGATAAATTCCACCGTACCGGCGCCGACGTAGCCGACGGCTTTTGCCGCGGCCACCGCCGCTTCCCCCATGGCGCGGCGGCGCTCCTCGGTCATGCCCGGCGCCGGCGCTTCCTCCAGCACCTTCTGGTGGCGGCGCTGCACCGAGCAGTCGCGCTCGAACAGGTAGACGCAATTGCCGTGGGTGTCGGCGAACACCTGGATCTCGATATGGCGCGGGCGCGTCAGGTACTTCTCCACCAGCACCTTGTCGTCGCCGAAGCTGGCCGACGCCTCGCGCTTGACCGACGCCAGCGCGGCCTCGAAGCCGTCGCCGGACTCGACCACGCGCATGCCCTTGCCGCCGCCGCCCGCGCTGGCCTTGAGCAGCACCGGATAGCCGATGCGGTCGGCCTCGCGCCGCAGCAGCGCCGGGTCCTGGTCCTCGCCGTGGTAGCCCGGCACCAGCGGCACCGACGCCTTTTCCATCAACTGCTTGGCCGCGCTCTTGCTGCCCATCGCATGGATCGCCGACGCCGGCGGCCCGATAAAGACCAGACCCGCCGCGGCGCAGGCCTCGGCGAAGGCTTCGTTCTCGGACAGGAAGCCGTAGCCCGGGTGGATGGCCTGGGCGCCGCTCTCCTTCGCCATCTCGATGATGTGGTCGGCGCGCAGGTAGCTGTCGCGCGCGGCGGCGCCGCCGATATGCACCGCCTCGTCGCAGAAGGCGACGTGGCGCGCCTCGGCGTCGGCATCGGAATACACAGCGACGGTGCGGATGCCCAGCCGGCGGCAGGTGGCGGCCACGCGGCAGGCGATTTCACCGCGGTTGGCAATCAGGATCTTGCTGAACATGCGCGCTCCTTGTTATCCCGGTAAACGGGATATTACGGCGGCGCGCCGTCCAGCGGGCACTTTCCTGCCGCGGTAGCCCGGGTTACCCCGCGTAGCCCTCGGCGCGGATGTCGAGGCGGGCCAGCAGGGCGCGATCGCGGTCGGCCTGCGGGTTGCCGGTGGTCAGCAGCTTTTCGCCGTAGAAGATCGAATTGGCGCCGGCCATGAAGCACAGCGCCTGCAGCGCTTCGTCCATGGCCTCGCGGCCGGCCGACAGCCGCACCATCGCTTGCGGCATGGTGATGCGCGCCACCGCGATGGTGCGGACGAACTCGAACGGGTCCAGCGCCTCGGTGCCGGCCAGCGGCGTGCCCTCGACCTGGACCAGGTTGTTGATCGGCACCGACTCCGGATACGGGTCCATATTGGCCAGCTGCGCGATCAGCCCGGCGCGCGCCTCGCGCGACTCGCCCATGCCGACGATGCCGCCGCAGCAGACGTTGATGCCGGCATCGCGCACATGGCCGATGGTGTCGAGCCGGTCCTGGTAGGTACGCGTGGTGATGATCTTGCCGTAGAACTCGGGCGAGGTGTCGAGGTTATGGTTGTAGTAGTCCAGGCCGGCTTCCTTGAGCTGCTGCGCCTGCTCGGCCTTGAGCATGCCCAGCGTGACGCAGGTCTCAAGGCCCATCGCCTTGACTTCGCGCACCATGTCCATCACCGGCTCCAGGTGACGGTCCTTGGGGCTGCGCCAGGCGGCGCCCATGCAGAAGCGCGTGGCGCCATTGGCCTTGGCCGCGCGCGCGGCATCCAGCACTTCCTCCAGCGCCATCAGCTTCTCGGCCTTGACGCCGGCATCGTGGTGCGCGCTCTGCGGGCAGTAGCCGCAATCCTCCTCGCAGCCGCCGGTCTTGATCGACAGCAGCGTCGACAGCTGCACGGTGTTGGCATCGAAGTGTTCGCGGTGCACCTGCTGGGCGCGGAACAGCAGGTCGTTGAACGGCAGCGCGAACAGCGCGGCGACGTCATCGACACGCCATTTGGCGTCGTCCGGCAAGGCATGCTGGCGCGCGGTCTGGCGCAGCGATTCGGCGGAGATGGTGGTAACGGTGTGGGCTTGGGTCATGATCAATGGAATTTTTGTTCAGGCAGCCAGGCCGGCGGCCTCGGCCTGGTATCGGGTGGCGGCCGTCAACAGCGGCGCAAGGTCGAGCCGGTCCGCCGCGGCGGCGGGCGCCAGTTGCCACGGCAGCTCGCCCAGGCACGGCGCGTCGAGCGACGCGTGCAGCGTGGCGATGTTCTCGTCGGCCAGCAGCATGTCCGGGTCGACCCGGTTGGCGATCCAGCCGGCCAGCGGCAGGCCGCGCGCGCGGATGGCTTCGGCGGTCAGCACGGCGTGGTTCAGGCAGCCGAGCCGGATGCCGACCACCATCACCACCGGCACGCCCAGCATCACGGCGAGGTCGGCAGTGTTCCAGCGCACCGCGCCGGCGTCGAGCGGCACGTTGAAACCGCCCACGCCCTCCACCACCACGGCGTCGGCCTGGCGGCGCAGCGCGTCGAAGGCGTCGCGAATGGGCGCGCGCGTGATGCGCACGCCTTCCTGCGCCGCCGCCAGGTGTGGCGAGCACGGCGTGCGCAGCAGGAACGGGCAGGTCTGGCCCAGCGGCACCGCGACCGAACTGGCGGCGCGCAGCTGCGCCACGTCGTCGTTGTGCCAGTGGCCGTCGCGCCATTCGCTGCCGCTGGCCACCGGCTTCATGCCTGCGGTGCGGTAGCCGGCGCCACGGAACGCATGCAGCAGCGTGGCGCTGGCGTGGGTCTTGCCGATGCCGGTATCGGTGCCGGTGACGAAGCAGGCAAAGGGAGCCACGGGAGCCACGGGAGGCACGGGCGCGCGCGGGTTCATGCGGCCTCCCGCTGCGCCACCGCGGCGCTCAGCGCATCGAGCAGGCGGCGCACATCGGCTTCGGTGTGGGCGGCCGAGAGCGTGATGCGCAGCCGCGCCGTGCCCTCGGGCACGGTCGGCGGACGGATCGCGCCGACGCGGATGCCGTCGGCTTCCAGCGTGGCCGACAGCGCCAGCGCGGCACCGTTGTCGCCGACGATCAGCGGCTGCACCGCGGTCTGGCTGTCGCCCAGGGTCCAGCCCGCGATCGCGGCCAATTGGGCCAGGCCCTGGCGCAGCAGCGCGATGCAGCGCGCCAGTTGCGCGCGGCGCTGCTGGCCCTCGTCGCCTTCGATGATGGCCAGGCTGGCCAGCAGCGCATGCGCGACCGCGGGCGGCGCGGCCGTGGTGTAGATATACGGCCGCGCGGTGTTGACCAGATGCTCGATGATGGTCTCGTGCGCGGCGACGAAAGCGCCCGCCACGCCGGCAGCCTTGCCAAGCGTGCCGATGTAGACAAAGCGTTCTGACGACAGTCCAAGCGCTTCCAGCACGCCATGCCCGCGCTCGCCGAGCACGCCGAAGCCGTGGGCATCGTCGACGACGATCCACGCGTCATAACGCTCGGCCAGCGCCAGCAGCTGGCGCAGCGGCGCGACGTTGCCGTCCATGCTGAACACGCTGTCGGTGACGATCAGCTTGCGTGCGCTGGTGCTGGCCGCGAGCAGCGCTTCCAGCGCAGCGGTGTCGCAATGCGGGTAGCGCTGCACCTCGGCACGCGCCAGCCGTGCGCCGTCGATCAGCGAGGCATGGTTGAGCGACTCGCAGAACAGCGTCGCGCCGGCCGCGCCCAGCGCGGTCAGCACCGCCATGTTGGCCATGTAGCCGGTGCAGAAGTACAGCGTGCGCGCCTGCGCGATATGCGGCGCAAACCAGCGTGCCAGTTCGGCCTCCAGCTGCGCGTGCGCGAGCGAATGGCCGCTGACCAGGTGCGAGGCGCCGCTGCCGGCGCCGTAGCGCTGCGCGCCTTCCACCAGCGCGGCGATCACGTGCGGATGGTTGGCCAGCCCGAGGTAATCGTTGCTGCAGAAGGTCAGCAGCGATTCAGCCTCGGTCCCGTCCTCGCCCACGGCCTGGTGCGGCGCGCACGCGCTGTGGGCAATGCGGCGGCGGCGCGTCAGCGCCAGCGCATGGCGCTGTTCGGCGGCCTGCTTCAGTTGTTCAAGCAGCATGGCGCACCTCCTTGCCCGCGGTCCCGGTCACTTGCGCGGTCACGTCGTCGAGCGTGGCCAGCATCTGTTCGCCCAGCCAGCGCGCCTGCGCGGCGTCGAAGACGTAGGGCGGCATCACATAAAGCGTATTGCCGATCGGGCGCACCAGCAGCTCGCGCGCGCGCGCGGCATGGTGGAAGCGCGCGGCGAAGTCGGCGCCGGCAACGTCGTCGCGCACATCGGCGGCCCAGATCAGGCCGCGCTGGCGCACATGCCGCACGCGCGCGTCGGCGGCCAGCGCGGCCATGCCGTCGGCCAGCCACTGCGCGCGGTCGCGGTTGCGCGCCAGCACATCGTCCTGCGCGAACAGGTCCAGCGTGGCCAGCGCCGCGCGGCAGGCGAGCGGGTTGCCGGTGTACGAGTGCGAATGCAGGAAGCTGCGCGCGAGCTCGTCGGCGACGAAGGCGCGCTGGATTTCCGGGCGCGACAGCACCAGCGACAGCGGCAGGTAGCCGCCGCTGATGCCCTTGGACAGGCACAGGAAATCGGGCCAGGCATGCGCGGGCAGCGCCGCCTCGGTGCCGCGCGACTGTTCCCACGCGAAGAAGGTGCCGGTGCGCCCGCAACCCACCGCGATCTCGTCGGCGATCAGGTGCACGCGGTAACGGTCGCACAGCGCGCGCACGCCATCGAGGTAGCACGGCTCATGCATCGCCATGCCGGCGGCGCCCTGCACCAGCGGCTCGACGATCAGCGCGGCAATGGCGCCGGCGCGCTCGCGCAGCAGCGCCTCCAGCTCCGCCAGCGCGCGCGCCGCCACGTCGGCGCCGGTCTCGCCGCGCCGGGCCTGCCGTGCATCGGGCGACATCACCACATGCGCGCGGCGGATCAGCGCGTCGTAGGCATCGCGGAAGATCTCCACGTCGGTGACGGCGAGCGCGCCCACGGTTTCGCCGTGGTAGCCGTGGCGCAGGCAGACGAACTCGCGCTTGGCCGTCAGGCCGGTGTTGCGCCAGTAATGGAAGCTCATCTTCAGCGCGATCTCGACCGCCGAGGCGCCGTCCGAGGCGTAGAACACATTGCCCAGCGCGCCGCCCGTCAGCGCCGACAGGCGCTCGGCCAGCTCCACCGCGGGCGCGTGCGTGCAGCCCGCGAGCATCACGTGCTCGAGCGTCTCCAGCTGGCTTGCCAGCGCGGCATTGATGCGCGGGTTGGCATGGCCGAACAGGTTGACCCACCAGGAACTGGTGGCGTCGAAGTAGCGCTGGCCGTCGGCATCGTGCAGCCACGGGCCTTCGCCGCGCACGATCGCCAGCGGCACGGCGTCATCGTCAGGACGCAGGCGCGTGCACGGATGCCAGACGGCGGCGCGGCTGCGCTGGCCGAGGCCGGGTGCACCGCTGCCTGGGGAAAGGGACAGGTGGTCCAAGATAGCCCTCCTTGGTTGGCCGCCCGCGCTGGCGCCCCCGGCAGGGCCGGTCGGCGCGATGGTGGCGGACGGATTGGGAGGGTCATGGTAGGGAGGACTTCCGGGGCTTGGCAATGCCCCAGGATTTTTCCCGTTAGCGCAGCTTTGACGGGATTTGGCGAACGTTGCCGGCAAGAAGCGCCGCGCTTGTGGCCAGCGTGCCGCCATCTCCACGCAATCGCACGCAGTCTTTATTTATCGGGGTCGCGCTTTCCCATGCCGCGACCGCACTTCCCTGTCCCGAGCGCGGGAGAGAGAAGCAGACCAGCATGCTGCGTTGAACTCAAGCCGGCCGCCACGACGGCGCGCGCTTCTCCAGGAACGACTTCACCCCTTCCCGCCCCTCTTCCGACGCGCGGATCTTCGCGATGCGGTCGGCCGTGTCGGCCAGCAGGTCGTTGTCGATCACGCGCCCGGCGATATCCTGCACCAGCCGCTTGCTCTCGCGCACGGCGTTGGGGCTGTTGGCCACCAGCGCGGCGGTCAGTTCGGCGACCTTGGCGTCGAGCGCCTCGGCCGGCACCACCGCGTGCAGCAGGCCCAGGCGCAGCGCCTCGGCCGCGTCGAAGCGCTCGGCGGTGATGAAGTAGCGGCGCGCGGCCTGCTCGCCCATGGCGCGGATCACGTACGGGCTGATGGTCGCGGGCAGCAGGCCCAGGCGCGCCTCGGACAGGCAGAAATGCGCATGCTCGGCCGCCACCGCGATATCGCACGCGGCCACCAGGCCCATGCCGCCGGCATAGGTGTCGCCCTGGATGCGCGCGATCACCGGGCGCGGGCACGACCAGATGGTATGCAGCATCTGCGCCAGCGTCAGCGCATCGGCGCGGTTCTGGTCGTCGGAATAGCCCGCCATCTTCTTCATCCAGTTCAGGTCGGCGCCGGCGCAGAAGGCCGGGCCGCTGCCGGCCAGCACGATGGCGCGCACCTCGTCCATGTCGCCCAGCGCGCGGAAGGCGCCGGTCAGCTCGGCGATCACGGTCTCGTTGAAGGCGTTGCGCACGTCGGGGCGGTTCAGCGTGACGGTGGCGACGTGGTTGGCGATATTGACGGTCAGGGCAGTGAATTCCATGGTTCGCTCCGTTGGCGGATTTGGCGGATAGTGGGGATAGGGATGATGCGGCTCAGGTGTCCGGATCGAAGGGCAGCCCCAGCGAGCGGAAGAACTCGCCCACCTCGGGCAGCCACGCCGGGATGCCTTCGCGCACGCTGAACAGGCGGTGCGAGTCGGCGCCGAACTCGCCCACGTCGACCAGCCGGGCCTGCGCCGCGGGCCCGCTGGCGCGCGCCTTGAAGGCGTTGAACATACGGCCGGGCAAGGGCACCGGCCAGTAGCTGTCGTTCTCGCCATAGACCCACAGCGAGGGGTAGCGCGCCACACTGCCGTAGGCGGCGAAGGCATCGACCAGGCGCTCTTCCCAGTCGGGGCAGTTCAGGTTGCGCAACCCGCCGGCAAAGTTGACCACGCCGCGCACGCCGGGATAGGCGATGGTGCTGAACGCCATGGTGGTCAGCCCACCGTGCGACTGCCCGATCACGACGATGCGTTCCATGTCGACATAGGGCTGCGTCGCCATGTAGTCGAGCGTGGCGACGACATCGTCGGCCTGCAACATGCCGTTGGTCTCGATGTCGCAGCTGCCGCCGATATAGGCACCGCCCGAGCGCGCAAAGCCCTGCCGCATCGGCAGCACCACCACGTAGCCGCGGCGCAGGAACTCCACGCTCTGCGCCGGAAAGCGCGCGCGCCCCTGCATGCCGGGCCGGCCCGGCGCCTTGCCGTGGTTGATCACCACCAGCGGGAACGGCCCGGCGCCGGCCGGCTTGAACACCGTCGCTTCCAGGTCGATGCGCGACGGGATCGCGGCCTTGGGCAGCATCACCACCTGTTCCTGGAAGCGCACGCGCGCCGCCGACTGGCCGTTGCCGTTCGCCATCTGCGCATGGCCGCACAGCGGTGCCAGCACGGCAAGCACCGTGGCCAGGGCAAGGCGGTGAAACAGGCGGGGGGTGCGGCGCATCAGCAGGCAGGCAATAACAGGTCGGCGGAGACAGACATGCTTACATGCGGAACACGCCGAACTTCATCTCGTCGATCGGCGCATTGAGGCTGGCCGACAAGCCCAGGCCCAGCACCGTGCGCGTCTGCGCGGGATCGATCACGCCGTCGTCCCACAGCCGCGCGCTGGCGTAGTACGGGTGGCCCTGGTGCTCGTACTGGTCGCGGATCGGCTGCTTGAAGGCGTCTTCCTCCTGCGCGCTCCACTGGCCGCCCCTGGCTTCGATGCCATCCCGGCGCACCGT
>NZ_JACHWE010000013.1:0-84614 GCF_014191175.1 Cupriavidus alkaliphilus | reverse complement strand
GCTGCGGCCAGGCGCATTCGCATTGCGACCGCCGGCGGGGCTGCCATCACGATCGAGGGCGGCAATATCACCTTTGAATGTCCGGGGCCGATTACCTACAAGGCAGCGCAGAGGAAGTTTGACGGGCCCGTGACCACCGATCGAGATCTTCCGCTTTTTCCTGATACGCCGCCTTCTGCCGACGACGACTATCCGTTCTCCATTTGACCGTGACGTGAGGGTATCAAATGCTGATTAGCCCCCCATTCCTGCCACCGCGAGCCGACGGCCAAACGGACGAGCAATGGCTGGAAGCGGCCATGGTCGGTAGCGAGGCAGATGATGGTGTTTATCCGGTGAGCCATAACCTCGGATGGCATGGGGGCACGCACTTAGTCGCGCCGGCTCGAGGGAACAGTCGGGAACCAGTTCGTGCGATTGCCGACGGGACCGTTGTCTACCGAAGGGGATCCAGCCAGGCGCCGGAGCCGCCCGCGCCCGGGGCGCCGTTGAGCTATGGAGGCAGGACGAGCGATGGCGTTGTCGTCATCCGACATGAAACAGAAATCGGTGCCTCTCGACAAAACGGCGTGCCGACTCGCGTCGTATTTTTCTCGGTATATATGCATTTGCATACGGTGCGCAACACTGTGCACCAAGGCCGTCCGATTCGACGCAAGGACGAGTTAGGCCAGGCTGGATACATGCGGGGACAGCCGCATAGGGTCCACCTGGAGATCCTTTGCGATGATACAAACCTCGGGCAACTCATTGGGCGAAATAGCGGCCATGTTTCATTGGGCAGTGATGGTCGCTCCGACGTAGTCTTTGGCGATCTCTATTTCCATCTTCCCGCCGGGACGGTGCTCCACCCGCAATGCCCGCCTCGAAATGTCTCCCTGTTACCGGGCGGCACGCCTCTTGGCGAGGAGCTATTTGTCGGCGTGCGTTACGCCCAGGGGGAAGGCGGCCGCCACGCCGGCGGACACGCGTATCTCACAACGTATCGTTCGACTGGCACTCCATTAGGCGATGTCATTACCGAGCCCGACGCGGAATACAATCTTTATCGCGACGCCAATGAAATCAGCAACGCATACGCCTCAGGCGCACGTCCATGCCCAAGCGCGGTTTACGAACTGCTCCGTTTCGGCCGCGTGATAGGTGTTGATGCTCTGGTGCCCGCAGGTGTACCGCATTGGCGGCGGATCAGTACGCCCCACGGTACGGCCTGGGTCAATCTCAATGCTCCGGACGTTCGAAAATTTAGCGATGCAGACTTCCCGCAATGGCGGGGATGGCGTCTGATCGAGGAAGCACTTGACGGAGATTCTCGGTGCAACGAGCCTCTGATTCTTCAGGTTGTGGGTGTGGATCGACACGGGATCGTTACTGCCGACGAAGCCCGCTCACGCCTTGCGTCTTCCAAGGTTCGAGGATTGCTGCGGCGGTTGCTCTGCAAATTTCCTACCGAATGGGATGACACTGCCATCGAAGCACGCTGGGGTTGGCTAAAGATACAAAGTCGAGCCAATCCGACGCCAAAGACGGAGAGCGAGTTCAGCAAATTTCGAGCTCATGTCGAAGCACTCGCTTTTTGGAGGCAAGCCAATTTGCGAGTGCCGCTTTACGATGAGCACGGTGCCCGGCTCGCAGAGCAGGCTCTGGCTCCGAGCCACTGGAGATTTGATCCGCGTGAGTTCATAAGAACATACAGAAAATGTGGCTGGCTATGTGCGAACGACCTTGGTCGGATCTATCCTGACAAAAAGTACCCAACTACTGCCTTGAGACTTGAAGGTAAAGGAAGAACGCCAGCATTAATCAGGGACCGATACAGAAAGGAAGTAAATCGTGTCATGCGTAAATATCTGATCATGACACCAGTCCGGATGAGTCATTTCCTTGGGCAAGGGGCGATAGAGTCCCTGTTTTTATGCCTTATGATAGAGGGGGCGGTAGATTTCTCGCGCAACCCTACCCACGCCAGCTTTCAATCGGAAGACGAAGGATTTTACATTCCAGTCCACAAGAATGACTATCTATACTATCTCGAGGACCGGCTTGGCAACGTTGAAGTCGGCGATGGTCCGAAATTCCGTGGGCGTGGCATGAAACAACTGACGGGCCGGGAGAATTACGCAAAATATTGGGTATATCGAGGGTGGTTGAACCCCAACACGTTTGCCAGCAGGTGGTGGAACCCCACTCGCCTGGACCGCGCACCCAGGATTGATCACCCGCAGCTACTTTCGACTGATCCGTGGAATGCAATAGACGCGGGCGGTTGGTATTGGCTTGCCGGTGCCGCTACCAATCGCTTTGTCACGATCAACTCTACCATCACCATGGATGAGATCAATATGCAATCGGTTCGGGAGGTGGCTATAGCGATCAATGGGATCAACCGAAAAACTGGCGAGCCCAATCAATTGCGTGAGCGACTGAATGAGACCGTCGCGATTGCCGAAGTCATACTGGATCGGGTCCAGGGGACGGCATGATGAAGTCTCGCGCAACGGCCAGCCTGCTTGTCTTGTTTGCTTTTTTCTTGGTTGCCGCATCAAGTGCTGGACATCCGCTATCGCCCGAGCTGATTGCTAATATAAAGCCGCCGGCGGCGTTTGCTTTCCGCCACGCAAAAAAGCTCACGCGCCAATACCCCGACACCACCTGCCTTGATTTCACTCTAACGAAGTCCAAGAGGAAAATCGGCTACCTTTGCTCGACGCAGAGTGAGAAGTTTTTGCAAGATTTTGGTGTTTTTTCCGTCCCGCAAGGCACCTCAAATGGGGAATCTTCTCAACGCCGGGAAGTCCACATAGCAAGCGGTATCTCCTCGTATCCGGCGGCGCGGCTTGAGCTAAACTCAGGGGCAACGATATATGCAGCGGAGGTCGATTGTGATTTAAAGGGTGGCTCGGTTTATCGTCCCACCGGGACATGTCACGTTGCCGTCCGCTATCTTCGACATGGCGGGGTTCTCTATGGCAATTTCGTTCTTGAAGATCATGCTCGCAAAGCCACGGTGGCAACCGAGGGGGAAATTTTCACCCTGTGGGAGTCGCTGCCTAGCATCGATTGATGCCTTTAGCTTGGAATGCCATCCTCTATCGGCCGGATTTCACGGGCGCCGAGCGCCCGGCCGGCACCGCCCTCAGGACAATAATTTCCCCAGCGCGCAGTGATGCCTAGAACGGCGACTGTAAGTTGGTTTACCCCAGACCCATATTACCTCCGCCGACACCAACCCCCTCAATCCACCAGCGTCGCCAACGCCTCCCGCGCCTCGCGCCTCAGCTTCTCCAGATCCAGCCCGACGATCGCGCCATCGCGCACCACGTGGCGCCCACGCACCAGCACATCGCTTACCGGCGTCGGCTCCCCAGCCGCGACCGGGGCCGTGCCGATGTCATGGAACCCATGGAACCGCAGCCCGCTGACGTCATAAATCGCCAGGTCCGCCGATTGCCCCGGCGCAAGCGTGCCGATACCGGGCAGTCCCAAAACCTGCGCCCCGCCGGCAGTGCCCCAATGAATCACTTCCTCGACGCGCGTTTGCGCGGCGCCGCCGAGGGCGCGGTGCACCAGCCAGGCGAAGTTGGCCTCGTGCACCATGCTGCCCGACTCGTTGGAAGCGACGCCATCGACGCCGAGTGAAATCGGCACGCCCGCATCCGCCATCGCGCGCACCGGCGCGATGCCGCTGCCCAGCCGTGCATTGCTGACGGGGCAATGCGCCATGCCGGTGTTGGTCACGGCCAGCATGCGGATTTCCTCCGGGTTGACGGTGACGAGGTGCGCGAACCAGACATCCGGTCCCAGCCAGTCGTGGTCGGCGACGAACTGCACCGGCGTGCACTGGTATTTCTCGCGGCAGAACCTGACGTAGTTGTCGGTCTCGGACAGGTGCGAATGCAGGCGCAGGTCCATGCCGCGGCCAAAGGCGGCGAGTTCGCGCAGCAGCGCGGGCGGCAGCGAGAAGGTCGGTGTCGTCGGTGCCACCACCACGCGGCGCAGGCCGTCGGGTGAGGCGTCGTGGTAGCGCGCTTTCAGCCGTTCGATATCGGCCAGCATTTCGTCCAGCGTCTCGGGCACCAGCGCGGTGGCGCGCATGCCGGGATGATCGGAGGCTGACTGGATCGCGCCGCCGCGGCACAGTACCAGGCGCATGCCGAGTTCTTCGGCCACCTCGAACAGCACGTCGCCGGTTTCCGCGCCGTGGCCGTGGTGATACAGGTAGTGGTGATCCGCGCAGGTGGTGGTGCCGGACAGCAGCAGTTCCGCCATGCCCAGCCGCACCGCGGTGCGGAAGATCTCGGGGGTGAAGCGCGCCAGGCGCGGGTAGGCGACGGCCGCCAGCCATTGCTCCAGCCCGACGTTCATGCCGCTGGGCACGGCCTTGAGCAGGTTCTGGAACAGGTGGTGATGGGTGTTGACCCAGCCCGGGTAGACCACGCAGCCGCTGGCGTCGAGCACGGCTTCGCCGTCTTGGTGGGCCAGGCTGGCGCCGATCTCGGCGATGCGGCCGTCGCGGACGCGGATGTCGGCGGCGCCCGCGCGCGCGGCGGTGCCGGCGCGGCCGGTCATCACGGCGGCGGCGTTGCGAATCAGCAGGGCGCCGGCAGGCGCGGTGGTGGCGTTGGTGTTGTGCACCATGTTTTCAGACCCCTTGGACGTTGTCGGCACTGGCGGGCAGCTCGTCGGCTTCACGGGCTGGCAGGCCGTTGAGAATCAGGTTGAGGACCACGGAAACCACGCAGGCGATGATCACGCTGCTGTGGACGAAGGGCTGCAGGAAGCCGGGCAGCTTCTCCAGCATGCCGGGCAGCATCACCGGCATCATCGCGCAGCCGAGCGTGATGGAGACGATGGAGAGGTTGTTGGGGTTGCGCTCGTAGTCCACCTCGCCCAGCGTCTTGATGCCGGCGGCAACCACTACGCCGAACATCACCATGGTGGCGCCGCCCAGCGCGGCGGCGGGTATCGATGCAAACAGCGCGCCGATCTTGGGCACCAGCGCCACCGCGCACAGCATCACGCCGCAGGTGGCGACCACCCAGCGGCTGCGCACGCCGGTGACGATCACCAGTCCTACGTTCTCCATGAAGGCGATGTACGGGAACGCCGCGAACATGCCGCCGATGGCGCTGGCCAGGCCGTTGGCGCGCAGGCCGCGAGTGGCGTCGCGCTCGGTCAGCGGGCGCTTGACGATGTCTCCGACCGCAACGAACAGGCCCATCGATTCCACCATCTGCACCACCATCACGATCACCATGGTGGTGATCGCACCGATGTTGAAGGTGGGCATGCCGAACGCGAACGGCGTCACCATGGTGAACCAGGGCGCGCGCGTGACCTCTTCGAAGCTGCCCATTCCCAGCATCCACGCCACCGCGCCGCCCACCAGCAGGCCGATCACCACCGACAGGTTGCGCACCAGTTCGCCGCCGTGCCGGTTGATCAGCAGGATCAGTGCCACCACGCCGAAGGCAACCAGGAAAAAGATGGGCGCGCCGAAATCCGGCGCGCCCCTTCCGCCTCCAAACCAGTGAAACGAAACCGGGAACAACGACAGGCCCACCGCGGTGATGGTGCAGCCGCTCACCACCGGCGGGAAGAAGCGCTTGAGCTTGCCGATCACCGGCGCCAGGAACATCGCGATCACGCCGGCGGCGATGATGGCGCCGCAGACGCCGTTGAAGCCCAGCGTGGGGTCGGTGCCGATGGCGATGACCGGGCCCACGGAGCTGAACGCCACGCCCTGCATCAGCGGCAGGCGCACGCCGAACTTCCAGAAGCCGACGGTCTGCAGCAGCGTGGCGATGCCTGAGGTGAACAGCGCGGTGCTGATCAGCATGGTGGTCTGGGCGGGCGTCATCTTGAGCGCGCCCGCCACGATCATTGGCACCGCAATGGCGCCGAGGTAACTGACCAGCATGTGCTGGAAGCCGAGCGACGCCATGGCGCGTGCCGGCAGGATCTGGTCGACGGGGTGAACCGCTGGTTGCATGATGTGGTCTCCTGCCGCGTACTGGGGAAAGTGCGCCATGCCGGCGGCGGCTGGCCCGGTCTGTGGTTGCCGGGCTCGGTCCGTCACGGTGCCATGCGCGGCGCATGGCCCACGCATGCCTTGCACAGTAGTGATGCACGGCATGCCGTCATAGCGTTATTGCGAAGGCCGTGGCACGGGGCCGCAAGCGGGCTTGCAAAATGCGCGCCGGAGGGATCAGGGGTTTCCCTTGGGTTGCGTAAGGGCGGGGGTAGTCATAGGATGGATGCGCTGGTTTGCTCCCCTCTCCCGCACGCGGGAGAGGGGAGAACGACTTCGGGCTTCACGCGGCGTCGGTCGCGCTGGCACTTTCCTTCTTGATCCAACGCTATGTCCCCCACCGCAGCCCCGCGCCCGTCAGTCTCTCGCGGCGGCGACCTCGATCGCATTCAGTCGTTGTCCGGCCGCGTGTTCGGGCCGACACGGCTGCGCGCGGCGGAAGACGATGCGGCGCTCGATGCGCGCATCGATACCAGCACCATCGGCCGGCTCACGCTGGTGACCATTGCCTACAACCAGGCGGTGCAGATCGAGCCGCAGCCGAACAAGGACGAGTTCGTGATCCAGACCGTGCTGGCCGGCACCTGCCGCGTGGAAACGCCGCGTGGCGCGATGCTGATGCCGCCGGGAGCGACCTTTGTGTTCTCGCCCACCGTGCCGACCACGCTGTCGCTGGATCCGGGCTGCGAGCGCTTCAGCGTGGTGATCCGCCGCCAGCTGATCGAAGAGGCGTTCCGCCACCAGTTCAGCTTCGATCCGCCGGCGCCGATCGAATTCGACATGCAGCCGGTGGTGGACGATGGCCGTGCCGAGCGCTGGCAGGCGCTGGTGGGCTACCTGCGCGCGGAAACGCGGGTGCGGCGCGAAGGCAGCGGCGTGCCGGCGGTCGATGCCAGCATCGAACGCATCGTGCTGTCGACGCTGCTGCTCGACCGCTTTGCCGCGGACGGCAATATGCTGCCGCGCCGCTTCGAGGCGGTGCTGCCCGACTACGTGCGCCACGCCATTGCCTACCTGCGCGCCAACCTGGACCAGCCGCTGACGCTGGAGCAGATCGCGGCGCATTGCGGGGTGTCGGCGCGCACGCTGCAGCTGGGCTTTCGCAAGAGCAAGGACACCACGCCGATGGAATACCTGCGCCTGTTGCGCCTGCATGGCGCGCGCGCCGACCTGCAGCGCGCGCCGCAGGAGAAGGGCATGGTCGGCGCGGTCGCGCTGCGGCACGGCTTTACCCACCTGAGCCTGTTCTCGCGCGAGTACCGGCGCGAGTTCGGCGAGCTGCCGTCGCAGACCTTGCGCGCGGCAGCGTCGCAGCGGGACTGACGGCAAGCCAGTCCCGCTGCCGCCGGCGCACTCAGGCGGCCTGCGCCACCGGCAGGCACACCTTCAGCAGCGTCTGCAGCCGCAACTTGTCGAGATGGCGGCCGATGAACACGAACTTGCTTTGCGCGGGTTCCACGCCCCACGCCTCGGCGGGATGGAAGTCCATCAACCGGTGCACCGCCTGCAGCACGTAGCGGCGGTCATCGCCCGCCACCGCGACGATACCCTTCATGCGGAACACATCGTCGCCCTGCGCGGCCAGCAGCGCCTTCAGGCCATGCTCGAGGCGCTGGCGGTCGAACGGCTGATCGAACACCAGCGAAACCGAGGTCACCGACGGATCGTGGCGGTGGCCGTGCGCCTCGTCATCGTGCGCGTGGTCGCAGTGCTCGTCGCAGATGTGGTCGTGGCCGTGATCGTGGTGGTCCACAGGGTCGTGCGCATGGGCGTGACCGTGGTGGTCATCGTGTGCGTCAGCCTGGATCGAGCCCGGCGTAAAGCCGCCGATGCCGAGGATCTTGCCCAGGTCCACCTGCGCGAAGTTGGAGCGCAGGATCTGCGCGCCCTCGTTCAGGCGGTGGATGCGGGCTTCCAGCCGGTCGAGCTGCGCGGCGTCGACCAGGTCAGCCTTGTTCAGGATCACGCGGTCGGCGGCGACGATCTGGTCGACGGCCTGGTTGTCGAAGCCGGTCAGCTGGGGGTCGTCGAGATGGCTCTCGATATGCACCGCGTCGACCAGCGTCAGGATGCCGTCGAGCGTGACCTGCCTGGCGACTTCGTTGTCCATGAAGAAGGTGGCCGCCACCGGGGTCGGGTCGGCCAGGCCGCTGGTCTCGACCAGGATATGGTCGAAGCGCTCGGGGCGTTCCAGCAGCTTCTGCAGGATGCGCACCAGGTCCGTGCGCACATCGACCACGCAGCAGATGCAGCCGTTGGTCATCTGGAAGATCTCTTCGTCAGAGGTCATCACCAGGTCGGAGTCGACGTCGACCTCGCCGAACTCGTTCTCGATCACGGCAATGCGGTGGCCGTGCTTCTGCGTCAGGATATGGTTGAGCAGCGTCGTCTTGCCCGAGCCGAGGAAGCCGGTAAGGATGGTGACCGGGACGGGCGGCTGTTGTGCGACGGCAGGTGCGTTCATGTTGTCTCCTGATTAGGGTGCTGCGTTCCCCGCGAGCGCGAGGCGGTAGGTCTTTTCAAGCGGTGGCGACGTTGGGGCGCAGGCCTTGCCAGCGTGTCACCAGTCCGTCGTGCGGGACGTCGAACAGGTCCAGCACGCGCCCCACGGTGTGGTCGACGATGTCATCGACCGATTGCGGATGCGCGTAGAAGGCCGGCACCGGCGGCAGCACGATGGCGCCCATCTCGGTCACCGTGGTCATGTTGCGCAGGTGCACCAGGTGGAAGGGGGTCTCGCGCGCCAGCAGCACTAGCCGGCGGCGCTCCTTGAGCATCACGTCGGCGGCGCGGGTGACGAGGTTGTCGGCCAGCCCGGTGGCGATGGCGGCCAGCGTGCGCATGGAGCAGGGCGCCACCACCATGCCGTCGCAGCGGAACGAGCCGCTGGCGATGGTGGCGCCGATATCGCGCACGTTGTGCACCACGTCGGCCATGGCCTCGATCTGCGGGCGCTGCAGGCCAAGTTCATGGTGCGCGGTCAGCAGCCCGGACGGCGAGCAGACCAGATGCGTCTCCCAGCCGTCCAGCGCCGCCAGCGCCTGCAGCATGCGCACGCCGTACACCGCGCCGCTGGCACCGGTGATGGCGACGACGAGGCGTTGCCTGCGGGTCATGGCTGCCTGCCTTCCTGCGCCGCCTTCTCCGCCAGCGCTTGCAGGACTTGTTCCGGCTTGATCGGGTAGTGCCGGAAGCGCACGCCGATGGCATCGAACACCGCATTGGCAATCGCCGGCCCGATCGCGACGATCGGGTCTTCGCCCACGCCCTTGGCGCCGAACGGGCCGCCGGGATCCGGCGCGGCTTCTAGGATCACGGTGCGGATCTCGGGCATATCCATCGCCAGCGGCATCTTGTAGTCGACGAAGTTGGCGTTGAGCGAGCGGCCGGTGCGCATGTCGATCTGGTAGTCCTCGTACAGCGTGTGGCCGATGCCCTGCTGGATGCCGCCCTCGATCTGGCCGGCGGCCGCCACCGGATGGATCACCTTGCCGACGTCGTGCACCGGCACCACCTGGCGCACGGTGATGAAGCCGGTCTCGGTGTCGACCGCGACTTCGACAAAATGCGCGGCGAACGAATACGACTTGGTCGGGTGGTAGGTGGCAGTGCCCACGAGCTGCGCGGCGGGAATGCCCTTGCGCGGCATCACCGCCTCGCGCACCGTCAGCGTGGGGCCGTCGCGGTCGCGCACGTCGATGACGCCGCCGGCCAGCGTCAGGGCGTCGGGCTCGCACTCCATCAGCTTCGCGGCGCGCTCGAACAGCTGGCGCTTGATCTCGCCCGCCGCCATCTGCGCGGCCTTGCCGACCATGTAGGTGGTGTGGCTGGCAAAGGCGCCGATGTCCCAGGGGACCACGTCGGTGTCGCCGTGTACCACCGATACCGCTTCGAACGGCAAGGTCAGTTCTTCCGCCACGATCTGCGCCAGGGCGGTATGCGCGCCGGTCCCCAGCCCCGCCGCGCCGGTCAGGAGCACCACGGTGCCATCCTCGTTCATCTTGATGATGGCGTTGCCCTGTTCCTTGATGCCGGGATAGGCGCTGCTGCCGTGCATCTCGCAGCCCAGGCCCCAGCCGGTGCGGACCGGGCCGCTGGTGTCGCGCGCGCGGCGGCGCAGCGCGGGCCAGTCGAGCAGTGCCATGCCTTTCTCGATGCAGGCCTCCAGGCCGTGCCCGATCAGCGGATGGTTCGAGGGCGCGATGTCGCCTTCGCGCACGGCGTTCCTGAGCTTGAGTTCGGCGGGGTCCATGCCCAGGTGCGCCGCGGCCTCGTCCATCTGCACGTCGAGCGCGTAGTAGGTCTGCACCACGCCGTAGCCGCGGAACGCGCCGGCGATCGGGCTGTTGGTGTAGACACAGCGGCCTTCGAGCAGCACGTTGTCGCAGCGGTACAGCGACACCATGGCGGCGGTGCCGACGTTGGTCACGCCAGGGCCGTGCGAGCCATAGGCGCCTGAGTTGAACACTACCCTGGCCTGGCGCGCGGTGATGGTGCCATCGTTGCGGAAGCCCTGCTTCAGCCAGATCCTGGCCGGATGGCGCGTGCGGCCGCCGAGGAAGGTTTCCTCGCGGGTGTATTCCATGCGCACCGGCCGGCGCGTCTCGCGCGCCAGGAGCGCGCACAGGAACTCATGCTGGAACAGGTCCTGCTTGGCGCCGAAGCCGCCGCCCATGTGGTCGACCAGCACGCGCACCTTGTGCAGCGGCAACCCCAGCACCTCGGCCATGATGCCGCGCACCATGAAGGCGGTCTGGGTCGAGATCCACACCGTCAGGTTGCCGTTGCCGTCCCAGCTGCACGTGAGCACGTTGGGCTCCATGTAGGCCGGCGTGGGACGGCCGCCCTCGTAGACGCCCTCGAGGATGAAGTCGGCCTCGGCAAAGCCGGCTTCCACATCGCCGCGCCTGACGATCACCGGCGGCAGCACCAGGTTGCCGCCGGGCTCGCGCTCATGGATGCGCGGCGCGTCGGAGCGCTCCGCGTCTTCGGTGGTGAAGACCGCGGGCAGGGTATCGTATTCGACCTCGATCAGCTCGAGCGCGCGCTCGGCGATTTCTTCGCTGACCGCCGCCACCGCGGCCACGCCTTCGCCCCAGTAGCGCACCTTGTCGTCCAGGATGTACTGGTCGCAGGTCACCGACGCGGAGCGTGGGTGCGGCGAGCCGGCGTGCAGCACCCGCGGCACGTTCTCGTGGGTCAGCACGGCCTTGACCCCGGGCAATGCCAGCGCGCGCGACGTGTCGATGCGGCGGATGCGGGCGTGGGCGACGTTGCTGCGCTTGATCTTGCCGAACAGCAGGCCGGGGAAGGGCATGTCGGCAACGTAGCGGGCGTTGCCGGTGACCTTGTCGAGCAGGTCGGTGCGCTTGACGCTGTGTCCGATCACGGCGTGGGTCATCATGCCTCCTCGCTGGCGCGGATCCGGTGCGGGCACCCGGCGGGGTCGATGGCCTGGGCGGTCTGCTCGATGGCCTCGATGATCTTGGTGTAGCCGGTGCAGCGGCAGATGTTGCCGGCAATGGCGAATCGGATCTCGTCGCGCGTGGGATGCGGGTTCTCGTCGAGCAGGGCCTTGGCCATCACGATGAAGCCCGGCGTGCAGAAGCCGCATTGCGCGGCGCCGCAGCGCATGAACTGCTCCTGGAGCGGATGCACGGTGTCGGGCGCGGGCTGCACGCCCTCGATGGTGGTGATGTGGCAGCCGTGCGCTTCCGGTGCCAGCACCAGGCAGCTGTTCATCGGCTGGCCGTCGATGATGACGGTGCAGGAGCCGCATTCGCCGACGTCGCAGCCCTTCTTGGTGCCGGTCAGGCAGGCGTCGTTGCGCAGCGCGTCGAGCAGCGTGCTGTGCGGTTCCACCGCCAGCTCGCGCGGTTCGCCGTTGATGACGAGTTCGATCATTTTTCGCATGATGCTCCGCGCTGGGCGGCCTCCAGGGCTTGTTCGAGAGCGCGGCGGGTCAGCACGCTGACCATCTGCCGCCGGTAGGCTTCGCTGGCGCGCACGTCGCTGATCGGACGGGCCTCGTCCATGGCGGCGTGCGCGGCCTGCAGGATCAGGGCGTCGGTCAGGCGCTGGCCGCGCAGCACGTGCTCGGCGCGCGCCGCGCGCACGGGCGTGGGGCCGACCGCCGCCAGCACGATGCCGGCGTCCGCGCAGCGGCCGTCGTGCACCGTCAGAGATACCGCCACGCCGACGGTGGCCAGTTCCATCTGCACGCGGCGGCCATGCTTGAGATAGACCTTGCCGGTGCCTGGCCGCGGCGCCGGCACGGTGATGCGGGTGACGATTTCGTCCGGCGCGATGGCGGTCTTGCCGACGCCGGTGACAAAGTCCTCGACGCGCAGCTCGCGCGAGCCGGACATGCCGTACAGGTGCACCGAGGCACCGTCGGCCACCAGGGGCGCGATCGAATCCGCCGACGGCGACGCACGGCAGACATTGCCGACCACGGTGGCGCGATGGCGCACCTGGATCGAGGCAAAGTCCGTCACCGCCCTGGCGAGGCTGGCGTAGTGCCGCTGCACGAAGCCCGAGGTCTCCACCGCGCGCGTAGTCACCAGCGCGCCGATGCGCAGGCCGTTGACGGGGTCGAACGTCAGCACGTCCATGCCCGGGATCTTCTTGATGTTGATGACCTGCTCGGGCTTGCGCACGGACTCCTTGATCTGCACCAGCAGATCGGTGCCCCCTGCAAGCACGCTGGCCTTGCCGCCGCACCGGTGCAGCATGGCCGAGGCTTCGGCCAGCGTTGCCGGTTCGAAATACTCAAACGCTCTCATTGCTCCTCCTGGTCTGTGCCATCGGCGGCGGCTGCCGGACTTGCCTAGGTCGTGCGGGGCGCGCGCCGTTGAATCCATCATGGGCGGCAGCTCTTCATCGGTAAAGGCCCGCAAACGGATTAATTGATCGTGTTACCCTCTGAATCAGACGCGCCGCGAAGGCCCTGGCTTTTCGCCGCGGAGCGCGCACCCCGAGATCCCGGAGGTAGACAACGTGCCCAACCTCAGCAACATGAACGTGTCGCTGCGCCAGCTGCGCGCGTTCATCGCCGTGGCGCAGGAGCGCCACTTCACCCGCGCCGCCGAAAAACTGGACCTGTCGCAGTCGTCGGTCAGCGCGCTGATCCATGAACTGGAAGCCAACCTCGGCCTGAAGCTGTTCGACCGCCACACGCGCCAGCTGCACATCACGCAGGCCGGCGCCGAGCTGCTGCCGCTGGTGAAGAAGGCCGTGGCCGATATCGACAGCGTGATCGAGAACTCCAGCGAACTGCGCACGCTGGGACGCGGGCGCGTGTCGATCGCGGCGTCGTCGATCCAGGCGGCGCTGATGCTGCCGCGCGTGATCCGCGAGTTCTGCGTCAGCCATCCGGGCGTGAAGGTGGAGCTGCACGATGTGTCGGAGCACGAAGTGACCAGGATGGTCAGCTCGGGCGAGGTCGATTTCGGCATCGGCACCATCCCCGAGGGCCAGCCCGACCTGAACGCGCAGCGGCTGATGGACGATGCCTTCGTCATCGTGATGCCCGCGCACCATCCGCTGCGCCGGCGCAAGACCCTGCGCTGGGAGGACGTGGCCGGGCTGCCGGTGATCGGGCCGCACAAGGGCAACCCGATCCGCGATTGCCTGGATACCGCGCTGGCCGCGCGCGGCATCACGCTGCAGCGGGTGCACGAGGTGTTCCTGCCGCTGACCATGGTGGGGATGGTCGACGCCGGCCTGGGCATCGCCGTGATGAGCGCGGCGGTCACGCGGCTGACCACCGCGCTGGGGCTGGCGACGGTGATGCCGACCGATCCGGTGATCCACCGCGAGATCTCGCTGCTGGTGCACGCGGACCGGTCGCTGTCGCCGCCGGCCCAGGCCTTCCGGGATTTGCTGATGCGCTACCGCGCCAGGCTGGCCGAAGCCGTCTGACTACCTCTGACCGCGGCTGGCTACGTCATGCCGGTTCCTTGGCCAGGCCGTGGGGCTGGGGGGCCGGCGAACGCGCGTTGAAGAGCAGGTTCAGCAGCACCGCGGTCAGGGTGCCGAGCAGGATGCCGTTCTGGCAGAACTTGGCCAGCAGCTCCGGCATCTGCGCGAAGAACTTGTCCGACACCAGCGGGATCATGCCCAGTGCCACGCTGACGGCGACGATGTAGGCGTTCTTCTTGTTCTCGACAAAGTCCACATGGCCGAGGATGCGCACGCCCGTGGCCGCCACCATGCCGAACATCACCAGCGCCGCGCCGCCCAGCACGTACTGCGGGATCGAGGCCGCGAAGAAGGCCAGCTTGGGCAGGCAGCCCAGCACGACCAGGATGCCGCCGGCGGTGGCGCAGACCCAGCGGCTGCGCACGCCGGTGACCTGCACCAGCCCCACGTTCTGTGCGTAGGAGGTGTAGGTGAAGGTGTTGAACACCGCGCCCACCAATGCCCCGACGCCGTCCGCGCGCAGGCCGCGCGCGAGGTCTTCGGGGCCGACCGGGCGGTCGACGATTTCGCCCAGCGCCAGGAACTGGCCCACGCCCTCGATCATGATCACGATCATCACCACGCACAGCGTGACCGCGGTCATGGCGTCGAAGGTGGGCCAGCCGAAGTGGAAGGGCGTGATGAACTCGACCCAGTGCGCGTTGTGCAGGCCGTCGAAGTTCACCTTGCCCAGCGCCAGCGCGATCACGAAGCCCACCGCAATGCCGATCAGCACTGCCACGTTGCACAGGAAGCCGCGCGCGAACGCCACCAGCGCCAGCACCGTGCACAGCACCGCGGTGGCGATGGCAATGTTCACCGGCAAGCCGAAATTGGGGTTGGGCACGGGGCCGGCCGCGGTGTTGATGGTGGGGTTGCCGCCCGCTGCCCAGTTGATGCCGACCCGCATCAGCGAGACCCCGATCACCAGCACCACGGTGCCGGTCACCACGGGCGGGAACCAGCGCACCATCTTGCCGACATAAGGCGCGGCAAAGTAAGTGAAGACGCCCGCCACCATCACCGCGCCGAACACCGCCGGCAGCCCCAGCGACGGATTGGAGCCGGTGGCGATGATCGGCGCGATCGCGGTAAAGGTGACGCCCATCATCACCGGCAGCCGGATGCCGACCTTCCAGATGCCGATGCTCTGGATCATCGTCACCAGGCCGCAGCAGAACAGGTCGGCAGCAATCAGGAAAGCCACCTGGTCCTTGGGCAGCTTGAGCGCGCCGCCGATGATCATGGGTACGGCAATGGCGCCGGCATACATCACCAGCACATGCTGCAGGCCCAGGGCAAGCAGGCGGGGCGGGGGCAGGACCTCGTCGACGGGATGCACGGGGGCATTCCCTTGCGTAGGCAGGGTGGGGTTCATGCTGTCTCCTTTGGTCGGTATCACGCCGGTTGCGCATTGCGCTAACGTGTCGCCAAGGTCGCCGGCGTTTCCTCTGCGGGATGGTCGTGCCATCCTCTCGTGCGAAGCCCGCGCCAGTCCTGTCTTGTCAGTCCAGCATGACAGCGGCGCAGGGAAGGTACAACGTTCGCGGCGGATTTATCGATCGGGTGAAACGATGAATCCACCGTTTTCAGCGGGTTATCCCTGAGCCGCGCCTCACGGCACGGGGGACGCCGCGCGCTCCAGCCGCGCCAGCAACTCGGCCGCGCGCGCCATCGCGGCAGGATCGATGCGCGCGCGCATGCCATCGAAATTCGGCCCGCGCGTCGCATCCAGTCCCATGCGTGACGTGGTGCCGACACCGGATGCCGACGGATCGAGCGCGCTGCCGGGCAGGCCGTCCACCACCACAACGTCCAGGTGCGGCTGCAGATGCGTGGCCATGGCCCACAGCACTTCCTCGTCGCGGGTGATGTCGACGTCCTCGTCCACCGCGACCACCGTCTTCAGGTACGGGTCCCAGCCGAGCAGGCCCAGCATCACCTGGCGGGCCTCGCCCGGGCGGCTCTGGCGCAGTGCCACGTAGGCGTGGAAATGCGTGCCGGAGCTGGGGTAGTGCACCGCGGTGACGCCGGGGAAGCGCTCGCGGAGCTTCTCCACCATCTCTGACTCGCGCGGGATGCGGCCCAGGTTCAGGTGCTCGGCCGAGTTGCCGCCGACCACGTCGACCAGCCAGGCGTCCGTGCGCCGCATCACGCTCTGCACGCGCAGCAGGTTATTGGTCGAGCGGTCCGACGAGTAGCCGGTGAACTCGCCGAACGGGCCTTCGTCGACGCGCGCCTCGGGATCGATCTCGCCTTCGAGCACGATCTCGGCATGCGCCGGCACCAGGATGCCGTGGCGCGGCGTGCGTACCACTTCCAGCGGCGCGCCGAACAGGCCGCCGGCGACATGGCGCTCGTCCACGCCGTACGGCAGCCGCGCGGCGCCGGCCAGCATGAACAACGGATGCGCGCCGATCACCATCGCCACCGGCAGCGCACGGCCCAGTTCGGCGGCGCGCTGCTGCATGCGCCACAGGTGGCCGCGCGAATGCAGGCTGGTGGCGATCTCGGTGGGCGAATGCAGCATCGAGCGGTGGTAGCTGGCATTGCCGATGCCGCTGTCGGGGTCTTCCGCGATCAGGATCGCGTTGGTGATGTAGGGGCCGCGGTCGGTGGCGAAGTGCCGGATCGCCGGGATCGTGCGCAGGTCGATGTGCTGCGTCTCGACCTGGCCGGTGACGGCGCCGCTGTCGAGCACGCGCGGCGCCACCATGCGGCGGCTGCGGGCCTGGTATTCGGCATGGATGCCGGCGGGCGGCACGCCGCCGAGCATGCGCCCCACGCGCTCGCGCGAGGCAAAGAGATTGGTGGCGAGCGATGTGCCCAGCCCTTCGACGTGGTCGAACAGCAGGGCCGGATGGCGCCCTTGCGCGGCCAGTGCCCACACCAGCGCGGTCGGGTCCTGGTCGGCGCCGACCGGCTCGCGGATATGCAGCACGTCTTCGGGAAAGGCCTCGCGGTAGGCCGCCAGGAACTGGTGGAAATCCTGCGAGGTATCGTGGAAAGGCTTGTGCGCCGCTGCCGCCGGGGCAAAGGGCGCTGAGGGTGCGTTCATGAGTCGGCTCCTGTGGTCAGGGTGGGCCAGGGCGAAGGCTGCCCCGGCGGCCGGGAAATGCGCCCGGCCGCCGTGCCGTGCCTGCCTGCCGAACTGCTACCGGCTAGCGTGTGCTGGCGTAGGTATCCTTCAGCCGCGCCAGCGCCTCTTCCTGCGTCCTGGGCGGCGCCGTGGGCTCGATGCCGACCAGCCGGGCGATGTTGTTGCCCATGTAGTCCTCGAGCCCGTCCTCGTCCAGGTCCATGCCCTGCGGCGCGGGGCCGCACAGCATTTCCAGCTCGCGCAGCCACATGCCGGGCTCGTTGGGCGGCGTGTCGGTGCCGAACACGATCTTGTCGCGCGGCAGCTGGCGCGCGAACTCGACGATGCGCGACTGGAAGCACCAGCCCGATTCGCAGTACACGTTGGGCGTGTCCATCGCCATCCAGAACGCCTCGAACGAATAGTTGCCGCCGGTCTGGATGCCGAAATGCCCGATGATGAAATTGACCATCGGGAATTCTCGGATGATCGGGTAGAACATGGTCGGGATGGTGTACGGGCCGTCGCCGGTGTGGATCAGCACCACCACGTTGTACTTGGCGCAGACCTTCATCGCCGGGCGCAGCCAGTCGAGCGCGCGGTCGGGCCGGTAGCCGTGCATGTTGGCATGCAGCTTCAGCATCTTGAAGCCGTACTCCTTGACGTGGAATTCCAGCTCCAGTGCGCCTTCTTCCGGGCCCCAGCGCGGGTTGAAGGTGAAGTTGCCGATAAAGCGGTCGGGGTACTTCTGGCACAGCTCGGCGATATACGCCATGTAGTCGCGGATGCCTTCGCGGCCGCGGCGGTTGCCGTCGCGGTAGCCGGTGTTGCCCGGCGGCGGCTGGATAAAGCCCATGTCGATGCGGCGCGGCTTGCCGTTGATCATGTAGGGGCCGTCCATCATCTTGAGCATGCGCTCGCCGTTGAAGGGCTCGCCGGTGTGGCGCCAGGCTTCGTCGACCAGGTTGGTCGGGTGCAGGTGGGTGTCGATAATCATGTCGGGTGCTCCGGAGTCCGTTGTCGTTGGCGCGGGTGCGGGGCTTATGCGGCCAGGCGCGCTTTCGCTTCTTCCAGCGTGCGCGGCACCGGCGTCGGCTCCAGGCCGATCATCCGGGCGACGTTGTTGCCGAGGTAGTCCTCGAGCGTGTCTTCATCCAGGTTCAGGCCCTGGGGCGGCTCGAAGCACAGCACTTCCAGCAGGCGCAGCCACATGCCGGGCTCGTTGGGCGGGGTATCGGAACCGAACAGGATCTTGTGCTTGGGCAGCACCTTGGCGAACTCGACGATGCGCGACTGCAGGCACCAGCCCGATTCGCAGTACACATTGGGCATGTCCATCGCCATCTGGAACGGCTCGAAGCAGTACACGCCGCCGGTCTGCACGCCGAAGTGGGCCATGATGAAGTTCACGGTCGGGAACTCCTTCATCATCGGCACCCATTCGGTCGGGATGCTGTAAGGGCCGTCGCCGGTATGCAGCTTGACCAGCACGCCGAGCTCGGCGCATTTCTGCAGCGCCGGGCGCAGCCAGTCGAGCGCGCGGTCCGGGCGGTAGGCGTGCATGTTGGCCTGGAACTGGACCATCTTGAAGCCCAGCGTCTTCACGTAGTGCTCGATCGCGTTGACGCCGTTCTGCACGCCGCAGCGCGGGTTGTAGACGAAGCAGCCGATAAAGCGGTCGGGATACTTCTTCACCATCTCGACCGTGTACGCCATGTACGCGTCGATCGATTCGCTGCCCGACTTCACGCCGTCGGTGTAGGTGTAGATGGTGTTGCCCTGCGGCGGCTGGATAAAGGCCTTGTCGATGCGGCGCGGCTTGCCGTTGATGGTGAATGGGCCGTCCATCATCTGGATCAGGCGCTCGCCGGTGAACGGGTCGCCGTCGTGGCGCCAGGCCAGGTCCACCAGGTTCGTCGGATAACAGCTGGTGTCGATGATCATGGGAGATCCCCTAACAATGACTAGGTTGGACACGCATGCGGCGGGCGCGCGCGAACAACGCCGCGGGGCCGGCCTTGCATGCTGCGATCGGGAGTCTTTGTCAGGGGAGCGTCTGGACCACTGCGCCACCGACGAAACACTCCGTCAGTGAGCAATCTCCAGTTGAACGTCGCGGCATTGCACCGCTGCTGTCCAATCGACCGCTTCTACCCACGCGCTCTTTATACATAGCGCTTCGGCATGGGTCAAGCGCATCATGTGTTGCGCCGCACGAACAGTGGGGCCTGCCTCCATTCCAGGCCAGGCCGCGAATCCGCTACATTGCGGGGAACGCAGCGGCAGGCCCGGCCGCCGCGGCATATCGACAACAGGGCCGATCGCTTCGAACGGGGTTCATCACAGGGAAGGGGGGAAGAACATATGCATGGCAACGATGCGAAGAAGGCAGCGGCGATGCTGTCGGTTGCGCTGAGCCTGGCGCTGGGCGGCTGCGGCGGCGATGGCGGACAGACCGAGATGGTGTCGCCGACGGCCGCGGCCACGACCCGGTACATCCACGAAACTACCACCAGCGCCACCACCCGCTGGGCCCCGGCGCTCACCGACACCTGGCAGATCCAGCTGACCGGCAGGCTCAACACCAGCTATGCGGTGACCGCTTATGACTTCGACCTGTTCGATACCCCGCAGGCCACCATCGACGCGCTCAAGGCGCAGGGCCGGCGCGTGATCTGCTACTTCTCGGCGGGCAGTTCCGAGGACTGGCGACCCGACTTCAACCAGTTCACCGAGGCGGACCAGGGCGCCGCGCTGTCGGGCTGGGCCGGTGAGCGCTGGCTGGATACGCGCTCGGCCAACGTGCGTCGCATCATGCTGGCGCGCATGGACCTGGCGGTCAGCAAGGGCTGCGATGCGGTCGATCCCGACAATGTCGATGGCTATACCAACAGCACCGGCCTGCCGCTGACGGCCGAGACCCAGCTTGACTACAACCGCTTCCTGGCCGCCGAGGCGCATGCGCGCGGGCTGGCAGTCGGTCTGAAGAACGATGTGGGGCAGGTGGCCGAGCTGGCCGCGAGCTTTGACTTCGCCATCAATGAACAGTGCTTCCAGTACCGCGAGTGCGGCGCCTATACCGCGTTCACTGGGCAGGGCAAGCCGGTATTCCAGATCGAATACGCCACCAAGTACCGGGACGCCGCCACGCGTGCCGGGCTGTGCGCCAAGGCCCAGGCGGCCAACCTGCGCACCTTGGTGCTGCCCAGGATGCTGAACGGGTCGTTCCGCTACGCCTGCGACGCCTGAGCGCGCGGATCGATGCCGCCGGCGGGGGCGGCGCGTTCCAGCTCCCGCCAGGCCAGGTAGAGCCGCGTATCGAACTCGAGCTGGTGGTAGCGCGGCTCCATGTATTCGCAGAGCCGGTAGAAGGCCTTGTCGTGCTCGCTTTCCTTCAGGTGGGCAAGCTCGTGCACGACGATCATGCGCAGGAACTCCGGCGGCGCCTCCTTGAACAGCGAGGCGACGCGGATCTCTTTCTTGGCCTTGAGCTTGCCGCCCTGCACGCGCGAGATCGCGGTATGCAGGCCGAGCGCGCGCTGCGCGGAATCCAGGCGCGCATCGAACCCCACCTTGTGCAGCGGCGGCGCGCTGCGCAGGTATTCCTGCTTGATGTCGGTGGTGTATTCGTACAGCGCGCGGTCGGTCTGCACGGTGTGGCGCCCCGGGTAGCGGCGGGCAAGATGGTCGCCGAGCCGGCCGGCGGCGACCAGTTCGTGCACCTGCTCCAGCACGCCGGGCGGATAGCCGCCCAGGAAGCGCATCGGGTCCTTGCCGGCGGGACGCCAGGTCTCATTCACCACGGTGGCCGGCTCAGTGGTGGTGGTGATGGTGGTGCATCCAGCTGTTGTCGAGCGAATTGACGAAGGACTCGACCGCGTCCTTGTCGCCGGTGGCGTGACGCATCATTTCGCCGCATTTGCAGAAACCCTGGTACGGGGTGATGTGCGAGCACGCCGACGTCTTCTGCAGGTACAGCGTGACGGGTTTGGTGCACTTCTTGCACTTGAACTTCAGGGTCAGGGCGGGTTTGCTCATGGCGATGGCTTGAAAAATCAGCGGAAAGACGAACCTGTGATTGTACCGGCGGAGGCCAAAGCTGGCCGGGCCCAGGCTGCGCGTCCCGGCGTGCCTGATACACTCCGCCATTCCCGCACCTACTCCAGCACCATCACCAACACGCACCCATGGCACAGTACGTTTTCACCATGAATCGCGTGGGCAAGATCGTTCCGCCCAAGCGTCACATCCTGAAGGACATCTCGCTGTCGTTCTTCCCGGGCGCCAAGATCGGCGTGCTCGGCCTGAACGGCTCGGGCAAGTCCACGCTGCTCAAGATCATGGCCGGCCTCGACAAGGAAATCGAGGGCGAAGCCACGCCGATGCCCAACCTGAACATCGGCTACCTGCCGCAGGAGCCGCAGCTCAACCCCGAGCAGACCGTGCGCGAGTCGGTGGAAGAGGCCCTGGGCGGTGTGTTCGAGGCCCGCAAGAAGCTCGATGAAATCTACGCCGCGTACGCCGAGCCGGACGCCGACTTCGACGCGCTCGCCGCCGACCAGGCCAAGTACGAAGCCATCCTGGCCGCCAGCGACGGCAACAACGTCGAACTGCAGCTGGAAATCGCCGCCGACGCGCTGCGCCTGCCGCCGTGGGACGCGAAGATCGAACACCTGTCGGGCGGCGAAAAGCGCCGCGTGGCACTGTGCCGCCTGCTGCTGTCGCGCCCCGACATGCTGCTGCTCGACGAACCCACCAACCACCTCGATGCCGAATCGGTCGACTGGCTCGAGCAGTTCCTGACGCGCTTCCCGGGCACCGTGGTGGCCGTGACCCACGACCGCTACTTCCTGGACAACGCTGCCGAGTGGATCCTGGAACTGGACCGCGGCCACGGCATTCCGTGGAAGGGCAACTACAGCTCGTGGCTGGACCAGAAGGAAGCGCGCCTGAAGCAGGAAGAGGCCAGCGAATCGGCGCGCCAGAAGGCGCTGCACAAGGAGCTGGAGTGGGTGCGCCAGAATCCCAAGGGGCGCCAGGCCAAGTCCAAGGCGCGCCTGGCCCGCTTTGACGAGCTGAACAGCCAGGAATACCAGAAGCGCAACGAAACCCAGGAAATCTTCATCCCGGTGGGTGAGCGCCTCGGTAACGAAGTGATCGAGTTCGACAACGTCAGCAAGGGTTTCGGCGACCGCATGCTGATCGAAAACCTGAGCTTCAAGGTGCCGCCCGGAGCGATCGTCGGCATCATCGGCCCGAACGGCGCCGGCAAATCGACGTTCTTCAAGATGCTGACGGGCAAGGAACAGCCCGACAGCGGCGAGATCAAGATCGGGCCGACCGTGAAGATGGCCTTCGTCGACCAGAGCCGCGACGCGCTCGACGGCACCAAGACCGTGTTCGAGGAAATCTCCGGCGGTGCCGATGTGCTGACCGTTGGCCGCTACGAGACCCCGTCGCGCGCCTATATCGGCCGCTTCAACTTCAAGGGCGGCGACCAGCAGAAGCAGGTCGGCACGCTGTCGGGCGGCGAACGCGGCCGCCTGCACATGGCCAAGACCCTGATCGCCGGCGGCAACGTGCTGCTGCTGGACGAACCATCCAACGACCTCGACGTTGAAACGCTGCGCGCGCTGGAAGACGCGCTGCTGGAGTTCGCCGGCTGCGTGATGGTGATCTCGCACGACCGCTGGTTCCTGGACCGGATCGCCACGCACATCCTGGCCTTCGAGGGCGACTCGCATGTCGAGTTCTTCCCCGGCAACTACCAGGAGTACGAGGCCGACAAGAAGCGCCGGCTGGGCGAGGAAGGGGCCAAGCCGAAGCGGATCCGGTACAAGCCGATCGCGCGGTGAGGTACTGCTGAGCCAGAAAGAGAACCAGGTCTGCGGGCCTGGTTTTTTTATGGCGCTGGCTGTATGCGCTGTCGAAAATTCTGAATGATGTCGCCGGGCCTTTGGCATTAGGGTGATGCCGGATAGGTTCGGTGGATGCGAAAGTCAATCCACCTCTTAGTTCTAAAACGGCTTCCTGGGCGTCACGGAGGAAGGCTGCCATGCGAGGTCCCGTACAACTGACGAAATCCGAAATCGCCGAGCTAAGGCGAAACAAGAAACGCATCTCCGACTTGGCGCGAAAGGCATTCAGCTCGATGGACCTGAAGGGCAAGTAAAGCCCCGAGGCCCCGGCCGCCGGCAGCGATGAGCACCCAGAATTCGTGCTACAAGCAAAAGCCCCGACTCAACTGAGCGGGGCTTTTTGCTGCGCCATGCTCGCGAAAAGACTTCGTCTTTTACGGCAGCTTCCTAGCCGGCGCGCACCAACCGCACCCGCGTAATCTCCGACGGCGCCCCGAACCGCTTCGGCGGTCCCCAATAGCCGGTACCGCGGCTGATATAGACCCACAGCGAGCCATGCCGCACCAGCCCCGCGGTGTACGGCTGCTGCATCGGTACGAACAGGTTCCAGGGCCAGAACTGGCCGCCGTGGGTATGGCCCGACAGCTGCAGGTCGAAACCGGCTTGCGCCGCCGCCGGCGCGGTGCGGGGCTGGTGGGCCAGCAGCACGCGCACGCTGGCATCGGCGGGGGCGCCGGCGATGGCGCGCTGCGGGTCGCTGCGGTGGCTGTCGTGGAAGCGGCCGGCGGAATAGTCGGTCACCCCGCCCAGCACCAGCGTGCCGCCGTCATGCTGCAGCACCACGTGCTCGTTCAACAGGACACGCAGGCCCAGCCGGCGCAGTTCGTCGATCCACGGCTCGGCGCCGGCGTAGTACTCGTGGTTGCCGGTGACGAAGTAGGTGCCGTGGCGCGCGCGCAGCCGGGCCAGCGGCGCGGTGTGGGCAGACAGCTCGGGCACGGTGCCGTCGACGAGGTCGCCGGTGATGGCGACGGCATCGGCCTGCAGGCTGTTGACGCGCTCGACGATGCGCTCGAGGTAAGGCCGCTTGATGGTGGGGCCGACATGGATGTCGCTGATCTGGGCGATGGTGAAGCCGTGCAGCGCCTCCGGCAGGCCGCGCACCGGCACCTCGACCTCGACCACGCGCGCCAGCCGGCGCGCGTTGACATAACCCGCCAGCGTCACCAGCAATGCCAGCAGCGGCACCGCCAGGGCGCTGCCGGCGGCCAGGCCCGGCGCGCGCCAGCCGAGCAGCAGCCCCGCCAGCCAGGCGGCGGCCAGGGCCACGTCGCGGACCAGTGTCAGCACCAGCAGCGATGAGAAGAAGCCCATGGCGAGCATGCCGATCCACGACACCCGGTCCGACCACGGCTGGCTGACGCGCCGGGCCAGCAGTCCGGCCGGCAGCAGGGCGCAGGACAGGGCCAGCCAGACCGCTGCCAGGACCTTGACCGCTACCGGCACCGGCATCGCCGGCAACAGGCGCAGCCCGATATAGCCATGCAGCAGCGCCGTGATGAGGGCCGCGGTCAGGATGGTGGTGCGTGGAGGCATGGGCGGGAGCCGGGATGGAGTGTTCAGAGATGAGGGCCACGACGGCCGGCTTCAAGGGCCGGGGTGGCGGCACCGGGCCACGCAAGATGCACACCCGCTGCGCCGACGCGCGCCGCAACGGCGCATTGCGGCTTGACGCCGCCGCGCCGTGCCCCAATGCCTGTCTTGCTGGCGAGCCCTGCGCCCCTCGGGGCGGGGCGGCTGATCTGTCCGTTTTCTGACGGATCCTGAATGTTTTCAAATCGGATTGTTCCCATTGGCGGCCTACTCTAGATTCGCGAAATGGGCCGCCTGTTGTGCAGCATCGTGCCCGCGAGTGCCGGCCAGCCGGCGCAGGCGGCGCCCTCCCGGAGATACCCATGCCGTTTCGGATAACGCAGACCAGCGCGCTGATCGCAGCGGCCTGGCTTGCGCTGGCGCCGCTCGCTCCCCAGGCCGCCACGCCGTCCAAGTCGTCGCCGGCGGCGGCCGTGGCGCCCCTGACCTGGCCGCGCAATTTTGATGCGGCCACCGACCATGTCGAGCTGTACCAGCCCCAGATCGAGAACTGGGCGGGCAACCGCCTGTCCGGGCGCGCCGCGGTGGCGGTAGGCGACAAGGCGGGCTCGCCGACCTACGGCGTGGTCCATTTCTCGGCCACCGGCGATATCGACAAGCCCTCCGGGCTGGTGCAGCTGAGCCGGATCACGATCGACAGCGTCGAAGTGCCGACCCGCCCCGACGCCGCCGACCGCGTGCGCCAGGCGCTGGTGTCGCGCCTGCCGGCCAACGGGCTGACGGTGCCGCTGGACCAGTTGCAGGCCAGCTACGCAGTGTCGCAGCAACTGGCGCAAGCCGGCCGCGTCGCGGTGCGCAATGACGCGCCGCAGATCTTGTTCGCCACCACGCCCACGTTGCTGGTGCTGGTCGATGGCGAGCCCGCCTGGCGCACCGTGCCGGGCACGTCGTACGAACGCGCGCTGAACAGCCGCGCGCTGCTGTTGCGCTCGCCGGACGGCGAGCTGTTCCTGAAGGCGGCCGGCTACTGGTACCGATCGGAATCGGCCGGCGGCACCTGGGAGGTGCTGACCACCGTGCCCAAGGCGCTGGAGAGCGCAGCCGCCAAGGCGGCGGCCGGCATGAAGCCCGATGCGATGCTGCCCGCCGACGGCAAGCGTCCGGCGCGGGCCCCGGCCATCCTGTTCGCGACGCAGCCGACCGAGCTGGTAGTGACCAGCGCCGCGCCGCAGATGGCGCCGGTCAGCGGCGTCAGCCTGCTGACCATGGCCAATGCCGACCACGCGGTCTTTGTCGATCCGGCCGCCAACCAGTATTACGTGCTGGTTTCGGGACGCTGGTTCCGCGCGCCGATGCTGACCGGGCCGTGGCAGTACGTGCCTGGCAGCCGGCTGCCGGCCGACTTCGCCCGCATCCCGCCCACCGATCCCAAGGCCAACGTGCTGGTGTCGGTGCCCGGCACGCCGCAGGCGCGCGAGGCCGAGATCGCCGCCACCATCCCCCAGACCGCCACCGTGTCGCGCAGCAAGGCCAGCCTGACGGTGGCGTATGACGGCGCGCCGCGCTTCGTGCCGATCACCGGCACCTCGCTCAGTTACGCAGTCAATACCGGCACCCCCGTGATTGAGGTCGACGCCAGCCATTACTACGCGGTGGCCAACGGCGTCTGGTTTGCGGCGCCGGCGCCGACGGGCCCCTGGCAGGTCGCCACCGAGGTGCCGTCGGCGATCTACACCATCCCGCCGACCTCGCCGGTGTACTACGTCACCTATGTGCGCATCTACGCCGTCACGCCACAGACCGTGGTGGTGGGCTACACCCCCGGCTACATGGGAGTGGTGGTCAGCGCCGACGGCACGGTGGTCTATGGCACGGGCTATGTCTATCCGCCCTACGTGGGCGCGGTCTACTACGGCTATCCGGTCACCTACGGCTACGGCGCGGGCTTCGGCATCGGCCTGGCCGAGGGCTTCGCCTTCGGCTTCGCCGCGGGTGCGTTCTGGGGCGCAGCCTCGCCGTACTGGGGCCCGTACTGGTGGGGCGGCCCGTACAACTGGAACTACGTCAACGTCAACCAGGCCAACTTCTACGGCCGCTGGGGCCAGGGCACGGTTACTCACGCGCAGGGCTGGAACGCCTGGACCGGTACCCAATGGCGCGGTACCGCGGCCGCCGGCTACAACCCGGCCACCGGCGCGCGCTACCAGGGCAGCCGCGGCGCCGCGTTCAATCCCTATTCCGGCGACTACGCTGCCGGCCACCAGGGCAGCTTCGCCAACCCGTCGACCGGGCGCGAAGGCGCGGCGCGCGGCGGCGTGGCCGGCAACACCTACACCGGCAACTACGCGGCGGGACGCCAGGCCGCGGGCTACAACGCCCAGACCGGCCGTGTCGGCGCGGCCGAGGCCGGCATTGCCGGCAATACGCAGAGCGGCCAGCACACTGCCGGCAGCCGCGGCTTTGTCGCCAACCCGGACAAGGACAACGCGGTGGTATGGAACAACGGCAACGTCTATGCCGGCCACGACGGCTCGGTCTACCAGCACACCGACCAGGGCTGGCAGAAGCACACGCCCGACGGGTGGGAGCCGGTGAAGCCCGGCAACGACGCCACCGCCAGGCTGGAGCAACAGCGCCAGGCGCGCGAGATCGGCCAGCAGCGCCTGCAGGGCACGGCGGGCGCCTGGCAGGGGCGCGGCCCAGGCGGCGGCTTCGGCGCAAGGGCCGGCGGCCTGCGCGGGGGCGGCTTCCATGGCGGCTTTCGCCGTTAGGGCCGCGCAACCCTGGCGCTGACCGGGCGGTCTCGAAAGCAGTAAAGACGTCGACAAAAGAATTGAATTGGCGCCGGCCGTGCGCGGGCCTTAACCTGCCGGAGAAAACGGGAGCGCGGCCGGCGGACGGCGCGGCGGAGCCTGGCCAATCCGGTGTCCGCACGCAGCCGTCGCATGCAAAACCATGACGGGAGGGGAAACCGTGAACCATGCATTTCATTGGCGCGGCGCGCTGTCGCTGGCGTGCGCCATGACGCTGGCCGCCTGCGGCAACGACAAGCCGGCAGCCCACGCGCCGCCCGCGGCCGAGGTCAGCGTGATGACCGTAGCGCTGCGCGATGTACCCATCGTCTACGACTTTGTCGGCCAGACCCAGAGCTCGCAGCAGGTGGAGATCCGCGCGCGGGTCAATGGCTTTCTCGATCAGCGCGTCTATACCGAGGGCGCGGTGGTCAAGGCCGGCCAGACCATGTTCGTGATGGATCCGAAGCCGTTTGCCGCGGCGCTGGACGCGGCCAACGCCGAGCTGGCGCAGCAGGTGGCGCGGCTCAAGACCGCCAATGCCGACCTGGCGCGAGTGCGCCCGCTGGCCGAGCGCAATGCGCTGAGCCAGCGCGACCTGGACGACGCGACCGGCAAGCAGCAGTCCGCCGCGGCCGCGGTCGAGGCGGCCCGCGCCAACGTCACCAACGCGAAGCTCAACCTGGGCTACACCACCATCAAGTCGCCGGTCACCGGGGTCTCCAGCTTTGCCAAGAAGCAGGCGGGCAGCTATATCGATCCGTCCAACAGCCTGCTGACCTACGTCGCCAAGCTCGACCCGATGTGGGTCAACTTCAGCCTGTCCGAGAACGAGGTGTTGTCGGCGCGCACGGGGCAGGAGTCCGGCGCGCTCAGGTTCCCGGCGCAGGGCGCTTTCGACGTGGTGATCGTGCTGGCCGACGGCAGCCAGTTCCCGCATCACGGCAAGATCACCTTTGCCGATGCCGCCTTCAACGCGGAAACCGGCACCTACATGATCCGCGCCGAGGTCGCGAATCCCGAAGGCACGCTGCGCCCGGGCCAGTTCGTGCGCGTGAAGCTGCATGGCGCCGAGCGCAGGCAGGCCATCGCGGTGCCGCAGGAAGCCATCATCCAGGGCCCGCGCGGCCAGCAGGTATGGGTGGTCGGCCCCGACAACAAGGCGCAGCAGCGCGTGGTCGAGGCTGGCCAGTGGAGCGGCGACAACTGGATCGTCAGCACCGGCCTGAAGGCCGGTGAGCGCGTGGTGGTCAGCGGCATGTTGCGGCTCGCGCCCGGCGTCCCGGTGCGGCCGGTGGAAGCCACCGCGGCGCGGCCCGCGGCCGCCGTGTCCGGCGCGTCCGGCGCGTCCGGCGCGTCCGCGGCCGCCGCGCCGCCATCCCAGCCCCAGGCTGCCGCCGGCGCCGGGGGCAAGCCATGAAGCTATCCCACTTCTTTATCGACCGGCCGATCTTTGCCTCGGTGCTGTCCATCATCATCGTGGTGGGCGGCCTGGTGGCGCTGACCAGGCTGCCGATCGCACAGTTCCCCGAAATCACGCCGCCATCGATCACGGTCAGCACCAAGTATCCGGGCGCCAGCGCCGAGGTGGTGGCGCAGAACGTCGCCGCGCCGATCGAGCAGCAGGTCAACGGCGCCGACAACATGATGTACATGAACTCGTCGAGCTCCTCCACCGGGGACATGACGCTGAACGTGTATTTCGAGATCGGCACCGACCCGCAGCTGGCGCAGGTGGACGTGCAGAACCGCGTCAACCTGGCGCTGCCGACCTTGCCGGATGCGGTCACGTCGCAGGGCGTGTCGGTGCAGAAGCGGTCGTCGGCATTCATGATGGTGATCGCGCTGTATTCGCCCGACAACAGCTACGACCAGACCTTTGTCGGCAACTACGCCAACATCTATGTGCTGGACGCGCTCAAGCGCATTCCCGGCGCCAACCAAGCGTCGATCTTCGGCAGCCCCGACTACGCCATGCGCATCTGGCTGCGGCCGGACCGGATGGCGTCGCTCGGCATCACCGTGGAAGACGTCAAGAACGCGGTCAGCGCGCAGAACCAGCAGTATTCCGCCGGGCGCATCGGGCAGTCGCCCACCGACGGCGAAGTCAAGCTGACCTTTCCGATCGCCACCAAGGGCCGCATGACCGAGCCCGCCGAGTTCGAGAACATGATCCTGCGCGCCCAGTCGGGCGACGCCGCGCTGGTGCGCCTGAAGGACGTGGGCCGGGTCGAGCTGGGCCAGAAGGACTACTCGCTGCGCAGCCGCTACAAGGGCAAGACCGCGACGCTGATGGCGGTCTACCAGCAGCCCGGCGCCAATGCGCTGGACGTGGCCAAGCAGGTGCGCGGCACGCTGGCCGAGCTGAAGAAGTCATTCCCGCCCGGACTGGAGTATGAGGTGGCGCTGGACACCACCGAGTTCGTGCAGGAGTCCATCGGCGAAGTGGTGCACACGCTGCGCGACGCGGTGATCCTGGTGATCCTGGTGGTGTACCTGTTCCTGCAGAGTTTCCGCGCCACGCTGGTGCCGATCCTGGCGGTGCCGGTGTCGATCATCGGCGCCTTCGTCGGCATGAGCATGTTCGGCTTCTCGGTCAACATGCTGACACTGTTCGGCATGGTGCTGGCGATCGGCATCGTGGTCGACGACGCCATCGTGGTGATCGAGAACGTCGAGCGCAACATGACCGAGTTCAACCTGCCGCCCAAGGAAGCCGCCAAGCGCGCCATGGACGAGGTCAGCGGGCCGGTGGTGGCGATCGTGCTGGTGCTGCTGGCGGTGTTTATCCCGGTGGCGTTCCTGTCGGGCATCACCGGGCAGCTGTACAAGCAGTTCGCGGTGACGCTGGCGGTATCGGTGGTGCTGTCCGGCGTGGTGGCGCTGACGCTGTCGCCGGCGCTGGCGGCGATCCTGCTCAAGCCCGGCGAGCAGAAGAAAAACCGATTCTTCCGCTGGTTCAACGCCAAGTTCGACCGCCTGATCGATCGCTATGACGCCGCCAACCAGGCAATCATCCGGCGCACGGTGGTGTCGCTGGGGGTGATCGTGGCGATGCTGGCGGCGATCGGGCTGATGTTCGCGCGCATCCCGTCGTCGTTCCTGCCGGTGGAGGACCAGGGCTATCTGCTGGGTGCGGTGATCATGCCGGATGCGGCCAGCCTGGACCGCACCCAGGCGCTGTCGCGCCGCGCCGAGGACTGGTTCGCCAAACAGCCGGGGGTGGCCGCGGTGGCCGCGCCGACCGGCTTCAGCCTGATCGATTCGCAGAACAAGTCCAACGCCGGCACGCTCTTTGTCTCGCTCAAGGGCTTCAGTGAGCGCGGCGACGGCGAAAGCGCGGCCGACCTCATCGCCAACGCCAAGAAGGAGTTCTCCACCTACCGGGACGGCGTGGTGATCCCGATCAACCCGCCTTCCATCCCGGGCCTGGGCAGCACCGGCGGCTTCGAGTTCTGGCTGCAGAGCACTGGCGACGGCACCTACCAGCAGCTCGAGGGCAAGGTGCGCGCCTTCATCGCCAAGGCGCACGAGCGGCCCGAGCTGACCGGCGTGAACTCCACCATCAACACGCGCTCGCGCCAGCTGATGGTGGAGGTCGACCGCGAGCGCTCCGAGACCCAGGGCGTGCCGGTGGAGCAGGTCTACTCGGCGCTGCAGACCATGTTCGGTTCGCTCTACGTCAGCCAGTTCCCGAAGAACAGCCGGCTGTTCCAGGTGATCCTGCAGGCCGAGCCCGACTACCGCTCGCGTCCGGAGGATATCGACAAGGTCTACGTGCGCAACCGCAACGGCGAGATGGTACCGATCAAGGCCGTCACCACCGTCAAATACGTACCCGGGGCCGATATCGTCACGCGCTTCAACAACTTCCCGGCCGCCAAGATCATGGGCGACGCTGCGCCCGGCTACAGCTCGGGCCAGGCGCTGCAGGCGATGGAAGACATTGCGAAGGAAGTGCTGGGCGAAGGCTACAGCTACTCCTGGAGCGGCCAGGCGTACGAGGAGAAGAGCGCGGGCTCCACCGCGATCTATGTGTTCGCCTTTGCCTTGCTGATGGTGTTCCTGATCCTGGCGGCGCAATACGAGAAGTGGTCGCTGCCGATCGGCGTGCTGCTGGCGGTGCCGTTTGCACTGTTCGGCGCGTTGCTGGCGATCCTGATGCGCGGCATGCAGAACGATGTGTACTTCCAGATCGGCCTGACGGTACTGATTGCGCTGGCGGCCAAGAATGCCATCCTGATCTTCGAGTTCGCGGTGGAGATGCGTCACAAGGAAGGCCTGAGCGCCTACGACGCCGCGCTGCACGCGGCCAGGCTGCGGCTGCGGCCCATCATCATGACCTCGCTGGCGTTCATCCTCGGCTGCGTGCCGCTGGCGATTGCCAGCGGCGCCTCGGCGGCGAGCCGGCAGTCGCTCGGCACCGGCGTGATCGGCGGCATGCTCGGCGCTACGGTGATCGCGCTGTTCTTTATCCCGCTGTTCTTCTGGGGCCTGGAGACGATGTCCGAGCGCAAGCCCAAGCCCAAGGGCGCCGCGCCGACAACAACTACACCACCCACAACGCCACCGGCCACGCCGCCGACCGGAGAGCCGTCATGAGCGCGCGCCGCAAGCTGGCCGGCGCCTGCGTGGCCGCGCTGCTGGGCGGCTGCGCCATTGGCCCCAACTACCAGCGCCCCGAGACTCCTGACCCGGCGCAATACCGCCTCGACACCGGCGTGCTGACGGTGGCCGCCGACAGCGCCTGGTGGGACAGCTTTGGCGACCCGGTGCTCAATGCGCTGGTGGATGCGGCGCTGCGCAGCAACTACGACGTGCGCATCGCCGCGGCCCGCATCGACGAGTTCCGCGGCCAGCTGATGGTGGCGCGCAGCGGCTTCTTCCCGCAGCTGGGGCTGTCCGCGTCGGCGGCGCGCCAGCGTGCCGGCACCTTCAACGGCACGCCCTTCGCGGGGCTCGACGGGCCGCGCAATTCGTACCAGCTTCTGGCTAATGCCAGCTGGGAACTGGACCTGTGGGGCCGCATCCGGCGCCAGGCCGAGGCCGCCGAAGCCGAGCTGTGGAATGCCGAGTACGGGCGCCGCGGCGTGGTGCTGGCGCTGGCGGCGTCGGTGGTGCAGGGCTATGCCACGCTGCGCGGGCTGGATGCGCAGCTGGAGATCGCGCAGCAGACGCTGGCGTCGCGCGCCAGCGGGCTGGATATCTTCCGCCAGCGCTACGAAGGCGGCGTGATCTCGCAGGTGGAACTGGCGCAGGCGGAAAACGACTACTACTCGACCGAGGCGTCGATCCCGCCGCTGCGTACCGCCATCGCCCAGACCGAGAACGCGCTGTCTCTGCTGCTGGGGCGCGAGCCCGGTCCGGTCGAGCGCGGCAAGCCCGTGCACGATCTGCTGCCGCCGCCGGCGGGCGCCGACCTGCCGGCGGCGCTGCTGTCGCGCCGCCCCGACGTGCTGCAGGCCGAGCAGGCCGCCATCGCCGCCAACGCGCAGCTGGGCGCGGCGCAGGCGCTGTACCTGCCGGCGGTAAACCTGAGCGGGCTGTTCGGTGCCATTGCCAGCACGCCCGGCGCGCTGTGGCACAGCGCCTCGCAGGTGTGGGGCATCGGCGCCGGGCTGACCCAGCCGGTCTTCCAGGGCGGCGCCATCCGCGGCCAGGTGCAGAGCGCCGCGGCGCAGCGCCAGCAGGCCATGCTGGCCTATCAGGGCACGGTGCTGGCGGCGCTGGCCGACGTCAACAGCGCGCTCGCCAACAGCATCGAGACCCGCAAGCGGCTGGTCAGCCTGCGCCAGCAGGAGAAAAGCCTGCTGGTCTATGCCGACCAGTCCAGCGCGCGCTACGAGGGCGGCTATTCCAGTTACCTGGAAGTGACCACCGCGCAGGAGAAGCTGTTTGCCACGCAGCTGGCGGCGGTGCAGGGCCAGGTCAATGTGCTGACCGGCGCCGCGGCGCTGTACAAGTCGCTCGGCGGCGGCTGGCCCGCGGTGCCGCAGGATGTGCGCGGGGCCGGCATGCAGGGGGATGCGAAGGTGTTGACGCGGTAGCGGTAGATTTACTCACCGCTGTAGGCGGAACTGGCCATCACCTCACGCAGACGCTCCCCTCTCCCGCGAAGTGGGAGAGGGGTGGGGGAGAGGGCCGGAGCATCAACGAAGTAAAGCGCGTCGGTATGCCGGCGCCTGCCCTCGCCCCCGGCCCCCCTCTCCCGCAGGCGGGAGAGGGGAGCAAACCGGCGCGGTGAGTCCGAGCCGGCGCTGCCAACTTCACCGCGCCGACCACTCCCCCTGCCTGACCCCCAGCGCCGTGACCACGCCATACGCCGTGATCCCCAGCGCCACGCCCAGGAAATGCCCGTCCAGCCCCATGCCGAACGTATTGGCCAGCACCCAGCCGCCGCCCGCGGCCAGCGCGATCCGGCACAGGCCGGCCGCCACCGGCCAGCGCATGCGGCCCGCGCCCATCGAGGCGAAGTACAGCGCCATGCCGAGCCCGAAGCCGCCGAATGCCGGCCCCACCCATGACAACGCGCGCGCGGCGATGGCGATCACTTCCGGGTCATGGGTGAACAGGCTGGCAAAGCGCACCGGCGCCAGGCCGACGGCGGCGCCCGCGCTGCCGGCGATGCCCAGCGCCAGCAGTGCGCCCACCCATGCCGTGCGCCGCGCCGTATGCCAGTCGCCGGCGCCCACGGCGCGGCCGACCAGCGCCGTCAGCGCCGAGCCCACCCCGAAGGCCAGCGGGATCATCAGGAATTCCAGCCGCGCCGAGATGCCGTAGGCCGCCACCGCGGCGGTGCCATGGTGGCGCAGCTGCGCGGTGACCAGGATGGTGGTCAGGTTGGCGACCGAGGCCAGCGCGCACGCCACCAGCCCCACCGACAGGATGCGCGCGAACAGAGGCCACGACAGCCGCACCCGCAGCACCGGCACGAAACCCGCGCCGCCGCGCGCGACCACGATCGCCATCGCCAGCGCCGCGGCCCACGACACCGCCGCCAGCGCCGCGCCGATGCCGGCCAGGCCCATGCCGGCGGGCTCGGCCAGCAGCCACGACAGCACCGGGAACGCGATCCACATCAGCGCCAGCACGCGCGCCGCCAGCGCATGGCGGCCGCCGCCGCGCAGCACCGATGCCAGCGTGTTGGCCAGCCAGGCCGGGATCGCGCCGGCGCCGAACAGCCAGATCGCATAGGTGGCGGCCGCTTCGGCGGCGGTGGCGCCCGCCACCGCGCCCAGCACCGCGCGCGGGAACCCGGCCAGCGCCACGGCAAACGCCAGCCCGGCGATCACGGCGATCCACAGCGCATGCATCACCAGCGCCGAGGCATCGTCACGCTTGTTGGCGCCCAGCGCGCGCGCGATGGCCGCGACCACGCCGCCGCCCATGGCGCCGGTCGACATCTGCTGCAGCAGCAGCGCAAACGGCAGCACCACGGCCCAGCCGGCCAGCGCCGCCGTGCCCTGGCGCGCGGCCAGCCAGGTTTCGATCAGCTGGGCGGCCGCCTGCAGCAGCGCGATCAGCGCGGTGGGCCCGGCCAGCTTGCCGATGCGGCGGGCGATTTCGGTGGCCGGCACCGCGTCGGCCGGCAGGCTGCCCGCGGGCAAGGCGCGCGTGTCAGTCATGGCCGCGCTCCGGCCTGCTCTCCGGTCCTACCGCCGCGGCTTCGGCGTCGCCGAAGCGGCGGCGCAGGAAGCGGCCGGCACCCGGGCCCGGCAGCACGCGCACATCGTCCAGCGTGATCGCGCTGCCGTCGGCGCGCGTCAGCGCGGGCTCGGCGATTTCCGTGCCGGTACGGCGGTCCTGCAGCAGCGTCAGCGGCCCCTTTTCGTCGGTCATCCAGCGGTCGGCCCAGGCCTTGAGCGCCACATAGGCCGGAAAGAAGTCGCGGCCCTTGTCGGTCAGCTGGTAGACATGGCGGGCGCCGCCCTCGGGCGCGACGCGCGCCAGCAGCCCGTGCGCCACCAGCGTCTTCAGGCGCGCGCTCAGGATGTTGGGGGCGATGCCCAGGTTGCGTTCGAACTCGTCGAAGCGGGTGCTGCCGTAGAAGGCCTCGCGCAACACGAGGATGGCCCAGCGTTCGCCCAGCACGGCCATCGAGCGGGCCACGGGGCAGGGCATCGCGGTGAAATCGGTAGGGGGCATGGGTCTCCGCCGTTATGTGCTGCTTGCTTTCAGTTTGCAAGCTGGCTGCAGCATAGCTTGCAAATCGAAAGTTCGCAGGCGGGCCGCTTCCATGTCCCGGCAAAAGCGTGCGTTCACCGGTCAGCGGTGCCGGCTACTTCACCGCGTCGCGAAATACCTCGAGCTTCTCCAGTTCCTCGCGCAGGAAGCCGATCAGCGCGCGCGTCGCCATCGACGGATGCAGGTTGGGCGTGGTGATGATGAACAGCTTGTTGCCCAGCCCCTCCGGACGCCAGTCCGGCAGCACCGGCACCAGGTGGCCGGCGCGCACTTCTTCCCAGCCGATATAGACCGGCAGCATGCCGATGCCATGGCCTTCGCGCACGGCGCGCGCCAGGAACAGGAAGTGTTCGGACTGCAGCGCGGGCGTCAGCGCCACGTCCACGCGCTGGCCGTCGCGGTACAGCGACAGCGGGAACTGCCGGGGCGGGTAGGGCGGGCACAGGAGGCTGCAGCCGGCGAGGTCCGGCGGCACCTGCACCGGCGCAATCCGCGCGAGATATTGCGGGGATGCATACAGTTGCCAGCGGATATCGCAGATTTCACGCGCTACGTGGTCCAGCGGCGGCGCCGAGGTGACCTTCAGCGCCACGTCGATCTCGGCCGCGATCAGGTCGTTGACGCGGTTGGCAAAGAACACGCGCAGCGTGATGCCGGGATGCTTGTGCGCGAACTGCAGCAGCATCGGCGCGATATAGGCGTCGCCCAGCCCGGTGGGCACGCTGACGCGCACATGGCCGCGCAGGGTCTTGCCCAGGCTGTCGATCTCGGCCTGCGCCGAGGCGACTTCCAGCAGCATGCGCACGCCGTGCTGGTACAGCGCATGGCCGGGTTCGGTCAGCTCCAGGCGGCGCGTGGTCCGGCGCAGCAACTGCGCGCCCGCCTGGTGTTCCAGCTCGCGCAGCTGGCGGCTGACCTGCGAGCGCGTAACGCCGCGCCGGCGCCCGGCTTCGGCGAGGTTGCCGGCATCGACGATGTCGACGAAGGCCTGGATCAAGTTAAGGTCCATCGGGGATTGCCTGCAGCATTGTCACGTCTGGCGCAACATTGTGATTCCGCCCGGCCTGATTGTCGATACGGGGCTACGCCGATACAGTGGTCGGCTGACAGAACCCGGCAAGGAGACAGCGGATGGCCACGGACCTTTGGTATCAAGACCTGCACCGCAGCGGCGAGGACTTGCTGGCGCGCGGCGCCCGCCTGGGCGGCGGCCTGCGCGCGCTCGGCGTGCAGGAGGGCGACGTGATCGCGGTACTGCTGCGCAACGACCCGGTGTATGCCGACGTGGTCCATGCCTGCCGCATCGCCGGCTGCTACTACTGCCCCATCAACTGGCACTTCACCGCCGAGGAAGTGCGCTTCCTGCTGAGCGACAGCGGTGCCAAGGTGCTGCTGGCCCAGGACGACCTGCTGCCCGCGGTGCGCGACGCGGTCCCGGCCGGCGTGCCGGTGCTGTCGGTGGGCGGTCCCGCCGCAGGCGCGACTGAATATGAGGCGTGGCTCGCGCAGCAGCCCGCCTATGACGGCCCGCGCGTGGCGCCGCGCGGCCATATGGCGTACACCTCGGGCACCACCGGCCGCCCCAAGGGCGTGGTGCGCCAGGCGCTGCCGCTGGACGGGCTCGAGCAACAGCTTGCGCGCATGCGTTCGGTGGTGCGGCAGACCTACGGGCTGGAGCCGGGCTGCCGCGCGCTGATGTCGGCGCCGCTGTACCACAGCGCGCCGGGCTCGTTTATCCAGAACGCGCTGCAGATGGCCGAGCGCCTGGTGCTGACGCCGCGCTTCGACGCCGAGCAGGTGCTGGCGCTGGTGGAGAAGCACCGCATCGACGTGCTCTACCTGGTGCCGATCATGTACGTGCGCCTGCTCAAGCTGCCGGCCGAGGTGCGCGCCAGGTACGACCTGTCTTCGATCCGCTTCGTCGCCTCCACCGGGTCTCCGTGCGCGCCCGAGGTCAAGCGCGCGATGCTGGAGTGGCTGGGCCCGGTGATCCATGAAACCTATGCCTCCAGCGAAGCCGGCATGATCACCGTGGCCACGCCGGCCGACGCCGCCGCGCGCCCGGGCACCGCCGGCAGGCCGGTCGACGACGCGCAGCTGCGCATTCTCGACGAACACGGCCGCGAGTGCGCGCCGGGCGAAATCGGCCTGGTCTATGTGCGCCAGCCCGCTTACCCCGACTTCAGCTACCGCAACAATGAGGCCGCGCGCGCCGCCATCGACCGCGACGGGCTGGTGACGCTGGGGGACATGGGCTATGTCGATGCCGACGGCTACCTGTTCATCTGCGACCGCGCCTCGGACATGGTGATTTCCGGCGGCGTCAACATCTACCCGGCGGAGATCGAGCACGAACTGGTGCGCTATCCCGGCGTGGCCGACTGCGTGGTGTTCGGCATTCCCGACACGGAATACGGCGAGCGCCTGCTGGCCATGGTGCAGCCGATGCCGGGCGCCGAGATCCGCGAGGCCGAGGTGATCGACTGGCTGCGCGAGCGGCTGTCCGGATTCAAGGTGCCGCGCAGCATCGTGGTCGAGGCGCAACTGCCGCGCGATGAAACCGGCAAGCTGGCCAAGCGCCGGCTGCGCGACCGATACTGGGAAGGCCGCCAGCGCCGCGTCTGAGCGCACCGGTGGGATTTGCACCAAGCACAAGCCGATAACGACAGGAGGAGACGCGATGCAGAACAAACCGACCAGGACAACCGGTCTCAAGCCAAGGCGCGCCTGGCTCGCCGCGATCGCGGCCGGCGCGGGATGCGCGCTGGCGCTCTGGGGCGGGGCCGCGCAGGCGGCCTATCCCGACCGCCCGCTCAAGCTGGTGGTGCCGTACACGCCGGGCGGCTCGACCGACCAGTTCGGCCGCGCGCTGGCCGACGGCATGTCGCGCCAGCTCGGCCAGACCGTGGTGGTGGAAAACCGCCCCGGCGCAGCCACCATGATCGGCACCACCAGCGTGGCGCGCGCGCCGGCCGACGGCTACACCATGGTGCTGGCGACCAACGGCAGCATGGTGCTCAACCCGATGCTGTACAAGAAGATCCAGTACGATCCGCCCAAGGATTTCCGCATCTTCAGCATCGGCGCCGAGGCGCCGCTGGTGGTGGTCACCAACACCCGGGTGCCGGCCGGCAATATCCGCGAGTTCGCGGCCTACGCCAAGGCCGAGGGCGGCAAGCTCAACTATGCCTCGGTGGGGCTGGGCAACGCGCTGCAGCTGGCCACCGAGATGCTCAAGACCGAACTGGGCATCGGCGTCACGCACGTGCCCTACAACGGCAGCGCCCCGGCGCTGGCGGCGCTGCTGGCCAACGACGTGCAGCTGATGGTGGATGTGGTCAGCACCTCGCTGCCGCATATCAAGGCGGGCAAGCTCAAGGCGCTGGCGGTCACCGGGCGCCGCCGCCTGGATGTGCTGCCCGACGTGCCGACCGTGGCCGAGAGCGGCTATCCCAACTTCCAGGCCGCCACCTGGTTCGGCCTGGCCGTGCCCGCGCAGACGCCGCCCGAAGCGGTGGCCAGGCTGCAGGCCGCCGCCGACCACGTGCTGAAGGATCCGCAGTTCCGCGCCACCTTCAGCGCCCTGGGGCTGCTGGTGCAACCGCCGCGCACGCAGGCCGAGATCGACCGCTATCTCGAGGCCGACCGCGCGCACTGGGGCAAGGTGATCAAGGCGAACAACATCTCGCTGGACTGAGGGGCGGCCGGCATTCATCCGCCGATCACCGGCCGCGCGCCGGTCATCGCAGCGACGATGGGGGTATAGTCGACGCCATCCACGCGCCACGCCCCCGTCATGACCGATCGCGAGCCCAACGATCCCACGCCTCCTGGTTCGGCTGCCGATAACCCGGGCGCCAACCCGGGCACCGGACGTGACCCGCAGGCGTCCGACGCCGGCGCGCCGCCGCCCGATCCCCGCCTGCTGAACCAGATCAGCCGCCGGGCGCGCGTGGCGGCGTGGCGCAAGTCGCGCCAGGCCGGGCGCATCTCGCGCACCACGCTGCGCTATGCCGCGTTCATGTTCGGCGCGGGTTGCGTCGGGCTGTTCTCGCTGGTGTTCGCGTGGATCGCCGAAGTGGCGCTGCGCTGGAACCACCAGCTGACCCAGGCCACGCCATGGCTGGCTTTCGTGATGCTGCCGTTCGGGCTGGCCGCGCTGCGCTGGCTGACCATCCGGCTGGCGCCGCAGGCGCGCGGCAGCGGCATTCCGCAGGTGATCGCGGCGGTGACCTTGCCGCCGTCGGGCCCGGCACAGACGCTGCTGGTGTCGTTGCGCCAGTCGATGTGGAAGGTGGTGCTGACCGCCGCCGCGCTGCTGGCGGGCGCCTCGGTCGGGCGCGAGGGCCCGTCGGTGCAGGTGGGTGCGGCGGCGATGCTGGCCTGGGGGCGCTGGTGCCAGGAGAAGCTGCGCTTTCGCATCGGCCTCCATCCCAATGCGCTGATCGCCGCCGGCGCGGCCGGCGGACTGGCGGCGGCGTTCAACACGCCGCTGGCCGGGGTGGTGTTCGCCATCGAGGAGCTGGGCCGCGGCACGGCGGTGCGCTGGGACCGCCTGGTGCTGTCGGGCGTGCTGACCGCGGGTTTCCTGTCGCTGGCGGCGCTGGGCAACAACCCGTATTTCGTGGTCAAGGTGCCGATGCTGGGCCTGCATGAGGCCTGGGGCCCGGTGCTGCTGTGCGCGGTGGTCACCGGCGTGCTGGGCGGCGTGTTCGCCAAGGCGCTCAAGGGCGGCGTGCCGGCGCTGCTGCCGGCCGCGTGGCGCGACTGGCCGGGGCGGCATCCGGTGTGGACGGCGTTCGGCTGCGGCCTGGTGGTGGCGATCATCGGCTGGGCCACCGCGGGCGCGACCTTCGGCACCGGCTATGAGCAAGCCGCGGCGCTGATCAATGGCGAATCGCATGCCACGCTGTGGTTCGGCCTGGCCAAGCTGGTGGCGACGGTGGTGTCGTACTTCGCCGGCATCCCCGGCGGGATCTTCACGCCCGCGCTGGCGATCGGCGCGGGCATCGGCGAAAACGTCGCGCACTTTGTCAGCGGCATGGCCGAGCCGCGCGTACTGGCGCTGGTGTCGATGGCCGCGTTCCTGGCCGCGGCCACGCAGGCGCCGATCACCGCCAGCGTGATCGTGATGGAAATGACGCGCACGCAGGACCTGACGGTGTTCCTGCTGGCGGCGTCGCTGCTGGCATCGTTCATCTCGCGGCAGTTCTCGCCGCACCCGTTCTACCACCAGGTCGGCCACACCTTCCGGCGCGAGGCCCTGGCGCTGACGCGCAAGGCGCCGGCAGGGTAATGCCGGCGCGGCGCGCAAGTGGCGGCGCCGCCGGCGCCATCGGGTAAGCTAGCGCACGCCCCCTTGTCACCCCTGCCGAGCGCGGCCGCAAGTGAAGCGCTCGGCACGATCTCGCGCCGCGCAGGAACAACCCGGCTGGGGCGGGCTCCAATCCGGAGCCTTTCATCAGGAGTCCGTCTTGAAATTCCCCGTTGCCGGGCTGGCGCTTGCCGGCCTGCTGGGCGCCGCCGGCGCCAATGCCGCCCCCGCCGCCCCTGCCGCCACCCCAGCCTCCGCACCGGCCGCCAGGCCCTCGGCCCAGGCGGAAAACAGCGCGCTGGCGCCGCTGCTGGCCATGCTGGAAATCGGCAACCCGCTGCCGGCGCTGCCCGACTGCGCCGACAAGCGCTCGCCCGACGGCCGCGATGTCACCGGCTTTTGCGTCGAACTGAAGGGCGATGGCCTGATGCGCCAGGTCGGCGTGCCGCGTGCGCAGCGCCCGGCGTTCATGGATGGCCCCTATGTGGTGGCCTTTGTCGATCGCAATGCGCTGGTCGGCCTGGTGGTGCCGACCGCCGGCGCCAATTCGCAGCAGGCCGCGGCCGACAGCATCAGCGCGCTGTACGGCAAGCCCTTCCGCCAGGAGCAGGAGGACATGCCCGACAAGGCCGGCAAGACCGTCAAGACGCTGCATGCCGGCTGGATCCACCGGCCGCTGACGGTGGAGCTGTATGCGATGCCGGAAGATCCCAACACCGGCACCATCGAGATGCTGCTGCCGCAGGCGCGCGCGCTGATGGCGGACAAGGATGCCGAGGTCGACAAGCAGCTCAATCCGCCCCCGGCACCGGCGGCCAAGGGCGGCAAGGCCGCCGCGGCCAAGCCCGCGCCGAAGACGCCGGGCAAGCCGGAAAAGCCCGGCAGCTGGTAACGGCACAGGCCCGCGGCGCACCGCACGCGTGCGCCGCCGGCTGCCTCACAGTCCTTCCATTACCTTGTCCAGCCCCCGCACCACGCCGCGCACGGTGTGGACCTTGCGGATCGCCAGCAGTGCGCCGGCAACATAGGGCTTGGAGCCGTCGCCGGCCTCGTGCTTCAGGTGCAGGCGCTGGCCGTCGGCGCCGAAGATCACTTCCACGCCCAGCTGGTAGCCGGGCAGCCGCACCGCATGCACCTGCGTGCCGGACATGGTGGCGCCGCGGGTTTCCCTGGGGCCGTTGACCTGGTCGAGCGGCACCGCCTGCGCGGCGGCCTTGACCTGGCCGAGCCGGTACGCCAGCTCGCGCACCGTGCCGGAGGGCACGTCGATCTTGCCGGCCTTGGCGTAGTCGATGATCTCCCAGTGTTCCAGGTGGCGCGCCGCCATCTCGGCAAACTTCTGCAGCAGCACCACCGTGATGGCGAAATTGCCGCAGGCGAGCACGCCGCGCTCGGCCTGGCGCGCGGCCGCGTCGATCTCGGCATAGTCGTCGTCGGTCAGCCCGGAGGTGCCGACCACCACGTGCGCACCATGCGCCAGCGCCTGCAGGATGTTGTGCTTGGCGATCCCGGGCCTGGTGTATTCGACGTAGACGTCGTACGGCGTCTCGCCCAGCACTTCGATGCTGGCGGCGGCCACGCCCGGGGTACCGGCATGGCCGGTCAGCTGCGCCAGGGTCTGGCCGGCGGCGCCGCGCGACAGGCCGGCCACCAGGGTCATGTCGGCCGCATGGGCCACGCCGCGCGCCAGTTCGCCGCCGGCCCAGCCGGTCACGCCGCCCACGGCGACACGGATCGGATTGTTCATGTTCTGTTGCTCCGCAAAGGCTGATGGGTCTGGCAGCATACCGCGTCAGCCGGCGGCGCGCCGGCGGTCGAGCTTGCGCGCCAGCACGATCGAGGTGGTGGTGTGGTTGACGCCGTCGAGCATGCCGATCTCGTCGAGCAGCCGGTCGAGCCGGTCATGCGTGTCGCAGCGGATCGCCACCAGGTAGTCGACCGGGCCGCTGACGGAATTGACCTCTTCGATCTCGGGCAACCGCTGCAGCGCGCGCAGGATCGCGGGCGCGGACTTGGGCTGCACCGACAGGCCGCAATAGGCGAGGATGGCGTTGTCTTCCATGCGCTGGCCCAGCCGCACGCCGTAGCCCGCGATCACGCCGCTGCGCTCCAGCCGCGCGATGCGCGCGACCACGGTGGTGCGTGCGATTCCCAGCTGCCGGGCCAGGTTGGCGGCGCTTTCGCGCGCGTTGGCCTGCAGCAGCGACAGCAGGTGGCGGTCGGTGGTGTCGAGTTCGGTCATTGCGTCGGGATACCTCGTCGTTTCGTTCGATTATGGCGGTTTTTCGTCGTTCTTGTGCCTTCATTGTGCCGGCCGGGCTATCCATACTCCAGTCAACGGAATCCTCTTTTTCTTGTGGACGGAGACACCATGCAAGCCTCGAACCTTGGCCGGCAGGCCCCGCGCGACCTGCCCAGGGCGGCCCGCCCGCTGCACGTGACGGTGCTCGGCGCCGGCAAGATCGGCCGCACCATTGCGGCCATGCTGCACGACAGCGGCGACTACCGCGTCAGCGTGGTCGACCATGACGCACGCCGCCTCGATGGCCTGCCGCGCGGCGTGCTGGCGCGCGCCGGCGATCCCACCGAGCCGGGCACCTGTGCCGCGCTGCTGGCCGGCGCCGACGCCGTGCTCAACGCGCTGCCGTTCCATGCCGCGATCAGCGTGGCTTCGGTGGCGGCGCGCCTGGGCGTGCATTACTTCGATCTGACCGAGGACGTCGCCGCAACCCAGGCCATCCGCCAGCTGGCGCAGGGCGCGCGCTCGGTGCTGATGCCGCAATGCGGGCTGGCGCCGGGCTTTATCGGCGTGGTCGGGTACGACCTCGCGCAGCGCTTCCTGCGCGGCGGCGGCGAACTGCTGGACCTGCAGATGCGGGTGGGGGCGCTGCCGCGCTACCCCAGCAATGCGCTCAAGTACAACCTCACCTGGAGCACCGAGGGACTGATCAACGAGTACTGCAACCCGTGCGAGGCCATCGTCGACGGCCGTCGCGTGGAACTGACGGCGCTAGAGGGGCTGGAGAGCTTTGCGCTGGACGGCATCGAGTACGAAGCCTTTAATACATCGGGCGGGCTGGGCACGCTGCCCGAGACGCTGGCCGGCCGGGCGCGCCATGTCGATTACAAGTCGATCCGCTATCCCGGCCACTGCGCGCTGATGAAGCTGCTGCTCAACGACCTGCGCCTGCGCGAACGCCGCGACTGGCTGCGCGATATCTTCGATCGCGCCATCCCGGTGACCGAGCAGGACGTGGTGATCGTGTTCGCCACCGCCACCGGTTATCCGGCCGGCGGCGAACGCGGGCGCGGGCCGCTGACGCAGGCTTCGTTCTCGGCCCGCATCGGCGGGGTCGACGGCGCGGGCGGGCATGTCAATGCGATCCAGCTGACCACTGCCGCCGGCATCTGCACCGCGCTGGACATGGTGGCCACCGGCGCACTGCCGCAGGCCGGCTTCGTACGGCAGGAGTCGATGCCGCTGGAGGCCTTCCTGGCCAACCGCTTCGGTCGCCATTACACGCAGCATCCGCTCCAGGAGAGCCTCGTATGAAAGCACAAGAATTTGCTGCCTGCTGGGATTCGCTGGGCCTGCCACGGCCTTGGCGCGAGGGCACGCCGGCCGGCGCCGTGACGGTGCGCTCGCCGGTCGACGGCGAGGCCATCGGCCACGTGCCGCCCTGCGCGCCGGCGCAGGCCGACGCGCTGATCGCGCGCGCGCACGCGGCGCAGAGCACCTGGGCGCTGCTGCCGGCGCCGGCGCGCGGCGAGATCGTGCGGCGCTTCGGCGAGGTGCTGCGCGAACACAAGGCGGCGCTGGGGCGGCTGGTGTCGCTCGAATCCGGCAAGATCCTGCAGGAAGGGCTGGGCGAGGTGCAGGAGATGATCGACATCTGCGACTTCGCGGTCGGCCTGTCGCGCCAGCTGCACGGGCTGACCATCGCCTCCGAGCGCCCGCAGCACGCGATGCGCGAGACCTGGCACCCGTATGGCCTGTGCGGCGTGATTTCGGCGTTCAACTTCCCGGTGGCGGTGTGGGCATGGAATGCGGCGCTGGCGCTGGTATGCGGCAACGGCGTGATCTGGAAGCCGTCGGAGAAGGTGTCGCTGTGCGCGCTGGCCGCGCACGGCCTGCTGGAGCGCGTGCTGGCCGCGGCGGCGCCGCAGCACAGTGGCATCTCGGCGGTGCTGCCGGGCGGGCGCACCCTGGGTACCCACCTGGTCGCGCACCCTGCGGTGCGGCTGGTCAGCGCCACCGGCTCGACCCGCATGGGCCGCGAGGTCGGCATCGCCTGCGCCGGGCACTTCAAGCGCTGCATCCTGGAGCTGGGCGGCAACAACGCCGCCATCGTCGCCCCTTCGGCGGATATCGAACTGGCGGTGCGGGCCATCACCTTTGCCGCGGCCGGCACCGCGGGGCAGCGCTGCACCACGCTGCGCCGCTGCTTTATCCATGCCGACCTGATGGACACCATGGCGAGCCGGCTGATCACCGTGTTCGACCGGCTGCCGGTCGGCGATCCGCTGCAAGACGGCACGCTGGTCGGCCCGCTGATCGACACCGCCGCCGGCGACGCCATGGCCAACGCGCTGGCGGCGTGCCGCGCGCAGGGCAATATCGTCACCGGCGGCGAGCGGCTGCTGGCCGACCGCTATCCGCATGCGCACTACGTGCGGCCCGCGCTGGTGATGACCGACGCGCAGCACGACACCATGCTGACCGAAACCTTCGCCCCGATCCTGTACCTGATGCCTTACACCACGCTGGACGAGGCCATTGCCCTGAACAATGCCGCCGCGCACGGGCTATCGTCGTGCATCTTCACCGAATCGATGCGCGAGGCCGAACGCTTCCTGTCGTCGGCGGGCAGCGACTGCGGCATCGCCAATGTGAATATCGGCACCAGCGGCGCGGAAATCGGCGGCGCCTTCGGCGGCGAGAAGGCGACGGGGGGCGGCCGCGAGTCAGGCTCCGATGCGTGGAAGGGCTATATGCGCCGCGCCACCAACACCATCAACTACGGCGATTCGCTGCCGCTGGCGCAGGGCATCCGCTTCGAGATCTGACGGCATTCTGGGTTGGGCGGCAGGGCGCGTAGGGAACGGTAACAAGCGTTACACGGCTTTGACGCCGTATTACGCGTTCCGCCCGTATAACGTCAGCAAGGCAGGCACATGCCCGTTGCGACCCCAAGGATGAAATGATGAGAATGCTGACGATTGGACTGGCTGCCGGTGCGGCATCGGTGACCCTGCTGGGCGGCTGCGCCGTCTATCCCACGCCCGCCGGCCCGGCGGTCGGTCCGGCGCCGGTGTACGTTGCGCCCGCCCCGGTGGTGGTGGCGCCGCGTCCGTACTACTACGGCGGCTACGGCTACTATGGCCGCGGTTATCGCCGCTGGTAATCGTTCCCGGTAAGTGCGGCGGCGCGGCTCAGTTCCCGGCCGTGTCGCCGGCACGGGCGTTCAGCCCGCCCCAGCTTGGCGCCAGGGCTTGACCGATCTGGGGCAGGTCCACCAGGTCCAGCACGCGCCCGACCGTATGGTCGACCAGTTCGGCAATGCTCTGCGGCTTCTGGTAGAAGCCCGGCACCGGCGGGAACACGATCCCGCCCATTTCCGTCACCGCAGTCATGTTGCGCAGGTGCGCAAGGTTCAGCGGCGTTTCCCGCACCATCAGCACCAGCTTGCGGCGCTCTTTCAGCGTGACGTCGGCGGCGCGCGTGATCAGGTTGTCCGAGAAACCATGCGCGATCGCCGCCAGCGTGCGCATCGAGCACGGCGCCACCACCATGGCGTGCGCGCGGAACGAGCCGCTGGCGATGGTGGCGCCGATGTCGCGCACGTTGTGCACGACGCTGGCCAGCGCTTCGACCTCGGCGCGGCCGATGTCCAACTCGTGCTGCAGGTTCATCACGCCGGCCGGCGAAATCAGCAGGTGGGTTTCCACCGCGGGCGCCGCGCGCAGCACCTGCAGCAGGCGCACGCCGTAGATGGCCCCGGTGGCGCCGGTGATGGCGACGATCAGCCGTTGCGGTGTGCCGCCAGCCCCGGACATGGCGAGACTCAGCCCTTCAGCAGGGTTTGCAGTTCGCCGTTCTGGTACATCTCCATCATGATGTCCGAGCCGCCGATGAACTCGCCGTTCACGTAGAGCTGGGGAATGGTCGGCCAGTTGGCGTATTCCTTGATGCCCTGGCGGATGCCTTCGTCGTCCAGCACGTTGACCGTGGTCGGCGCGTCGACGCCGCAGGCCTTCAGGATCTGGATGGCGCGGCCCGAGAAGCCGCACATCGGGAATTGCGCGGTGCCCTTCATGAACAGGACTACGGGGTTGCCCTTGACGATCTGGTCGATCTGTTGCTGCACGTCGCTCATGGTTTGCTTTTCAGTGGGGCGAGGCCGTGTCGCGGGCGCCGCCTGGGGAGAATGGAATACCGCGCGGCCGGGCCGCACGGCGGGAATCTGACGGCAATTTTACCGGAATCGCCGCGGCGCTTCAGGGTGCCGCGGCGGTACCGGCGGGCTGCGCGCCCGGCCAGCGTCCGCCGGTGCAGCGCTCCAGCCCGGCCAGGTCACGCGCGGTGAAGACCTCGTCGAAGCCGCTGGCTTGCAGCAGCTGGCGCGTGGCCGCGGCCTGGTCATAGCCGTGTTCCATCAGCAGCCAGCCGCCGGGCAGCAATCGCGCGCCGGCGCCGCCGACGATGGTGCGCAGGTCGGAGAGGCCGTCGTCGTGGTCGGTCAGCGCGTCGATCGGCTCGAAGCGCAGGTCGCCTTCGGCCAGGTGCGGGTCGCCCGCGGCGATATAGGGCGGGTTGCTGACGATCAGGTGGAAGCGCAGCTCCGGCGGCAGCGCCGCGTACCAGTCCGATACCAGGAACGCGATGCGCTCGGCGCCCAGCGCGCGGGCGTTGTCCTGCGCCACCATCAGCGCGCCGGGCGAGATGTCGGTGGCCCAGACCTGCGCGTCGCGCCGCTCGCGCGCCAGCGTCACGGCGAGGATGCCGGAGCCCGTGCCGAGGTCAAGCACGTTGGGCTGCGGCACCGTGGCCAGCCGCGCCAGCGCGGCTTCCGCAGCCACCTCGGTATCGGGGCGCGGGATCAGTACGTCCGGCGTGACGCGGAACTTGCGGCCGAAGAATTCACGCTCGCCGATCAGGTAGGCCATCGGCTCGCCCGCCAGGCGCCGCGCCAGCAGCGTGGCAAACGCGTCGCGCTGGGCGATGGTAAGCACGTCGGTGTCGCGCGTGATCAGCTGCGTGCGGCTCAGGCCGGTGACGTGGGTCAGCAGCATGCGCGCTTCCAGCGCAGGCAGCCCGGCCATGGCGGCGAGGGTCTGCGCCTCGCGCAGCGTGGGTGTTGCCGGCAGCGCGGTGGAGTCGGGGGTGGACATCGCGTGGGTAAAAGACGGTTCTGGTGCCGGCTATAAAAAACCCCACCGGTGCGGGACCTGGCGGGGCTTTGGGGCGGTGCTCTGGTGAAACTTCCGGCTTGGTGCCAGTGTACCGCTCATCGGCGGCGGCGGGCGCAATGACCCCGCCGGGCGATTACTTATTGACCGCGTCCTTGGCCTTGTCGGCGCCGGCGTTGACGGCATCCTTGGCGGCCTGCTTGGCGTTCTCCATGGCGTTGCCGGCGTCTTCCTTGGCCTTCTCGGCGGCGGCGGAAGCGTTCGAGGCGGCGTCGCTGGCGGCAGCCTTGGCGGCATCTGCGGCGTTGCTGGCGGCAGCGGCGGCATCGCTTGCGGCGGCCTTGGCGGATTCCGCGGCGCTCTGCATCGCGCTCTCGGCGTTCGAGGCGGCGGGCGGCGCTTCTTCCTTCTTGCTGCAAGCGGCCATGGCCGCGGTGATCATCAACAGCGCGAGCAGTTTTTTCATGATTTCGTCCTAGATATGTTCTCGGGAGTGACTACCCGGCACCATTCTCCGTTTGCCGGTCGAAGTCGATTATAGACAGCGACCCTACCCCTGCCAGTGCTGTTTCAAGCATTTACAACAAATACAAAGATATCGGCGACTTTACGCGGTGTTCATCGCCGAAGCTTCGGCTATGAGGTGCCAAGTGGCGCTCAGGCGTCTTCGCCCAGCGCCGCCAGCTGGTCCGCCTGGTGCTCGGCGGACAGCGCCGACAGTAGCTCGTCCATGTCGCCGTCCATGATCATGTCGATCTTGTACAGCGTGAGGTTGATGCGATGGTCGGTCACGCGGCCCTGCGGGAAGTTATAGGTGCGGATGCGGTCGCTGCGGTCGCCCGAGCCGATCAGGTTGCGCCGGGTACTGGCCTCGCGCGCCTGCGCCGCGCGCGCCTGCATGTCCTTGATGCGGGCGGCGAGCACCTTCATCGCCTTGTCCTTGTTGCGGTGCTGGCTGCGGTCGTCCTGGCACTCGACCACGATGCCGGTGGGCAGGTGGGTCAGGCGCACCGCGGAATCGGTCTTGTTGACGTGCTGGCCGCCGGCGCCGGAGGCGCGGAAGGTGTCGATGCGCAGGTCGGCCGGGTTGATTTCGACCTCGCCAACCTCGTCGGCCTCGGGCATCACGGCAACCGTGCAGGCAGAGGTATGGATGCGGCCCTGCGCCTCGGTGGCCGGCACGCGCTGCACGCGGTGGCCGCCGGATTCGAACTTCAGCCGCGAAAACGCGGCATCGCCGGCGATCCGGATGATGACTTCCTTGTAGCCTCCCAGGTCCGATTCCGATTCGCTCATCACCTCGACCTGCCAGCGCTGCCGCTCGGCATAACGCGTGTACATCCGCAGCAGATCGGCGGCGAACAGCGCGCTTTCCTCGCCGCCCGTGCCGGCGCGGATTTCCAGCAGCAGGTTGCGGTCGTCGTTGGGGTCCCTGGGCAGCAGCAGGCGCTGCAGGCTGGCCTGCAGCGCTTCCAGCCGGTCGCGCGCGGCGGCGATCTCGTCGGCGGCGAAGTCCTTCATCTCCGGATCGTCGAGCAGCGCCTGCGCGGTGGCGAGGTCGTCCTGGGCCTGGCGGTACTGGCCGTATTGCTCGGCCACAGGCGACAGCTCGGCATGCTCGCGGCTGAGCTTGCGGTACTGGTCGATATTGGCGGTCGCGTCTTCGCGCGCGAGCAGGGCGTTGACTTCGTCGAGTCGCTCGGCCAGTTGGTCGAGCTTGGCAAGCATGCTGGCTTTCATCGGGGCGGACAGGGAATCGGGTGGGCCGGGCCGCGCCCACAAGGACGGGCGGCGAGGGCGTGACGGCGCGGGGCGCCGGCAAGGCAAGCGCGGCTAGCGCTCGGAATGGCTGCTGTGGCGGAACAGGCCCGGCACCAGGCGCAGCAGCGCCTCGCGGTCCTCGCCCTGGGTGTGGTTGAGCGCGTGCGTGGGGCCGTGCAGGAACTTGCGCGTGAGCGCGCCGGAGAGCGCCTCGAGCACGGCCTGCGGATCGTCGCCGCGCGCCAGCATGCGGCGCGCGCGCTCCAGCTCGGCCTGGCGGATGGCTTCGCCGCTGCTCTGCAGTTCGCGTATGACCGGCACCACGCTGCGGGTTTCCAGCCAGTGCATGAAGTTCTGCACGCGGCTTTCGATGATGGCTTCGGCCTGCGCCACCGCGGCCTGGCGCAGGGCGTTGCCCTCGCGCACGACCGCACCGAGGTCATCGACGGTATAGAGGAAGACGTCGTCCAGGCGCGAGACTTCGGGCTCGACGTCGCGCGGCACGGCCAGGTCGACCATCATGATGGGACGGTGCTTGCGCCGCTTGACCGCGCGCTCCACCGCGCCCAGGCCGATGATCGGCAGCGAGCTGGCGGTGCACGACACCACGATGTCGAACTCATGCAGGCGCTCGCCCAGGTCCGACAGGCGGATCGCGTTGGCGGTCAGGCCCTGGCCGCTGAGCTGCTCGGCCAGCTTCTCGCCGCGCTCGACGGTGCGGTTGGCGACCACGATCTGGCGCGGCTGCTGCGCGGCAAAGTGGGTGGCGCACAGTTCGATCATTTCGCCCGCGCCGATAAACAGCACGCGCTGGGTCGAGACGCTTTCGAAGATCCGCTGCGCCAGCCGCACCGCGGCCGCGGCCATCGACACCGAATGTGCGCCGATCTCGGTCTGGCCGCGCACTTCCTTGGCCACCGCGAAGGTCCGCTGGAACAGCTGGTTCAGGTACGTGCCGAGCGAGCCGGCTTCGCCGGCGGTGCGCACCGCGTCCTTGAGCTGGCCCAGGATCTGGGTCTCGCCCAGCACCATCGAATCGAGCCCGCTGGCCACGCGGAAGGCGTGCCGCACGGCTTCGGACTGCGGCAGCGCGTACAGGTGCGGCGCCAGCTCCGTGGCCGGCACGTTGTGATGCTGCGACAGCCAGCGCAGGGTGTGCTCGAATCCGTCCGTGCCCGGCGTCAGCACGTCGGTGGCGCAGTAGATCTCGGTGCGGTTGCAGGTGGACAGGATGGCGGCTTCGGTGCCGCTGCGCCCCGACAGGTGGGAGCGCAGCGCGCCCAGCGCCGGCTTGATCTGCTCGAGCGGAAACGCCACCCGCTCGCGCAGCGAGACGGGTGCCGTAGTGTGATTGATGCCGATCGCGAGCAGTTGCATTGTTGGGGACTGGTACGGTCCGGAGCGCGGCCGGACCGGATGTCATTATACCGCCGGGACCGATCATTGCAGTCAGTCCGCCGCGGTGGGTGGCAGGGCCGTCGGATTGCAGTATCGTTACGCCGCGGCCGCTTGCGGCTGTGATGCGGACAACACAGGAGAAGCGGATGCTGGGCACCTTGATCGTGGGTTTGCTGGTCGGACTGGCGGCACGCCGGCTGCATCCGGCAGGGCGCGTGGTGACCCTGCCGGCCGCGCTGGTGCTGGGCGCGGCGGGTGCGGCGGCGGCCTTCTACACCGGCCGCGCGCTGCACTGGTTTGTCGACGGCCAGCTCGGCAGCTGGCTGGCGGTGATCGCCGGGTCGGCGCTGCTGGTCGGGTTCTGGGGCACGGTGCGGCCGCGCGGACGGTAACGACTGAAGCGACTTTCCGGTCAGGAATCTGCACGCGGCTTGATCCTGGTCAGACGGCCGCGAAGGCTGGCGTCAGGCGCGCGCCGCCAGCAGACGGCGCAGTACGCCGCTGGAATAGTGGCTGGCCACGTCGGTCAGGAATGCCGAAAAATCCACATGCGCGGTGTCGTCGGCGCGGTCGGAGATGGTCCGCATCACCGCGTAAGGCACGCCATATTCATGGCAGACCTGTGCCACCGCGGCGCCTTCCATCTCCACTGCCAGCAAGCCGGGCAGCCGCTCGCGCAGTTCTGCCACCGCGGCGGGCGAGCCGATGAACTGGTCGCCGCTGGCGATCATGCCGTGGTGCAGGGCGGGCGCCGCGACGCCAAACTTCTCGCGCACCGCGAGCGGCACGTCGACGGCCAGGTCATGGCGCAGGAAGTCTGCCGCGGCCGCATGCAGCTCGGCCGTCAGCGCCGGATCGGCCGGGAATTCGGCGCGCTCCAGCAGCGGCACTTCATGGCGGCCGAAGAACGGGCGCGCGTCCAGGTCATGCTGCAGGGTGCGGTCGGCGATGACGATGTCGCCCACCTGCGTGCCCGCGCCGATGCCGCCGGCCAGTCCGGTAAAGACGATCTGCGTGGCCCCCAGCTCCCGGATCAGCGTGACCGTGGTCGCCGACGCCGCCACCTTGCCCATGCGCGCCAGCACCAGCACGCACGGCTGCCCGTACAAATGGCCGGCGTAGTAGTCGCGCATGCCGATGGTGCGCACCGTGGCGCGGCTGTCGTCATGGCGCATGGCGGCGACGAGCCCGTCGACTTCATCGTGGATGGCGGCAAGGATTCCGAGGGTCATGGGGCGTGGGTAAACGGGACAAGGGCCACAGCATACCGGCCCGCGCAGGCAGGGCCTAGATGGCGCGCGACCGCACGCCCCCTCCCACGCAACAGGTGCGGCCCACGTATCACTTTGCTAAAGTCGCCGTCATTCCAGCACGCAAGGGCGAGCATGCAAGCAACCCGCATCGGAGCAAATGGCCCGGACCGCGAAGCCGTCGGCGAGCGGCGCGCCATCCGCCAGGCACTGGCCCACTGGCGCGCGCTTGGCCGCCTGGGGCCAGCGGCGGTCGCCGCCCGGTGGGCGCGCACCGAACCGGTCGCCGCGGACTGGCGCCGCTGGCTCGACACTGCGCTGATGGCGCTTGGCACCGCGCTGCTGTGCGCCGGCGTGATCGTGTTCTTTGCCTTCAACTGGCAGGACCTGCACAAGTTTGCCCGGTTCGGCCTGCTCGCCGGGGCGATCACGCTGCTGGCCGGCTTTGCCTGGCTGCGACCGGCGGGCGATGCCGCCGGACGGGCCGCGCTCGGCGGCGCGCAGGTGGTGGCGGGCGTGCTGCTGGCGGTGATCGGCCAGACCTACCAGACCGGCGCCGATCCCTGGCAGCTGTTCGCGCTGTGGGCGCTGCTGGCGCTGCCGTGGGCGCTGGCGGCGCGCGCGGCGCCGCACTGGTGGCTGGTGATCGTGGTCGGCAACCTGGCGCTGCTGCGGTACTTCAGCCTGCGCTTCGGTGTTGACGGCGTGTTCTCGCTGCTGTTCGATTCTCGCCACGTGCGCACCGCCACGCTGGCGTTGCTGGGCGCGGTGGCGCTGCAGCTGGTGCTGTGGCAGCTGCTGTGCGCGAGGGCGCCGGCGCTCGGCTTCCGCGGGCTCACCGGCGGCCGCATGCTGGCCGCGCTGGCGTGCCTGCATGCCGGCTCGCTCGGGCTGGCCAGCCTGCTGCGCAGCGACTTCGACGGCGCCGCCTTCGCGCTGGCGGTGCTGGCGCTGGCCGCGCTGGTCTGGTGGTTCCGCTGGCATGCCTTCGACATCGTGGTGCTGAGCCTGGCCTGCCTGACCGGCATCGTGCTGGCCGTGGCCGCGATCGCCAAGGTGCTGTTCGAGGGCAAGGACGATTTCGGCGCGTTCCTGTTGCTCGGCCTTCTGACCATCGGCCTGGCCGCCGCCGCGGCCGCCTGGCTGATGCGGGCCTGGCGCAGCCAGCTGGAGCAGGCATGAGCAACGTACTGCAGACCGAGCAACGGCTCTGGCAACAACTCGCCGCACGCGGCGAGGTACAGGGCGAGCCGCCCGCGCATCCCCATACGCCGTGGGCGGTGCGCTGCCTGATGGGTGCGGCGGGCTGGCTCGGCGCCTTGTTCTTCCAGTTCTTCCTGGTCGGCACGGTCTTCGTTGCCGCGCGCGAGAACGGCGTGGCGATGGCCGTCACCGGGCTGGCCATGATCGCGCTGGCGGCGCTGCTGTACTGGCGCGGCGGCGGCATCGCCGCGGGGCAGTTCGCGCTGGCGGTCAGCCTGAGCGGGCAGGGCATGGCCGTGTTCGGCCTGACCGAGGCGTTCGGCTTCACGCGCGTGGCCGAGAGCGTCGGCTTCTGGGCCGCGCTGGCGCTGTCCGAGGCCGCGTTGGCCTGGCTGGTGCCCAACCGGCTGCACCGGCTGCTGTGCGGGCTGGGCGCGTGGATCGGCCTGGCCGGCGCGGTGCATCTCGCCATCGCCGGCGGCAAGCCGGAGGACTGGCTGATGCTGACGTGGTCGCTGGGCTGGCTGGTGCCGCTCGGCGCCGCCTTGGCGGCCGGCTTCACGCTGGCCGAGGCACGCCTGTGCGCGGACGGCCGCCATGCGCTGCTGGAACCGCTGGCCGACGCGACCCTGCTGTTCACGCTGGCGGCGGCGCTGGTGGTCACCGGCATGAGCCATCCGCTGGCCTGGCTGGAGGGCCCGCAAGCGGCGCGCATCCCGCTGGCGCACTGGGCCGCGGGGGGGTTGACCACGCTGATGCTGGCCGGCTTCGCGCTGGCCGAATGCCGCCGCCTGGCGCTCGGGCCGGCGATGCAAGGCGGCGTGCTGGGCGGGCTGGTGGCGTTCGGCGCGCTGATGGCGGCCGCGCCCGCGGTGGTGGCCGGCGCGCTCGCGCTGGGGCTGGCGCTGCGCCGGGCCTCGATGCCGTGGCTGGGCCTGGGCGTTACCAGCATCGCCATCGGTTTTATCTGGTACTACTCGGCGCTGCACTGGACCCTGGTGGCCAAGTCGGCCACGCTCGCCGCGGCCGGCGTGCTGCTGCTGGCCGGCCGCCACTGGCTGCTGCGCCGCGCACAGATGGAGGCCGCATGAAGGAGGCCGCATGAAACGCTGGATCCTGATCGCCTGGGCGCTGACGCTGGCGCTGGCCGCCGTCGGCATCGCCGGCAAGGAGCGCCTGCTGGCGCGCGGCGATACCGTCTTCCTCAAACTCGCGCCGGTCGATCCGCGCTCGCTGATGCAGGGCGACTACATGGCGCTGAACTTCGACATCGGCAACCAGATCCGCGCCGCGCGGGCGCAAGACCGACGGCTTCCGCGCGACGGGGTCGCCGTGATCCGGCGCGACCCGCAGGGCATTGCCAGCTTCGTGCGCGTGCACGACGCCGAGCCGCTGGCGGCGGGCGAGCAACTGCTGCGCTACCAGACCGCGCGCTCGCGCTGGGGCGGGATGCAGGTGCAGGTGTCGACCGATGCGTATTTCTTCCAGGAGGGGCAGGGCAAGCGCTTCGCCGAGGCCGAATACGGCGAATTCCGCGTGGGGGCGGACGGCCAGGCGCTGCTGGTGGGCTTGCGCGGCAAGGGAATGGAGAAGCTGTGAGGCGGGCGCGGGACGCCGCACCTGTGAAAAAGCCCGCATCGGCGGGCTTTTTTTGATGCGGTCTGGCGGGAATCAGACGTTGAACAGGAAGTTCATCACATCCCCGTCCTTCACCACGTATTCCTTGCCTTCGGCGCGCATCTTGCCGGCTTCCTTGGCGCCGGTCTCGCCCTTGAAGGCGATGAAGTCGTCATAGGCGATGGTCTGCGCGCGGATGAAGCCGCGTTCGAAGTCGGTGTGGATCACGCCGGCGGCCTTGGGGGCGGTGTCGCCCACGTGGATGGTCCAGGCGCGCACTTCCTTGACCCCGGCGGTGAAGTAGGTCTGCAGGCCCAGCAGCTTGAAGCCGGCGCGGATCACGCGGTCCAGGCCCGGCTCGTCCATGCCCAGGTCTGCCAGGAACTCGGCCTTGTCGGCGTCGTCGAGGTCGGCGATCTCGGCTTCGATGGCGGCGCAGACGGCGACCACGGGGGAATCGGTCTGCTTGGCGTATTCGCGCACCGCGTCCAGATGCGGGTTGTTGTCGAAGCCGTCTTCACGCACGTTGGCCACGTACATGGTCGGCTTGGCGGTGATCAGGCAGAACGGGCGGATTGCATCCCACTCTTCCGGCGCCAGGTCCAGCGTGCGCACGGCCTTGGCCTGGTCGAGCACGGACTGGGCCTTTTCCAGCACCGCGACCAGGCGCTGGGCTTCCTTGTCGCCGGCGCGGGCCGGCTTGACGTAGCGCGCCAGCGCCTTCTCGACGGTGGCCAGGTCGGCCAGGGCCAGTTCGGTGTTGATGACTTCCATATCCGACAGCGGGTCCACGCGGCCGGCCACGTGGATCACGTTGTCGTCCTCGAAGCAGCGCACCACGTGGGTGATGGCGTCGCATTCGCGGATATTGGCCAGGAACTGGTTGCCCAGGCCTTCACCCTTGGAGGCGCCCGCCACCAGCCCGGCGATATCGACGAACTCGACCGTGGCCGGCAGGATGCGCTCCGGCTTGACGATGTCGGCCAGCTTCGCGAGCCTCGGATCCGGCACTTCCACCACGCCGACATTGGGCTCGATGGTGCAGAACGGATAGTTTTCGGCGGCGATGCCGGCCTTGGTCAGGGCATTGAACAGCGTGGACTTGCCGACGTTGGGCAGGCCGACGATGCCGCATTGGAGGCTCATGGTGTGGTCTTCGGAATCAATGGGTTGCGTGATGCCACCGGTGCCGGCAGAGCCGTGGCGGCCGCGCATCGCGCGCTACCGCCGGAACTGCATCGGGACGCGACAAAGACATCACATCGCGCTGGCTCGGCGAAGTTGCACGCGTTGCCACGGAAAACCGCGATTGTAACCTTTTGGGGGGGCGGAGCGGTGTCAGGGCAGAAGCGACGCCCTGGCAAAGAAATCGGCCAGGGTGTCAGCCTGGCCGTGCATCGTGGTCTGGTGCCGGATCGTGATGGTCGCGATCAGGCGCCGTCGGTGAACTGGTCCCGCATATCCGAGGTTTTCGCGCCGTCCGTGAACGTGTCGCGGGTTCCGCTGGTGCGGGCGCCGTCGGTGTAGACATCAAACTTCGATACCTTCGCGCCATCGGTGTAGACATCGAACTTCGAACCCTTCGCGCCATCGGTGTAGACATCGAACTTCGAACCTTTCGCGCCATCCGTATAGACATCGCGAAGTCCGGTACCCCCGAATGCCGTGCCCATGGCCCCTGCGGTAACGACGGCAATCAATAGTGATTGTTTGAGCATTGTTCCACCTCCCTTCAGGTGGTGAGTTCCCCGGGTCAGAAATATTCGCTTCAATATAAGCCCGGGCGCGGCCGAGGGCGCAAGCGCCAACCCTATTGTTTTGTTCTAAGGCTTATGACGTGCGGCTATAAGGATCGGCCGAAGCGCCGGACACTTGTCAGGGCTGCCCCAGGCGCCGCCTGGCGCGGACGGGCCCCGGAGTGACGTGGCTATAATCCAGCCATGACCCGAACCCACGCGTCCGCGCGACCCGCCGCGCGCAAATCCTCCGCTTTCCAGGTTGCCGTCGTCGGTGGCGGCATCGTCGGCAAGTCTTGCGCGCTGCTGCTGGCCCAGCAGGGCATGGACGTCGCGCTGATCGCGCCGAAGCCGGCGCGCGCCGCGGCCAGCGCCGGGCCGGACGACTGGGACAGCCGCATCTACGCCTTCTCCGCCAGTTCGCAGGCGCTGCTCGAGCGCATGCGCGTGTGGGAGGCGCTGGATCCGGCACGGATCCAGCCGGTGCGCGACATGCGGGTATTCGGCGACGTCAGCGCCGCCGAGACCTCGCCCAGCTTCGACGGCGACCTGCATTTCTCGGCGTATGCCGCGGCGGTGCCACAGCTGGCGTGGATCATCGAGTCGCGCCTGGTCGAGCGCGCGCTCGACACCGCGCTCGGCTTCCAGCACCAGGTGACGTGGCACGACGGCAGCGCCGGCGTGTGCGAACGCGACCCCGACGGCATTACCCTGACGCTGGACAACGGCAGCAAGGTGCGCACCGCGCTGGCGATCGGCGCCGACGGCGCGCGCTCGTGGCTGCGCCAGCAATGCCATATCGGCGTCAGCACGCGCAAGTACCGCCAGCTTGGCGTGGTGGCCAACTTTGCCTGCGAGCGGCCGCACCATGAAACCGCCTGGCAGTGGTTCCTGGGCGCGCCGGAAAAGCTCATGGCCGACGAGGAACCCGCCAACGGCGAAGTGCTGGCGCTGCTGCCGCTGCCGGGCAACCATGTGTCGATGGTGTGGTCCGCCGACGAGGCCCACGCGCGCGAGCTGCTGGCACTGTCGCCCGAGGCGCTCGCCGCCACCGTGATGCAGGGCGCCAGCGGCGCGGTCGGCGCGCAGTTCGGCGCGCTGCGCTGCGTGACCCCCGCGCAGGGCTTCCCGCTGGTGCTGCAGCGTGCCGACCAGTTCGTGCAGCCGCACGTGGCGCTGGTGGGCGACGCCGCCCACGTGGTGCATCCGCTGGCCGGCCAGGGCATGAACCTGGGCTTGCGCGACGTCGCGGAACTTGGCCGCGTGATGGCCGACAAAGAACCTTTCCGCAGCGAGGGCGACCTGCGCCTGCTGCGCCGCTACGAGCGCGCGCGCGCCACCGACCTGTTGTCGCTGACCGCCGCCACCGACGGGCTGCACCGGCTGTTCTCGCTGCCCGGCAGCGTGGCGCGGGTGGTGCGCAATACCGGCATGCGCGCGGTCGGCGGCCAGTCCCTGCTCAAGCGCATGCTGATCGGGCGCGCGCTTGGCTAGGTCCGCACGCAGCGCCCGCCCCCTTACCGAATTCCTGGAGTCCACATGTTCCCATCCCTGCGCCGCCGTCCCGCCGTCTACGCCACCATCACCGCGATCGCAGGCGGTCTGGCCGCGGCCGGCTTCGCGCTGCACGCCATCGCCGCGGGCGAGCCTGGCACCGAGCGCATCAAGGAGTCGCTGCAGAAGATGCTGGGCGGCCGCGCCGAAGTGAAGAGCGTCGGCAAGACCCCGGTGCCTGGCCTGTTCGAAGCCAATATCGGCGGCCAGGTGGTGTACACCGACGCCACCGGCCGCTACATCCTGAACGGCGAGATGATCGACACCCGCACCGGCACCAACCTGACCGAGGAGCGGCTCGCCGAGATCAACCGCATCAAGTGGTCGGACCTGCCGCTGGCGCGCGCGATCAAGTGGACCAAGGGCGACGGCAGCCGCCAGGTGGCGGTGTTCTCCGATCCTAACTGCGGCTATTGCAAGCGCATCGAGCAGACCTTCCAGCAGATGGACAACATCACCGTGTACACCTTCCTGTACCCGGTGCTGTCGCCGGATTCGGAGACCAAGTCCAGGCAGGTCTGGTGCGCGGCCGACCGCACCAAGGCCTGGCGCGACTGGATGCTCAAGCAGGTGGCGCTGACCGGCAACGGCAGCTGCAAGACCCCGCTCGAAGAGAACCTGGCCTTGGGCCAGAGCATGAACGTGACCGGCACCCCGGCGGTGTTCTTCACCGACGGCACCCGCATCCCCGGCGCGGCGGACGTCGCCACGCTGGAGCGCAAGCTCGCCAGCATCAAGAAATAAGCGCGCGCCGGACCTGTCCCGGCTCGAACGACGGCCGGACTTGTCCGGCCGTTGTGCTTTCTGCCTTTCCCATCATTGCATGCGATCGCCGCCAGGCGACCAAGGAGACACCATGACTTTCCAGGCAGTGCTGCTGACCCAGGCCGACGGCGCCACCCAGGCCAACCTCGCCACCCTCGACGAGGCCCAGTTGCCCGCCGACGGCGACGTGCTGGTTGCCGTCGATTACTCCACCATCAATTTCAAGGACGGCCTGGCCATCACGGGCCGCTCGCCGGTGGTGCGCAAGTGGCCGATGGTGGCTGGCATCGACGGCGCCGGCACGGTGCTGGAGTCCGCGCATCCGCGCTGGAAAGCCGGCGACAAGGTGGTGCTGAACGGCTACGGCGTGGGCGAGACCCACTGGGGCTGCCTGGCGCAGCGCGCGCGCCTGAAGGGCGACTGGCTGGTGCCGCTGCCCGCCGCCTTTACCACGCGCCAGGCCATGGCGATCGGCACCGCGGGCTATACCGCGATGCTGTCGGTACTGGCGCTGGAGCGCGGCGGCGTCAACGGTCCGGTGCGCCCGGGCGACGGCGAGGTGCTGGTGACCGGGGCCTCGGGCGGGGTGGGCTCGGTGGCGATCGCGCTGCTGAGCAAGCTGGGCTACAAGGTGGTGGCCTCCACCGGCAAGACGCGCGAGGCGGATTTCCTCAAGGCGCTGGGCGCCGACGACGTGATCGACCGTGCCGAGCTGGGCGTGCCCGGCAAGCCGCTGCAGAAGGAACGCTGGGCCGCGGTGATCGATTCGGTGGGCTCGCACACGCTGGTCAATGCGTGCGCGCAGGTGCGCTACGGCGGCGTGGTGACGGCATGCGGGCTGGCGCAAGGGCTGGACTTCCCGGGCTCGGTCGCGCCCTTCATCCTGCGCGGCATCACCCTGCACGGCATCGACAGCGTGATGGCGGCGATGCCGCTGCGCGAACAGGCCTGGCAGCGCCTGGCCAGCGACCTGGAGCTGGACCGGCTCAATGCGCTGACGCGCGAGATCGGCCTGGGCGAGGCCATCGAGGCCGGTCGCAAGATCATGGAAGGCGCCATGCGCGGGCGCGTGGTGGTGGATGTGAATCGCGGCTGAGCAGCACCAGGCCGTCTCACCGAGCCTCCCCGCGTCGGCGCTGCATGCAGGCGCCGACGTTACAATCCTGCCCATGACGCCGATCCGCTACGCCATCGCCCCGCTTCAGCCTGAAGCGCACTTGTTTGCCGTTACCGTCACCGTGAGCGAGCCCGATCCGGCCGGGCAGTGTTTCTCGCTGCCGGCGTGGATTCCCGGCAGCTACATGATCCGCGACTTCGCCCGCAATATCGTGCGCATCCGCGCCGACGCGGGCGGGCGCGAGGTCGCGCTGACCAAGCTCGACAAGCAGCGCTGGCAGGCCGCGCCGGTCGCCCTGGCCGACGGCCCGCTGACGCTCAGCTACGAGGTCTACGCGTGGGACCTGTCGGTGCGCGCCGCGCACCTGGACACGACCCATGGCTTCTTCAACGGCAGTTCGGTGTTCCTGTGCGTGGAGGGACAGGCCGAGCGGACGTGCACCGTCGACATCCATGCCCCCGCGGGCGAGGCCTACCGCGACTGGCGCGTGGCCACCGCCATGCGCGAGGCGCCCGGCCGCGACGGCGCCAAGCGCTACGGCTTCGGCCGCTACCAGGTGGCGGATTACGACGAGCTGGTCGACCACCCGGTCGAGATGGGCACCTTCCAGCTGGCCAGCTTCCGCGCCTGCGGCGCGCAGCACGACGTGGTCTTCACTGGCCGCGTGCCGCAGCTGGATCTCGAGCGCGTGTGCCGCGACCTGAAGCGCATCTGCGAGACCCAGATCCGGCTGTTCGAGCCCCGCACCGCACAGGCGCCGTTCCTGGACAGCAACCGGCGCTACGTGTTCATGACCATGGTCACCAGCGACGGCTACGGCGGCCTGGAACATCGCGCCAGCACCGCCCTGATCTGCTCGCGCAATGATTTGCCGGTGCGCGGCAACAGCGAGACCAGCGAGGGCTATCGCACCTTCCTCGGGCTGTGCAGCCACGAGTATTTCCACACCTGGAACGTCAAGCGCATCAAGCCGGCCGCGTTCGTGCCGTACCGGCTGGCGCAGGAAACCTACACCCCGCTGCTGTGGCTGTTCGAGGGCTTCACCAGCTACTACGACGACCTGGTGCTGGTGCGCTCGGGCTGCGTCACCGAGGCGCAGTATGTCGAGATGCTGGCCAAGACCTGGAACGGCGTGCTGCGTGGCAACGGCCGCACCAAGCAGAGCGTGGCCGAGAGCTCGTTCGACGCCTGGACCAAGTACTACCGGCAGGACGAGAACGCGCCCAACGCCATCGTCAGCTACTACACCAAGGGCGCGCTGGTGGCGCTGGCGCTGGACCTGACCATCCGCGACAAGACCCGTGGGCGGCGCTCGCTCGACGATGTCATGCGCGCGCTGTGGCGCGGCTATGGCCGCGGCTTCTATGCGCCGGACGCGGTGCAGCGCGGTGTCACCGAGGCCGAGGTCCATGCGCTGTTCGATGAGGTCACGGGCCTGCGCCTGGGGCCGCTGCTGCGCACGCTGACCGAAGGCACCGGCGAGCTGCCGCTGCCGGCACTGTTCAAGGCGTTCGGAATCAAGGCCGAGGCGCAGAAGCCGGCGCGCGCCGCCGCGCTGGGGATCAAGGTCAAGACCGAGGACGGCTGGGTGCGCGTGACCCAGGTGCTCGATGGCGGCGCCGCGCAGGCCGCGGGCCTGTCCGCCGGCGACCTGCTGGTGGCCGTCGACGGCCTGCGCGCGGCGCCGGGCCAGCTCGACAAGCTGCTGGCGCGCTACCGCACCGGCGACCGCATCGAGGTGCACGCGTTCCGCCATGACGAGCTGCAAGTCCTGCCGGTGACGCTGGCGCGCGAGCCGGCGGCGCAGTTCAAGCTCAAGCCGGAGGGCGGACGCCACGCGGCGCGCTCGCGCTGGCTGGGCCAGTGAGCTAGTCTTCTTCCGCGACACCAGCCACCGCCACCGCAGTCCACCGCCCCCGCTGCATGCAATACGCGCACGATCCCCGCACCTTCCTGTATTCGCACTATGTCTACCGGGGGCTGCGCTCGGCCACGGGCGTGATCGGCGCGACGCTGATCGCGCTGCACTTCAGCGACCTGCCCACCGCCATGGTGGTATCGATGGGCGCGCTGTGCACCAGCCTGATGGACCTGCCCAGCCCGCTGAACCACAAGTTCAACGAGATGCTGGCCAGCGTGCTGCTGTGCAGCGTGGTCACGCTGGTGGTGGCGCTGGCCACGCCGTTCCCGCGCGTGATGCCGTTCCTGCTGGTGCTGGTGACGTTCCTGGCCGGCATGATGACGGTGTACGGCAACAAGACGCTGCCGCTGCAGTTCGCGGCGCTGTTCGTGATGACGCTCACCATCAACGAAGACTTCCTGGTGCGACGCGCGCTGGAGCATGCGGCGCTGTTCAGCATCGGCGCGGTCGCCTACCTGGGCTACGCGATGCTGGTGAGCTGGATCACCGAGCGCCGCACCCGGCAGCAGGTGCTGGCCGAATCGCTGTACGAGCTGGCGGGCTACCTCGAGATCAAGGCCGGCTTTTACGACGCCGGCAATGACTTCGAGGCCCAGTTCAACCAGCTGGTGCGCCAGCAGATCGTGGTGGCCGAGCGCCAGCAGGCCGCGCGCGACCTGGTGCTGCGCGGCAACCGCACCCCGCACGACGGGCTGCTGGTGCAGGTGCACCTGCGCATGCTCGACCTGTACGAGTACATCCTGTCGACCAACACCGACTATCCGATGCTGCGCCAGACCTTCGCCGGCACGCCGGTGCTGGACCAGCTGCGCGGGCTGGTGATGCAGATGTGCAAGGACGTGGAAGAGATCGCCTACGAGGTCACGCGCGGGCGGGGCTCGTACGCCACGGTGGAATACCGCCAGGGCCTGCGCGCGGTCGAGGCGGAGATCGCGCAGCTGCGCCACCACCATATCAACCCGGCGGCGATGACGGCGCTGGTCGAGACCCTCGACATGATGCGCGGCGCGATCACGCTGATCGGCCAGCTGCACGAGGCCTCGCGCACCCCGGTGGAACCGGCCAAGGTGCTGCCCGGCTCGGACATGACGCCGTTCCTGACGCGCCAGAAGTACGAGCTGAGCGTGCTGCGCGACAACCTGAAGTGGCGCTCGCCGGCGTTCCGCTTTGCGCTGCGCGTCTCGATGGCGGTGGCGCTGGGGCTGTGGATCGCCGAGCGCCTGCCTTACGTGTCGCACAGCTACTGGATCCTGCTGACCATCATCGTGATCCTGAAGCCCAACTTCAGCATGACCAAGCAGCGCTACAACGACCGCGTGATCGGCACGCTGATCGGCTGCGTGGTTTCGGTCGCGATCCTGAGGGTGGTGCACCAGCCGCTGATCCTGCTGGGCGTGCTGTTCCTGTCGCTGGTGGCCAGCGCGGCATTTGTCACCATCAAGTACCGCTACACCGCGATCGCCGCCTGCATCCAGGTGCTGATCCAGATCCACCTGCTGATGCCGAACAGCCCCACCGTGGCGGGCGAGCGGCTGGTGGATACGGTGATCGGCGGCATCATCGCGTCGCTGTTCAGCTTCGTGCTGCCGAGCTGGGAGTACCGCGCCATCCCCAAGCTGGTGGAGAACGTGCTGCAGGCCAACCGCCGCTATATCGCCGCCACGCGCGACCTGCTGCTGCGCCGGGCCAAGGATGACTTTGCCTACCGCGTGCAGCGCAAGCAGTTCATGGACAACCTGTCGGCGCTGATCTCGTCGTTCCAGCGCATGCTGGACGAGCCCAAGAGCCGGCACCGCGCGGTGGACAACCTGAACCGCTTCATCGTGCAGAACTACCTGGTGGCCGCGCACGTGGCGGCGGCGCGCATCCAGGTGCGTCAGCACTACGAGGAACTCGATCTCCCGGCCGCCGAGGCCGCGATCGAGCAGGCCACCGAGGCCGCCAGCCACAGCCTGCAGGTGGCCAGCGAACGGCTGCACGCCGACGAGCGCGGCGGCGGCCGCGGCGCCGGCTTTATCCGCGGCGCCAAGGCGCCGGTGGAGCGCAAGGAGACCGTGCCCGCGGACGCGGACCGGCCGGTTGCCGTGGCAGCAGAGGCGGTGCCTGAAGCGGCTGCCGAAGCGGCCCCTGAAGCCGTCGTCGAAACCGTCAGCCCCGAAGCGGCCGAAGCCGCGGAAGACGCCGCCGCGGAACGCCGCGCGCGCCTGGCCGATTCCGCCGACAAGCGCCGCACCGACGCGCTGGTGCAGGCTGCCGCGGCGGGCGAGTCGAGCGAACAGGCAGGGGCGACATCCAGCTCCACCGGCCGCCCCGCCAACGCGGTGCTGGAACGCCGGCTGCGCGCGCTGCGCGAGGATGCGGCCAAGATCGCGCTGCGGACAGGGGCGATCGGGCGGGCGATGCGGGCGCGGTCGTAGCGGCTCGATCACGAACCGATAAGTTTCTCCCCTCTCCCGCTTGCGGAAGAGGGGAGTATTACCGGCGGCAGGGTTCAAGCGCCGTGGCCCACCCCCTCATCCTCCGGCAGCGTCAACCTCCCGCTGTTGTAGCTGTACTCGAAGATCTCCCCATACCGCCCCCATCCGATCGCCACGCTCAGCACGCGCTCGGCCTCCGCCGGCTTGAGGAACTGCTCCAGTTCCTCGAGCACCTGTTCCTCGCCGATCTCGCCCGCTTCGCTCGCCATCAGCTCGCGCCGCACATGCGCGGCCAGCGCGACGTTGGCAAGCAGTTGCCGGCCGAAGATGGCCTTGCGCTGCTGCGGCCCGGCGGCGTAGTAGGCGCGGCCCGCGTCTGTCGCGGTGATGTCGCCGGCCTCGATCGACACCAGCTGCACCAGCTGCAGCGCCTCGCAGGCCGGCAGCAGTTCGTCGTCGGTCAGGCCGGCCTCGTCGGCCAGGTGGGGCAGGTCGGCGCGGCCGTGGAAGGGCGCCTCGCACAGCAGGTCCAGGATGGCCTCCATCTGGCTGATATCGGCGTCCGGCAGGCGGTAGCCGATCTCGCGCGCCGGCGCGGGCACGCGCGCTTCGACCGCCGGGGCCGTCATCAGCGCGTAGATCTGGTCGACCAGCGCGCGCACCTGGGCGCTGTCGCGGTTGCGCGGGCGCGGCAGCGCCACCGGCACCTCGGCGCGGATGCGGCCGGGGTCGCTCGACAGGATCACGATGCGATCGGCCATCATCACCGCTTCTTCGATATTGTGCGAAACGATCAGGATGCTCTTGATGTTGGCGCGCCCGCTTTCCCACAGCGCCAGCATCTCGTCGCGCAGGGTCTCGCCGGTCAGCACGTCCAGCGCCGAGAACGCTTCATCCATCAGCAGCAGGTCGGGCTCGGTCACCAGCGCGCGCGCAATGCCCACGCGCTGGCGCATGCCGCCCGACAGCTCGCGCGGCAGCGCGCTGTTGAAGCCGGCCAGGCCGATCATGTCGATCGCGGCCTCGGCGCGGCGCTCGCGCTCGGCCCGGGGCACGCCCTGCGCCTCCAGCCCCAGCTCGACGTTCTGCTGCACCGTCAGCCACGGGAACAGCGCGAACGACTGGAACACCATGGCGATGCCTTCGGCGGTGCCGGCCAGGCGCTGGCCGCGAAATCGCACCTCGCCGCGGTCGGCGCCGACCAGCCCCGCCATGATGCGCAGCAGCGTGGACTTGCCCGAGCCGGACTTGCCCAGCATGGCGACGATCTCGCCCTCGCGCAGGGTCAGGTCCACGCCCTCGAGCACGGCGCGGTCGCTCTGGCTGGCGGTGCGGAAGATCTTGCCGACGCCGCGCAGTTCGATCACCGCCGCGGCGGTGGGGGGTGCAATGTTCTCTGCCATCGTTGCCTTGCCTTACAGGCGTGTGCGCTCCTGCGCAAGTTGGTACAGGCGGTTCCACAACAACCGGTTGAAGCCCACCACGAACAGCGCCATCACGCCGATGCCCAGCGCGATGCGCGGGAAGTCGCCGCGCGCGGTGGTCTCGGCGATATAGCTGCCGAGCCCGGTGGCGACGATGGTGCGATCGCCCCAGGTCACGTATTCGGACACGATGCTGGCGTTCCACGAGCCGCCCGCGGCCGTGACCAGGCCGGTCAGCAGGCTGGGGAAGACCGCCGGAATCAGGAAGCGCTTCCACAGCAGCCAGCCGCGCAGGCCGAAGTTGCGCGCGGCAAGCTTCAGCTCGGTGGGGATGCCCGACGCCCCCGCGATCACGTTGAACAGGATGTACCACTGGGTGCCGAAGATCAGCAGCGGGCTCAGCCAGATCTCGGGGTTCAGCCCGAAGCGCGCGATCAGCATCACCGCCAGCGGAAACATCAGGTTGGCCGGGAACGCCGCCAGGAACTGCGCGATCGGTTGCGCGATGCGCGCCAGCTCCGGGTTCAGGCCGATGCGGATGCCGATCGGCACCCACACCAGCGCCGCCAGCGCAATCAGCACGATCACGCGCGCCATGGTCAGCGTGCCGAGCCACAGCACATGGACGACTTCGGCCCAGCCCACCTCGCTGTGGACGAAATAGCCCAGGCGCAGCAGTGCGGCCAGCGCGACCAGCACGATCGCGGCGTCGCGCACCCGGCCGAGCCAGAGCGCCCGGCGCGGATCGGCCGGCCGGGCCGGTGCCGGCGCGCCAGTGCGCGCGCCCCACGCCAGCGTGCGCGAGGCCAGCGCCGCGGCCTGCGCCAGCAGCGCGCCCACCCACGCCGAGCGGCGCAGCAGGTCCAGCAGCCACGACTGCGGCAGCTTGTCCTGCGCCAGGGTCTCGAAGCGGAAGCGGTCGGCCCATGCCACCAGCGGGCGGAACAGCAACTGGTCGTACAGCAGGATGCCCACCAGCATCGCCACGATGGCCCAGCCGATCGCGGCCAGGTCCTGCTGCTGGATCGCCAGCGCGATGTAGGAGCCGATGCCGGGCAGCCGGATATCGTGGCCCGACACCGAGATCGCTTCGGACGCGACCACGAAGAACCAGCCGCCGGACATCGACATCATCATGTTCCACAGCAGTCCGGGCATGGCGTACGGCACTTCCAGCCGCCAGAAACGCTGCCACGCCGACAGCCGGAACATGGCTGCGGCCTCCAGCAGATCGCCCGGGATGGTGCGGAACGACTGGTACAGGCTGAACGCCATGTTCCAGGCCTGCGACGTGAAGATGGCAAAGATCGCCGCGCACTCCACCCCCGCCAGGTTGCCCGGAAAAAGCGCAATGAAGCCGGTCACGGTGATCGACAGGAAGCCCAGCACCGGGATCGACTGCAGGATGTCCAGCGCCGGCACCAGTACCTTCTCGGCGGTGCGGCTCTTGGACGCCAGCGCGGCAAAGGCCAGCGAGAACAGCAGCGACGCCGCCAGCGCGGCCAGCATGCGGATGCTGGTGCGCATCAGGTAGTAGGGCAGGTAAGCCACGTCCAGGTGTACCGCCAGCGGCTGGTCGGGACGGAACGGGACATTCATCTGCTGCGCGGCGAACGCGACCATCACGATCACGGCCAGGATGATCGGCAGCAGCGCCAGGTCGAAGCGATTGGGCGGGGCGCGCAGCAGCTGGCTGTCGAAGCCAGGGGCTGGCTGGGCCGCGTTGCGGTCGGCGGGTGGCATCATGGGCGCTTGTCGGGCTGTGTCGAGCTGGCAGGGCGCAGGCTTGTGGCCTGCCCCGGGTTCGCGGCCCCGGCGGACAATGGCAGAGCCCGCATGCCGCCGGCTTCATGCTGATCACGCCGGGCGGCGCGCATCCCCTGGTAACGCCCGGCATGGCGGTCTAGTTTACTTGGTGTCGATGACACAACGCGCACGCGTCGCGTGCGCTCGCGGGGAACCCACCATGAACAAGGCAACATGGCGCCTGGTCGCGCACGGGCGCGTGCAGGGCGTGGGCTATCGCGCCGCCTGCGCCGACGCGGCGGACGAACTCGGCCTGGGCGGCTGGGTGCGTAACCGGGCCGACGGCACCGTCGAGGTGATGGCGCACGGCACGCTCAGGCAGCTGGAAGCGCTGCAGGCGTGGATGGAGACGGGCCCGCCGGCGGCGCAGGTGACCTTTGTCGAGGTCGGGCGCGGGGAAGGGGAGTTTGCCGGCTTCGAGTTCCGGCCTACGGTCTAGCGGCCCGGTGGGCTAGGCAGCGGTCCAGTCGATCGCCGTGCGGCCATGGGTTTCGAGCCAGCGGTTGGCTTCGCGGAAGTGGCCGCAGCCGAGGAAGCCCCGGTGTGCCGACAACGGCGACGGGTGCGGCGCTTCCAGCACGCAGTGGCCCGCGCCCAGCAGCGGCTTCTTGGCCTGTGCATGGCTGCCCCACAGCATGAACACCAGGTGCGGCCGGCTGGCGGCAAGGTGCTGGATCAGGCAATCGGTGACGGCTTCCCAGCCGCGCCGCGCGTGGCTGGCGGCCTGGCCCTGCTCGACCGTCAGCACGGTATTGAGCAGCAGCACGCCCTGGCGCGCCCAGCCTTCCAGGTTGCCGGAGGTGCGCGGCGGGCAGTTGCCGTCGGCGCCGAATTCCGCGGCGATTTCCTTGAAGATGTTGCGCAGGCTGGGCGGCACCTTGATGCCTGCCGGCACCGAAAAGGCGAGACCGTGCGCCTGCGGCAGCTCGACGCCGCCGACCGTGCCGGTGCCGTGGTAAGGGTCCTGGCCCAGGATCACCACCTTGACCGCATCGGGCGGCGTCAGGTGCAGCGCGTGGAAGACATGGTGCGGAAACACCGGCTTGCCGGCGGCGCGTTCGCCGTCGACAAAGGCGGCCAGCTCGCGCCACGCCGGCACGGCGATGCAGGGCTCGAGCAAGGCGCGCCAGGCGGCGGGCAGGGCATCGGCCTGCGCTTGCAGGCTGGCGGCGGGAGAGGGTTCGCCGGGGGCGCGAGGCGCTTCGGCAAAGAGATCGGCTTGCATGCTGGGAATGCGCGGCGGGAAAACCGCGATTATGACGCCTTGCCCTCGGCGATTCCGGCCAGGCGATAGCCGCGCGCCGCCTTGCTCAGGTCCGAGGGCGCCAGTGACACCACGGCGGCAAGCCGTGCGGCTAAGGCGCGCAGCGCATCGGCGGCGTGCGCGGCATCGCCGTCGAGCCATTCCAGCTCGAGTTCCTGGATGCGCTCCTGCGCGGCACTGGCCGGCGCGGTGATGGTGCCGGTGTCGAGCGCGGCTTCGATGCGCGCGCCGTCCTGCGTGACGATCCAGCTGCGGCGGACGAAGTCGGTGCGGAACACCGGCGTCAGGCTGCCGATCATCGGCGCCAGCACGGCTTGTGCCTCGGCCGGAAAAGCTTGCAACTCGATCGCATCGCCGGCGATGGCGGTCTCCCACTCGTGCCGCGTAGCCAGTCCACCCTGGCTGCTGCCGGCGGTCTTCAGCGTCTGCAGCCACTGCGCGCCCTTGCGCCGCAGGCGCAGCGCGGCGCGCGCCTGCGCCAGGTCGCGCCGGGCCGTGTCGAGATAGACATTGAGCAGCGTGGCCTCGCCTTGCGGCTGGCCGTTGGCGTCGAGCCAGGCGGCCAGCGGGGCAAGGGCGGCGTCGGGGACGGCGAGCTTGAGTTCGATTTCCTGGGGCATGGTGGGTGCGAGTCAGCCAAACAACCGCGCCAGCTCCACCCCCGGGTCCTTCGCCCGCATGAACGCCTCGCCCACCAGGAACGCATGCACATCCGCGTCGCGCATGCGCTGCACATCGCCGGGGCCGAGGATGCCGGACTCGGTCACCACCAGCTTGTCGGCCGGCATCCGCGGCAGCAGCTCGAGGGTGTTGTCCAGCGAGACCTCGAAGGTGCGCAGGTTGCGGTTGTTCACGCCCAGCAGCGGCGTCTTCAGCCGCAGCGCCACGTCGAGTTCGTCGCCGCCATGGACTTCCACCAGCACGTCCATGCCGAGCTCGTGCGCGCAGGCTTCCAGGTCGGCCATCAGTCCCGGATCCAGCGCCGCGACGATCAGCAGGATGCAGTCGGCGCCCCAGGTGCGCGCTTCATAGACCTGGTACAGGTCGACCATGAAGTCCTTGCGCAGCGCCGGCAGCGGGCAGGCGCCGCGGGCGCGCTTCAGGTAGTCGGCGTGGCCCTGGAAGAAATGCTCGTCGGTCAGCACCGACAGGCAGGCTGCGCCGTGGGCGGCGTAGCTCTCGGCGATGGCCTCGGGCAGGAACTGCTCGCGCAGCACGCCCTTGGACGGCGAGGCCTTCTTGATCTCGGCGATCACGCCGGCGTGGCCGGCGGCAATCTTGTCGCGCAGCGCGCGCTCGAAGCCGCGCGGCGCGAAGCCGGCCTCGGTACGCAGGCTTTCGGCCTCGGCGCGCAGGCTGGGCAGGTCGCGCCGCTTGCGCGCGGCGGCGACTTCGTCGGCCTTTACAGCCAGGATTTTCTGCAGGATGTCGGACATATCGGCGTCTCTTATTTGAACTGCTGCGTGGCCCGCACGAAGGTGTCGAGCTTCTGCCGGGCCGCGCCGCTGGCGATGGCTTCGCGCGCGCGGCGGATGCCGTCCTCGACCGAGTCCGCCACGTTGGCGGCGTACAGCGCGGTGCCTGCGTTCAGCGTCACGATCTCGCGCGGCGTGCCGGGGGCGTTGGACAGCGCCTCGAGCAGCATGTCCTTCGACTCGGCGGCATCGGCCACCTTCAGGCCGCGGTTGGAGATCATCGACAGGCCGAAGTCCTCGGGGTGGATCTCGTACTCGCGCACTTCGCCGTCCTTCAGTTCGCCCACCAGCGTCGCGGCACCGAGCGAGACCTCGTCCATGCCGTCCTTGCCGTACACCACGATGGCGTGCTGCGCGCCCAGGCGCTGCATCACCCGCACCTGGATGCCGACCAGGTCGGGATGGAACACGCCCATCAGGATGTTGGGCGCATCGGCCGGATTGGTCAGCGGCCCCAGGATATTGAAGATGGTGCGCACGCCCATTTCCTTGCGGATCGGCGCGACGTTCTTCATTGCCGGGTGGTGCGTGGGCGCGAACATGAAGCCGATGCCGGTCTCTTCGATGCACTGGCCGACCTGCTCGGGCGTGAGCATGATGTTCACGCCCAGCGCCTCCAGCACGTCGGCGCTGCCCGACTTGGAGCTGACGCCGCGGTTGCCGTGCTTGGCGATCTTCGCCCCGGCGGCGGCGGCAACGAACATCGACGCGGTCGAGATATTGAAGGTGTGCGAGCCGTCGCCGCCGGTGCCGACGATATCGACGAAGTTCCCGCGATCCGTGATCGACCCGAGCGGCACCTTGTTGGCGAACTCGCGCATCACCTGCGCGGCCGCGGAGATCTCGCCGATGGTTTCCTTCTTGACGCGCAGCCCGGTCAGGATCGCGGCGGCCATTACCGGCGAGATCTGGCCCTGCATGATCTGCCGCATCAGGTGCAGCATCTCGTCATGGAAGATTTCGCGGTGTTCGATGCAGCGCGTCAGGGCTTCTTGCGGCGTGATCATGGCGTTCTCGTTGGCAGTCTGCGGGGTGGGTGCGGTGGCGTGGTGGGGGCTGGCAGGCGCGGAATCGAGCAGTCTCATCGCGGCGCCTTGACGAAGTTGGCCAACATCGCATGGCCGTGCTCGGACAGGATCGACTCGGGATGGAACTGCACGCCTTCGACGGCGAGCGTCTTGTGGCGCACGCCCATGATCTCGCCGTCCGGGGTCCAGGCGGTGATCTCCAGGCAATCGGGCAGGGTCTCGCGCTCGATCGCCAGCGAATGATAGCGCGTCACGTCGAAGTGCCTGGGCAGCCCGCTGAACACGCCTTGCTGCGTGGTCTCGATGGTGCTGACCTTGCCGTGCATCACCTGCTTGGCGCGGATCACCTTGCCGCCGAAGGCCTCGCCGATGGCCTGGTGGCCCAGGCACACGCCCAGCATGGGGATCTTGCCGGCGAAGTGCTGCAGCGCCGCCACCGAAATGCCGGCCTCCTTCGGGCTGCACGGGCCGGGCGACACGCAGATATGGTCGGGCTTCAGTGCCTCGATTTCCTCGATGGTGATCTCGTCGTTGCGATAGGTGCGCACGTCCACGCCCAGTTCGCCGAAGTACTGGACCAGGTTGTAGGTGAACGAATCGTAGTTGTCGATCATCAGCAGCATGGCGTCTGTCTCCTGTTCTCTCAGATGTCGGAGTCCAGGCCATCCTGGACCTGCTCGGCGGCGCGGATCACGGCGCGCGCCTTGGCCTCGGTTTCCCTCCATTCGGCTTCGGGGTCCGAGTCGGCGACGATGCCGGCGGCGGCCTGCACATAGAGGTTGCCGTCCTTGACGATGCCGGTGCGGATGGCGATGGCCAGGTCCATCTCGCCGCCGAACGACAGGTAGCCCACCGCGCCGCCATAGATGCCGCGCTTGCGCGGCTCCAGCTCGTCGATGATCTCCATCGCATGGACCTTGGGCGCGCCCGACAGCGTGCCGGCCGGGAAGGTCGCGCGCAGCACGTCGAGGTTGCTCATGCCCTCGCGCAGCGTGCCCTCGACCGAGCTGACGATATGCTGCACGTGCGAGTATTTCTCGATCACCATCTTGTCGGTGACCTTGACCGAACCGGTCTCGGCAATGCGGCCGATGTCATTGCGCGCCAGGTCGATCAGCATCACGTGCTCGGCAATCTCCTTCGGGTCGTTGAGCAGCTCGGTCGCCAGCTGCGTGTCCTTGTCCGGCGTATTGCCGCGCGGGCGCGTGCCGGCCAGCGGGCGGATGGTGACGATGTGTTCGCTGCGGGTGTCGCTGTTGGTGCCGACCTTGCGCTCTTCCTGGCGCACCAGGATCTCGGGCGAGGCGCCCACCACCTGGAAGTCGCCGAAGTTGTAGAAGTACATGTACGGCGACGGATTCAGCGAGCGCAGCGCGCGGTACAGCGACAGCGGCGCGTCGCGGTAGGGCTTGACCAGGCGCTGGCCGATCTGCACCTGCATCATGTCGCCGGCCATGATGTATTCCTTGGCCTTGTGCACCGCGGCCAGGTAGTCGGCCTTGGCGAACTCGCGGTAGACCTCGGTCTGCACCGACGGGCTGGTCACCGGCACGTCGACCGGCTGGCGCAGCTTCATGCGCAGCTCGCGCAGGCGCTGGCGCGCGCGGGAATAGGCCTCGGGCGTGGTCGGGTCGGCGTAGACGATCAGGTAGAGCTTGCCCGACAGGTTGTCGATCACCGCCAGCTCTTCGCACAGCAGCAGCTGGATGTCGGGCAGGTTCAGGTCGTCGGGCTTCTGTGTGTTGGCGAGCTTCTTCTCGATATAGCGCACCGCGTCGTAGCCGAAGTAGCCCGCCAGGCCGCCGCAGAAGCGGGGCAGGCCGGGGCGCAGCGCCACCTTGAAGCGCTTTTCGAACGCGGCGATGAAGTCCAGCGGATTGCCTTCGTGGGTTTCCACCACCTTGCCGTCGGTCACCACCTCAGTGCGGTTGCCGAACGCGCGCAGCAGCGTGCGGGCATGCAGGCCGATGAAGGAATAGCGCCCGAAGCGCTCGCCGCCGACCACCGATTCCAGCAGGAAGGTGTTGACGCCGCGGGTCTGCGACTGGGCCAGCTTCAGGTACAGCGACAGCGGTGTTTCCAGGTCGGCAAAGGCTTCGGCGATCAGCGGGATGCGGTTGTAGCCCTGGTCGGCCAGCGATTTGAATTCCAGTTCGGTCATGTCGGTCCTCTTGTTCGGCCCGCGCCGCGGGCGATGGCAGGCGCGGTGCCGCTTGTCGGCAGAGTTGGCTGGAGCGTATGGGAATTCCGCCCCGGTTGCGGACCGTGATGCAGCCAGCTTGCGGACAAGGCTGCACACGGCCGGAAGGAGGGCGTGCGGCGCGTTCTTGAGCTAAACGTAGCAGAGAAATGACTACGCTGGCTTTTGGCGGGTTTGGGTGGTGATGTCCGGCATGGCTGGTCGCCTGGGCCGGTGGTGGCAACGCCTTCGGATCGAAGGCGTGTCAGCAGACTCGCGAACGCACTTTACGCCTGTTGGGAGGCGCGCCAGCGACGCCAGGGCCAGGCCTGCCGATCACTGCCAGAAAAGATGCGTTTGCGGTTGAGAAACATTGAAGGTTCAGGATTTGGTCGGGATCGACGGGCTATCGATGACCGGCCCAGTGTGCGGCAAAAAGCGCTGCGGCATGGGCAATGGAGTCGACTATACCATCGGCGTCGACGCCTTGTACAGGGTTGCCATGGTTGTAGCCATAGGGCACCAGCAGCACTCCCATGCCGGCCGCGCGGGCTGCCTGCGCGTCGTTTTCGGAGTCGCCCAGCGCTGCCATCGCCGACGCCTCCAGGCCGAAGGCGTCGGCCACTTTCAGCAGCGGGAACGGGTCGGGCTTGCGCAGGGGGAAGGCATCGCCGCCATAGACCAGTTCGAAGTACTGGGCCAGGCCGGTCTTGGCCAGCAGCGGCTCGGTGAAGCTGTAAGGCTTGTTGGTCACGCAGGCCAGGCGCAGCCCGGCCGCCTTCATCGCCGCCAGGCCTTCGCGCACGCCCGGGTAGACCTGCGAGAACTGGCCGTTGATGCGGATGTACTCGCGGTCGTACAGCGCGTAGGCATCGGCAAAGAGGCCGTTGGCGTGCAGCGGCGAAAAGCGTGCGTCGAGCACCCGCCGGATCAGGTTTTCCGAGCCCTTGCCGACGTAGCTGACGATCTCCTGCTCTGACATCGGTGCCACCGGCCCCAGGTTGGGGTGCTGGCGGCCCAGCGTCAGCAGCATGGCGTTGATCGACGCATGGAAGTCGCCTGCGGTGTCGACCATGGTGCCGTCCAGGTCGACGATCACGCCTTCGATGCCGCGCCAGTCGGCGCGGCGCAGCGCCACGCCCGCGGTCATCGGGCGGCCTTGGCCAGTTCGCCGCGCAGCGCCGAGATGATGCCGCGGTAGCCGCCGTCGGCGTCCGGCTTGCCGAATACTGCCGAGCCGGCCACGAAGGTGTCGGCGCCGGCCGCGGCGATCTCGGCAATGTTGTCGACCTTCACGCCGCCGTCCACTTCCAGCAGGATGGCGCGGCCGGTGCGCGCGGTGTAGGCGTCGATGCGCTGGCGCACGGCGCGCAGCTTGTTCAGCGTCTCGGGGATGAACGACTGGCCGCCGAAGCCCGGGTTGACCGACATCAGCAGGATCACGTCCAGGCGGTCCATCACGTGGTCCAGGTGGTGCAGCGGCGTGGCCGGGTTGAACACCAGGCCGGCCTGGCAGCCGTGGTCGCGGATCAGCGCGAGCGAGCGGTCGACGTGTTCGCTGGCCTCGGGGTGGAAGGTGATGATATTGGCGCCGGCCTTGGCAAAGTCGGGGATGATCCGGTCCACCGGGCGCACCATCAGGTGCACGTCGATGGGGGCGGTCACGTGGGGGCGGATCGCCTCGCACACCAGCGGACCCACGGTCAGGTTGGGCACGTAATGGTTGTCCATCACGTCGAAGTGGATCCAGTCGGCGCCAGCCTCGGTCACGCGGCGCACTTCCTCGCCCAGGCGGGCAAAGTCGGCTGACAGGATGGAAGGGGCGATGCGGAAGGTGGGCTGGGTCATGGTGGCGCGCGGTGAATGCAGGGAATGCTGTTATCGCCGCTGGCAGCGGGCCGCGGGCGCCACCGCCAGGCCGCGAACACCAGCAGGGCGGCAAGTGCGGCAAGGGCGGCCGGGGCCACGGCGGGCGGCACGGCGTTGAAAGACCGCTATTCTACGCCCGCCCGGGGCGATCGCGGCCGGCCGCGCCGGACCCGCGCTCTTGCCCGTCCCGCGCCCATCCCGCACAATGCGGCTACCCATTTCCCTGCCGGCCGGTCCCGCCGCCGGCCCTGCCCAAATGAGCGAGTACGCCTTCTCCGTGTCGGTGCGCACCCAATACCTGCCTGACCAGTCCGACCCCGAGCGCGGGCGCCATGCCTTCGCCTACACCATCACCATCCACAATACCGGCGAGGTCGCGGCACAGCTGATCTCGCGCCACTGGATCATCACGGACAGCGACAACGGCACGCAGGAAGTCGCCGGGCTGGGGGTGGTCGGCCACCAGCCGCTGCTCAAGCCGGGCGAGCATTTCGAGTACACCAGCTGGGCCACGATCTCGACCCCGGTGGGCTCGATGAAGGGCGAATACTTCTGCGTGGCCGAGGACGGCCACCGCTTCGAGGTGCCGATTCCTGAATTCGCGCTGGTGCTGCCGCGCATGCTGCACTGAACGTGCCGGGAACCTACGGCCGCGGTGCGCTGTCCTGATCCTGCTGCGGCGCTGGCGGCTCTGCCTGCGCCGGCTGCTGGCGCGACGGATGTTCCGACGGCGCGCGGGTGGGACGCGGATGCTTTTTTGCCGTGCCCATGGTCCAGACCACGATAAAGATCAGCAGGAACAGCGCCACGCCGGCTTCCAGGGCGAACAGCAGCATGGGATGGGCTTCGAAGAACTTGCTCATGGCAGATGCAGCGCGGCCCGCGGGGGCGCAGGCGGTGGTTGACGGATGACGGTGGCATTGTAGGGGCAATCCGGCGCCATGCGGCGCCCCAGGCTGCGCCCCTGAGAACTTTGAACAATAGCAAGATGGCATACGCGGACGCTTTCCCGACTTTCCAGGTTTCCCAGGTTTCTTCCCGGCCGGTGCGCCGCCTGCGCGGCTGGCTCGCGCTGGCCGGCGCCGCGGTGCTGCTGGCCGGCTGCATGAGCGGCCCGCCGCCGCGCATCGAGACCACCCCGTCTGGCACCGCGCCGCCGACGGCGTCGTCGCAGAAGGGCCGGCTACAGGCGGCCAGCTGGGCCGAGATCGGCGGCTGGGCGCAGGATGATGTGCGCGCCGCCTGGCCGGCGCTGCAGCAAAGCTGCCAGGCGCTGAAGAAGCGCGCGGAATGGAGCCGCGCCTGCGCCGCCGGCATGATGGTCAATGCCGGCGACATCAACGCCATGCGCGCGTACTTCGAAAGCAACTTCCAGCCCTACCGCGTGGTCAACGGCGACGGCACCGACAGCGGCCTGATCACCGGCTACTACGAGCCGATCCTGCATGGCTCGCGCACACGCCAGGGCAGGTTCCAGGTGCCGCTGTACCGCAAGCCGGCGCAGTTCGGCAACCGCGCGCTGCCGGCGCGCGCCGAGCTGCTGCAGAACCCGGCCATGCGCGGCAACGAACTGGTCTGGGTCGACGACGCGGTCGAGGCTGCCTTCCTGCAGATCCAGGGCTCGGGCCGCATCCGCATGGCGGATGGCAGCGTGATGCGCGTGGGTTTCGGCGGCACCAACGACCAGCCGTTCCGCTCGTTCGGCAAGTGGCTGCTCGACCGCGGCGAGATCACCCCGGCGCAGGCGACCATGCAGGGCATCAAGGCGTGGGCGCGGGCCAACCCGGGGCGCGTCGAGGAGATGCTGAACATCAACCCGCGCTTTGTCTTCTTCCGCGAGCTGCCGCCGAACAATGACGGCCCGGTGGGCGCGCTGGGCGTGCCGCTGACCGCGGAGCGCTCGATCGCGGTCGACCCGGCCACGATCCCGCTGGGCGTGCCGGTGTTCCTGTCGACCACGCGCCCGCTGTCGACCGAGCCGATCCAGCGCCTGATGTTCGCTCAGGATACCGGCAGCGCCATCAAGGGCGGCGTGCGTGCGGACTTCTTCTGGGGCGCCGGCGATGCCGCCGGCGAGACCGCCGGACGGATGAAGCAGGGCGGCAGGATGTGGGTGCTGATGCCGCGCAGCTAGCAGGTAGCACGGGGTGCCCCCTCTCCCGCAAGCGGGCGAGGGCGGCAAGATCAGCGGATTCAGCGGCTGCGCTGATCCACGATCCGCCTGGCCTTCCCCACCGACCGCTCGATTCCGCCTTCCGGCAGCACCTCGATCCCCGCGGTCACGCCGATATAAGACTTGATCTCGTGCGCGAGCCGCTCGCGCGCGGGCTGCGCCAGCGCCGTGTCGCTGCCATGCGCGCATTCGACCCGCACCGTCAGCGTATCGAGGTGGCCTTCCTTGGCCAGCACGCACTGGTAGTGCGGCGCCAGCTCGGCGTGCCTGAGGATCAGTTCCTCGATCTGCGACGGAAACACGTTGACGCCGCGCACGATCATCATGTCGTCGGTCCGGCCGGTGACCTTCTCCATGCGGCGAAATGCCGCGCGTGCCGTGCCCGGCAGCAACCGGGTCAGGTCGCGCGTACGGTAGCGCACCACCGGCATGGCTTCCTTGGTCAGCGAGGTGAACACCAGTTCGCCGAACTCGCCGTCGGGCAGCACCGCGCCGGTGTCGGGGTCGATGACCTCCGGGTAGAAATGGTCTTCCCAGATGGTGGGGCCGTCCTTGGTCTCGGCGCATTCGTTGGCCACGCCCGGCCCCATCACTTCCGACAGGCCGTAGATATCGACCGCCGAAATGCCCATGCGCTTCTCGATCGCCAGCCGCATCTCCGGCGTCCACGGCTCGGCGCCGAAGATGCCCACGCGCAGCGAGGTGCTGGCCGGGTCGATGCCCTGGCGCTCGAATTCGTCGGCGATCGCCAGCATGTAGCTGGGGGTCACCATGATCACTTCCGGCTTGAAGTCCTGGATCAGCTGCACCTGCCGCTCGGTCTGCCCGCCGCCGAACGGGATCGCGGTCAGGCCGGCCTTCTCGACCCCGTAGTGCGCGCCCAGTCCGCCGGTGAAGAGTCCGTAGCCGTAGCTGATATGCACCTTGTCGCCGCGCCGCGCGCCCGAGGCGCGGATCGAGCGCGCCATCACCGTGGCCCAGTTGTCGATGTCCTGCAGCGTGTAGCCGACCACGGTCGGCTTGCCGGTGGTGCCCGAGGAGGCATGGATGCGCGCCACCCGGTCCTGCGGCACCGCGAACATGCCGAACGGGTAGTTGTCGCGCAGGTCTTGCTTGCTGGTGAACGGAAAGCGGGCCAGGTCGGCCAGCGCTTGCAGCTGGTCCGGGTGCACGCCGGCCTCGTCGAACTTGCGCCGGTAGACCGGCGAATTGGCGTAGGCGTGGTGGAGCGACCATCTCAGGCGCTCCAGCTGCAACGCCTGCAGCTCGGCGCGGCTGGCGGTCTCGATCGGGTCCAGGGGCAGATCGGTCAGGCGCGTGCTCATGGGGTCTCCTGCACGGGGGGCGTTGGTCTTCAGTATCTTGCCGGGGCTGGCTCAGGCGCCTTCGGTTGCGTCGGGCGGCGGTACCACGTGTCCCTTGATTTGCGCCGACTTGCCGCGGAACATCGCCACCACCTGGCCCGCGGCGTTGGTCACGCGGATATCGTAGATGCCGTGCCGGCCGGACAAAACCTGCTCGGTGGCCTCGGCGGTGAGCACGTCGCCGCCATGCACGGGCCGCAGGAACTCGATGCTGCAGCCCGCTGCCACGGTGTTGATGTTATGGCTGTTGCAGGCAAAAGCGAAGGTCGAATCGGCCAGCGTGAACATCAGGCCGCCATGGCAGATGCCGTGGCCGTTGAGGAATTCCTTGCGCACCGGCATGGTCAGCCGGGCAAAGCCCGGCCCCACCGCGTCGACCGTGATGCCAAGCCAGCGGCTGCAGGTGTCGGCTTCATACATCGCGGCCGCGGCGGCTTCCGCGAGGGCCTGGGGGTCCTGTTTCAAGCTGGTCTCCTGTCAGGGAATGCGGGGCGGGCCCGCGGTCTACTTGCCGGTGAAGTGCGGGGCGCGCTTGGCGAGGAAGGCGTTGACCCCCTCGGCATAGTCGGCGGACTGGCCAAGCTCCCGCTGCAGGTCGCGTTCGAGATCTAGCTGGGCGTCGAGCGTGGCCGTGGCGCTGGCATACATGGCGCGCTTGATCGCGGCCAGCGCGCGCGTCGGCTGCGCGGCCAGGTGGGTGGCCAGCGCCAGCGCCTGTTCCGGCAGCAGCGGGTCGTCCATGGTCTGCCACACCAGGCCCCAGGTTTCGGCCTCCTCGGCGCTCAGGCGCTCGCCGGTCATGGCCAGGCCCAGTGCGCGCGCCATGCCGATGCGCTGCGGCAGCAGCCAGGTGCCGCCCGAATCCGGTACCAGCCCGATCTTGACGAAGGCCTGGATAAAGCTGGCGGAGCGCGCCGCCAGCACCATGTCACAGGCCAGCGCCAGGTTCGCGCCGGCACCAGCCGCGGTGCCGTTGACCGCCGCTACCACCGGCAGCGGCAGGGCCTGCAGGCGTCGGATCAGCGGATTGAACCAGGTGTCGATCAGCTCGCCCAGGTCGGTCATGTGCCCCGGCGTGAAATCCAGGTCGGCCAGGTCCTGGCCGGCGCAGAAACCGCGGCCCGCGCCCGTCAGCAGCAGGGCACGGGCGCCGCCGGCCTCGACATGGTCGAGCGCCTGCTGCAGCGCCTGGTGCATGGCGCGGGTGAAGCTGTTGAGCTTGTCGGGACGATTGAGCGTGATGACCGCGACCGGACCCTGCCATGCCAGCAGGATGGGTCCGCTCTCGATGCTGACCGGCTGGCCAGCGGGCGTGGACGTCGGGGGCATTGTTTGTCTCCTGCCGGTGGAATCGAGGACTCCGGAACTCGCGGGCGGTGCGGTCGGTACGGGCTCGGGTCTCTAAAATAAACCGACCAGTCGGTCGGGCAATGTTAGCACTAATTTCTACCCGCTGGCGAGGTGGGATTGGGCGCGAATGCCGGCCAGTCCGCAATGCCGGCCTGCGGTACCGCTCTATAATCGCGCTGCCAACAACAATCTGAAAACCCGCCGGCCTGCGCAAGCGAAGCCTGGCGCGCTCTCCCATCGCATTGGAAATCCTATGAAGAAGTTTGCCGCATTGCTCCTGATTTCATCCGTCGCGCTGTTCGCCGCGTGCGGCAAGAAAGAATCCGCCCCCGCGCCGGCTGCCGGCACGGAAACGGCTGCCAAGATCATCGTGGGCCTGGACGACAATTTCCCGCCGATGGGTTTCCGCGATGCCAACAATGAGCTGGTCGGCTTCGATATCGACATGGCCAAGGAGGCCAGCCGCCGCCTGGGCATGACGGTCGAGTTCAAGCCGATCGACTGGAGCGCCAAGGAGGCGGAGCTGAACGGCAAGCGCGTCGATGTGCTGTGGAACGGGCTGACCATCACCGAAGAGCGCAAGAAGAACATCAGCTTTACCGCGCCCTACATGACCAACCACCAGATCGTCATCGTCGGCGCCCAGTCGCCGGTGAAGGCCAAGGCCGACCTGGCTGGCCGCACCGTCGGCGCCCAGGACGGCAGCAGCGCGGTGGATGCCATCAAGAAGGAAACCCAGATTGCCGCGAGCCTGAAGGAACTCAAGACCTTCGGCGATAACGTGACGGCGCTGATGGACCTGTCGGCGGGCCGCCTCGACGCGATCGTGGTCGATGAAGTGGTGGGCCGCTACCTGATCAGCAAGCGTGCCGGCGAATACCGCGTGCTGGAGGAAAACTTCGGCACCGAGGACTACGGCGTCGGCGTGCGCAAGGATGACGCCGAACTGCTCGGCAAGCTCGACCAGACCCTGGCGTCGATGAAGCAGGACGGCACCGCGGCGCGTATCGCCACCCAGTGGTTTGGTGCCGACATCACCAAGTAATCCAGACCTGGCGTGACACCCCTCGCGGTTGGGGCGAGGGGCACGCCAACTCCGGACCCGTTTGCCGGGCATCCCGGAGGCCTTACCTCCTTCTGTACGCGCGAGCATGGATTACGTCTTATCTCTTCTGCTGCCGCTGGCGCAGGGTGCCAAAGTCACGCTGTCGCTGTTCGCCATCACGCTAGCCCTGTCGGTGCCGCTCGGGCTTGCGCTGGCACTGGCACGCATTTCGTCATGGCCGCTGCTGAGCGGCCTGGTCAACGGCTATATCTGGCTGATGCGCGGTACGCCGCTGATGCTGCAGATGCTGTTCATCTATTTCGCGCTGCCGTTCGTGCCGGTCATCGGCGTGCGGCTGCCTGATTTTCCCGCGGCAGTGGTGGCCTTCGCGCTCAACTACGCCGCGTACTTCGCCGAAATCTTCCGCGCCGGGATCAAGTCCGTCGACCGCGGCCAGTACGAGGCCAGCAAGGCGCTGGGCATGACCTACTTCCAGACCATGCGCCGCGTCGTGCTGCCGCAGATGGTCAGCCGCGTGCTGCCGCCGGTCAGCAATGAAACCATTACGCTGATCAAGGACACCTCGCTGATCTACGTGCTGGCGCTCAACGACATCCTGCGCACCGCGCGCGGCATCGTGCAGCGCGATTTCACCACCACGCCTTTCCTCGTCGCCGCGCTTTTCTACCTGGTGATGACGCTGATTCTGACCTGGTTCTTCCAGAATCTAGAAAAACGCTATGCCAAACATGATGACTAGCCCGAACGGCGCCCCTTCCCACGATGCGTCCGGCGTCATGATCGCGGCACGGGACATCTATAAGTCGTTCGGACCGTTGCAGGTCTTGCGCGGCGTTTCGCTGACCTTGCGCAAGGGCGACGTCACCGCGGTGATCGGCCCGTCGGGCTCGGGCAAGAGCACCTTGCTGCGCTGCCTGAACCATCTCGAGGTGATCGACCGCGGCGCCCTGCACATCGAGGGCGAAACGCTGGCCGCCGCCGGCCCCGACGGTGCGGCCCGCTATGTGGCGGACGCCGAAGTGCGCCGCATCTGCCGCAAGATGGGCATGGTGTTCCAGTCGTTCAACCTGTTTCCGCACATGACGGTGCTGCAGAACATCATCGAGGCGCCCGTGACCGTCAAGGGGCTGCGGCGCGATGCGGTGATTCCGAAGGCAGAGGAACTGCTGCGCAAGGTCGGCCTGCTGGCCAAGCGCGACAGCTATCCGGCGCGGCTGTCCGGCGGCCAGAAGCAGCGCGTGGCAATCGCGCGCGCGCTGGCGATGGAACCCGACATCATGCTGTTCGACGAACCGACCTCGGCGCTGGATCCGGAACTGACCGGCGAGGTGCTGCGCACCATGCGGCAGCTGGCGGAGGAGCATATGACCATGCTCGTCGTCACCCATGAAATGGGGTTTGCGCGGGAAGTGGCGAACCACGTCGTGTTCATGGACGAGGGCCGGATTCTGGAGGAAGGCCCTCCCGGCGAAGTGTTCGGAGCGCCGGCCCACGCGCGCACCCGCGAATTCCTGGCGCACATGCTCTAGCCGGCGCCGCCACGCCGCAACCGATGGCAGAATAGCCCGCAGCCGGTGGCGACATGCCATCCGCCTGACCACACATAGATAGGAGAAGACATGCCGTACGAAAACATCCTGGTCGAGACCCGCGGCCGCGTTGGCCTGGTCACGCTGAACCGTCCGAAGGCCCTGAATGCGCTCAATGATGCGCTGATGGATGAACTGGGCGCCGCGCTGACCGCCTTCGACCAGGATGACGGTATCGGCGCCATCGTCATCACCGGCAGCGAGCGTGCCTTCGCCGCCGGCGCCGATATCGGCATGATGGCCCAGTACTCCTTCATGGACGTCTACAAGGGCGACTACATCACCCGCAACTGGGAAACCATCCGCAAGATCCGCAAGCCGGTCATCGCGGGCGTGGCCGGTTATGCGCTTGGCGGCGGCTGCGAACTGGCGATGATGTGCGACATCATCATCGCGGCGGACTCGGCCAAATTCGGCCAGCCCGAGGTCAAGCTCGGCACCATGCCCGGCGCGGGCGGCACGCAGCGCCTGCCGCGCGCGGTTTCCAAGGCGAAGGCGATGGACCTGTGCCTGACCTCCCGCATGATGGACGCCGCCGAAGCCGAGCGCTCCGGCCTGGTGTCGCGCGTGGTGCCGGCCGACAAGCTGCTGGAAGAAGTGCTGGCGGCGGCAGAGACCATCGCCGGGTTCTCGCTGCCGGTGGTCATGATGATCAAGGAATCGGTCAACGCGGCCTACGAGACCACGCTGGCAGAGGGCGTTCACTTCGAGCGTCGCCTGTTCCACGCCACCTTCGCCACCGAAGACCAGAAGGAGGGCATGGCCGCCTTTGTCGAGAAGCGCAGCCCGGATTTCCAGCACCGTTAAGCGCCGGGATCAGGGAATACCCGAGGCTGGAGCAGGGGTATTGCCTCGTTTTGATCACGTGCCAGGGCGATTTCCCGTTGCCGTTCAAGGCCTTACGCGAGAACCGCGGGAACGTTTAGCGCATCGTCGTGACAAAGGTGTTGCAAGGGCGGCGAAACCGGCCTACTATTCGCCCCCTCGCAACACAACGCGGCCCCTGCAAGGCAGGCGCAGCAAGGGTTGCGGGGTCGGCCGGGAGGTTGGCGCAGCGAGGTTCGC
>NZ_JACHWE010000012.1:0-92675 GCF_014191175.1 Cupriavidus alkaliphilus | reverse complement strand
GCCCCGATCGCCATGGAAGAAGGCCTGCGCTTCGCTATCCGCGAAGGTGGCCGTACCGTCGGCGCCGGCGTCGTGGCAAAGATCCTCGACTAAGCACTTCCTGGGACATGCCCGCGGGCATGTCCCCATTCAACGGGCAGCTTGCCCAATCGCTCTTTTAAGGAAATATCATGCAGAACCAGAAGATCCGTATCCGCCTGAAGGCTTTCGACTATCGCCTGATCGACCAGTCGGCCGCCGAAATCGTGGATACCGCCAAGCGTACCGGCGCGATCGTCAAGGGCCCGGTGCCCCTGCCGACCCGCATCCAGCGCTTCGACATCCTGCGTTCGCCGCACGTCAACAAGACCAGCCGCGATCAGTTCGAGATCCGCACCCACCAGCGCCTGATGGACATCGTCGACCCGACCGACAAGACCGTTGACGCGCTGATGAAGCTCGACCTGCCGGCAGGCGTGGACGTCGAGATCAAGGTGTAATCATGCCTTAGGCCGCGCATGCGGCCTGCTGCAGCAAAAAACGGCGAACTTCGGTTCGCCGTTTTTGTTTTCAAGGCTTGCATGCAGCAGCCTTGTCCCGCCGATTGCTTCCCGATCGCGCGAGCGACGGCGACGAATCGATCCGGTTGCCGCCGGCGTCTCGCCCCAAAAAGTGATACAGAAGCGATGATTGATTGAATCAGTTTGTATCACTAACATGCATTGCAACTGGCGCGATTGATGTAAATCAAAGTCGAGACGCCAACGCCGCCGCACTGATCGGCGTGCCTGCCATGGTGCCCGGCGCCCTGCTCGAGGCGCAGCACACCGCCTTCTCCATCCGGCCTGCTGCCGGCAATCCGCGCACCGCTCAACGTCCCGGTGCTGGTCTTCTTCATGCGTTCGAAGTCTTGAAAAGGGGACGCGCGAAATGGCGCTCCGGCGCTTCCCCCGCAGCGGCTTTACCTTGTTCCAGTCGTGCCGGCAAAGCCGCAAACATAAGCGTGGCGCCCCCAGAGGAGACAATGATGTTTGAAAGGACTCACCGGACCGCTGCGTCCAATGCCATCGGCATTGCCCTGGCGCTGGGCATCGGACTCACGCTCAGTGCGTGCGGCGGCGACGGGCAGGCAGCAGCTTCAACCGTGGCCACGATCGACTACACGGCGACGTGCGCCGCGCTGCAAGGCAGGACCATCGGCGGGGCCAGCATCACGGCGGCAAAGCGCATCGAGGCGGCGGGCGGGCTGCCAGGCTACTGCAAGGTTTCGGCAACCAGCGGCACGATGCTCGACATCGAAGTGGACCTGCCGGACAACTGGACGGGCAGGCTGATGCACCAAGGTGGCGGAGGCTTCGATGGGCAGGTGAAAACCGTGGAGAGCTTCAGCGCTGGCTTCCCCCTGTATCAGCCGCTCCAGCGAGGCGTCGCCTACGCCGCCTCGAATGGCGGCAACCGTACTGGCGACCCGTCTGAGTTCCTGACGAGCCAGACCGCGAAGAGCGACTATGCCTATGCCGCGGTCGGCACCACGATCGCTTTCGCCAAGGCAGCAGTCAAGGCGTTCTACGGACGTGCGCCCGGCTATACCTACTTCAACGGGGCGTCCAATGGCGGGCGCAATGCCTATATCGCCGCGCAGCGCTGGCCGGACCAGTATGACGGGATCATCGCCGGAGCGGAAACCATGAACATGGCCACGCAGACCGCAGCGTGGCTCAACCTGGCCCGGCGTGCTGGTTCCGCCGACATGCCAGCCGTGCCCCAGTGGACCGCGCTGAACGCTGCCGCGGTGGCAGCGTGTGACGGGCTGGATGGGATCAAGGACGGCATCATCGCCAACCCGAACGCCTGTTCCTTCAGTCCGGCCACGCTGGCGTGCGATGCACCCGGGGCCGATGCGGCCACCTGCCTGTCCCCCGGGCAGCTGCGCACCGTCCAGGAACTGGTCGGGCCGCTGAGCGACTCGGCGGGCGCGCTGGTCTACGCGGGCTACCACTGGGCCGATTTTGGCGAATACTTGCCCTACCACGCCGGCCTCGGCGGCGGCTTCGCCGCCCTCGCCACCGGCAACGCGGCGTGGATGTTGCCCGCCACGGAGCCGGGCAGCCTGCAGGCAACGTTCGAGGTGACACGGGACTTGCCCCCGATCGCGGTCGGCTTGCAGCAGGCCGGGGCGGATCACGACATGCGTGCCATCGCGCAATTCGTGTTATCGGGCAAGAAGCTCATCGCCTGGCACGGCGGCGCCGACTCGCTGCTATCCGGCAGGGACCACGTTCGCAATTTCACGGCAATGACCCAGCTTGCGGGCGCTGGCGCCGCCAATGCCCGCTTCTACCTCGAGCCGGGTGTCGGACATGTGCAGGGCGGGGTCGGCCCGGATCAGGTCGACTACCTCGGGGCCATGATCGACTGGGTCGAGAGGTCAGCCGCCCCGGAGCAGTTGCTGATCGCGAAAATGGACGCACAGCAGAGTGTGGTGCGCACCATGCCGCTGTGCGTGTACCCTAAGTTCCCGAAGTACTCGGGCTCGGGCGATGCCAATCTTGCTGTCAGCTACAGCTGCGCGATGAGCTGAGGACCGCAGCGGCTTTGCCGCCTTCCTTGCGGTGGTGACGGGCCGCGCGCCCCACCGGCGGCGCAAAGCGGCAGCACTGTGTTCGCACAGGCCTGGACCGCTCTGCGCCGCCGCAAGGTCGGCGCGGGACACTTCCCCGGGGCGAGCGCCCGTGCCCTGTGCTGAACCGCCGGGACAGGCCATGGACACCATTCAGGTGCCGCCGTCGCTCCCGCACCACATCCCAAGCCACGCAAACGCCGCTCCTGCGGTGTGCCGGCTTACAACATTGCGGGGAAATCCGCAATTCATATTGCCCTTTCCAAACCGCTGCGATATAGTGTAAGGCTACCCGTTTCCTCGGGTAGTGGGCTGGCCATTTTGGCCGCGCGCAGTCTTGTTTAGCGCAAGCCCATCCGCGCACAAGCGCAAGCACAGTTTTCGTGTATCAATCAGCCCCGGCCAATCGCAGCTGGGAATGGAGCAAACCATGAGCCTTGGCCTTGTAGGTCGCAAGGTTGGCATGACCCGTATTTTCACGGACGACGGTGAAGCGATTCCCGTGACCGTGGTCGAGGTCGGCGACAACCGCGTGACGCAAATCAAGACGGACGAGACCGACGGTTACACCGCGGTTCAAGTCACCTTCGGCGCACGACGCGCAAGCCGCGTCACCAAGCCGCTGGCGGGTCACCTCGCCAAAGCCGGCGTGGAAGCCGGCGAAATCATCCGCGAATTCCGTATCGACGCAGCCAAGGCTGCCGAACTGCAAGCTGGCGGTTCGCTGTCGGTCGACCTGTTCGAAGTCGGTCAGAAGATCGACGTGCAGGGCGTGACCATCGGTAAGGGCTACGCCGGTACCATCAAGCGCTACCACTTCGCCTCCGGCCGTGCCACCCACGGTAACTCGCGCTCGCACAACGTGCCGGGCTCGATCGGTATGGCGCAGGATCCGGGCCGCGTGTTCCCGGGCAAGCGCATGACCGGTCACCTGGGCGATGTCACCCGCACCGTGCAGAACCTGGAGATCGCCAAGATCGACGCAGAGCGCAAGCTGCTGCTGGTCAAGGGCGCCATTCCCGGCTCCAAGAACGGCAAGGTCATCGTTACCCCGGCCGTCAAGGCCAAAGCCAAAGCTTAAGGAGCGCATGTAATGGAACTCAAGCTCCTCCAGGACAATGGCCAGATCGGCGCCGGCGTTGACGCGTCGCCCGAAGTGTTCGGCCGTGACTACAACGAAGCCCTCGTTCACCAGATCGTCGTCGCTTACCAGGCCAACGCTCGCAGCGGCAACCGCAAGCAGAAGGATCGTGAAGAGGTCAAGCACACGACCAAGAAGCCGTGGCGCCAGAAGGGTACGGGCCGTGCTCGTGCCGGTATGTCTTCCTCGCCGCTGTGGCGCGGGGGCGGCCGTATCTTCCCGAATTCGCCGGAAGAGAACTTCAGCCAGAAGGTCAACAAGAAGATGTTCCGTGCCGGCATGCGCTCGATTTACTCGCAGCTCGCACGTGAAGGTCGTATCAACGTGGTGGACGGTTTCACTGTCGACGCGCCCAAGACCAAGCTCTTGGCCGACAAGTTCAAGGCCATGGGCCTGGACTCGGTGCTGATCATCACCGACAGCCTCGACGAAAACCTCTACCTGGCTTCGCGCAACCTGCCGCACGTGGCAGTTGTCGAGCCGCGCCAGGCTGACCCGCTGTCGCTCGTGCACTACAAGAAGGTGCTGGTGACCAAGGCGGCCGTCGCGCAGATCGAGGAGTTGCTGAAATGACGCAAGTAGCCAAGAACGATCATCGTTTGATGCAGGTGCTGCTCGCGCCGGTGGTTTCCGAAAAGGCAACCCTGGTCGCCGACAAGAATGAACAAGTCGTGTTCGAAGTCGCCCGCGATGCCAACAAGGCAGAAGTGAAGGCCGCCGTCGAACTGCTGTTCAAGGTCGAGGTGCAGTCCGTTCAGATCCTGAACCAGAAGGGCAAGCAGAAGCGCTTCGGCCGTTTCATGGGCCGTCGCAACCACGTGAAGAAAGCTTACGTGTCGCTGAAGCCGGGTCAGGAAATCAATTTTGAAGCGGAGGCCAAGTAATCATGGCACTCGTCAAGACCAAGCCGACTTCCCCGGGTCGTCGCTCGATGGTGAAGGTGGTCAACAAGGACCTTCACAAGGGCGCCCCGCACGCTCCGCTGCTGGAAAAGCAATTCCAGAAGTCGGGCCGTAACAACAATGGTCATATCACCACCCGCCACAAGGGCGGTGGTCATAAGCACCACTACCGCGTGGTCGACTTCAAGCGCAACGACAAGGACGGCATCCCCGCCAAGGTCGAGCGCCTGGAATACGATCCGAACCGCAGCGCCAACATCGCGCTGGTCGTGTTCGCCGACGGCGAGCGCCGCTACATCATCGCCACCAAGGGCATGGTTGCCGGCCAATCGCTGCTGAATGGCTCGGAAGCGCCGATCAAGGCCGGTAACAACCTGCCGATCCGCAACATTCCGGTCGGTACCACGATCAACAACGTGGAAATGCTGCCGGGCAAGGGCGCCCAGATCGCCCGCGCTGCAGGCGGTTCCGCCGTGCTGCTGGCCCGCGAAGGCCTGTACGCCCAGGTTCGCCTGCGCTCCGGCGAAGTGCGCCGCGTGCACATCGAGTGCCGCGCCACCGTCGGTGAAGTGGGCAACGAAGAGCACAGCCTGCGCGTCATCGGCAAGGCCGGTGCGACCCGTTGGCGCGGTATCCGCCCGACGGTCCGCGGCGTCGTGATGAACCCGGTCGACCACCCGCACGGTGGTGGCGAGGGCAAGACCGCTGCTGGCCGCGATCCGGTGTCGCCGTGGGGTACCCCGACCAAGGGTTACCGTACCCGCAGCAACAAGCGCACGGACAGCATGATCGTCCAGAAGCGCCACAAGCGTTAATCGGTAGGTAGGAGCTAAAGATATGACTCGTTCCGCTAAAAAGGGTCCGTTCTGCGACGCCCACCTGCTGAAGAAGGTGGAAGTTGCAACGAGCGGCAAGGACAAGAAGCCCATCAAGACGTGGTCGCGCCGCTCGACCATTCTGCCGGAGTTCATCGGCCTGACGATCGCCGTCCACAACGGCCGTCAACACGTGCCGGTGTACGTTACGGAAAACATGGTTGGCCACAAGCTCGGCGAATTTGCGATTACCCGCACGTTCAAGGGCCACGCGGCTGACAAGAAAGCGAAGAGGTAAGGTGCCATCATGGAAGTGAAAGCGATTCATCGCGGTGCCCGCATCTCCGCCCAGAAGACGCGCCTGGTCGCTGACCAGATCCGTGGTCTGCCGATCGAGCGCGCGCTCAACGTCCTGACGTTCAGCCCGAAAAAGGCTGCCGGGATCGTGAAGAAGGTGGTCGAATCGGCCATCGCCAACGCCGAGCACAACGAAGGCGCCGACATCGACGAACTCAAGGTCAAATCGATCTACGTCGACAAGGCAACCTCGCTCAAGCGCTTCACGGCACGGGCAAAGGGCCGCGGCAACCGCATCGAGAAACAAACCTGTCACATCACTGTGACGCTCGGCAACTAAGGAGTCACGATGGGACAGAAGATTCATCCGACTGGCTTCCGTCTGGCTGTCAGCCGTAACTGGGCTTCGCGCTGGTACGCCAGCAACACGAAGTTCGCCGGCATGCTGAAGGAAGACATCGAAGTTCGCGACTTCCTGAAGAAGAAGCTCAAGAACGCATCGGTTGGCCGCGTCGTGATCGAGCGCCCCGCCCGCAATGCCCGTATCACCATTTACAGCTCGCGTCCGGGCGTGGTGATCGGCAAGAAGGGTGAGGACATCGAACTGCTGAAGGCCGAACTGCAGCGTCGCATGGGCGTGCCCGTGCACGTGAACATCGAGGAAATCCGCAAGCCGGAAACCGATGCTCAGCTGATCGCCGATTCGATCACCCAGCAGCTCGAGCGCCGCATCATGTTCCGCCGCGCCATGAAGCGCGCCATGCAGAACGCGATGCGCCTGGGCGCCCAGGGTATCAAGATCATGAGCGCCGGCCGTCTGAACGGTATCGAAATCGCACGTACCGAGTGGTACCGCGAAGGCCGTGTGCCCCTGCACACCCTGCGCGCCGACATCGACTACGGCTTCTCCGAAGCAGAAACCACCTACGGCATCATCGGTGTCAAGGTGTGGGTCTACAAGGGGGATCACCTCGGCCGCAATGACGCGCCGGTGGTGGAAGAGCCGCAGGACGACCGTCGTCGTCGCCCGGGTCGTCCGGAAGGTCGCCGCCGTGAAGGCGAAGGCCGTCCGGGTGGCAACCGCCGCGGCGGTGCCGGTGCCGGTCGCCGCGCTGCGCCTGGCGCAGATGCGAAGAGTGGAGAATAACGATGCTGCAACCTAAGCGCAGAAAATACCGCAAGGAGCAGAAAGGCCGCAACACGGGTAAGGCTACCCGTGGTAACGCCGTGTCTTTCGGCGAATTCGGCCTGAAGGCCATGGGCCGTGGCCGCCTGACGGCTCGTCAGATCGAGTCGGCACGTCGTGCGATGACCCGCCACATCAAGCGTGGCGGCCGCATCTGGATCCGGATTTTCCCGGACAAGCCGATCTCGAAGAAGCCCGCCGAAGTCCGTATGGGTAACGGTAAGGGCAATCCGGAGTACTACGTGGCTGAAATCCAGCCGGGCAAGATGCTGTACGAAATGGATGGCGTGAGCGAAGAGCTGGCGCGTGAGGCGTTCCGCCTCGCGGCTGCCAAGCTGCCGATCGCCACCAATTTCGTGGTGCGCCAGGTCGGGACGTAAGGAGAGCAGGAATGAAAGCATCCGAACTTCGCGGCAAGGACGCCGCAGGCCTGAACCAGGAGCTCTCCGAGCTGCTGAAGGCCCAATTTAGCCTGCGCATGCAAAAGGCAACCCAACAGCTGCAGAACACCAGCCAGCTGAAGAAGGTTCGCAAGGACATCGCGCGCGTGCAAACCGTGCTGACTCAAAAGGCGAACGCGAAATGACTGAAGCTGCACAAACGGAAAAGTCGCTTCGCCGTACCCTGGTCGGCCGTGTCGTGAGCGACAAGATGGACAAGACCGTTACGGTCTTGGTGGAAAACCGCGTCAAGCATCCCCTGTACGGCAAGTACGTGCTGCGTTCCAAGAAGTACCACGCACACGACGAAGCCAACCAGTACAAGGAAGGCGACAAGGTCGAAATCCAGGAAGGCCGTCCGCTGTCGCGGACCAAGTCCTGGGTGGTTTCCCGGCTGGTAGAGGCTGCACGCGTCATCTAAGAACAACACGTTCTTAGCTTGACTTGCAAGTCCAGGATTATGTAGCTATAATCCTGGACTTCCGCTTTATTGCGTTCGCCTTAGCTGTACCACCCGGGCGGGCCTGTTGAGCGAGCCAGGGCCAGGCGGCTCCGATGATTTTTCGTCGGGATTGCCAGGTTCCTACCGACTTCAAAGTTGATCAACCCATACGGTGCTGGCGCAAGGCCGGAACCGACGGGACCAAGACTGACCGACGGGCGCTATCGCACCTGGCGGATTAAGTTGGGAAGACAAACACCATGATTCAGACAGAAAGCCGGCTCGAAGTGGCCGATAACACTGGTGCGCGCGAAGTGCTGTGCATCAAGGTGCTGGGTGGCTCCAAGCGCCGCTACGCAAGCGTTGGCGACATCATCAAGGTGACCGTCAAGGACGCAGCGCCGCGCGGTCGCGTCAAGAAGGGCGACATCTACAACGCCGTCGTCGTGCGTACCGCCAAGGGCGTGCGCCGCGCTGACGGTTCGCTGATCAAGTTCGACGGCAACGCCGCCGTCCTGCTGAACAACAAGCTCGAGCCGATCGGCACCCGTATCTTCGGGCCGGTGACTCGTGAACTCCGTACCGAGCGCTTCATGAAGATCGTGTCGCTCGCTCCGGAAGTGCTGTAAGGAGCCGCCATGAACAAGATTCGCAAAGGCGACGAAGTCATCGTGCTGACCGGCAAGGACAAGGGCAAGCGCGGTACCGTGCAGGCCGTCCTCGGCGACAAGGTTGCGGTGCAAGGCGTGAACATCGCCAAGAAGCATGCCCGCCCGAACCCGATGCTGGGCACTACCGGTGGTGTGGTCGACAAGGTCATGCCGCTGCATATTTCCAACGTTGCGCTCGTGGATGCCAATGGCAAGCCGTCGCGCGTCGGCATCAAGGTGGAAGACGGCAAGCGCGTGCGCGTGCTGAAGACCACCGGCGCCGTCGTGGCAGCTTGATTCTGGGCACGTATAGGAGTTGAGCATGGCAGCACGTCTGCAAGAGTTTTACAAAGAACAGGTTGTGCCGAAGCTGATCGAGCAGTTCGGCTACAAGTCGGTCATGGAAGTGCCGCGCATCACCAAGATCACCCTGAACATGGGTCTTGGCGAAGCCATCAATGACAAGAAGATCATTGAAAACGCCGTGGGCGACCTGACCAAGATCGCCGGTCAGAAGCCGGTCGTGACGAAGGCCAAGAAGGCCATCGCCGGCTTCAAGATCCGCCAGGGCTACCCCATCGGTGCGATGGTGACCCTGCGCGGCGAGCGCATGTTCGAATTCCTCGATCGTTTCGTCACCGTGGCCCTGCCGCGCGTGCGTGACTTCCGTGGTGTGTCGGGCCGTTCGTTCGACGGTCGTGGCAACTACAACATCGGTGTGAAAGAGCAGATCATTTTCCCCGAAATCGAGTACGACAAGATCGACGCACTGCGTGGTCTGAACATCAGCATCACGACGACGGCAAAGAACGACGAGGAAGCCAAGGCCCTCCTCGGTGCGTTCAAGTTCCCGTTCCGCAATTAAGGGGTAACCGTGGCTAAACTGGCTCTGATTGAACGTGAGAAGAAGCGCGCCAAGCTGGTGGCAAAGTATGCCGCCAAGCGCGCCAACCTCAAGGCCATTATCGACGACCAAGAAAAGTCGGAAGAAGAGCGTTACAGCGCGCGTCTCGAGCTGCAGCAGCTCCCGCGCAACGCGAACCCGACCCGCCAGCGCAACCGCTGCGCGATCACCGGTCGTCCCCGCGGTACCTTCCGCAAGTTTGGCCTGGCGCGTAACAAGATCCGCGAAATCGCCTTCAAGGGCGAAATCCCGGGTCTGACGAAAGCCAGCTGGTAATTACGCACAGGCTACAGGAGAAACAGTATGAGCATGAGCGATCCTATCGCCGATATGCTGACGCGCATCCGCAACGCCCAGGGCGTGCAGAAAGCGTCGGTTGTCATGCCGTCGTCGAAGCTGAAAGTGGCAATCGCCAAGGTCCTGAAGGACGAAGGCTATATCGACGACTACGCCGTCCAGGAAGATGGCGGCAAGGCACAACTGAGCATCGGTCTCAAGTACTACGCCGGCCGTCCGGTGATCGAGCGCATCGAGCGCGTCTCGAAGCCCGGCCTGCGCGTGTACAAGGGCCGCAGCGACATTCCGCAAGTGATGAACGGCCTCGGTGTGGCGATCATCTCGACCCCGCAGGGTCTGATGACCGACCGCAAGGCTCGCGCCACCGGCGTGGGCGGCGAAGTTCTCTGCTACGTCGCTTAAGGAGAGAACCATGTCCCGTGTAGGTAAGGCTCCCATCGCGCTCCCCAAGGGCGCGGAAGTGAACGTGGCAGCTGGCGTGCTCTCCGTGAAGGGCCCGCTGGGTACGCTGTCCCAGCCGATTCACAGCCTGGTCAAGGTCAATGTCGAGAACGACACGCTGACCTTCTCGCCGGCTGACGAGTCGCGTGAAGCAAACGCCCTGCAAGGCACCATGCGCGCCCTGGCGGCGAACATGGTCAAGGGCGTGACCACCGGTTTCGAGCGCAAGCTGAACCTCGTTGGCGTGGGCTATCGTGCCCAGCTGCAAGGCACTGCGCTGAAGCTCCAGCTTGGTTTCTCGCACGACGTGATCCATGAGATGCCGGAAGGCGTGAAGGCTGAAACGCCGACGCAGACCGAAATCCTGATCAAGGGTGCGGACAAGCAGAAAGTCGGTCAGGTTGCCGCGGAAGTCCGCGCGTACCGTCCGCCCGAGCCCTACAAGGGCAAGGGTGTGCGCTACAGCGACGAGCGCGTCATCCTGAAGGAAACCAAGAAGAAGTAAGGGGTGCAATGATGAACAAGAAAGACGCTCGTTTGCGCCGTGCACGTCAGACCCGCGCCAAGATCGCGGAGATGAAAGTCAATCGTCTGACCGTGTTCCGTACGAATTCGAACATTTACGCCCAGGTCTTCTCCGAGTGCGGCACCAAGGTGCTGGCTTCGGCTTCGACCGTCGAGGCAGAAGTGCGCAAGGAACTGGAAGGCAAGGGCGCTACCGCCGCTGCCGCTACCATCGTGGGCAAGCGCATCGCCGAGAAGGCGAAGGCTGCCGGCGTGGAAACCGTCGCGTTCGATCGCGCCGGCTTCCGTTTCCATGGCCGCGTGAAGGCCCTGGCAGACGCCGCCCGCGAAGCCGGCCTGAAGTTCTAAGCGCATAGAGAGAGATACGTCATGGCAAAGATGCAAGCAAAAGTCCAACAGGACGAACGCGACGACGGCCTCCGCGAGAAGATGATCTCGGTCAACCGTGTCACCAAGGTGGTGAAGGGTGGCCGGATTCTCGGTTTCGCAGCGCTGACCGTGGTCGGTGACGGCGATGGCCGCATCGGCATGGGCAAGGGCAAGGCCAAGGAAGTGCCGGTTGCTGTTCAGAAGGCAATGGACGAAGCCCGTCGCAAGATGGTCAAGGTCTCGCTGAAGAACGGCACGCTGCAACACGAAGTCGTTGGCAAGCACGGTGCCGCCAAGGTGCTGATGATGCCCGCCAAGGAAGGTACCGGCGTGATCGCCGGCGGCCCGATGCGCGCGATCTTCGAAGTGATGGGTGTCACCAACGTGGTGACCAAGTCGCACGGCTCCACCAACCCGTACAACATGGTTCGCGCCACGCTGGACGGCCTTCAGAAGATGAGCACGCCGGGCGAAATCGCCGCCAAGCGTGGCAAGTCGGTCGAAGACATCCTGGGTTAAGGTGAACGCAATGTCGCAGAAAACCGTAAAAGTGCAACTCGTGCGCAGCCTGATCGGCACGCGCGAGGATCATCGCGCCACCGTTCGTGGCCTGGGCCTGCGCCGCATCAACTCGGTGTCGGAGCTGCAGGACACGCCCGCCGTGCGCGGCATGATCAACAAGGTCTCGTACCTGGTCAAGGTTCTGGCCTGATCGGGACTTGGAGAGCAAGATGCAACTGAACAACCTGAAACCGGCTGCCGGTTCGAAGCACGCCAAGCGTCGCGTCGGCCGCGGTATCGGCTCCGGCCTGGGCAAGACCGCCGGTCGCGGTCACAAGGGTCAGAAGTCGCGTTCGGGCGGCTTCCACAAGGTGGGTTTCGAAGGCGGCCAGATGCCGCTGTATCGTCGCCTGCCGAAGCGCGGCTTCACCTCGCTGACCAAGGCGTTCACCGCCGAAGTCACGCTGCGTGACATCGAGCGCCTGGAAGCGGCCGAAGTCGACCTGCTGGTCCTGAAGCAGGCTGGCCTGGTCGGCGACCTGGTCAAGAGCGCCAAGGTCATCAAGGCCGGCGAGCTGACCCGCAAGGTGACGATCAAGGGTCTGGGCGCCACCGCTGGCGCCAAGGCCGCGATCGAAGCCGCCGGCGGCCAGATCGCAGCCTGATACGGCAGCATTCATCGCAGCATAGGCAGTCATAGTCGGAGCATCGTTTGGCCACGGCGAAACCCAATGCAAGCGCGCAAGCCAGGAATACGGCGAAGTACGGCGACCTCAAGCGCCGGCTGATGTTCCTGGTGCTGGCCCTGATCGTGTACCGCATCGGCGCTCATATTCCGGTGCCCGGTATCGATCCGGAGCAGCTTGCGAAGCTTTTCCAGAGTCAGTCGGGTGGCATCCTCGGGATGTTCAACCTGTTCTCGGGCGGGGCGCTGTCGCGCTTTACCGTCTTCGCGCTCGGCATCATGCCGTACATCTCGGCGTCGATCATCATGCAGTTGCTGACGATCGTGCTGCCGCAGCTGGAGTCGCTGAAGAAGGAAGGGCAGGCAGGGCAGCGCAAGATCACGCAGTACACGCGCTACGGCACCGTGGTTCTGGCCACGTTCCAGGCGCTGTCGATCGCGGTCGCGCTGGAGTCGCAGCCCGGGCTGGTGCTGGATCCGGGCCTGATGTTCCGGGCCACGGCGGTGATCACGCTGGTGACCGGCACGATGTTCCTGATGTGGCTGGGTGAGCAGATCACCGAGCGCGGTCTGGGCAACGGCATCTCGATCATCATCTTCGGCGGTATCGCGGCGGGCCTGCCCAACGCGATCGGCGGACTGTTCGAACTGGTCCGCACGGGTTCCATGAGCATCATCGCGGCCATCTTCATCGTCGTGATCGTGATCGGTGTGACCTTCGCCGTGGTGTTCGTCGAGCGTGGCCAGCGCAAGATCCTGGTGAACTATGCCAAGCGTCAGGTCGGCAACAAGGTGTACGGCGGCCAGTCGTCGCACCTGCCGCTGAAGCTGAACATGGCAGGGGTGATTCCGCCGATCTTCGCATCGTCGATCATCCTGTTCCCGGCGACGATCGCGGGCTGGTTTACGTCTGACTCGACGGGTATGGTCGGCCGGTTCATCAAGGACCTGGCTGCCACGCTGTCGCCGGGCCAGCCGGTCTACATCCTGCTGTACGCTGCTGCGATTGTATTTTTCTGCTTCTTCTACACGGCCCTGGTGTACAACAGCCGTGAAGTGGCAGACAACCTGAAGAAAAGCGGTGCCTTCATTCCGGGCATTCGTCCGGGCGAGCAGACGACGCGCTATATCGACAAGATCCTGGTGCGTCTGACGCTGGCTGGTGCGATCTACATCACACTGGTCTGCCTGTTGCCGGAATTCCTGGTGCTGCGCTGGAACGTTCCGTTCTATTTCGGCGGAACCTCCCTGCTGATCATCGTGGTCGTCACGATGGACTTCATGGCCCAGGTTCAGTCCTATGTCATGTCGCAGCAGTATGAGTCGCTGCTGAAGAAGGCGAATTTCAAGGGCAATCTGACCTTGCGCTGACTTCGGATCGGTACAGGCTAGGTATGGCTAAAGACGACGTCATCCAGATGCAGGGCGAGGTCCTGGAAAACCTGCCCAATGCGACGTTCCGAGTCAAGCTGGAGAATGGCCATGTAGTGCTGGGCCATATCTCCGGCAAGATGAGAATGAACTACATCCGGATTCTTCCGGGTGACAAGGTGACGGTCGAGCTGACCCCATATGATCTGTCGCGCGCACGAATCGTCTTCCGGACGAAGTGAGCGAACAGGAATTGAAGGAAGAGGAAAATTATGAAAGTGCTGGCTTCTGTTAAGCGCATTTGCCGCAACTGCAAAATCATCAAGCGCAACGGTGTCGTGCGCGTGATCTGCTCGTCGGATCCCCGCCACAAGCAACGCCAAGGCTAATCGGAAAGAGGATTGACGAATGGCACGTATCGCAGGGGTTAACATCCCGAACCACAAGCATACCGAAATCGGCCTGACGGCTATTTACGGTATCGGCCGCTCGCGCGCCCGCAAGATTTGCGAGGCCACCGGTGTACCGTTTGACAAGAAGGTCAAGGATCTGACCGACGCCGACCTGGAAAAGCTTCGTGACGAAGTGGGCAAGGTCACGGTCGAGGGTGACCTGCGTCGTGAAACCACGATGAACATCAAGCGTCTGATGGACCTTGGTTGCTATCGTGGCATGCGTCACCGCAAGGGCCTGCCGATGCGCGGCCAGCGTACGCGCACCAATGCCCGTACCCGCAAGGGTCCGCGCAAGGCCGGCGTGGCTCTGAAGAAGTAAAGCCGAAGGCAGAGGAAGAAACTAATGGCAAAAGGTCCGAATAACGCCGCTCGCGCGCGTAAAAAGGTCAAGAAGAACGTTGCCGACGGCATTGCGCACGTCCACGCTTCGTTCAACAACACCATCATCACGATCACCGATCGCCAGGGCAACGCCCTGTCGTGGGCGACCGCCGGTGGCCAGGGCTTCAAGGGTTCGCGCAAGTCGACCCCGTTCGCTGCCCAGGTTGCTGCCGAGAACGCCGGTCGCGTGGCGCAAGACCAGGGCATCAAGAACCTGGAAGTGCGCATCAAGGGCCCCGGCCCGGGTCGTGAGTCGGCTGTCCGCGCGCTGAACGCGCTGGGCATCAAGATCGCGATCATCGAAGACGTCACGCCGATTCCGCACAACGGCTGCCGTCCGCCGAAGCGCCGCCGCATCTGATGCGTAGGCGTGTCCGCAGCCGGCGGGTTTACCTGCCGGTTTCGGATATGGTAGTATCGCGCGTTGACCTGCTGCATTTTAATGCGGCAGGTTTTCGTTTTGCGCCGGGCCAGTGTCTTTCAAGGCACATTGCAGTCCCGGCGTATTGGTAAATGCTTGCAGCGACGCCTCCCGCAACGGAGCGCGCTTAATAAGCCCACCGTCCGTCACGGTCTGGCGCGTGCCCCGAGGCACCGCGGCAGCACTGCGTTGGCGGACTCACGGCGCGTCCTGAAGGCGCCGTGATCGATCAAAGGAAGACAACGTGGCACGTTATACCGGCCCGAAGGCCAAACTTTCCCGCCGTGAAGGCACCGACCTGTTCCTGAAGAGCTCGCGCCGCTCGCTGGCCGACAAGTGCAAGCTGGACAGCAAGCCGGGCCAGCATGGCCGCACCTCGGGTGCCCGCACCTCCGACTACGGCAACCAGCTGCGCGAAAAGCAGAAGGTCAAGCGCATCTACGGCGTGCTCGAGCGCCAGTTCCGCCGCTACTTCGCCGAAGCCGACCGCCGCAAGGGCAACACCGGCGAAAACCTGCTGCAACTGCTGGAATCGCGCCTGGACAACGTGGTGTACCGCATGGGCTTCGGCTCGACCCGCGCTGAAGCGCGCCAGCTGGTGTCGCACAAGGCGATCCTGGTGAACGGTCAGACCCTGAACGTGCCGTCGGCCCAGATCAAGTCGGGCGACGTCATCACCATCCGCGAGCAGTCGAAGAAGCAGGTCCGTATCGCCGAAGCGCTGTCGCTGGCCGAGCAGTCGGGCTTCCCGACCTGGGTGGCCGTGGATTCGAAGAAGTTCGAAGGCACCTTCAAGCAAGTTCCGGATCGCGCCGATATCTCGGGCGACATCAACGAAAGCCTGATCGTCGAACTGTACTCGCGTTAATCCGCGAGCACCCGGCCCAGAGCTTGCGTTCGTCGCAAAGCTTCTCCTTCAGCCCGACGCGCTCCGCGCGCGTCGGGCTTCGCCCATCGTTACGATGGGATTTCCAGGTTCCAAACGTCAGCCTTATCGGTGTAACGAGCCGAGGGTATTGAAAAGGACAACCTAATGCAAACAGCACTCCTCAAGCCAAAAATCATCGCCGTCGAGCCTCTGGGCGACCATCACGCCAAAGTCGTGATGGAGCCGTTCGAGCGCGGCTACGGCCATACGCTCGGTAACGCCCTGCGTCGCGTGCTGCTGTCGTCGATGGTCGGTTATGCCCCGACCGAAGTCACGATCGCTGGGGTGGTCCACGAGTATTCCACCATCGACGGCGTGCAGGAAGACGTCGTCAACCTGCTGCTCAACCTGAAGGGCGTGGTGTTCAAGCTGCACAACCGCGACGAAGTCACGGTGTCGCTGCGCAAGGATGGCGAAGGCGTGGTCACGGCCGCCGATATCGAGCTGCCGCACGACGTCGAGATCATCAACCCGAACCACGTGATCGCCCATCTGTCGGCCGGCGGCAAGCTGGACATGCAGATCAAGGTCGAGCAGGGCCGCGGCTATGTGCCGGGCAACGTGCGCAAGTTCGGCGACGAATCCGGCAAGGTCATCGGCCGCATCGTGCTGGACGCCTCGTTCTCGCCGGTGCGCCGCGTGTCGTACGCGGTTGAATCCGCCCGCGTCGAGCAGCGTACCGACCTCGACAAGCTGGTGATGAACATCGAAACCGACGGCGTGATCTCGCCCGAGGAAGCGATCCGCCAGTCGGCCCGCATCCTGGTCGACCAGCTGTCCGTGTTCGCTGCGCTGGAAGGCACCGAGTCGGCCGCCGAGGCTGCTTCGAGCCGCACGCCGCAGATCGATCCGATCCTGCTGCGCCCGGTCGACGACCTGGAGCTGACGGTGCGTTCGGCCAACTGCCTGAAGGCCGAAAACATCTACTACATCGGCGACCTGATCCAGCGTACCGAGAACGAACTGCTCAAGACCCCGAACCTGGGTCGCAAGTCGCTCAACGAGATCAAGGAAGTCCTCGCCTCGCGCGGCCTGACCCTCGGCATGAAGCTCGAGAACTGGCCGCCCGCAGGTCTGGAAAAGTAATTGGGGCGCGGGGCATCCGTCTCGCACCGCAGCAACCGCCCCGGCTTCGGCCGGGGCATGTACGACTACCGGCCCGCGTCCAGCCGCATCGGACGATAGAAGAGCTGGTCAAACACTTAACTGAAAGGAATCATCATGCGTCACCGTCATGGTCTGCGGAAACTGAACCGCACCTCGTCGCACCGTCTCGCGATGCTGCGCAACATGTCCAACTCGCTGTTCCAGCACGAGCTGATCAAGACCACCGTGCCCAAGGCCAAGGAACTGCGCAAGGTTGTCGAGCCGCTGATCACGCTGGCCAAGAAGGACACCGTTGCCAACCGCCGCCTGGCATTCGCCCGCCTGCGCGACCGCGACATGGTCACCAAGCTGTTCACCGAACTGGGCCCGCGCTACGCCACCCGTCCGGGCGGCTACACCCGCATCCTGAAGTTCGGCTTCCGTCAGGGCGACAACGCGCCGATGGCGCTGGTCGAGCTGGTGGATCGTCCGGAAATCACCGAAGCCCCGGCCGAAGAAGCCGCGGAATAAGTGCGTTTCCTGCCCGCTGCCGTCGCGCGACGGTTCCGGGCACACCGCTTACAATCGAGCCAGGCATCCGCCTGGCTCTTTTGTTTTGTGCGGGTCGGCGCTGGCCGGCCACGGGAGAGTGTCGATGCAAAGCCATACTGACCAGGGTGCTGGTCCGGACGAGGTGCTCGTCGTCCTCACCAATACCCCCGACCCCGACACCGCGGCGCGCTTGTCGCGGGCCGTGCTGCAGGCGCGCGCTGCTGCCTGCGTGAACCGTCTGGCGCCGGTCGAATCCGAGTACTGGTGGCAGGGCAAGCTCGAACAGGCGCAGGAATGGCCGCTGCTGATCAAGACCACGCGCGCGCGCTACGCTGCGCTCGAGGCCGTGATCCGGCAACATCACCCCTATGACGTGCCTGAGCTGCTCGCGTGGCCCGTATCAGCGGGCTACGGGCCCTACCTGGAATGGGTTCGCAGCGAGACCGCCGGCGTACCGGCGCAGGCGGGAACGGCGGCACCGGGCGGCGATGCCCGCGACGCAGCGCCAGGTACGGCAGCACCCCAGGATCAAGACCAACAGGAATCGGCTTCATGAACATCGGTTTGGCACGGCGGGCGGGCATGCCCGGGCAGATGTGGGCGCGGCAAATTGCCGCAGCGCTGCTGGCGGCGCTGGCCTGGCTGTGCCTGGCGGGCAGCCTCCACGCCGCCACCGAGGACGACTTCCTGCCGCCCGAGCAAGCCTTTCGCTTCGCCGCCAGCCAGGCTGACGACAAGACCATCGAAGTGCGCTTCGACGTCGCGCCGGGCTACTACATGTACCGCGAGCGTTTCGCCTTTGCCGCGCAGCCGGCCGGGGTGAAGCTGGGCGCGCCGGTCTACCCGCAGGGCAAGGTCAAGTTCGACGAGACCTTCGGCAAGGAGATGGAGACCTACCGCGACAGCGTGGTCATCCGCGTGCCGGTCGAGGCCGCCGCAGGCAAATGGACGCTGACGGTGACCTCGCAGGGCTGCGCCGACAAGGGCCTGTGCTATCCGCCGATGGAAAGCGTCTACAAGGTGGGCGGCAGCGCGCTGGCCGACCTGTTCGGCAAGCGCGGCCGCAGCGACGCCCCGGCGGCCGAACCGGTTCCGGCGCCCGCGGTACCCGCGCTCCCCGCCGTACCGGGTTCGGCCGCGACCCTGCGCGCCGACGACAGCGACCGCATCGCCGGCGCGCTGGCCAGCCGCAACCTGGGCCTGATCGCTGCGCTGTTCTTTGGCCTGGGCCTGCTGCTGACCTTTACGCCGTGCGTGCTGCCGATGGTGCCGATCCTGTCGTCGATCGTCGTCGGCGAGCACGTCACGCGCGGCCGCGCGCTGCTGGTGTCGCTGGCCTATGTGCTGGGCATGGCGGTGGTGTACACCGCGGTTGGCGTGGCCGCGGGCCTGCTAGGCGAGGGGCTGTCGGCCGCGCTGCAGACGCCCTGGGTGCTGGGCGCCTTCGCCGCGCTGATGGTGGCGCTGGCGCTGTCGATGTTCGGACTGTACGAACTGCAACTGCCGCAGCGCTGGCAGACCCGGCTGACGGAGTCGTCCAACCGCCGCAAGGGCGGGCAGGTGGCCGGGGCCGCGGCGATGGGGGCGATCTCCGCGCTGATCGTCGGGCCGTGCGTGACGGCGCCGCTGGCGGGTGCGCTGGCCTATATCGCGCAGAGCCGCGACGCCGTGATCGGTGGCGCCGCGCTGTTCGCGATGGCGCTGGGCATGGGCGTGCCGCTGGTGCTGGTCGGCGTGGGCGCGGGCAACCTGCTGCCGCGCGCCGGCCGCTGGATGGAGGTGACCAAGCGTTTCTTCGGCTTCCTGCTGCTGGGCGTGGCGCTGTGGATGCTGGGGCCGGTGCTGCCGGCGTGGGCCACGATGCTGCTGCTGGCGGCGCTGTTGCTGGTGGCGGCGGTGTTCCTCGGTGCCTTCGACGGGCTGGGGCCGGATCCGCGCAACCTGGTGCGGGTGGGCAAGGGCGTAGGCGTGCTGTTTGCCATCGCTGCCGCGATCGTGCTGATCGGCGTGGCCTCGGGCGGACGCGATCCGCTGCAGCCGCTGTCGCACCTGAGCGTGGCGCGTACAGGCGGGGAAGGCGCCGGCGGCGCGCAGGCGCTGCGCTTCGAGCGCGTGCGCAGCGTGGCTGAGCTCGACGCCCGCGTGGCGCAGGCCGCCGCCGCGGGCAAGCCGGTGCTGCTGGATTTCTATGCCGACTGGTGCGTCAGCTGCAAGGAAATGGAGCGCATGACCTTTGTCGATCCACGCGTGCGCGCGCGGCTGTCCGAGATCGTGCTGCTGCAGGCGGACGTGACCGCCAACAATGCCGACGACAAGGCCTTGCTCAAGCGCTTCGGGCTGTTCGGGCCGCCCGGCATCATCCTGTTCGGGCCGGACGGGCGCGAGCGTCCGGTGCGCGTGATCGGCTACCAGTCAGCCAGCCGCTTCCTGGAAAGCCTGGAGCGCGCTTTCGGTACGCGTACGCGCACCTGACGCGTGCCCCGGGGCGTACCCGGGCCCGCGGCTAGCGCTCAAGCTGCCGCGCCACGCCCCACAACGCCGCCAGTACCACCGCCACCGCGCCCATCAGGCCGATCGACCACCAGAAGCCCTGCGGCTCTTGCAGCCAGGGCATGCGGTCGAAGTTCATGCCGAAGACGCCGGTGATCAGCGTCAGCGGCATGAACAGCGCCGTGATCAGCGTCAGCGCGCGCATGGTGCGGTTGGTCCGGTGCGCCACCGCCGAGAAGTGGATCTGCACCGCCGATTCGATCGAATCCTCCAGCCGGCGCGCATGCGCCAGCACCCGCTGGATATGCTCCATGACGTCGTTGATGCGCACCAGCAGCACCTCGTCGCGCCCTGGCGCATTGGCCGCGCCGCCGGGCTGGTCGGTGCTGTAGCGGTTGTCGAGCAGGCTGTCACGGAATTCCTGCAGCGCGTCGCGCTGCTCCTCGCTCAGGTGCTCCAGCTTGCGCAGCTGGATGCGCGCATCGAGCAGCCCTTCCCAGCTGGAGAAGCTGCGGCGCGAATTCAGCAGCGCGCGCTGCCAGCGGTCGAGCTGGCGCGTCAGCGGCGCGCGCAGTTCCAGGTAGCGGTCGACCATGGCGTTGAGCAGCCGCAGCATCAGGTCTTCGGGCCGGCTCGGTGGACGGATGCCGTGCAGCAGCGACTGGCCGTTGCCGCGCGCGGGCGCGGCTTGCGGACGCGGGGCCTGGCATAGCTCGAGCAAACGCTGGCGCACCTGGTCGATGGTGCGCGATGGCCCGGACCGTACCGTCACCAGCACGGTGTCGAACATGAAGAACGTGACCGGCTGGGTGTCGATCCTGGCCAGCGCCGGCAGGAAGCCCGGCGCATAACGCTTCTGCCGCGCCCCTGCTTCGGCCATGGTCGGCCTGGTGGTGCCGGCGGGGCCGGCGGCGCCGGCGGCGCCGGCCGCGTCCTGCGGCTCGGCCTCGGCAATGGCGCGGCTGGTCTCGAAGGTCAGCTTGCGGAAGATCACCATGTCGTACGCATGGGTCGTATCGAAGTACGACGGATGCGCGGCGTTGGTGGCGTCGGCCAGGTGCAGGTCGAGGATGGGCGCGCCGGCAAGCTGGCGCACCTGCTCGCGCCACGCGTCGGGCGCCGCGGTGACCTCTTCGGTGGAAAAATCCGCCCACACGAACAGCGACGCGGCATTGCCCGACAGAAAGCTGCTCGCCTCGGTGAGCGAAGCGAGCGGGTGTACCTGGCTCGCTGAGAAACCTAGCAACTCCATGCGGTCGGCCGGCGGTCAGGCCTTCAGCAGCCGCGCGGCGTCGCGCGCGAAATAGGTCAGGATGCCGTCGGCACCGGCGCGGCGGAATGCCAGCAGCGATTCCATCATCACCTTGTCGTGGTCCAGCCAGCCGTTCTGCGCGGCGGCCTTGAGCATCGCGTACTCGCCGCTGACCTGGTACACGTAGGTGGGGAAGCGGAACTCGTCCTTCACGCGGCGCACGATGTCCAGGTACGGCATGCCGGGCTTGACCATCACCATGTCGGCGCCTTCCAGGATGTCCTGCGCCACTTCGCGCAGGGCCTCGTCGGTGTTGGCCGGGTCCATCTGGTAGGTCATCTTGTTGCCCTTGCCCAGGTTGGCGGCCGAGCCCACCGCGTCGCGGAACGGGCCGTAGAACGCCGACGCGTACTTGGCCGAGTACGCCATGATGCGGGTATGGATGTGGCCGTTGTCTTCCAGCGCGGTGCGCACCGCGCCGATGCGGCCGTCCATCATGTCGGACGGGGCGACGATGTCGACCCCGGCCTCGGCTTGCGCCAGCGCCTGGCGCACCAGGATCTCCACCGTCGCATCGTTGATCACGTAGCCGTTGTCGTCGAGCACGCCGTCCTGGCCATGGCTGGTGTACGGGTCGAGCGCCACGTCGCACAGCACGCCGAGCTCGGGGAAGCGGTCCTTGAGCGCGCGCACGGCGCGCGGCACCAGCCCGTCGGGGTTGGTGGCCTCGATGCCGTCGGGCGTCTTCAGCGACGGGTCGATCACCGGGAACAGCGCCAGCACGGGGATGCCGAGCTTGACGCAGTCTTCTGCCACCGGCATCAGCAGGTCGACCGAAACGCGCTCCACGCCTGGCATCGACGCCACGGCCTGGCGCTGGTTCTGGCCGTCGAGGATGAAGACCGGGTAGATCAGGTTGTCCGGGGACAGGCGATGCTCGCGCATCATGCGGCGGGAGAAATCATCGCGGCGCATGCGGCGTGGGCGGAACTCGGGGAAGGTGGACATGGCGGCTTGTTGGCGGAAGAGGACGGAATGCAGGCCGGCAAGCGCGGCGCGCGCAGCGTCGTGCGGCTGGCCGAAGAAAAACTAAACTTTTGTGCGTGCCCGCCATCATACTCGCGGACACTTTGCGTTGCGCGCTGCGTGGCGCGGTGTCCCCCGCTACTCCTCCCTGAGCGGGTACCCGCCCCACCGGCGGGGAAGTTTGTCCCCGTTGCTTGCGACGGGGCTTTTTTTTGCGCGCTCGCTGCCAGGCGCTCGCTGCCAGGATCACGCAGTCGGATCGGAGGCAGGGGGCACGGTGTTTGCGGCGGGCTCGCGCTCCGCCTTCTGCGCTTCCGGCAGGTTCAGCCAGCCGGCGATCACGCCCTGCGCCTCTTCGATGCCGCGGCGCTTGAGGCTGGAGAACAGCTGCGCCGTCATCGGCACCGGCGTTTCCAGCTGCTCGGCATAGCCTTGCAGCATCTTGCGGGTCTCGCGCAGGGCCTTGGCGTTTTCGCTGTTGGTGAGCTTGTCGGCCTTGGTCAGCAGCACGTGGATCGGTCGTCCGGTCGGCAGGAACCACTCGACCATCTGGCAATCTAGATCCGTGAACGGCCGGCGCGCATCCATCATCAGGATCAGGCCGGCGAGCTGCTGGCGGGTCTGCACGTAATCGCTCAGCAGGCCCTGCCAGTGGTACTTGGCCGAGCCCGAGACCTCGGCATAGCCGTAGCCGGGCAGGTCGACCAGGAACGCAAGCGGGTCGGGCGCCTTGACCGGCGCCACCGAGAAATAGTTGATGTGCTGGGTGCGCCCGGGCGTGCGCGACGAGAACGCCAGCCGCTTCTGGTTGCACAGGATGTTGATCGCGGTGGACTTGCCGGCGTTGGAGCGGCCGGCGAACGCGACCTCGGGCACGGCCGTGGCGGGCAGGTCGCGCAGGTGGTTCACGGTGATGAAGAAGCGGGCCTGGTGAAGAAGGGACATGCGCTAGAGCAGTGGGGCGGGCCGCGGAGGCCGCGCGCAAGCGCGTGCCGGGGCCGGGGTCTCGCCAGGGTGGGATGGCTGCGGCCTGGGCCGCCCGCCGGGCTTGATCTGGCGCAGCCCGAAGCGGGCACGACTAGGCGCAAGGCATCAATCCGGCACATAACTTATTGTACAATACGCCGGTTTACGGTCTCCTGAGCGGGTGACGCGTGGCATCCATGCCGCGTGCCTCGGCTGCCGTCGTCCGGGCGGGAAGCCTAGTGTGTCGTTCCATCGTGGGCAAGGCCTTGCCTCGCATTGCGCGTTGCACCGGACGGTGCGGCGGCGGCGGGCGCGGGCTGGCGGGGTCTGCCGCCACGGCCAGCGTTGCGCGGATCGGTCAGCCGCTCGCGGGTCGCCACGATTCCCAGCCTTTTGCACCGGCGCGTCCTCACCGCCGGCAAAGCGCCGGAGCGGCATGCATCACGGTATCCAAAACAATTCAGAGAAGGTGTGCGAATGAACCGCATTGCGAAGATTCTGGGTGTCCTGGCTCTGGCCGTTCCTGCCGCCGCCCTTTCCGGTCTGGCATCTGCCGCAGAGCAGGCCGCCGCCAAGGCGGACCCGGCCAAGGGTGAAACGCTGTACACGCAAGGTGCCCCCGATCGCAATGTGCCCGCCTGCCTGAGCTGCCACGGTGCCGCCGGCAACAGCGCGGCCGCCGCCAACCCGAAGCTGGCCGCGCAGCATCCCGAGTACGTCCACAAGCAGCTGGCCGACTTCAAGGCCAAGGCCCGCAGCAACGCGATCATGGTGCCGATGGCGTCGGTGCTGACCGACGAGGAAATGCGCAACGTCGGCGCCTACCTCGCCAAGCAGTCGCTCAAGCCGGCCACCGCCAAGAACAAGGACAGCATCGAAGCCGGCCAGAAGATCTATCGCGCCGGCATCGCCGCCAAGGGCGTGCCGGCCTGCGCCGCCTGCCATGGCCCCGCCGGCGCAGGCATGCCGGCGCAGTATCCGCGCATCGGCGGCCAGTGGGCCGACTATACCGAGGCACAACTGGTGGCATTCCGCCAGGGCACCCGCAAGAACAACCCGGTCATGACGACCATCGCCGCCAAGATGTCGGATGCCGAGATCAAGGCGGTGGCGGACTACGTCGCCGGGGTTCGCTGACGATCCGGGATTCCGCGACGCTGGCGCCTTCGCGCGCCGGCGCACCGGTTGAGCGGCCGCCGCCGGATGGCGCGGCCACGCATGCAACCGAACGCGCTTGTCACAATCGAAAAGGGTGGCCTGCTTGCCAAAGCATGTCCACCCTTTATTCATTTCCAGGCCGTACGCTGTTTTAGGTTTCACTGCACATGTCGACCGCTTCCACTTCAGGGCTGCACCTGAAGACCTCTCACCGCGTGCTGCGCGACGCGGTCGAATTGTTGTCCTCGATGCGCTTTGCGATCGCGCTGCTGACGGTGATCTCCATCGCCAGCGTGATCGGCACCGTGCTCAAGCAGAACGAGCCGTATTCGAACTACGTCAACCAGTTCGGTCCGTTCTGGGCCGATGTGTTCCACACGCTGTCGCTGCAGAAGGTCTACGGTTCGTGGTGGTTCCTGCTGATCCTGGCCTTCCTGGTGGTGTCCACCAGCCTGTGCCTGGTGCGCAACGCGCCCAAGATGATCGCGGACATGCGCTCGTGGAAGGACCATGTGCGCGAGCGCAGCCTGCGCGCCTTCCATCATCGCGGCGAGTTCGACGGCGCGCGTGCGCGCACCGAGGCGGTTGGCCGGCTGACGGCGTTGCTGCGCAACCGCGGCTACCGCGTCAAGGCGGTCGAGCATGACGGCGCCACGCTGCTGGCCGCCAAGGCCGGCGCCGCCAACAAGGTCGGCTATATCCTGGCGCACACCGCCATCGTGGTGATCTGCATCGGCGGCCTGCTCGACGGCGACCTGCTGATCCGCGCGCAGATGTGGCTGGGCGACAAGACCCCGATCCGCGGCAACGCGGTAATCAGCGAGATCCCGCCGCAGCACCGGTTGTCGGTGAACAACCCGGGCTTCCGTGGCAACGCCTACGTGCCCGAGGGCTCGACCGTCTCCACCGCCATCCTCAACATTGCCGACGGAGCGCTGGTGCAGGACCTGCCGTTCGCGATCACGCTGAAGAAGTTCAAGGTCGACTTCTACGAGACCGGCATGCCCAAGCTGTTTGCCTCGGACGTGGTCGTGACCGACCGCGCCACCGGCAAGCGCACCGAGGCCACCATCAAGGTGAACGAGCCGCTGATCGTCGACGGCATCGCCATCTACCAGTCCAGCTTCGAGGATGGCGGCTCGCGCCTGAAGTTCGTCGGCTACCCGATGCAGGGCAGCGGCCACGCCACCTTCACCATCGACGGCGCGGTGGGCGGCAACAAGCCGCTGGCCGGCACCGGCACCAGCGCGGATGGCGACGGACTGACGGTGGAGTTCAGCGACTTCCGTTTGATGAATATCGAGAACGTCACCGACGCCTCGGGCAAGCCCGATGCGCGTGGCGTGGCGCGCAAGTCCTTCAATGAAACGCTGGACAAGCACCTCGGCGCCGCCGCCAGCACCGACCGCGCCAAGACCCTGCGCAATGTCGGCCCGTCGGTGCAGTACAAGCTGCGCGACCGCACCGGACAGGCGCGCGAGTACAACAACTACATGGTGCCGGTGCAAATGGACGGCCAGTCGGTGTTCCTGGCCGGCATGCGCGAGTCGCCCAGCGAGCCGTTCCGCTACCTGCGTATTCCCGCCGACGACCAGGGCAGCGTGGCTGACTGGATGCGCCTGCGCGCCGCGCTGCAGGACCGCGCGCTGCGCGGCGAGGCCGCGCGCCGCTTTGCGCTGGCGTCGATGCCTGGCGACGACAAGGCCGAGCTGCGCCGGCAGCTGGCCGAAAGCGCGCTGCGCGCGCTCGACCTGTTCGCGGGGGCGACGCGCCCCACGCCGGATTCGCCGCCGGGCGGCTTTACCGCCATCGCGGCCTTCCTGGAAAAGTCCGTGCCGCCGGCCGAGCAGCAGAAGGCCGCCGACGTGCTGCTGAAGATCCTGAACGGTTCGATGTGGGAGCTGTGGCAGCTCGCGCGCGCGCAGGACCAGCTGCCGGTGGTGGCCAACAGTGCCCAGAGCAGCGCCTTCCTGCAGCAGGCCATCAATGCGCTGTCGGATAGTTTCTTCTACGGCGCACCCGTGTTCCTGCAGCTCGACGACTTCCAGGAAATCAAGGCCAGCGTGTTCCAGCTGACCCGTGCGCCCGGCAAGAACATCGTGTATCTTGGCTGTCTGCTGCTGGTGCTGGGCGTGTTTGCGATGTTCTATATCCGCGAGCGCCGCGTCTGGGTCTGGGTGAAGGACAAGTCCACCGACAAGTCTGCCGGCCAGCCCACCGCGGGCAACAGCGACGACGGCGATGCCGGCAGCCATGTGCTGATGGCGATGTCGACCCAGCGCCGCACCATGGACTTCGAAAAGGAATTCACGGCGCTGCGCGACGACATCGGCCGCGCCGCAGGGGGCCGCAGCGCGACCCAAGAGCCCGCCGGCACACCCCACTGAATAAGCAGGTACGCTATGTCCTCTAATGTGAACCAGGCCGATCGCGCCATGCGCGATACCCGGCGCGCCGACAGCGGCGCCGACGAGGCCTACCTCGAACCTTCCTTCCTGCGCCGGTTGAGCTGGGTGGACTGGCTGTTCGCGCTGGCGCTGGCCGCGGGCGCCGGCGTGGCGCTGGCGCAATACGGGCAGTGGATGGACGGCTACGACAAGGCCGTGCTGATCGGCGCCGTGCCCACCTTCGCGCTGCTCGGCTGGCACTGGAAGCCGGTGCGGCCGCTGATGGTGGCGCTGGCGGTGCTGTCGCTGTTCGCGATCCAGCTCTACCAGGGCCAGCTCGCGCGCGCCGAACAGGCCTTCTTCCTCAAGTACTTCCTGTCGAGCCAGTCGGCCATCCTGTGGATGAGCGCGCTGGTGTTCCTGTCGACGCTGTTCTACTGGGTCGGGCTGGCCACGCGCTCGGGCACGGGCTACAGCCTCGGCAGCAAGCTGTGCTGGGGCGCGGTGGTGCTGGGCTTCACCGGCATGCTGGTGCGCTGGTACGAGTCCTACCTGCTCGGCGCCGACATCGGCCACATTCCGATCTCGAACCTGTACGAAGTCTTCGTGCTGTTCACGCTGATCACCTCGCTGTTCTACCTGTACTACGAAGGCCGTTACGCCACGCGCGCGCTGGGCCCGTTCGTGATGCTGGTGGTGTCGGCCGCGGTGGGCTTTCTGCTGTGGTACACGGTCAGCCGCAATGCGCAGGAGATCCAGCCGCTGGTGCCCGCGCTGCAAAGCTGGTGGATGAAGATCCATGTGCCGGCCAACTTTATCGGCTACGGCACCTTTGCGCTGGCGGCGATGGTCGCGGTAGCCTACCTGCTCAAACAGCGCGGCATCCTCGCCGAGCGCCTGCCGTCGCTGGAACTGCTCGACGACGTGATGTACAAGGCCATCGCGGTCGGCTTTGCCTTCTTCACCATCGCCACCATCCTCGGCGCGCTATGGGCGGCCGAGGCCTGGGGCGGCTACTGGAGTTGGGACCCGAAGGAAACCTGGGCGCTGATCGTCTGGCTGAACTACGCGGCGTGGCTGCATATGCGGCTGATGAAGGGACTGCGCGGCACGGTGGCGGCCTGGTGGGCGCTGGTCGGCCTGCTGGTCACGACCTTTGCCTTCCTCGGCGTGAACATGTTCCTGTCAGGGCTGCACAGCTACGGCGAACTCTGAGGCGCGCATGCTGCAATGCAAAAGACCTGCCTTCGGGCAGGTTTTTTTTTCGACTTTTTTCATTTTTTTTGGCCGCTGCGGGAATAAAGAGATCACATCCAGTGTTTACTGGAGGGACGGTGCCGGCTGGCGGCACCGAATTGCATGGAGAACAAGATCATGGCAAGTCTGCGTCGTAACGCTGCTGCAACCCTGGTTCGTCCCGGCGCCCTCGCGCTCGGCTGCGCGGCCGTCCTGCTCGCCGGTTGTGCCGGCATGGGCATGGGCGGAGGCAGCGCCGGCAATCTGCCGCCCACGGTCAAGGTGACCAATGGCGTGCTGACCGATCCGCAGGGCCTGACGCTGTACACCTTTGACCGCGACACCGCCGGCAGCGGCAAGAGCGCCTGCAACGGCCCCTGCGCCACCAACTGGCCGCCGCTGATGGCCGCCCCGGGCACCAGCGGTTCGGGCCAGTACACCATCATCACGCGCGAGGACGGCAGCAAGCAGTGGGCCTACCGCGGCCAGCCGCTGTACCGCTTCGCCAAGGACGCCAAGCCGGGCGACCGCACCGGCGACAACGTCAACAACGTCTGGCACGTGGCCAAGCCCTGACGCGGCGGCAGCCACCCCCAGCGCCAACACAGCCACCACAGCCACCCCGGCATGGAAGGGTTTGACGGCCAGCTCGTCGCGCTGGCGCCGCGGTTGCGGCGCCATGCGCGCGGCCTTACCGGCGACGCGGCGCTGGCCGACGACCTGGTGCAGGACACGCTCGAGCGCGCGCTGCGCTACCGCTGGCGCTTCCGCCTGCGCCCCGGCGCCTGGTGGGGCGACGGCGCCGACGGCCTGCTGCCGTGGCTGCTGACGCTGATGCACCGCCTGCGCCTGAACGCCTTGCGCCGCAAGGACCTGGTGGTGGCCACCGATACCCTGCCCGAGGTCAGCGGCCCCGCCGAAGACCCGGGGCTGCGCCGCGACCTGTCGCAGGCGCTGGCGCAGCTGCCCGAGCCGCAACGCGCGGTGCTGCTGCTGGTCAGCCTGGAACAATTGACCTACGCCGAGGCCGCGCGCGTGCTCGACATCCCGCCAGGCACGGTGATGTCGCGGCTGGCGCGGGCGCGCGAACAGATGCGGCGGCTGCTCGACGGCGCGGCGCCGAACCGAACTGCCACGGCCGCCAATGCGCTGCAACGGGTGAAATGATGCCGGGCATCCACGAAGCCGATCTCCACGCCTATGCCGACGGCCAGCTGGCCGGCGCGCGCCGCGCCGCCGTCGAGGCCTACCTGGCGCAGCACCCGGACGCGGCCGCACAGGTCGCCGCCTGGCGCCGGCAGGCCGAGGCGCTGCACCGCGCGCTCGACCCGGTCCTCAATGAACCGGTGCCGCTGGCGGCCTTGCCGCCGGGCTTGCACGGCGACCAGGGTCGCAACCGCGCCCGCGACGGCCGGCGCGATGGCGCCCGTCCCTGGCCGCGCTGGACCATGGCCGTGGCAGCCACATGCGCGTCGCTCGCGCTGTTGGCCGTCGGCGGTACGCTGGGCTGGCTGGCGCACGACCGCCTTGGCGGCGGCACGCTGGTGCTCGCACCCGGCGAGCGCTTTGCGCGCGAGGCGCTCGCCACGCACGCGGTCTACGCCCCGGAGATGCGCCACCCGGTGGAAGTTGCCGCGACCGAAGAAGCCCACCTGATCGCCTGGCTGTCCCGGCGCCTGGGCACGGCGCTGCAGGTGCCCGACCTGCGCGCGCAGGGCTTCCACCTGATCGGCGGCCGGCTGGGCGTGGCCGAGGGGGGCCCGTCGGCGATCCTGATGTATGAAGCCGACGACGGCACGCGCCTGTCGCTGCAGCTGCGGCGCATGGCGCAGGGCACGCCCGATACCGGCTTCCGCGTCGAGCGCATGACGGGCGAGGGCGCGCGCCGGCGGACGCCGGGCCGCGACCCGATGATGGCGTTCTACTGGGTCGACCGCGACCTGGGCTTTGCGCTGGCAGGGCCGCTGGAACGCACCCGGCTGCTGACGCTGGCGCAGGTGGTGTACCAGCAATACCAGGGCGGATAACGCACCCGCAGCGCGCTTGCGGCACATTCGCAGGCGCAGGCCTGCGTCATTTCGACGCCATCACAAAAAACTGTCAGGACTGGCCCGCACTCCACGACCAAGCCCGGAGTCCAATCCTGCAAGCACGCGGCGCCGCCGGCGCCGGCACGACCAGGCAATCGAGGAAAACCATGCTGATTCCTTCCCCCAAATGGCTGCGCGGCGACGACATTGCCGCCAGCGAGATCACGCCGCGCCATGTCTTCGAAGCGCGCCGCCGCATGCTGGCGCTCGCTGCCGCCGGTGCGGCCGGCGGCACGCTGGCGCCGTGGTTCGCGCGCCAGGCCTTCGCGCAAGGGCAGCATGGCGCCCGGCTGCCCGCCACACCCAACAACGCCTACGTCATCACCGAGAAGCGCACGCCGTACGAGGAGGTGACCACCTACAACAACTTCTACGAGTTCGGCACCGACAAGTCCGACCCGGCGCGCCACGCCGGCACGCTGCGTCCGCGTCCGTGGCAGGTGGCGGTCGAAGGGCTGGTGAAGAAGCCCAAGGTCTATGACCTGGACGAGCTGACCAGGCTGGCGCCGATGGAGGAGCGCGTCTACCGGCTGCGCTGCGTCGAGGGCTGGTCGATGGTGATTCCGTGGATCGGCTATCCGCTGGCCGAGCTGATCCGCCGGGTCGAGCCGCAGCCGGGCGCGAAGTATGTGCAGTTCATCACGCTGGCGGACAAGAAGCAGATGCCCGGCCTCAGCAGCGGCGTGCTCGACTGGCCGTACAGCGAAGGCCTGCGCATGGACGAGGCCATGCATCCGCTGGCGCTGCTGACCTTCGGCCTGTACGGCGAGGTGCTGCCCAACCAGAACGGCGCGCCGGTGCGCATGGTGCTGCCGTGGAAGTACGGCTTCAAGAGCGCCAAGTCGATCGTGAAGATCCGCTTCGTCGACAAGCAGCCGCCGACCAGCTGGAACCTGGCGGCCCCACAGGAATATGGCTTTTACTCGAACGTGAACCCGGACGTCGACCATCCGCGCTGGAGCCAGGCCACCGAGCGCCGCATCGGCGAAGAGCGCGGCAGCGGCTTCGGCGCGCTGTTCGCGCCCAAGCGCAAGACCCTGCCGTTCAACGGCTATGGCCAGCAGGTGGCGGCGCTGTACCAGGGCATGGACCTGAAGAAGTTCTTCTGATGGCAGGCGAGCGCATGGCCACCTCTTCTCCCACCGCCGCAGCCCCCGCGCGCAAGCCGGCTGGCCTGTCCACGCTGGCGCCGCAGCGGGTTCGCGCGCTCAAGCTCGCGCTCTGGCTGCTGGCGCTGCTGCCCTTCGTGCGGCTGCTGTACCTGGGCGCCACTGGACAGTTCGGCGCCAACCCGCTCGAATTCGTCACGCGCTCGACCGGCACCTGGACGCTGGTGATGCTGTGCCTGACGCTGGCGATCACGCCGCTGCGCCGCCTCACCGGCTGGAACTGGCTGATCCGGATGCGCCGCATGCTTGGCCTGTTCGCGTTCTTCTACGGCCTGCAGCACTTCCTGCTGTGGATCGGCGTGGACCGCGGCTTCGACCTGGCCTACATGATCAAGGATGTGTACAAGCGGCCCTTCATCACGGTCGGCTTCACCGCCTTCATGCTGATGGTGCCGCTGGCGCTGACCTCGACCAACGGCATGGTGCGCCGCCTCGGCGGCAAGCGCTGGCAGGCGCTGCACCGGCTGGTCTATGCCATCGCCGTGCTGGCCATCCTGCACTACTGGTGGCACAAGGCAGGCAAGAACGACTTCGGCGAGGTCTCGATCTACGCCGCGGTGGTGTTCGTGCTGCTGGGGATGCGGGTGTGGTGGCGGCTGCGCAAGCCAGCCGGGGGGACGCGCCAGCCCGCCGCATAAGCAGCGGCGGGCCGGGCTGTGGGAACTCAGTCCTGCAGCAGGCGCTCGTCGCGGAACAGGTCTTCGACCAGCTCGCGCTCGCGCACCAGTTGCACCTTGCTGCCGTCGACCATCACTTCGGCGGCGCGCGGGCGGGTGTTGTAGTTGGAGCTCATGGTGAAGCCGTAGGCGCCGGCCGACATCACTACCAGCAGGTCGCCGGGCTGCACCGCCAGCGCGCGGTCGCGGCCGAGCCAGTCGCCCGATTCGCACACCGGGCCGACGATGTCGTAGGTCACCGCCGCGCCGTCGCGCAGGGCCACCGGCTCGATGCGGTGGTAGGCCTCGTACATGGCCGGGCGCGCCAGGTCGTTCATGGCGGCGTCGACGATGCAGAAGTTCTTGGCCGCGCCCGGCTTGAGGAACTCGACCTGCGTCAGCAGCACGCCGGCGTTGCCCACCAGCGAGCGGCCCGGCTCGAACAGCACCTCGCGGTGGCCATGGCCGCGCGCGGCAACGCGCTCCAGCAGCGTGGTGGCGAAGCCGGTGATGTCCGGCGGGGTCTCGTCGGTGTAGGTAATGCCCAGGCCGCCGCCCACGTCGATGTGCTCCAGGCTGATGCCTTCGCGCTCGAGCGCCTCGACCACGTCCAGCACCTTGTCCAGCGCTTCCAGGTAGGGCTCGACCTCGGTAATCTGCGAACCGATATGGCAGTCGATGCCGGTCACCTCCAGGTGCGGCAGCGCGGCGGCGGCGCGGTAGGTCGGCAGCACGTCTTCGAAGGCGATGCCGAACTTGTTGCCCTTCAGGCCGGTCGAGATATAGGGATGGGTCTTGGCGTCGACGTCCGGGTTGATGCGCAGCGACACGCGCGCACGCTTGCCGACGCGGCCGGCCACTTCGTTCAGGCGGTCCAGTTCGGGAATCGACTCGACGTTGAAGCAGCGCACGTCCTGCGCCAGCGCCAGTTCCATTTCGGCCGCGCTCTTGCCCACGCCCGAGAACACCACCTTGCGCGGATCGCCGCCGGCGGCCAGCACGCGCTTGAGCTCGCCGCCCGAGACGATATCGAAACCCGCACCCAGTTTGGCGAATACTTGCAGCACCGCCAGGTTGGAATTCGCTTTCATCGCGTACTGGACCTGCGCCTTGCGGCCCGCGCAGGCGGCGGCGTAGGCCTGGTACGCGGCGGTCAGCGCCGCACGCGAATAGACATAGGTCGGCGTGCCGAACTCGGCGGCGATGCGCGCCAGCGGCACCTGCTCGACGGCAAGCGCGCCGTCCTGGCGATGGAAGAATGCGGTCATGGTTATCGGGTGGTGGGGGCGGCGGGGGACGATGCCGGTGCCGGCGTGGCATCGGCGCGGCCCAGGCCCGGATCCGGCACGGTCGGCGGGGTCGGCTCGGGCGGAACCTTGGGCAGGGTCAGCGGCCCGCGGATACCGCATCCGCCCAGCAGGGGCATCGCAAGGGCGGCGGCAAACGCCGATACAATCGCAACACGACGCAGCATCGGGTCGTCCTTTTGGCTTGTTGGCAAGGCGTTGGATGACCCGGCGCGATGGCCAGTCATCCGGAGGATTCTTAACAAAAAAAGCCGTTCGCGCCACGTACGCCCGGTCCGGGCAGCGGCGGCAACGGCGGTCTCGGAGTTTAGCATGCCCCCCTTGAGCGAAAGCGAGTTCCTGGCCCTGGCCACGCGGGAACTGGACCGCATCGAAGCCGCGGTCGAGGCGGCCGCCGACGCGGCCGACGCCGACATTGAAATCAGCCGCACCGGCAACGTGATGGAGCTGGAATTCGAGAACGGCTCCAAGATCATCATCAACAGCCAGGCGCCGATGCAGGAACTGTGGGTGGCCGCGCGCGCGGGCGGTTTCCACTTCCGCCGCGAGGGCGAGCGCTGGGTCGATACGCGCAACGGCGGCGAACTGTACGCGGCGCTGTCGGGCTATGTCAGCGAGCAGGCGGGCGCCAGCCTCAACCTGCACTGACGCCGGCATCCCGGGCGAAGCCCGGGGGCGCAAATAAAAAGCCGGCCTCGCGGCCGGCTTTTTGCGGTCCGGCGAGCGCGCTCAGGCGCCGCCGAACATCTCCAGGATCTTGCGTTTCTCGGACTCGGTATCGACCGACGGGGTCGTGGATTCCTCCGGCTTGCCCGGCCACGGATCGCCCAGGCCCACCGATGCCACGCCGGCGCCGCCGGCGTTTTCTTCGAAGGTCCAGTCGCCGCCCACCATCAGCACGCCTTCGGGCGCGGGCCGTTCCGGAGATTCCGGCACGCCCTTGAGCGCCTTGCTCATGTAGCCGACCCAGATCGGCAGCGCCAGGCCGCCGCCGGTCTCGCGCACGCCCAGGCTCTTGGGCTGGTCATAGCCCATCCAGGCGATCGCCACCAGGTTGGGGGTGTAGCCGGCAAACCAGGCATCGACCGCGTCGTTGGTGGTGCCGGTCTTGCCGGCCAGGTCATTGCGGCCCAGGCGCTGCTTGGCGCTGTTGGCGGTGCCGTAGCGCACCACGTCGCGCAGCATGGTGTCGGCGATAAAGGCGGTGCGGGCGTCGAGCACGCGCACGGCATCGGTGCCGGCGCGCTGCGGATGGGTTTCGGAGATCACGTTGCCGCGCGCGTCGACCACCTTCTGGATCAGGTACGGGTTGACGCGGTAGCCGCCGTTGGCGAACACCGAGTAGGCGCCGGCCATCTGCAGCGGCGTCACCGCGCCGGAGCCCAGCGCCATCGGCAGATAGGCGGGGTGCTTGTCGGCCTCGAAACCGAAGCGGGTGATGTAGTCCTGCGCGTACTGCGTGCCGATCGCGCGCAGGATCCGCACCGAAACCAGGTTCTTGGACTTGGCCAGCGCGCGGCGCATGGTCATCGGGCCCTCGAAGCGGCCGTCATAGTTCTTCGGTTCCCACACCTGGCCGCCGGTATCGGGGCCGATCGACAGCGGCGCGTCGTTGATCACGGTGGCCGGCGAGAAGCCCTTTTCCAGCGCCGCCGAGTAGATGAACGGCTTGAAGCTCGAGCCGGGCTGGCGCCAGGCCTGGGTCACGTGGTTGAACTTGTTGCGGTTGAAGTCGAAGCCGCCCACCATCGAGCGGATCTCGCCATCCTGCGGGTTGATCGACACGAACGCCGCGGCCACTTCCGGCAGCTGCGTCACCGACCAGTTCTTTTTCTCGTCCTGCGTCACGCGGATTACCGCGCCCGGGCGCATCTTCATCTTGGGCTGCGCGTTGGCCGACAGCGACGGCGAGATAAAGCGCAGCGCCGCGCCTTCGATGGTCGCGACTTCGCCGGACAGCAGCGTCGCCTTGACCTGCTTGGGCGACACGCTGGTGACCACGGCCGAGCGCAGGTCGCCGCTGCCCGGGTGCTCGACCAGCGCATCGTCGATGGCCTGCTCGCGCTCGGCCGGGTCGGAGGGCAGGTCGATGAAGGCCTCGGGACCGCGGTAGCCGTGCTTGCGCTCGTAGTTCATGATGCCGGTGCGCACCGCCTCATAGGCCGCGTCCTGGTCGGTCTTGGTCAGCGTGGTGTAGACCGTCAGGCCGCGCGTGTAGGTTTCCTCGCGGTACTGCGCGTACATCAGCTGGCGCACGATCTCGGCCACGTATTCGGCGTGCGTGGAGAACTCGTTGCCCTCGGTGCGCACCTTCAGCTCGGCCTGCACGGCCTCGTCGTACTGTTCGGGCGTGAGGTAGCGCAGGTCACGCATGCGCTGCAGGATGTACTCCTGGCGTACCTTGGCGCGACGCGGGTTGACCACCGGGTTGTACGCCGACGGCGCCTTCGGCAGCCCGGCCAGCATCGCCGCCTCGGCCGGCGTCACATCGCGCACCGACTTGCCGAAGTACACGCGCGCGGCGCTGTCGAAGCCGTAGGCGCGCTGGCCCAGGTAGATCTGGTTCATGTACAGCTCGAGGATCTGGTCCTTGCTCAGGTTGGCCTCGATCTTGTACGCCAGCAGCATCTCGTAGATCTTGCGGGTATAGGTCTTCTCGCTGGACAGGAAGAAATTGCGCGCCACCTGCATGGTGATGGTGGAGGCGCCCTGCGACAGCCCGCCGCGCAGGTTGGCCAGGCCGGCACGCATCACGCCGACGAAGTCGACGCCGCCGTGCTCGTAGAAGCGGTCGTCCTCGATCGCCAGCACTGCCTTTTTCATCACGTCCGGAATTTCGGCGATGGGCACGAAGTTGCGCCGCTCTTCGCCGAATTCGCCGATCAGCACATTGTCAGCGGTGTAGATGCGCAGCGGAATCTTGGGCCGGTAGTCGGTGATGGTGTCCAGCGAAGGCAGGTTGGGCGCGGCCACCAGCAGCGCGTAGCCAAGCAGCAGCGCAATCACGACGGCACCGGCGACAACCAGTCCCACCGCCCAGAACATGAGCCGCGTCCAGATCGAACGACGGGCAGGGTGGGGCGGCTTGTGTTGTGCTGTGGCCATAAGGGAAATACCTAGTCAGGGGTGCCCGCGATTATATCTTCCGGCATCGGCCCGCCCGGACGCACAGTGGCGGGGGCGCCGCTATCGCGCTGTTACAAGATGTAAGGCCACGGATGCCGGCGTGCAGGGCGACGTTGGTGGTGACTACGGGGGGACGCGCGCGGCACAGGCAGGCATGGAAGGGAACCCGACGACCGTGGGGTTTTGGCAACGGATTGATGAGGGCCTTCTCAAAAACAAGTTCGGCCCAGTTCGGCACGTTGCCACCGATGCTGGATTTTGTGAGAATCGGCCAACATAAAAAGCACACGTTTCATTCAAGAAACTAGGCTCGCCCGATTAGAGCGTTCAAGCCAGGGGCGAGTTCAAAAGTCAGGGGGTCACCTTGCGTCGGGGCATTTTGTCGGGGCTTCTGCGCCGGACTACGGTCGGCGTGGATATCGGGTCGTCCAGTGTCAAGGTAGTCGAGCTCTCCGTGGGGGGCAGCAGACAAGACTACCGGCTGGAAAAATGCGCCAGCGAACTGCTGGACCGCAATGCCGTTGCCGATGGCAACGTCATCAACATCGAGGCAGTCGGGATTGCGCTTCGGCGCGCGCTCGGCAAGGCCGGCATCCGCTCCAAGGACGTGGTGCTGGGCGTTCCCTCCATGCTGACCGAATCGCAGACGGTCAGCCTGCCGGACAACCTGTCCGAAGACGAACTCTATTCCCAGGTCGAATCCGAGGCGCACCGCCTTTATCCGCCGTCGCAGGCGGTCAACTTCGACTTCGCCGTGATCGGCCCCAGCGAGACCGAGGGCGGCATCGGCGTGCGCGTCACCGCGGCCAACAGCGACCGCGTGCAGGAACGCGTGACCGCGGCCGAAATGGCCGGCCTCAAGCCGCAGGTGATGGACGTCGAGGAATACGCGGTGCAGCGCTCGATCGTGCAGATGCTGGGCGTGCCGCAGGAGATGTCCGAGGCCGACGCGCGCGCGTTGCCGGTGGTGGCGGTGGTGCACCTCGGCGGCAGCCGCTCCAAGGCCATCTTCTACCAGGGCTGGAAAGAACTCTACGAACAGCCGCTCAACAGCTACGGCGACCAGCTCACGCAAAGCGCGGCGCGCATGTTCACGCTCGATGCGCTCAAGGCCGAGATCAAGAAGCGCAAGAACACGCTGCCCGAAGCCTGGCGCGCGCAGTTGCTCAAGCCGTCGCTAGATGCCCTTGCCATGGAGGTGCAGTCCGCGATCGGCAACTTCATCGCCAGCTCCAGCCTGGGCCGGGTCGACGAGATCCTGCTGTCCGGCGGGCATGCCTCGCTGTTCGGCGTGCAGGCGGCGATCCAGCACCAGACCAGGATCACCACCACGCTGGCGAACCCGTTCGCCAACATGGCGACCAACGCCAAGGTCAATGAGCGCTACCTGCAGCGCGACCTGCCTGCGTATATCGTCAGTGCCGGCCTCGCCCTGCGCGGCCTGCAATAACGCACCGGAGGCACGAGATGTCAACGAACACACTGCCTTCGGTCAACCTGCTGCCCTACCATGAAGCCCGCAAGGCGGCGCGGCGCAAGAAGGTCTACACCATGCTGGGCGCAGCGGCTGGCGCGGGCGCGGCCGTGGTGCTGCTGGGCGGAGTCTATATCGACGGGCGCATCGCGTCCGTGGTGGCGCTCAACCAGGTGCTGAGTGCGGAAAACGCCCGGCTCGACGGGCAGATCCGCGAAGTCAACACGCTGAAGAAAGACATCGACGCGCTGCTGCAGCGCCAGAAGGCCGTCGAAAGCCTGCAGACCGAGCGCAACCGCCCGGTGCAGCTGCTCGAGGAACTGGTGCGGCAGGTGCCCGAAGGCGTCTACCTGACCAGCCTGAAGCAGGCCGGCGAGGCCTTCACCATCGCCGGCGTGGCGCAGTCCAACGAACGTATTTCGGAGCTGCTGCGCAACCTGGGCGGAGTGGCCTGGCTCGACAAGGCCGAACTGGTCGAATCCAAGGCGGTCACCATGACCAACAACCTGCGCGAGCAGCGCCGGCTGTTTGATTTCTCGATGCGCTTTGCGTACCGCGCGCCGGAGGCGCCGGCCGACGGCAAGAAGGCTGCCGCGGGCGCTTCGGCGCCATCCGCCGCCCCCGCACCTGCACCCGCCCCCGCGGCCGGAAAGGCCTGACCATGGCGCTCAATACCGAAATCAACCTGGCCGACCTGACCAGCCAGTTCCGCGGGCTCAACCTGAACGAGCCGGAGACCTGGCCGGCCGCGCCGCGCGTGCTGTTCGCGGTCCTGGCGGCGGCGGTGGTGCTGCTGCTGGGCTGGCAGTTCTACTGGAGCGCAAAGTTCGACGAACTCGAGCGCCAGCGCCAGGAGCAGGAAAGCCTGAAGCAGGCGTACCAGTCCAAGGTGGCGCAGGTGGCCAACCTCGAGGCGCTGCGCGAGCAGAAGAAGCAGGTCGAGCAGCGCGTGGCGCTGCTGGAGCGGCAGCTGCCCAACAAGACGGAAATGGACGCGCTGCTGGCCGACGTCAACCATGCCGGCGTGGCGCGCGGGCTGCAGTTCGAGCTGTTCAAGCCGCAGGCGGCGGTGATCAAGCCCTACTTTGCCGAGATCCCGGTGAACCTGCGCGTGACCGGGCGCTATCACGAGGTGGCGCAGTTCAACGCCGACGTCGCGGCGCTGTCGCGGATCGTGTCGATGCAGAACCTGCAACTGTCCAATACCAAGGACGGCGGGCTGTCGATGGAGGCGGTGGCGATGGCCTACCGCGCGCTCGACGCTGAAGAACAGGCGGCGCAACGCAAGGCCGCCGCGGCCGCAGCGGCCGCCAAGGCAGGAGGCGCGAAATGAGCCGCATCGTTCGATCCCGCGCCCAGGCATGGGCCGCGTCGCGGCGCACGCTGGCGGCGGCGCTGGCAATCGGCCTGCTGGGCGCCTGCGGCGCCAGCGATGAGGACGCGCTGCGCCAGTGGATGGAAGCTACCCGCAGCGCGCGTGCCAAGCCGCCCGAGCCCGTGCCCGATGCCCGGCCCTACGTGCCGCGCGAATATGCCGCGGCCAGTGCGCCCGAGCCGTTCGCGCAGGCCAAGATCGGCGAACTGAACAAGACGCTGGCGGATTCTCCCGAAGCCGGCCGGCGCCGCGAGCCGCTGGAGGACTATCCGCTAGAGAACTTCAAGATGCTCGGGATGATGAAGAAGCAGGGGGAAACCTTCGGCATCGTCCGTGTTGATAACAAGATCCACCATGTGAAGGTGGGTCAGTATCTCGGCCAGAGCTATGGCCGGGTGGTCCGCATCACCGATCAGGAGATCGTGCTGCGCGAATTGGTCCGGGAGGGGGTATCCGAGTGGAAAGAGAAAATGACCAGCCTGAAGCTGGACGCGGCGGCATGACCCCCGCGCGCTGGTATCGTGCGCGCGCGGGCGCCGTGATGAGGACCATGGCCACGGCGCTGGCGCTATGGCTGGCGCTGGCCGCACCGGCGGCCCTGGCTCAGAGCAACCGGATCAAGTCGGTGGACGTCAGCACGACCGGGGAGCAGACCGTGCTCGTGGTCGAACTGGAACGGCCGCTGACGCAGAAGCCGGCGGACTTCACCACGCAGAACCCGGCCCGGCTCGCAATCGATTTCTTCGATACCGGCTTTGCCGAGCGGCGCGCGCAATATGAATACGGCGGCAAGCTGGTCAAGGCCGCCAATGTGATGCAGATCGGCGACCGTACGCGCCTGATCCTCGACCTGACGCGCAACGCCACCTATCGGACCGACCAGCGCGGCAATGTCTTCGTGGTGTCGCTCGACAACGTGGCGCCGGCGGCCAAGAGCGCGGCGCCGACCTTCGCGCCGGCCGCGACGCCGCCCGGCGCCGCCGCGGGGCGGCCCTCGGTGCGCAATATCGACTTCCGCCGCGGGGCCGACGGTGCGGGACGCGTGGTGGTCGACCTGTCCTCGCGCGAGTTGGGCATCAATATCGCGCAACAGGGCAAGAACGTGGTGGTCGATTTCCTCGGCACCACGCTGCCGGAGAACCTGCGGCGGCACTTCGACGTCAGCGACTATGGCTCGCCGGTGCAGGGCATGCGCGCTTCCGACGCCAACGGCAACGCGCGCCTGACCATCGAACCGCGCGGCAACTGGGAATACAGCTCGTACCAGACCGACACCCAGTTCGTGGTCGAGGTCCGTCCCGTCAAGGAAGACCCGACCAAGCTGATCAGCGGCCCGGGCTACCGCGGCGAGCGCCTGTCGCTGAACTTCCAGAACATCGACATCCGCTCGCTGCTGCAGGTGTTCGCCGACTTCACCAACCTGAACATCATCACCAGCGAAAGCGTGCAGGGCAACCTGACCCTGCGGCTCAAGGACGTGCCGTGGGACCAGGCGCTGCAGATCGTGATGGATGCGAAGGGGCTGGCCTCGCGCCGCAACGGCAATGTGCTGTGGGTGGCGCCCAAGGCCGAGCTGCAGACCAAGGAGAAGCTCGAGCTCGAGTCGCAGCAGCAGATCAACGACCTCGAGCCGATCCGCAGCCAGGTGTTCCAGCTCAATTACCAGCGCGCCGAGGACGTGCGCAGGATGCTGCTGGGCATGGGCGCCGGTGGTGGCGCAAGCGCCTCGATCGGCAGCGCGGGGGCAGCGGGCGCCAGCACGCGCATGCTGTCCAAGCGCGGTTCGCTGACCGCCGATGCGCGCACCAACCAGCTCTTTGTCTCGGATATCGCTTCCAAGCTGGAAGAGGTGCAGATCTTTATCGGCAAGATCGACATCCCCGTGCGCCAGGTCATCATCGAGGCGCGCATCGTCGAGGCCACCGATACCTTCAGCCGGAACCTGGGGGTCAAGCTGGGCTTTGCGGGGCAGTACAACAACGCCCGCGTCGGCAACACCTACAACAACGTGCTGCCGGGCTCGACCTCCGACAACGGCCCGTTCCTGAGCCTGCCGGCCGGATCCATCAACGGCACCAATCCGGCCAATATTGCGGTGAGCCTGTTCAACAGCGCCGCCACGCGCTTCCTGGCGCTGGAGCTGTCGGCGCTGGAGGCGGACGGCAAGGGCAAGATCATCTCCAGCCCGCGCGTGGTCACCGCCAACAACATCAAGGCGCTGATCGAGCAGGGCACCGAGCTGCCTTACCAGGCGGCCACGTCCAGCGGCGCCACCTCGGTGCAGTTCCGCAAGGCCAACCTGAAGCTCGAGGTGACGCCGCAGATCACGCCCGAAGGCAATGTGCTGCTCGACGTCGACGTGAACAAGGACAGCGTGGGCATCCAGACCACCTCCGGCTTTGCCATCGACACCAAGCACGTGCAGACCCAGGTGCTGGTCGAGAACGGCGGCACCGTGGTGATCGGCGGCATCTACACCCAGACCGAGTCCACCGATGTCGACAAGGTGCCGCTGCTGGGCGATATCCCGGTGCTGGGCTACCTGTTCAAGAACAACGCCAAGGTCCGCAACCGGACCGAGCTGCTGGTGTTCCTGACCCCGCGCATCCTGAACGAAAGCGTATCGCTCAAGTAGGGCCGGGGCGCCGGATACAGTAGACTGGCAGGCCGCATCGACCGATGCGGCCTTTTTTTGCGCCGCGCGCCGCGAACCGCCGGGCCACGAATGCCTGCGCGACGGCAAGAAATGCGGTCTATGCCGCATTCGGCACTTGCCGGCCGCGCCACAACATAAGAAGATGATGCAGTTCCCAACCGGGGAGGACGGCCCGCATGCCGCGCTCCCGAACCACAGTCCCGTGACAGCCTCAGCGACAGGGCCGGCGGCGCAGCGCCAGGCGCCGGATCGGCGCGAAGCCGAACGATCCGGTGCCGACCGCCCGGAATCCGATCGACCCAACCTCTTTTTCGTCGGCCTGATGGGCGCCGGCAAGACCACCGTGGGCCGCACGGTGGCGCGGCGCCTGCACTATCCGTTTTTCGATTCCGACCATGAGCTGGAAGCGCACTGCGGCGTGCGCATCCCGGTGATCTTCGAACTCGAGGGCGAGGCCGGCTTCCGCGATCGCGAGGCCGCGATGATCCGCGAGCTGGCGCAGCGCCAGGGCATCGTGCTGGCCACCGGCGGCGGCGCGGTGCTGCGCGCCGAGAACCGCGAGGTGCTGAAGGCCCGCGGCACGGTCGTGTACCTGCGCGCCAGCCCGCACGACCTGTGGCTGCGCACCCGGCACGACCGCAACCGGCCGCTGCTGCAGACCGACGACCCCAAGGGCAAGCTCGAGGCCCTGTATGCCGAGCGCGATCCGCTGTACCGCGAAGTCGCCGACTTCATCATCGAAACCGGCAAGCCCTCGGTGGCGCAGCTTGCTAATATGGTGTTGATGCAACTTGAAATGGCCGGTTTCCGGATCGATCCCCCGCAGCCGGCGTCCCCGCCCGCGGGCGATGCCGGGCCGCCGGCGCAGGACCCCAATCCATGATTACCCTTGAAGTCGACCTGGGCGAGCGCAGCTACCCCATCCATATCGGCACCGGCCTGCTCGACAACGCCGAGCTGCTGCGCCCGCACGTGCGCGGCCAGCACGCCGTCATCGTCACCAACGAAACCGTCGGGCCGCTCTATGCGGCGCGCGTCGAGGCCGCGCTGGCGGCGCTGGGCAAGACCGTGCGCACCGTCACGCTGCCCGACGGCGAGGCCTTCAAGCACTGGGAAACGCTGAACCGCATCTTCGACGCGCTGCTGCAGGCCGGCGCCGACCGCAAGACCACGCTGGTGGCGCTGGGCGGCGGCGTGGTCGGCGACATGACCGGGTTTGCCGCCGCCTGCTACATGCGCGGCGTGCCGTTCATCCAGATGCCGACCACGCTGCTGGCGCAGGTGGATTCGTCGGTAGGCGGCAAGACCGGCATCAACCACCCGCTCGGCAAGAACATGATCGGCGCGTTCCATCAGCCCAACGCGGTGATCGCCGACATCGACACGCTGCGCACGCTGCCGCCGCGCGAACTGGCCGCCGGCATGGCCGAGGTGATCAAGCACGGCGCCATTGCGGACGCCGATTACTTTGGCTGGATCGAGCGCAACATCCAGGCGCTGAACGCCTGCGACCCGGAGCTGATGGCGGTTGCCGTGCAGCGCTCGTGCGAGATCAAGGCGGGCGTGGTGGCGCAGGACGAGCGCGAGGGCGGACTGCGTGCCATCCTCAATTTCGGCCATACCTTCGGCCATGCGATCGAGGCCGGCATGGGCTACGGCGCCTGGCTGCACGGCGAAGCGGTGGGATGCGGCATGGTGATGGCCGCGGACCTGTCGCACCGGCTCGGCTTTATCGATATCGAGACGCTGGCGCGCGTGCGCACCCTCACGCAGGCGGCGATGCTGCCGGTGGTGGCGCCGGAACTGGGCGCCGACCGCTATATCGAACTGATGAAGGTCGACAAGAAGGCCGAGGCCGGCAGCATCAAGTTCATCCTGCTGAAGAAGCTCGGCGAGGCGTTCATCACCAGCGTGCCGGACGCGGATCTGCGCGCGACGCTGGCCCACGCCGTCCTGAAACCTCCCACCGAGGCGCCGGTCGCCTGACCGATCGGTTATGCCTCGCCACCCCGACCCAGCCACCGGACGCGCTGCATGACCGACTTTGAAAGCCACCTCGCCCCGTACGCCGCCCGCTCCGCGCAGACGCGCGGGCGCGTGCACGCCGAACCCGCGTCGCTGTCGCGCAGCGAATTCCAGCGCGACCGCGACCGCGTGATCCACAGCACGGCGTTCCGGCGGCTCGAGTACAAGACCCAGGTCTTCGTCAACCACGAGGGCGACCTGTTCCGCACGCGCCTGACGCACAGCCTGGAGGTGGCGCAGATCGCCCGCTCGATCGCGCGCAACCTGCGCCTGAACGAGGACCTGGTCGAGGCGATCTCGCTGGCGCACGACCTGGGCCACACACCCTTCGGCCACGCCGGGCAGGACGCGCTGAACCAGTGCATGAAGAACCACGGCGGCTTCGAGCACAACCTGCAGAGCCTGCTGGTGGTGGACGAGCTGGAAGAGCGCTACGGCGGCTTCAATGGCCTGAACCTGACCTTCGAGACGCGCGAGGGCATCCTCAAGCATTGCTCGCGCGTCAACGCCTCGGCGCTGGGCGAACTGGGCCGGCGCTTCCTGGAAGGCACGCAACCGTCGCTGGAGGCCCAGCTGGCCAACCTTGCCGACGAGATCGCCTACAACAACCACGATATCGACGACGGCCTGCGCTCCGGTCTGCTGACGCTGGAGCAGCTCGACGAGGTGCCGATGTGGGGCCGCCACCGGGCCGAGGTGGCCGAGGCCTTCCCCGGCATCAATGGCCGGCGCGCCATCAACGAGACGGTCCGGCGCATGATCAACACGCTGATCGTCGACCTGATCGAAACCACCAGCCGCAATATCGCCGACACCAACCCGCGCAATATCGACGCGGTGAGGGCCGCCGGGCCGCTGGTCGGCTTCAGCGCGCAGATCCACGAGGAAGCGGCCGCGCTCAAGCGCTTCCTGTTCCGGCATCTGTACCGGCACTACCTGGTGATGCGGATGTCCGCCAAGGCCCAGCGCATCGTCGGCGACCTGTTCCAGGCCTTCATGTCCGATCCGCGCCTGCTGCCGCCGCAGTACCAGGCCAGCCATGGCGGCGACCAGTCGCGGCTGATCGCCCATTACATTGCCGGCATGACCGACCGCTACGCCATCCGCGAGCACCGCCGCATCTTCGCTGTCAGCGAGGGTACCGCCCCCTGAAAATTAGGGACGGATCAGGCTATGATGCGGGCATCGCAGCCCGCACGACCCTGTCATGGCCCGCCTTCCCCGTTTTTCCCCCACCGGACTGCCCGCGCTGGTGTTGCAGCGCGGTAACAACCGCCAGCCCGTGTTCCTGGGCACCGACGACTACCTGCATTACCTGGATTGCCTGCGCATGGCGGCGCGCGAGCACGACCTCGCCATCCATGCCTATGCGCTGCGGCCCAACCACGTGCACCTGGTGGCAACGCCGAAAAGTGAGGACGCGCTTAGCCTGACCATGCAGGCGGTCGGGCGCCGCTACGCGCGCTACTTCAATCGCGTGGCGGGCCGCACCGGCACCCTGTGGGAGGGACGCTTCCGCTCCGCCGTGTTTGATCCAGCCCAGTGGCTGCTGCCGGCCATGCTCTACGTGGAGGGCAACGCGGTGCGCGCGGGCGAGGTCAATACCCCCGAAGCCGACCGCTGGAGCAGCTACCGCCACCACGCCGGCATCGAGGCCAGTCCCTTTGTCAGCGACCACGCCGCCTACTGGGAGCTGGGCAATACCCCGTTCGAGCGGCAATCGAACTACCGCATGCTCAGCGCCGAAGGGCTGTCCGGCAAGACCCTGGACACCTTGCGCACCCATGCGCATAGCGGCTGGCCGCTAGGCGGCGACGCGTTCCTGGCGCAGCTGGAGAGACATGGCTCACGGCGCGTCCAGCCTTTGCCGAAGGGGCGCCCCAAAAAGGTGCAAAAGCAACTCGTAAATGCGGCGAAAGCGCCATAAAATTTATGTGTCCCCATTTAAATCATTCACCGAAACGGTGCGTGTTTAAATGTATTCCGACCCCATTTAATTTTTTTGCGAGGCGCAGGCGATTCCCATATAGTTGCTCCACCCACAGTCATTGTGCGGCGCGTCACGCTCGTGTACGCCGCTGCGGCCCGCTGACAGCTTCGTCCCCATTTCCCTTCCCGCCGGTCCACCGGTCTGGGTGGATTTACAGAAAGCGCGCGGTCCCCGTTCCGGTAGTCCAGCAGTCCGCGCAGCCTTCACCGGAAATCAGCCCGTGGACCAAATGAAGAACCTTTCGGCCCAAGCGCAGACCAGCGAGCAAATCAGCGAGTCTTCCTCCGCCCTCGACCTGCGCCCGCAGGCGCAAGGCATGTACGACCCGAGCAACGAGCATGACGCCTGCGGCGTCGGCATGGTCGCGCATATCAAGGGCAAGAAGTCGCACGAGATCATTTCACAGGGCCTGAAGATCCTGGAGAACCTGGACCACCGCGGCGCCGTCGGCGCCGACCCGCTGATGGGCGACGGTGCCGGCATCCTGATCCAGATCCCGGACCAGTTCTACCGCGAGGAAATGGCGGCGCAGGGCGTGAGCCTGCCGCCCGCCGGCGAATACGGCGTGGGCATGATCTTCCTGCCCAAGGAACACGCTTCGCGCCTGGCCTGCGAGCAGGAACTGGAGCGCACGGTCCGCCTGGAAGGCCAGGTCGTGCTGGGCTGGCGCGACGTGCCGGTCGACGCCGCCATGCCGATGTCCCCCACGGTGCGCAAGACCGAGCCGGTGATCCGCCAGATCTTCATCGGGCGGGGCCGCGACATCATGACCACGGACGCGCTGGAACGTAAGCTCTACGTCATCCGCAAGACCGCCAGCCACGCCATCCAGGCGCTCAAGCTCAAGCACGGCAAGGAATACTTCGTGCCGTCGATGTCGGCCCGTACCGTGGTGTACAAGGGCCTGCTGCTGGCCAACCAGGTCGGCGAGTACTACCTGGACCTGCAGGACCAGCGCGCCGTGTCGGCGCTGGCCCTGGTGCACCAGCGCTTCTCGACCAACACCTTCCCGGCCTGGGAACTGGCCCACCCGTACCGCATGGTCGCCCACAACGGCGAAATCAACACGGTCAAGGGCAACGTCAACTGGATCAACGCGCGTACCGGCGCGATCTCGTCGCCGGTGCTGGGCGACGACCTGCCCAAGCTGTGGCCGCTGATCTACCCGGGCCAGTCCGATACGGCATCGTTCGACAACTGCCTCGAACTGCTGACGATGGCGGGCTACCCGCTGGTCCACGCGATGATGATGATGATCCCGGAAGCGTGGGAACAGCACACGCTGATGGACGACAACCGTCGCGCCTTCTACGAATACCACGCCGCCATGATGGAGCCGTGGGACGGCCCGGCCGCGATCTGCTTTACCGATGGCCGCCAGATCGGCGCCACGCTGGACCGCAACGGCCTGCGCCCGGCACGTTTCTACGTGACCGAGGACGACGTCGTGGTGCTGGCCTCGGAAGCCGGCGTGCTGCCGTTCCCCGAGTCGCGCGTGGTGCAGAAGTGGCGCCTGCAGCCGGGCAAGATGTTCCTGATCGACATGGAGCAGGGCCGCATCATCGACGACAAGGAGCTCAAGGACAACCTGGCCAACGCCAAGCCGTACAAGAGCTGGATCGATGCCGTGCGCATCAAGCTGGACGAGATCGATGCCAAGCCGGAAGACGTCGCCGCCGAGAAGAAGCCCGTGGCCAAGCTGCTGGACCGCCAGCAGGCGTTCGGCTATACCCAGGAAGACGTCAAGTTCCTGATGGCGCCGATGGCGCTGGCCGGCGAGGAAGCCACCGGCTCGATGGGCAACGACTCGCCGCTGGCGATCCTGTCGTCGAAGAACAAGACGCTGTACCACTACTTCAAGCAGCTGTTCGCACAGGTCACCAACCCGCCGATCGACCCGATCCGCGAGAACATGGTGATGTCGCTGGTGTCGTTCATCGGCCCGAAGCCGAACCTGCTCGAGCTGAACAACATCAACCCGCCGATGCGTCTTGAAGTGTCCCAGCCCGTGCTGGACTTCAAGGACATCGCCAAGATCCGCAACATCGAGCACTACACCGGCGGCAAGTTCCGTTCGTACGAACTGAACATCTGCTACCCGACCGCATGGGGCAAGGAAGGCATCGAAGCGCGCCTGGCCTCGCTGTGCGCCGAAGCCGTGGACGCGGTGCGTTCGGGCTACAACATCCTGATCGTGACCGACCGCCCGGTCGATGCCGACCATGTCGCCATCCCGGCGCTGCTGGCCACGTCTGCCATCCACCACCACCTGGTGGAGAAGGGGCTGCGCACGTCGACCGGCCTGGTGGTCGAGACCGGCACCGCGCGTGAAGTGCACCACTTCGCGCTGCTGGCCGGCTACGGCGCCGAAGCCGTGCACCCGTACCTGGCGATGGAAACCCTGGCCGACATGGCCAGCGGCCTGTCGGGCGACCTGTCGCCGGAAAAGGCGGTCAAGAACTTCGTCAAGGCGATCGGCAAGGGCCTGTTCAAGGTGATGTCCAAGATGGGCATCTCCACCTACATGTCGTACACCGGCGCGCAGATCTTCGAGGCTATCGGCCTGTCGCGCGAGCTGGTGCAGAAGTACTTCCACGGCACGCCGTCGAACGTCGAGGGCATCGGCATCTTCGAGGTCGCCGAGGAAGCGCTGCGCCTGCACACGGACGCGTTCGGCAACAGCCCGGTGCTGGAGAACATGCTCGACGCCGGCGGCGAGTACGCCTTCCGCATCCGCGGCGAAGAGCACATGTGGACCCCGGACTCGATCGCCAAGCTGCAGCACTCGGTGCGCGCCGACGACGGCAAGGGCGCCTATCAGACGTACAAGGAATACGCCAACATCATCAACGACCAGAGCAAGCGCCACATGACGCTGCGCGGCCTGTTCGAGTTCAAGGTCGATCCGGCCAAGGCGATTCCGCTGGAAGAAGTCGAGCCCGCCAAGGAGATCGTCAAGCGCTTCGCCACCGGCGCGATGTCGCTCGGCTCGATCTCGACCGAGGCCCATACCACGCTGGCGCTGGCGATGAACCGCATCGGCGGCAAGTCCAACACCGGCGAAGGCGGCGAGGACGAGAAGCGCTACCGCAACGAACTGCGCGGCATCCCCATCAAGCAGGGCGACACCCTGAAGGGCGTGCTGGGCGACGGCGTGATCGAGAAGGACCTGGAACTGCAGGCCGGCGACTCGCTGCGCTCGAAGATCAAGCAGGTGGCGTCGGGCCGTTTCGGCGTGACCGCCGAATACCTGGCCTCGGCCGACCAGATCCAGATCAAGATGGCGCAGGGCGCCAAGCCGGGCGAAGGCGGCCAGCTGCCGGGCCACAAGGTCTCGGACTACATCGGCAAGCTGCGTTACTCGGTGCCGGGCGTCGGCCTGATCTCGCCGCCCCCGCACCACGACATCTACTCGATCGAGGATCTGGCGCAGCTGATCCACGACCTGAAGAACGTCAACCCGTCGTCGGATATCTCGGTCAAGCTGGTGTCCGAAGTGGGCGTCGGCACCGTGGCCGCGGGCGTGTCCAAGGCCAAGGCCGACCACGTCGTGATCGCCGGCCATGACGGCGGCACCGGCGCCTCGCCGTGGTCGTCGATCAAGCATGCCGGCACGCCGTGGGAGCTGGGCCTGGCCGAGACCCAGCAGACGCTGCTGCTCAACGGCCTGCGCAACCGCATCCGCGTGCAGGCCGACGGCCAGATGAAGACCGGACGCGACGTCGTCATCGGCGCGCTGCTTGGCGCCGACGAGTTCGGTTTCGCCACGGCGCCGCTGGTTGCCGAGGGCTGCATCATGATGCGCAAGTGCCACCTGAACACCTGCCCGGTGGGCGTGGCCACGCAGGATCCGCAGCTGCGCAAGAAGTTCCAGGGCAAGCCGGAGCACGTGGTCAACTTCTTCTTCTTCGTTGCCGAAGAAGCGCGCGAGATCATGGCCCAGCTGGGCATCCGCACCTTCGACGAGCTGATCGGCCGCGCCGACCTGCTCGACACCAAGGCCGGCATCGAACACTGGAAGGCGCGCGGCCTGGACTTCAGCCGCATCTTCCACCAGGTGTCGCTGGGCGCGGACGTGCCGCTGTACCACACCGACGTGCAGGACCACGGCCTGTCGGCCGAGGCTGGCAAGGCGCTCGACCACGTGCTGATCGCCAAGGCCCGTCCGGCGATCGAGAAGGGCGAGCGCGTGTCGTTCATCCAGCCGGTCAAGAACGTCAACCGTACCGTCGGCGCGATGCTGTCGGGCGTGGTGGCCAAGCAGTATGGCCACGAAGGCCTGCCCGACGACACCATCCACATCCAGCTGCAAGGCACCGCCGGCCAGTCGTTCGGCGCGTTCCTGGCGCACGGCATCACGCTGGACCTGGTCGGCGACGGCAACGATTACGTCGGCAAGGGCCTGTCGGGCGGCCGCGTGATCGTGCGCGCCCCGCATGAGTTCCGCGGCGATCCGACCCGCAACATCATCGTCGGCAACACCGTGCTGTACGGCGCCATCGCCGGCGAAGCGTTCTTCAACGGCGTGGCCGGCGAGCGCTTCGCGGTGCGCAACTCGGGCGCCGTGGCAGTGGTGGAAGGTACCGGCGACCACGGTTGCGAATACATGACCGGCGGCACGGTGGTAGTGCTGGGCGGCACCGGGCGCAACTTCGCGGCCGGCATGTCGGGCGGCGTGGCCTACGTCTACGACGAGGACGGCCTGTTCGACAAGCGCTGCAACACCTCGATGGTGGCGCTGGAAGCGGTGCTGGCCTCGGCCGACCAGGAGAAGGGCCAGCCCCAGGCTTCGTGGCACAAGGTCGACGGCAAGCGCGTGCTGGATGAAGTCATCCTGCGCAACCTGATCGAGCAGCACTTCCGCTACACCGGTTCCGAGCGCGCCAAGGCGCTGCTGGCCGACTGGACCACGGCACGCCGCAAGTTCGTCAAGGTCTTCCCGACCGAGTACAAGCGCGCGCTGGGCGAGATGTACGCCAAGGAACAGGCCGCCCGCGACAGCGACCGCGAAGCTATCGCGGCCTGAGCGAGACGAGCGCAGCAAACCAACGTAGCGAAGGGCCGCGGCAAGCCGCCACGGCCCCGACAAGATACTGACCCCACCGCAGGGCCGGCGACGCCGCCGGTCCCGCGCAGCATGACCAAGGACGCAACATGGGTAAGGCGACTGGCTTTCTCGAATTTCCGCGCCAGAATGAGGGCTACGAACCGGTAGTCAAGCGCGTGAAGCACTACAAGGAATTCGTGTTCGCGCTGTCCGACAGCGAAGCGAAGCTCCAGGGTGCGCGCTGCATGGACTGCGGCATCCCGTTCTGCAACAACGGCTGCCCGGTCAACAACATCATCCCCGACTTCAACGACCTGGTGTACCGCCAGGACTGGAAGTCGGCGATCGAGGTGCTGCACCAGACCAACAACTTCCCCGAGTTCACCGGCCGCATCTGCCCGGCACCGTGCGAGGCCGCGTGCACGCTGGGCATCAACGAACTGCCGGTGGGCATCAAGTCGCTCGAGCACGCCATCATCGACAAGGCCTGGGAAGAGGGCTGGGTCAAGCCGCAGCTGCCGCGCCACAAGACCGGCAAGACCGTCGCCGTGGTCGGCTCCGGTCCCGCCGGCATGGCGGCAGCGCAGCAGCTGGCACGCGCCGGTCATGACGTGACCGTGTTCGAGAAGAACGACCGCATCGGCGGCCTGCTGCGCTACGGCATCCCCGACTTCAAGATGGAGAAGTCGCTGATCGACCGCCGCATGGAACAGATGCAGGCCGAAGGCGTGACCTTCCGCGCCGGCGTGATGGTGACCGACGGCGAACTGCCGGCCGGCATCAAGAACTATGCGCGCGAAACCATCTCGGCCCAGGCTCTGATGGAGCAGTTCGACGCGGTGGTGCTGGCCGGCGGCTCGGAAGTGCCGCGCGACCTGCCGGTGCCGGGCCGCGACCTGGCCGGCATCCACTTCGCGCTGGAATTCCTGATCCCGCAGAACAAGGAAGTGGCCGGCGACGGCGCCAACGAGATCCGCGCCGAGGGCAAGAACGTGATCGTGATCGGTGGCGGCGATACCGGCTCCGACTGCGTGGGCACGTCCAACCGTCACGGCGCCACCTCGGTGACCCAGTTCGAGCTGCTGCCGCAGCCGCCGGAAGAAGAGAACAAGCCGCTGGTGTGGCCGTACTGGCCGATCAAGCTGCGCACCTCGTCGTCGCACGACGAAGGCTGCGAGCGCGACTGGTCGGTCGCCACCAAGGAATTCATCGGCGAGAACGGCAAGGTCACCGCACTGAAGGCCTGCCGCGTCGAATGGAAGGACGGCCGCATGCAGGAAGTCGAAGGCAGCGAGTTCATCCTGCCGGCCGACCTGGTGCTGCTGGCAATGGGCTTTACCAACCCGGTGGGCTCGATGCTGGAGGCCTTCGGCGTCGATACCGACGCGCGCAAGAACGCCAAGGCCTCGACCGAAGGCGAGCGTGCCTATCACACCAACGTGCCCAAGGTGTTCGCCGCCGGCGACGTGCGCCGCGGCCAGTCGCTGGTGGTGTGGGCGATCCGCGAAGGCCGCCAGGCCGCGCGCTCGGTCGATGCGTTCCTGATGGGGCATAGCGACCTGCCGCGCTGATCCGGCGTCCGCGCCGCGATAAAAAGCCCGCCTGGCGCAAGCCGGCGGGCTTTTTTTGTCTGTGCGAGGGCGGCGTTCAGCCGGCCAGCGTTCGCTCCATCAGCACCGCGCTGGCGCCGTATGCGGCCAGCTTGCCGGCGTGCCGCGCGGCCGTTTGCGCCGGCGCCGGGGCGTACCCGAGCCTGCGCCACCACGGCGCCGCGGACTGCACCGCGATCAGCCGCGAGCGGCGCAGCCCGGCGGCGTGCGCCGCCGCCCGCGCCACCGCGTACAGGCGCGGCGCCAGCCCGGCGCCGCGGCCGGCGGGCGCCACGGCCATGTCGTGCACGAACCAGGTCAGGGTGTCCGGGGCGGCATGCTGGCGCCAGCCATCGTCGAGCACACCATCCAGCGGCGGCAGGCTGTCTTCGGGCCAGGCGTGGGTGAACAGGTAGGCGGCGAGGGTGCCGCGCTGCGCGGGCTCGTGCGCGACCCAGCAGGTGCTCGGCGACAGCGCCAGCCGGCTGGCCAGCGCTGACTCGCCTTCGAGCAGACCCTCGGAATAGCAGCTGGCCTGCACCGCCAGCACGGCCGGCAGGTCGGACAAGACCATGGGCCGCACGGTGAAATTCGTCATCGGCGGATTATAGTCGCGCCCCTCGTCGCCCCTCACGGCGCCCCTCGCCAGGGCGCATTTGGCAAGGCGCAGCAAGGCCTTCAGGGTTCTCCCGGCTATGGTTTACGTGCCTGTGGCGGCCCGGGCATAGTCCTTACAATTTTCAAAAACAAATAACGGAAACTGCCTCGCCAATCCTTTTTCCCCAGAACCAGTTTGCCGTCTCCTCAGGAGACGGGCCGGAGGAAAACGATGTCCGAAGTGCGCAATTTGTCGCGGCTTTGGCGAGGTAAAGCGAAAATCGCGCCGCGCCTGCCCGCGGCCGCTGCCCGGCGCTGGCTCCCGCCCGCGCTGTGCCTGGTCGCCCTGGGATGCGCCACGCTGGCGTTCGCCGTGCCGGCCAGGCCCGCGCTTGCCGGCACCCAGCCGCTTGCGCGCAGCATGTCGTTCCCGGATCGCCCGATGCGCCTGATCGTGCCGTTCCCGGCCGGCGGCGTCGCCGACGCCGTGGCGCGGATGCTGGCCGAGCGCCTGTCGGCCAGGCTCGGCGTGCCGGTCGAGGTCGACAACCGTCCCGGCAGCGCCGGCACCATCGCCGGCGATGTCGTCGCCAAGGCCAGCTCCGACGGCCACACGCTGCTGTTCCACCAGGCCAACATGCTGATCCAGCCGGGGCTGGAGCCGGTGCCCTACGACGTCGTGCGCGATTTCACGCCGGTGGCGCGCGTGGCCACCACGCCGCTGTTCCTGGTGATCGACGCCCGGCTGCCGATGCGCACGCCGGAGCAATGGATGACGGCGGTCAGGTCGAGTCCCGGTTCCTACAGCTACGGCTACGGCCAGCCCGGCAGCCCTTCGCACCTGTACGCCGAATACGCGGTGCGCGGCCTGCGCGGCGGCGTGCCGCTGGTCACCGGCAAGGGCGAGGCCGCGGTAGTGCAGGAGATGCTGGCCGGCCGCATCAGCGCCTGCTTCTGTTCGTTCGCGGCGGTCCAGAGCCAGGTCAAGGGCGGCGGGCTGCGGCTGGTCGGCGTGACCGGCGTGGCGCGTTCCCCGCTGGCGCCGCTGGTGCCGACGCTGCAGGAATCCGGGCAGGACGGCTATGCCGCGGCGGCCTGGTTTGGCGTGATGGCGCCGGCCAAGACGCCGCGCGCCATCGTGGCGCGGCTGGCCGGCGAGCTCGACGGCGTGATGGCCGAGCGCGAGGTGCGCTCGCGCCTGCAGGCCGCCGGCCTGACGCCGCTGCGCGACTCGCCGGAGGCGTTTGCCACCGCGATCCGCTCGGAATCGATCCAATGGCAGGTCATCCTGAAGGACGTGCCGATCGCGCAGGAGCCCTGAGCGGCACTGCGGCGTGGCGGGACACTGGCCGGTTTCCAGCGGAAACCGGCCAGCTGGCCTGGCGGCCAGGCGAATCCTGAGGCACCACAGGCACGCTTCATGTGGCGCGGGACACACGGGTGCCAGCAGGGCTAGGTAGTACACCTTATAATGCGCCCCTGTCCCGACCGGTGCCAACGTGACCGATTCTCCTCAAAACCTTGTCGAACTGACTGCGGTGGATTTCGCCTACGCGGACCACGGCAAGCCGATCCTGTCCGGCCTGACCATGCAATTCCCGCGCGGGAAGGTGATCGCGGTGATGGGCGGCTCGGGCTGCGGCAAGACCACGGTGCTGCGGCTGATCGGCGGTCAGGTGCGGCCGCAGGCGGGCGCGGTGCGCTTCGCCGGCACGGACATCCACCAGCTCGACACCACCGGCCTGTACGCCGTGCGTCGCCAGATGGGCATGCTGTTCCAGTTCGGGGCACTGTTTACCGACCTGTCGGTGTTCGACAATGTCGCGTTCCCGCTGCGCGAGCACACCGACCTGCCCGAGTCCATGATCCGCGACCTGGTGCTGATGAAGCTCAACGCGGTCGGCCTGCGCGGCGCGCGCGACCTGATGCCGTCGCAGATCTCCGGCGGCATGGCGCGGCGCGTGGCGCTGGCGCGCGCGATCGCGCTGGATCCGGCGCTGCTGATGTATGACGAGCCCTTCGCCGGCCTGGATCCGATCTCGCTGGGCCTGACCGCGCGGCTGATCCGCAGCCTCAACGACGCGCTCGGCGCCACCACCATCATCGTGTCGCACGACGTGCACGAGACCTTCCAGATCGCCGACTACGTCTATTTCATTGCCGACGGGCGCATCGCAGCCGAAGGCACGCCCGAGGCCCTGCGCGCCTCCACCGATCCGTTCGTGCATCAATTTGTCCATGCCGAGGCCGATGGCCCGGTGCCGTTCCACTACGCCGGACCGTCGCTGGCCGAGGATTTCGTCGGGGGCGCGCGATGACCGGCTTCCTGGCAGGTTTTTTCAGCGCCATCGGCGCAGCCGTGCGCCGCAGCATTTCCGGGCTGGGCCACGCCACGCGCATGTTCCTGACCGTGCTGGCGCTGTCGCCGGCACTGCTGCGCCGCTTCCGGCTGGTGACCGACCAGGTCTTCTTTGTCGGCAATTTGTCGCTGGTGATCATCGCGGTCTCGGGCCTGTTCGTCGGCTTCGTGCTCGGGCTGCAGGGCTACTACACGCTCAACCGCTACGGCTCCGAGCAGGCGCTGGGGCTGCTGGTGGCGCTGTCGCTGGTGCGTGAACTGGGCCCGGTGGTGACCGCGCTGCTGTTCGCCGGCCGCGCCGGCACGTCGCTGACCGCCGAGATCGGGCTGATGAAGGCGGGCGAGCAGCTCACGGCGATGGAAATGATGGCGGTCAATCCGCTGCAGCGCGTGGTAGCGCCACGCTTCTGGGCGGGTGTGATCGCCATGCCGGTGCTGGCCGCGATCTTCAGCGCGGTGGGCATCCTGGGCGGCTACGTGGTCGGGGTGCAGCTGATCGGCGTCGACGCCGGTGCCTTCTGGTCGCAGATGCAGGGCGGCGTCGATGTGCGCGCCGACGTGCTCAATGGCGTCATCAAGAGCTTTATCTTTGGCATCGCGGTGACGTTCATTGCGCTGTACCAGGGGTTCGAGGCCAAGCCCACGCCGGAAGGCGTCTCGCGTGCGACCACCCGTACCGTGGTGATCGCGTCGCTGGCGGTGCTGGGGCTGGATTTCCTGCTGACGGCGCTGATGTTCAGCAACTGAGGCGGGCGCCCGCGACAATCATGCGGGAAGTACGATAACAAGACGGCGATAACAAACAGCGTCTACAAGGCAGCGACAGACACTACGGGGTTGAAGAAAGAGATTCCAATGAAAAAGAACACACTCGATTTCTGGGTGGGGCTGTTTGTGGCGGCAGGCTTCGTCGCCTTGCTCTTCCTTGCCCTCAAGGCGGGAAACATGAGCGCCTTCAGCTTCCAGGACACCTATAGCGTGCAGGCCCGCTTCGACAATATCGGCGGGCTCAAGCCGCGCGCGCCGGTCAAGAGCGCGGGCGTGGTGGTCGGCCGGGTCGCGGCGATCCGCTTCGATGACAAGACCTACCAGGCCACCGTCGAGATGAGCCTCGAGACGCGCTACCAGTTCCCCAAGGACACCTCGGCCAAGATCCTGACCTCGGGCCTGCTGGGCGAGCAGTACATCGGCCTGGAAGCCGGCGGCGACACCGCCATGCTGGCCAACGGCGCGCGCATCACCATGACGCAATCCGCGGTGGTGCTCGAGAACCTGATCGGGCAGTTCCTGTACAACAAGGCCGCCGATGCCGGCGGCGGCTCGTCCCCCGGCGCCAGTGCGCCGGCCCCGGCTGGAGATCTCAAGTGAACGCCGCGCGCCCCATCCGCAACCTCCTGGCCACGGCCGCGGCCGCCGCCGCGCTTGCCGGTTGCGCCACCGGCCCCACCGCCAACCCGAAGGACCCGCTGGAGCCGTTCAACCGCGAAGTCTCGAAGATCAACGAGGACTTCGACAAGGGCATCCTGCGCCCGGTGGCCGAACTCTATGCCGACTACATGCCGACGCCGGTGCAGCGCGCGGTGGAGAATTTCTTCTCCAATGTCAGCGATGTCTATTCGGCGGCGAACAACCTGCTGCAAGGCAAGCCGACGCGCGCGGCCGAGGACACCATGCGCGTGGCGATGAACACGGTGCTGGGCATCGGCGGCCTGATCGACATCGCCACCCCGGCCGGCCTGCCCAAGTACAAGGAAGACTTCGGCCAGACGCTGGGAGTGTGGGGCGTGCCGGCCGGGCCGTACCTGGTGCTGCCGCTGTTCGGCCCGAGCACCTTCCGCGACACCGCCGGCATGCTGGTCGACCGCCAGGCCGATCCGTCGGCGTACTTCTACCCGGTTTCGCTGCGCAATTCGCTGGCTGGCGCGCGCATCGTCGCCGGCCGCGCCCAGCTGCTGGGGGCGAGCAACCTGCTGGAGCAGGCGGCGCTGGACAAGTATTCGTTCCTGCGTGACTCCTATCTGCAGCGGCGCCAGTACCTGATCTACGACGGCAACCCGCCGGGCGCCGACGACGACGCCGAGACCGAAGGCGCTGCGCCGGCCGCGACTGACGCCGGTGCCGCGCCGGCACCGGTCCCGCCGGTGGAGGGGGCTTCGGCTCCTGCCGCCGAGCCGCCCAAGCCTGGCGCCGCGGGCGAGACCCAGCCCGAGGGCCAGAGCATGCCGGTGCCACCGGGCCTGCCGGGCGGCCTGCCCGGTGTGCGCTTCCGTTGAGGCGAAGCAAACGTCACTGGCGCTGTGAATGCGCTGTGACCGCTGAAACAAATTGTTTGTAGGTGGCGTCCGGTGCGCTTTTGATGGCAACGCGCGCCACGCCGCTATGTTCCAATCTGCAAGGACCCGTGGCCTTCCAGCCGCGTATCGAGGCGCCGGCGCGCGGGTCACGACCTCTTTGATAAAGAAGGAAATCTCACATGCTCAAGCGACTGTTGCTCCCCCTCCTGACGGCGGTTGCCTTCGCGGGGACCGCGCAGGCCCAGGTATCGGCTCAGGACGCGGCCACTCCGGACGGACTGGTCAAGGCCGTGGTCAATGACGTGATGTCGACCGTGAAGGCCGACAAGGACATGCAGGCCGGCAATATCGGCAAGATCACCACGCTGGTCGAACAGAAGATCATTCCCAACGCCAACTTCCAGAAGACCACGCAGATCGCCATGGGCCGCAACTGGTCCAAGGCCACGCCCGAGCAGCAGAAGCAGATCACCGAGGAATTCAAGACCCTGCTGATCCGCACCTACGCCGGCGCCATCGCGCAGATCCGCGACCAGACCGTGCAATACCGTCCGTACCGCGGCACCGCCGAGGATACCGATGCCACCATCCGCACCCAGGTGATCAACAAGGGTGAGCCGATCCAGATGGACTACCGCCTGGAAAAGACCGCGCAGGGCTGGAAGGTCTATGACATCAACGTGCTGGGCGCATGGCTGACCGAGGCCTACAAGGGCAGCTTCAACACCATCGTCGGCCAGCAGGGCGTCGAGGGCGTGATCAAGACGCTGCAGGACCGCAACCGCCAGCTCGCCAACGCCAAGAGCTGACCGGCGCTTGCGCGGTGCCGTGCGTGCAGTGCCGTGCGGTACTCGCTGCGATGCAGCACGGCGCGCCCAAGTTGCACTACAATGGCCGTTCGCGACACAGGCTCCCGCTCCGCGCGGGAGTCTTCGTTTCAGCCCCTTTTCTTCTTTCCGCATCCAGGCCACTGACGCCATGCTTTCGCCGGGTAACTCGCTGACCAACCAGAATGCCGCCGCGGTGCTGCGCGACGGGCTGGCACGCGTGGCGCAGGGCGACGTCGAGGTGGACTGCACGGGCCTGGCTCAGGTGGATTCCTCCGCCGTCGCCGTGCTGCTGGCATGGCACCGGGCCGCCGTGGCGCGCGGCCAGGCGCTGGTGCTGCGCAGCGTGCCGGCGCAGCTGGCGCAACTGGCCAGCCTGTACGGCGTCGACGGCCTGCTCGGCCTGGCGAGCGCAGCCGCGCCCGCCGCCACCCCACCACGACACCACCACCGACATTGATCCGGCATCGCCGGTCGCCACCCTGGCGGCCGCACGCGATGCCGCGGCGACCGCTGGCGCGGCCGCCGAGCCCCCGGGGCGGATCCGGCGGGGATCAAGCGGGACCGACCCCGCATCCCCTATAATTCCGGGTTGTTCGCCCATCCCCCGCCTGTTGCCGGCCCAATCCATGCCGGAGCAGGATATCCGGGCACGCAGTTGCTCCCCATTTCCTGGCGGCCGGCCCCGAAAGAGCCGGACCCGCCACAAACAATCGGCCATGAAAGCCATTGAAATCCACGACGTTCGCAAGCGCTACCGCAACCTGCAGGCGCTCAAGGGCGTCAGCTTCACCGTCGAACGCGGCGAATTCTTCGGCCTGCTCGGGCCCAACGGCGCCGGCAAGACCACGCTGATCTCGATCCTCGCCGGTTTGAATCGCGCCGATTCCGGCCGCGTCAGTGTGCTGGGTCACGATGTCGTCGCCGATTACCGGATGGCGCGGCGTATGCTGGGCGTGGTGCCGCAGGAGTTGGTGTTCGATCCGTTCTTCACGGTGCGCGAGACGCTGCGGCTGCAGTCAGGCTATTTCGGCCTGACCCGCAACGACGACTGGATCGACGAAATCATGGCCAACCTGGATCTGACCGGGAAAGCCGATGCCAATATGCGCCAGCTGTCCGGCGGCATGAAGCGGCGCGTGCTGGTGGCGCAGGCACTGGTGCACCGCCCGCCGGTGATCGTGCTCGACGAGCCCACCGCCGGCGTCGATGTTGAGTTGCGGCAAACGCTGTGGAAGTTCATCTCGCGCCTGAACCGCGAAGGGCACACCATCATCCTGACCACGCATTACCTCGAAGAGGCCGAGGCCCTGTGCGACCGCATCGCCATGCTCAAGTTCGGCGAAGTGGTGGCGCTGGACCGCACCAGCAACCTGCTGACGCAGTTTGCCGGCCTGCAACTGGTGCTGACCTTCGCGCGCGGCGGCCTGCCGCCCGCGCTGGAGCCGCTGCGCATGCCGGCCAACCCCGGCGAGCGCGCGGTGCGGCTGCGGCTGTCGGGCTACCAGGCGGTCGAACCGATCCTGGCCGCCTGCCGCGAAGCGGGCTGTGACATCGAAGACATGGAAATCAACAAGGCCGACCTCGAAGACGTATTCGTGCAGATCATGCGCCGCGAGGGGCATATGCCCGGCGCGCTGCCCGATCCGGCGATGGAGGCCGCGGCATGAAGCAGCCTGGCGACATCGAAATCCTCGACGACAGCCGCCTCGGCCCGATGGCGGTCGGCGGCCTGGTGGGCTTCCGCACGCTGCTTTACAAGGAAGTGCTGCGCTTCTGGAAGGTGAGCTTCCAGACCGTGGCCGCGCCGGTGCTGACCGCGGTGCTGTACCTGCTGATCTTCGGCCATGTGCTGGAAGACCGGGTCAAGGTCTATGACCAGATCAGCTACACCGCCTTCCTGGTGCCCGGGCTGGTGATGATGAGCGTGCTGCAGAACGCGTTTGCCAACAGTTCTTCGTCGCTGATCCAGTCGAAGATCACCGGCAACCTGGTGTTCGTGCTGCTGCCGCCGCTGTCGCACTGGGAAATGTTCGGCGCCTACGTGGTGGCCTCGGTGATCCGCGGGCTGACCGTCGGCCTTGGCGTGCTGCTGGTGACGGCGTGGTTCGCCAACCTGCATTTCGCCAACGTGGGCTGGATCCTGGTGTTCGCGCTGCTGGGCGCGGGCATCCTGGGCACGCTTGGCGTGATCGCCGGCATCTGGGCCGAGAAGTTCGACCAGCTGGCCGCGTTCCAGAACTTCCTGATCATGCCGGCGACCTTCCTGTCCGGCGTGTTCTATTCGATCCATTCGCTGCCGGCCTTCTGGCAGGCGGTGTCCCATGCCAATCCGTTCTTCTACATGATCGACGGCTTCCGCTATGGCTTCTTCGGCGTCTCGGACGTGTCGCCGCTGTTCAGCCTGGCGGTGGTCGGATCGGCGTTCGTGGTGCTGGCCGCGCTGGCGCTGCGTCTGTTGAAGTCCGGGTACAAGCTGCGCCACTGAGCGGCGGCCGGCCCTGTTGAATCAAGCTGAATCACGCTGAAGAGAACCCCATGCTGCCTACACCGGAACAAGTCAGGGACTACATTGCCCAGGGACTGCCCTGCGAACATCTGCAAGTCGAGGGCGATGGCCAGCATTTCTTTGCCACCATCGTCAGCAACGAATTTGAAGGCAAGCGGCTGATCCAGCGCCACCAGCGTGTCTACGCGGCGCTGGGCGACCGCATGCGCGCCGAGATCCATGCGCTGTCGATGAAGACCCTGACCCCCGCGGAGTGGCAGGCGGACGCAGGCAAGTAAGGCACTATGCGCCGCGCGCCTGCGCGGCTCCAGAACAATGATGCCGGGCGCGTGCCCGGAACAAACCATAGAACATGGACAAATTCCAGATCCACGGCAACGGCCCGCTCAAGGGTGAAATCCGCGTCTCGGGCGCCAAGAACGCCGCCCTGCCGATCCTGTGCGCGGGCCTGCTGACGGCCGACACCGTCGCGCTGGACAACGTGCCCAACCTGCAGGACGTGCGCACCACGCTCAAGCTGCTGCGCCTGATGGGGATGCAGGCCGAGTTCGACGGCGCGCGCGTGACCCTGAACGGTGCCGACGTCAATGTGCTCGAGGCCCCGTACGAGCTGGTCAAGACCATGCGCGCCTCGATCCTGGTGCTGGGCCCGCTGGTGGCGCGCTTCGGCGAGGCCCGCGTGTCGCTGCCGGGCGGCTGCGGCATCGGCGCGCGCCCGGTCGACCAGCACATCAAGGGCCTGCAGGCGATGGGCGCCGAGATCACGATCGAGCACGGCTTTATCCATGCCCGCGCCAAGCGCCTGAAGGGCGCGCGCGTGGTCACCGACATGATCACCGTGACCGGCACCGAGAACCTGCTGATGGCCGCCACCCTGGCTGAAGGCGAGACCGTGCTGGAAAACGCCGCACGCGAGCCCGAGGTGACCGACCTGGCCCAGCTGCTGGTCAAGATGGGCGCGAAGATCGACGGCATCGGCACCGACCGCCTGGTGGTGCACGGCGTCGAGCGCCTGCACGGCGCCAGCCACAGCGTCATCGCCGACCGCATCGAGGCCGGCACCTTCCTGTGTGCGGCGGCCGCGACGCTGGGCGACCTGGTGCTGCGCGGCGTGCAGCCCGAGATCCTCGACACCGTGCTCGACAAGCTGCGCGAAGCCGGTGCCAGCATCGAGACCGGCGCCGACTGGATCCGACTGGCGATGCCGCACCGCGCCCGCGCGGTGAGCTTCCGCACCTCTGAATACCCTGCCTTCCCGACCGACATGCAGGCCCAGTTCATGGCCCTGAACGCCGTCGCCGAAGGCACCGCGCGCGTGACCGAGACCATCTTCGAAAACCGCTTCATGCACGTGCAGGAACTGAACCGCCTGGGCGCCGACATCACCGTCGAAGGCAACACCGCGGTGGTCAACGGCGTGCCGCGCCTGTCGGGCGCCAACGTGATGGCGACCGACCTGCGCGCCTCGGCCAGCCTGGTGATCGCCGGCCTGGTGGCCGAGGGCGAAACCGTGATCGACCGCATCTACCACCTGGACCGCGGCTACGACCGCATGGAAGACAAGCTGTCGGCAGTGGGCGCGAAGATCCGCCGCATTGCCTGAGCACCAAGGACTGAAGCCCGATGAGCCCCGCTTTCAACGCATCGCCCAACCAGCTGACGCTGGCTTTGTCCAAGGGCCGCATCTTCACCGAGACGCTGCCGCTGCTGGAGGCGGCCGGCATCCGCGTCACCGAGGATCCCGAGACCTCGCGCAAGCTGATCCTGCCGACTTCCGATCCGGCGGTGCGCGTGGTGATCGTGCGCGCCTCGGACGTGCCGACCTACGTGCAGTACGGCGCGGCCGACTTCGGCGTGGCTGGCAAGGACGTGCTGATGGAAAGCGGCATGGCCGGCCTGTACGCGCCGATCGATCTCAACATCGCGCGCTGCCGCATGTCGGTGGCGGTGCCGGCCGGGTTTGACTACGCCAAGGCCGTGCGCCAGGGCGCGCGCCTGGCCGTGGCCACCAAGTACGTGCAGACCGCGCGCGAGCATTTTGCGAAAAAGGGCGTTCACGTCGACCTGATCAAGCTGTACGGTTCGATGGAGCTGGGCCCGCTGGTGGGCCTGTCCGATGCCATCGTCGACCTGGTCAGCACCGGCAGCACGCTGCGCGCCAACAATCTTGTGGAAGTGGAAGAGATCGTGCAGATCTCGTCGCGGCTGGTGGTGAACCAGGCCGCGCTCAAACTCAAGCGCGAGCGGCTGGCACCGATCCTCGACGCCTTCGAACGCGCTTCAGCGGCGCTGGCCTGAGGCCGGGTCGCCGCCTGACAGGAACAGAAGTCATGAACCCAACCGAAATGGAAAGCCTGCCGATCCGCCGGCTCGATTCCAGCGAGCCGGGCTTTGCCGAGGCGCTGCGCCAGGTGCTGGCCTTCGAGGCCGGCGAGGACGAGGCCATCGATCGCGCCGCCGCGCAGATCCTGGCCGACGTGAAATCGCGCGGTGATGCCGCGGTGCTGGAATACACGCGCCGCTTTGACCGCGTCGAGGCGGCGTCGATGGGCGCGCTCGAGGTATCGCAGCAACAGCTCGAAGCCGCGCTCGAAGACCTCGAGCCCAAGCGCCGTGCAGCGCTGGAGGCGGCCGCCGCGCGCGTGCGCGCCTACCACGAGAAGCAGAAGATCGAATGCGGCAGCCACAGCTGGGAATACACCGAGGCCGACGGCACCATGCTGGGCCAGAAGGTGACACCGCTGGACCGCGTCGGCATCTACGTGCCGGGCGGCAAGGCCGCCTACCCGTCGTCGGTGCTGATGAACGCGATCCCGGCGCGGGTGGCGGGCGTCAAGGAAATCATCATGGTCGTGCCCACGCCCGGCGGCGTGCGCAATGAACTGGTGCTGGCCGCGGCGCAGATCGCCGGCGTCGACCGCGTGTTCACCATCGGCGGCGCCCAGGCGGTCGGCGCGCTCGCCTACGGCACCGCGACGCTGCCGCAGGTCGACAAGATCGTCGGCCCCGGCAACGCCTACGTGGCCGCGGCCAAGCGCCGCGTGTTCGGCACCGTCGGCATCGACATGATCGCCGGCCCGTCCGAGATCCTGGTGATCTGCGACGGCACCACCGACCCCGACTGGGTGGCGATGGATCTGTTCTCGCAGGCCGAGCACGACGAACTGGCGCAGTCGATCCTGCTGTGCCCGGACGCGGACTATATCGCCCGCGTGGAAGCCAGCATCCAGCGCCAGCTTGGCACCATGCCGCGCCGCGACGTGATTGCCGCGTCGATCTCCGGCCGGGGCGCGCTGGTCAAGGTGCGCGACATGGAGGAGGCCTGCGAGATCGCCAACGCGATCGCGCCGGAACACCTGGAGATCTCGGCCGAGAACCCGCGCCAGTGGAGCGAGAAGATCCGCCACGCCGGCGCCATCTTCCTGGGCCGCTATACCAGCGAGTCGCTGGGAGACTACTGCGCCGGCCCCAACCACGTGCTGCCGACCTCGCGCACCGCGCGCTTCTCGTCGCCGCTGGGCGTCTATGACTTCCAGAAGCGCTCGAGCCTGATCGAGGTGAGCGAGGGCGGCGCGCAGATGCTCGGCCAGATCGCCGCCGAGCTGGCCTATGGCGAAGGGCTGCAGGCCCACGCCCGCAGCGCGGAATACCGTTTCAAGCGTAGCTGAACCCTGACCCAACCCACACTGGAGCTTCCATGTCAGCCGTAGAGCCCTCCCTGATCGAACGCATCATCCGTGACGACGTGCGCGCCATGGGCGCCTACCACGTGCCGGATTCGCACGGTCTGGTCAAGCTCGACGCGATGGAAAATCCCTACCGCTTGCCGGCCGAACTGCGCGAGCAGCTGGCCGCGCGGCTCGGCGAGGTCGCACTGAACCGCTACCCGGTGCCGAGCAGCGAGGCGCTGCGCGCGAAGCTGAAGACCGTGATGCAGGTGCCGGCCGGCATGGACGTGCTGCTGGGCAACGGCTCGGACGAGATCATCAGCATGCTGGCGCTGGCCGCGGCCAGGCCGGGTGCGAAGGTGATGGCGCCGGTGCCGGGCTTTGTCATGTACGCGATGTCGGCGCAGTTTGCCGGCCTGCAGTTCGTGGGCGTGCCGCTGCGCGACGACTTCACGCTGGACCGCGCCGCGATGCTGGCGGCGATGGCCGCGCAGCAGCCCGCCATCATCTACCTGGCCTACCCGAACAACCCCACCGGCAACCTGTTCGACGCCGCCGACATGGAGGCCATCGTCCGCGCCGCCCAGGGGGAGGTCTGCAACAGCCTGGTGGTGGTCGACGAGGCCTACCAGCCGTTCGCCCAGCACAGCTGGATGCCACGGCTGACGGACTTCGGCAACCTGCTGGTGATGCGCACCGTATCGAAGCTCGGCCTGGCCGGCATCCGCCTGGGCTACCTGGCCGGCGCGCCCGAATGGCTGGCGCAGCTGGACAAGGTGCGCCCGCCCTATAACGTCAACGTGCTGACCGAGGCCGCCGCACTGTTCGCGCTCGAGCATGTGGCGGTGCTGGACGAACAGGCCGCGCAACTGCGTGCCGAACGCACGCGCGTGGCCGATGGCATGGCCGCGCAGCCCGGCGTTACCGTGTTCCCCAGCGCCGCCAATTTCCTGCTGGTACGCGTGCCGGATGCCGCACAGACCTTCGAGCGCCTGCTGGCGCGGAAGGTATTGATCAAGAACGTGAGTAAAATGCACCCGTTGCTGGCCAATTGTCTGCGCGTCACGGTCAGCACGCCCGAAGAAAACGCGCAGTTCCTTGAGGCATTCGCAGCGTCGCTGCAGGATTAACACCATGCGTGTTGCAGAGGTCACCCGCAATACTTCGGAAACGCAGATTCGCGTTTCCCTGAATCTCGACGGCAGCGGCCGCCAGAAACTGGCGTCGGGCGTGCCGTTCCTCGACCACATGCTGGACCAGATCGCCCGGCATGGCATGTTCGACCTGGAGGTCGAAGCCACCGGCGACACGCATATCGACGACCACCATACGGTGGAAGACGTCGGCATCACGCTCGGCCAGGCGGTGGCCAGGGCCATCGGCGACAAGAAGGGCATCACCCGCTACGGCCACAGCTACGTGCCGCTGGATGAATGCCTGTCGCGCGTGGTGATCGATTTCTCCGGCCGCCCGGGCCTGGAGTTCCACGTTCCGTTCACGCGTGCGCGCGTGGGCAGCTTCGACGTGGACCTGACCATCGAGTTCTTCCGCGGCTTCGTCAACCATGCCGGGGTGACCCTGCATATCGACAACCTGCGCGGCATCAATGCCCACCATCAGTGCGAAACCGTGTTCAAGGCCTTTGGCCGGGCGCTGCGCATGGCGGTGGAGCTGGATCCGCGCGCGGCCAACACGATCCCGTCGACCAAGGGCACGCTCTGAGCTTGCTGAAACCGTAGGCGTGCCGGCTGGTTGCGGCGCCCGCTGACCTTCCCAGCCCGAATCCGGCCAGCGAATGCTGGCGACCCGCAACCAATGGACACGCTCAAGTCGTTTATCTCGCTGCTGGCGCTGATCAACCCGATCGGGGCGATCCCGTTCTTCATCAGCCTGACCACGCAGCAGACCGAAGCGGAAAAGCGGCATACCATCAAGATCGCGTCGATCTCGGTGGCGATCGTGGTGGCGGTGTCGGCGTTGCTGGGGCAGCAGATCATCGAGTTCTTCAATATCTCGGTGGCATCGCTGCAGGTGGGCGGCGGACTCATCATGATCATGATGGCCATGAACATGCTGAATGCGCAGACCAGCCGCACCAAGGCCACGCCGGAAGAAGAGGACGAGGCCGGAGTCAAGTCCAGTATCGCGGTGGTGCCGCTGGCGCTGCCGCTGCTGACCGGGCCGGGTTCGATCAGCACGGTGATCGTCTATGCGGGCAAGACCCAGCACTGGTATCAGTTGCTGATTCTGGTCGGCATCGGCGCGCTGCTGGGTTCGGTGGTGTACCTGGTATTCCGCGCGGCGGACCCGATCGCCCGGGTCATCGGGCGCACCGGCATCAATATCGGCACGCGCCTGATGGGCTTGATCCTGTCGGCGCTGGCCGTGGAATTCATCGTGGACGGGCTGAAGACATTGTTGCCTGTTTTGAAATCATGACTACCATAGCAATTGTGGATTACGGCATGGGCAACCTGCGCTCGGTGGCGCAGGCGCTGCGTGCCGCGGCGCCGGAAGCCGATGTCCGGGTGGTGGATGCGCCCGAAGGCATCCGCTCGGCGGACCGCGTGGTGCTGCCGGGCCAGGGCGCGATGCCCGACTGCATGTCGGCGCTGGGGGCGTCGGGACTGCAGCAGGCGGTGGTCGAGGCCGCCGCGAGCAAGCCGATGCTGGGCGTGTGCGTGGGCGAGCAGATGCTGTTCGAGTTCAGCACCGAAAGCCGGGCCGGCACGGATCGCACCCCGGCGCTGGCGCTGATGCCCGGGCAGGTCGTACGGTTTGCGCTGGATGGCATGACGCAACCCGACGGCTCGCGTTTCAAGGTGCCGCAGATGGGCTGGAACCGGGTGCGCCAGGCCAGGCCGCACCCGCTGTGGGACGGTATCCCGGACGACAGCTGGTTCTATTTCGTCCACAGCTACTATGTGCAGGCGCAGGATCCGGCCCATATTGCCGGCGAAACGGAATACGGAGTCGTGTTTACCAGCGCGGTAGCGCGCGATAATATTTTCGCGACGCAGTTCCACCCCGAAAAAAGCGCGGCCATGGGCCTGCAGCTGTACCGGAACTTCGTCCACTGGAATCCCTGAAGCGCAGCTTGCCGATTCGCGATTCGCTTGTTTTCGCTTGTTGACCCGATGCTCGACCGCTGACCGACCCGGCACCTCACCCGTTTCCGATCGACTATCGACCCGACCTGACCGGCATGCGCCGGTCTCGCTCAATCTCACTCACTCAACCACGCTCGTCACGCATATGTTGCTCATTCCGGCCATCGACCTGAAGGACGGTCAGTGTGTACGCCTCAAACAAGGCGACATGGACCAGGCCACCGTCTTTTCCGAAGATCCCGCCGCCATGGCACGCCACTGGGTGGAGCAGGGCGCCCGCCGCCTGCACCTGGTGGACCTGAACGGCGCGTTCGTGGGCAAGCCCCGCAACGAGGCCGCCATCAAGTCGATCATCGCCGAGGTCGGCGACGAGATCCCGGTGCAGCTGGGCGGCGGCATCCGCGACCTGAACACCATCGAGCGCTGGCTGGACGACGGGCTCTCGTACGTCATCATCGGCACCGCGGCGGTGAAGAACCCCGGGTTCCTGAAGGACGCCTGCTCGGCCTTCGGCGGCCATATCATCGTCGGGCTCGATGCCAAGGACGGCAAGGTGGCCACCGATGGCTGGAGCAAGCTGACCGGCCACGAGGTGGCGGACCTGGCGCGCAAGTATGAAGACTACGGCGTCGAGGCCATCATCTACACCGACATCGGCCGCGACGGGATGCTGCAGGGGATCAATATCGATGCCACCGTCAAGCTGGCGCAATCGATGTCGATCCCGGTGATCGCGAGCGGCGGGCTGTCCAACCTGGCCGATATCGATAACCTGTGCGCGGTGGAGGGCGAGGGCGTGGAAGGCGTCATCTGCGGCCGTGCGATCTATTCCGGCGACCTCAACTTCGCCGACGCGCAGGCGCGCGCGGACAAGCTGCGCAACGGGCAATAAGGCAACGGCGCCGCGGGGCGCGGCCGCCAGGCCGCTGCCGGCACGGCAGCGGTGGCGGACAAGGAATCTCATGCTAGCCAAACGTATCATCCCCTGCCTGGACGTGACCAACGGGCGGGTGGTCAAGGGCGTCAACTTTGTCGAGCTGCGCGACGCGGGCGATCCCGTGGAGATCGCGCGCCGCTATGACGAGCAGGGCGCCGACGAGATCACATTCCTGGACATCACCGCGACCAGCGACGGGCGCGACCTGATGCTGCATATCATCGAGGACGTCGCCTCGCAGGTGTTCATCCCGCTGACGGTAGGCGGCGGCGTGCGCACCGTCGAAGACGTACGCCGGCTGCTCAATGCCGGCGCCGACAAGATCAGCGTCAACTCGTCGGCGATCGCCAACCCGCAGCTGGTGTCGGATGCCACCGCGCGCTATGGCTCGCAGTGCATCGTGGTGGCGATCGACGCCAAGCGCAGCTCCGCCCCGGGCGAAGCGCCGCGCTGGGAGGTCTTCACCCACGGCGGGCGCAAGGCAACGGGGCTGGACGCGGTGCAATGGGCACGCGAGATGGCCACGCGCGGCGCCGGCGAAATCCTGCTTACCAGCATGGACCGCGATGGCACCAAGAGCGGCTTTGACCTGGAGCTGACCCGCGCGGTCAGCGATGCGGTGCCGGTGCCGGTGATCGCCTCGGGCGGCGTCGGTGGCCTGCAGGACCTGGCCGACGGCATCACCCAGGGCCGCGCCGACGCGGTGCTGGCCGCCAGCATCTTCCACTACGGCCAGCATACCGTGGGCGAAGCCAAGGCATTCATGGCCCGCGAGGGCATTCCCGTGCGGATCTGATCATGCCGAAGAAGTGGCTCAACAAGGTGAAATGGGACGACAACGGCCTGGTGCCGGTGATCGTGCAGGAAGTCGGCTCGAACGACGTGCTGATGTTCGCGTTCATGAACCGCGAGGCGCTGCTGCGCACCGTGGAACTGGGCGAGGCCGTGTTCTGGTCGCGCTCGCGCAAGCGCCTGTGGCACAAGGGCGAGGAATCGGGCCACGTGCAGAAGGTGCACGAGATCCGTCTGGACTGCGATGAAGACGTGGTGCTGCTGAAGGTGACGCAAATCGACAGCATCGCCTGCCATACCGGGCGCCATTCCTGCTTCTTTCAGAAATTCGAGGGCGATGCCGACGCCGGCGACTGGCAGACGGTCGAGCCGGTGCTGAAGGACCCTGCCCAGATCTACACCAAGCCATGAGCGACAACGCACTCAGCAGCAACGATGTCCTGGCGCGCCTGGCCGAGGTGCTGGAATCGCGCAAGCCCGCCAACGGCGGCGATCCCGACAAATCCTACGTGGCGCGCCTGTTCAGCAAGGGCGACGACGCCATCCTGAAGAAGATCGGCGAGGAAGCCACCGAGACCGTGATGGCCGCCAAGGATGCGCGCGCCGCCGGCGAAAGCGGCGCCGCGGCCGGCAAGGTGGTCTATGAAGTCGCCGACCTGTGGTTCCATAGCATGGTGCTGCTGGCAAACTTCGGCCTGACGCCGGCTGACGTGGTCAATGAACTGGCGCGGCGCGAAGGGCTGTCCGGCCTGGAAGAAAAGGCCCGGCGCAAGGACTAACCGGCGCGCGGGTGCCGGCCGGTCTCCCGCCTGCCGCGAGGCAGGCTTCCAACCGAGGGCGATTATGGCGAACGACTACACCGGGCAGGTCACCACTCCCAGCGGCCAACAGCTGAGCAGCCTGCGCAAGCTGCTGCACATCCTTTACGCGCTGTATGCGATCTTCTGGCTCACCGGCGGCATCACCGCGCTGATCGCCATCGTGATCGACTACGTCAAGCGCGATGACGCTCGCGGGTCGCTGTATGCCTCGCACTTCGCCTGGCAGATCCGCTCGTTCTGGTGGTCGGTGGCCTGGGGCGTGCTGGGCGGGGTGCTGTTCGCGACAGTCGTGCTGATGCCGCTGGCCTTTGCGGTCTGGGGCGTGCTGTCGCTGTGGATGCTGTATCGTATCGTCAAGGGCTGGCTGTATCTGAACGACAGCAAGCCAATGTACCCGGACCAGCAGTTCTGATGCCGGGATGCCGGTCAGCCTGGCGCATGAGGTGGTCATCGGGGCCGCGGCCGTCGCAATGAAATTTTCATGAACGCTCGGGATAATTGCATCTTCTGCAAGATCGTGGCTGGCCAGCTGCCGTCGAACAAGGTCTATGAAGACGACGACATGCTGGCTTTCCACGATATCCATCCCAAGGCCCCGGTACACTTGCTGGTCATTCCCAAAGCGCATGTCGACTCGCTTGCCGATTGCGGCGCCGGCGAAGGAGAGCTGCTTGCTAGAATGATGCTGAAGGTGCCAGAACTGGCGCGCGCGGCCGGCTGTTCCAACGGCTTCCGGACGGTGATCAACACCGGCCCGGACGGCGGACAGGAGGTCTACCACCTGCACCTGCATGTGCTGGGTGGACCGCGCCACGCCTGGAAGGGACCGCTGCCCTGACCGGGCAGCCTTGGCAGGGGAGTGTCCGCGGCGGCAACGCCCGGGCAGAAGCTGCGCCGGCAACCGTCGCCCGGCGCGGCCATCACGGGACGGAACAACGGGTCCGGGCATCAATGATTGCGCCCGCGGCTGCATCAGGAGCAAGAGATGGGTTCGTTTAGCATTTGGCACTGGCTGATCGTGCTGGTGATCGTCATGCTGGTGTTCGGCACCAAGAAGCTGCGCAATATCGGCCAGGACCTGGGCGGCGCGGTCAAGGGCTTCAAGGACGGCATGAAGGACGGCGAGGACAAGGCGGCCCAGCCGGGCGCGTCCAAGGAACTGCGCGATTCCACCACCATCGACGTCGACGCCAAGGAAAAGACCCGCCAGCAATAAGCCGGCGGTGTGCCCTCCCTTCCACGCAAACCTCGCTGCGCGTGTCGTTGCGCGCCTGCGCTATTCCGCATGTTGTCCGCATGATGTGTCCGCATGATTGATCTCGGCATTTCCAAGCTGGCGCTGATCGGCGCCGTGGCACTGATCGTGATCGGTCCCGAACGGCTGCCCAAGGTTGCGCGCACGGTCGGCGCGCTGGTCGGCCGTGCGCAGCGCTATATCAGTGACGTCAAGGCCGAAGTCAGCCGCGAGGTGGAACTGGAAGAACTGCGCAAGATGCGCACGGAATTCGAGGACGCCGCGCGCGATGTCGAGCGCACCATCCACAAGGAAGTCAGCGAGCAGACCCAGGCGCTCAACGAAGCGCTCGGCGGCGCCGAAACCGGCGCAGCCACCGGCGCGGGCGGCAGCAGCGATGCCGGCGGCGGCTTCGTGCCCAGCTGGGACGCGGCGCACAAGGCGCACAACGGGCGCAAGAGCTGGCGCGTCAAGCAGGGCGCGCGTCCGCTGTGGTTCAAGCGCCAGCACAATGTCCGCGTCTGGGTGCAGTCGGGCGCGGCGCGCGTCAAGCGGCACCGGCCGGCGAGCCGGCCCTCCCGTTCCTTCTTCGAATAAGCATGGCGCGCGGCGAACTCCTGCCGGCCGCCGTGGCCGCTGTCGTTGTGTCCGCCTCCTCACGCCGCCACGTTGCGGTTTCATCGATCCACTTGCCAGCCCTCGCGGCTGAGCGGTTCACGCCATGAGCGACACCAGGTCCTCCGATCCCCAAGACCCGCAAGACGAGTCGCAGCAGGAAACCTTCATCTCCCACCTGATCGAGTTGCGCCAGCGACTGGTCAAGGCGGTGGCCGGCATCATCCTGGTGTTCGTCTCGCTGGTCTACTGGGCGCCGGTCATCTTCAACCTGTTCTCCGCGCCGCTGATGGAATCACTGCCCAAGGGCGGCAAGATGATCGTCACGGACGTGACCGGCTCGTTCTTTGTGCCGATGAAGGTGACCTTGCTGGTAGCGTTCCTGATCGCGCTGCCATGGGTGCTGTACCAGGTCTGGCAGTTTGTCGCGCCCGGCCTGTACCAGCATGAGAAGCGCCTGATCCTGCCGCTGGTATCGAGCAGCTATTTCTTGTTCCTGTGCGGCGTGGCGTTTGCCTATTTTCTGGTGTTCCCCACGGTGTTCCATTTCATGGCGCACTACAACGCGCCGCTGGGGGCGGAGATGTCCACCGACATCGACAAATACCTCAGCTTCGCCATGACCACCTTCCTGGCCTTCGGCATTACCTTCGAAGTGCCGGTGGTGGTGATCGTGCTGGTTCGGTTCGGCGTGGTGGAACTGGAAAAGCTCAAGCAGATCCGCCCCTATGTGATCGTCGGGGCCTTCATCATCGCCGCCATCGTCACGCCGCCGGACGTGCTGTCGCAACTGCTGCTCGCGGTTCCTCTCGTGGCCCTCTACGAACTTGGCCTGATCCTGGCGCGCTTTGTCGGCCGACCGGCAGCCGAGGAGGCCACTTCCGCAGAAACTCAGCCGGACGAATCGCGCTGAGGCAGGCTTTTTCTCAAGCTGGGATGTCCGTTTGCACCAAAATGGGGATTTCTACCCGCATTCCTGTTGCTCCCCGACAACAAAAACCGCCAGTAAGCATGGTTTACGCCGAAAAAGCCTTCTGACGGCCGGGGGGGCTGGCACATAATACGCAGCAGACGTGAATGTAAATGCGTCGCCCAAGCACTTGGGCAACCAAGATTTCCCAATCAGTTGACAAGGAAAGTGTCGATATGAAGATGAAACTGTTTGCTGCTGCCGTCGCCGCTCTGGCCGCTGGTGGCGCGTATGCCCAGTCGAGCGTGACCCTGTACGGCGTGGCTGACGTCGGCCTCGAATACGTCAGCAAGGCCAACGCTGCCGGCGACGATCTGTTCCGCATGTCGTCGGGTAACCAGTCCGGTTCGCGCTGGGGCCTGCGTGGCGTGGAAGACCTGGGTGGCGGTCTGAAGGGCGTGTTCGTCCTGGAAAGCGGTTTCGACCTGGATGACGGTCGTTCGGCCCAAGGTGGTCGTCTGTTCGGTCGTCAAGCCTACGTCGGTCTGCAAAGCAACTTCGGTTCGCTGCTGCTGGGCCGTCAACAGACCGCCTTCTATGACTTCGGTCTGATCTATGACCCGATGGCCATCTCGTCGCGCTACGGTATCCTGGCTCAGGACGCCGCTTTCGCTTCGCGCGCTGACAACACCGTCAAGTACATCGGCAAGTTCGGTGGCCTGACCGCCTCGGCCTTCTACAGCTTCAACAACAACGGCCAAGAAGTCGCCGGCGCCTTCCGCCGCGGCCAAGAGTACGGCGCCATGCTGAACTACGCAGCCGGCCCGTTCTCGGTTGGTGCTGCCTATGACGAAGCCCACGGTACCACGGGTACCGTTGGTGGTGTCACCGTTGACCAGAGCGGTCAGCGTATCCGCCGCGCCACCGTGGGTGCCAACTATGCCTTCGGCCCGGCCAAGGTCTACGCTGGCTACCGTTGGGCCAAGGCTGCCGACGGCGCAAGCCTGCCGGGCCAGGTCGGCACTGCCGCCAACCCGGGTGCCATCAACGGTACCTCCAACCTGTACTGGCTGGGTCTGGGTTACCAGCTGACCCCGGCGTTCTCGCTGTCGGGCGCTGCGTACTACCAAGACTTCCGCAAGAGCGATGCGGATCCGTGGCAATTCGTCGTGACCGCCGACTACGCGCTGTCGAAGCGTACCGACGTGTACACCTCGCTGTCGTACGCTCTGAACGACAACGGTTCGCTGCTGGGCGTGAACGGCTTCAACACCGTGCAAGCAGGCAAGGACCAGTTCGGTGCTGTGGTTGGTCTGCGTCACAAGTTCTAATTTGACGCGGGTGCAAGCCCGCATCAAGTTGGCTTGAAAAACGCCGGTATCCGCAAGGATGCCGGCGTTTTCTTTTGTGCGATGAGGCGGCTGGGAAAGGCGCGAGCGACTAATCCCCTCTGTCATAGCCATATGAGCCGGCACGGGGTTGTCCTGACTGCTGCGATGCCCCGACTTCCGCACACGCTTTCCAGCCGGATAGAGGCCGCCGCGACAAGCGGCACGCCAGCCGCGCTATGACGGCCGAGTCCTGGTTTCCTGAGTAGCACCTGGTGCCGTCAGGCATGGCACTGTCGCGCTGGCGAATCGGGACGCAAGCCGACGTTCCGGTCTTGCCGCCACCCCAGAGCCGGCAGGCCGGGGCAGCCATAAAAAAACCCGCCATCGCTGGCGGGTTTTGCTTACTCCGGCACTGGCAACGCCAGCTTTACTCTTCCTCTTCAAAGGGCAGCGAGCGGCGCGGCGGGGGAGGCCGCTTGCCGATGGTAACCGTCAGGTCCGTCGGCTTGCCGCGGCGGATCACCGTCATCTTGATGTCCACGCCGGGCTTGAGCTGCGCAATGGCATTGAGCAGCGCCGTGGTATCGGTGATCGACAGGCCATCCACCTTGGTCAGCACATCGCCGGGCCGCACGCCAGCCTTGTCCGCCGGGCCGCCCTGGACCACGGCGGCAATCAGTGCGCCTTCCTTGGCATCGAGTCCGAACGATTCAGCAATCTCTGGCGTCATGTCCTGCGGCTCGACGCCGATCCAGCCGCGCGTCACGCTGCCGGTCGAGATAATCGACTCCATCACCTGCTTGGCCGTCGATACCGGGATGGCGAAGCCGATACCCAGCGAGCCGCCCGAGCGCGAATAGATCGCCGTGTTGATGCCCAGCAGGTTGCCCTGCGCATCGACCAGCGCACCGCCCGAGTTGCCGGGGTTGATCGCGGCATCGGTCTGGATGAAGTTCTCGAAGGTGTTGATGCCCAGGTGGCTGCGGCCCAGCGCGGACACGATGCCCATCGTCACGGTCTGGCCCACGCCGAACGGGTTGCCGATGGCCAGCACCACATCGCCGACCTTCACGTTCTCGAGCCGACCCAGCGTGATCGCGGGCAGATCCTTGAGCGTCACCTTCAGCACGGCCAGGTCGGTTTCCGGGTCGGACCCGACCATCTTGGCATTGGCCTTGCGGCCGTCGGTCAGCGCGATCTCGATCTCGTCGGCCCCATCGACCACGTGGTGGTTGGTTAGAATGTAACCCTCGGCGCTGACAATGACGCCCGACCCCAAGCTCGAAACCGGCTCCTGCCGCTCAGGCAGGCGGTCGCCGAAGAAGAAGCGGAACCACGGATCCTCGGCCTGCGGATTGGGCGAGCGCTTGTTGCCGTTCTTGCTGGTAAAGATATTGACCACCGCCGGCATGGCGAGCTGGGCGGCTTCGCTGTATGACCCTTCCGCCGCAGGACCGGACACGTTGGGCACGACCTCCTTGAGCGCCACGATGGGCGAGCCGGATTGGACCGCGACGCGCCCCCTCTGCAGCCATTCAGGCTTGAGCGTTGCCACGACGAACCAGACCGCCAGCACGACGGTGACAGCCTGGGCAAAGAACAGCCAAAAGCGCCGCAACATATTGGAGTTTTGAGCAGAAAATGAAAACAAAAGAGCTTGAATTGTACTTGAACGGCCTGTTGGAAGTTTCCCGCTACAAGGACTATTGTCCCAACGGGCTGCAAGTGCAAGGTCGCTCGGAGATCACACATGTGGTGACCGGGGTGACGGCAAGCCTGGCGCTGGTCGATGCCGCGGTCGAGGCGGGCGCCGACGCCATCCTCGTGCATCACGGCTATTTCTGGAAAAACGAGGATGCGCGCGTGGTGGGGCAGAAGCATGCGCGCCTGAAACGCCTGCTCGGGGCCGATATCAATCTGTTCGCCTATCATCTGCCCCTGGATAATCACCCGGAATTCGGCAATAACGCGCAACTTGGCCTGCAGCTCGGTTTCACGCCCACCGGCCGCTTCAGCGACGACCAGCTGGGCTGGACCGGCACGCTGCCCGCGCCGATGCCGCTTGCCGCGCTGGCTGCGCATGTCGGCGGCGTGCTCGGGCGGGAGCCGCTGGCGATCGGCGCGCCGGAGCAGATGATCCGCACCGTTGGCTGGTGCACGGGCGGGGCGCAGGGGTATTTCGATGCCGCGGTGGCTGCCGGCGTCGACGCCTATCTGAGCGGCGAAGTCTCGGAGCAGACCACGCACCTGGCGCGCGAGAGCGGCGTGGCCTATCTGGCGGCGGGCCATCACGCGACCGAGCGCTATGGCATCCGCTCGCTGGGCGAGCATGTGGCCGCACGCTTCGGCCTGCGCCATACCTTTATCGATATTCCGAATCCGGTCTGATCTGACAAAAAACAAAACGGCCCCAGCGGGGCCGTTTTATCGTTCGGGACTCGAATCAGCGGGTTTTCAGGCTGTCGCGGATTTCTCGCAGCAGCGCGACTTCTTCGGGCGGAGCGGCGGGCGGCGGCGGCGGTTCTGCGGCGCGCATGCGGTTGAAGGCACGCACCATCAGGAAGATGATGAAGGCCAGGATGGTGAAGTTGACGACGATGGTCAGGAAATTGCCATAGGCAAACACCGGTACGCCGGCTTTCTTCAGGGCATCGAGCGTCAGCGGTGTCCCCGGAGGGGGATCCGCCAGAACAATGAACATGCTGGAGAAGTCCAGCTTGCCCACAACCCGGCCCACCAACGGCATGATCAGGTCATTGACCACGGAATCCACGATCTTGCCGAAGGCCGCGCCAATGATCACACCGACCGCCAGGTCGATGACGTTGCCGCGTACGGCGAAGGTTCTGAATTCCGAGATCATGCCCATGGGGGGTTCTCCTTCTTGTGGCGATGGGTGAACGGTTTCAAGCTGGAAGCCTGCCGCATCACTCACCGGAAATCAAGCGTGGAGGCGGATTTCCGGGATGCATGTCCGATAATCGCGCGAGGCCGTGGCATTTTCTGCCTATCTAGTGCGCAGGTCTCTAAGGTACACTTTATGGTTGACGCAAAATCTAAATTGACTTCCCCTGGGGTTTGGAATGAGTGACCAGCAAGACGTGAAGAGCGTGGATAAAGGTCGCCGCAATTGGTTGATCGCGACATCCGTCGCTGGCGGCGTCGGAGGCGTGGCGGTAGCGGTTCCTTTCGTCAGTACCTTTGCACCATCGGAGAAGGCCAAAGCCGCGGGTGCTCCAGTCGAGGCGGATATCGGCGCCCTGAAGCCGGGCGAGATGATGACCGTCGAGTGGCGTGGCAAACCGGTCTGGATCATGCGGCGCACGGAGGAGCAACTGGCGTCGCTGAAGAAGACGGACGGCGAAGTGGCCGATCCCAATTCCGAAATTCCGTTCACCATGCAGACGCCCGAGTACTGCAAGAACGAAACCCGTTCGCGTCCGGAACACAAGGACGTGCTGGTGGTTGTGGGCATCTGTTCCCATCTTGGCTGTTCCCCCTCGGGCCCCTTCGCCCCCGGTGCCAATCCTCAGCTCGGCACTGATCCCGGTTTCCTTTGCCCCTGCCACGGATCGACCTTCGACCTGGCCGGGCGCGTCTTCAAGAACAAGCCGGCTCCGCAGAATCTCGATGTTCCCCCCTACCAGTTCCTGTCCGAAAGCAAGATCGTGATCGGCAAGGACGAGAAAGGAGAAGCCTGATCATGGCGGCCGAAAAACAAGTCAAGACGACCGGCCTGATGGGCTGGATCGACGCCCGCTTTCCCGCGACGCAGCTGTGGGAAGACCACCTGTCCCGCTACTACGCGCCGAAGAACTTCAACTTCTGGTATTTCTTCGGTTCGCTGGCGCTGCTGGTGCTGGTGATCCAGATCGTCACCGGCATCTTCCTGGTGATGAACTACAAGCCGGACGGCACGCTGAACGCCGCCGGCATTCCGGTGGCCTTTGCCAGCGTGGAATACATCATGCGCGAAGTCCCGTGGGGCTGGCTGGTGCGCTACATGCACTCCACCGGCGCCTCGGCCTTCTTCGTCGTGGTCTACCTGCACATGTTCCGCGGCCTGCTGTACGGTTCGTATCGCAAGCCGCGCGAGCTGGTCTGGATCTTCGGCTGCCTGATCTTCCTGTGCCTGATGGCCGAAGCCTTCATGGGCTACCTGCTGCCATGGGGCCAGATGTCGTACTGGGGCGCCCAGGTGATCGTGAACCTGTTCTCGGCCATCCCGGTGATCGGCCAGGACCTGTCGCTGTTTATCCGCGGTGACTACGTGGTCAGCGACGCGACCCTGAACCGCTTCTTCTCGTTCCACGTCATCGCCGTGCCGCTGGTGCTGCTGGGTCTGGTGATCGCCCACATCATCGCGCTGCACGAAGTGGGTTCGAACAACCCGGACGGCGTCGAGATCAAGGCCAAGAAGGACGAAAACGGTGTCCCGCTGGACGGCATCCCGTTCCACCCGTACTACTCGGTGCACGACCTGCTCGGCGTGGGCGGCTTCCTGATCCTGTTCTCGGCCGTGATCTTCTTCTTCCCTGAAGTGGGCGGCTATTTCCTGGAAGCCAACAACTTCTTCCCGGCCGATCCGCTGAAGACCCCGCCGCATATCGCGCCGGTCTGGTACTTCACGCCGTTCTACTCGATGCTGCGCGCCACCACGTCGAACTTCCTGCCGATCCTGTGGGTCTTCTTCGCGCTGCTGCTGGGCATGGTGTTCCTGCGCAGCAAGGATGCCCGGGTGAAGATCGGTGCCGTCGCCATCGCGGTGATCCTGGCCGTGGGCTTCTACTTCATCGACGCCAAGTTCTGGGGCGTGCTGGTGATGGGCGGCTCGGTGGTGATCCTGTTCTTCCTGCCGTGGCTCGACTGCTCGCCGGTCAAGTCCATCCGCTATCGTCCCGCTTTCCACAAGACCATCCTGATCGTCTTCGTGGTGGTGTTCCTGGTGCTCGGCTATCTCGGCGTGCAACCGCCGTCGCCGGTTGGTGAGAAGGTGTCGCAGCTCGGTACGCTGCTGTACTTCGCCTTCTTCCTGACCATGCCGCTGTGGAGCCGTGTCGGCGAGTTCAAGCCGGTCCCGGAGCGTGTCACGTTCCACCCGCACTGAGCGAAGCGAACCCCGACAAGAGCACAAGGACACAAGATGAAAAAGCTGCTTTCGATCCTCGCGCTGGCCGGCGCCTGCATTGCCGGCGCGCCCGCCATGGCATCCGAGGGGGGCTTCCCCCTCGAGCCGGCGCCGGTGAACACCGCCGATCTGTCGTCGCTGCAGCGCGGCGCCAAGGTGTTCGTCAACTACTGCCTGAACTGCCACGGCGCATCGATGATGCGCTACAACCGGCTCAAGGACATCGGCCTGACCGACGACCAGATCCGCGAGAACCTGCTGTTCACCGCGGACAAGGTGGGCGAGACCATGAACATCGCCATGCAGCCGAAGGAAGCCAAGGCCTTCTTCGGCGCGCAGCCGCCGGACCTGTCGGTGATCGCCCGCGCCCGTGGCGACGACTGGCTCTACACCTACCTGCGCACCTTCTACCGCGACGACAGCCGTGCCACCGGCTGGAACAACCTGGTGTTCCCGAGCGTCGGCATGCCGCACGTGCTGTGGGAACTTCAGGGCCAGCGCGCCGCCAAGTTCACCGAAGTGGAAGAACACGGCGAGAAGGTGCACAAGTTCGCCGGCTTCGAGCAACTGAGCCCGGGCAAGCTGAGCAAGGTCGAGTACGACCAGATGACTGCCGACCTCGTCAGCTTCCTGGACTGGATGGCCGAGCCCGCGCAGAACCACCGCAAGCGCCTGGGCGTCTGGGTGCTGCTGTTCCTGGGCGTATTCACCGTGTTCGCCTGGCGCCTGAACGCGGCGTACTGGAAAGACGTGAAGTAAAACTGTGACGGGCCTGATCGGGCCCGGATCCAACAAGGCCAGGGGCGGTCGCTGCCAAAAGGGTAGCGCCGCCCTTGGCCTTTTTTGCTAGTCACGGCCCCGAAAAGTGCCGCATTTGCCACTTATTTGCTTTTCGGTAGCCGACTTTGGCAGAATGGCAGACCTTACTGTCCGACCCAGCTCCGGCTAAGCCCAAGGAATCCAACCATGATGGTGTTGTATTCGGGTACGACTTGCCCGTTTTCCCAACGTTGCCGCCTTGTCCTGTTCGAAAAGGGCATGGATTTTGAAATCCGCGACGTCGACCTTTTTAACAAGCCCGAAGATATTTCGGTGATGAACCCGTACGGCCAGGTACCCATCCTGGTCGAGCGCGACCTCATCCTGTATGAGTCGAACATCATCAACGAATACATCGACGAGCGCTTCCCGCACCCGCAGCTGATGCCGGCCGATCCGGTGCAGCGCGCCCGCGCCCGTCTGTTCCTGTTCAACTTCGAAAAGGAACTGTTCACCCACGTCTACACGCTGGAGAACGAAAAGGGCAAGGCCGCGGAAAAGAACCACGAACGTGCCCGCGCTGCCATCCGCGATCGCCTGACGCAACTGGCGCCGATCTTCGTCAAGAACAAGTACATGCTGGGCGAAGAATTTTCGATGCTCGACGTCGCCATCGCGCCGCTGCTGTGGCGCCTGGACCACTACGGCATCGAGCTGTCGAAAAACGCCGCGCCGCTGCTGAAGTATGCTGAACGCATTTTCAGCCGCCCTGCGTACATCGAAGCGCTCACCCCGTCCGAAAAGGTGATGCGCCGCTAACCGGCACCGGCCCGACGGCATCCGCCCTCGGGCCATCGCGGCGCCATTGGAAGCACAATGCCTGAAACCTCCACCAAGCCCTACCTGATCCGCGCCATCTACGAATGGTGCACGGATAACGGCTTCACGCCGTACATCGCCGTCTTCGTCGACGCCAACACCAACGTGCCGCGCGAGTTCGTCAAGAACAACGAGATCGTGCTCAACGTCAGCTTCGACGCCACCAGCGGCCTGGACATGGGCAATGAGTGGATCACCTTCAGCGCCCGCTTCGGCGGTGTCTCGCGCAAGATCGACGTGCCTGTAGAGAACGTGCTGGCGATCTACGCCCGCGAGAACGGACAGGGCATGGCCTTCCCGGTCGAACGCAGCCTGCCGGAAACCCAGGCCGCCACCGAGCGTGAAAACAACCCGCCGCCCAAGCTCGCCCCGGTCGAAGCCGAAACCCCGGCAACCACCAGCGACACCGGCCCCGGCGACGACGACACGCCGCCCCCGGTGACCCGTATCGGCGGCAAGAAGCCTGCACTGAAAGTGGTGAAGTAAGCCATCCCAAAGCCGACCGCAATGCAGTAGAATCGCGGTCTGCACCAGACATGCCGGCTTAGCTCATCAGGTAGAGCAGTTGATTTGTAATCATCAGGTGGCGGGTTCGAGTCCTGCAGCCGGCACCAGAATTGAAAAACGGGCCACGCATTGCGTGGCCCGTTTGTTTTTGGCGTGTCCGAGGCGTTGTCACAGGGGCTGCCGACCGACACCCGGGCATCGACGCCTCTTTTCCGTCGTTTCACGCCGCCATCCTGTTGATTCCCGGCACCCGCATATCAGCCCCCCTTGGCCCGGTGGTAACCTGCCCCCATTTCTGCCCCAACCACCCCCCGTGCCTTTCCCCAACTCCCGCCTCTGGCGCTCGGCCCCCGAGCAACGCGCCTATGAAGAAGCCCGCCACCGCGTGCGCGCGTTGCGCTTCTTCTATCTGCACGCCATGGTCTACGTGGTGGTGAACGCGATGCTGATCGGCTTCCATCTGATGGGCTCGTCGCATCGGCCCTGGGCGGGTGGCCCGCTGATGGGTTGGGGGATCGGCCTGGCGGTGCATGGCATCATGACCTGGGGACGTGTAGGCCTGCTCGGGCGGCGGTGGGAAGAGCGCAAGATTGCCGAGTACATGGCGCAGGAACAGGTGCGCACGCTGTCGACGGAGAAGCAGCTGGTCGAGGCCCGCATGAAGCTGCTGCAGGCGCAGATCGAACCGCACTTCCTGTTCAACACGCTGGCCAACGTGGTCAGCCTGATCGAGCCCGCGCCGCAGAAGGCGACGATGATGCTGGAGCATTTCATCGCCTATCTGCGTGCCTCGCTGGCCGCCAGCCGCGCGACGCAAGGCACGGTGGCGCAGGAGGCAAAGCTGCTGCGCGATTATCTGGCACTGATCCGCATCCGCATGGGCGAGCGCCTGCAATACACGGTCGACGTCGACCCGCAACTCGAAGCGATGCCGCTGGCGCCAATGCTGTTGCAACCGGTGGTCGAGAATGCGATCAAGCATGGTCTGGAGCCGAAAATCGAAGGCGGGCGCTTGCTGGTCCGGCTGGAGCGGCACGACGCGCGCATGCTGGCGACGATCGAGGACGATGGCATGGGGTTTCGGCCCTCGGCCGGCGCTGGTGTCGGGCTGTCTAACCTGCGCGAACGGCTCGCCGTGCTGTATGACGGTGACGCCCACGTCAGGATTGAGGAGCGCTCGCCCGGCACCGCCGTACTGATCGATCTTCCGCTGCCACCGGCATCCTGAACCGGAGATGCACATGACGACCACCGCCCTGATTGCCGACGATGAAGAGCATCTGCGTGCTTACCTGCGCGGCAAGCTGCAGCGCCTGTGGCCGGAGTTGCAGATCGTTGCCGAGGCGACCAACGGCATCGAAGCCGCCGACGCCATCGCGCGCTTGTCGCCGAGCGTTGCCTTCCTCGATATCAAGATGCCGGGCCTGTCGGGGCTGGAAGTGGCGCAGGGGTTGGAAACCGAAACCCGGGTGGTGTTCGTCACAGCCTATGACGAGTTTGCGCTCGATGCGTTCGAGCGCGCCGCAGTGGACTACCTGGTGAAGCCGGTCAGCGAGGAGCGCCTGGGCCGCACCATCGAACGATTGCGCAAGGCGTTGCAGGAGGCGGCGCCACTGCCCGAGCTGGCGCAGTTGCTGAACCAGCTGACACGTGCCCAGCCGCGCGCGGAAGGTTCCAGCCAGCTGCGGTGGGTCCGGGCTAGCCGGGGCAATACCACCAGCCACGTGCCGATCCAGGACGTGATGTATTTCCAGAGCGACGACAAGTACGTGGTGGTGCATACCCCGGATGGCGAGCACCTGATCCGCACGCCGCTGGCGGAGCTGATTGCCGGTCTCGATCCCGAGGTGTTCTGGCAGATCCACCGCTCATCCATCGTCAATATGGAATACGTGGCCGGCACGCGGCGCGACGAGTCGGGGCGGCTCTTTGTCAGGCTGCGCGACAGCGATGCCGAACTGCCGGTATCGCGCGCCTACATGCATCGGTTCCGGCAGATGTAGGCCGGCTGGCGCGCGCGCCGCCGGCCAGTGATCTGGCTAGTGTCGATCCATGAATTCCTGGATCTTGCGCTGTTCCCAGTCACGGCCGCGGCGCGACAGCCGCATCCAGACCAGTAACCCGTGCACGGTGAGCCCAAGCCCCCAGGCCAGCGTGGTGGTCAGCGGCCACGGCCAGCCCGTGGTGGCGTAATGCGACCAGGGCGGCGACGGGAAGTAGAAGAAGCGGAACCACAGCCATGCATTGACCACGGTATAAACCAGCAGGTGGATATACCAGCCGCGCAGCGCGCGCACCATGCGGCGCGCGCGCCAGTAGGCCATGGCGTTGGGGTCGTTGGGCGGGAAGGCGTGGTGCATGGGATACCTCGTCATCAGGAAGGTTGGCATGCGACAGGTATAGGCCACCGCCAGGCGCCGTTCCAGGCCCATGGGCTGAATCGACGGATTTCGTTCGCGAGCGTGCACGCAGTCAGCGTGAGTGTCGCGCCGTCGCCACCTTCATGATTGCGCTTTCAGTGCATTCCAGACGGCTTGCACGCCTGGCAGCGGCGCGACGGCGCCGTGGCCCGTGGTGGCCAGCGCGGCCGCCACCGCCGCCCATCGCGCAGCGGACACAGGGTCATCTCCGGCCACCAGCCGCGCGAGATAGGTTCCGTCGAAGCAGTCGCCCGCGCCGGTCGCATCGACCGCGTCGACGCGGAACGGCGCCACGGCGGTCAACTCTTCGCCGTCGGATACCAGGCAACCCTGGCTGCCCAGTTTCAATACCACATGCGGCGCGCCCATCTGGTGGCACCAGTCGACGATACCTGTGGGATCGTCGATGCCCGCAAGCTGGCGCACGTCGTCCAGACTCGGCAGAAACAGGTCGCACAGGGGAAGCGTGGCGACAATGACTTCACGGGCGCGCTCCAATGGCCAGAGCGTAAGGCGCAGGTTGGGGTCGTAGGACACTCTGGTGCCGGCCTGGCGGGCAATGCGGATGGCCTCGCGCACGGTACGCGTGGCTGACGTGCTGATGGCCTGGCTGATGCCCGAGACGTGGAGCCAGGTGGCCCTTTCCAGCAATGCGACCGGCAGGTCGCCGGGTTGCATCCGGCTCGCGGCGGACCCCGAGCGCCGATAGGTGAAGACGTGGCCATCCGGGCCATGATGGACGAAGTAGAGTCCGGTAGGCGCCGACGCATCGAGGACGACGCCGCTGGTGTCGACGTGCTCGCGGCGCAACAGGCACCGGCACATGCGGCCGAACTCGTCGTCGCCCAGCCGGGTCACGTAGGCGCACCGGGCACCCTGGCGCGCCGCGGCGATGACGGCATTGGAGGTATCGCCGCCGAAGCCCTGCAGATAGGTGCGCGAACCGCGCGGGACGGCGTGGTTGAACTCGACCATGGCCTCGCCCAGCGCGACGATGTCGAACCGCGCGCGCATGTCAGGCGTCCTCGCCCAGGTCGAGCAACACCTTGCAACTGACGCGCGGCTGGTTTTCGGCGAGGTCGAACGCGTAGGCCACGTCGCGGACATTGACCTGATGCGTGACGATCCGGCCCGGATCCACCAGACCGCGCATGATCCAGTCGATGACGGTGGGAAACATCGCGCAATTCAGGCGCGAGGCGTACAGGGTCAATTCCTTGCTGGTCAGCGCTTGCTGCGGCAGCGACGATGGCGTGGCGGAAAACCCGAGCACGCCGATGCGGCCAGCCGGTGCGGCGAGGCCAACGGCTTCTTCCAGGATGGCGGGATGGCAGACGGCATCGTAGATTAGCGTCGGCCCGCCCGCCGCGCCGCGGCACTCCAGCGCGCGGGCAAGCGGCTCGCGCGCGGTGTTGATGATTTCGTCGTCCGCGGCGCCGCAGGCGTGCGCCAATGCCAGCCGTTCATCGACATGGTCGGTGATGAAGGTGCGTATGCCATATACGCGCTTGAGCACCTGCAGCAGGTTGAGTCCGACCGGCCCGGCGCCATAGATCAGCGCCACGTCCGAGGGCAGAACGCCGGTGCGGTGGGTGGCGTTGGCGGCCACGGCAAATGGCTCGATCACCGCGGCGCTGGCCGTCGGCATGCCATCGGGCACCGCGTAGGCGTTACGTGCCGGCACGCATGCGAATTGGCTGAAGCCGCCATCGCGGTGCACGCCGATCACCTGTAGCCGCTGGCAGACATTGTGCCGGCCGATCCGGCAGGCATGGCATTGACCGCAGCTGACCACCGGATCCACCACCACCCGCTCGCCGATGCGCAAGGCGCTGACGCCAGCGCCGACCGCATCGACATGGCCGACGAACTCGTGGCCGATGACGCGCGGATAGGTCACGAACGGATTCTTGCCATGGAAGATGTGCAAATCCGAACCGCAGACGCCAGCCAGGCGGACGCGCACGCGCACCTCGCCTTCGGCCGGGACCGGGTTGGGGCGCTCGCATACGGCCATGCGGTGCGCTTGCTCGACGACTACGCTCAACATGCTGGCTCCTTGTTTCCGTCTACTGGCGCGGCGGCTACCAATTCCACATCGCGCCGTCGCGCAGCCGCGCCACCGGCAGATAGGCGCGTTCGTACGGATACCGGGCCGCCAGCCGCTCGTCGATGTCGACGCCAAGACCGGGCACGTCGTCCATCACCAGGTAACCGTCCTCCAGGCGGTAGTTGTGTGGAAACACCGCGTCAATCAACGAGCCATGCGGCATCAGTTCCTGGATGCCGAAGTTTGGCGCCCACAGCCCGAAGTTGACGGCTGCGGCCATGCATACCGGTGACAAGTCGGTGGCGCCGTGGAAGCCGGTGCGGACCTGATGGATCGCTGCGAAGTCCGCGATGCGGCGCACATGCGTGATGCCGCCGGCGTGGACGATGGTGGTGCGGATGTAGTCGATCAGCTGATGGCTGATCAGGTCCTTGCAGTCCCACAAGGAATTGAAGATTTCGCCCACCGCGAGCGGCGTGGTGGTGTGCTGGCGAATCAGCCGGAACGCCTCCTGGTTCTCGGCCGGCGTTGCATCCTCCAGCCAGAACAGGCTGAAGGGCTCCAGCGCCTTGCCGAGGCTGGCCGCTTCGATCGGTGTCAGCCGGTGGTGCGCATCGTGCAGCAGATGCGGGCCGAAGCCGACCGCCTCGCGCACCTTGCGAAACAGTTCCGGCGTGTGGCGCAGGTACAGCGAGGTGTCCCATGGCTCCTCCGGCGGCAGGCCCTTCTGCGCCGGTTCATAGTGACCCGGTTGGGTGCCGACGCCATACACCTTGGACAAGCCAGGCACGCCCGACTGGACTCGAATCGCCTTGTAGCCTTGCTCGATATGGCTGTGCACCGCGTCGATGGCTTCGGCGTGGTCGCGCCCGGTGGCGTGGCCGTACACCATCAGGCCATGGCGGCTGCGCCCGCCAAGCAACTGGTAGACAGGCATGCCGGCCAGCTTGCCCAGGATGTCCCACAGCGCCATATCGATTGCGGCGATGGCGGTCATCGTCACCGGCCCGCGCCGCCAGTAGGCGCCGCGGTAGAGGTATTGCCAGATGTCCTCGATCCCGCGCGGATCGCGGCCTGTCAGGCACGGAATCACATGCTCGTCCAGATAGGTCCGCACCGCCAGTTCGCGGCCATTGAGCGTGGCGTCGCCCAGCCCGTACACACCGGCATCGGTGACCACCTTGACCGTCACGAAGTTGCGCCCGGGGCAGGTGACGATGGTCTTTATCTGTTCGATTTTCAAAGGGTGTCTCCGGCCGGATCGTCGTTGTCGTGGCCCGACGGCGCCGCCTGGTTGCGCAACGCCCGCATCGGTGTGGATGCAGCCAGAGTACTGCGGGCCGATTGCGGCGGAGTACGGCAGATTCCGCAATCAAATGCAGCGTTTGCCGCAGTTGAATCGCGAAGGCACCGCACGTTGGACACCACGGGTGCGTGCAAACTTCTTCGCATCGAAGACAACGCCGGATGCACGCACGATGCTGCTGCCAACAGACCTGCCGAGGTACCGCCGATGAGGCTCAAGCAACGCAACCGTTGCCGCGCCAATGCTGAAGTGCGCCAGCCGGGCTACGATCGCAGCCGCTTGTCGCGCGGCGTGCTGCACCTGGGTCTGGGCGCGTTCCATCGCGCGCACCAGGCGCTGTACACGGAAGCCGCGATCCACGCCGGGGATAGCCGCTGGGGCATTGTCGGCGTCAGCCTGCGAGAGCCGCGCATGCCCAGGACGCTGGCGGCGCAGGACTTCCTGTATTCGGTGACCGAGCGCGAAGGCGCGACGGCTACCACCCGCATCGTCGGCGCCGTGGTACAGGCCTGGTATGCGCCGCATGCGTTGGGCGAGGTGCTCGGCGCGCTGGCCGATCCCGGTATCACCGTGGTGACCTGCACGGTGACAGAGAAGGGCTACTGCCAGCACCCGTCCAGCGCCGACCTGGACACGGACCACGCCGATATCCGCCACGACCTGGCCCATCCCGACACCCCCAGAAGCACGCTCGGCGTACTGGCTGCCGGCCTGCGCCGGCGGCCCGCCAGGGCGCCGCTCAGCATCGTCTGCTGCGACAACATGCCTGCCAATGGCGAGACGCTGCGCAAGCTGCTGGCGCAGTACGCCGCGCTGACGGACCCAAAACTGGCCCGCCGCGTGCGCGACGACGTGGCGTTTCCCAACACCATGGTGGACCGCATCGTGCCCGCCGCGACGCCGGCATCGCGCCGTGACGCGCAGCGCCGCCTGGGTTTGCGCGACGAGGCCGCCATCGTCTGCGAAGCCTTCACGCAGTGGGTGATCGAGGACCGCTTTGCCGGACCCAGGCCGGCGTGGGAAGCGGGCGGCGCGCTGATGACCGGCGATGTCCGGCCGTTCCAGGCGATGAAGCTGCAGCTGCTCAACGGCACGCATTCCGCCATCGCCTACGCCGGACAACTGTGCGGGCTGCAGACCGTTGCCGAGGCCATGGACGATCCGCAGGTCGGCGCGTTCGCGCGCGGCGTGATGGCAGACCTGTGCGCCACCGTGCAAGCGCCGCCCGGGTATGACGTGGCCGGATACACCGACGCCCTGCTGCAGCGCTTCCGCAATGCCGCGCTCGACCATCGCACCGTGCAGATTGCAGCCGACGGCACGCAGAAAGTGCCGGTGCGCTGGCTGCCCGCCCTGCGTGCCAGTGCAGGGACCGAGCGGCCGTGGCTGGAACGCGCGCTCGCGGCCTGGCTGCATTGCCTGCGCAGCGGACGCAGCGATGGCGGCCAGGCACTTGCCTTCGACGATCCCGGCGCACCTGCGCTGGCGGCGTGCCTGCGTGGCGCGCACAGCGATGCCGACGCCGTCAGACAGGCACTCGCGCACGCCCCTGTTTTTGGCAGCGAACCGTGGCCCGCACCATTGGCTGACCGCCTGGCCCGCCACCTGGCGGTGCTGCGCGCCGGCGGCGCCGCCGCGTTGCTGTCGTCCTGAGCCATCCCCACCCGATAACTAGGAGACCACCGCACCATGGCCATGCTGTTAACCCGACGCCGCTTTGGCGCGCTAGCCGCCGGCACGCTGGCGATGACGCTGCCGGCAGCCCACGTACTGGCCCAGGCTGGCACCATCCGCCTGAAGTACGGCACCGCCTTTCCCGCCGACCATCCGGGCACGCTGCGCATCCAGCAGGCGGCGGTGGCCATCCACCAGGACACCGGAGGCAAGGTTGACCTGCAGGTCTATCCCAACAGCCAGCTCGGCAGCGAGCCCGACATGATCGCGCAGGTGCGCACCGGCGCGATGGATTTCATGTCCACGGCCGGCACCAACCTGCAAACGCTGGTACCGACCGCCGGCATCAACGGCGTGGCCTTTGCCTTCAAGGACTACGCCACGGTCTGGGCCGCGATGGATGGCGACGTCGGCGCCTATGTCCGTGCTGCCCTGGGCAAGGTGAACCTGCACGTCTTCGACAAATGCCTGGACAACGGCTATCGCAACATCACCTCGGCGAGCCGGCCGATCAACACGCCGGCGGACCTGAAGGGCTTCAAGGTGCGCGTGCCCGGCATCCCGTTGTGGATCTCGATGTTCAAGGCACTGGGCGCGTCGCCCACGGCCATTCCGTTCGGCGAGCTCTATTCGGCGCTGCAAACACGGGTCGTCGACGGGCAGGAGAACCCGCTGGCGCTGATCCGCAGCGCCAAGCTGTATGAAGTGCAGAAGTTCTGCGCGCTGACCGGACACACCTGGGATGGTCACTTTATCTTCGGCAATGCGAAGAAATTTCGGGCGCTGCCAGCGGAGGTGCAGGCCGCCATCACGACACACTTCACCGCGGCGGCGCTGAAGCAGCGCGAGGACATCGCGCGCCTGAATACCGATGCGCAAACCGAGCTGAGTCGCCTCGGCATCGTCTTCAACCAGCCCGATCCCGCGCCATTCCGTGCCTTGCTGCAAGGCGCCGGCTTCTATGCCGAATGGAAGAAAAAGTACGGCGACGAAGCATGGTCCCGGCTGGAGAAATACGCAGGCCGTCTCGCATGACGGCTGGCACGAACGATAAAAAAGGAAAGGAGACATCGATGGAGCACACCGCTGAAGCCATCGCGCCAGCGCTCTCAGCGCCGTCAGCCGCCAAGGCGTGCTGGCGCCGCCTGATGGCCTGCATGGTGGAGGTTCCGGCCGCCCTGATCGCGCTGGCAGAAATCCTGCTGCTGGGCGGCGGCGCCTTCGCGCGCTACGTGCTGCACCAGCCGGTTCCCTGGACGGATGAACTGGCCAGCATCCTGTTCCTGTGGCTGGCGATGCTCGGCGCCATCATTGCGCTGGACCGCGGCGCGCATATGCAACTGACCACCTTTATCAAGAACCTGCCGCCGGCAAGGCGAGCATGGGTGGACGCGCTCGGCATGTGGCTGGTGGTGGGGTTCCTGTCGCTGTTGCTGAGGCCCGGCTGGGAACACCTGACCGAGCACCTGGAAGTCTCGACGCCGACGCTGGAGATCAGCGAGGGCTACCGCGCCGGCGCGGTGCTGGCCGGTATCGTGCTGATGCTGGTCGCGGCAATCTTGCGCCTGCTCGCGGCGCACTGGAAGCCGGTGATCGCGACGGGCCTGATGGTGGCATTGTGTGGCAGCATCCTTTGGCTGCTGTCGCCGACGCTGATGACGCTGGGCAATGCCAACCTCGTGATCTTCTTCCTGCTGATGCTGGTCGCGTGCGTGGCCATCGGCGTGCCGATCGCCTTCGCCTTCGGCCTGGCGACGCTGTGCTACCTGTCGCTGTCCACGGCCACGCCACTGTCCATCATCCCGAACCGCATGCAGGAGGGCATGTCGCACCTGATCCTGCTGGCGGTGCCGCTCTTTGTCTTCCTGGGCGCGCTGATCGAGATGACCGGCCTCGCGCGCGCGATGATCCACTTCCTGGTCAGCCTGATCGGCCATCTGCGCGGCGGATTGCAGTATGTGCTGCTGGGCGCGATGTATATCGTTTCCGGCATCTCCGGCGCCAAGGCCGCCGACATGGCCGCCGTGGCGCCGAGCCTGTTCCCGGAAATGAAGCGGCGTGGCGCCAGGGACGGCGACCTGATCGGCCTGCTGTCAGCCTCGGGCGCGATGTCGGAAACCATCCCGCCCAGCATTGTGCTGATCACCGTGGGATCGGTGACCGGGGTATCGATCACGTCGCTGTTCATCGGGGGGCTGATGCCTGCGGCGGTCGGGCTGGTGATGATGGCGCTGGTGGTCTGGTTCCAGACCCGCAAGGAAGACATGAGCCGCGTGCCGCGGCCGTCGCGCCAGGCGATCGTGAAAGCGCTACTGGTTGCGCTGCCGGCACTGGCGCTGCCCGTCATCATTCGCACGGCGGTGGTGGAGGGGGTGGCTACGGCGACCGAGGTATCTACCATCGGCATTTTCTATGCCGTGCTGGCAGGGGTCCTGGTGTATCGCCAGTTCGACTGGCGGCGGGTCTATCCGATGCTGTTGGATACGGCGGCGTTGTCCGGCGCGATTCTGCTGATCGTCGGCTGTGCCACGGCGATGGCCTGGGCGCTGACGCAGTCCGGCTTTGCGCAGGACCTGGTGCGGATTCTGTCGTCCGTTCCCGGCGGCAAGACCGGTTTTCTGCTGGTATCGGCGCTGGCGTTCGTCATCCTCGGCAGCTTGCTGGAAGGTATCCCCGCCATTGTGTTGTTCGGGCCCTTGCTGTTTCCCATTGCGAAGCTGGTCGGCGTGCATGAGGTGCACTACGCCATGGTGGTGATTTTTGCGATGGGGCTGGGCTTGTTCGCGCCGCCCTTTGGCGTGGGGTTTTATGCAGCCTGCGCGATCGGGCGGGTGTCGCCAGACGTGGCGATGCCGCGGGTCTGGCCGCATATGGCGGCGTTGTTTGTGGCGCTGGTGCTGTTGATGTTGGTGCCTTGGTTTTCGATTGGGTTTCTTTGACGGGCACTCGGCGCCGGCGCGGCGCCGAGTGCCATGGCTGGCTACATGCATTCTTTTAACGGGTGTCGTGCTTGGCCGGAAACAGCTGGGCCTGTCAGCAAATAGCCGAAATCCTAAAGCACGTTTAGAAGTGAAACTTCGTCCCGCTGAAGGGGGGATCTGAGCGGTATTTGATCGAGATAAATATCGTGCTCCGTATCGGGATTTTGTCCGTTGATTTCCTTTAGATGCCAAGGCACAAATAGCCGATTGCTATGCGCAAGGTCGCCATAGCGCGTCTGAACAACAAGGCGGTTTGACGCATCGGCAAATGGATCCTGCACGCTTCCACCAACAGCTGTTTTCCTCTACCCATCGCCTGTATGCCCTGGAAGGTGATGGCGCGGTGGATGAACTGGCCGTCGAAGCCTGGATTGGCCGCGAGGCCATCTCTGCGGTGTTCGAATGGCGCATCGTTGCGGTCAGCGCCAATGCCGATATTGCGCTGGACAGTCTGCTCGGCCAGCACATCACACTGCTGACCACGCTCGCCGGCGGCGGCCAGTCACGCCGCACCGGCCTGATCCGCCAGGCCGAGAAGCTTGGCGCCGACGGCAGCCTCG
>NZ_JACHWE010000011.1:0-117267 GCF_014191175.1 Cupriavidus alkaliphilus | reverse complement strand
CGCCCCTACTGGCGCGACGCACGATGCTATATCAGGCAGCCCGCGCCCGACATCCGCAGCGCTGGTCGCGAGGGATCCGGAATTGGAAGCTGGATCCAGTGGTCTTCTTGAACCCCGAACGAGCTGAGCAGGAAGCTAGCGAGCACCGGAAAGCAGCATAACGGCGGACGCGACAACTACCTTGACACACACCGCTTGGCCAAAAAGTGACCCGCCCAGGAGGGCGGAACCAAGCGGTTCAAAAGCCGACAGCATGTCACCAACAGCGACCACGCGTGAAAGGCCGAACTGCACCCCAAACGCTATCCCCATTCCCCAGTAGTAAAATCCCCCGACCACAAAAAATTCCTTTCCGGGGCCCATCCCCAGAGGACCTCCATGCCCGCTGCACCAGCCGTTGCCACTGCCACGCCGACGCCGACCCGCTCTGCATCCGAAGGCACCCTCGACCTGATCCGCCCGCAGCCCTACGCCGACTGGGCTCCCCAGGTCACCCCCGAGGAACGCGCCACGCTGCGCCGCGAGCTTGAGCAGGGCGCGGTACTCTACTTCCCCAAGCTGAAATTCCACTTCCAGCCGGGCGAAGAACGTTTCCTCGACAGCCGCTACTCCGACGGCAAGTCCAAGAACATCAACCTGCGCGCCGACGACACCGCGGTGCGCGGCGCGCAAGGCAGCCCGCAGGACCTGTCCGACCTCTACACGCTGATCCGCCGCTACGCCGACAGCAGCGAACTGCTGATCCGCACGCTGTTCCCGGAATACATCCCCCACATGACCCGCGCCGGCACCTCGCTGCGGCCAAGCGAGATCGCCGGGCGCCCGGTCAGCTGGCGCAAGGACGACACCCGCCTGCATGTGGACTCGTTTCCCTCCAACCCGATGCTGGGCAAGCGCCTGTTGCGCGTGTTCCACAATATCGACCCGGCCGCGCCGCGCGTGTGGCGGGTGGGCGAGCCGTTCGGCGACTTCGCGCAGAAGTTCGTGCCCAGGACCCACGGCATGTGGCCGGGGCAGGCCGCGCTGATGAAGCTGCTGCATATCACCAAGCGCCGCCGCTCGGAATACGACCACCGCATGCTGCAGCTGCATGACCTGGCCAAGGCCGACCTGGACTACCAGGCCAACGTGCCGCAGCAGGAATTCCACTTCCCGCCCGGTGCGACCTGGATCGTCTTCAGCGACCAGCTGCTGCACGCCGCCATGCGCGGGCGCGCGATGATGGAGCAGACCATCTACCTGGCGCCGCAGGCAATTTCGGACCACACCCATTCGCCCGAGGCAGTGCTGTCGCGCATGCTCGGGCGGCCGATGCTGGTGTCGTGAGCGCCGCCTGCGCCGAAGCTCAACGCAGCAGCAGGCGCAGCATGGTGTCGAAGGTCTTGCCGTAAGGCGGCTTGAGCAGGCCGGCACCGTTCAGGCTGGCCTGGTGGAACACCGGCTTCACCTTAGAGAAGGTATCGAAGCCCGCCTGCCCGTGATACGCGCCCATGCCACTGGCGCCGACACCGCCGAACGGCAGGCCGTCCTGTGCGATATGGAACAGGGTGTCGTTGACGGTAACGCCGCCGGCGACGGTCTGCTTCATCACATGGCTGACGGCGCCGCGGTCGCGCTCGAACACGTACAGCGCCAGCGGGCGCGGGCGCGCGTTGATGTAGTCCACCGCCTCGTCGAGGGTGCGATAGGTCACCACCGGCAGCACCGGCCCGAAGATTTCCTCGCGCATCGCGGTCACGCCTGCCGGCACATCCAGCAGCAGCACCGGGGGCAGGCGCCGCGCCTGCGCATCCGGCTGCGCCTCCGACAGCGGCACCACGGTTGCACCTTGCGCGGCGGCCTCGTCGACCAGCCCTGCCAGCCGCGCGAAATGCCGCGGGCTGATGATGCTGGTGTAGTCCGGGTTGCGCGCCAGGTCGGGATAGAGCCGGCCCACGCAGCGGCGCGCCGCGTCCACCAGTTGGCCGCGCAGGTTCTCCGGCACCAGCACATAATCCGGCGCGATGCAGGTCTGCCCCGCGTTCATCAGCTTGCCCACCAGGATGCGCTCCACTGCGCGCTCGAGGTCGGCCCCGGCACCGACGATGGCCGGTGACTTGCCGCCCAGCTCCAGCGTCACCGGGGTCAGGTTGGCAGCCGCCGCGCGCATCACATGGTGGCCGACCGCGGTCGAACCCGTGAACAGCAGGTGGTCGAACGGCAGCGTGGTAAAGGCGCTGGCCACTTCGGCATCGCCGTTGATCACCACGATCTCGTCCGGGGCGAAGTGCTGTGGCACCAGTTGCGCGAACAATGCCGCAAAGCGCGGCGTGTATTCCGACAGCTTGACCATGGCGCGATTGCCTGCCGCCAGCGCGCCGGCCAAGGGCCCGATGGTCAGGTATAGCGGGTAGTTCCAGGGCACCACGATGCCCACCACGCCGAGCGGCTGCGGCACCAGGCGCGAGCGTCCGGGACGGAACCAGAACCCGGTGGGCGCGCGCCGCACGCGCATCCAGCGCCTGCCGTGGCGCAGCGCATCGTCGATGCCCGCAAGGCTGGGGAAGACCTCCAGCAGCGCGGTTTCCTGGCGCGCACGGTTGGTGAAATCCGCATGGATCGCCGCGGCAATTTCGGCCTGGTTTTCGGTCACCAGCCGCCGCAGGCGCTGCAGGCGATCGGCGCGCACGGTCCAGGCGGGCAACTGGTCGCGCCGCGAGGCGGCATGCATCGCACCGAAGACGGACGACAGGTCGGGGACTTCTCGCATGGCTGCGCTCCTGGATTTCCGCGCACATTGGCGCACCATCGCGCACGATAAGGCAGCGCGCCAGCCAACACAATCGAAGCCTCTTACCAAAAGGCCAATTCAAACGCCCGTCCGGCGCGCCCCCGCGTTTCGTTGCCGCCTCCCTTTTTCAACCGCTGAGCCAGCGCCTACACTGAATCTCACGGCTTGCCATCCGCTGGACGGACAGGGCGCGCGCCGGCGCGGCCCGGCTCACGCATGCGCGCCGCCTGCGGAACCGCGGGGAGACAGATGGAAACCACCTATGACTACGTCATCGTCGGCGCGGGCTCGGCGGGCTGTGCGCTGGCGGGGCGCCTGGCCGACAGCGGCGACGACACCATCGCGCTGGTCGAGGCCGGGCACCACGACCACCATGTGCTGGTGCGCACACCCGCCGGGCTGGCCGCGCTGCTGCCGCGCGCGGGGGCGCGCAACTACGGCTTCCACACCGTGCCGCAGCCGGGCCTGAACGGCCGCCGCGGCTACCAGCCGCGCGGGCGCGGGCTGGGCGGCTGCTCGTCGATCAATGCCATGATCTACACGCGCGGCCGGCCCGCCGACTACGATGCCTGGGCCGACGCCGGCTGCGATGGCTGGTCGTGGGACGACGTGCTGCCGTACTTCCGCCGCGCCGAATGCAACGAGCGCCTGGCCGGCAGCGACGACGATCCGCTGCATGGCGGCAACGGACCGCTGCATGTCAGCGACCTGCGCACGCCCAATCCGTTCGCCGAGCGCTTTATCGAGGCCGCGCAGCAGGCCGGCTATCCGCGCAACGACGACTTCAACGGCGAAGAACAGGAGGGCATCGGCTGGTATCAGGTTACGCAGCACGCGGGCGAGCGCTGGAATGCGGCGCGCGCCTACCTGCACGGCGGCAACGCGCGCGACCGCGCCTGCAACGGCGGCCGGGCGCGGCTGCGCGTGCTGACCGACACGCAGGCCCTGCGCATCGTCTTCGAAGGCCGCCACGCCGCCGGGGTGCTGGTGCAGCGTGACGGCCGCCAGCAGCTGCTGCGCGCGCGTCGCGACGTGATCGTGTGCGCGGGCACGTTCGGCTCGCCGCAGCTGCTGATGGTTTCGGGGGTCGGACCCGCCGCGCACCTGCGCGAGCACGGCATCGACGTGGTCCATGACCTGCCGGGCGTGGGTGCCAACCTGCAGGACCATCTCGACGTGGTGCTGCACAAGCGCACCGCCGTGCCCGAGCTGTTCGGCGTATCGTTCGGTGGCGTCGCCAGGCTGCTGTCGGAAATGCTGCGCTACCGGCGCGAGCGCGCCGGCATGATGTCGAGCAACTTCGCCGAGGCCGGCGGCTTTCTGCGCAGCCACCCGGCGCTGCCCGAGCCCGACCTGCAGCTGCATTTCGTGGTCGGCCTGGCCGATGACCATATGCGCAGGCTGAATCTCGGCCATGGCTATTCTTGCCACGTCTGCCTGCTGCGCCCGCGCAGCCGCGGCGAGGTCCGCCTGGCCGCGGCCGATATCCGGCGCGCCCCGCTGATCGACCCGAAGTACCTCAGCGACGCGCGCGACCTCGACGACATGGTGGCCGGGGTGCGCATCGTGCGCAGCATCCTGGCGCAGCCGCAGCTGGCCTGCTTCGGCGGGCGCGAACTTTATACGGCCGGCCTGCGCGCCGATGGCAGCGACGATGCCGCCGTGCGCGAGTTGATCCGCGAGCGCGCCGACACCATCTACCACCCGGTCGGCACCTGCCGCATGGGCATGGATGCGATGGCGGTGGTCGATCCACAACTGCGCGTGCGCGGCGTGGAAGGCCTGCGCGTGGTCGATGCGTCGGTAATGCCGACGCTGGTCGGTGGCAACATCAATGCGCCCGCGATCATGATCGGCGAGCGCGCGCATGACCTGATCCGCTATGCGCCGCGGGTGATGCTGCGGGTGCTGGAGTCGATGGAGGCCTAGCCCTCGAAGCCGCGCGACGCCACCCGCCCGAGCGCGCCGGCATCCGCGTCGAGCGTGCCGAACACGCGCCCGTGCTGGCGCCCGAGCCGGCTGGCGACGAACAGCTCCGCGTGCGCGGGGTCGGCATGCGCCAGCATCAGTGCCGCCTGCGCGGTCAGCACCAGGCCCTGGGCAAAGCGGCGCGCGTTGGCTTCGAGCTGGTCGGCGTTTTCACGCAGCATGGCCTGCAGCGAGGCCAGTTCGGCGCGCACCGCCGGGTGGCCGCCGGCGCGGCGCGACAGGTCCTGCAGCAGCCGTGCGGCATCGTCCGGATTGCGCTGGAGCGCGCGCAGCACGTCCAGGCACATGATGTTGCCCGAGCCTTCCCAGATCGAATTGACCGGCGCCTCGCGGTACAGCCGCGCCATCGGGCCCTCCTCGACATAGCCGTTGCCGCCCCAGACTTCCATCGCTTCGCCGGTGGCCTCGAGCGTGCGCTTGCACACCCAGAACTTGGCCGCGGGCGTGACCACGCGTTTCCAGGCGGCGGCGAGCGGGTCGGGGTTGTCGCCCTCGGCCTGCGCGAAGGCGTGGCCCAGTTCCATCATCAGCAGCGTGGCGGCTTCGGATTCCAGCGCCAGGTCCGCCAGCACGTTGCGCATCAGCGGCTGGTCGGCCAGCAGGCGGCCGAAGGCGCTGCGGTGGCGCGTGTGGTGCAGCGCCTGCACGAACGCCGCGCGCAGGATCGCTGCGCTGCCGATCACGCAGTCCAGCCGCGTGCTGGTGGCCATCTCGATGATGGTCGGGATGCCGCGTCCTTCGTCGCCGATCAGGATGCCGGTGGCGTCGCGGAACTCGACTTCGCTGCTGGCATTGGAGCGGTTGCCGAGCTTGTCCTTGAGTCGCTGGATCTGCACCGCGTTGCGGCTGCCATCGTCGCGAAAGCGCGGCACGAAGAAGCACGACAGCGGACCGTCTTCGGCGCCCATGCGCGCCACCACCAGGTGCGCATCGCACATCGGCGCGGAGAAGAACCACTTGTGGCCGGTCAGCGCGTATTCCGCGCCGCGGCCCTCGCCGCGCACCGGGCGCGCCACGGTGGTGTTGGCGCGCACGTCTGAGCCCCCTTGCTTCTCGGTCATGCCCATGCCGATCATGATCGCGGTCTTGCTGCGCCATGGCAGGTCGCGCGCGTCATGCTCGGTTGCATACAGGCGCGGTTCCAGCTCGGCGAACAGCGTGGCTTCCTTGCGCAGCACGGGGATGCTGGCGAAGGTCATGGTGGGCGGGCACAGCGAGCCCGATTCCACCTGCGCCTGCAGGAAGTACCCCGCCGTGCGCGCCGCCCAGGCGCCGGCACGCGGTTGCGCGAAGGGCAGGGCCTGCAGCTGCTGGCTGCGCAACAGCCCCAGCAGCGCGTGCCAGCCGGGGTGGAACTCGACCATGTCGATGCGCTCGCCGGTGCGGCTGTGGGTGTGCAGCTCCGGCGCATGGCGGTTGGCATCCGCCGCCCATTGCTGCACCTCCGGCTCGCCCAGCCGCGCGCCGAACTGCCGCAGCGCGTCGGCATGCCAGCCGCCGTCCAGGCGCTCCAGCGCGGCCCGCACCGTGGGATCGCTGTCGAACAGGTTGTAGTGCGCGAGATCCGGCACCTGGTTGAAGACGCGGTGGGTGGCGGCGTCGGTCATGGTGTCTCCTGGGTCGGGACTTGCCGTTTGCTTGCATGGTAGATCACGCTGCGCGCGTAGGAGTGCCTGTTCGTCCGCATGTGGCGGGTTTTTGCGATGCAGCATGCGCGATTCGATACCTTTTTGCACAACTGTGGCACCACTCGCGCTGGCGAACTGGCACTGGCGCCCACCGGGGCTCTGTGCTTAAATTCACCCCGTTGGATGAAACAGGGGTGCCGTGCGGATGGGCCGTGCGGCTGAGAGAGTCCCTTCGAACCCGATCCGGTTAGTACCGGCGTGGGAAGTTTCAGCAAGACCAAGCCTCTGGTCCCTCCGGGACTCGCCCCTGCGGCCACAAGCCCAGGCGGCGCTCACAGGGCTCCTGGTTTCGTCCACCCCGCAAGAGAGAGAGGACGACACCCATGGCCCGTACTGCCCCCGCTGCATCCTTCGAATCGCTCGAAAGCGATCTCGACCAGAAATTCGCCTACCCGGCTTCCAGCAAGACCTACCTGACCGGCAGCCGCCCGGATATCCGCGTGCCGCTGCGCACGATCCTGCAGACGTCCACGCGCACGGAGAAGGGCGACATGCCCAACCCGCCGATCCCGGTCTACGACACCTCGGGCCCGTACAGCGACCCGGACGTGCATATCGACCTGAAGGCCGGCCTGCCGGCCGTGCGCGCCAAGTGGATCGAAGAACGCGGCGACACCGAAGTGCTGCCCGGCCTGTCGTCGGAATACGGCCGCGACCGCGCCAACGACCCCGCCACCGCGCACCTGCGCTTCGCCCAGCTGACCAACCCGCGCCGCGCCAAGGCCGGTGCCAACGTGTCGCAGATGCACTATGCGCGCAAGGGCATCATCACGCCGGAAATGGAATACGTGGCGCTGCGCGAGTCGCTGAACCTGCAGGCGCTGTACGACAAGCCCGAATACAAGGCGCTGCTGCGCCAGCACCCCGGCAACGCGCTGGGCGCCGGCCTGCCGCTGCGTCCGGAAGACATCACGCCGGAATTCGTGCGCCAGGAAATCGCCTCGGGCCGCGCCATCATCCCCGCCAACATCAACCACACCGAGCTGGAGCCGATGGCGATCGGGCGCAATTTCCGCGTCAAGATCAACGGCAACCTGGGCAACTCGGCGGTGACCTCGTCGTTGGCCGAGGAAGTGGAAAAGATGGTGTGGTCGATCCGCTGGGGCGCCGACACCATCATGGATCTGTCCACCGGCAAGCACATTCACGAAACCCGTGAATGGATCCTGCGCAACTCGCCGGTGCCGATCGGCACGGTGCCGATCTACCAGGCGCTGGACAAGACCGGCGGCATCGCCGAGGACCTGACCTGGGAGATGTTCCGCGACACGCTGATCGAGCAGGCCGAGCAGGGCGTGGACTACTTCACCATCCACGCCGGCGTGCTGCTGCGCTACGTGCCGCTGACCGCCGACCGCGTCACCGGCATCGTCTCGCGCGGCGGTTCGATCATGGCCAAGTGGTGCCTGGCGCACCACAAGGAAAACTTCCTGTACACGCACTTCGACGAGATCTGCGAGATCATGAAGGCCTACGACGTGTCGTTCAGCCTCGGCGACGGCCTGCGTCCGGGCTGCATCGCCGACTCGAACGACGAGGCACAGTTCGGCGAGCTGCGCACGCTGGGCGAGCTGACCGCCAAGGCGTGGAAGCACGACGTGCAGGTGATGATCGAAGGCCCGGGCCACGTGCCGCTGCAGCGCATCCAGGCCAACATGGACGAAGAACTCAAGCATTGCTACGAGGCGCCGTTCTACACCCTGGGACCGCTGGTGACCGACATCGCCCCTGGCTACGACCACATCACCAGCGGCATCGGCGCGGCCAATATCGGCTGGATGGGCACCGCCATGCTGTGCTACGTCACGCCCAAGGAGCACCTGGGCCTGCCGGACAAGGAAGACGTGCGCGAGGGCATCATCACCTACAAGATCGCTGCCCACGCCGCCGACCTGGCCAAGGGCTGGCCCGGCGCGCAGCTGCGCGACAACGCGCTGTCGAAGGCGCGATTCGAGTTCCGCTGGGAAGACCAGTTCAACCTGGGCCTCGACCCGGAACGCGCGCGTTCGTACCACGACGCCACGCTGCCGGCCGAGGGTGCCAAGATCGCCCACTTCTGCTCGATGTGCGGGCCGAAGTTCTGCTCGATGAAGATCACGCAGGAAGTGCGCGACTACGCCGCCTCGTTGCCCAAGGAAGCGCAGCAGGGCATGGAAGAAAAGTCGATCGAGTTCCTGAAGAAGGGCAGCAAGATCTACTCCTAAGGCAGTAGCTGAAAACCTGCCGAAGTCACGGCAGGACGGGCATGGCCTCGCAAGCCATGCCCGCGCAAGATCCGCCGCCGCACAGCGCCCCGCGCGGCGGCACCGATAACAAGGAGGCCGGACGCGGCCGCATGGCGCGCCCGGCACAACACCCTCATGACAGCAGTGCAGTCGTTTGACGTCGCCATCCTCGGGGCCGGCCTTGCCGGCCGCCTGGCCGCCTGGTTGCTGGTCCGCAGCGGTGCCCGCGTGGCGCTGGTGGAGCGGGCCGGCCCGGACGGCGCGGGCTCGGCCGCCTACGTGGCCGCGGCCATGCTGGCGCCGCTGGCCGAGTCGGCCATTGCCGAGCGCCGCATCGTCGACCTCGGCATCGCCAGCGTCGACCTGTGGCGCGCCTGGCTGGCCGAGCTGGCGGAACCGGTCTTCTTCCAGGAGGACGGCACGCTGGTGGTCTGGCATGCGCGCGACCGCGCCGAGATGTCGCTGTTCACCAGCCGCGTGCGCGCGGTGGCGCCGCCGGAACTGGTGGCGCAGCGGCTGCGCGCGCTCGACGGCAAGGGCGTGGGCGAGGTCGAGCCGGCGCTGGCGGGCCGCTTTCCGCAGGGGCTGCTGCTGGCCGGCGAAGGCCAGCTCGACAACCGCGGCGCGCTGCGTGCGCTGCTGTCGTGCGCGGTCAGCGAAGGCGTGCATTGTGTCTGGGAGGCGGGCGAGGTCGATGCCGGCTCGCTGCCCCAGCTTGGCATCCACGCCGACGTGGTGCTGGACTGCCGCGGCCTGGGTGCGCGCAGCGCGTGGCCGGCGCAGCCCGGCGGCAGCCAGCCCGGCCTGCGTGGCCTGCGCGGCGAAGTGGTGCGCGTGCATGCGCCCGACGTCAGGCTGCACCGTCCGGTGCGCCTGCTGCATCCGCGCTACCCGATCTATATCGCGCCCAAGCCCAATGACCTGTATGTGATCGGCGCGACCGAGCTGGAAAGCGAGGACGATTCGCCGATGAGCGTGCGTTCCGCGCTGGAGCTGCTGTCGGCCGCGCATTCGCTGCACCCTGCCTTCGGCGAGGCGCGCGTGCTGGAGCTGAACGTGCAGCGCCGCCCGACCCGCCCCGACCACCTGCCGGCGATCCGCGTGGACCAGCGCGCGCGCGTGGTGCGCGTGAACGGCCTGTACCGCCACGGCTTCCTGATCGCGCCCGCGGTGACCGAGGCCGCGTGCGCGGTGGTGGGCGCGCTGCTCAAGGGCGATCCCGCCGCGCATGCCGTGCCGGCCGCGCTGCGCTGGCCCGGTATGATCGAGGCGGTGACGGAAGCGCCGGCGCCCACCATCGGCCCGCGCTCCGGAACGCTGCATTAATGCAAGACTGACATGGATATCCTGCTCAACGGCCGACCGCTCGCCCTTGCCGAATCCGCCACGCTGGCGGACGCGGTGAGCGCGGCGCAGATCGCGCCCCCCTTTGCCGCGGCGGTCAACGGCCAGTTCGTGCCGCGCGCCGCGCACGCCAACACCCCTCTTGCGGCCGGCGACCGCATCGACCTCGTGCAACCCGTGACGGGAGGCTGACCCATGACCTTCGAACCTTCCGCAACCCTGCGCGACCCGTTCGTGCTGTATGGCGAGTCGTTCGGCTCGCGCCTGCTGCTGGGCACCGCGCGCTATCCCTCGCCAGCCACGCTGGAAGCGGCCGTGCAGGCCTCCACGCCGGCCATGATCACCGTTGCGCTGCGCCGCCAGGGCGCGGTCGGCGACGGCGAGGGCGGCCAGGCGTTCTGGCAGATGCTCAAGGCGCTGAACGTGCCGGTGCTGCCCAACACCGCCGGCTGCTTCACCGCGCAGGAAGTCATCACCACCGCGATGATGGCGCGCGAGGTGTTCGAGACGCCGTGGATCAAGCTTGAACTGATCGGCGACGACTACACCCTGCAGCCCGACACCCTGAACCTGCCCGCCGTGGCCGAGACCCTGATCAAGGAGGGCTTCAAGGTGCTGCCGTACTGCACCGAGGACCTGGTGCTGTGCCGCCGCCTGCTCGACGTCGGCTGCCAGGCGCTGATGCCATGGGCCGCGCCGATCGGCACCGGCCGCGGCGCGGTCAACCCGCACGCGATGCGCGTGCTGCGCGAGCGCCTGCCCGACACGCCGCTGATCGTCGATGCCGGCCTGGGCCTGCCGTCGCATGCGGCGCAGGTGCTGGAGTGGGGCTACGACGGCGTGCTGCTCAACACCGCGGTGGCCCAGGCCGCCTACCCGGTCGACATGGCGCGCGCCTTCGCCCAGGCCGTGGCCGCGGGCCGCACCGCCTACCTGGCCGGGCCGATGCCCGAGCGCGAGGTCGCGCAGGCCAGCACCCCGGTGGTGGGCATGCCGTTCTGGCACGCCGACGACACGGAGCAGCGCGCATGACCCGCCGCCCCGTGCACGCCCCCAGCGACGGCCCGCTGCGCCAGGCGGTGCTGGAACACTATGGCGACACCTTCGGCGTCGACGACAAACCGTGGCAGGCCTGGCGCCTGCAAGACGGCCCGGCGCAGCCAGGTGCCCACGACGTGCTGCTGTCCGACGGCGAAGCCGATGCCGACACCATCGCGCGCGTCGCCGCCGCCGGCGCCACGCTGATCGAGACCGACCGCGAGGGCGGCCAGTGGATCGACACCGTGCGCTCGCCGATGGGCACCTGGGTGTTCTCGGTCGCTGCGGATACCGGCCAGCCGCATTCTCCCGCCTTCGTCGCGGTGCTGCTGGCCTGCCTGTCGCTGCATTTTCCGGCCCACGATGCGCTGTGCCTGGCGCGCGCCTGGGCCCCGGGTTCGGCCGACTGGCCGTCCGACTTCGCGCGCTTCCCGCACGTGCGCCACGCCGCGCTGGTGGCGCCCGAGCACACCGCGGCGCCGTTCGCGCCGTGCCCCGCGCTGGGCCTGTACGTGGTGGTGCCGAGCGCCGAGTGGATCGAACGCCTGGCGCCGCTGAACGTGCCGACGCTGCAGCTGCGCTTCAAGTCCGGCGACGCTGCCGCGGTGCGCGCCGAGATTGCGCGCGCGGCCAGGGCCATGCAGGGCTCGTCGTCGCGCCTGTTCATCAACGACCACTGGCGGGCGGCGCTCGACCATCACGCCGCCCATGGCGCGCACAGCGGCATCTACGGCATCCACCTGGGCCAGGAAGACCTGGACGATGCCGACCTGGACGCGATCCGCGCGTCGGGGCTGCGGCTGGGCGTGTCCACGCACGGTTACGCCGAGATGCTGCGCGTGGCCGCGATCCGCCCCAGCTACCTGGCGCTGGGCGCGATCTTCCCGACCACCACCAAGGTGATGCCGACCCAGCCGCAAGGCATGGGACGTTTCCGTGCCTATGTCAAGCTGATGCAGCCGGTGATTCCGTCGCTGGTGGGCATCGGCGGCGTCAACGCCGCCAATCTGCGCGAAGTGCTGGCGGTCGGCGTCGGCAGTGCCGCGGTGGTGCGCGCGGTGACCGAGGCCGACGACGTGCCAGCCGCGGTGGCGCATCTGCTCAGCCTGTTCCCCGCGGCCTGAGCCTGCCATGGCCCGGGCTGCCGCGCACGCCATCCGCCTCGCGACGGCAGGTGACCTGCCGTCGCTGGCCGCGATCGAACTGGCCGCGGCAGCGATGTTCCCCGACGGCGACCTGCCGGCGCTGCTGCGGCTGGTCAGCACGCCCGATTCGGCGCTGGCCGCCGCGCAGCGCGAGCAGCGCCTGTGGGTAGCCGAGCGCGGCGGCCAGCTGGCCGGCTTTGCGCTGGCCAGCCGCAACGGTGAATGCGGCTATCTCGACGAAATGGATGTCCATCCGGACCATGGGCGCCGCGGCATCGGGCGCGCGCTGGTGGGCACGGTGCAGGGCTGGGCACGCGCGGGCGGCCTGCGTTCGCTGAACCTGACCACGTTTGCGCACCTGCCGTGGAATGCGCCGTTTTATGCGTCGATGGGGTTCCGGCGGCTGGAGGACAGCGAGCTTTGCCCGTTGCTGGCGGAGGCGCTGGCGGCGCAGCGCGCGGCGGGATTGCGGCAGCGCGTGGCGATGCGGCAAGAGTTGTGAGGCGGGGATTCAGCCCCGTCGGTTTGCTCCCCTCTCCCGCCTGCGGGAGAGGGGCCGGGGGAGAGGGCAGGCGCTGGCATACCGACGCCCTTGACTTCGTTGAGGCTCCGGCCCTCTCCCCCGCCCCTCTCCCACTTCGCGGGAGAGGGGAGCTTGCTTCCCACGGTGCGAGCGATGGCTAATTCCATTGACAAGATTTGTGCGACATTCGCCCGGACGCTGAAGCCGGAGCGGACCTCGCCGCTATGATGTCGGGCAGTATTCCCTGCCAACCACCCAGCCGTGCCCACCATGTCGACCCAGCTTCCCGCCATCATCCCAGCCGCCCCCGGCACGCCTGAAAAGCCCTATTTCGGCATTGACGTGCCGCTGATGCGCTATTTCGGGCTGCAGCCGGAGCTGATCGAAGAGGGCTACTGCCGCACGCGCCTGCCGGCGCATCCGCAGCTGGTGAACAGCCGCGGCGACGTGCATGGCGGCACGCTGATGGCGACGCTGGACTTCACCCTGAGCGGCGCCGCGCGCTCGCACGCGCCGACGGAAACCGGCGTGATCACCATCGACATGTCGACCCACTTCCTCGCCGCCGCGCGCGGCGAGCTGACGCTGGAAGCGCGCTGCCTGCGCCGCGGTGCGCGCATTGCGTTCTGCGAGGGGGAAGTGAAGGATGCCGACGGCAACGTGGTGTGCGTGGCGCGCGCCGCGTTCAAGCTGGTGCCGTTGTCCAGCGGCGGCAACTAGGCGCCACGGGCACGCGGGCCAGGCCGCTCAGCCCAACGCGCGCGGCGCGAAGGCGTGGTTCAGCGGACCGTTGCCGCCGCCCAGCCGCAAGCCTGCGCCGGCCGCGATGGCCTGCGCCACATAGTCCAGCGCGGTTCCGACGGCCGCTTCCAGCGCCTCGCCGCGCGCCAGCTGCGACGCGATCGCCGCCGCCAGCGTGCAGCCGGTGCCGTGCAGGTTGCGGGTCTCGACACGCGGGTGCGTGAACACGCGCACGGTGCCGTCCTTCAGCATCAGCATGTCGTCCAGCCCGCCGGCGAGGCCCGCCGCGCCATCGTCTTCCAGATGGCCACCCTTGAGCAGCACGGCCGGGCAGCCCAGCGCGATCAGGTCGGCGGCGGCCTGTTCCATGTCGGCGCGGCGCGCGATCCTGCGGCCCAGCAGGTAGGAGGCCTCGGGCAGGTTGGGCGTGACCAGCAGCGCGCGCGGGAACAGCAGCTGCACCATGGCCTGCGTGGTGGCATCGTCGGACAGTGTCGCGCCCGAGGTCGAGATCATCACCGGGTCCACCACCAGCTTGCGCAGGCCGTGCCGGTCCGCCGCCGCGGCCACGGCCTCGACGATGGCGGCGGTGCCCAGCATGCCGGTCTTGGCGGCGTCCACGCCGATATCGCAGGCCACCGCGTCGATCTGCGCGGCCACCATGTCGGCCGGGATCGCATGCACGCCGGTCACGCCCAGCGTGTTTTGCGCGGTGATCGCGGTGATGGCGCTCATGCCGAAGCAGCCCAGCGCGGAAAAGGTCTTCAGGTCGGCCTGGATGCCGGCGCCGCCGCCGGAGTCGGAGCCGGCGATGGTCAGGGTGCGGGGTGGCGTTGGAATCATCTGTGCAGGAATCGGAGGGGGCCGGTGCGCAAGGCGTCCGGGCACGCTACAATACCGCCACTCCGAGGAGCGTTGCAACGGATGGAGGCCCCGCGAGGCACATCGCGCGGCCGGCGGCACACCCGCCCCTGCCATCCGCCAGGCTCGGACTGTCTTCAACGGCGCTCGCTGATCCGTGGTTTCGCACGGAGGCGAGTCGACCTATCCGCGTGCTTCGCATGAGCCCGAGCGCCATGCACGGCCGCCAGTTTCCCGTACTCGTCACCTGCGTGCCACTCTTCACCGGGAGTGAAACATGAACGCTGTGACCGACCTGAAGCACGACTACCTCGTCGCCGACATCAACCTGGCAGGCTGGGGCCGCAAGGAAATCGCCATTGCCGAGACCGAGATGCCCGGCCTGATGGCGATCCGCGACGAGTTCGCCGCCGCGCAGCCGCTCAAGGGCGCGCGCATTGCCGGCTCGCTGCACATGACGATCCAGACCGCCGTGCTGATCGAGACGCTCAAGGCGCTGGGCGCCGACGTGCGCTGGGCCTCGTGCAATATCTTCTCGACGCAGGACCACGCCGCCGCCGCGATCGCCGCGGGCGGCACCCCGGTGTTTGCGTTCAAGGGCGAATCGCTGAAGGAGTACTGGGACTTCACGCACCGCATCTTCGACTGGGCCGACGGCGGCACCCCCAACATGATCCTCGACGACGGCGGCGACGCCACGCTGCTGCTGCACCTGGGCGCGCGCGCCGAGAAGGACGCTGCGGTGATCGCCAATCCGGGCAGCGAGGAAGAAACCTACCTGTTCGCCGCGATCAAGGAAAAGCTGGCCCGCGACCCCAGCTGGTACAGCCGCAACCTGGAAGCCATCCGCGGCGTGACCGAGGAAACCACCACCGGCGTGCACCGCCTGTACCAGATGGCGCAGAAGGGCGAGCTGCGCTTCCCCGCGATCAACGTCAACGACTCGGTCACCAAGAGCAAGTTCGACAACCTGTACGGCTGCCGCGAATCGCTGGTCGACGGCATCAAGCGCGCCACCGACGTGATGATCGCCGGCAAGATCGCCGTGGTCGCCGGCTACGGCGACGTGGGCAAGGGCAGCGCGCAGGCGCTGCGCGCGCTGTCGGCGCAGGTGTGGGTGACCGAGATCGACCCGATCTGCGCGCTGCAGGCCGCGATGGAAGGCTACCGCGTGGTCACCATGGACTACGCCGCCGAGCATGGCGATATCTTCGTCACCTGCACCGGCAACTACCACGTCATCACCCATGACCACATGGCCCGGATGAAGGACCAGGCCATCGTCTGCAACATCGGCCACTTCGACAACGAGATCGACATCGCCTCGATCGAGAAGTACGAGTGGGACGAGATCAAGCCGCAGGTCGACCACGTCAAGTTCCCCGACGGCAAGAAGCTGATCATCCTGGCCAAGGGCCGCCTGGTGAACCTGGGCTGCGCCACCGGCCACCCGTCGTACGTGATGAGCAGCTCGTTCGCCAACCAGACCATCGCGCAGATCGAGCTCTGGCAGGAGCGCGACAGCGGCAAGTACCCGGTCGGCGTCTACACGCTGCCCAAGCACCTGGACGAGAAGGTCGCGCGCCTGCAGCTGCGCAAGCTGAACGCGCAGCTGACCGAGCTGACCGAGCAGCAGGCCGCTTACATCGGCGTGAAGAAGGAAGGCCCGTACAAGGCGGATCACTACCGCTATTGATGCGCGCAGTGAGGTAGCCACGCCCTCTCCCGCTTGCGGGGGAGGGGAGCCATCCCGCAGGGAAGCCAACCAAGGAACCGTCATGAGATTACTGGTCGTCTGGATCATCAACGCCGTCGCGCTGTTCGTCTTGCCCTACATCATCCCGTCGATCCACATCAAGAGCTTCGGCTCGGCGATGCTGGCGGCGCTGGTGCTGGGCCTGGTCAATACGCTGATCCGTCCGATCCTGGTGATCCTGACCCTGCCGGTCACGCTGCTGACGCTGGGGCTGTTTATCTTCGTCATCAACGCGCTGCTGTTCCTGTTTGTCGGCAACCTGCTGTCGGGCTTTACCGTCGGCGGCTTCTGGGCGGCCTTGCTGGGCTCCATCCTGTACAGCGTGATCTCGTGGCTGCTGGCCAGCCTGCTGCTGGGCAACCGCGACGACTGACCCTATTCGCGCGCCGTGACAACGCGGCGCGCCACCATCATGCAAGACCGCTACTTCAGCTTTGAATTCTTCCCGCCCAAGACGGCGGAGGGCACGGAGAAGCTGCGCAACACGCGTGCGCAGCTGGCACCGCTCAAGCCCAAGTACATCTCGGTGACGTTCGGCGCCGGCGGCACCACGCAGCAGGGCACGCTCGACGCCGTGCTGGAAATCCAGCGCGAAGGCATCGAGGCCGCGCCGCACCTGTCATGCGTGGGCTCGTCGCGCGAGAGCATCCGCGCAATCCTGCAGCAGTACCGCGAAGGCGGCATCCGCCATATCGTCGCGCTGCGCGGCGACATGCCGTCGGGCATGGGCGAGATTGGCGAGTTCCGCTACGCCAACGAACTGGTCGAGTTCATCCGCGCCGAGACCGGCGACTGGTTCAATATCGAAGTCGCGGCATACCCGGAGTACCACCCGCAGGCGAAGTCGCCGCGCCATGACCTCGACAACTTCGTGCGGAAGGTCAGGGCCGGGGCCGACTCGGCGATCACGCAGTACTTCTACAACGCCGACGCGTACTTCCGCTTTGTCGACGATGTGCGCGCGCTCGGCGTCGAGGTGCCGATCGTGCCGGGCATCATGCCGATCACCAACTACTCGCAGCTGATGCGCTTCTCCGAGATGTGCGGCGCCGAAGTGCCGCGCTGGGTGGCCAAGCGCCTGGAGAGCTTCGGCGACGACCGCGAATCGATCCGCGCCTTCGGGCTGGATGTGGTCACGGCGCTGTGCGAGCGGCTGCTGGCCGCGGGCGTGCCGGGGCTGCATTTCTATACGCTCAACGCGGCCGGTGCGACCAAGGCGATCTGGCAACGGCTGAAGCTGTAAGCGCCGGGACCGCGCTGATGGCCACACGTCGCCCCGATCCCTTCATCGAACATTTGCTCGAGCCGATGGGGCCGCTGGCGGCGCGCATCGGGCCGGTGACGGCCAAGAGGATGTTTGGTGGCCACGGCCTCTTCTATGACGGGCTGATGTTCGCGCTGGTGTCGGGCGGTACCTGCTACCTGAAAGCGGATGACACCACGCGCGGCAAGTTCGACGCCGAGGGCAGCGAGCCCTTCCGCTACCAGTCCGCCAGGCGCGAGGTCACCATGCGCCACTACCTCAGCCTGCCGCCCGCCGCACTGGAATCGCCGGCGGCGATGACGCCGTGGGCGAAGCTCGCGGTGGAGGCGGCGCTGCGGCTGGGGAATGCGGGCTGACTGTTTGCTCCCCTCTCCCGCGCGCGGGAGAGGGGTCGGGGGAGAGGGCAGGAGCTTCTACGAAGTGAAACGATGTCGGCTGCGTCAGGCGCCGGCCCTCTCCCCCACCCCTCTCCCGCAAGCGGGCGAGGGGAGCTTGCTGCAAGGGCCGGAAGCCAGCTTCCTGCGCAGACGTAGCTGCAGACCACGCCCGCCACAATCGGTGCCATACTCGCCCCATGGTCACCGCCACCTTCCGCTTCTACGAGGAACTGAACGACTTCCTCGCGCCGGACCAGCGCCGGCGCGACCTGTCCTGCGCGTGCGCGCGCGCCGCGACCGTCAAGCACATGATCGAGGCGCTGGGCGTGCCGCATACCGAGGTCGAGCTGATCCTGGTCAACGGCGAATCATGCGGATTCGACCGGCAGCTGTGCGAGGGCGACCGGGTCGCGGTCTATCCCAAGTTCGAACGCATCGACGTGTCCCCGCTGCTGCGGGTACGCGAGCAGCCGCTGCGCGTGATGCGCTTTGTTGCCGACGCCCACCTGGGCGGGCTGGCGCATCTGCTGCGCATGACCGGCTTCGACACGCTCTACGACAACCATTTCGAAGACAGCGAGATCGAGCGCATCGCGGTCGACGAGGGCCGCATCGTGCTGACGCGCGACCGCGAGCTGCTCAAGCGGCGCGGCATCACGCACGGCTGCTATGTGCGCGCGCTCAAGTCGCGCCAGCAGGTGCGCGAGATCTTCGCGCGGCTGGACCTGGCGCGCAGCGCCCGGCCGTTTTCATTGTGCCTGGACTGCAATGCGCCGTTGCACGCGCTGGATCCCGCCGGTGCGGCCGGGCGCGTGCCGGACGGCGTGCTCGCGCGGCATCGCAGCTTCGTCACCTGCGACCGCTGCCGGCGGGTGTTCTGGGAAGGCTCGCACTGGCGCTGCATGCGCGCGCTGGTCGATGAGCTGGTGCAGGGCGCCGGGACCGCTCCGGGCTAGAACGCGCCCGACTCCGTCACGATCCAGTCCATGGCGATGTCGTGCGGCTGCGCCTGCAGAGAAATGCGGCAGGCGTCGTAGCCGACGCCGATGGCCACCGGCCGCTGCGCCATCGCCGCCAGGGTGCGGTCGTAGAATCCACCGCCGTAGCCCAGGCGGAACTTGTCCGGGCTGAAACCGACACAGGGAATGATCAGCGCATCCGGCATGGCGGCCTCGGTGCCGTCGGGCACCGGGATGCCGTAGTGGCCGGTGGCCATGGGCGTATCCGGCGTCCACAGGTGGAAATCCAGCGGCGTGCCGGGGCGGCTGACCGCGGGCAGCGCGGCATGGCGGCCGGGCACGGCGGCGAGCCACTGCGCCACCGCGGCGCGCGCGTCGAACTCTTGCTGGATCGGCCAGTAGAAACCCAGGCAGCGCACCGCCAGGCCGGCCAGCAGTTCGGACAGCGCGGCGGCGATGCGGGCATCGGCCGCGGCGCGCGCGGGCAGCGCGGCGCGCTGCGCCAGCAGCTGCGCGCGCAGCGCGCGGCGGTCGCCGGCAGGGATGGAGCTAGTCGCAGGAGTGGAAGACATGGCGTGGGATAATGCCCTCGTCCGAACCAACACGGACGGCGGCGCCGCGGTTTTCGGCACACGGTGCAGGCGCGGGCGCCGCCGTCATCGACAAGGAAGAAGAATGCTGAAGGGAGTATATCTGCAGCGTGCAGGGCGGGCCGCCTGGATCGCGCTCGCATGTGCATTGCTTGTCACGCCCGTCCACGCGCAGAAGCGCCCGCAGGCGGTCACGCGCGCGCCGTCGACGGTGATCCCCAGCGATCCCGACGAGGCCTTCACCGCGCTGCGCGAAGCCGCGCGCAAGAACGACGTGGAACGCGCCTACGCGATCTCGGCCACGCTGGTGGACTACCCGGTTCCGTCCTATGTCGAGTACTTCCGCATCAAGCCGCAGCTGTTCGACGCCAGCGGCCTGGCCCGCATCGATGCGCCGGACGACCAGGTGCGCGTGTTCCTGCAGCGCTACAAGGGCGACGCGATTGCCGACCGCATGCGCAATGACTGGCTGCTGGTGCTGGGCAAGAAGCGCGACTGGGCCAACTTCGATGTCGAATACCCGCAGTTCGCGCTCAAGGACGATACCCAGGTCGAGTGCTATGCGCTGCTGTCGCGCGCGCTCAAGGGCCAGAACGTGGCGGCCGACGCGCGCGCCGTGCTGAGCGATCCCAGGTACTACGGCGAAGGCTGCGTCGACCTGATCGGCTACCTCGTCCAGAGCCAGCAGATCCAGCGCAGCGACGTGGCCTTCCAGGCGCGCCTGGCGCTGGAGCAGAACTACGTCACGCTGGCCGGCAAGATCGCCGCGCTGTTGCCTGATGCGCGACCTGAGGCGCGCGCCGACGGCGACACCCTGGCCACCATCGTCAAGATGGCGCGCTCCGACCCGTCGCAGGCGGCGGCCTACCTGGCCACGGCCCAGGGCACGCTGTCGCGCGACGAGCAGGGCGCGGCGTGGGGTGTGATCGGCCAGTTCGCCGCCAGGAAGCTGCTGCCCGAGGCGGCCGGCTACTACCGCCGCCAGATGGACCTGGGCGGCAACCAGTGGCTCTCCGACGACACCCAGGAATGGCGCGTGCGCGCCGCGCTGCGCCAGGGCGACTGGAAGCAGGTGCGCCAGGCGGTCGAGCTGATGCGCCCGGAGCTGCGCGCCAAGGACCCGGCCTGGACCTACTGGTACGGCCGCGCGCTCAAGGTCGACGGCCGCGACACCGAGGCCCAGCAGAACTTCCAGCAGATTGCCGGCCAGTTCAATTTCTACGGCCAGCTGGCCAGCGAGGAACTGGGCAACCGCATCACGCTGCCGCCGCGCACCACCGTCAGCGACGCCGAGGCCATGGCAATGCGCGCGCGCCCCGGTTTTCAGCGCGCGCAGAAGTTCTATGCCATGAACCTGCGCTTCGAGGGCAACCGCGAGTGGAACTGGGAGCTGCGCAACATGAGCGACCGCGAGCTGCTGGCCGCGGCCGAATATGCGCGCCGCCTCGAGCTGCTCGACCGCACCGTCAACTCGGCCGACCGCACCCGCAACGAGCATGACTTCGCGTTGCGCTTCCTGATGCCGTACCGCGACATCATGCAGCGCGCCACCGACGAGGTCGGCCTCGACATGGCATGGGTGTACGGCCTGATCCGCCAGGAGTCGCGCTTCATCATGAATGCGCGCTCGTCGGCGGGGGCGCATGGGCTGATGCAGGTGATGCCCGCGACAGCAAAATACGTGGCGCGCAAGATCGGCATGAGCGACTTTTCGCCGTCGATGATGGGCGATCCCACCATCAACATCCAGCTCGGCACCAATTACCTGAACATGGTGCTGACCGACCTGGACAGCTCGTGGACGCTCGCCTCGGCCGCGTACAACGCCGGCCCGGGCCGGCCCAAGGCCTGGCGCAGCACGCTGGCGCGGCCGGTGGAAGGCGCGATCTTTGCAGAGACCATCCCGTTCAATGAAACGCGCGGCTATGTGAAGAATGTGCTTTCCAACGCCACGTACTATGCTGCATTGATGAGTGGCCGGCCGCAGTCGCTGAAATCGCGCCTGGGCACGGTCGCGCCGTCGGCGGTGACCACCACCAGCCTGCCCTGAAGTCGTCTGTTCTGGTCCGCCTGCTCCGGCATAGGGCGGGCAAGACGGGCCTGCCGGCATAGTGCCGCGGGCCCGGGCTGGCGGGTGCCGCGGCGTGCTTCTTTCCTGGCACGGAGGCAACATGCAGACCAGCAACGTCCTCGTCATCGGTGGCGCCGGCTTTATCGGCAGCCATCTCGTCTCGCGCCTGGCCGGCGCCGCCTCGGCCTCGGGCGCGCCGCTGGAACCCGGCGCCAATCCCGATTCCCCCATCGCCCCTGAGCGCATCGTGGTCGGCACGCGCAATGTCGAGCATGCGCAGCACCTGCTGCTGCTGCCGCGCGTCGAGGTGGTGGAACTGGGCCTGGCCGACAATGCCGCGCTCGACGACGCGATCGGTTCGCTCGGCGTCGACGGCATCGTCGTCAACCTGGTAGGCGTGCTGCACGGCGAGCGCGCCGAGCCCTACGGCGAAGCCTTTGCCAGCGCGCATGTGGAGCTGGTGCGGCAGATCGTGGCGTCATGCCTGTCCACCGGCGTGCGCCGGCTGTTGCATATGAGCGCGCTCGGCGCCGACAGCAAGGGGCCGTCGATGTACCTGCGCAGCAAGGGCGACGGCGAGCGCATCGTGCGCGCCAGCGGGCTCGACTGGACCATCTTCCGGCCCTCGGTGGTGTTCGGCCCCGATGACCATTTCCTCAACCTGTTCGCCCACATGCAGCAGCTGGCGCCGGTAGTGCCGCTGGCGTGCGCGCATGCGCGCTTCCAGCCGGTATTCGTGCAGGACGTGGTGCAGGCCTACCTGAACGCCATGGTGAACCCGGCCACCATCGGCCACGGCTATGAGCTGGGCGGGCCGCAGGTCTATACGCTGGAGGAGCTGGTGCGCTTTGCCGGGCGCGCCTCGGGCCATCCGCGCCCGGTAATCGCGCTGCCCGATGCGCTGGCGCGGGTGCAGGCCGCGGTCATGGAGCATATGCCGGGCGAACCGCTGCTGTCGCGCGACAACCTGGATTCGATGCAGCTCGACAATGTGCTGGAGCGCCCGCTGGCGCCGGAACTGAACCTGCATCCCGTGCACCTGGAGGCCGTCATGACCGACGCGCTGTCGGGGCGCAACCGCGATACCGCGCTGACCCACATGCGCGCCAGCGTGCACCGCTGAGGCGCCACCGGGCGGCGCGGCCTATGTGACCGGATTTCATATCGGTTGCGAGCGCAATTCACTTTGACGCGGGCGGCCACGCTGGCAAAATGACTGGTCCGGCGCTCTGCGGCCACGCCGTGCCGCGGGCCGCGGCGCATGGGTCGCGGCCCGCGTCCGTGCCGTCTCTCCCTCCGTTTCCTCCCCCAAGGACCTCACGATGAAGCTCGTCATCGGCAACAAGAACTATTCCTCCTGGTCGCTGCGCCCCTGGCTGCTGCTGCGCCAGGCCGGCATTGATTTCGAGGAAGTGCAGGTGCGCCTGTTCACCGGCAGCTTCGCCGCCGAGATCGCCCGCTACTCGCCCGCGGGCAAGGTGCCGGTGCTGGTCGACGGCGATGTCACCGTGTGGGATTCGCTGGCGATCTCCGAATACGTGGCCGAGCGCTTCCCCGGCCAGCAGCTGTGGCCGGCCGACCCCGCCGAGCGCGCGGTGGCGCGCGCGGTCTGCGCCGAGATGCACTCGGGTTTCGGCAACGTGCGCAGCCAGTTGCCGATGAACGTGACCGCGGTGCTGCCCGGGCGCGGCTGGAACGTCGCGGTGCAGCGCGAGGTCGAGCGCATCGCCGCGATCTGGGACGGGCTGCGCAAGCAGCATGCGGCGCGCGGGCCGTTCCTGTTCGGCACCTTCACCGTCGCCGATGCGTTCTTTGCGCCGGTGGTAAGCCGCTTCGCCACCTACGGCATCCACCTGCCGGACGACCGCGAAGACGCCAAGGCCTATGCCGATTTCGTGCTGGGGCTGCCGGCGATGCAGCAATGGATTGCCGGCGCGCGCGAGGAACGCGACTTCCTGGCCGACGACGAGCCATACCGCCTGGCCCCGGACCGGGCCGATGCGATCATCGTCAACCACTAGCCAGAACGCCGGCACCGGGCGGCTGCCCCGTGCCGGCGCATGAAAAGGCCATAACCATGCAGGTGTATGCCGTGGGCGGCGCGATCCGCGACGAACTGCTGGGCAAGCCCAGCCAGGACCGCGACTACGTGGTCGTCGGCGCGACCCCGGCCGAGATGGAAGCCGCCGGCTACCGCCCGGTCGGCAAGGATTTCCCGGTGTTCCTGCATCCGCGCACGCAGGAGGAGTACGCGCTGGCGCGTACCGAGCGCAAGACCGCGATGGGCTACAAGGGCTTTGCCTTCTACTGCGAGCCCGACGTCACGCTGGAAGACGACCTGGTCCGGCGCGACCTGACCATCAACGCGATGGCGCGCGCGGTGGATGCCGACGGCAACCTGACCGGGCCCGTGATCGATCCGCACGGCGGCCAGCGCGACCTGGCCGCGCGCCTGTTCCGCCATGTCTCCGACGCCTTTGCCGAAGACCCGGTGCGCATCCTGCGGCTGGCGCGCTTTGCCGCGCGCTTCCACGACTTCAACGTCGCCGCCGAAACCATGCGCCTGATGCGCGAGATGGTCGCCGCGGGCGAGGTCGACGCGCTGGTGCCCGAGCGCGTGTGGCAGGAGCTGGCGCGCGGGCTGATGGAGGCACGGCCGTCGCGCATGTTCGAGGTGCTGCGCGAATGCGGTGCGCTGGCGCGGCTGCTGCCCGAGCTGGAGCGGCTTTGGGGCGTGCCGCAGCGCGCCGACTTCCACCCCGAGGTCGATACCGGCGTGCACGTGATGATGGTGATCGACTGCGCCGCCGCGCTGGACGCACCGCTGCCGGTGCGCTTTGCCGCGCTGGTGCATGACCTGGGCAAGGGCACCACGCCCGCGGACGTGCTGCCGCGCCATATCGGCCACGAGCTGCGCAGCGTCAGGCTGCTGGAAGAGGTCTGCGCGCGCTTGCGCGTGCCCAACGAGTGCCGCGACCTGGCGGTAGTGGTGGCGCGCGAGCACGGCAACATCCACCGCTCGCTGGAGTTCGGCGCCGCCGCCGTAGTGCGGCTGCTGGAGCGCTGCGACGCGCTGCGCAAGCCCGCGCGCTTCGCCCAGGCGCTGCAGGCCTGCGAGGCCGACAAGCGCGGGCGCAAGGGTTTGGAGCACAACGCCTACCCGCAGGCCGCGCGCCTGCTGGCGGCGCGCGAGGCCGCGGCGTCGGTCGATGCGGGGGCGATCGCGCGCGCCTGCGCGGATGACGTGGCGCAGATCAAGGACAGGGTCCATGCCGCGCGGGTCGCGGCGGTGGCACAGCGGCTCGGGGCGCAGCCGGGCGAGTGAGCCGGTCCTGGCAGGCGGCCGAAGCTCCTACAGCAGCTTGCCGATCACCAGCGCAATCAGCGAGATCAGGATCGTCGACGCGAACGGCAGCACGAACTCGCGCCCGAACACGCGGAAGCGCACGTCGCCGGGCAGCCGGCCCAGCCCGACCTTCTGCAGCCACGGCAGTGCAGCGGACAGGATGATCACGCTCAGGAAGATGGTCAGGGTCCAGCGCAGCATGGCGGCTCCGGTGCCGTTACAAGGCGTGGCAGCGGTCGCCGCGGGCAAAACCGGCCAGCGGCTCGGTGTCGTCGAGCCCGCGCGTGAGCGCGATCACCTTGAACAGCTCACCCATCTCGGCCTCGGACAGCAGCTTCTGCACCGCATTGGCCTGCGGCAGGAAGGCGCGCGCGTCGGACGGGTCCAGCGCCATCAGCAGGTCGGTGATGCCGGCGTTCATCAGGAAGCGCGCCTGCGAGGCAAAGCCCGCCACGGTCAGCCCCGACTCGGCCGCGGCGTGCGCGATGCCGCTGAAGTTCACATGCGCGGTGATGTCCTGCAGGCCGGGATACAGGAACGGGTCCGGGTGCGCATGATGGCGGTAGTGGCACATCAGCGTGCCGCCGGCGCGCTGCGGGTGGTAGTACTCGCTGCCGGGGAAGCCGTAGTCGATGAAGAAGGCCGCGCCGCGCGCCAGCATGGCGCCGACCGCGCGCGTGAAGCCCTCGGCCTCGGCATGGGTTTCGGTGACGAGGTCATGGTCGCCGGGGATGGCGCGCAGCGCCACGGGCACGTCGGCATCGGCCAGCGGGCGGTCCTCGAAGCGGAACGCAGGCGCGCCGCCATCGGCCCGCGGCGCGGCGCGCGCCACGCCGCGCTCATGCCAGCCGCCGTCGCGGCGCGCATACAGCTGCACCGGCATCGCATCCAGCACTTCATTGCCGACGATCACGCCGTCGAAGGCGGCCGGCAGCGTATCGAGCCAGGTGACGCGCTCCGCCAGGTGCGGCGCGCGCCGGGCCAGCGTGTCCTGCTGGCGCGCGCGCAGCTCGCCCGACAGTTCGACGATGGCATAGGTGTCGGGCAACTGGCCTTCCTGTTCCAGCCCCAGCAGCAGGTCCGCCGCCAGCCGGCCGGTGCCGGCGCCGAATTCCAGCAGGCGCGGCATCCCGTGCGCCAGCAACGGCGCGAACTGGCGCGCCAGCGTGCGGGCGAAGAAGGGGCTGAGCTCGGGGGCGGTGATGAAGTCGCTGCCGTCGCGGGCATCGCGCCCGAACTTGGCCGAGCCGCCGCTGTAATAGCCCAGGCCGGGCGCGTACAGCGCCAGCGCCATGTAGCGGTCGAAGCCGATCCAGCCGCCGGCGGCATCGATCGATTCGCCAATACGGGCCGTAAGAGTATCGGAAGCGGCCAGCGCGTCGGCGGGGGGAAGGGGTAAACTAGCGGCTTTCTGCATCCTGCGATTGTAGCAATGCCCGCAACCGATACTTCCGCCAGCCAACCCGCCAACGATACGGCTGGCGACAAGGCTGGCCACAAGGCCGCCCAGGCCGCCGCCCGCGGCGTGGCCCTCGTGACTGGCGGCGCGCGCCGCCTGGGCCGCGCCATCGCGCTGGAACTCGCGGCGCAGGGCTGGGACGTGGCCGTGCACTGCCATCGCTCGGTCGACGAGGCCGAAGCCCTCGCCACGCAGCTCCGCGCGCTCGGCCGCCGCGCCGCGGTGCTGCGCGCCGACCTGGCCGACGAGGCCGCCACCAGCCGGCTGGTGGCCGACTGCACCGCCGCGCTGGGCGTGCCGACCTGCCTGGTCAACAATGCCTCGCTGTTCCAGTACGACGTGGCGACCAGCTTCTCGTATGCGTCGCTGGATACGCATATGCGCACTAACGTGGCCGCGCCGCTGCTGCTGGCGCGGGAACTGCACAAGGCGCTGGCCGCGGCCGCCGGCGCGGATGGCGCGAACAAGGCCGCCGAGCCGCGCGGCGTGGTGATCAACCTGCTCGACCAGAAGCTCGACAACCTGAACCCGGATTTCCTGTCGTACACGCTCTCCAAGGCCGCGCTGCAGACCGCCACGGTGCAGCTGGCGCAGGCGCTGGCGCCGCGCCTGCGCGTGGTGGGCGTGGCCCCCGGCATCACGCTGGTGTCGGGCGAGCAGTCGGAGCAGAGCTTCCGCCGCGCGCATCGCGTGACGCCGCTGGGCCAGTCTTCCACGCCCGAGGACATCGCCCAGGCGGTGGCCTACCTGGCGCGGGCGCGCGCCGTGACCGGCACCACGCTGTACGTCGACGGCGGCCAGCACCTGATGCCGCTGGCGCGCGACGTGATGTTCCTGACCGAATGACCCGCATCATCGGCCGCGCCTGACCGGCGCGGCAACCCTGTCTTACACTGCCCCTTTCGTTTTCCGCCCATGACCATGCTCGCCGCCCTTTCCCACCCCAGCCTGCAGGACTGCCGACGCATGTTCCTGCGCAACTACGAAGTACAGATCAATATCGGCGTGCACGAATTCGAGAAGAAGGGCGAGCAGCGCGTGCTGATCAATATCGACCTGTTCGTGCCGCTGGAGGAATGCACGCCGCAGGCCGACAAGCTCGACGAAGTGGTCGACTACGACTTCATGCGCAACACCGTCGCGGCGCGCATGGCGCAGGGCCACGTGCACCTGCAGGAGACGCTGTGCGACGACGTCGCGCGCGCCATGCTGAAGCATCCCAAGGTGCGCGCGGTGCGCGTGTCGACCGAGAAGCCCGATGTGTACCCGGATTGCGATTCGGTCGGGGTCGAGGTCTTCCATATCAAGCAGGCCTGAGCGGTCCTTTAGGCGCCCGCTGCAGCGCGCGGGCGCCTAAAGTAAAATGTTGCCCCTTCGCGCCGCGCCGGCCATTCCATCCGGCGGGCGCCACGCAACAGGATGCTCCATGAGCCACTCAAACAACTTCTATCGCCTCGAGACGAGGCTGCAATCGCAAACCGGCAAGGCCATCGGCGACTTCGGCATGATCGAGGACGGCGACACCGTGCTGGTCTGCATGAGTGGCGGCAAGGACTCGTACACCATGCTGTCGGTCCTGATGGCGCTGCAGAAGCGCGCGCCGATCCGGTTCAAGCTGATTGCGATGAACCTGGACCAGAAGCAGCCCGGCTTCCCGGAACACATCCTGCCCGAGTACCTGAAGTCGGTCGGCGTCGAATATGTGATCGTCGAGGCTGACACCTACTCGATCGTCAAGGAGAAGGTGCCTGAGGGCAAGACCACCTGCTCGCTGTGCTCGCGCCTGCGCCGCGGGGTGATCTACCGCACCGCCAAGGAGCTGGGCGCCAACAAGATCGCGCTGGGCCACCACCGCGACGACATCGTCAACACCTTCTTCCTGAACATGTTCTTCGGCGGCAAGATGAAGGCGATGCCGCCCAAGCTGGCCACCGACGACGGCGCGCACATCGTGATCCGCCCGCTGGCGTATTGCTCGGAGAAGGACATCGCGTCGTACGCGCGCGCGATGGAATTCCCCATCATCCCGTGCAACCTGTGCGGCTCGCAGGAAAACCTGCAGCGCAAGAAGGTCAGCGAGATGCTGCAGGAGTGGGAGCGGCAGAATCCGGGCCGCATCGACAATATCTTCGCGGCGCTGCGCAACGTGGTGCCGTCGCACCTGGCCGATACCGAGCTGTTCCCGTTCACCGGCCTGGCGACCGGCCTGGCCAAGGTCGACGAGGCCTCGCTGTTCGGTGAAACCACGTTCCAGCAGCAGCCGCTGACGTTTGCCGGCAGCCTGGACGAAAACCGCATGGAGTTCGTGCGCTTCGAGCGCACGCCCGCGGCGCAGCCGGCCGGCACGCAATAAGTCCTGCGGCCGCCGGATGGCAGAACGCCCGCTTGCGCGGGCGTTTTTGCTTCAGGCGGCGCGGTTTCAGTTCGCCGCCGCCGACTGCACCGGCGGACTTGCCTTCTCGCGCATCAGCGCATGCGTGTCGTCGATCCACTTCTGGAAGCGTTCCTGCGCGTGTGCCTTCTGTTGCGGCGTGGTCAGGTTGGCAATCGCCACCGTGAGCGCGATGCCGGCGTTGTTGCCGGCTTCGTGGCTGGCGGCGTGCCGGGCCGGCGGGTTCTGCCAGTATTCGCGGAAGCGGCGCAGCAGGTCGATCACCTGCGCCTTGGGCGGCTGAGTGGCCTGCACGAAGCGCACCATCTTGATCCATTCCTGCTGGCGCGCGACGCGCTCGGCATAGCGTGCCTCGGCATTCTGCACCACCGGACCGACCTTGACGCGGATCGCCTTCTCCTGCTCGGGAGAGAAGCCGCCGTAGACCAGGCGGGCGTATTCCATCACCTTGTCGAAGCGCGCTTCCTCGCGCTCGGCGGGGTCCGCGTTGAGGAATTTCTTGCGGTACTTGGCGTTGCCCTCGGCAAACTTCTTTTCCATGCGCGCGATCTGGTCGGGCGTCAGCGTCAGCAGCAGGTCGGCCATGTCGGGCATGGCCTGCTCGAAGGAGCGGCGCGCCAGTTCCTGCGAGGCGTCCTGGAAGTGCGCAACCATCGCCGGCGTGACCGGCTGGCGCACGTCGGCCTTGGCCTCCTGCAGCAGGTTGGCGATTTCCGGTAGCTGCGCCTTGCGGTGCCAGGCAAAGAAGCGCGCGATCGCCTCGCGCGTCAGCGGCTCCTGGGCCGCGGTGACGTCGACATAATTGTCGATCCACCAGTACGCCAGGCGGTCGCCCTGCTGGTAACCGAGCTTCATGGCGCTGCACGCGCACAGGGCCGCGGCGCCCAGAATCACCAAAATGCGCCGGGCCCAGCAATTGTGAAATTCGGAAACCTCGGCCGGTTGGGGAGAAAGCGCCATGTTAAAATCGCCGCGCATTGGAACGGGGCTCGCTCGCTGCCCGCCAGCCGAGTCCTGGCAAGGGTTTGCGGGAAGATGCGCAGGCCTGGCGGCAAGCTTTTGCCAGCCCCGGCGGCGCCCCTTGCCAAACACCGGGCCCAATATCCGGCCGGCGTTTCCCAGAATATTTTCGGACACACTCACTTAGGGGTCTCCTTGTGAATATCGTCATTCTCGCCGCGGGCATGGGCAAGCGGATGTATTCCGATTTGCCCAAGGTGCTGCACCCGGTAGCCGGGCGGCCCATGCTCGCGCATGTCCTGGATACGGCCCGTGCGCTGTCGCCGTCGCGGCTGGTGGTCGTGGTTGGCCACGGCGCCGCGCGCGTGCGCGAGGCGGTGGCCGCTGACGATGTCGCCTTCGCCGAGCAGTCCCAGCAACTGGGCACCGGCCATGCGGTGATGCAGGCACTTCCCTTGTTGGACGACAACCAGCCTACGTTGGTTCTCTACGGTGACGTGCCGCTCACCAGCGCGGCGACGCTGCAGGCACTGGTGGCCGAGGCCGGCGCGCAGCGCTTTGGCGTGCTCACCGTGGAAATGCCCGACCCGACCGGCTACGGCCGCATCGTGCGCGACGCGGCGGGCAGCATCGTCCGCATTGTCGAGCAAAAGGACGCGACCGAAGCCGAGAAGGCCATCCGCGAAATCAACACCGGCATCATCGTGTGCCCGACCGGCCACCTGCGCAAGTGGCTGTCGACGCTGCGCAACGACAATGCCCAGGGCGAGTACTACCTGACCGACACCGTCGAGCGCGCCGTCGCCGACAGCGTCGAAACCGTTTCGGCACAGCCTGCCGCGGTCTGGGAGACGCTGGGCGTCAACAGCAAGCTGCAACTGGCCGAGGTCGAGCGCATCCACCAGGGCAACCTGGCCCGGCGCCTGCTCGAAGCCGGCGTGACGCTGCTGGACCCGGCCCGCATCGATGTGCGCGGCGAGCTGACCTGCGGGCGCGATGTCACCATCGACGTCGGCTGCGTGTTCGAGGGCCGCGTGCACCTCGAGGACGGCGTGCGCATCGGCGCGCATTGCGTGGTCCGCAACAGCACCGTCGGCGCCGGCGCGCAGCTGCACCCGTTCTGCCATATCGACGAGGCCAAAGTCGGGCCCGCGGGCCGCATCGGGCCGTACGCGCGCCTGCGCCCCGGCACAGAGCTGGGCGAGGACGTGCATATCGGCAACTTCGTCGAGGTCAAGAATGCACAGGTGGCCGCACACAGCAAGGCCAACCACCTGGCCTATGTGGGCGACGCCACGGTGGGGTCGCGCGTCAATATTGGCGCGGGTACCATCACCTGCAACTATGACGGGGTGAACAAGCACCGCACCGTGATCGAGGACGATGTCTTCATCGGCTCCGACACGCAGCTGGTGGCGCCGGTGACGGTGCGCCGCGGCGCCACGCTGGGCGCCGGCACCACCCTCACCAAGGAGGCCCCGGCCGACAAGCTGACGCTGTCGCGGGCCAAGCAGCTGACCATCGACGCCTGGCAGCGTCCGGTCAAGCAGCCGAAGCAGTAAGCACCAGGGGCCGCCTGCACCAGGCGGCGCCACAGGATTCATACCGGCGCCAGTGGCCAGAGGGCAGGCGCCAGCAAACGGGGGTTCAGCATGTGTGGCATCGTCGGCGCGGTTTCCACGCGCAACATCGTTCCGGTCCTGATCGAAGGGCTGCGCCGCCTGGAGTATCGCGGCTATGACTCGTGCGGCGTCGCCGTCGTGCGCGACGATGCGGTCGAGCGCGCGCGCACCGTGTCGCGCGTCGCCGACCTCGACGCGCAGACGCAGGCGTCCGGCCTGTCCGGCTTCACCGGCGTGGCGCATACGCGTTGGGCCACGCACGGCAAGCCCGACACCGTCAACGCCCACCCGCACCTGTCGGGCGAAACCATCGCGCTGGTGCACAACGGCATCATCGAGAACTACGAGCCGCTGCGCGAAGAGCTGCGCGCGGTCGGCTACGGCTTCGAGTCGCAGACCGATACCGAGGTGGTCGCCCACCTGATCCACCAGGCCTACAGCTATCCCAGCAGCGCCACCCGCGGCGACCTGTTCGCCTCGGTGCGCGCGGTCACCAAGCGCCTGCACGGCGCCTACGCCATCGCGGTCTTCGCCAAGGACCAGCCCGGCCGCGTGGTCGGCGCGCGCGCCGGCTCGCCGCTGGTGGTGGCGCTGGGCGAGAACGAATCCTTCCTGGCGTCCGACGCGCTGGCGGTGGCCGGCACCGCCAACCGCATCATCTACCTGGAAGAGGGCGACGTGGTCGAGATCACGCTGGACGGCGTGACCATCCACGACGCCAGCGACCACCCGGTCGAGCGCGAAGCGCGCCTGGTCGAAGCCCACGCCGCCTCGGTGGACCTGGGCCCGTACCGCCACTTCATGCAGAAGGAAATCTTCGAGCAGCCGCGCGCGCTGGGCGACACCCTCGAGGGCGTCGAAGGCCTGTCGCCGGACCTGTTCGGCGACAAGGCCGCCGAGGTCTTCGCCGGCATCGACAGCGTGCTGATCCTGGCCTGCGGCACCAGCTACTATTCCGGCTGCACCGCGAAGTACTGGCTCGAGAGCATCGCCAAGATCCCGACCCAGGTCGAGGTCGCCAGCGAATACCGCTACCGCGACACCGTGCCCAACCCGCGCGCGCTGGTGGTGGTGATCTCGCAATCGGGCGAAACCGCCGACACCATGGCCGCGCTGCGCCATGCGCGCGCGCTCGGCCACGTCCATACGCTGGCGGTCTGCAACGTCGCCACCAGCGCGATGGTGCGCGAGACCGAGCTGCGCTTCCTGACCCGCGCCGGCACCGAGATCGGCGTGGCCTCGACCAAGGCCTTTACCACGCAGCTGGCCGCGCTCTACATGCTGACGCTGTCGCTGGCCAAGACCCGCGGCCTGCTGACCGAGGAGGCCGAGGCCAGTGCGCTGACCAACCTGCGCCACCTGCCGGCCGCGCTGCACGGCGTGCTGGCGCTGGAGCCGCAGATCATCGCGTGGTCCGAAGACTTCGCCCGCCGCGAGAACGCGCTGTTCCTCGGCCGCGGCCTGCATTACCCGATCGCGCTGGAGGGTGCGCTCAAGCTCAAGGAAATCTCGTATATCCACGCCGAAGCCTACCCGGCCGGCGAGCTCAAGCACGGCCCGCTGGCGCTGGTCACCGAAGCCATGCCGGTGGTCACCGTCGCGCCCAACGACGCGCTGCTGGAAAAGCTCAAGTCCAACATCCAGGAAGTGCGCGCGCGCGGCGGCCGCCTGTACGTGTTTGCCGACAGCGATACGCAGATCCAGTCGTCCGACGGCATCCAGGTGATCCGCATGCCGGAGCACTATGGCGACCTCTCCCCGATCCTGCATGTGGTGCCGCTGCAGCTGCTGGCGTACCACACCGCTTGCGCGCGCGGCACTGACGTGGACAAGCCGCGCAACCTGGCGAAGTCGGTGACGGTGGAGTAAGGCACCCGACGCTGGGCAAGGGACTGGCTGCGGACGCTGTTCCGCGCCGGACATTGCCATGCCGGAACAACAGGGAAAGCGCCATTCAGGCGCTTTTCTTTTGCCTGTCGGCTCCCTCAGGGGCCCGTCCGCGCCGCTGGCAAAAATCGTTTGACCCTGACGTAGCGGCAGGGTCGAGCATCAGTGCTTTCTCCACAACCGGAAGCCAACATGCTCGACCATCCCGCCCCCGGCGGCACGCCGCCCAGCCGGTCCGCGCTGACCATGGCCCTGGCCCGTGCGGCACACCAGCTGCTCGATACGCCAATCTTGCTGGAAGACCCGTTCGTCTTCGATGTGCTTGGCAGTAGCTTGGCCCGCCAGACCATTGCCGACCCCTTTCCCTGCAACGCGCCCATGCTGCGCACGCTGCGTGCCGCGGTTGTCGCCCGCAGCCGCTTTGCGGAGGATCGCCTGAGGGCTGGCCTGAGCGCGGGGGTGCGCCAGGTGGTGATCCTTGGCGCGGGGCTGGACACCTTGTCGCTGCGGATTCCGACTGACACGCAATGCGTGGAAATCGACCGCGGCGAAGCCCAGCGCTGGAAGCTGGACCGCCTCCGCGAAAGCGGCATTGCGCTGCCGTCCCATGTCGCGTACGTCGCGGCCGACCTGGCCGCCACCCGCCTGCCCGAGTTGCTGGCATGCCACGGCATCCGCCCCGATGCAGCGACTTTCTTCAGCTGCCTGGGGGTGTTGCCTTATCTGGACGCAGCCGCGGCCATGCGCGTCATCGAAGCGGTCGCGGCGCATGCGCCGGGCAGTGAAATCGTGTTCGATGCGCGCGTGCCGCGCGCTTCGCTGTCGCCGGTCGAACGGTGGATGGACGAGATCGCAGCGCAGTCGTTCGCCGCTTCCGGAGAACCATGGCTGAGCGATTTCGATCCCGACACGCTGCGGACGACGCTGAGCGAGCGCGGGTTTGGCGAAGTGGAATGCCTGTCCGCCGACGCACTCAATGCCCGCTACTTTGCGCGCCGGCGGGACGGCTTGCAGACCGTGGGCGGCGGGTTGCGCCTGTACCGCGCTACGGTAGGATGATGCCCCGCATCGATTGATTTCTTCAGGACAGACCGTTGTGCGGCTAAAAGTTGGCGAACTCGCCAAGCGTGCGGGGCTCACCGTACGCACCTTGCACCACTACGACCGGCTTGGCTTGCTCAAGCCTTCGGTTCGCTCGGAATCGGGATACCGGCTTTACGGCCAGAACGACCTCCATCGCCTGCAGCAGATCCTGTCGCTCAGGCAACTCGATATCCCGCTCGCGGAAATCCGACAGGTTCTGGATGCGGGAACATTGACCACGGCTTCCCTCCTTGCCGCGCAACTGACCCGGGTGGACGCGGAGATCAGCCGGCAGATGCAGCTGCGCGGCGAGCTGTTGCGGATCCAGGAGGCGCTGGCTCTGGACGGCGAGCCGTCCGAAGCCGCATGCCTGCGCACGCTCGAAGCCATGTCGGTCTATCGGAGATACCTGGGCGACGAAGCGCGGGCGCTGCCTTTGCTGGGCAGCGGCGGCAAGCTGGCCGCAAGCTGGCAGCTTCGTATCGATGCCATGCGCGCGCTGTTCGAGCAGAACCAGCCCGCGCATGGCGCCAGGGCTCGCACCGCGGCGCGCCACTGGTTCGCGCAGGTGGAAAAGGACACGCGCTCGCGCGCTGCGATGTTCGTGCGCCTGGACCACCTGTTTGCGGAACAAGGCCCTGCATTGCCCCACACCGGCGTCACGCCGGCGCTGGGCGAGTACATCCTGCAGGCGTTTGCCGAATTCCGGCTGTCGATCTACCGGAAGTACCTGGCACCCCGTGACTATCGGCACCTGCGTCGCCGCTATGCGCAGGTCATGCGACGCTGGCCGGCGCTGCTCGGCGAACTCGAGTCGCATCTCGCCGCTGGCAATGCGCCCGGGCACAGTGCGGTACAAGGCCTGGCGCAAGCCTGGCTGTCGATGCGAAGGGAACTGGCGGGGAGCGATGCCGCCATGGCGGCAATGCGGCAGGCGGAAGACAACGAAGCGGAACTGCGTGTCGGTACCTGGCTCCATCCGCGTTTGCTTGCGTACTTGAAGCAGGCTGTCGCGGCAGCCCTGGTGCAAGGGGAATGATCGGCATCTGAAGGGCCGTCTTCGCCGGACCCCGCCTGTAACGGGCCACCATACCAGGCAAAGCTCACGCCGGCGCCCGGCCGCGCGGCTGCCGGCGGTGGCTGCGGGCTGAACCGCATCACGCCGGGTCTATGGCGCCAGCCTCTCCGGGACCGCACCGGCCCGCACCGGCCCGATCTAGGCGCCGGTCTGCGCCACCGCTTCATGCACCAGCGCCGCGAACACGCGCATGGCCGGCGACGGGGTGCGCCCGGCCAGCGTGACGATGCCGTACTGCGCCTTCAACGCGGTGGGCGGGTGCATCGGCAGGGCCACGGCCAGGCGCTGCGCGCACGCCTCGGCCATCATCGCCACCGGCACCAGCGCCACGGCATCGACCGCCAGCAGCAGCGCGCGCAGCGCATGCATGTCGTTGCAGGCGACGCTCATCAGCCCGGGTTCATCTTCCGGCAGCGGGCCGCCGCTGCCGCCGCTGGCCTCGTGCAAGGCCTGGCGGAAATAGCGCACGATATGCGGCGGCAACCGGGTACCGGCCACCGGATAGGCGCGCAGGTCGGCCAAAGTGACCTTGCGCTGCCGGGTCAGCGGATGGCCGCTGCGCACGAAGAATGCCGTTTCCAGTGCCGGCAGCCGGTCGATCTGCAGGTGTGCCAGTTCCGCCAGGCTGCGGCTTTCGCCGACAAAGACATCGAGCTGCTCGGCTTCGAGCGAGCGCCGCATCGCGGGCGTGTCGGCGGTCTCGAGGTCGATGCGCAGCCGCGGATAGCGGCGCACCAGCGCCTCCAGCACCGGATCCAGCAGGAACGAGGCCGCAAACGGCCCGAAGCCGGCGCGGATTGAGCCGACTTCCACGTCCTCGAGCAGTTGCAGGTCGCGCCGCAGCTCGCGCTGCTCGCGCAGCATGCGGCGCGCGCGCGCCAGCGCCAGCATGCCCGCGGCGGTGGGCCGCACCTTGCCGTAGCTACGGTCGATCAGCGTGCCCAGATCGGATTCGAGCGCCTGGATGCTGCGCGTCAGCGCCGGCTGCGACAGGTGCAGCGCGGCAGCGGCGCGCGCGAAGCTGCCTTGCTCGACCAGGGTGACGAAGTGATGCAGCTGCCTCAAGCCCATGAATTAACCATTAACGCATCAAAAACTGAAAAATATTGCATTGGACGTAAGTTCTCAAGCCCACTAAGGTTGTCCTCCAAAATCAAAACCGATCTGGAGACAACATGAACCGACGCGCATGGCTGACGCTGGCCACTGGCGGCCTGGTCGCCGGGCTTTCGCTCGGCATGGCCCTGCCGGCCGCGGCCCAGGCCTATCCCGCCAAGCCGATCCGCATCGTCGTGCCCTATGTGGCCGGCGGCGGCACCGACACCATCGCTCGCGCCATGGGCGAAAAGCTGAGCAAGCGGCTGGGCCAGCCGGTGGTCGTCGACAACAAGGCCGGCGCTTCCGGCATCATCGGCACCGACGCCGTGGCCAAGGCCGCGCCCGATGGCTACACGCTGCTGATGACGCTGACGCAGTCAGTGCTGACCAACCAGTTCCTGTTCCAGAAGCTGCCCTACGATCCGCGCAAGGACCTGAGCATGATCAGCGTACTGGCCGATGCGCAACTGGTGCTGGTGACCCACCCTTCGGTGCCGGCGCGCACCGTGCGCGAGCTGGGCGAATACGCGCGCAGCCAGCCGGGCAAGCTGAGCTATGCCTCGTGGGGCGTGGGCTCGCTGTCGCACCTGAGCGGCGCTTACTACAGCAAGCTGGTGCAGGGCCAGGCCACGCATGTGCCCTACAAGGGCGAGGCGCCGATGCTGCAGGACCTGCTCGGCGGGCAGGTGCAGTTTGGCTTCGCCAGCATCCTCACCGCCAAGCCCTACATCCAGAGCGGCAAGCTCAAGGCGCTGGCGGTGACCGGCACGCAGCGCAGCAGCGCGCTACCCGACATGCCCACCTTCGCCGAGGCCGGCATGCAGGACAGCGCCTTCAAGACCGTCGGCTGGATCGGCCTGGTGGCGCCGGTAGGCGTGCCGGCACCGATCCTGGCCCGGCTCGAGAGCGAGGTGCGCGCCATCCTGCAGACTCCCGAGATGCAGGAGCGCATGGTCACGCTGGGGCTGCGCACCGTCGGCAGCTCGCCGGCCGAGGCGCAGGCGCTCTATGCGCGCGACTGGCCGGTGCTGAAGACGCTGGTGGCGGATTCGGGCGCGAAGCTGGACTGAACTTCAACGATGGCAACGCCCATGGCGGGCGCCGCGGCAAACACCGCGGCGCCCGCTTTTTTTGTCACGATGTCGTGCAGGGCGCTTATGAAAACCGAATAAAAACCATTGGCATTCGCATCCGCAAGCAGGCGGGAAAATAAAGAATCCGTGCGGCAAGAACGCCGCTGCGCGGGCCCGGATTGCTTGATGTCCGCTTGTGCGGGACTACCATGAAGTCACGGCGGCTGATTCGCCGTGGCGTTGCTGTGGCCGTGCCATCGCGACATCGTGTGTTCCCGTTGCCGGGGACATTGGGGGAAGGCCATGAAGACCGACAAGAAGGTAATCCAGTTGCTGAACGCACAGCTGCGGCATGAGCTGACCGCCATCAACCAGTACTTCCTGCATGCCCGCATGTACCGGCACTGGGGGCTGCGTGCGCTGGGCAAGCATGAGTACGAGGAATCGATCGAGGAAATGAAGCACGCCGACAAGCTGATCGAGCGCATCCTGCTGCTCGACGGCTTGCCCAACCTGCAGGACCTCGACAAGCTGCTGGTCGGCGAGAACACCGAAGAGATGCTTGGCTGCGACCTGAAGCTGGAGCAGGTGTCGCAGGCCAGCTGCAAGGACGCGATCAAGTATTTCGAGTCGGTCGGCGATTATGTCTCGCGCCAGCTGGTGGTCGATATCCTCGAGGACACCGAGGAACATATCGACTGGCTCGAGACGCAGCTGGAGCTGGTGCGCAAGGTCGGCTTGCAGAACTACATCCAGTCCGCCATGGGCGAGATCGAGGGCTGAGCCGCCGCGCCGCGCCGCGCGGTCTCCTGCAAAGATTTCCATTTCCCGCTACACTGCGGCCCGCAGCACGTCGCGCCGTTCCGGCGCGATGTCAGCGGCGGGGTGGCAGAGTGGTTATGCAACGGCCTGCAAAGCCGTGTACGACGGTTCGATTCCGGATCCCCGCCTCCATCTTCCTGCCCGGGCGCATTGCGCCCGGCGCGCCTGCGCATTCGCGCGCGAGCTCTCCGCTTTCCTTTTGTTACGCGCCTGTCATCGACGTGCGCCATGACTGCGGCGTGCTGTGCCGCGCGCGCCCTGACCGGTATGCCACATCGGTTCCGGACACCCGTTTATCCCCAATGGATCAACGGCAGCGAATCAGGTAATGTTGCCCGACAGGCCCGCCGGCCTGCATGCAACCCGTGCCGCCAGTTGGCGGCACCGCCATGTACGGGCTTCCATGGCGTTTCCTTTCGCGAGGCAGTGTGACAAACAGAGGCTCCAGATGATGAAAGACCTGCGCATCCGCGTGGCCGTGCCGACGGACGCTCCCGCCGTGGGAGAGGTGCTGGAACGGTGCGGGCTGCCGGTGGACGGCGTGCCGCGCCTGCTCGAGCATTTCCACGTTGCCATCCTGGGCGCGCAGATCATCGGCTGCGCCGCCGGCGAGCGCTGCGGCGACACCGTGGTGATCCGTTCCGTGGCCGTGCTGCCCGAACACCGCGACCAGGGCGTAGCCACCCATGTGGTGCGTGCCGCGCTGATGCGTGCCCGCGCCAACGGCGCGCAACGCGCGGTGCTGCTCGCCTCCAGCTGTCCCAGCTACTTCGCGCGCTACGGCTTTACGCTGGTGCCGGCGGCGAAGCTGCCGCCCGAGGTCATGGCATCGAGCGAATTCCACCGCGCCGCGGACACGCCGCCGCTATGCATGTGGTGCGAGCTGAGCTGATCGCGCGCAAGCCGATGGCGGGCCGCTGCGCTCGCCTCGGTGGTCGTCTCAGTGGTCGTCTCAGTGATCGCCGTCGCAGCGGCTGATCTCCACCGTCACGTGCACCAGTTCCTCGTGCACCGACAGCGCCTCGCGCACGCGCTGCGGCGTCAGTGCGGCATCATGCGTGACCAGGCAGACGATGCAGGCAAAGTGCTGCCGGCCCACGCGCCACACATGCAGGTCGGACACGCGGGTGCTTTCGTCGCCGTGATCCAGCCCGGCCAGCACCTCGCGCACCTCGTCGACCACCGGATGGTCCATCTCGCGGTCCAGCAGCACCGTACCGCTCTGGCGCAGCAGGCCGATGGCCCAGCGGCCGACCAGCACCGCGCCCACCAGTCCCATCACCGGGTCCAGCCAGTTCCAGCCCAGCCACCAGCCGCCGGCGAGCGCGACGATCGCCAGCACTGAGGTGGCGGCATCGGCCAGCACGTGCACATAGGCGGCGCGCAGGTTGAGGTCATGGTGGTGATGGCCGTGGTCGTGGCCGTGATGGTGACCATGGCCGTGGCCGTGGTCGTGGCCATGCGCATGGCCGCCCAGGATCAGCGCGCAGCCGAGGTTGACCAGCAGGCCCAGCGCGGTCACGCCCATCGCCTCCCGATAGTGGATGGCCTGCGGCGTAAACAGCCGCTCGACCGATCCCGCCGCCATCAGCGCGGCAATGCCCAGCAGGAACACCGCGCTGGCAAAGCCCGCCAGCACTTCGATCTTCCAGGTGCCGAAGGCAAAGCGCCAGTCGCCGGCGTAGCGCCGCGCGGCGGCATAGGCGAAGGCGGACAGGCCGATCGCCAGCGCGTGCGAGCTCATGTGCCAGCCGTCGGCCAGCAGTGCCATCGAGTTGAACCAGAGCCCGGCGGCGATCTCGGCCACCATGGTGATGGCGGTGATCACCATGACCAGGCGCGTGCCGCGCTCGGCGGCGCGGTTGCCGGCGTCGAAGGCGTGGCTGTGGGTCCAGGCGGACAGGTCTTGGGTATGCATGGGAAATACGTGCGTTGCGCTTGAAGTCCTGGGGAATCGTCGGGCACGGAGCCGGGCAGGCCCAAGGGTAGCAGAGACCGTGCGCGTGCCGCGGCATCCCTCGACGCCATCAGGGACGGGGTTGGGGTTGGTCAGGAACGGACGCGCAGGTATTGCGAGGGTGTGCCTTATACGCAACAAGATACCCGCGGGAGTCGTAAGGAATCTTTTCTTTCGCTTACATACATTCGTGAATGGATGTATGATCCAGCGAAAAATTCACGTCCCCGTCATATCTTTGTTGACCGTACCGAGATGAGCTATCGCTTTATTGCCACCTGTCTTGCCGCCTGGGTAGGCGTTTGCGCCACCGCGGGCTGGCTGGTCGAGCGTCTCTGGAGCTGAGCGCCGGCCAGGCCGCCTCCCTCTGCCTCAAGCCGCCTGCCGCGCCTGCGCCAGGCTGTCAAAGAACTGCCACAACTGCGGCGCATCGCCGGTGGCCACGTTGAAGCGGATCCAGGGCGAGTCGGTTTCGTCCGGCTCGAAATACGATCCGGGCGCCAGCCAGATGCCATGCTCCAGCGCCATCGTGGCAAGCCGGTTGCCGAGCAGCGGGCCGCCGCGCCGGCTGGCCAGCCAGCGCGCCTGCACCGCCTCGTTCAGGCGCGCCCATGCGAACATCCCGCCTTCGGGGCGCAGCAGCACCTCGAGCCCGTGCGCTTCCATCTTTTCCGTGACGCGGTCCTGCTGTGCGCGCAGCCGCTCGGACAATGCCGCCACATGGCGGCCGTAGTGGCCGCTGGTCAGCACCGAATAGACCAGCCGCTCCGTCACCTCCGATGAGGTCAGGCCGACCGCCATCTTGGTGCGCGCGAAGGCCTTGGCCAGGTCCGGGCTGGCGGCGAGGTAGCCGACCCGCAGCGACGGCGTGATGGTCTTGGAAAAGCCGTTGACATAGACCACCTGCGACAGCCCGTCCATGGCCGCCAGCATCGGCGAGCCGGCCGGGGCCAGCTCGCGGTAGATATCGTCCTCGACCACCAGCAGCCGGTGCTGCTCGGCCAGCTGCAGCACGCGGAAGGCGTTCATGCTGGTCAGGCTGGCGCCGGTCGGGTTCTGCAGCACCGTGTTGATGAACAGCGCGCGCGGGGCGTGGGCACGCAGCGCATCCTCGAGCGCGTCGGTGTCCAGCCCCGCCGCCGTGCGCGGCACGCCGACCACGCGCAGCCCGGCCAGCCGCAGGATCTGCAGCAGGTTGCAGTAGCAGGGCGATTCCACCAGCACGGTATCGCCGGCGCGCAGCAGCGTGCGCACCACCAGGTCGAGCGCCTGCGTCGCGCCCTGGGTCAGCACCACCTGCTGCGCCTGCAGCGGGATGCCGTACTGGCCCAGGCCCGCGGCAATGTGCTCGCGCAGCGGCGCAAAACCGTACGGATGGCCGTAGCCCGACAGCTGCGCCGCCGGCACGCGGGCCGAGGCGCGCATGGCCTGGTGCAGGCCTTCCTCGTTGAGCCAGTCGCCCGGCAGCCAGCCGGCGCCGGCCTTGATCGGCACCGAATGGTCGGCAAAGACGTCCTGCAGCAGCCAGGCCGCGTTCAGTCCCGGCGCCTCCCATTGCGGCGCGCGCGCATTGCCGGCCGGGGCGTGGCGGTGCGCCACGGTGTAGCCCGAGCCGGGCCGCGCGGCCAGATAGCCGAGCGCGGTCAGCCGCCCGTAGGCCTCGGCCACGGTGAAGGTGCTGACATGGTGGTGCTGGGCGAAGCGCCGCACCGACGGCAGCGCCGCCCCGGCCCGCAGCGCGCGCTGCTCCACCAGCGCGGCGATGCCGGCGACGATCTGCTCGGTCAGGGTGTCGCCGTCGCGGCGGCTGCGGGTCAGGTTCAGGGTCAGCATCGGGCACTCGGACGGGCGTGGACCTGTACAGTTTAGCGGCTGGCGGCATGCTCGCGGCCGATGGCGTTCCATCCCACGAAAATTGCCGCAGTGCAGCGTGGCATGCCATACGGCGGCAGGGAGCGGGGTGCGGCCGAGCGCCCCGGAGCGGCACCGAAGGGCCACTTGCCTGTACGGTTTGGTGTGATCAAACTGTACGGTAAGGCGCGGTTGTCCAGACTGTATATTTTGTCGGCCAGCCGCCGCCGGTAGAGTGGCCTTCATCGCCGCCGCTGCCCCCAGCGCGGCGCCGCCCACCGACCCGATTCCCCCAGGAGAACGTATGGACGCCGCCAAGACCGTGATTCCCGATCTCGATGCGCTGTGGATGCCCTTCACCGCCAACCGCCAGTACAAGGCGGCGCCGCGCCTGCTGGCGTCGGCCAGCGGCATGTACTACACCACCCACGACGGCCGCCAGATCCTGGACGGTTGCGCCGGCCTGTGGTGCGTGGCGGCCGGCCACTGCCGCAAGGAAATCGCCGAGGCGGTGGCACGCCAGGCGGCCACGCTGGACTATGCGCCGCCATTCCAGATGGGCCATCCGTTGTCGTTCGAGGCCGCCACCAAGGTGGCGGCGATCATGCCGCAGGGGCTGGATCGCATCTTCTTCACCAACTCGGGCTCGGAGTCGGTCGACACCGCGCTGAAGATCGCGCTGGCCTACCACCGCGCGCGCGGCGAAGGCCAGCGCACGCGCTTTATCGGCCGCGAGCGCGGCTACCACGGCGTCGGCTTCGGCGGCATGGCGGTGGGCGGCATCGGGCCGAACCGCAAGGCCTTCTCGGCCAACCTGATGCCGGGCACCGACCACCTGCCGGCCACGTTCAACCTCGCCGAGGCCGCTTTCTCCAAGGGCCAGCCGCAATGGGGCGCGCATCTGGCCGACGAGCTCGAGCGCATCCTGGCGCTGCATGACCCGGCCAACGTCGCCGCGGTGATCGTCGAGCCGCTGGCCGGCTCCGCCGGCGTGCTGGTGCCGCCGGTCGGCTACCTGGAAAAGCTGCGCGAGATCACCAGCCGCCACGGCATCCTGCTGATCTTCGACGAGGTCATCACCGCCTTCGGCCGCCTTGGCGCGGCCACCGCGGCCGAGCGTTTCAAGGTGACGCCGGACCTGATCACCATGGCCAAGGCGATCAACAACGCCGCGGTGCCGATGGGCGCCGTCGCCGTGCGCCGCGAAGTGCATGACGCCGTGGTCAATTCGGCCGCGCCGGGCACGATCGAGCTGCTGCACGGCTATACCTACTCGGGCCATCCGGTTGCCGCGGCGGCGACGATCGCCACGCTCGACCTGTACCAGCGCGAGAACCTGTTCGGCCGCGCCGCCGAACTGGCGCCGGTATTTGAAGCCGCGGCGCACGGCGTGCGCGGCGCGCCGCACGTGAAGGACATCCGCAATTACGGGCTGGTGGCCGGCATCGAGCTGGAATCGCGTCCGGGCCAGCCGGGCGCGCGCGCCTACGAGGCCTTCCTCAAGTGCCTGGAGCTGGGCGTGCTGGTGCGCTACACCGGCGACATCCTGGCGTTCTCGCCGCCGCTGATCATCTCGGAAGCGCAGATCGGCGAGCTGTTCGATACGGTGAAGAAGGCGCTGCAGGACATCAAGTAAGGGACATCGAGCAAGCGGCCCGCGCCGCATCCCATTGCCGCCGGGCCCGCGGGCCCGGCTTCCCTGATTGCACACCGGGACGCGCCGTGTTGCGCGCCGCGGTCATCGAAGGAAACCCCAAGTGAGCATCGCAGAAAACCGGCAACTGGCCGAAGTCCATCATTTCATCGGCGGCACCGTGCGCCGCGCCGGCGGCCAGCGCCAGGCGGATGTGTTCAATCCCGCCACCGGCGAAGTCGCCGCGCGCGTGGCGCTGGGCACCGCGCAGGACGTGGCCGATGCCGTCGCCGCCGCCAAGGCCGCCTTCCCGGCGTGGGCCGACACCCCGCCGCTGCGCCGCGCGCGCATCCTGTTCAAGTTCAAGGAACTGCTGGACCAGCACCACGACGATCTCGCCGCGCTGATCACGCGCGAGCACGGCAAGGTGTTCTCGGATGCGAAGGGCGAGGTCACGCGCGGCATCGAGGTGGTGGAGTTCGCCTGCGGCATCCCCAACCTGCTCAAGACCGATTTCACCGACAACATCGGCGGCGGCATCGACAACTGGAACCTGCGCCAGCCGCTGGGCGTGGTGGCCGGCATCACCCCGTTCAATTTCCCGGTGATGGTGCCGATGTGGATGTTCCCGGTGGCGCTGGCGTGCGGCAATACCTTCGTGCTCAAGCCGTCCGAGCGCGATCCGTCGCCGAGCCTGCTGATTGCCGATCTGCTGCGCCAGGCCGGCCTGCCCGACGGCGTGTTCAACGTGGTGCAGGGCGACAAGGAAGCGGTCGACGCGCTGCTCGCGCACCCCGACGTGCAGGCGCTGTCGTTCGTCGGCTCGACCCCGATCGCCGAGTACATCTATACCGAAGGCACCCGGCACGGCAAGCGCGTGCAGGCGCTGGGCGGCGCCAAGAACCACCTGGTGGTGATGCCCGACGCGGACCTGGACCAGGCCGTCGACGCGCTGATCGGCGCCGCCTATGGCTCGGCCGGCGAGCGCTGCATGGCGATCTCGGTGGCGGTGGCGGTCGGCGAGGTGGCCGACCAGCTGGTGCCGCGGCTGGCCGAACGCGCGCGGGCGCTCAAGATCCGCAACGGCATGGAGGCCGATGCCGAGATGGGCCCGCTGGTGACCGGCGCGCACAAGGCCAAGGTCGAGGGCTATATCGCCAGGGGCGTGGCCGAGGGCGCGACGCTGGTGACCGATGGCCGCGGCCACCAGGTCGACGGCCACGAGAACGGCTTCTACGTCGGCGGCACGCTGTTCGACCATGTGACGCCGGAGATGACGATCTACAAGGAAGAGATCTTCGGCCCGGTGCTGTCGGTGGTGCGGGTGCACGACTTTGCCGAGGCGGTGGCGCTGATCAACGCGCACGAGTACGGCAACGGCGTGTCGTGCTACACCAGCGATGGCGGCATCGCGCGCGCGTTCGCGCGGCAGATCCAGGTGGGCATGGTCGGCATCAACGTGCCGATCCCGGTGCCGATGGCGTGGCATTCGTTCGGCGGCTGGAAGCGCTCGCTGTTCGGCGACCACCATGCCTATGGCGAAGAGGGCGTGCGCTTCTACACGCGCTACAAGAGCGTGATGCAGCGCTGGCCGGACTCGATCGCCAAGGGCGCGGAGTTCACCATGCCGGTGGCGAAGTGACAAGCGGGGCGCGGGCATGAAGGTCAACCGCATCGTCGCCAACATCGGCACCGCCGATCCCGGCCAGGCTCGCGCCTTTTACCAGGACGTGCTGGGTCTGGAGCTGCTGATGGACCACGGCTGGATCCGCACCTACGGCAGCGATGCCGCGGCGCGGACCCAGGTCAGCTTTGCCGTGGAAGGCGGCAACGGCACGCCCGTGCCCGCACTGTCGATCGAGGTCGACGATGTCGACGAGGCCCACCGCCGCATGGTGGCCGCCGGCTTTGCCGTGGAATACGGCCCGGCCGACGAGCCGTGGGGCGTGCGGCGCTTCTTTGTGCGCGATCCGTTCGGGCAGCTGGTCAATATCCTCGCGCACGCCTGAGCGCGGGCCTTGCCTGCCGTCAGTGCCGGCCTGGCCGGCTTTTCCTATCATTCCTGCAACGCGTTGTCCGGGCGCAAGTGATGTATGCGCCCGGCCAGCGGCGTACACTAGCGCCCTTTTTTCCCGGGCCCGCGCGTTACCGCCGCAGGCCCGGCCACCGTTGCAGGGAGTTTGAATGAGCTTGTTCCGCACCAAGGACATCGATGCGATGCTGGCCGTCGCGCGCGATGACGGCCTGAAAAAGGTGCTGGGTCCGGTCGACCTGGTGCTGATGGGCATCGGCGCCATCATCGGCACCGGCATCTTCGTGCTGACCGGCACCGGCGCGCTGACCGCCGGGCCGGCGCTGACGGTGTCGTTCGTGATCGCGGCGCTGGCGTGCGGCTTTGCCGCGCTGTGCTACGCGGAGTTCGCCTCGGCGATCCCGGTGTCGGGCTCGATCTACACCTACAGCTACGCCACGCTGGGCGAGATCGTGGCGTGGATGATCGGCTGGGACCTGTTGCTGGAATACGGACTGGCCACCTCGGCGGTGTCGGTGGGCTGGTCGGGCTATTTCCAGTCGCTGATGGCGGGCTTCGGCATGAAGCTGCCGGCGGCGCTGAGCGCCGCGCCCGGCTCGGTGCCGGGTGTGCAGACGGTGCTGAACCTGCCGGCGTGCCTGATCATGCTGGCCATCACCTGGGTGGTGTCGTACGGCGTGCGCGAGTCCGCGCGCGTCAACAACCTGATGGTGGCGGTGAAGATCGGCGTGGTGCTGCTGTTTATCGCAGTGGGCGTATGGCATGTGCAGCCGGCCAACTGGCAGCCGTTCGCACCGTTCGGCTTTTCCGGCATCTTCAATGCGGCGGCGCTGGTGTTCTTCGCCTTTATCGGCTTCGATGCCGTGACCTCGGCCGCGGAAGAAGTGCGCAACCCGCGCCGCGACCTGCCCATCGGCATCATCGGCTCGCTCGCGGTCTGCACCGTGCTGTACGTGGTGGTGGCGGCGATCATGACCGGCATCGTGCCGTTCGCGAAGTTTGCCGGCGTGGACCACCCGGTCTCGCTGGCGCTGCAGTTCGCCGGGCAGAACTGGGTGGCGGGCTTTGTCGACCTGGGCGCGATCCTGGGCATGACCACCGTGATCCTGGTGATGACCTACGGCCAGACCCGCGTGATCTTCGCGATGTCGCGCGACGGGCTGCTGCCCGAGCGGCTGTCGTCGGTGCATCCGGTGCATGCGACGCCGTATTTCGCCACCTGGACCGTAGGCGTCGTGTTTGCCGCGATTGCCGCCTTCGTGCCGCTGAACGTGCTGGCGGAGCTGATCAATATCGGCACGCTGGCCGCCTTTACGCTGATCTCGGTCGCGGTGCTGGTGCTGCGCAAGACCCGGCCGGAACTGCCGCGCGCGTTCCGCTGCCCGGGCGTGCCGGTGGTGCCGCTGCTGTCGATCGGCTTCTGCCTGTTTCTGATGGCACACCTGCAGGCGCTGACCTGGGCCGCCTTCCTGGTGTGGCTGGCACTGGGGCTGGTGATCTACTTCGCCTATGCGCGGCGCAACGCCGTGCTGCATAACCACGGCGGCTGAGCGTCAGCGCGCGCCGCGCTCCGCTGCCGCCTTCATGAACGCCACCGCGCGCGGCTCGTTGGCATAGGCGGCGTTGATGCGGATCCACGCCGAGGTCTCGCCGCCCGGGCGGAAGTAGTTGCCCGGCGCCAGCGTCACGCCAAAGTCCTCGCCCAGCGTCACCAGTTCGCGCGAATCCTCGATGCCCGGCGGGCGGGCCCAGAGGAAGTTGCCGCCGGAGGGCTGGCAGAACACCTCCCAGCCGTTGCCGTGCAGCTGGCGCACCGCGTTGGCGACGGCCTCGCGCACGCGCAGCCGCAGCCGTTCCACGTACTTGCGGTAGCCGCCGCGCTCCAGCAGCGCCGCGGTTACCGCTTCGGCAAAGTGCGAGCCGGCCACGCTGGTCAGCACCTTCACGTCGACCAGGTCCTTGACCAGCGCCTTGTCGGCCACGAGGTAGCCGATCCGCAGCGACGCCGACACCGTCTTGGAAAAGCCGCCGATGTAGATCACGTGCTCGAGCTGGTCGAGCGTGGCCAGCCGGTCGGTGAAGTGGGTCTGGAAGTCCGAGAAGATATCGTCCTCGACAAAGCGGAAGCCGTGCCGGCGCGCCAGTTCCAGCAGCCGGAACGCCACCGGCGGCGCCAGCGTCGAGCCGGTCGGGTTCTGCAGCACGCTGTTGGTGAAAAACAGCTTGGGCTTGTGCTGGCGCAGCAGCGCCTCGGTGGCGTCGGGGTCGGGGCCGTCGGGCGTGTGCGGCACCCCCACCAGCTGCACCCCGTGCAGCCGCAGCAGGCCGAACAGGTTGTAGTAGCCGGGGTCTTCGACAAACACCGTGTCGCCCGGCTTGAGCAGGTGGCGCACCACCAGGTCCAGCGCCTGGCTCGCGCCGGTGGTGATCAGCACTTGCGGCAGCTCCGCGGCGATGCCCAGCTGGCGCACGCGCAGCAGCACCTGGCGGCGCAGTTCCGGATGGCCCATCGGGGTGGCGTAGTGGATCACGCTGTCGATCTCGTTGCGCGAGATTGCGCGGATCGCCTGCGTCAGGCCCTCCACGTCGCGCCAGGTCTCCGGGACGAAGCCGCCCGCCAGCTTGAGCGTGCCGCTGGGATGGTTGAACTGCTCCAGGATATGGTCGGACAGGTCCTCGGCCAGGCTGGGGTCGGACCAGCCGCGCGTCGAACGCCCCGCCAGCGGACTGTCCGCCACATAGAAACCCGAGCCCTGGCGCGAATCGAGCAGGCCCTGCGACACCAGCCGGTCATAGGCCTCGATCACCGGGAAGCGGCTGATGCCGTTTTCGGCGGCCAGTTGCCGGATCGACGGCAGCCGCGCCCCCGGGCGCGCCTCGCGGTTGCCGATCCACGCCTTCACGCCGTCGACGATCTGCTCGGTCAGTGGAATTCCGGTGGAAGCATCTAAGATCAGTTTCATGGAGGGAACTGCCGGGCAGGGCTGTGGGCAGGAAACTGTCAGGAAAAACTACTGAACAGTCCATCGAAAACTGTTCACAACTGTACATGGGATTGTAGTGAGGGATGCGAATAATGGAAGCGTGGCGGACGAAGGCGCCGGCATCCCTATCCAGGATGCTCCGGCACCCGCGATGACCGCCGGGCTGACAAGGAGTGCAACATGCGCGAACTACGGACTTTCGAACTGGACCAACCCGGACTGCCGGTGAGCTGGCGCGCCGGTTACGGGCAGACCGTCTGCGCGGTGGCGGGCAAGCTATGGGTGACGGTGGAAGGCAATCCCAACGATATCTGGCTGGAACCGGGCCAGGAGCTGACGCTGCCGGAGGGCTATCGGGTCTGGCTGTCCGGCGACGGTACGGGGGCGCGCTTTACGCTGGCGCAGACGCCCGCACCTTTGTCGATGCAGCGGCTGGCGGCGTGGCTGCGCGCGCTGCGGCATCGGGTGGATGAGCACAGCACCGATGCATTCGGCGAGTGCCCGCGGATAGGGGCGCTGTGCCGGTGAGTCGGCCGGCGGTCAAACCAGCATGCGGCGCAAGGGCCACCGACAAGGTGGCCTTTTGTTTGTCCGTAGCCCGCAGACACCTACTCTATAAGGACGCCGGCACCCCGCCGTCCGGGTTCCGCCCCATTGATTAACGTTAACGTCAACGTCATACAATCGACCCGCCCCAACCCCGGGGCGCAGGCCGCGCGTCTGCGGCCAGGCCGGCACAGAACGGCGCCGGCGGACGCCGCGGCCGCAGCCAACCCCCGACACGGTGGAGACAATGACCGACCTTTCCGATGTCCATGATGTGCGCCGCGGCGCGCCCCAGCCCAAGCCGGTGCAGCCCGGCACCGGCCCGGCCAACAAGGTGCGCTTCGTCACCGCGGCATCCCTGTTCGACGGCCACGACGCCTCGATCAACATCATGCGCCGCATCCTGCAGTCGCATGGCTGCGAGGTGGTCCACCTCGGCCACAACCGCTCGGTCGAAGAGATCGTGACCGCGGCGCTGCAGGAAGACGCGCAGGGCATTGCGATCTCCAGCTACCAGGGCGGCCATGTCGAGTACTTCAAGTACATGGTCGACCTGCTGCGCGACAAGGGCGGCGAACACGTGCAGGTCTTCGGCGGCGGCGGCGGCGTGATCGTGCCCGACGAGATCCGCGAGCTGCAGGCCTACGGCGTGGCCCGCATCTACAGCCCCGAGGACGGCCAGCGCATGGGCCTGGCCGGCATGATTGCCGACATGGTGCAGCGCTGCGACCTCGACCTGAGCCGCTACGCGCCCACCTCGCTCGACCCCGTCGCCGGCGGCGACCGCCGCGCGCTGGCGCAACTGATCACCGCGCTCGAAAACGGCAAGGCCGATGCGGCGCTGGTGGCGGCGATGCATGCGCAGGCGCAGCAGGCATCGATTCCCGTGCTCGGCATCACCGGCACCGGCGGCGCCGGCAAATCGTCGCTGACCGACGAGCTGATCCGCCGCTTCCGGCTTGACCAGCAGGACGCGCTGTCGATCGCCGTGATCTCGATCGACCCGTCGCGGCGCAAGTCGGGTGGCGCGCTGCTCGGCGACCGCATCCGCATGAACGCGATCAACCACCCCAATATCTTCATGCGCTCGATGGCGACGCGCGAGGCGGGCTCCGAGATCTCGCAGGCGCTGCCCGACGCGATCGCCGCGTGCAAGGTGGCGGGCTTCGACCTGGTAATCGTCGAGACCTCCGGCATCGGCCAGGGCGACGCCGCGATCGTGCCGCACGTGGACCTGTCGCTGTACGTGATGACGCCCGAGTTCGGCGCGGCGAGCCAGCTCGAGAAGATCGACATGCTCGACTTCGCCGACTTCGTCGCCATCAACAAGTTCGACCGCAAGGGCGCGCAGGATGCCTGGCGCGACGTGGCCAAGCAGGTGCAGCGCAACCGCGAGCAATGGCACGGCAAGCCGGAGGACATGCCGGTGTACGGCACCCAGGCGTCGCGCTTCAACGACGATGGCGTCACCATGCTGTACCAGGGCCTGCGCGAGGCGCTGACCGGCCATGGCCTGAAGGTGAAGGCGGGCACGCTCCCGGTCCTGGCGGGGCGCATCTCCACCGGCCAGAACGTGATCGTGCCGCCGGCGCGCAGCCGCTACCTGGCCGAGCTGGCCGACACCGTGCGCGCCTACCACCGCCGCGTGGCCGGGCAGAGCCGCATCGCGCGCGAGCGCCAGCAGCTGCGCGAATCCAGCCGCATGCTGCAGGCCGCGCAGGGCCAGGGCGATGTCGGCGCCGCGCTCGACGCACTGGCCGCGGAGCGCGACAGCGCGCTGGGCCAGGTCGAACGCAAGCTGCTGGCGATGTGGCCGCAGATGCGCGATGCCTACAGCGGCGACGAATACGTAGTGAAGATCCGCGACAAGGAGATCCGCACCGGGCTGGTCACCACCACGCTGTCGGGCACCAAGGTGCGCAAGGTGGTGCTGCCGCGTTTCGAGGACGACGGCGAGGTGCTGAAGTGGCTGATGCGCGAAAACGTGCCAGGCAGCTTCCCGTACACCGCCGGCGTGTTCGCCTTCAAGCGCGAGAATGAGGACCCGACGCGCATGTTCGCCGGCGAAGGCGATGCCTTCCGCACCAACCGGCGCTTCAAGCTGGTATCCGAGGGCATGGATGCCAAGCGCCTGTCGACCGCGTTCGACTCGGTCACGCTGTACGGCGAAGACCCGCACGTGCGCCCCGACATCTACGGCAAGGTGGGCAACTCGGGCGTGTCGATCGCCACGCTCGACGACATGAAGGTGCTGTACGACGGCTTCGACCTGACCAGCCCGGGCACCTCGGTGTCGATGACCATCAACGGCCCTGCGCCGACCATCCTGGCGATGTTCATGAACACCGCCATCGACCAGCAGCTCGACAAGTTCCGTGCCGACAACGGCCGCGACCCCACCGCCGACGAAGAGGCCAAGATCCGCGCCTGGGTGCTGCAGAACGTGCGCGGCACGGTGCAGGCCGATATCCTGAAGGAAGACCAGGGCCAGAACACCTGCATCTTCTCCACCGAGTTCTCGCTCAAGGTGATGGGCGATATCCAGGAGTATTTCGTGCACCACCAGGTGCGCAACTTCTACTCGGTATCGATCTCGGGCTACCACATCGCCGAGGCCGGCGCCAACCCGATCTCACAGCTTGCCTTCACGCTGTCCAACGGCTTCACCTATGTCGAGGCTTACCTGGCGCGCGGCATGCACATCGACGACTTCGCGCCCAACCTGTCGTTCTTCTTCTCCAACGGCATGGATCCGGAGTACAGCGTGCTGGGCCGCGTCGCGCGCCGCATCTGGGCCGTGACCATGCGCGACAAATACGGCGCCAACGAGCGCAGCCAGAAGCTGAAGTACCACATCCAGACCTCGGGCCGCTCGCTGCATGCGCAGGAGATCGACTTCAACGACATCCGCACCACGCTGCAGGCGCTGATCGCCATCTACGACAACTGCAACTCGCTGCACACCAACGCCTACGACGAGGCCATCACCACGCCCACCGGCGAATCGGTGCGCCGCGCGCTGGCGATCCAGCTGATCATCAACCGCGAATGGGGCGTGGCCAAATGCGAGAACCCCAACCAGGGCAGCTTCCTGATCGAGGAACTGACCGACCTGGTGGAAGAGGCGGTGCTGCAGGAGTTCGAGCGCATCGCCGAGCGCGGCGGCGTGCTGGGCGCGATGGAGACCGGCTACCAGCGCGGCAAGATCCAGGAGGAATCGCTCTACTACGAGCAGCTCAAGCACGACGGCACGCTGCCGCTGATCGGCGTGAACACCTTCCGGAACCCGGACGGCGACCCGGTGCCGCAGAAGCTGGAACTGGCGCGTTCGAGCGAGGCCGAGAAGCAGAGCCAGCTCGACCGCCTGCAGTCATTCCAGCAGGCGCATGCCGGCGAAGCGCCGGAGATGCTGCAGAGGCTGCGCCAGGCGGTGATCGACAACCAGAACGTGTTCGCGGTGCTGATGGATGCGGTGCGGGTCTGCTCGCTGGGGCAGATCACGCATGCGCTGTTCGAGGTCGGCGGGCAATACCGGCGCAATATGTAGACCCCCATCCACGCGCTGACCGGTAATCGCGCAGGGCGGCCGCGGTGACGGGCCGCCCTGCGTTACACTCGGATGCTGCGCCGCACCGTCAGCGCACGCAAGCGCAAGCCGGCGCCTGGCGGCAACAAATCCCGAGACAACCGCAACACAAGACCATGGACACCCAGTACAGCCCGAACAATATCTTTGCCAAGATCCTGCGCGGCGAAATGCCGTGCATCAAGGTGTACGAGGACGACGACACCATCGCCTTCATGGACATCATGCCGCAGGCCGACGGCCATACGCTGGTGGTGCCCAAGGAAGCCGCGGTCAACCTGTTCGACCTGTCGGAGCGTGGCGCCCAGGCCGCCATCGTCGCCACCCAGCGCGTGGCGCGCGCGGTGCGCGCGGCCTTCAACCCGGACGGCATCTCGATCGGCCAGTTCAACGGCGCCGCGGCGGGCCAGACCGTTCCGCACATCCATTTCCACATCGTGCCGCGCTACAACGACCAGTCGCTGCGCGGCCACGCGCGCGACATGCAGGAGCCGGAAGTGCTCAAGGGGCATGCCGAGCGCATCATCGCCGCGCTGCGCGAGCAGGCGTCCTGAACAACGCATCCAAGCATTCAACCAAGCAAGCAGAGGAAGACAAGATGGCAATCAAGACTGTAGGCATCGTCGGTGCCGGCACCATGGGCAATGGCATCGCCCAGGCCTGCGCGGTCGTGGGACTGAACGTGGTGATGGTCGATATCAGCGACGCCGCGGTGCAGAAGGGCGTGGCCACGGTGTCGGGCAGCCTGGACCGGCTGATCAAGAAGGAAAAGCTGACCGAGGCGCAGAAGGCCGACGCGCTGGCGCGCATCAAAGGCAGCACCGCCTACGACGACCTCAAGGCCGCCGACATCGTGATCGAGGCCGCCACCGAGAACTACGACCTCAAGGTCAAGATCCTCAAGCAGATCGACGGCATCGTCGGCGACAACGTCATCATCGCGTCGAACACCTCGTCGATCTCGATCACCAAGCTCGCCGCCGTGACCTCGCGCGCCGACCGCTTCATCGGCATGCATTTCTTCAACCCGGTGCCGGTGATGGCGCTGGTCGAACTGATCCGCGGCCTGCAGACCAGCGACGCCACCCACGCCGCCGTGGAGGGCCTGTCGAAGCAGCTCGGCAAGTACCCGATCACCGTCAGGAACAGCCCGGGCTTCGTCGTCAACCGCATCCTGTGCCCGATGATCAATGAAGCCTTCTGCGTGCTGGGCGAAGGCCTGGCCTCGCCGGAAGAAATCGACGAAGGCATGAAGCTGGGCTGCAACCACCCGATCGGGCCGCTGGCGCTGGCCGACATGATCGGCCTGGACACCATGCTGGCGGTGATGGAGGTGCTGTACGCCGAGTTTGCCGATCCGAAGTATCGTCCGGCGATGCTGATGCGCGAGATGGTTGCTGCCGGCTATCTGGGGCGAAAGACGGGGCGTGGGGTGTACGTGTATAGCAAGTAAGTAGACCGGCTCTGCCGCGTGTACTGGCGGCCGCCTTCGGGCGGCTGCTGTCTTTTTTGGCCCCGGATCAGGTGCCACTCAATCCCGCTTACACCGCGTTATATGCCGAAACAATCCGCCGCATCTGGTAACAGGAATGCGCGGTAGAGTGCACCCATTCCGTTTACGACAACACACCATCATGGCTCATCCGGTTCTCTTCGCGGCGCTGCTCGCCGGCGTCATGTCCCTGCTGGCGGCGCGTTCGGCGATGGCGCATGTGGATGTGGGGGTGCATATCGGCACACCGGTCTATGCCGCGCCGGCGCCGGTCTATGTGGCGCCGCCGCCTCCCGTGGTGTACGCGCCGCGTTACCACGGCTGGCATGGCGACCGTTACTGGGACGGCCGGCGCTGGTATGGGCGGCACGAATGGCGCGGCCGGCATCACCACTACCGGCATCATCATCACCGGCGTCACCACTATCGCCACCATGGCCACGGACACCGTGGCCATCACGGCCATCACGGCCATCGCGGCCACGGGCACTGATCGCCTTGCCGGCCGGCGTTGACCGGTGCGGCCGCCCGGTCAGCGCAACAGCACCAGTCGCGGCACCGCGTCGGCGCCGCTCCAGACCACGGCGTTCTGCTGGTATGCCTGGCCCAGTGCCCGCGCCTCGGCCAGCGACAGCCCGGGCACCAGGAAGCTCGGTTCGGCGGGCCAGCCGTTATCGGGATGCTCGCCGGCGGCTTCGATCGCGCGCCGCCCCAGTGCGCCGAGATCCTGTGCCAGAGCCTGTTGCCGGCGCGCGTTGGCCGCATCGTCGCAGCGCTGGCTGAACGGGTTGGCCGCGGTGATGAAGGCGCTGCAGTCCACCCCCAGCGCGCAGTGCAGCGCGGCCAGTGCTGCGCTGGGCTGGTCGATGCGCAAGGTCATCGGCGTGTCGCCCAGCACCCGGTAGTGCGTTTCGCGATACGCCAGCAGGGTCTCGGCGTCGATGGCGCTGGCCACCTTACTCCCCGTACTGCCGCAGCCCGTCGAGGTCCAGCACCTCGATCACGCCGTAGTCCACCCGCACCAGCCCCTGCTGTTCCAGCACCTTCAGCGCCTGGTTGGCGCGCTGGCGCGAGATGCCGGCGAGCAGGCCGATTTCTTCCTGCGAGATCTCCAGCGTCTTGCCGAGGCCGGGATACAGGTGCTCGTTGAACAGTGACGACACCGCGCGCGCCACGCGCGAATCGATGTCGAGCAGCCGTTCATACTCCACCGCCGCAATGAACTGCCCCAGGCGCTCGTTGAACTGCGTCAGCAGGAAGCGCGTGAACGGCAGGCTGGTATCCAGCAGCCACTGAAAAGTGTCGCGCGGCAGGAAGGCGATGGTCGAGCGGCGCAGCGCCATCACGTCGTACTTGCGGATCTCCGACTTCAGCACCGCGCCTTCGCCGAACCAGCCGCCGGTGGGCACGCCGGTGAAGGTGACCGACTTGCCCGACGGCGATACCGTGGTGATCTTGACGATCCCTTCGAGCACGCCCAGCCAGTGCTCGGCCTTGTCGCCCTTGTGGCAGACGTAGTCGCCCTGGCTGTACTCGTGCACGAACATGGCGCGGCGCACGCGCTCGCGCTGCTCCGGACTCAGGTCTGCTGCCCACACGCAGCGGTCGACAAAATCGTTCAGCATGGCCTCGCGAAAGCTCCGGTAGGGATTAACCCGGAATTGTCACCGGCGTGACAACCGGGGGTGTTGGCATGGGCTATCGTACGATCACAACGGAACCGCGGGTGCCACCAAGGGCACGCCGGGAAGGCAGAAGACGCTTCTCCCGGCCCCTGAAGACAAGGCACAGACTGGCTTGATGCGATGCGGCAGATGCCGCCGGGCAAAGCAAGCCAAGTATAACGACCGGACCGGCGCTTGACACCGGGCGTGGACCCCCACGCCGGAGGGACAGGAGACAGCGATGCAGGAATCGTCGGCGACGACCTTTCCGCGATGGCTGCTGGCGCACGCCCAGCAGCGGCCGGAACATCCGGCCTACCGCGAAAAGGATCTCGGCATCTGGCAGACATACAGCTGGGCCCAGGCGGCACAGCAAGTGAGGGCGCTGGCATGTGGTCTGGCCGCGCTCGGCTTCAAGCGCGGCATGAACCTCGCAGTGGTGGGCGACAACCGTCCGCGCCTGTATTGGGCCATGACCGCGGCGCAGGCGCTGGGTGGCGTGCCGGTGCCGCTATACCAGGACGCCATCGCCAACGAGATGGTCTATGTGCTCAACGATGCGGAGATCGACTTCGCCATCGTCGAGGACCAGGAGCAGGTCGACAAGCTGCTCGAGGTGGAAGCGCAGCTGGCCGAGTCCGGCCGCGCCGTGCGCCACGTCATCTTCGAAGATCCGCGCGGCCTGCTCGACTATGACCATCCGTCGCTGATGTCGTACGAGCGCCTGCAGGAACTGGGGCGCGAGTTCGACCAGGCCCATCCGGGCTTCTTTGACGACGCCATCGCCGCCGGGCAGCCCGACGACACCGCGATCATTCTCTATACGTCCGGCACCACCGGCAAGCCCAAGGGCGTGTGCCATTCGCACCATGGCCTGATCGGCTCGGCGCGCAACGGCTGCGCCTTCGACAAGCTCAGCGCCGACGACGACGTGCTGTCCTACCTGCCGATGGCGTGGGTCGGCGACAACCTGTTCTCGTATGCGCAGGCGATGGTGGCGGGCTTTACGGTGAACTGCCCGGAATCGCGCGAAACGGTGATGACCGACCTGCGCGAGATCGGCCCGACCTACTACTTTGCGCCGCCGCGCATCTATGAGGGGCTGCTGACGCAGGTGATGATCCGCATGGAGGATGCCGGCTGGATCAAGCGCAAGCTGTTCCACTGGGCCATGGACGTGGCGCGCCGCTGCGGCACTGCCATCCTCGACGGCCAGCCGGTATCGCTCGCCGAGCGCGCGCGTTATGCGCTGGGCGAAGCGCTGGTCTACGGCCCGCTGCGCAACGTGCTGGGCATGAGCCGCATCCGCGTGGCCTATACCGCGGGCGAGGCGATCGGCCCGGACCTGTTCCGCTTCTACCGCTCGATCGGCGTGAACCTGAAGCAGTTCTACGGCCAGACCGAGACCTGCGCCTATGTGTGCCTGCAGCCCGACGGCAAGGTCAAGTTCGACTCGGTGGGACCCGCCGCGCCGGGCATGGAAATCCGCATCGCCGACAACGGCGAGGTGCTGGTGCGCGGCGTGGGCCTGCTCAAGTCCTACTACAAGCGCGAGGATGCGACGCGCGAGGCCATCAACGACGAGGGCTACTTCATGACCGGCGACGCCGGCGTGATCGACGCCGACGGCCACCTGAAGATCATCGACCGTGCCAAGGACGTGGGCAAGCTGGCCGATGGCTCGATGTTCGCGCCCAAGTACATCGAGAACAAGCTCAAGTTCTTCCCGTACATCAAGGAGGCGGTGGCCTTCGGCAACGGCCGCGACCAGGTCTGCGCCTTTATCAACATCGACTTCGAGGCGGTGGGCAACTGGGCCGAGCGCCGCCACCTGCCGTATGCCGGCTACGTCGACCTGGCCGCGCAGCCGGACGTGCTGGAGATGATCGGCGAGTGCGTGAACCAGGTGAATGCGGACCTCGCCAACGACCCCATGCTGGCGGGCTCGCAGGTGGCGCGTTTCCTGGTGCTGCACAAGGAGCTCGACCCGGACGACGACGAACTGACCCGCACGCGCAAGGTACGGCGCGGCTTTATCGCGGAGAAGTACGGGGTGCTGGTCGACGCGCTCTATGCGGGCAAGTCGGAGCAGTTCATCGAGACGCGCGTCAAGTTCGAAGACGGGCGCGAGGGCAGCGTGTCGGCCACGCTGAAGCTGGTGGATGCCAGGCGGCTGCCGGTAGCGGCGCGCGCGGCATAAGAGCACAGGTGGAGGCAGCAATATGACACAAGTGGCCTGGCAAGGCGCCGGCAAGCGCGAATGGACCGCGGCGGCACGCACCGATGCGAGCGCCGCCGGCGGTGGCGGGGCGATGGCGCCGGCAGGACCGCTGCCCCCCGCGGGGCTGGCGGATGACAGCGGCGTGCATCCTGGTACGCGCCATGCGCAGCGCACCGGCGAGCAGGCGCGCACCGGCGGCGAGGTGATCCTGGACCTGCAGCACATCTCGCTGTCGTTCGGCGGGGTCAAGGCGCTGACCGATATCTCGTTCGACGTGTGCGAGCACGAGGTGCGCGCCATCATCGGCCCGAACGGCGCCGGCAAGAGTTCGATGCTGAACGTGATCAACGGCGTCTATCACCCGCAGCAGGGACGCATCGTGTTCCGCGGCGAGGAGCGCAAGCAGATGCACCCGACCGCCGCGGCGCGCCAGGGCATTGCGCGCACGTTCCAGAACATCGCGTTGTTCAAGGGCATGACGGTGCTGGACAACATCATGACCGGACGCAACACGCAGTTCCGCACCTCCTGGTTCGCGCACGCGCTGTGGTGGGGCCCGGCGCGCAATGAAGAGATGCGCCACCGGCAGAAGGTGGAGGAGGTGATCGACTTCCTCGAGATCCAGTCGATCCGCAAGACCCCGGTGGGACGCCTGCCGTACGGCCTGCAGAAGCGCGTGGAACTGGCGCGTGCGCTTGCGGCCGAGCCCTCGATGCTGCTGCTCGACGAGCCCATGGCCGGCATGAATGTGGAAGAGAAGCAGGACATGTGCCGCTTCATCCTCGATGTGAACCGGCAGTTCGGCACCACCATCGTGCTGATCGAGCACGACATGGGCGTGGTGATGGATATCTCCGACCGGGTGGTGGTGCTGGACTACGGCAAGAAGATCGGGGATGGGACGCCGGAAGAGGTCAAGGGCAACCCTGACGTGATCAAGGCATACCTGGGCACTTCGCACTGAGGGTCTGAACCATGACGTTCTTCTTTGAAATCCTGCTCGGCGGCCTGCTGTCGGGACTGATGTACTCGCTGGTGGCGCTGGGCTTCGTGCTGATCTACAAGGCCTCGGGCGTGTTCAACTTTGCCCAGGGCGCGATGGTCTACTTTGCCGCGCTGGCGGTGGTGGGGCTGATGGACAAGGGCATGCCGATGTGGGCGGCGGTGATCGGCGCCTTCGTGGTGATGATCCTGGTCGGCATGAGCACCGAGCGCTTCGTGCTGCGCAAGCTGGTCAACCAGCCGCCGATCACGCTGTTCATGGCAACCATCGGGCTGTCGTTCTTCCTCGAAGGCCTGGGGCCGCTGCTGTTCGGCAACGAAGTGCGCCCGATCCACCTGGGCATCGTCGACGAGCCGATCGAGTCGATCCTGACCACCTTCAACATCGTCATCTCCAAGTTCGACCTTGCCGCCGCGGCCATCGCCGGCGTGCTGGTGGGATCGCTGGCGCTGTTCTTCCAGTACACCAAGGTGGGACGCGCGCTGCGCGCGGTCGCCGACGACCACCAGGCCGCGCTGTCGCTGGGCATCCCGCTGCAGAACATCTGGGCCATCGTCTGGGGCGTGGCGGGTTTCGTCGCGCTGGTGGCGGGCATGCTGTGGGGCTCGCGCAATGGCGTGCAATTCGCGCTGACGCTGACCGCGCTGAAGGCGCTGCCGGTGCTGATCCTGGGCGGCTTCACCTCCGTGCCCGGCGCCATCGTCGGCGGGCTGATCATCGGCGCCTCGGAGAAGCTGGCCGAGATCTATATCCCGCCGGTGTTCCAGTCGATGTTCGGCGGCAATTTCGGCGGCATCGAGGGATGGTTCCCGTACGTGTTTGCCTTGCTGTTCCTGCTGGTGCGGCCCGAAGGGCTGTTCGGCGAGAAACATATCGATCGCGTCTGACCGACTTCGCACAGGAGACTTGCCATGTTTTATCGTGAAGCCGGCCAGTTCAAGACCAGCTACGTCACCGACAGTCAGATCTTCCCGATCCGCCAGGACCGCATCGGCTTTGCGGTGCTGATGGCGTTCGCCTTCGTGGCGATGCCGTTCATCGGTTCGGAATACTGGTTTTCGGCCATCCTGATTCCGTTCCTGATCTTCTCGCTGGCAGCGCTGGGACTGAATATCCTGACCGGGTATGCCGGGCAGCTGTCGCTGGGCACAGCGGCCTTCATGGCGGTGGGCGCCTACGCGGCGTACAACTTCCAGCTGCGCATCGAAGGCATTCCCGTGCTGCTGTCGTTCCTGCTGGCCGGGCTGTCGGCGGCGCTGGTGGGCGTGGCCTTCGGCCTGCCGTCGCTGCGCATCAAGGGCTTTTATCTTGCGGTGGCAACGCTGGCGGCGCAGTTCTTCGTGGTGTGGGCGCTGACCAAGTTCCCCTGGTTCTCCAACAACAGCTCGTCGGGCGTGATCACGGCGCAGCGGCTGGACCTGTTCGGCTACGCCATCGACACCCCGGTGAAGAAGTACCTGTTCGTGCTGGCCATCGTCACGGTGCTGGCGCTGGCGGCCAAGAACATGGTGCGCTCGGCCACCGGCCGCGCCTGGATGTCGGTGCGCGACATGGACGTGGCGGCGGAAGTCATCGGCATCCCGCTGATGCGCACCAAGCTGCTGGCGTTCGCGGTCAGCTCGTTCTACTGCGGCGTGGCCGGTGCGCTGTACGCGTTCTGCTACCTGGGCTCGGTGGAGCCGGACGGCTTCTCGCTGGACCTGTCGTTCCGCGTGCTGTTCATGATCATCATCGGGGGCGTCGGCAGCATCCTGGGATCGTTCCTGGGCGCCGCCTTCATCCTGCTGCTGCCCATCTTCCTGGACAACGTGCTGCCGCCGCTGGCATCGCTGCTGCACCTGCCCTTTACCAATGCCACCGTGTCGCACATCCAGCTGATGGTGTTCGGCGGGCTGATCATCTTCTTCCTGATCGTCGAGCCGCACGGGCTGGCCCGGCTGTGGCAGATCGCCAAGGAGAAGCTGAGGCTGTGGCCGTTCCCGCACTGACGGAGCGGGGTTGCTGACGTACCTGACTTGCCTGACTTATCCGACTTGCCGCAGTTCCTGTGAAGTACTGAAGCTTACGCATAACGAAACGCTCCACCGAGAGCGAAGGAGACTGTCATGACCAACCTGATCCGCAATGTGCAACGCGCCGCCCTGGTGGTCAGCGCCGCGGCTGCACTGCTGGCGCCGGCGGTGCCGGCACTGGCGCAAAGCAACGAGCAGTTCATCGCGCTGCCGAGCTATCGCGTGGGGCCCTATGGCGCCAACGGGCAGTCCTGGTATGGCGGCTTCATCGACTACCTCAACTACGTCAACCTGAAGGACGGCGGCATCAACGGCGTCAAGCTGAGCTGGGAAGAATGCGAGACCGAGTACAACAACGCCAAGGGCGTGGAGTGCTATGAGCGGCTGAAGTCGAAGAACGCGACCACCAAGGGCACGGCTTACCACGCCATGTCCACCGGCATTTCGTACGCGCTGGTCGACAAGACCGCCGCCGACAAGGTGCCGCTGGTGATGATGGGCTACGGCCGCACCGACGCGGTCGACGGCTCGGTGTTCCCGTACGCGTTCCCGCTGGTGACCACGTACCAGATGCAGGTCTCGGCCATCGTCAAGTACCTGGCCAGCAAGAGCGGCGGCTCGCTGGCGGGCAAGAAGATCGTCTACCTGTACCACGACTCCGCCTATGGCAAGGAGCCGATCGTGGCGCTGCAGGCCGAGGCGCGGCTGGGCAAGTTCAACCTGGTCGAGATCCCGGTGGCGCACCCGGGCAACGAGCAGGGCGCGCAATGGCTGAAGATCCGCCAGGAGAACCCTGACTACGTGATCTTCTGGGGCTGGGGCGTGATGAACCAGACCGCGCTGAAGGCGGCGCAGAAGGTGGGCTTCTCGCGCGAGAAGATGATCGGCTCCTGGTGGGCGGGCTCCGAGGAAGACACGGTGCCGGCCGGCGATGCCTCCAAGGGCTACATGAGCGCGACCTGGAACGTTGCCGGCAAGAACGTGCCGCTGATCGCCGATATCGAGAAAGTGGTCTACGGCGCCGGCAAGGGCAATATGCAGGACAAGAACAAGGTCGGTTCGGTGCTGTACAACCGCGGCGTGTCGGCGGCGGTGGTGACGGTGGAAGCGGTGCGCGTGGCGCAGGCCAAGTTCGGCAAGGGCAAGCCCATGACCGGCGAGCAGATGCGCTGGGCCTTCGAGAACCTGAACCTGACCAACGCCCGCCTGCAGCAGCTGGGCGCCACCGGCCTGCTGCCGGAGATCAAGACCAGCTGCGAGAACCACGAGGGCTCGGGCAAGGTGAAGATCCAGCAGTGGGACGGCAGCAAGTGGGTGGTGGTGTCGGACTGGATCGAGGGCAACAAGAGCCTGATCCACCCGCTGTTCAAGGCCACCGCGGCGCAGTACGCGAAGGAGAAGGGCATTACGCCGGGTTGTTCGAAGAGCTGAGGCCGGACGAATCCCGACTGGTTTCTCCCCTCTCCCGCTTGCGGGAGAGGGGAGCAAACCGCCACGACGATGAAGCACCGAATCACGCCACCACGAGCCGCACCATGAGCCTCCTGTCCGTCAACAATATCGAAGTCATCTACGATCACGTGATCCTGGTGCTCAAGGGCGTCTCGCTCGAGGTGCCCGAGGGCAAGATCGTGGCGCTGCTGGGCGCCAACGGCGCTGGCAAGACCACCACGCTCAAGGCTATCTCGAACCTGCTGCAGGCCGAGCGCGGCGACGTCACCAAGGGTTCGATCGAATACCGCGGCGACCGCGTCGACCAGCTCACCCCCAACGACCTGGTGCGCCGCGGCGTGATCCAGGTGATGGAAGGGCGCCACTGCTTCGCGCACCTGACCATCGAGGAGAACCTGCTCACTGGCGCCTACACGCGCGGGCTGTCGCGCGGCCAGACCCGCGACGAGCTGGAGAAGATCTACGAATACTTCCCGCGCCTGAAGACGCGCCGCAAGTCGCAGGCGGGCTATACCTCCGGCGGCGAGCAGCAGATGTGCGCGATCGGCCGGGCCATGATGGCCAAGCCCGCGATGATCCTGCTGGACGAGCCGTCGATGGGGCTGGCGCCGCAGATCGTCGAAGAGATCTTCGAGATCGTGCGCGGCCTGAACTCGCGCGAGAACGTCAGCTTCCTGCTGGCCGAGCAGAACACCATGGTGGCGCTGCGCTACGCCGACTACGGCTACATCCTCGAGAACGGCCGCGTGGTGATGGACGGCGACGCCGAATCGCTGCGCACCAACGAGGACGTCAAGGAGTTCTACCTGGGCGTGGCCGCCAACGACGCCGACGGCCCGGGCCGCAAATCGTTCCGCGACGTGAAGAGTTACCGCCGCCGCAAGCGCTGGCTCGCCTAGCAAACGACTGTTTTCACCCGGCCTTGTCACCACGCGCCCGGCGGCGCGGGGCAGGCCGCATCCCATTCCCTGACGCACAGCACCATGCCAGAATACTTCGATCCGCTCGAAACCCGCGCGCCGGAAGTCCGCGAGCAGGCGCTCCTTGCCGCCCTGGCACGCCAGGTGGCCCACGCGCGCGACCACGCGCCATACTTTGCCGAACTGCTGGATGGCGTCGATCCGCGCCTGCTGACCTCGCGCGCGGCGCTGGCCGAACTGCCGGTGACGCGCAAGTCGGACCTGAGCGCGCGCCAGCGCGCGCTGGCGCCGCTGGGCGGGCTCAACGCGACGCCGCTGGGCAAGCTGCGCCACGTGTTCCAGTCGCCCGGCCCGATCCACGAGCCCGACGGCCACGACGCCGACTGGTGGCGCACCGCGCGCGCCATGCACGCCGCCGGCTTTCGCGCCGGCGACCTGGTCTACAACACCTTCTCCTATCACTTCACGCCGGCCGGCATGATGATGGAAAGCGGCGCCCACCGGCTGGGCTGCTGCGTATTCCCGGCGGGCGTGGGCCAGACCGATTCGCAGGTGCAGGCGCTGGCCAGCCTGCAGCCGGCGGCCTATGCCGGCACGCCGTCGTTCCTCAAGCTGCTACTGGAACGCGGCGATGAACTGGGCACGCCCTGCACCAGCCTGGCCAAGGCGCTGGTCTCGGGCGAGGCGCTGCCGCCGTCGCTGCGCAACTGGTTCCGGGATCGCGGGGTGCGCGTGCAGCAGATGTACGGCACCGCCGATGTCGGCCTGATCGCGTATGAAACCGAAGGCGGCGACGGCTGGGTGGTGGACGAGGGCGTGCTGGTCGAGATCGTCGAGCCCGGCGGCTCGCGCCCCATGCCCGAAGGCGAGACGGGCGAGGTGGTGGTGACGGTGCTGGGCAACGGCGACTACCCGCTGATCCGCTTCGGCACCGGCGACCTGTCGGCGGTGGTGCCGGCGTCGTCGCAGCGGCCCAGCCCGTGCGGGCGCACCAATATCCGGCTTAAGGGCTGGCTGGGGCGCGCCGACCAGGCGACCAAGGTCAAGGGCATGTTCGTGCATCCCGGGCAGGTGGCCGACGTGCTGCGGCGTCATCCCGAAATCCGCGCCGCGCGGCTGGTGGTGACGGGCGATCCGGGGGCTGACGTGATGACGCTGCATTGCGAGGCCACGCGCCAAGACGCCGACCTGCAGCGCGCGGTGGCGGAGTCGCTGCGCGAGGTAATGCGGCTGCGAGGCGAGGTGGCGTTCGTGGCGGCGGGGTCGTTGCCGCAGGATGGGCGGCTGATCGAGGACGCGCGCAGCTACGATTGACGCAGGACTTCGTGGATGGGCCTGCCCTCACCCCAACCCTCTCCCGCAAGCGGGAGAGGGAGTAAACAAGCTGCAGTTGCAAGGCTCGAAGGCCATGCTGCCGCTGCGGGTTTGCTCCCCTCTCCCGCTTGCGGGAGAGGGGCGGGGGTGAGGGCCTGAGCCTCCACGAAGAAGGACCGTCGACAGACCCCAACCTCAAGACTCCCGCCCGCCTTCCCCCCGCGTCGGCAACCGCACCATCCACACACTGACCCCCACCGCGCACGCCAGCAACGCCGCCGACACCAGCGGCCGTCCGCGCAGCAGCCACGCCGTGGTCCCCATCGACAGCCACATCATCGACAGCGCCAGGCATTTCGCCTTGAACGGGATGCTGCGGTGGCGCTGCCAGTCGCTGACCAGCGGGCCGAAACGCGGATGCCCCAGCAGCCATTCATGGAAGCGCTGCGAGCCGCGCGCGAAGCAGGCCGCGGCCAGCAGCACGAACGGCGTGGTCGGCAGCACCGGCAGGAAGATGCCGACCACGCCCAGCAGCAGGCACAGCCCGCCCAGTGCCACCCAGACGGCGCGCAGCACGCGCTGGCGGTGGCTCAGCACGGCTTCGGGATCGGGATCGGGCGAAAGGTCGGGAGTGGAAGGCGGCAATGGTCGGAAAAAGGCCGCCAAAGCGGCCCGGTGAGGGATCGGTTAGCGCGCGATGCCCAGCCGCGCCTTGGCAGCATCGTACTCCGCCTTCATGCGCGCAACGATTTCGCCGGCGCCGGGGATGTCGTGGATCTGGCCCACGCCCTGGCCGGCGCCCCAGATATCCTTCCACGCCTTGGCCTTGGAGGCGCCGCTGGAGAAGTCCATCTTGGTCTTGTCGGCCACCGGCAGATTGTCCGGATCCAGGCCCGCGTTGCTGATGCTTTCGCGGATGTAGTTGCCGTGCACGCCGGTGAACAGGTTGGTGTAGACGATATCGGCGGCGGCCGAGCTGGTGATCGACTGCTTGTATGACTCCGCCGCATGCGCCTCCTGCGAGGCGATGAAGCGCGTGCCCACGTAGGCAAAGTCGGCGCCCATGGCCTGCGCGGCCAGCACCGCCTCGCCGGTGGCGATCGAGCCCGACAGCGCGACCGGGCCGTCGAAGATCTTGCGCACCTCGCCCACCAGCGCGAACGGCGACAGCATGCCGGCATGTCCGCCGGCGCCCGCCGCGACCAGGATCAGGCCGTCGACGCCGGCCTCGATTGCCTTTTCGGCATGGCGCAGGCTGATCACGTCGTGCATCACGATGCCGCCGTAGCTGTGCACCGCGTCGATCAGCTCCCTGGGCGGCGCGCGCAGCGAGGTGATGAAGATCGGCACCTTGTGCTCCACGCAGACCTTGACGTCATGCTCCAGGCGCGCGTTGGAGGCGTGCACGATCTGGTTGACCGCGACCGGGCCTACGGGTGCGCCGGGATTGGCGGCCTTGAAGGCCGCCAGTTCGTCGCCGATCCGGGTCAGCCACTCGTCGAGCAGCTCGGCCGGGCGCGCATTGAGCGCGGGGAACGAGCCGACGATGCCGGCCTTGCACTGCGCCAGCACCAGTTCCGGGTAGCTGACGATGAACATGGGCGAGGCAATCACGGGCAGGGCCAGGTTCTGCAGGGCCTGGGGCAGTTGCTTGGCGGCGGGCATGGGGTCTCCTGAACTACGGGCGGGCACGTTGTCGTGCCCTAAATGAACGGTCGTTCGATTATAGGGAGTTTCAGCGCGGTCACGTTAGAAGCCCAAGTCTATGCCGGTCAGGCAGGCGTGTGGCGCTATGCCGCCGGCAGCACCAGTTCGGCCAGCGCGCCGCCGCCCGGGCGGTTGGCCAGCGTCACGTCGCCATGATGCAACGTTGCGACTTCCCGCGCAAAGCACAGGCCCAGGCCGGTGCTCTTGTCCGCACCGTGCGGGCGCGGCAGCGAGTAGAAGCGCTCGAACACGCGCGGCAGCGCGTAGTCGGGAATGCCGGGACCGTGGTCGGCCACGGCAATGGCCAGTGCGTCGCCGCGGCGTTGCAGTCGCACCGTGACCGCGGTGCCCGGCGGGGCGAAGTCGATCGCGTTGTCGAGCAGGTTGGCGATGGCCTGGCGCAGCAGGAACGGGTCGCCGGCGACGTGGCCGGCGGCGGGACCAGACGCGGCCTCGGCCTCGCACTGCAGTGCGACGCCGCGCTGCCGCGCGCGCGGCTCCAGCTCGGCGCACAGTTGCGCCAGCAGCGGCGCCAGCGCCACCGGCTCGCGCACCTCCAGACGCTGGCGCTGTTCCACTTCGGCCAGCGCCAGCAGCTTGCGGATCATGGTTTCCAGCCGTCCCGACTGGGTCCGGATATTGGCGACGAAGCGCTGGCGGTCGGCCGCCGGCATCTCTTCCTGCAGCAGTTCCGCCGCGCCGCCGATGGCGGCCAGCGGGCTCTTCATCTCGTGGGTCAGCGTGTGGATGTAGTGCTCGACATACTGCTTGTCCTCCAGCCGCTCGCGCATGCCCTGCACCGCGCGCCCCAGCTCGGCCAGTTCGCCCGCGCCGCGCAGCGGCATCTCGGCGCGCTCGCCGGCCGCCACCGCGCGCGCGTAGCCGCGCAGGCGGCTCAATCCATGCATCAGCCACAGCGTGCAGGCCAGCCCGATCACGCACGCGGTGCCGATCAGCAGGCCGCCGTAGAGCAGGATCTTGCGCTGGCTGCGCGCGATGAACGGCGCCATCGCCGCATTGGGCTTGGCCACGGTCAGCACGCCGACGATGCGCTCGCCATCGCGCACCGGCGCGGCCACGTGCATCACCGTGCTGGCCTCGTCGGCGGGATCGGCGCGCGTGCTGCGCGCGCCGTACTTGCCGCGCAGCGTCAGGTAGACGTCGTTCCAGCGCGAGTAGTCGCGGCCCACGTCGGTACCGGTGGAGTCGAAGCGCACGATGCCGCTGGCATCGGTGACGTAGACGCGGTAGCCGATGCTGTCCTTGTGCAGCCCCGAGACCTCGGCATTGACCGGCACCTCGCGCAGTGCCGCCATATGCCGCGCGAAGTCGCCGTCGGCGATGCGGCCGGCCTTGAGGTCGTCGGCGGCCAGCGCGGCCAGCACGTGCGCGGTATCGATCAGCGTGTCTTCCATGGCCTGGCGCACGCCGGGCTTGACCTCCTGCACGAACACGCGCAGCGTCAGCACCGTGGCCAGGCCCACGATCAGGAAAAAGCCGAAGAAGATGCGCAGGCCGATATGCATGGCGCGCTCAGGGCTCCAGCGAATAGCCCATGCCGCGATGGGTGCGGATGCGCTCGGCGCCCTCGGCGGACACCTCGCGCAGCTTGGCGCGCAGGGTCTTGATATGGGTGTCAACGGTGCGGTCGCTGGTATCGAGCGCGCCCGCCCACACCCCGTCCATCAGCTGCGCGCGCGAGTAGATGCGGCCCGGATGCGCCACCAGCCAGGCCAGCAGCAGGTATTCGTAGCGCGTCAGCGCCAGCCAGTGGCCGTGGTAGGCCAGGCGGGCGCCGTCCTGGTCGTGGGTGAAGCCGGCCGCCTCGCCGGGTTTTGCCGTGGCGCCGCCGCGGGCCCGGCGCAGGATGGCGCGCACGCGCGCGGCCAGTTCGCGCGGCGAAAACGGCTTGACCACGTAGTCGTCGGCGCCGATCTCCAGTCCGACGATGCGATCGATCTCTTCGTGGCGCGCGGTCAGGAAGATCACCGGCGCATCGCTGAAGGTGCGCAGCGTGCGGCAGACCTCGAAGCCGCTCAGGTCCGGCAGCCCCACGTCCAGGATCACCAGGTCGGCCCGCGCGGCGCGCAGGCACGCGAGCGCGTCGCCGCCCAGCGTGCAGTGCTCGGCCAGCATGCCGTCGGTGCGCAGGGCATAGAGGATGGTGTCGGCGATGGCCTGCTCGTCTTCCACCACCAGGATGCGCGGTTGTTCCATGCCGAGCATTCTAGCCGTTCAGGCGCTGGCCGCCGCCCGCGCCGGCGGTGCCGGTTCCGCGCCGCGCCGGTGGAAATAGACCTGCTCCGCGGCCCGGCGCAGCGGCGGCGAATACAGCATCAGGTCGAACGGCCAGTCGCACTGGAAGCGCTCGAACATCCAGCGCAGCGCGCGCTTGGCGCGAAAGCGCGGTGCGCTGGCGCTGGCCACGGCTTCCGGTGCCGGCCCGCCGCGCAGCAGGTGCGCGGCCACCGCGTGGCCGACCGACTCGCCGTGGGCAACGGCATAGTGGATGCCGCCCGCAGTAAGCGGCGACACAATGCCCGCGGCGTCGCCGGTCAGGATCACGCCGTCGCGCGCCAGCGGCAACACCGGGCCGCCGCACGGGATCAGCCCGGCGCGCGTCGCGGCCGGCTGCGTCAGCTGCGGCAGGCCGGCGCGCTCGCGCACATGCGCCAGCAGCCCGTCCAGGTCCGGCGCGCGGCCGCGCCGCGGCAGGTAGCGCAGCGCCAGCCCGGCCTGCACGCCGGCGGGGTTCTGCGCGATCCAGCCGATATAGCCGGGCGCGAAGCGGCGCGTGATGAAGCAGTGCAGCGCGCCGGGCTCCGGCAGCGCCAGTCCCGGGAACTCGTACTCCACGCCATACAGAAAGCTGTGCACGCGCCCCAGCCCGGCACATTGCGCCACGCGCGACTGCGCGCCATCGGCGCCAATCAGATAGCGCGCGAGGCCCACACCGGTGACATGCCAGCCGCCGTGGCGCGGCACCGCGCCGACGAAGGCCTGGCCCAGCCGCAGCTCGACCCGGTGGCGCACCAGTTCGGCGGCCAGCCAGCGCATCAGGCGCGGCGTGTCGGTGGTGTGGAAGTAATAGCCGGGCGCACTCAGGTTCAGGCTGCGCAGCCGCGGCGAGTACAGCTTCACCTGCTCGACGCGATGCACGCAATCGGCCGGCGCCTGGCCCAGCCAGGTCTGCTCGATTGCTTCCTTGACCAGGATGCCGGTGGTGTGGAGCTTGTCGCCCGGATCGGTCTTGCGTTCCAGCACCAGCACGCGCAGGCCTGCGCGCGCGGCGGCCAGGGCGCAGGCGGCACCGGCAAAGCTGGCGCCGGCGATGACGAGGTCGTAGTCGAAGGAGGGCATGGCGGTTTCCGGAGAGCGAAGGGCTCCAGTCTGGCCAGCCGGGGTGAGGGCAATGTGTGGCGGGTGTGAAGCGGCGCGGCGGCGCCGATGCGGCAAAAAAATGCCCCGCATGCGCGGGGCCATCAATTACCACGAAGACTGATACACACGGCGGGCACCTGCCAATGCCGCAGCCGCCCACGAAGCATAGGCCGCCAATGTGACGGCGCCGTGGCAGCGCGATGAACCGCGCATGACATCACAGCCCGTAGCGCTTGATCTTGTCGTAGAGCGTGGCCTTGCCCACCTGGAGCAGGTCGGCGGCCTGGCTTACCGCGCCGCCGGTGCGCGCCAGCGCGTCGGCGATCACGGCGCGCTCGAAGTGCTCCATGCGCTCGCGCAGCGGCGCGCTCTCGTCGGGGCCGGCCGCCTGCCCACCCGCCTGGCCGCCCTCGGGCACGCCCAGCACCATGCGGTCGGCGGCATTGCGCAGCTCGCGCACGTTGCCAGGCCACGGGCGCTGGGCCAGCGCCTGGCGCTGGGCCTCGGACAGGATCGGCGCGGGCCGCTGGTAGCGCACCGCCGACACCAGCGAGAAATGCTCGAACAGCGGCACGATGTCCTCGCGCCGCTCGCGCAGCGGCGGCAGCGCGATGGTGACGACATTGAGCCGGTAATACAGGTCTTCGCGGAAGGTGCCTTGCGCCACCAGCGCGTCCATGTCGCCCTTGGCCGCCGCGACGATGCGCACGTCGATCTTCACCGACGCGTTCGAGCCCAGCCGCTCCAGCGAGCCTTCCTGCAGCACGCGCAGCAGCTTGACCTGCAGCGCCAGCGGCATGCTTTCGATCTCGTCGAGGAAGAGCGTGCCGCCGGAGGCATGCTCGAGCTTGCCGATGCGGCGCTTGCCCGCGCCGGTGAAGGCGCCGGCTTCGTGCCCGAACATCTCGCTCTCGAAGATGGCCTCGGGCACCGCGCCGCAGTTCAGCGCGATAAAGGGTCCCTCGGCGCGCGCGGACAGCGCGTGCAGGCTGCGCGCCACCAGTTCCTTGCCGGTGCCGGTCTCGCCGTTGATCATCACCGGCACGTCGGTGGGCGCGACATTGGCCACCAGCGCGCGCACCTGCCCGATCGCGGGCGAGCGGCCGATGATGCGCGTGCCGGCGGCGGGCCCGGCCAGTTCGCGGCGCAGCGCCTGGTTTTCCAGTTCCAGCGCGCGCCGTTCGAGCGCGCGCCGCACGGTGTCGGTCAGGCGATCGGCGCCGAACGGCTTTTCGATGAAGTCATAGGCGCCTTCGCGCATCGCCTGCACCGCCATGGTGATGTCGCCGTGGCCGGTCACCAGCACCACCGGCACGCCGGGCGCGGCGTTGCGGCAGTGCTGCAGCAGGTCCAGCCCGCTGGCGCCGGGCAGGCGCACGTCGGTCACGACAACGCCGGCGAAGGCGCCGTGCAGGTGCGGGATCGCGGCCTCGGCCGACGGCAGCGCCAGCACGCGGAAGCCGGCCAGTTCCAGGCTTTGCGCGGTGGCCTGCCGCACCAGCGGCTCGTCTTCGACAAACAGGACACGCAGACCGTCTTGCATGGCAGTACTCATGGTGACGCGGAAACCGATGGCGCGGGATCGATGGCGGAAGCGCGCGCCAGCACCAGCGTAAACTGCGCGCCGGCGCCGGGGACGTTGGCGACGCTGAGCTGGCCGCCGAACTCGCGCACGATCGACGACGAGATCGCCAGCCCCAGGCCCAGTCCCTGGCCGGTTTCCTTGGTGGTGAAAAAGGGTTCGAACAGGCGCGGCAGCGCTTGCGGCGCGATGCCGGTGCCGTTGTCGCGCACGACAATGGTGACGGCACGCTCGCCGGCCTGCACTTCCAGGTCGATGCGACCCTGCGCCGGCGCGGCCGCGGCGATGGCGTCGAGCGCATTGCCGAGCAGGTTCAGCAGCACCTGCTCCAGCTTCAGCTCGTCGGCGCGCACGCAGAGGCCCGGCACCGCATCCAGGCCGGCAAGGTCGATCGTGACCGTGCCCAGCCGCGGCGCCAGCAGCGCCAGCACGTGGTCGACGGCCGCGCGCAGCGCCACCGGCCGCTGCACCGGGCGCGCCTTGCCGGCAAACAGCTTGAGCTGGCCGGTGATCTTGCCCATGCGTTCGGTCAGGTCGGCAATCGCCGTCAGGTTGCCCTCGGCCGCGTCCAGCTGGCCGCGCGCCAGCAGCACGCGGGTGTTGTCCGAGAACGTGCGCAGCGCCGCCAGCGGCTGGTTCAGCTCATGCGTGATGCCGGCCGCCATCTGTCCCAGCGCGGCCAGCTTGCTGGCCTGCACCAGCTCGTCCTGCGCCGCGCGCAGCTCGCTTTCAGCGCGGGTGCGCTCGGCCACTTCGTCTTCCAGCTTCTCGTTGATCGCCATCAGGTCGGCGGTGCGGGCCTCGACGCGGCGCTCCAGCTGGTCGTAGGCGGCTTCCAGCAAGCGGCGGCTGTACTGCATGTCGCGCGCGCGCTGGCGGCGCTGGCGCCAGTTGACCAGCAGCAGGCAGATGCAGGCATAGGCCAGCGCCGCGGCCACGGTGGCGTTGCGCGCGTTGGCCAGCACCGGATCCAGCGGCGCCATCACCTGCATGGTCCAGCCGGCGGGGCCCACGGTGCGGTTCAGCTCCAGGTAGCGGTCGGCGCGTTCGGCGCCGTCCGGCGCGAAGGTGGTGCGCCCGGCCGTGGCCTCGTCGCGCACCCGCACCAGGCGCGCGCCGTGCGCCAGCGTGGTATCGGCCAGCCAGCGCGTGACCGGCGACGCCAGCGGTTCCAGCGGCAGCGGCGTTACCGCGCGTCCGTGGTACTGGCGGGTCTGCTCGATCTCCGCGCGCAGCGCCGGCGGCAACGGGCGCAGCGTGCGGTACTGCCATGCCGACACCGACGACAGGAAGATCACGCCGTGGTCGTCGCTGACCATCAGCGGTTCGGCGCCGCTGCCGGCGCGCTGGAACCATTCCAGGTTGAGCTTGACCACGGTCACGCCGATGACCTTGCCACCGGCCTCGATCGGCTGCGCGATGTAGTAGCCGGGTTCGTCGCTGGTGATGCCGATGGCGTAGAAGCGTCCCATCTTGCCGCCCGCGGCGGTCTGGAAGTAGGGGCGGAAGCGGTAGTCGGTGCCGACGAAGCTGCCGGGCTGGCCGTGGTTGCTGGCCGCCAGCGCAATGCCGTTGGCCGCGATCACATAGGTGGCCGACGCATGCGCGCGCCGGTTGACCTCGGCCAGGTACTGGTTAACGGCGGCGACGCGCTGCGCGTCGTCGGGGGCGGCGAGCAGCCCGCGCACGAACGGATGCAGCGACACCAGCGCGGGCAGGAACTCGTAGCGGTCGAGCGTGCTTTCGAGCGTGGCGGCGTAGCGGTCGGCGCGCGTGGCGGTGCCTTGCTGCAGGCTGGCCAGGCCGCGCTGGACCGAGACCAGCCAGGTCAGCGCGCACAGCAGCAGCAGGCCCGCGGCCAGCGCGACGGCAAAGCCCCACCAGCGCCCGCTGCCGGCCGCCGGCGCGTGCACCGGCCGGGTGGCGGCGGGATCATGCACGGCGAGAAAGTCGTCGGAGTGGGGCATCGGCGCGCGCGAGGGGTGTCGCGCCGATGATACCCGCTGGCGCGCGGCCGCAGGCGCGGTCGTTTCAGGCGGCGCGCTGGCCGGCTTCGCCAAGCGTATCGGCATCGTCGCCGGCGCCGTGCTGCAGCACGCGCGCCAGGCGCTTGCGATCCAGCTCGCGTTCCCACGCCGACACCACCACCGTGGCCACGCCGTTGCCGATGATGTTGGTCAGCGCGCGGCACTCGCTCATGAAGCGGTCGATGCCCAGGATCAGCACCATGCCCGCCACCGGGATGGTCGGCACCACCGCCAGCGTCGCCGCCAGCGTGATGAAGCCCGAGCCGGTCACGCCGCTGGCGCCCTTGGAGGTGATCATCGCCACCGCCAGGATGGTCAGCTGCTGCATCAGCGTCAGCTCGATGCCGGTGGCCTGCGCGATGAAGATCACCGCCATGGTCATGTAGATGTTGGTGCCATCCAGGTTGAACGAGTAGCCGGTCGGCACCACCAGGCCCACCACCGACTTGGAGCAGCCCAGCTTCTCCAGCTTTTCCATCATGTGCGGCAGCGCCGCCTCGGACGAGCTGGTGCCGAGCACGATCAGCAGTTCTTCCTTGATGTACGAGATAAAGCGCACGATGCTGAAGCCGGTCATGCGCGCGATCGTGCCCAGCACCACCAGCACGAACACGATGGCGGTGAAGTAGAAGGTGCCGATCAGCTTGAGCAGCGGCACCAGCGAGCCCAGGCCGTACTTGCCGATGGTGAACGCCATCGCGCCGAAGGCGCCGATCGGGGCCACCTTGGTGATCACGTGGACGATGTGGAAGAACACCTTCGAGACCTGCTCGATCAGCTGCACCACGATGCGGGCGCGCTCGCCCAGCACGGCCAGCGCGGCGCCGAAGAACAGCGACACCAGCAGGATCTGCAGGATGTCGCCGTTGGCGAAGGCGCTGAACACGGTGTCGGGGATGATGTGCATCAGGAACTCGACCGTGCTCTGGCCGTGCGCCTTCGACACGTACTGGGCGATGGCCTTGGTGTCGAGCGTGGCCGGGTCGATGTTGAAGCCCACGCCCGGCTTAAGCAGATGCGCGGCGCCCAGCCCGATCAGCAGCGCGAAGGTCGACACCACCTCGAAGTACAGCAGCGCCTTGCCGCCGACGCGGCCGACCTTCTTCATGTCGCTCATGCCGGCGATGCCGGTGACCACGGTACAGAAGATGATCGGGCCGATGATCATCTTGATCAGCTTGATGAAGCCATCGCCCAGCGGCTTCATGGCGACGCCGGTGTCGGGCCAGAAGTGGCCGAGCAGGATGCCGATGCAGATGGCGAACAGGACCTGCACGTACAGGATCTTGTAGAAGGGTTTCCTCATGATGTCGTCCTCGGTGTTGACCGTACCCGGGCGGGTCCGCGCGGGCGCGCGCCGTCACGCTTGCGGCGCGTTCAGGGGCGGGAATTCGCAACCGGCATGCCAGTCCAACCGGTATTGCTAACTGGTTGATTCACAAGGAAAGGCAGGCGGCGGGCGGGCGCCGGGCCTCCGGGATTCCGGAATCCCGGACGGGGCGGCTCCGGGGATCCGGAATGGCGGGTCGGCATGGGGTGCGCGAGGCGCCACCTGGCAGCGGCGCGGGGTGCATGGCGGTGTGCGCAAAGCTGCCGCAGATCGCGGCCGCGCCCTCGCAACGCCGTATAATTCCAAGCTTCCGTTCAATGCCGTCCGGGCCGTGCCGCCGTCCGGGGCCGTCTTCACACCGTACGCATGCGCAGCTACTACCAGCACCACGTCTTTTTCTGCCTGAACCAGCGCGAGGCCGGCGAGAACTGCTGCGCCAACTACAACGCCAAGGCCATGCAGGAATACGCCAAGAAGCGCTGCAAGGAACTGGGCATCGCCGGCGGCGAAGGCCGCGTGCGCATCAACAAGGCGGGCTGCCTGAACCGCTGTGAACTCGGCCCGGTGCTGGTGGTCTACCCCGAGGCCATCTGGTACACCTATGTCGACGAGCATGACATCGATGAAATCATCGACAGCCACCTGCTCAAGGGCAAGCCGGTCGAGCGGCTGATGGTGGACCGCTGATGGCGGCGCACTGAACGAACCGAAGCCGGCCTATGCCGGCTTGTTGCTTTACCCCTGTTCCACTGTTGCCAATGCCATGCCCCGCCGCCCGCCAGCCGGACGGTTTTTTCATTTTTGCCCGGGCTTTGCGCCGGGCGCTTGCTTGACCGCCACCCTGACCGCCCATCATGAACGCGCATACCCAGGTACTTTCCATCGCCGGTCCCGCCGGTGCGATCGAGCTCTCGGTAGACCTGCCGCAGAACCTGCCGGAGGTCCCGCTGCGCGGCCTGGCGCTGGTGGCGCACCCGCATCCGCTGTTCGGCGGCACCAAGGACAACAAGGTCGCGCAGACGCTGGCGCGCGCCTTCGTGCAGCTCGGCTATGCCACCGTGCGCCCCAACTTCCGCGGCGTCGGCGCGACCGCCGGCGAGCATGACAACGGCATCGGCGAACAGGACGACCTGCTCGCCGTGGTGGCCTGGATGCGCCAGCAGACCGCGTGGTCGGCGCAGGCCGCGACGCTGCCGCTGGCGCTGGGCGGGTTCTCGTTCGGCAGCTTCGTCAGCACCCATGTGGCGCGGCGGCTGGCCGAGGCCGGCACGCCCGTGCAGCGCCTGGTGCTGGTGGGCACCGCCGCCAGCCGCTGGGAAGTCGCCCAGGTGCCGGCCGACACCATCGTGATCCACGGCGAACAGGACGACACCGTGCCGCTGGCCAGCGTGTTCGACTGGGCGCGCCCGCAAGAGCTGCCGGTGATCGTGATCCCCGGCGCCGACCATTTCTTTCACCGCAAGCTGCACCTGATCAAGCAGCTCGTCGTCAATGCGTGGGACCGGTAAGGCCGGCACGCCGCCAGTTCGGAACCTTCCCGCGCCACCTTCTTACTGTCGGAAAACAGAAACATGCTGAATAGAGCCACGACACGCCTTTGCTCCGCCTTTGCTCCCGCTGCCATCGCCGCCGCCGTCGTGCTGGCCGCCGCGCCCGCCGCCGTGCTGGCGCAGGGCGTGCCGATGCCGCAGGTCGCAGCCAAGTCGTGGATGCTGTATGACGTCACCAGCGGCCAGGCCCTGGCCTCGCAGAACGCCGATGCGCGCATCGAGCCGGCTTCGCTGACCAAGCTGATGACCGCCTACCTGGCGTTCGAGGCACTCAAGGAAAAGCGCCTGACGCTGGACCAGGCGGTGGTGCCGACCAACCTGGTGCTCAAGGTCAAAAGCGACGAGTCGCGCATGTTCATCGAGCCCAACAAGCCGGTCACGGTACAGGACCTGCTGCTGGGCCTGATCGTGCAGTCGGGCAACGACGCCGCGCTCGCGCTGGCCGAGGCCGTCGGCGGCTCGGAAGAGGGCTTCGTCGCGATGATGAACCGCGAGGCCCAGCGCATGGGCATGAAGAACACCCACTTCACCAATACCGACGGCATCCCCGACCCCAACCACTACACCACCGCGGTGGACCTGGCGACGCTGACCACGCGCCTGATCAAGGACTTCCCCGAGTACTACAGCATGTACTCGCAGAAGGAGTTCACCTATAACAAGATCAGGCAGCCCAACCGCAACCGCCTGCTGTACATCGACTCGACCGTCGACGGCGTCAAGACCGGCCACACCAGGTCCGCCGGCTATTGCCTGATCTCGTCGGCCAAGCGGCCGCTGGCCAACGTGCCGGACGGCTCGCGCCGCCTGATCTCGATCGTGATCGGCACCACCACCGAACAGGTGCGCACCCAGGAAAGCCTGAAGATCCTCAACTACGGCTTCCAGTTCTTCGACACGCTGCGCCTGTACGACAAGGGCCAGGTGCTGGCCACGCCGGACATCTACAAGGGCAAGAGCGGCACGGTCAAGATCGGCGTGCCGAACGAGACCTTCGTCACCGTGCCCAAGGGTACCGGCGGGCGCCTGAAGCCGGTGCTGGAGCGCCAGGAGCTGCTGATCGCGCCGATCTCGGCGGGGCAGCAGGTGGGCATGGTCAAGCTGATGGACGGCACCAACAAGGTGGCCGAATTCCCGGTGGTGGCGCTGGAAGAGGTGCCCGAGGCCGGCTTCTTCGGCCGCCTGTGGGACACCATCCGCCTGTGGTTCAAGCGCAAGTGAGCTGAATGCGCGCGAGCCGGTGCGCCCCGCGGCGCGCCGGCCTCGCGCCGGAGAATCCGAAATGACGACCGACAACCAAGGCAGCGGCAACAAGCCCGGCGATATTCCGCCGGAGCAGTCGCTGATCGAATACCCGAGCCACTTCCCGATCAAGGTGATGGGCGCGATGCAGGACGGCTTTGCCGAAGCCATCGTCGCGCTGGTGCAGGAGTTCGATCCGGACTTCCACGCCGGCAAGATGGAAATGCGCCCGTCGAGCAAGGGCAACTACCTGGGCCTGACCGTGACGGTATGGGTCACCAGCCGCGAGCAGCTCGATGACCTGTACCGGGCGCTGACATCGCATCCGATGGTGAAGGTGGTGCTGTAAGGCGCTGGCGTTCCTTTCCCGCTCTGTTTGCTCCCCTCTCCCACGCGCGGGAGAGGGGCCGGGGAGAGGGCAGGCGCTGGCATACCGAAACGCGCCACTTCGTTGAAGCTCCCGCCCTCTCCCCCAACCCCTCTTCCGCAGGCGGGAGAGGGGAGCCCGCTGCAGCATTGCAAGGCACTCTCTGCGGCATGCTTTTTCCCTTACCAACATGAACACCATCACCCTGAAACCCGGCAAGGAAAAATCCCTGCTGCGCCGCCACCCGTGGATCTATGCCACCGGCATTGCCACCACCGAAGGCCGCTGCGAGCCGGGCGCCACCGTGATCGTGCGCGCCGCCGACGGCCGCTTCCTGGCCAAGGCCGCCTACAGCCCCGAATCGCAGATCCGCGCGCGCGTGTGGACCTTCGACGAGAACGAGCCGGTCGACCACGCCCTGTTCAAGCGCCGCGTGGCCGCGGCCATTGCCTACCGGCGCCAGTGGGTGCAAGACAGCGACGCGGTGCGGCTGATCTTCGGCGAATCGGACCGGCTGCCCGGCCTGATCGTCGACTACTACGGCAACGGCGCCTCGGGCCAGCTGGTATGCCAGTTCAATTCCGCCGGGGTCGAACACTGGAAGACCGCAATCGTGCAGGCGCTGGTCAAGGAGACCGGCTGTCCCAACGTCTATGAGCGCTCCGACGCCGCGGTGCGCCAGCGCGAGGGGCTGGAGCTGGTCACCGGCGTGCTCGCCGGCGCCGAGCCCGACCCGGCGCTCTCGGTGACCGAGCACGGCGTGCGCTATTACGTCGACGTGCGCAACGGGCACAAGACCGGCTTCTATGTCGACCAGCGCGACAACCGCAAGCTGGTGGGCGATCTCGCCGCAGGGCGCGAGGTGCTGAACTGCTTCTGCTATACCGGCGGCTTCTCGCTGGCGGCGCTGCGCGGCGGGGCGAAATCGGTGACGTCGATCGATTCGTCGGGCGAGGCGCTGAAGATTGCCGCGGGCAACGTGACGCTGAACGGCTTCGATCCGGAACGCGCGACCTGGCTCGACGCCGACGTGTTCAAGATGCTGCGCGAATTCCGCGCCGAGGGCCGCCAGTTCGACCTGATCGTGCTGGACCCGCCCAAGTTCGCGCCGTCGGCACAGCATATCGACCGCGCCGCGCGCGCCTACAAGGAAATCAACCTGGTCGGCACGCAGCTGCTGCGCCCGGGCGGGCTGCTGTTCACGTATTCGTGCTCCGGGGCGATCAGCATGGAGCTGTTCCAGAAGATCGTGGCCGGCGCGGTGACCGATGCGCGGGTGGATGCGCGCATCCTGCGGCGCTTGTCGGCCGGCACCGATCATCCGATGCTGGCGGCGTTTCCGGAAGGGGAGTACCTGAAGGGCTTGCTGCTGGAAAAGGTGGCGTAGGCCAGTCAGGCGACGCATTCACGGACGGGCAGGCGCGAGTCATGAACAAACTCTCTGAAATGCATGCCTTCGTGGCCGTGGTCGATGCCGGCAGCTTTACCGAGGCGGCACGGCGGCTGGGCACGACCAAGTCGGTGATCAGTGAGCGTGTGCAGATGCTGGAGCAACGGCTCGGCGCCGTGCTGCTGCAACGCGGGCGCGGTGCCGCGGCGACCGAAGCGGGGCAGGTCTTCCACGAATACTGCGTGCGCATCCTGGCCGATGTGGGCGAGGCCGAGGACGCCGTGCTGAGCGCCAATACCAGCCTGCGCGGCTCGCTGCGGGTGGCTGCGCCGCTGGCCTTCACAGTGCAATTCCTGGGGCCGATGCTGTCGGCGTTCTCGCTGCGCTACCCCGAGCTGCGCCTGGATGTGGAGACCGACGACCGCTACGTCAACCTGCACGAGGGCAACTTCGACCTGGCCATCCGCATGGGCCAGCTGCCCGATTCCTCGCTGGTGGCGCGCCCGATCGCGCCCAACCGCCACCTGATCTGCGCCAGCCCCGGCTACCTGGCCGCGCACGGCACGCCCGCGCACCCGACCGAGCTGCGCCACCACCAGGGCCTGCTCTATTCCAATCGCGAGCCGCACGGCATGTGGCAACTGCCGGTGCAGGGCGAGCTGCAGTCGTTCCGCATCCACGGCCGCCTGCGTACCGACAGCGGCCATCACCTGCTGGCGGCTGCCCGCGACGGGCTGGGCCTGGCCATTCTGCCGGCCTTCCTGGCCGCGCCAGCCATCGCCGCCGGCGAACTCCGCATCGTGCTGCCCGGCTACCAGCCCTCCGGCGGGCAGATTTCCGCGGTGTACCGGCGCTCGCACCGGGCCTCGCCCAAGATCCATGCGCTGGCGGACTTCCTGGCCGAGCAGATCGGCCAGCCGGCGGTCTGGGAAGTGGCCATCGCTGACCATCTCGCCAGCGCCGGTCTCGGTTCGTAAAACCCGAACATCGGATTCTGTATCCGCCGCCTGTTTCGGAACGCGTGGTCTGGCTAGTCTGTGTGCACCGGGGCATCGCCCGGAACGCACCGCACAGACACCATGACCCGCCCCCGGCATCGCAAGCCCAAGCCTTCCCTGCGCAAGTTCTTCAGCCATGGCGTGGCGCTGGCCGCCGCCGGCGTCACCTGCGGCGGCGCGTTCGGCCGTCTCGCCCACGCCGCTGATGCCGACCGGCCGCGCACGGCCGGGCCGGCCCGCGCCGTCGACGTGATCGTGGTTGGCGCCGGCTCGGCCGGCGCGGTCATGGCACGGCGGCTGAGCGAGCAGCGCCAGCGCACGGTGCTGCTGCTCGAAGCCGGGCACGGCTATGCGCCGCAAGGCCGTCCGGAACCGATCGCCGGCGGCGACAGCGCGGCGCCGGCCGCAAGCGCTGCGGTCAACGGCGCGGCGGCGCTGCGTGCGCGCCCGGAGGACTTCCGGCGCTGGAACCTGGAAGGCTGGAGCTACGACGAGATGCTGCCCTTCTTCCGCAAGCTGGAGCACCGCACTGGCGGCAGCGACGCGCTGCACGGCCGCAGCGGTCCGCTGCCGGTGCGCCAGCCGGCCCGTGCCGACCTCGCGCCGATGCCGCGCGCCTTTATCGATGCGGCGCTGGCCAACGGCTTCCGCGCGATTGCCGACTTCGACGACGCCGATGCGGACGGCGTCGGCCCGTATCCGACGAACGTGTCCGACCCTGTGCGCGTGAACCCCGGCATGGCCTACCTGACCGACGAGGTGCGCGCCAGCCCGAACCTGGCCATCCGCGCCGACGTGCTGGTCGACAAGGTGCTGTTCGCCGGCCGTCGCGCGATCGGCGTGCAACTGGCCGATGGCGAGCAGATTCATGCCGGCGAGGTGATCCTGTCGGCCGGCAGCTACGGCAGTGCCGCCATCCTGCTGCGCTCGGGCGTGGGCCCGTTCGACCACCTGCGCGACCTCGGCATCCCGGTGGTGAAGGACGCGCCGGTGGGGCGCAACCTGGTGGGCCACCCGTTCTTCCACAACGCCTACGCGGCCCGCCCGGATCGTATCGGCGCGCAGTCGCCGTCGACCGGCGCCAAGCTGTGGACCCGCAGCCGGGGTGCCGCGCCCGGCGAACTGGACCTGCACATCACCGCCACCCCTTTGTTCCCGTACGCCCAGAGTCCCACTGGCGTGGGCTTCGTGCTGGCGGTGGCGCTGACGCGGCCGCAGTCGCGCGGCCGGCTGTGGCTGGCCAGCCGCGATCCGGCGGTGGCGCCGAAGATCGACCCGAACTTGCTGTCGGCGCAGCAGGACTGCGAGCGCCTGCTGGAAGGCATCAGGCTGGCGCGCAGCCTGGGCCGCAGCGCGGCGCTGGCGGACCTGATCCACGCCGAACTGAACCCGGGCCCGCGGGCGGCCAGCGATGAAGCCGTGCTGCAGGCGGTGCGCGCCACGCTCGACACCTGCCACCATCCCACCTCGACCGCGCCGATGGGCCTGGCCGGCGATCCGGCGGCGGTGGTCGACCTGGAGGGCAATGTGCGCGGCGTGCAGGGCCTGCGCGTGGTCGATGCCTCGATCTTCCCCGATGTGCCTTCGGTGGCGACCAGCATCACCACCATTGCCACGGCCGAGCGCATCGCCAGCCGCCTGGCCTGAACAGGACCCCCACGACATGACCATGCCCACGGCACTGAACTGGATCGACGGCGAATGGGTGGACTCCGGCCTGTACCGCGACGCCATCGACCCCGCTACCTCCGCCGTCATCGGCCGCTACGCCGATGCCGGCCGGGCCGAGGCCGAACAGGCCATCGGCGCCGCCTGCCGCGCGCTGCAGCCTACCGCGTGGCGGCACAACCGCGCCTTGCGCGCCAGGGTGCTCAATGAACTGGCCGATGCCTTCGAGCGCCATGCCGAAACGCTGATCGACATGCTCTGCGCCGAAAACGGCAAGGTGCGCGCCGAGGCGGCGTTCGAGGTCGGCATGGTGCCGGCCAAGCTGCGCTACTACGCCGGGCTCGCGGTCGCCGAATACGGCCGCGCCGCCGAGCCGAGGCCGGGGCGGCTGTCGCTGCTGCTGCGCGAGCCGATAGGCGTGGCCGGCATCATCGTGCCGTGGAATTCGCCGGTGGTGCTGATGGTGCGCGCGCTGGCGCCGGCACTGGCGGCGGGCTGCACCGCGGTGATCAAGATGCCGGGGCGGACGGCGCTGACCAATGCGCGGGTGGCGCGCATCATGGCGCACGCGCCGTCATTGCCGCGCGGCGTGGTCAACCTGTTCAGCGAGTCGGGCGAGGAAGGCTCGCGCTCGCTGGTGGAATCGCCGCACGTGCCGGTGATCAGCTTCACCGGCAGCTCGGCCACGGGCCGCGCCGTCAGCGCCGCGGGCGCGCGCCACCTGAAGCGGTTCGGGCTCGAGCTGGGCGGCAAGACGCCCATGATCGTGTTCGACGATGCCAGCCTCGACGCGGCGCTGCCGGTGCTGGAGAAGGCGCTCACGGTCTTCGCCGGGCAGTTCTGCATGACCGGCTCGCGCCTGCTGGTGCAGCGCGGCGTGGCGGACGCGCTGCGCCAGCGGCTGGCCGAACGGCTGGCCGCGGTACGCGTCGGACCGGCCGCCGAGGCGGCCAGCCAGATGGGGCCGCTGATCGACAAGGCCAGCGTGGCGCGCGTGAACGGCATGGTCGAGGCGGCGATTGCCGACGGCGCGCACGTGCTGGTGCGCGGCGGGCCGGTCACCGAAGGCCCGCTTGCGCGCGGCGCGTTCTACCGCCCGACCCTGCTCGAGGTGAACGACCCGGGCATGGAAATCGTGCAGAAGGAGGTCTTCGGCCCGGTGCTGACGCTGCAGGTCTTCCAGACCGAGGCCGAGGCCGTGGCACTGGCCAACCACAGCGATTATGGGCTGGCTGCCAGCGTGTGGACGCGCGACGTCGACCGCGCGCTGCGCATGGCGCGGGCGCTCGAGGCGGGCACCGTGTGGATCAACCACTGGGCGTCGGTCTACGATGAATTCGAGGAGGGCGGCTACAAGCAGTCGGGGCTGGGCCGGCTCAACGGCGTGGCCGCGATCGATCATTTCGTCGAATACAAGCACATCGCGCTGGCGCCGGGGTAGCGGGGCGGCTCACCGCCACATGTTGCGCATCCGGCTGGCCAGGTCCACCGGCGCCAGCGCCGGCTTGGCCTTGCCTTCCCCCGGCATCGGTGGCGGCGGCCAGGAGCGGCTGTAGAAATTCGGCATCACCCGGTTCGGCAGGAAGCGCGTGCGCGACGCATACACATGCCGGTCGCCGAAGCCCACCTGCTGGTGGACATAAAACCGCTGCGGCACGATGACATCGAGGTGGTCCCTGGCCCGCGTCATCGCCACATACAGCAGCCGCCGCTCTTCCTCGATCTCTTCCGTGGTGCCCGTGGCCAGGTCGCTCGGCATGCAGCCGTCGACCGCGTTGAGCACGTACACCGCCTTCCACTCCTGCCCCTTGGCCGAATGGATGGTCGACAGGATCAGGTAATCCTCGTCGCGCAAGGGCACGCCGGATTCGTCGCCGGAGGCGCTGGGCGGATCCAGCGTCAGCTCGGTCAGGAAGCGCTCGCGCGCGCCGTAGGTGGCGGCGATGCGCTCCAGCTGCTGCAGGTCGGCCTGGCGCGCGGCGGCGTCGTCGTGCAGCCGCTCCAGATGCGGCGCGTACCACGCCAGCACCTGCTCGAATTCCGACGGCCACGGCGAGGCTGGCGCCATCAGCGCGCGCGCCAGCCCGAGCAGGTCGGCCCAGGCGGGCGCGGCGGCCGGCGGCGGCTCGAAGGCTTCCAGCGAGAACAGCGGCTCGGTGGCCAGCGCCAGCGCATCGAGCACGCGCGCCGCGGTCTTGGGCCCGATGCCGGGCAGCAACTGCAGGGTGCGGAAGCCCGCCATGCGGTCGCGCGGGTTTTCCAGCCAGCGCACCACCGCCAGCACGTCCTTGACGTGGGTCGATTCCAGGAACTTGAGGCCGCCGAACTTCACGAACGGGATATTGCGCCGCGCCAGCTCGATCTCCACCTGCGCGCTATGGTCGGCGGCGCGGAACAGCACCGCCTGCGCCATCAGCGCGAGGCCGGCCTCGCGCCGTGCCAGCACCTGCTCGACCACGTAGCGGGCCTGGTCGGCCTCATCGTTGACCACGATCACGCCCGGTTTCTCGGCCGACTGGCGCTCGGACCACAGGTCCTTGGTATAGCGCTCGGCGGCGAGCCCGATCACCGCGTTGGCGGCCTGCAGGATCGGCTGCGTCGAGCGATAGTTCTGCGACAGCGTGACCTGCTGCGCCGGCGGCGTGAACTGCGCGGGGAAATCGAGGATATTGCGCACGGTGGCACCGCGGAAGGCGTAGATCGACTGCGCGTCGTCGCCGACCACGGTCAGGCCGCGGCCATCGGGCCGCAGCGCCAGCAGGATCGACGCCTGCAGCGCGTTGGTGTCCTGGTATTCGTCGACCAGGATATGGTCGAAGCGCGCGCCCATGTCCTGCGCGATGGCGGGCTCGGCCATCGCCTGCGCCCAGTACAGCAGCAGGTCGTCGTAGTCCAGCACGTGCTGCTTCTGCTTGGCCTCGACATAGCCGGCGAACAGCGTGCGCAGCGCGTCGGCCCACATCGCATAGCGCGGGAATTGCTGCCTGAGCACATCCTCCAGCGGCGCCTGGGTGTTGACCACGCGCGAATAGATGGACAGGCAGGTTTCCTTCTTGGGGAAGCGGCTGGCGGTCTCGGACAGGCCCAGGTCGTGGCGCACCACGTGCATCAGGTCGGCGGCATCGCCGCGGTCGCTGATGGTGAAGGCGGGCGACAGGCCCAGCGTTTCCGCGTATTCGCGCAGCAGCCGGGCGCCGAGGGCGTGGAAGGTGCCGGACCACTGCAGCGCGGCGCGCCCCGCGCCGGTGCTGGTCCCGAGCGCCTGGTCGACGATGCGCTCGACGCGCCGGCCCATCTCGGCGGCGGCGCGGCGCGAGAACGTCAGCAGCAGGATGCGGCGCGGATCGGCGCCGCCCAGCACCAGGTGCGCGACCCGGTGCGCCAGCGTATTGGTCTTGCCCGAGCCGGCGCCGGCGATGATCAGCAGCGGCGCCTCGCTGCCGTGCTCGACCGCGGCGCGCTGCTCCGGGTTGAGCCGGGACAGGTAGGCGGGGAGCGCTTCGGCGTCAGATGCGGTGGGTTCGGCTGCTACGGCTGCGGCGGCGGGGGCAAGGTCCAGGGTCACGGGCGGGGCAGGCGGGAAGGGCTGGGAAGAGACTGGCGCCAACTGTATATCCATACAGCCCGCCCGCGCAACCCGCCGCGCGCAGGATCGCGGCAGGAAAGAAAAAAAGGTGCTCGATGAGCACCTTTTATCGTCTGTTTGCAGCGCCGGACCGGGGCGTTATGCGGCTGACTTGGCCAGCGCGCCGTCGAGCAGCTTGTGCAGCGCGTCCCATTCGGGCTCGCCGACATAGCGTTTCAGGATGCGGCCTTCCTTGTCGATCACGAAGGTGGTCGGGGTCAGGCCCACATTGCCGAAGGCCTTGGCCGCGCTGCCGTCGCTGTCCATCGCCACCTTGAACGGCAGCCCGCGGGTCTGGGCGAAGTTCATCACGTACATGGGCGGGTCGTAGTTCATTGCCACCGCGACGAATTCCAGACCCTTGCCCTTGAACTGTTCATAGGTCTTGACCATGTCCGGCATCTCCTTGATGCAGGTGGCGCAGCTGGTGGCCCAGAAGTTGACCATGTAGACCTTGCCCTTGAGGTCGGCGGTGTTGACCTTTTCGCCGGACAGCAGCGTGAAGGTGGCGGCCGGCGCGGTACCGGACGGCGACAGCGCGCGGTAGCCGAACCAGCCCAGCAGCGCCAGCACCACCACGGCGGCGACGATGGGCCAGGGCTTGCGGGAGGTCTTGGAGGCGGGGGTAGTGGTCATGGGAATCCGGCTGGAGCCGCTTCGTTAGTGCAGGGAGGACCGGGCAGGGCCGGTCAGCAGTGGGACATTCTAATGCGGCAGGCGTTCGCGTGCTGTGCGGTACCGCCTTGCGGCCATGCGCTGGAACCCTTCCGTCACTTGCGCGCGGCGACGGCGGCGCGCGCCTGCGCCAGCGCCTGTTCCAGGTAGGCGCCGTAGAAGTCGGGCTGCATGCCGCGCAGCGGGCTGGCGGCGGCGCGGCCCTGGCGGTCCAGGAACAGCACCGTCGGTGCCACCCTGACCTGGTGCGCGCGCGCCCAGGCGCGCGCGGTGGTCTGGCTGCCGTCGGCATCGCGCAGCGGCGTGTCGGCGGTCATGTCGAGCTCGCGCACGGCGATCTCGCCGGCGGCGGCCTGCGGGCCCAGGTAGTTGCGGCGCACCGCGTCGCAATAGCCGCAGCCCGGCATCGACACCAGCACCACCAGCGGCTCGCCGCGGCGCGCGGCCTCGGCACCGTGAGCGGCGAGGTCAGTGGCCGGCGGCAGGTGAGGCGTGCGGGCGGCGGACACGCCGGCCATGGCGGCCAGCAGCGCGCCCGCGGCCAGCCAATGCCGGCGAGAGCGGGCGGCGGCAATTCGGGCGAGGTGGGAGGCAGGCATGGCGGTTCGCGGGGCGGCACGGGTGGGACAAGCGGCGCGGCAAGCACTGGCGCGCCGCTTCCGGGATAATACCGGTTTCCGCGCGCCGGCGATCGCGCCCGCGCGCGCCGTCCCGAGCCCGTGCTTCCGCCCCGTTTCCCATGCGTCCCGTGCCGCCCCCGCTGAGCCCCGCTGCCGCGCCCCGCTGGTCCCTGACATGCTGTGCCGCGCTGCTCGCGCTGGCCTTGTGCGCCTGTTCGCCGCGCTATGACTGGCGCACCATCCAGTCGGGCGAGGGTGGCTACGCCGCGCTCTATCCCGGCAAGCCCACCAGCGCCGCGCGCGACGTGACCATTGCGGGGCGCAAGCTGCCGATGACGATGGAGGCCGCGCGCATCGACGACACCCTCTTCGCCGTGGGCGTGGTGACCCTGCCCGCCGACGATGAGGCGCTGCGGCGCGAGGCCCTGGCGGCGATGCAGGCCGGCCTGCTGGCCAACCTGGGCACGCTGTCGGGCGAACCGCGCACGCGGCCGGTCACCATCATGAGCGCGGACCGGCCCGGCCGCCCGCTGGCCGGACTGGAGTTGCAGGCCAGCGGCGTGTCGCCGCAGGACCAGTCGCCACGCCGGCTCAGCGCGCGCCTGGTGGCGGTGGGCACGCGCGCCTTCCAGGCGGTGGTGCTGGAATCCGGCGAGGCCGCCCGCGATGCGCGCCAGGCCGAGCAGGTGGAGCAGTTCCTGGGCGGGTTCCACCCGCTCTGAGGCGCCGCGGCGCCTCAGCGAAGTACAGATGCCGGCGGGGCGATGCGCCGCCCCGGCATGGTTGCAGTCAAAGGAGAATCGAAATGCGTTGGGAAGTCTGGTTAGCCTATTTCGCCGCATGCTGGGTGATCGCCGTGTCGCCGGGATCGGGCGCGGTGCTGTCGATGAGCCATGGCCTGTCGTACGGGTTGCGCAGGACCACCACCACCATCTTCGGCCTGCAGGCCGGGCTGGTGATCGTGCTGCTGGTGGCCGGCGGCGGGCTGGGCGCGCTGCTGCTGGCCTCGGAGCAGGCCTTCATGGTGGTCAAGACCATCGGCGCGTTGTACCTGATCTATCTCGGCATCCAGCAATGGCGTGCCCGCGTGGAAGCGGATCCGGCGCAGGGCGGCGGGCCGGTGCGCGTGGCCGTGATGAGCCGGCGCCGGCGCTTTGCCACCGGCTTGCTGACCAATGTGACCAACCCCAAGGGCATCATCTTCATGGTCGCGGTGCTGCCGCAGTTCATCGACCCGAACCGGCCGCTGGCGCCGCAGCTGGCAATCCTGGCGGCCACCATGTGCGGCGTCGACCTGGTGGTGATGCATGGCTATGCGCTGCTGGCTTCGCGCATGCAGGGGCTGTTCCGCAATGCGCGCGCGGTGCTGTGGCAGAACCGGTTTTTCGGCAGCGTGCTGATGGCGGTGGGCGCGGCGCTGTTCTTCGTGCGGCGCCAGCACGCCTGACCCGCGCGGGATCCACCCTGGCGTGTGCCGGCGGGGTTTGCTTCAATGAGTAGGGACACCCCGCCACGGAGACCCCGCATGCCCGCCTCGCTGAACCTCATCGCCGGTGCGCGCCTGCAGCCGCGCCATACCGTGCCCCCGGTGGAAGAGCCCGCGCCGCCGGGCGTTCCCCCCGACCTGCCATTGCCGCCAGAAGAGGACCCGACCCCGCCGCCCGTGGAGCCGCCCGTGGCCAGCGCTCCCGCGCGCTATTGCTTCAGCTCGTAGAAATCGTTCAGGCAGTACGCGTCGGTCAGTTCGACTGGCTTGTCGCCATGGGTGTAGCCGGTGCGGCGGATATGCAGCAGCGGCACGCCTGGCTCGATACCCAGTCGTGCCGCGAGCTCTACGGTGGCCACGACGGCGCCCAGGGTTTCGGTCACGTGCAGCACCGGTTTGCCGATCCGTTCCAGGTAGGCATAGAGCGATTCGCCGATGGCGCTGGCATCGGGCAGCACGGCCAGCGCCAGCGTGGTCACATCGAGCCAGTAGATCTGCCCGTCAGCCTTGCGCAGCCGGGTCAGCCTGACGATCTCATCGCCTTCGGGCAGTGCCAGTTCCGCCGCTTCCCGCGCCGTGGCGCAGCGGCGTTCAAACGCCACCAGCTCGCTGGCGGGTGTCATGCCGCGCCGGCGCGCCAGTTCGCTGAAGTTGTCCAGCCGCGCCGGCTTGGGCTCGGCGCGCTGCGCGATAAAGGTGCCCGCGCCACGGCTGCGCGTGATGGTGCCTTCCTCGGCCAGCACCTGCAGCGCGCGCCTTGCGGTGACGCGCGAAATCCCCAGCGAATCGACCAGCGTGCGCTCCGACGGCAGCGCATCGCCCACCCGCCATTGCCCGGCCTGGATGGCGGCAGTCAGCTTGCGCGCCACTTGCAGGTAGATCGGCGTGGCGTCCGCTTCATCCGGCCGGATGGCCTGCAGCCGTTGATCCATGCGAATCCTCGTAGGTACCAAAGTGTGGTGTTGATGATACCACTTTAGGACATTTCGCGGCCCTGGACAGGGAATGGCGGGGCACGCGTGATGCCTTCGCCATGCGCAGGCTTTCCGTCAATTGGTATTGGATAGGTTGGGCGCATGGCCGCACTCGGACATGGCCTAGCCCGTCCAGGAAATTCCTTAATAACCGGTAAGTTATGCGCTGGATCAAGTTGTTGCTCCCGGCTGCGGGGTGATACTCGCGTCTCGCGTCATATCAATACCACTTAGATACAAGATCAGCGTAGTGGTTTGTACTGGTATTTTTATTGTCGCGAGCCGTTTACCTTTTCCCTGACTCTGGCGCCGTTGCATTCCGCTGCGGCCACGCGACTTCTGGAAGCAGAATGGCTGAGACGAGCGAAACCCTGTTGCTGCGCGCTCCGCTGAGCGGAGTGCTGCTGCCCCTTGCGGCGGTGCCGGACCCGGTCTTTGCCGACGGCATGTTCGGCGATGGTTTGGGCATCGATCCGCTGAGCGATACCGTGGTGGCGCCTTGCGACGGCATCGTCGTGCACCTGGCCGCGACCGGCCATGCGCTGACCCTGCAGGCGCCGTGCGGGGCGCAGGTGCTGGTGCATGTCGGCGTCGACACCGTGTTGCTGCGTGGCGAGGGCTTTGCGCCTTGCGTGGCGCAGGGCGACGCGGTGCGCCAGGGCGACGCGCTGATCCGCTTCGACCTCGACCGTGTCGCGCGGCAGGCGCGCAGCCTGGTCACGGTGATGGCGCTTGCCAACGGCAATGCCTTCACCGTCGCCGGGCGTACCGATGCGCTGCGGGCCGAGGCAGGCCGCACCGTGGTGCTGAAGGTGCGGGCGGTGGCTGGGGCAGCTTCGGCAGCTTCCGCGGGCGCGGCGGCACCGGCATGCCAGGCCGATGGCACCGGCCCGGCCGCACTGCGGCGCACGGTCACGCTGGCCTGTGCCGGCGGCCTCCATGCCCGGCCCGCCGCGCGCGCGCGCGCCGCCATGCAGGGCCTGGATGCCACCGTGGCGCTGCACTACGGCGGACGCCACGCCAGCCTGGCGAGCCTGGTGGCACTGCTGGCCCTGGCCGCAGGCGAAGGGGCCACGGTCGAACTGGTCGCCAGCGGGCGCGATGCCAGCGCCGCCTTGGAGGCCGTGGCGCGGGAGCTGCAGCGCACCGCGGCCGGCGAAGAGCAAGCCGCGCCTGCCGCCGGCGCGGCGCCGGCATCAGTTGGGACGTCCGCATTGACTGGTACGTCCGGCGAGCTGCCGCCGGGCTGCATCGGCGGCGTGGCCGCGGCCCCGGGCATCGCCATCGGCGTGCTGCATTGGTGGCGCGAGGCCACGCCGGAGCCGCACGAGGCCGGCCAGGGCATGGAGGCCGAACGCGCCGCCCTGCGGGCCGCGCTGGCAGCGGTCGACGCGCGGCTGGCGCATGACAGCGAAGCCGCCAGCGCGCGCGGGGCGCGCGCCGAGGCCGGCATCTTCGCCATGCACCGCGCGCTGCTGGAAGACCCGGCGCTGCTGGGCGCGGCCGACACCCTGATCGACGCCGGCAAGAGCGCGGGCTTTGCATGGCGCGAGGCCACCGGCGCCGAAGCCGCGGTGCTGTCAGCCATGGCCGACCGTCGCGCGGCCGAACGTGCCGCCGACCTGCTGGACCTGGGCAAGCGCGTGCTGCGTGCGCTGGCAGGCAATGCTGCCGCCGACGTCTCCGTCGATATGCCCACCGTTATGCCCACCGATGCCGACGGCCAGCCCGTGGTGCTCGCCGCCGACGAATTCACGCCTTCCGACCTCACCGGGCTCGACTGCGACCGCGTCGCCGCGCTGGCGATGGTGCGCGGCGGCCCGACCTCGCATGCCGCCATCATTGCGCGCCAGCTGGGCATCCCGTGCCTGGTGGCGCTGGGCAGTGCGCTGGAGCGCCTGCCGGACGGCACGCCGGTCATCGTCGACGGCGACAACGCGCGCCTGCATGCCAGCCCGGACGCGCACCTGCTGGCAGCCGTCGCCAGCGCCGTCAGGCTGCGCACGCAGCGGCGCCAGGCTGACCTGCACGCCGCGCACGCGGCGGCCACTACGCGCGATGGCGTGCGCATAGAAGTGGCCGCCAATATCGGCAGCGTCGACGACGCGCGCAATGCGGTGGCGCACGGCGCCGATGCGGTGGGCCTGCTGCGCACCGAGCTGCTGTTCCTGCATGGCGACGCCGCGCCCGCCGCCGCCGACCACACCGCTGCCTGCCAGGCCATCGCCGAGGCCCTGGGCGGCCGCAGCGCGATCGTGCGCACGCTCGATATCGGCGGCGACAAGGACGCCGCCTGGCTGCGCCTGCCCGCCGAGGACAACCCCGCGCTGGGCCTGCGCGGCGTGCGCCTGGCGCAGGTCCGCCCGCAACTGCTGGACGAGCAGCTGCGCGGCCTGCTGGCGGTGCGCGCCAGGGCGCCGCTGCGCATCCTGCTGCCCATGGTCAGCGAGGTCGGCGAGCTGCTGCACTGGCGCGCCCGCATTCGCGCGCTGGCGGCCGCTGCGGGCCACGATGCGGATGCCGATGCGCAGATCGAGGTCGGCGTGATGATCGAAGTGCCTGCCGCCGCGCTGCTTGCCGATCAACTGGCCGAGCACGCCGATTTCTTCTCGATCGGCACCAACGACCTGACCCAGTACACGCTCGCCATGGACCGCTGCCAGCCGGAACTGGCGGCGCGCATGGACGCGCTGCATCCCGCGGTGCTGCGCATGATCGCCGCCACCACCGAGGGCGCGGCGCGCCATGGGCGCTGGGTGGGCGTGTGCGGCGCGCTGGCGGGCGATCCGCTGGCCGTGCCGGTGCTGCTCGGGCTGGGCGTGACCGAGTTGTCGGTCGACGCCGGGCTGGTGCCGGGCATCAAGGCGCGGGTTCGCACGCTTTCGCTCGCGGACTGCCGGCAGCGTGCGGCCGGACTGCTGCAGCTGCCTTCCGCCGCGGCGGTGCGCGACGCGTGCCGCCACTACTGGCCGGCGTGAGCCCCGTTCCACGCTAACCACACCAGCGCCATGCGCGCACAGCTTCGAGGAGGGACGCCAATGAAGATCGACCTGTTGCCCAGCGTGCAGCGCCTGGGCGCCACGCTGATGCTGCCGATTGCCGTACTGCCGGTGGCCGGCCTGCTGCTGCGCCTGGGCCAGCCCGACATGTTCGGCATCGAGGTGATGGCCCAGGCCGGCAATGCGGTCTTTTCCAACCTGGCCTTGCTGTTCGCCATCGGCGTGGCGGTGGGCTTTGCGCGTGACCACAACGGCGCCGCGGCGCTGGCCGGCGCGCTCGGCTACCTGGTGCTGACCACGGTGATGAAGACCGTCGACAACTCGCTCGACATGGGCGTGCTCGCCGGCATCATCGCCGGCGCGATCGCAGGCGGCCTCTACAACCGCTACCGCGGCGTTGCGCTGCCGCCCTATCTTGCGTTCTTTGCCGGCAAGCGCTTCGTGCCCATCGTCACCGCGCTGGCCTGCCTGCTGCTGGGCATCGTGCTGGCCTATGTCTGGGCGCCGGTGCAGGCCGGCATCAACGTGGCCGGCGCCTGGCTGACCACCGCGGGCCCGGCCGGCGCGTTCGTGTTCGGGCTGCTGAACCGGCTGCTGCTGGTGACGGGGCTGCACCACCTGATCAATACGCTGGCCTGGTTCGTGTTCGGCAACTATGCCGATCCGGCCACCGGCGCGGCGGTGGCGGGCGACCTGCACCGCTATTTTGCCGGCGATCCCGGCGCGGGCCTGTTCATGACCGGCTTCTTCCCGGTGATGATGTTCGGGCTGCCCGCGGCCTGCCTGGCGATGTACCACGAGACTCCGCCGGCGCGGCGCGCGCTGGTGGGCGGCATGCTGTTCTCGATGGCGCTGACCTCGTTCCTGACCGGCATCACCGAGCCGATCGAGTTCAGCTTCATGTTCCTGGCGCCGGTGCTGTACGCACTGCATGCGCTGATGACCGGCCTGTCGATGGCGCTGTGCCATGTGCTCGAGATCCGGCTGGGCTTCACCTTCTCGGCGGGCGCGATCGACTACGTGCTTGGCTATGGCCTGTCCAGCCGCGGCTGGCTGGCGCTTGCGCTGGGGCTGGCCTATGCGCTGGTCTACTACGGCCTGTTCCGCTTCTTTATCCGCCGCTTCAACCTGCCCACGCCGGGCCGCGACAGCGTGGTGCCCGCGGCGCCCGCCGGCAACGCGGTGCAGCCGGCCGCCGGCAGCGTGGCGCAGCGCTATGTCGAGGCACTGGGCGGTGCCGGCAACCTGGTCGCGATCGATGCGTGCACCACGCGGCTGCGGCTGAACGTGGCCGACGTCGGCGCGGTGTCCGAGCCGCAGCTCAAGGCGCTGGGCGTGCGCGGCGTGCTCCGGCGCCCGCCCAACGTGGTGCAGGTGGTGATCGGCCCGCAGGCCGAGCAGGTCGCCGGCGACATCCGCGCGGTACTGCAACAGGCCGCGCCGGGCACGCTTGCCGAGGTTGCCACGGAGGCGCCAGCGCCCGGGCCTGATTCAGCGCCTGGGTTGGCGCCAGATTCAGCGCCAGATTCAGCGCCAGATTCAGCGACCGCGGCGGGCGGCTTCGATACCGACTGGTGGATCGACGCGCTGGGCGGCGCCGCCAATATCGCCTCGGTCAGCGTGGTGGCGCTGACGCGGCTGCGCGTGGCGGTGCGCGAGCGCGCGCAAGTGCGCGCCGAGCGCCTGGCCGGCAGCCCGCTGCTATGGATCGGCGAAGACACGGCGCATATCGCCTTCGGCCATGCGGCAGACGCACACGCGGCCGCCCTGCAGCGCGCCCTGCAAGCCAGGCCTGACTGACCCCCGCCGCCGCAGCCGTGTGGCTGCGGTCGACCCCGCCATCGGCCGGAACGCGACCACGGCAGCGACGACTGCCATGCCGGTGGATACCGCTTGCCTATCCAGGAGCCATTGATCGTGAAACGCATTGCATTGACGACGCTGCTCGCGGCGTCGGCCGGAAGCGCCTGCGCCCAGGCCGCCGGCACCGGCATCACCCTGTACGGCCGCGCCGTGGCTGGCCTCGACTATGTCAACGGCATCGCCCGGCCAGACGGCGGCGACGCCGATACCTTCCGCTTCGGCAGCAACCAGTACGGCGTCAGCTTCTGGGGCCTGCGTGGCGCCGAGGACCTCGGCGGCGGCCTGCGCGGGGTGTTCAACCTGGAGGGCATGATCACCTCCGGCACCGGGCGCTCGGAGCCGCTGTTCGGACGCCGCGCGCAAGTGGGCCTGGCCAGCGACAATTGGGGCGCGCTGCTGCTGGGCAGGGCCATGAGCCTGACCGACGACGAGAGCGGTGCGATCGACCCGATGGGCCTGCAGGCCAGTTCGGTGGCCACGCTGGTCTATGGCCGCAACTGGGGATCGCGTCCCAATGCCGTGACCTACAACTCGCCCGCGTGGGGCGGGCTGAGCGTGCGCGCGCAGGCGGGCAGCGACGGCGTGGCCGGCAGCTTCAATCGCGGCAGGCAGCTCAGCGCAGCCGTCAAGTACGCACAGGGCAACCTGAACCTGACCGGCATCTATGAAGAGCTGCGCGACGCCCAGGGCCGCATGGACAACCTGTACGCCAGCTCGCGCCAGTACACGCTGGGCGGCAGCTACGCGCTGAACCACCTGCGGCTGTTCGCCGGCTACAACCTGACCGTGTCCTCGGGCGGCACCGTGGCCACGCCGGAGAACCCTTATGCCGCCACGCGCAGCCAGATGGCATGGGTGGGCGCCAATTATCGCGTGCTGCCGGCACTGACGCTGCTGTCCGGCGTCTACTACGCCACCCTGAATCAAAGCGGCGGGCATGGCACGCTTGTCACACTGGGAGCAAAGTATGACTTGTCGAAGCGCACCTCGCTGTATGGCACCGTCGCCTCGGTGTTCAACTCGCGCAACGCCACGTTCTCGGTGCAGGCCTCGCCCGACACCATGCCGCGCGCGGGGGCGAACCAGCAGGGTGCCTATGCCGGCATCATCCACCTGTTCTGACGGTGGCCAGGTGCGGCAGCCGATGATTTGGAGAGCATTGCCATGAAAGGAAACATCCTGACGCCGGCCGGCTGGATCTTCGGCGAGATCCATGCCGGCCCGGACGGACGCATCGCGCGCATCGAGGGCGTGCCTGTCGCGCCCGCGGGCAACGATGCCCCGTACGTGCTGCCGGGGTTTGTCGACCTGCTCAACCACGGCGGCGGCGGCAAGGATTTCATGGACGGCGAGGCCGCGGTGCCGGAGATCCTGCGCACCCATGTGCGCTTCGGCACCACCAGCCTGCTCGGCGCCACCATGACCGCCCCGCACGATGCGCTGCTGTGCGCGCTGCGCGCGCTCGAGCGCGCCTGTGCCGGGCGCCCGGCCGGCGCGGCGCGGCTGCTGGGCGTGCACCTGGAAGGGCCTTACATCAACCCTGGCAAGCTCGGCGCGCAGCCGGACACCACTGCCGTCGCCACGCCGGAACAACTGGCGCAGTACCTGGACGCCGCGCCACTCAAGGTGGTGACGCTGGCGCCCGAACTGCCGGGGCACCTGGACATCATCCGCCAGCTGGCCGCGCGCGGCGTGCGCGTGCAGCTGGGCCATACGCTGGGCACCTATGAAGACGCGGTGGCCGCGCTGGATGCCGGCGCCAGCGGCTTCACCCACTTGTTCAACGCGATGACGCCGCTGCGCCACCGCGCGCCCGGCATGGTGGCGGCGGCACTGGCGCATGCCGAGTTTGCCGAGCTGATCCCCGACCTGCTGCACGTGCACCCGGGCGCCATCCGCGCCGCGCTGCGCGCGATCCCGCGGCTGTACGCGGTGACTGATGCCACCGCCGCCGCTGGCATGCCCGACGGCATGTACCACCTGGGCAGCCAGAGCGTCTGCAAGGCCAATGGCAGCGTGCGCCTGGCCGACGGCACGCTGGCCGGCAGCGTGCTGACCATGGACCAGGCGCTGCGCAACTTCGTGTCGATCGGGCTGGACCTGGCCGACGCGTCGCGGCGCGTGTCGCTGTACCCGGCCCAGTACCTGGCCATGGCCGATCGCGGCATGCTGGCCGAGGGCTGCTGGGCGGACGTGGTCGTGCTGGACCGCGCGCTGTCGGTGCGCACCGTTTACGTCGAAGGAGAGTGCTGTGTCGCAAATGCTTGAAGAAGCCCTGAGTGCGCCCGCGGTGGTGGCCGCGCAGCTGGCCGAGGCGCCGCGCGTGGCGGCGCTGGCCACGCAACTGGCCGCGCAGGACTGGCCCGCGGCGCTGACCGTGGCACGCGGCAGCTCGGACCACGCCGCCAGTTATTTCGCCGCGCTGGTCACGCGCCGGCTGGGCGTGCCGGTGGCCTCGCTGCCGATGTCGACGGTGACGCTGCACGACAGCGCGTTGCGCGTGGCCGGCCAGCTGGCGGTGGCATTCTCGCAGTCGGGCCGCAGCCCGGACCTGGTCGAGACCATGCAGGCACTGCGCCACGGCGGCGCCGCCACCGTGGCGCTGGTCAATGCGCCGGCTTCACCGCTGGCGCAGGCGTGCGCGCATGCCTTGCCGTTGCTCGCCGGCACTGAGCAGAGCGTGGCGGCGACCAAGAGCTATATCGCCATGCTGTCGATGTCGGCGCTGCTGGTCGGGCATCTCGAAGCCGCGCGCGGCGGTGGGCGCGCGTTGCTCGATGCCTGCGCCGGCTTGCCGGCCGCGCTGGCCGCGGCGGCCGCGCAGGACTGGTCCGCGCTGGTGCCGGCGCTGCGCGGCGCGCAGCGCATGATCGTGCTGGGACGCGGCGCGGGCCTGGCGATCGCGCAGGAGGCGGCGCTCAAGCTCAAGGAAACCTCTGGCATCCAGGCCGAGGCCTTCTCAGGCGCCGAGGTCCGGCACGGTCCGATGGAGATCATCGGCGACGGCTATCCGCTGCTGGTGTTCGCGCCGCGCGGGCCGGAGCAGGCCGGGCTGCTGGCGCTGGCGGCCGAGATGCGCGCACGGGGTGCGCGCGTGCTGCTGGCTGCGCCTGCTGGCACGAATAATGCGAAGTTTCCGGTGGAACTTCCGGGGGAGCTCCCGGTGGAGTTGCCGCTGACGCCGGCCGGCCATGCGCTGCTCGATCCGATCTGTGCCATCCAGAGCTTCTATATCGCCGCGCAGGCGCTCGCCGTGGCGCGCGGGCGCAATCCCGACCGGCCGCAATACCTGCGCAAGGTGACCGAGACCCGCTGATTCGGCCCAGATTTCAATCCCGGCTCATGCCGCCCCACGCCATCCCACGCCGCCCCCGGCACGCAAGGAGTCCGTCATGCCAACCACCCGCACCGTCTCTGCCTTCGGCACTGCCGACGCCCGGCCGCTTGACCTCGTCATCTTCGGCGGCGCCGGCGACCTGTCGGCGCGCAAGCTGCTGCCCTCGCTCTACATGTGCCACCGCGACGGCAACCTGCCCGACGGCACCCGCATCATCGGCGTGGGCCGGCACCGCTGGGACCGCGAGGCCTTTGTCAATTTTGCCGACGAAAGCGCACAACCGTTTGTCGATGCGCGCTATGTCGAACCCGCCAAATGGCAGGCCTTCCTGCAGCGGCTGGACTTCGTGCATCTCGATGCCGCGCAGGCGGCAGACTATCCCGCGCTGGCCGCGCAACTGCGCAGCGATGCGCTGCGGATCTACTACATGGCGATGCCGCCGGGGCTGTTCTCCGCCACCTGCGACAACCTCGCCAGCCATGGCCTGATTGCCGACGATACCCGGCTGGTGCTGGAAAAACCGCTGGGCGTGGACCTGGCCTCGGCAATCGATATCGGCGAGGTGGTCAGCCGCTACTTCAGCGAGGACCGCACCTACCGGATCGACCACTACCTCGGCAAGGAAACGGTGCAGAACCTGATGGCGCTGCGTTTCGGCAATTCGATCTTCGAACCGCTGTGGCGCACGCCGTTCGTGCGCAGCGTGCAGATCACGGTGGCCGAAACCGTGGGCGTGGGCACGCGCGGCGGCTTCTACGACGAAGCCGGCGCCATGCGCGACATGGTGCAGAACCACCTGCTGCAGCTGGTCAGCATCCTGGCGATGGAACCGCCGGCATCGCTCAACTCCGACGCGGTGCGCGATGAAAAGCTCAAGGTGCTGCGCTCGCTGCGGCCGATGTCGCCCGAGGACGTACGACGCAACACCGTGCGCGGCCAGTACACCGCCGGCGCCATCGGCGGCGAGCTGGTGCGCGGCTACCTGCAGGAAGAGGGGATTCCGCCCGACAGCCGCACCGAGACCTTTGTCGCGATGCGGGCCGAGCTGGGTACCTGGCGCTGGAACCAGGTGCCGTTCTACCTGCGCACCGGCAAGCGCATGCAGGAGCGCGTGACCGAGGTGGTGATCCACTTTGCCGAGGTGCCGCATTCGATCTTCGACCCGGGCAGCACGCTGCAGCCCAACCGCATGGTGATCCGGCTGCAGCCGGAAGAATCGGTGCGGCTGACGCTGATGGTGAAGCAGCCGGGCGAGGGCATGAAGCTCAAGCCGCTGAGCCTGGCGCTGAACCTCGACTCGGCCTTCACCACGCGCCGCGCCGAGGCCTATGAGCGCCTGCTGCTCGATGTCATCCGCGGACGGCTGGCGCTGTTCGTGCGGCGCGACGAGCTGCAGGCCGCATGGACCTGGGTCGACCCGATCCTGGAGGCATGGCGCGCCCAGGACGAAGGCCCGCGGCCCTATACGGCGGGCACGTGGGGGCCGGCGGCCTCGTCGGCGTTCATGGCGCGCGAGGGCGTGCAATGGTCGGAAGAGGCCTGAGGCGCGGATCACGCTAGCCGGCCATCCGCAGCGCCCGCCGGTACTGGATCGCCTCGCCCACGTGCGCGGCGTCCAGCAAGTCCGCGCCGGCCAGGTCCGCAATCGTGCGCGCCACCTTCAGCACGCGGAAGTACGAGCGCGCCGACCATGCCAGCCGCGTCATCGCGCCGCGCAGCAAGGCCTGCGCCTGCGGATCCATGACGCAGTGCTGCTCGATCTCGCGTCCGCCCAGTTCATTGTTGGGCTTGCCCTGCCGCGCCAGTTGCCGTTCGCGCGCAGCGAGCACGCGCGCGCGCACCGCGGTGCTGGCTTCGCCGGGCGGGCCGTCGAGCATTTCGCCCTGGTCCTGCGCGGGCACCTCGACCTGCAGATCGATGCGGTCGAGCATGGGGCCGGAGATGCGCGACTGGTAGCGGCGCACCTGGTCGGGCGTGCAGCGGCACGGCCGGTCGGGATGGCCGAGGTAGCCGCACGGGCACGGGTTCATCGCCGCCACGAACTGGAAGCAGGCGGGGAAGTCGGCGTGGCCGTTGGCGCGGGCGATGGTGATGCGGCCCGACTCCAGCGGCTCGCGCAGGACTTCGAGCACGCGGCGGTCGAACTCGGGCAGTTCGTCCAGGAACAGCACGCCGTGGTGCGCGAGCGAGATCTCGCCGGGGCGCGGATTGCCGCCGCCGCCGACCATGGCCGGGCCCGACGCGGTGTGGTGCGGTGCGCGGCAGGGGCGCACGCCCCAGGCCTCGGCGCGAAAGCCGCCCGGGGTCAGGCTCATCACGGCGGCGGCTTCCAGCGCCTGCTGCAGCGACATCGGCGGCAGCAGGCCGGGCAGGCGCTGCGCCAGCATCGACTTGCCGGTACCGGGCGGGCCCACCAGCAGCACCGAGTGTTGTCCGGCGGCGGCCACCTCCATGGCGCGGCGTGCCTGCGCCTGGCCGCGCACGTCGCGCATATCGGGACCGCGCCCGCTGGCGGCGGGCAGCAAGGGCGGCATGGCGCGGGGTAGTCGTGCTTCGGCCACGGGACCGAGGTGGTCGCAGGCCTGGCGCAGGGTGGCGGCCGCATGGACCGCCAGGTCTTCGATCAGCGCGGCTTCGGCGCCGTTGCCCGCGGCGACCAGGAAGGCGCGCGGCGTCTCGCCCGAGCCGGCGCGGGCGGCATTGTCACGCGCCAGCCCCATCGCCATGGCCAGCGCGCCGCGCACCGGACGCAGTTCGCCGGACAGCGACAGCTCGGCGGCAAATTCATGCGCGTCGAGCGCGTCGGCCGGAATCTGGCCGCTGGCGGCCAGGATGCCGAGCGCGATGGCCAGGTCGAAACGGCCGGACTCCTTGGGCAGGTCGGCCGGGGCGAGGTTGACGGTGATGCGGCGGTTGGGAAATTCGTAGCCGCTGTTGAGGATGGCGGCGCGCACGCGCTCGCGGCTTTCACGCACGCCGGTGTCGGCCAGGCCGACGATGGTGAAGGCCGGCAGGCCGTTGGCCAGGTGGGTCTCGACCCGCACCGGCGGCGCGGCGATGCCGGTCAGGGCCCGGCTGCGTAGGACGGCAAGGCTCATGGCATCGAACCGCACGAAACTGTTAACGAAAAAGGCCGCCATGACTGGCGGCCTTCACACAGGCGGGAGGGTGGCGGGGGGACCGGCGTGCTCACGCGCCCCCGGTCGAGTCCACCGAGCCGGCGCCCGGCGGGATGCCGGCGCGGCGCTCGAGCTCGGCCACGCGGCTTTCCAGTTCCTCCAGGCGGGCGCGGGTGCGCGCCAGCACCTGCGACTGGACGTCGAACTCCTCGCGCGTGACCAGGTCCAGCCGGGCAAAGCCCTGGGTCATCATGCTGCGCACGTTTTTCTCGATGTCCTTTGCCGGCGAATTGCGCAGCGCCTCGCTGACCTTGTTCTGCAGGTCGTTGAAGAGGTCGGTCGGTTTCATGGTTTCTCCTTTGCGCACCTGAGTGGTGCCAATCCGGGGGGGAATCTGGCGTATGGCGCGCTTTCGCACAGGATTTGGGCGCCCTGAATGCGGGCGATCCGTGGTGCGCGGGCCCTACGCCGTCCCCGTCAAGACTCGATTATCGCCCCAGCGGCACGCGCGCGAAAGCACCGGCGCCGCGCCGTTCACACCATTTAACCCCATCTGGCGTCGCTGCGAGGCGCATTCAAGCCCGCGCGGTGCCCATTGGCAGGGCGCGAGGGGCCGCACGCACTGCGGCATTCCGTGGGTTGGCACGGCAGTTGCAGTAGTGATGCCGAGCTGCCTCAAAGCTTCACCGGAATCCAACTAAACGAAATCCGAGCCATCAGGAAAAGGAGAAAAACCCCATGAAGAAGTTGGCCCTTGCAGTCAGCGCGGTGGTCCTGGCCAGCGCCGCGGGCGGCGCCCTGGCGCAGAGCACCGGCGCCGCGGCCCCGGCTGCCGAGCCGGCCTCGCCGCATACGTTCACGGCCAACGTGTCGCTGGTCACGGACTACCGCTATCGCGGCATCAGCCAGACCAACCTGCGCCCGGCCATCCAGGGCGGTTTCGATTACGCGCACGAAAGCGGCTTCTACCTGGGCAACTGGAACTCCAGCATCAGCTGGCTCGAGGATGCCAATCCGGCGGTGTCGGCGCCGGTCGAGATGGATTTCTACGGCGGCTTCAAGAACACCTTCAAGGTGGCGGGCACCGAATTCGCCTATGACCTGGGCGTGCTCGAGTACTACTACCCGGGCGGCTACAACAACCCGCGCCCGTACACCACGGAACTGTATGCCGGGGTCGGCTGGGGACCGGTATTCCTGAAGTACTCGCACTCGGTCACCAACCTGTTCGGCTGGGCCGACAGCAAGAACAGCTACTACGTCGACCTGAGCGCCAACGTGCCGCTGAATTTCTGGGACCTGACGCTGAACGCGCACGTTGGCTACCAGGGCGTGAAGCACAACAGCGATGCCTCGTACACCGACTGGAAGATCGGGCTGACCAAGGACCTGGGCAAGGGCTTTGCGCTGGCGGTCGCCTATGTCGACACCAACGCCAAGGAAGTGGCCTACACCAGCGCCAACCGCGGCCGCTACCTGGGCAAGGCCGCGGCCTGGGCCTCGATCACCAAGACTTTCTAACTCTGACGCAGCCCGGGCGGGCTGATGCCGGTCCGCTCCCAGGAGAATCCTGATGAAACTCATCATCGCAGTCATCAAGCCGTTCAAGCTCGACGAGGTGCGCGAAGCGCTGTCGGACGTGGGCGTGTCCGGCATCACCGTGACCGAAGTGAAAGGCTTCGGCCGCCAGAAGGGCCATACCGAGCTCTACCGCGGCGCCGAGTACATCGTCGACTTCCTGCCCAAGGTGAAGATCGAGGTGGCGGTGCCCGACGACGTGGTCGAGCGTGCCATCGAAGCGGTCGAAAAGTCCGCCCGCACCGGCAAGATCGGCGACGGCAAGATCTTCGTGGCTCCGATCGAGCAGGTCATCCGCATCCGCACCGGCGAGACCGGCGGCGATGCCCTGTGACCCAAGACAGCATAGAGACAAAGGTGAATTCCATGAAAACCTGGATCAAGCGATTCCTGACCGCGGGCGCGATGGCGCTGGCCGTCGGCACGGCCGGCATGGGCATGTCGGCTCCGGCCGCCGCGCAGGACAAGCCGGCCGCCGAGGCTTCGGCCGCCGCCACTTCCGCGCCGGCCGCGGCAGCGACTGCAGCAACACCCGCCGCGGCCCCTGCGGCCCCTGCAGCGGCCCCTGCCGCGGCCGCACCGGCTGAAGCCGCCGCCGCGCCGGCCGCACCCGTGCCCAACAAGGGCGACACCGCCTGGCTGCTGGTCTCGACCGCGTTCGTGATCCTGATGACGCTGCCTGGCCTGGCGCTGTTCTATGGCGGCCTGGTGCGCTCCAAGAACATGTTGTCGGTACTGATGCAGTGCCTGGTGATCTTTTCGCTGGTGGCGCTGCTGTGGGCCATCTACGGCTACAGCTTTGCCTTCACCGAGGGCAACGCCTTCTTCGGCGGCACCGACCGGCTGTTCATGAAGGGGCTGACGGTCGACGCCGTGGCCGCCACCTTCAGCAAGGGCGTGGTGCTGCCGGAACTGGGCTACTTCGCCTTCCAGTGCGCTTTCGCCTGCATCACCTGCGGCCTGATCATCGGCGCCTTCGCCGAGCGCGCGCGCTTTTCGGCGGTGCTGGTGTTCGTGGTGCTGTGGTTCACCTTCGCCTACATCCCGGTGGCGCACATGGTGTGGTTCTGGCCGGGCCCTGATGCCTACACCGACGCCGCTGCCGGCACCGCCGCCACGGCCAAGGCCGGCTGGCTGTTCCAGAAGGGCGCGCTGGACTTTGCCGGCGGCACCGTGGTCCATATCAATGCCGCGGTGGCCGGGCTGGTCGGGGCCTTCATGTTCGGCAAGCGCATCGGCTTCGGCCGCGAGGCGATCCGTCCGCACAGCCTGACCTTCACCATGGTGGGTGCCTCGCTGCTGTGGTTCGGCTGGTTCGGCTTCAACGCCGGTTCGGCGCTGGAAGCCAACGGCTCGGCCGCGCTGGCCTTCGTCAACACGCTGCTGGCGACCTGCGCCGCGGTGCTGTCGTGGACCTTCGGCGAGTGGATCGGCAAGGGCAAGCCGTCGATGCTGGGCGGCGCCTCGGGCGCGGTCGCCGGCCTGGTGGCGATCACCCCGGCCGCGGGCTTCGTCGGCCCGATGGGCTCGATCGTGATGGGCCTGGTGGCCGGCCTGCTGTGCCTGTGGGGCGTGACCGGACTGAAGCGCATGCTGGGCATGGACGACTCGCTGGACGTGTTCGGCGTGCACGGCGTCGGCGGCATCGTCGGCGCGCTGCTGACCGGCGTGTTCGCCGCGCCCAGCCTGGGCGGCACCGGCATCTACGACTACGTGGCCAACAAGGTCGCCGACGACTATTCGATTGCGGGCCAGCTGTGGGTCCAGTTCGAAGGCGTGCTGACCACCGTGGTGTGGTCCGGCGTGGTAGCCTTCGTCGCCTTCAAGCTGGTGGACATGCTGATCGGGCTGCGCGTGCCGGAAGACGAAGAGCGCGAAGGCCTGGATATCACCTCGCACGGCGAGACCGCTTACGAAGGCTGATCGCAACGGTGTTGTGCTGGAGGGCTGATTGGGAATCTGCTCTCAGGAGTTTTGCCCGGCTGCGTGCCGGGCTTTTTTCTTTGTCGCCTTGACCGGGGTTGCAGACATTTAGCCTGCGGCGACAGGTCGCGCTGGGGCGAACAAGGCCATCGCGCGGCGCATTCCCACCGCCGCCCGGACCGGCGAAGCCAATGCTGGCGCGGGCCAGCGGGCAATCCCCCGCGCCGGGCACGGGCTTTTCGCAGAGTGCTTAACTCCGATCTTAAAAAGCTTCAATTGTCTTTAATGTGCGGCGCACATACATTGCCACTGAGGCAGTTTCCTCCACCTGCAGAACGCTCCCCGTATCTGTCAGGCCATTTAAAAGCGCGGCATCGCCGCGCTTTTTTTTTGCCCGTCCGCCGTCGCCGGCGCGGCCTCTTTATTTCGCGCCGCCCATCCCCATATGGTTATCCCTTATGCCAGGCGCTGCATATCCTTACAAAGGGTGTGCCAGCGCCTGGTTGGCCGTTCCTCTACAATCGGGGCGAACGATTAAGACGATCTATAGGATGGATATGGTCCCGCATCTCATCACCGCGCTGAACGGTCCGCTGCTCGAACTGGAAAAGAAGATCCTGGACGCGACGCCGTCCATCGAGCGCTGGTTCAGGCTGGAATGGCAGGAACATACGCCCCCGTTCTATTGCTCGGTGGACCTGCGCAACGCCGGCTTCAAGCTGGCGCCGGTCGATACCAACCTGTTCCCGGGCGGCTTCAACAACCTGGCCCCCGAGATGCTGCCGCTGGCGGTGCAGGCGGCGATGGCCGCGATCGAGAAGATCTGCCCGGATGCCAAGAACCTGCTGCTGATCCCGGAGCGCCACACCCGCAATATGTTTTACCTGCAGAACGTGGCGCGGCTGTCGCTGATCATGCGCCAGGCGGGGCTGAACGTGCGCCTGGGCTCGCTTTCCGAGGAAATCACCGAACCGACCCCGATCGAGCTGCCCGATGGCCAGACCCTGGTGGTCGAGCCGCTGGCGCGCCTGGGCACCAAGGCCCGCCGGCTGGGGCTGAAGGACTTCGATCCCTGTTCGATCCTGCTCAACAACGACCTGTCGGCCGGCATTCCGCCGATCCTGGAAAACATCAACGAGCAGTACCTGCTGCCGCCGCTGCACGCCGGCTGGTCCACGCGCCGCAAGAGCAGCCACTTTTCCGCCTATGACGAGGTGGCGAAGAAGTTCGCCAAGCTGATCGACATCGACCCGTGGATGGTCAACCCGTACTTCGCCCGTACCACCGGCGTGAACTTCCACGAGCGCGTGGGCGAGGAAGAACTGGCCGACGCGGTCGAAGGCGTGCTGAAGAAGATTGCCAAGAAGTACCGCGAGTACGGCATCAAGGAAACGCCGTACGTGGTGGTCAAGGCCGATGCCGGCACCTATGGCATGGGCATCATGACCGTGCGCGACCCGTCCGAGATCAAGGGCCTGAACCGCAAAGAGCGCAACAAGATGAGCGTGGTCAAGGAGGGTCTGGAGGTCAGCGACGTCATCATCCAGGAGGGCGTGCACACCTTCGAGAAGGTCAACGAGGCGGTGGCCGAGCCGGTGGTCTACATGATCGACCGCTACGTGGTGGGCGGCTTCTACCGCGTGCACACCGGCCGCGGCAACGACGAGAACCTGAACGCGCCGGGCATGCATTTCGTGCCGCTGGCGTTTGCGCCCAACGGCATCCCGGACAGCCACGCCAAGCCCGGCGCGGCGGTGCCGAACCGCTTCTACATGTATGGCGTGGTGGCGCGGCTGGCCTTGCTGGCGGCGTCGCTGGAGCTCGAGAAGACCGACCCCAACCCGATCATCTGAACGCCGCCATGCGCATCCTCTTCATCACCGATCCGCTGGAGACCTTCAAGACCTACAAGGACTCCACCTACGCCATGATGGCCGAGGCCGCCGCGCGCGGCCACGAGCTGTACTGGTGCCTGCAGCCGCAGCTGGCGCTGTCCGGCCGCACGGTCGAGACCGTGGCCACGCGCCTGCACCTGACCGGCGACGATGGCGCGGAGCCCGGCGCCTGGTACCGCGAGGGCAACAGCGCGCTCGAGCCGCTGTCGGCCTTCGACGCGGTGCTGATGCGCAAGGATCCGCCGTTCGACATGGAATACGTGACCAGCACCTGGCTGCTGGAACTGGCCGAGGCGCAGGGCGCGCGCGTATTCAACAAGCCGCGCGCGATCCGCGACCATTCCGAGAAGCTGGCGATTGCGCAGTACCCGGAATTCATCACGCCGACGCTGGTCACGCGCGACCTGGCGCGGATCCGCGATTTCCACGCCGAGCATCGCGACATCATCGTCAAGCCGCTCGACGGCATGGGCGGCATGGGCGTGTTCCGCGTCGGCGCGGACGGCATGAACCTCGCCGCGATCGTCGAGACGCTGGGCCAGGACGGCGCCCGCTCGCTGATGGTGCAGCGCTATATCCCGGCGATCAAGGACGGCGACAAGCGCGTGCTGCTGATCGGCGGCGTGCCGGTGCCGTATTCGCTGGCGCGCGTGCCGATGGCCGGCGAAGTGCGCGGCAACCTCGCCGCGGGCGGCACCGGCCGCGCCCAGGAGTTGAGCCGGCGCGACCGCGAGATCGCCGAGGCGCTGGCGCCGGGGCTGTGGGAGCAGGGCCTGCTGCTGGTCGGCCTGGACGTTATCGGCGACTACCTCACCGAGGTCAATGTGACGAGCCCGACCTGTTTCCAGGAGATCACCCAGCAGACCGGCTTCCATGTCGCGGCGATGTTCATCGACGCGCTCGAGCACGCGGTCGGCGCTGCCGGCAGCTAGGCCCCACCGGCCCGGGCGGCCAGCGGGAGCGCCGGGGGGCGCCTGCTACAATCGGGGCAATCCAACGGATTCACCATCATGGCAGGCATCCTGATCATCGCGCACACCCCGCTGGCGTCAGCCCTGCGCGATTGCGCCGCCCACGTCTACTGTGGCCAGCCGCAGCGGCTGGAAGCCATCGACGTCCTTCCCGATGCCGATCCCGCCGCCGTGCTGGCCGAGGCCAGGCGCCGCCTGGATGCCATCTGCGAAGACAACGGCGCGCTGGTCCTGACCGACATCTTCGGCGCCACCCCCGCCAATATCGCCGCGCGCCTGGCCGAGCCGGGCCGCGTGCGCGTGCTGGCCGGCGTCAACCTTCCCATGCTGGTCCGCGCCATCTGCTACCGGGCCGAAAAGCTGGACCAGCTCGCCACCAAGGCGCTGGCCGGCGGCTCGCAGGGCGTGCTGCAGGTCGGCACCACCACCGTCCAGAATCAAACCGCCAATCATCCCGACAAATATGCTGCAGAGGGACACCACCATCATCAATAAACTCGGACTGCACGCACGTGCGTCCGCCAAGCTGACCCAGCTCGCCGGCAGCTTTGTCAGCCAGGTCAAGATGTCCCGCAACGGACGCCAGGTCGACGCCAAGAGCATCATGGGCGTGATGATGCTCGCCGCCGGGATCGGCTCGACCATCACGATCGAAACCGAGGGTCCCGACGAACAGGAGGCGATGGACGCGCTGCTGGCCCTGATCGCCAACCGTTTTGGTGAAGGGGAGTGAGGCCGGCGGCCTTGACCCGAATTGATAAACGTTCCTGACGGAGCGGTACATGCCTTTCGCCCTGCACGGCATCCCGGTCTCGCGCGGCGTCGCCATCGGGCGCGCGCACCTGCTTGCGCCCGCGGCGCTGGACGTGTCGCACTACCTGGTCGATGAAGAGCAGCTCGACGCCGAGGTGGAACGGCTGCGCGCCGCGCGCGCCGCGGTGCGCGCCGAACTGGCCGCGCTCAAGCGCGACCTGCCGCGCGACGCGCCCGAAGAGCTGGGTGCCTTCCTCGATGTGCACGCGATGATCCTCGACGACGAGGCGCTGGCGCGCGAACCCGAGGCGCTGATCCGGGGCCGGCGCTACAACGCCGAGTGGGCCCTGACGACGCGCCTCGAAGAGCTGATGCGCCAGTTCGACGAGATCGAGGACGAATACCTGCGCGAGCGCAAGGCCGACATCCAGCAGGTGGTGGAGCGCATCCTCAAGGCGCTGGCCGGCGCCCCGGTGCTGGTGCCGGCGCCGGTGCCAGCGCTGGCCGCCGACGGCGAGCCCGCGCCCGGCGTGATCGTGGTGGCCCACGATATCGCGCCGGCCGACATGCTGCAGTTCCGCCACACCGTGTTCCACGGCTTCGTCACCGACCTGGGCGGGCGCACCTCGCATACCGCCATCGTCGCGCGCAGCCTCGACATCCCGGCCGCGGTCGGCGTGCAGAGCGCGAGCGAACTGATCCGCCAGGATGACTGGATCATCATCGACGGCGACGCCGGCCTGGTGATCGTCGACCCCACCGCCATCATCCTGGAGGAATACCGCCACCGCCAGAGCGAGCGCGTGCTGGAGAAGAAGCGCCTGCAGCGCCTGCGCCATACGCCGGCGGTGACGCTCGACGGCATCGAGATCGAGCTGCTGGCCAATATCGAGATGGCCGAGGACGCCGGCGCCGCGCTGGCCGCGGGCGCGGTCGGCGTCGGCCTGTTCCGCTCCGAGTTCCTGTTCATGAACCGGCGCGACGAGCTGCCGGGCGAGGAAGAGCAGTTCCAGGCATACCGCGGCGCGGTCGACGCCATGCACGGGCTGCCGGTGACCATCCGCACCATCGATATCGGCGCCGACAAGCCGCTCGACGCCCGCGGCGACGGCCGCGCAGACGACTTCGAGACCGCGCTCAACCCGGCGCTGGGCCTGCGCGCGATCCGCTGGTCGCTGTCGGAGCCCGGCATGTTCCTGACCCAGCTGCGCGCGCTGCTGCGTGCCTCGGCCTTCGGCCCGGTGCGGCTGCTGGTGCCGATGCTGGCGCATGCCAGCGAGATCGACCAGACCCTGGCGCTGATCGCCAAGGCCAAGCGCCAGCTCGACGAGCGCGGCGAGCCGTACGACCCCGGCATGAAGGTCGGGGCCATGATCGAGATCCCCGCGGCGGTGCTGCTGCTGCCGCTGTTCCTGCGCAAGATGGATTTCCTGTCCATCGGCACCAACGACCTGATCCAGTACACGCTGGCGATCGACCGCGCCGACAACGCCGTGGCGCATCTGTTCGACCCGCTGCATCCGGCGGTGCTGCAACTGGTGGCGCGCACCATCCGCGAAGCCAACCGCGCCGGCGTGCCGGTGGCGGTGTGCGGCGAGATGGCGGGCGACCCGTCGATGACGCGGCTGCTGCTGGGCATGGGCTTGCGCGAATTCTCCATGCACCCGTCGCAGCTGCTGCGGGTCAAGCAGGAAATCCTGCACGCCAACTGCGAACACCTGGAACCATTGATCGACCAGCTGCTGCAGGCATACGATCCCGAGGAACAGGCAACGGTCCTGCGGCAAATCGCACGACCCTGACGCAATCAGGGTTTTCCGAGGCAAAAAGGCGGCTGGCGCGGCACTTCCCCACACGGAAAAGTGCCGCGCCAGCCGCCTTCTTTTTACGCCCTGTGACGCCTTCCCGACCTTCGTCGATGTGGCTTAATGGGAATTGTTATCATTATTGATCTCTGATATTCTGACGTTCATTCGCAGGGACATGCCGGTGTCCCGCGCCCCAACGGAGGGAGTTGTGTACGTCTGCATCTGCAACCAGATCACCGATCGCGAGATTCACGGTGCCGCGCACCTGGGCGTCGAAACCCTCGACGAACTGGCTGAAACGCTCGGCGTCGGCACGTGCTGCGGCCGTTGCCGCGAGTGCGCGCAGCAGGTGTTGCAGGAAGGCGTGGCCGCGGTACGCAACGTGACGGTGGCGACCCTCGCCAGCATCCAGGTTGTGGAGATTTCTTCCTGTTCCGCTTCGGGCCCATGTACCATAATGGACACTCGGGACCCGGCAGTCGCGAACGACCAGCGCAAGGCGCTGGTGGCCTGAACGCGCCCATGAACTGAAGCTTCAGTTCACGGCGCGTTTTTGCGCATTCCTTTTTTCTGACTGCACGGCGCCATTGGCGCCGTTTCGTATTTTTGCGCGGGCCCGAAGCAACAGGAGCCGCCAATGAAAGGTGACAAGAAGGTCATCCAGCATCTGAACGCCCAGCTCAAGAACGAGCTGACCGCGATCAACCAGTATTTCCTGCACGCCCGCATGTATCGCCACTGGGGCCTGAAGAAGCTCGGCGAAGTGGAGTACAAGGAATCGATCGGCGAGATGAAGCACGCCGACCGCCTGATCGACCGCATCCTGATGCTGGACGGCCTGCCCAACCTGCAGGACCTGCACAAGCTGCTGCTCGGCGAAGACACGCCCGAGATGCTCAAGTGCGACCTGAAGCTGGAGCAGACGGCGCACGCCACCGTCAAGGAAGGCATTGCCTACTGCGAGTCGGTTGGCGATTACGTCAGCCGCGAAATTCTGGTCGATATCCTCACCGATACCGAGGAACATATCGAATACCTGGAGACGCAGCTGGACCTGATCGACAAGGTCGGGCTGCAGAACTACCTGCAGTCGCAGATGGAGCCGGGCGAGCAATAAGCCGCCGTCTTCGGCGCGGCCGCTTCGGTGGCGGCCCGCCCCAGCGCGCGGCGCCGATCGGCGCCGCCTGGTTGCTCGCCTGCAGGCAGTAACCCTTCTCATTCCAATTCCTCTCTTCATCCAGGCGCGCCGGCGGGGCAAGGCTCCTGACCCGCCGGCGCGCCGCGCGGAGTCCACGTTCATGACCAGTCCCATCCGCCTGACGCAGTACAGCCACGGTGCCGGCTGCGGCTGCAAGATTTCTCCCAAAGTGCTCGACGTGATCCTGGCCGGCAGCGGCGCGCAGCACCTGGACCCGCGCCTGTGGGTCGGCAATGCCTCGCGCGATGATGCAGCGGTGTATGCGCTGGATGGCGCAGACGGCCAGCGCGGGGTGGTTTCCACCACCGACTTCTTCATGCCCATCGTCGACGACCCGTTCGACTTCGGGCGCATTGCCGCGACCAATGCGATCAGCGACATCTACGCCATGGGCGGCGACCCGCTGATGGCCATCGCCATCCTGGGCTGGCCGGTGAACGTGCTGCCGCCCGAGGTGGCACGCGAAGTGGTGGCCGGCGGGCGCCGCGCCTGCGACGACGCCGGCATTCCGCTGGCGGGCGGTCATTCGATCGACGCGCCCGAGCCCATCTTCGGCCTGGCGGTCACGGGGCTGGTCGAGCGTGCGCACATGAAGCGCAACGACACCGCCACGCCCGGCTGCCGGCTGTACCTGACCAAGCCGCTCGGCATCGGCGTGCTGACCACGGCCGAGAAGAAGGGACTGCTGCGCGACGATAACCGCCATCTGGCGCGCGACTGGATGTGCGTGCTGAACCGGCCCGGCAGCGCCTTCGGGCGCTTGTCCGGCGTGCGCGCGATGACCGACGTGACCGGCTTCGGGCTGCTCGGCCATCTGGTCGAAATGGCCGACGGCAGCGGTCTGACCGCGCGCGTCGACTATGCCGCGGTGCCGGTGCTGGATGACGTGACCGACTACATCGGCCGGGGGTGCGTGCCGGGCGGCACCCAACGCAACTTCGACAGCTACGGGCACCGCATCGCGCCGCTCACCGAGACGCAACGCGCGCTGCTGTGCGATCCCCAGACCAGCGGCGGCCTGCTGGTCGCGGTCGAGCCGGCCGGCGAAGCCGAGTTCCTTGACGAATGCCAGCGCCTGGGACTGGCGCTCGCCCCGATCGGCGAGATGGTGGCACGCGCCGCGCTGGCCGTAGAGATCCGCTGATGCGCCCGGATACCGCTGATTTCCGCACGTTGTTCCTCAGTGGCGTCGCCATGCTGGACGTGCGCGCGCCGCTGGAGTTCGCGCGCGGGGCCTTTCCCGGCGCGGTCAACCTGCCGCTGATGGACGACGCCGAGCGCCACGAGGTCGGCCTGTGCTATGCGCAAAAGGGCCAGCAGGCCGCGATCGAACTCGGCCACCATCTGGTGTCCGGCCAGCGCAAGGCGACGCGCATCGCCGCCTGGGCGGAGTTTGCGCGCGCGCATCCGGACGGCTACCTGTATTGCTTCCGCGGCGGCTTGCGTTCGCAGCTGGTGCAGCAGTGGCTGCACGATGCCGGTGTCGACTATCCGCGCGTGACCGGCGGCTACAAGGCCATGCGCAGCTTCCTGATCGAGACCATCGATACCGCGGCGGCAGCGCAGCCATGGTTCGTGGTGGGCGGACTGACCGGCAGCGGCAAGACCGACGTGCTGGCCGACGTGCCCGCGTCGATCGACCTGGAAGGCCATGCGCGCCACCGCGGCTCGGCATTCGGCCGCCGCGCGCTGCCGCAGCCGCCGCAAATCGACTTTGAAAACGCCCTCGCCATCGACGTGCTGCGGCGTCTCGACGCCGGCTGGCGTGCACTGGTGGTGGAAGACGAAGGCCGCTTCATCGGCAGCCGCGACGTGCCGCAGGCACTGTCGCAGCGCATGCAGGCCAGTCCGCTGGTATGGCTGGAAGCGCCGTTCGACGTCCGCGTCGAGCGCGTGCTGCGCGACTACGTGCAGGGACTGGCGGCGGAATTTATCGACACCAGGGGCAGCGCGGAAGGCTTCGACGCCTACGCCACGCGCCTGCGCGAAGCGATGGCCGCGATCGCGCCCCGGCTTGGCGGCGCACGCTACGGCAAGCTGTCTGCGCTGCTGGACCAGGCGCTGGCACGGCAGGCAGAATGCGGCGAGGTAGCACTGCATCGCGGCTGGATCGAAGTGCTGCTGCGCGACTACTACGATCCGATGTATGACTTCCAGCGCGACCAGCGCGCGGCACGCATCGTCTTCCGCGGCGACCGCGCTGCCGTGACCGACTGGCTGCTGGCACACACGGCGCGGCAGGAGGAATAGGGCAGCGCTAGACTGCGCCGGGCCGCAGCCGAATGGACTCGATGATGGCATCCCATAACTGCAGCGCCTCATCATCGGACTGGAATGCCGGCCGATACGGTGTCTGCGGACTGACCACCGGCTGCTCGAGTACGCGCAGGCCAGCCGACACATTTTGCTCGGACAAGGATTTGTTCTTCCCCTGGGACTCCCAGGCGAATACATAGACACGCTGACCATTGCCCGTCGCCGCGGTCGCATACTCTTCGGCTGGAATGGCACCGACATTGCGTTCGCCCTTACGCAATACCTTCAGGCCGGCGAACCAGCCGGCGACTGCTGCAATAGCAAATTTGTCCACGCGTTCAAGTAGCCGGTCTTCCTCAGCGCCGGTACTGGCGTCAAAACTGATGAAGGCATTGGGGTGCTGCGGCAGCGTGATGCCGACCTGTACGCTTTCGGAACGGTAATCGTTGCCGGCGATAAAGCCCTTGTCGATGCAGAAACCGGGGCCGGTGGGGATTTCGTTGTCGGCGCGCGAGCGGATGTTGGTGGCGAGCGAATCGGCAAGAGCAAGAGCCATGTCCTGCCTGCTACGAGAAATATCCCCTTCGTAATGGAATAGCTGCCACGGATTGTTGGCGACAAGGAAAGACTCCATCCTCATGACTTCCTTGCTAAATGGTGCCTTCCACGAAACCAAGCTGACTGAGCCATTTTGATGCGACACGCGGCGAACATAAAGGCTCCCTTCCAGATGCTTATGTTGTATCGCCTTCAGTTCCGCTTCGCGCTTGCGGATATCGTAACTCAGAATTTCGGGCGTCTTTCCCGGCAAATAGGTGATAGGGTCGCCCCAAATCTTGTAGGCAGTACTTATGACGGCTTGCGGAGGCAAGTCGACAAGATAGCGACCAAAACAATAGGTGTTCCAGCCGGTCCTGCTGACGATGGATTGTCTCGAAGCCGCTTGTGCCTCAACCATTGAGGTGTGCAATGCAAGAGTGCAAGCTGCCGCGGCAAAACAGAGGTATCTGGCTAGACGATGCATCTCAGAAGAGGCCGTCGTGTTGATCGAAGAGTTTTAAACTGCGCCGGGCCGTAGCCGAATGGACTCGATGATGGCATCCCACAACTGCAGCGCCTCATCATCTGACTGAAATGCCGGCTGATAAGGTGTCTTCGGACTGACCACCGGCTGCTCGAGTACGCGCAGGCCAGCCGACACATTTTGCTCGGACAAGGACTTGTTTCTTCCCTGCGATTCCCAGGCGAAAACATAGACACGCTGGCCATTACCCGTCGCGGCGGTTGCATACTCTTCGGCTGGAATGGCACTGACGTTGCGTTGGCGCTTGCGCAACACCTTCAGGCCGGCGATCGGGCCGGCGACTGCTGCAGCAAGAAACTTGTCGATGCGTTCAAGTAGCCGGTCTTCCTCAGCGCCGGTACTGGCGTCAAAACTGATGAAGGCATTGGGGTGCTGCGGCAGTGTGATGCCGACCTGCACGCTTTCGGAACGGTAGTCGTTGCCGGCGATAAAACCTTTGTCGATGCAGAAGCCGGGGCCTGTGGGGATTTCGTTGTCAGCCCGGGAGCGGATGTTGGTGGCCAAGGTTTTCGAGTGTCGAAGGGCTATCGGTTCTCGACCCGGGGAGACATCTCCTCCATATCGAAAAGCGCGCCACGGATCCGCTGCAACAAGGTACGTATCGTTGCGTAGCATGACTTTGCTGTACGGCAATGACCATGACAATAGGACTTCGGAGCCGTCGCCAACCATCGTTCTACTAACGAGCATGGAACCCTGTGTCTCGTGACGTGCGGCCCTCAAGTCCCTCTCTCGATGGTCGATCATTGACCGGAGTGTGCCTGGAGTTTGTCCTGGCATCGGCGCGATTTCGTCGCCCCAAATTTTGTAGGTTGCGTTGACTTTGGCTTGTGGGGGGAGCTCAACGAGGTAGCGCCCAAAACAGTATATCTTCCAGCCAAGTTTATCCATTGATTTGCTCCGCGGCATCGATTGCCCATAGCTAAGGCTAGCAAGTGCCGACATCAGGCAAGCAACAATTACCGTAATGAATGATCGCAATGTCTTCATTTTTAAATTGAATGCCAGTCGGCCAATTGGGCTATCTTGGCAATGCCGTATAGCGTCGCCCATCGTGCCCTAGGGTCGTTGTAGCTACCTTGATGATCGTAGCCTTTGCGACCGGCGTTCTCGGAACCAGCGCCATCCGAACCGTGCCGGAAACTTGAGCGCACCCCAGCATCACGGGGGGCCTCGCCCGAAAAAGTGGGTACCGTCCCATCACCTTGTCCGCGTGTCGCAGTTAGGGCAGGGGCGTTAGTCGTGGCACCATGTCGATAGCTCCCATTTCCATCGTCGCTCGCCGGAAAATCTGATGTCGGGAATTCGTGTGAATCGCCACGCCAGACAATGTCTTGCCAGCTATGCATTGGCCTTGAGCCATCCGCACCATAGTGTACGTAAGTTTCGGGATGATATTGCCTACCGAGATCACGATGAAACCTCGCGACTTGGTCAATCAGCTTTTCGAAGTTGCCGCGCGGGTCCACTTTTGAATCATCGTAGTTGGAGAGGTCCTCCGATAAATTGAGGAACTTTGTGTTTGCCTCCGGCACGAGCCCGTACCACACTGGATTCTTGTAGATTTCATCATAAGGGTTTTCCGCTCGCGGAAATGCACTAGGTAAGCCGCTTGTGTCCATGACCACATCGCCATGCTTGCTCTGCAAAAACAACCATGCTTGGCCGTCGCGATGATCGAACGTCGGGCATAGCTCCAAGGCCCCGGCCGAGTTTGCTACGACAGCCGTTACCTCCCCGGCATTGGAGCCCAGGATCAACTGTTCGGGTCCCTCATAACCAGCCCGCATGTGATGGTAAATCGCAGGCGCCCCTGTAGCCGGCTGCACGCCATGGACAACACCTAGGACCTTCTCATAACCGACAAGACTCGTAAGCGCACGCGCAACGAGTCCGCCCATGGAATGCGTGACCAGGATGACCTTGTCAGCCGGCACGGGCGGCTTCTGTTCACGGTAGTGTCTCAGCACCGTGTTTTCGATGTATTGCCTGACGTCTTCGGCGGACTTTCGGTTGGATTGCAACCAGTTGTAGCCGGCGCACCAGACATCGAAGTCATAGCGTGCTGCGTTCACGAGTTCCGGTTCCGTCAATGCCGGCTGTCCGGTTTCCTCACCGAAGTCAGCAGGCGGGCGCAGCCCCTCAGTGAACCACCATCCCTGTGGCACGCGGTTGGCAACGATACGGCTGGTTCGCGCTTCCAATATCCCCATGACCGGGTTATAGGAGGTGCGAAGCACGCTGCCCCAGCCTCGCTTGCGCGCGGTTTCCTTTGCCAGACCCGATTCCCCGACGTCAATAGAGCCGCCGTCGTCTACTGTCAGATCTTCCGCTTTCAGGATTTGCTGGCGCTTCTTCGGTCCGCGAACGCCCCATGTCGCCAAAGCGGCGACGACGCCGAGTATGTCGGCCAGGTTCAGGCTCATATTCGGTGGCCGCCAGACAGCATCGCCTGTTTTCTTGTTCTTGAGGTTGGTTCCCATGATCCCTGGCAGGAACACGATCGGAATTACTGCTGGCAGCTTCGTTTCAATAACTTTGGTTCGTGTGTCCTCGGTGGGGGTCAGGTGTGTGTCGAAGACCGGTCGCCCGTCGATATCGCGCGTGCGCGATATCACGACTTCCTGATCCGACGGACTGCGCTCGTTATGCATTGCCACCTCAGGCGTTGTGGTCACGTGAATGCTTGCCAAGCACGCGCAACTGAACATGCTCCATCGAAATGCCTCGCTGTTTCGGCAAGCGACCCTCACTGTCTGTCACAAGTTTGATGCGTGCCCCATCATTGCGGCGCAATTCGACTTGCACGTTTCGTAGCGGTTCTCCAGTAATTTCATCTCTTACGAGGTAGGCGTCATCGAACGGCGTTTGGGGCCACGTATTCATTTCGCGCGATGCATGCGTGGGCCCCTCGAATTTCCTCTGCACTGCCTTATATGTAATCGGCCCCGGACATTCAAAGGTGATATTGCCGCCCTCGATCGTGATGGCAGCCCCGCCGGCGGTCGCAATGCGAATGCGCCTGGCCGCAGC
>NZ_JACHWE010000010.1:0-153894 GCF_014191175.1 Cupriavidus alkaliphilus | reverse complement strand
ACTTATCGGTTGTTTGTTTGTTAAAGAACTTCGCCGCCCGGCTTTGCCGTTCAGCGCGCTGCGTTGTCTGCAGCAGAGAAACGAGATTATGCAGAACTTTCTTCGTTTCGTCAACCGTTTGCAGCAATCTTTTTTGCTGCCGTCAGCGCCGCGAACCTCGCTGCGCCAACCTCCCGGCCGACCCCGCAACCCTTGCTGCGCCTGCCTTGCAGGGGCCGCGTTGTGTTGCGAGGGGGCGAATAGTAAGCGAGCGCGGCGGGGTTGGCAAGCGTTTCAACGAAATAATTCGGTGACGCCGCAAAGCCCTCCCTAATGACACCAGTTTGTCAGCCGCAGCCCCATGATTCATGATCTGGGCCTGGAGCGAGCCAGGCACACCGCCGCCGCGGCACTGCATGGCGGACAGAGCCAAATCGGAATCCTCATGACCATCAGAATCGTAAGACTGGGTACGCCGCGCGCGGCGGACGAGGGCCTGCGCGTCGGGACTGTGCGCCGGCCGCCGCGAGGCGTGTCCAAATCGGAGTTTGCGAGCCGCGATTACTATGATGTCTGGTATCCGGCTCTTTCGCCGTCGCCAGAACTGGTCGCCCAGGCGCTGCATGCAACCGACGACAAGGAATGGCGCGCCTTCGTGCGGCATTTCCGCAAGGAAATGGCCCAGCCGGACGCCAGCCGCACGCTGGACCTGCTGGCGGCGTTGTCGCACCAGACCAATTTCTCGGTGGGCTGCTACTGCGAGAACGAAGCGCGTTGCCACCGCTCTGTCTTGCGCGAGTTGCTCGCCGAGCGCGGGGCCGTGATCGACTGAGTTGCGCGACGTGCCGGGATCTTCCCGGCCTTGTTTTCACGTTTTCCCCGCTTCCCTTCTTCCGATGGCGCTGAACGTAGTCTGGCTCGGCTTCTTCCTGATTTCCTTCTCCGCCGCCTGTGTCCGGGTGGCCCAGGGTGACCTCGCCGTGTTTCCGGCGATGTTGAGCAGTCTGTTCGACAGCGCCCGCACCGCCTTCGAGATCGCGCTGGGACTGGCGGGAGTCATGAGTCTGTGGCTGGGCATCATGCGCATCGGCGAGCGCGCCGGCGTTGTCGACGCCTTTGCCCGGCTGGTGAACCCGCTGCTGCGGCATTTCTTTCCCGGGGTGCCCCAGGGTCACCCGGCACAGGGCGCGATGATGATGAACGTGTCGGCCAACCTGCTCGGGCTCGACAACGCCGCCACGCCGCTGGGCCTGAACGCGATGCGCGAGTTGCAGACGCTGAACCGGCGCCCGGACGTCGCCACCGACGCGCAGATCATGTTCATCGTGCTCAACTCTGCCGGGCTGACGCTGATCCCGACTTCGGTCATCGCCATCCGCCAGGCCATCGCGGTCAAGCAGGGTCTGGTCGGCTTCAACGCCGCCGATATCTTCTTGCCGACGCTGCTGGCCACTGGCGGCGCCTGCCTCGCCGGGCTGCTGGCGGTGGCCTGGGTTCAGCGGATCAACCTGCTACGCCCCGCAGTGCTAGTGGCGTTCGGGCTGGTGCTCGCGCTGCTTGGGGCAATGTTCGCCTGGTTGCAGCATGCGCCGCCCGACCAGGTTGGTACCGTGACGGCGCTGGCGGGTGCCGGCTTCATCCTGTCCTTGATCACCCTCTTCCTGATTTGCGGGGCGCTACGCCGGGTCAATGTCTATGAGGCGTTTATCGACGGCGCCAAGGAAGGCTTCGGCGTAGCCGTACAGATCATCCCCTATCTGGTTGCGATCCTAGTCGCGATCGGCTTGTTCCGCGCCGCGGGCTGCATGGACGTACTGATGGCCTGGCTCACGCATGCGGTCGCGCTGCTGGGTGTCAACACAGACTTCGTCCCTGCGCTGCCGGTCGGGCTAATGAAGATCCTGTCCGGGGCCGGGGCGCGCGGGCTGATGGTCGACGTGATGACGACCTACGGCGTGGATTCGTTCCAGGGGCGGCTGGCTGCGATTATCCAAGGCTCGACCGAAACGACCTTCTATGTTCTCGCGGTTTATTTCGGCAGTATCAATGTACGCAACACGCGACATGCGCTCGGTTGCGCGCTGGTGGCGGACGCCGCAGGAATTGTTTGTGCCGTGGGCGCCGCATATCTTTTCCGATGACCGTGCAGGTTGCCGAATATTGTTGTTCCCATACAACGACATTGTGCGCATCATCCTACATTGACACATTGGACTTGGTGCGTCGCAACAAAGCATGTATAGTGAAGTCTGTCTCCTCCACCACCTCGGTGGATTCCAACCCACGCATAACCTGCGTGGGTTTTTTTTCGCCTGCATCCAACCTCAGGCACTAGGGATTTGCGCAGCGCAACAATAACGCCGAGGGCGACGGCACGGCCCCTCAACCGGACATGGCCGGTGATGGGAAATATCGGCAGGATGGGCCGCCTGGCCGCGGGACTTTACGGAATGCGGGCTTGGCCTATATTGATTGGATACGTCCGCCGCCAGCACGAGGCACGCCATGCCAGACATCACGTTCCCTCGCAGCCTTCCCACCTACTGTGCAGCCAGCCTGACGCTGTCCTGCCCCGCGACGGTCAACGGCAGTCCCACCTTGTATTCCGTCACCGCCGAGGCGCTCGAGGCCCACTTCGGCGCGCGCTCGCCGCGCGAAGAAGACCTGGTGGCGGCCTTCACCAATAACCGCCAGCGCATCGAGCGCCTGGCAGAAAGCCTGTTCGAACTGACCGAGGCGCGCGAAATCGTGCTGCGCAGCGGCCACTTCCGCTTTGCAGGCTGAGCGTAGCTGCGAAGGGCCGCTTCAATCGGCTTTCGCCGCGCCGCGCACCAGCAGCACTGGCACGGTGGACTGGCGGATCACCGCCTCGGCCACGCTGCCCAGCACCAGCCGGCGCACGCCGCGGCGGCCATGCGTGCCGATTACCAGCAGGTCTGCTCCCCATTGACGCGCGGCCTCATTGATGGAAGCACCGATGTCCCCCGGCACCGCAGCCGCGGTCACGAGTTGGGTTTCATGCGTGACGCCGGCACCAGCCAGTTGCTGTGCTGCAGCCTGCAGGGCGCGTTGCCCGCTTTCTTCGAAGGCCTTCTGCAACTGGCTTGGGTCATAGTAGCCGGCGTCGAACATGGGCGTGCCGGTATCGACCACATAGAGCGCCAGCACGGTGGCACCGCCGGGGGATGCCACGCGAATGGCTTCATCAACCGCCAGGTCCGACGTGCTGCTGCCGTCCACCGCCACCACGATCTTGCCGTATGCCGCGCTTGTCATGAGCGTACCTCCGTTGATGGACAAGAGATGCGGCATAGTGCCGCCTGTCTTGGATAGTACACATCGGGCGAAACCGGCGTCATGCGCCGAGGCAAACCTTCGCGGTCCCGGCCCCTTTAATTGACCGACCGGTCGGCTTTTATATAATAGGGCCAGCCGCGCCGGACCGAGTTGCCGCGGCGCCCCGCCAGAGGAGACGCTATGTACACGCAGAGTCTTGACCTGCCCGGCCAGCACGCCGATGCAGCGCAGGCCAGCGCGCCCCCCGATGAAGCCGCCTGCCAGGCAGCGTTCGACACCTGCATGGCCGCCGACGGCAAGATCGAGCCGCAGGACTGGATGCCGCAGGCCTACCGCAAGACCCTGGTGCGGCAGATCTCGCAGCATGCGCACTCCGAGATCGTCGGCATGCTGCCGGAGGGCAACTGGATCAGCCGGGCGCCGTCGCTCAAGCGCAAGGCGATCCTGCTGGCCAAGGTCCAGGATGAAGGCGGCCACGGCCTCTACCTGTATTCGGCGGCCGAGACCCTGGACGCCTCGCGCGACGACCTGGTCGACGCGCTGCACAGCGGCAAGGCCAAGTATTCGTCGATCTTCAATTACCCGACGCTGACCTGGGCCGACGTCGGGGTGATCGGCTGGCTGGTCGACGGCGCCGCGATCATGAACCAGATCCCGTTGTGCCGCTGCTCGTACGGGCCGTATGCGCGCGCCATGATCCGCATCTGCAAGGAAGAATCGTTCCACCAGCGCCAGGGCTTCGACGCGCTGCTGGCCATGATGCGCGGCACCGACGCCCAGCGCGAGATGGTGCAGGACGCGGTCAACCGCTGGTGGTTCCCGGTGCTGATGATGTTCGGCCCGCCCGATGCGGCCTCGACCAACAGCGCGCAGACCATGGCCTGGGGTATCAAGCGCATCTCCAACGACGACCTGCGCCAGAAGTTTGTCGATGCCACGGTCGAGCAGGCGCGCGTGCTGGGTGTGACCCTGCCCGACCCCGGGCTGCAATGGAATGCCGAGCGCGGCCACTATGACTACAGCCCGCTGGACTGGGACGAATTCTGGCGTGTTATCAACGGCGACGGCCCGTGCAACAAGGAACGCCTGGCCACCCGCGTGAAGGCGCACGAGGACGGCGCCTGGGTGCGCGAAGCCGCGCTGGCGCACGCCGCCAAGCTGGTCGAACGCGAAGCCGGCGCCGGCCGCGCCGCCGCCTGATCATTGACCTCGCCGAGGAGACCACGATGCAACGCAAGGAATGGCCGCTGTGGGAAGTGTTCGTGCGCAGCAAGCAAGGCCTGGAACACAAGCATTGCGGCAGCCTGCACGCGGCCGACGCGCAGCAGGCGCTGCACATGGCGCGCGACGTCTATACGCGGCGCCAGGAAGGCGTGTCGATCTGGGTGGTGCCGTCCGCGGCCATCACGGCCAGCGTGCCTGAGGAAAAGCCGGAGCTGTTCGATCCGATGGCGGACAAGATCTACCGGCACCCGACGTTCTACCAGCTGCCCGACGAAGTCAATCACATGTAAGGCCCGCACCATGACCGCGTCCCCACAGCCTGCCGTGCCTGCCTTGCTCGACCACCTGCCGCCGGCGCGCACCGCCGCGCTGCGCTACGTGCTGCGCCTGGCCGACAACGCCCTGATCCTCGGCCAGCGCAACGCCGAGTGGTGCGGCCATGGGCCGGTGCTGGAAGAAGACATCGCGCTGGCCAATATCAGCCTCGACCTGATCGGCCAGGCGCGGCTGCTGTATGGCCGCGCCGGCGAACTGGAGGGCGAGCTCACCGGCCTGCCCCGCCATGAGGATGACTACGCCTACTGGCGCACCGAGCGCGAGTTCCGCAACTGGACGCTGCTGGAACTGCCGCATCGCGGCCCGCTGTCCGGCAACGCCGCCGCCGAACGCGACTACGCCGTCACCATCGTGCGCAACTTCCTGTACAGCGCGCTGATGGTCGAGCTGTGGCAGGCCTTGCAGGCAAACCGGGACGAGCAGCTGGCGGCGATCGCCGCCAAGGCCATCAAGGAAGCGCGCTATCACCTGCACCATGCGGCCGGCTGGGTGGTGCGGCTGGGTGACGGCACCGAGGCCTCGCACGCGCGCATGCAGCACGCGCTGGAACACCTGCTGCCGTACATGAACGAGTGTTTTGCGGAGGACGCGGTCGAAAGCGAGGCCGCCGCGCAGGGGATCGGCGTAGTCACCGCCATGCTGCGCCCGGCCTGGGACGCCACCGTCGCCGAGACGCTGCAGGCGGCCACGCTGGCCTTGCCGGCGGCCACCGGCTTTGTCTCGGCCGGCAAGCACGGCGTGCATTCGGAACACATGAGCTACCTGCTGGGCGAGATGCAGGGGTTGGCGCGGGCCCATCCGGGCGCGCAATGGTGAGCGCACGCTTCAGCGCAAAGGGTTGATCCACATGAACGTCACCCCCCTCCCTTCCCACAACGTGAACGACGCAAGCGCCACCGGTGCACGCGTCGCGCGCGCGTGGGCGGCGCTCGAGGCGGTGCCGGACCCGGAGATCCCGGTGGTGTCGATCCGCGAACTGGGCATCCTGCGCGAGGTCGTGGCAGCGCCGGACGGCGCGTTGGAGATCGTCATTACGCCCACCTATTCCGGTTGCCCGGCGATGTCGCAGATCGGGGAGGACATCGGCCAGGCGCTGGACCGCGCCGGGCTGGCGCCGTGGCGCATCCGTACCGTGCTGGCGCCGGCCTGGACCACGGACTGGATCACACCGGCCGCGCGCGAGCGCCTGCGCGCGTTCGGCATCGCGCCGCCGGGACAGTGCGGCATGCCGGCCGGGGCGCAGCCGCTGCGCTTCGTGCCGCGCGCCGCGCGCGCCGGCGCGCCCGATGCCGTGGCCTGCCCGCGCTGCGGCAGCGTTCATACGCAGGAGATCTCGCGCTTTGCCTCGACCGCCTGCAAGGCGCTGTACCGGTGCCTGGACTGCCGCGAGCCGTTCGACTATTTCAAACCCTACTGAGCCCCCGGGCCGAGCCAGGCTGCCATGACTCCACAGTTCCACCCGCTGCGCGTGGCGCAGGTGCGCCCCGAGACCGCCGACACCATCTCGATCGCGTTCGAGGTCCCGGACGCGCTGCGCGACGCCTATCGCTTCACGCAAGGGCAGTTCCTGACGCTGAAGGCGCCGGTCGACGGCAAGGACCTGCGGCGCTCCTACTCGATCTGCTCGGCGGTGCAGGACTATGACGCGCACGGCGAATTGCGCGTGGCGGTCAAGCTGGTGGAGGACGGGCTGTTTTCCAGCCATCTGCACGATTCCATCGCCCCCGGGCAAGTGATCGACGTGATGACGCCCGACGGGCGCTTCCACGTGCCGCTCGACGCCAAGGCCGCGCGCCACTATGTCGCCTTTGCCGCCGGCAGCGGCATCACCCCGGTGCTGTCGCTGGTCCGCACCACGCTGCAGGCCGAGCCGCACAGCCGCTTTACGCTGGTCTATGGCAACCGCAATGTCGACAGCATCATCTTTTCCGAAGCGCTGGAGGACCTGAAGAACCAGTACCTGGCGCGCTTCACGCTCTACCACGTGCTGTCGCGCCAGCCGCAGGAGGTGGACCTGCTGCACGGCCGGCTCGACCATGCGCGCGTGACCGCCTTCCTGCAGACGCTGATCCCGGTGGACGACATCGACGCGGCCTTTGTCTGCGGCCCGGCCTCGATGATCGACGAGGTCGAGGCGGCGCTGCGCGATGCGGGCCTGGACCCGCACCGCATCCACGCCGAGCGCTTCGGGGTGCCGCTGGCACCAACCCGGCGCAAGCCGGCCGCCGCCCATGCCGCGCACGCGGACCATGCCGGCACGGCGGAGCTGGTGGTGGTGCTCGATGGCAAGCAGCACAGCATGCGCCTGCCGCTGGAGGACGCCAACGTGCTCGACACCGCGCTCGCCGCCGGGCTGGACCTGCCCTACGCCTGCAAGGGCGGGGTCTGTTGCACCTGCCGGGCCAAGGTGCTGGAAGGCAAGGTCGAGATGGAGAAGAACTACACGCTCGAGCCCTGGGAGATGGACAAGGGCTTCGTGCTCACCTGCCAGGCACGCGCGCTCACGCCGCGGGTGGTGGTCAGCTACGACGAACGCTGATCCCGGCACGCGCTCGCGTGCGTCGTCAGACAATCGCCGACATTGGCCAGCACTGGCCGTGACTACAATGGCGGCAGGCGGCGCCCTGCTGGCGCGATGCTTGCAGGCGGGTGATCGGGCGCGCGGTGCGGTCCGCTGTCGCGCCGCCGCCGCGGCGGCGCCAGCGAACCGCCCCACCCATATACAATCACGGCCATGCAATATATCCACGTCGTCAACGGTGATGTAGCAGGCACGACCCTGCGCCAGGCGCTGGCCCAGGCGGCGCGGCCGGACCCTGTCGTGGTGCTGCGCGACGATCTCGCGGTCGGTCCGCTGGCGGACATCGACAGCACCGGCATGATCCGCTCCGGCTTCTGGCAGCGCGTCGCCCCGCACACCGACATCGACTTTGCCGCCGAGATGCGCCAGGCGCTGGACCAGCTGCTGGCGCTGCGGCAGGACGACATGGAAGTGGCTATCTGGCACGGCCAGAGCGCGGCCGACCAGCTGATGCTGCGCCGGGTGGTATTCCACCTGTACCAGGCGCCACAGCGCATCAACGAGGTCGCGATGGACCTGCGTGAACTGGAAACGCCCGCGCAGGGCAACCTGGCGGCGATCGGCATGTACTCGCCGGCGCGGCTGGCGCGACGCTTCTCCACCATCGCGCCGGTCTCGGTGCTGCGGCTGGGGCGCCTGGGTTACGAATGGCAGCAGAACGTCAAGGAAAACGCCGACGTACGGCTGTGGAAGGGCAACACGCTGGTGCCGGCGGCCTACCGCACCATCGACGACATCATCATGGAGCGCGCCCCGGCCGACTGGACCCCCGCGGCGCAGGTGGTCGGCAGCGTGATGGGCGCGATCGAGGGCCTGCTGGCCAGCGACTGGTTCGTGTTCTGGCGCTGCCGGGAACTGATCGCCATGGGCCAGCTGGTGCTGCGCGGCAACGCCGACTCGCTCGATACCTGCGAGCTGCGCCGCCATGCCGGCGGCGGGGGCGAATAAACAAGAATATATGGCCCGTACCAAGGCACCCGATTTCGAGGCGCAGCGCGAGCAGATCCTGGACCTTGCCGCCGCCGCCTTTGCCAACAGCAGCTACCCCAGCACCTCGATGGCCGACCTGGCCGCGGCCTGCGGCACTTCCAAGGCGCGGCTGTATCACTACTACGAGAGCAAGGAAGCGATCCTGTTCGACCTGCTGGACCGCTACACGCGCCGGCTGATGCTGCTCGTCACCGAAGTCGAAGCCGACGCCGAGCGCCATGCGCGCACCGACAGGGACGCCTTCGGCAACCTGATCCGCGCCTTCCTGGCCGAGTACGAGACCTCGCAGACGCGCCATATCGCGCTGATCAACGACGTCAAGTTCCTGGCCGAGACCCAGCGCGACCTGATCCTGGGCCGCGAGCGCGACGTGGTCGCGGCGTTCTCGCGGCTGCTGCGCCGCGCCTACCCGGAGCGCGTCACGCGCGAGAACCAGACCGCGCTGACCATGACCATCTTCGGCATGATCAACTGGACCTTCACCTGGCTCAAGCCGGGCGGCCGGCTCTCGTACGCCGACTTTGCCGAGATGGTGGTCGACCTGCTCGAAGGCGGCCTGCCCGGGCGCGCGGCCGCCGGGCGCTGAGCCGCCGGGGCCGGGCTGCGCCCGCGCCTACATCCACTCGGCCTCTTCGCGCTGGCGCCGCTGCTCGCGGTCCTGGCGGAACATCTCTTCCAGCTCGTCGCGCGCCTGGCGCGCCAGCGAGACCAGCTTCTTCTGGTCGGTGTAGTGCGGGTAGAAGCGGTCGATTGCCTCGATATTGTGGCGGCGGAAGCGCAGCGCCACGTTGCGCGCCTCGCCCGGGTCGAAGCCCAGCCCTTCCAGCACGCGCCGGCCCAGCATCAGCGAGCCCTCGAACATCTCGCGCTCGAACAGCTGCACGCCGCGGTCCTTGAGCTGGTAGACATGCGAGACATGGCGCGCGCGGGCGTAGATCTGCAGATCGGGGAAGCGCTCGCGCACGCGGTCGATCAGCGCCAGGCTGTCGTCCATGCTGTCGATGGCCACCACCAGGATGCGCGCGTCCGCAATGCCGGCGGCCTCCAGCAGGTCCAGCCGGGTGGCGTCGCCATAAAACACCTTGAAGCCGTACTGGCGCAGGAAGTCGATCTGGTCGGGATCGTGGTCCAGCACCGTCACGCCCACGCCCTGGCTGTACAGCAGGCGCCCGATGATCTGGCCGAAGCGCCCGAAGCCGGCAATCAGCACCGGGTTTTGCTGCGGCGTGATGACTTCGTCCGGCCGCGCCTTGCCGGCGCCGATGCGTGGCGCTACCAGCCGGTCATAGGCCAGCAGCAGCAGCGGCGTGGCCACCATCGACAGCGCTACCACCAGCACCAGCAGGGCCTCGGTCTCGCGCGGCAGCAGTCCGGCGCCGCCGGCGACGCCGAACACCACGAAGGCGAATTCCCCGCCCTGCGAGATCAGCAGCGCAAACAGCAGGCGCTGGCCGCGGGCGATCGAAAAATGCCGCGCCAGCAGCGCCAGCACGGCGGTCTTGGCCACCACGAAGGCCGTCACCAGGCCCAGCACCAGCCACGGCGAGCGTGCCAGCACGGCGAAGTCGATCGACATGCCGACCGCCATGAAGAACAGCCCCAGCAGCAGGCCCTTGAACGGCTCCAGATCGGCCTCGAGCGCGTGCCGGTATTCGGAATCGGCCAGCAGCACGCCGGCCAGGAAGGTGCCTAGCGCCATCGACAAGCCCACTGCGTCCATCATCAGCGCGATGCCTACTACCAGCAGCAGCGCAAAGGCGGTGAACATCTCGCGCATGTCGGTGCGGGCGATAAACCGCAGCGCCGGGCGCACCAGGTAGCGGCCCCCGGCCACCACCGCGCCGATGACCGCCACCGCCTTGCCCGCCGCCAGCCACCCTGCCGCGCCGGCGCCGGCCCCTGCGGCGCCTTGCGTGGCCAGCAGCGGCAGCAGCGCGATCATCGGGATCGCGGCGATGTCCTGGAACAGCAGGATGCCGAAGCTGGCGGCGCCCGCCGGCGTGCCGAACAGGTTGCGCTCGGTCAGCGTCGCCAGCGCGATCGCGGTGGACGACAGCGCCAGCCCCAGGCCCGCCACCAGCGCCACCTGCCAGGGCGCGCCGGCCAGCGCCGCGACCGCGCCGATCATCAGCGCGCAGGCGGCAAGCTGCGCGCCGCCGTAGCCGAAGATGCTACGCCGCAGCGCCCACAGCTTGCGCGGCTCCAGCTCCAGCCCAATCACGAACATCATCAGCACCACGCCGAACTCGGAGAAGTGCAGGATCGATTCGACATCGGTCACCAGACGCAGCGCGAACGGCCCGATCGCCGCCCCGGCCAGCAGGTAGCCCAGCACCGCCCCAAGCCCGCCGCGCCGCGCCAGCGGCACCGCCACCACCGCGGCGACCAGGAACACCAGCAGCGCAACCAGGAAATCGTGCTGGTTCATGCCTGCACCTCCGCCGGCGCCGGATGCGTGCCCAGCCGCCCGCAGACGTGGGCGATATGGTCGACCAGCGCCTGGGCGTCGGCATTGTTGGCGTCGTGCAGCACCACCGGCGGCAGCCACGTCATGCCGCACAGCAGGGCGGTCTGCTCCAGCGGCAGCAGGAATTCGGCGATCGGGTGGCCATGCGTGCCGTCCGGCCCGTACGCGTCGGCCGTGCCGCCGGTGCTGACCACCGCCAGCAGCGACTTGCCACGCAGCGCGGTGCCGCCCGGGCCATAGGCCCAGCCGGGCTCGAGTACTTCATCCAGCCACAGCTTGAGCATGGCCGGCACGCTGTACCAGCGCACCGGGAACTGCAGCACGATGGTGTCCGACACCGACAGCACGCGCTGCTCGGCCACGACATCGATGTCGTAGTCGACATAGCTGCGGTAGAGGTCGCGTACCTGGACCTGCGGCAGTGCGTCCAGCGCGTCGGCCAGCGGCCGGTTCACGCGCGAGCGGCTGGGCGTCGGGTGCGCGTAGATCACAACGATGGGGGGCTCGGTCATGGAAAGACGTCAGGGCTGTCTGGATGATCGGAAAATTCACCGGGATATCGATGAATTGTCGCGTTGCACCAAATCCACACCTGATGGCGCGCAACAATTCATCACATTTTTTTAAGTCGTTGTTTTAATTGATTTTTATTTCACGGCGTGGGCGGAAGGATTTCTGCTGCGGCGCAGGAAGCTTACGTCAAACTGACAATTCCACTACAATACTTTTCGTGCTGCATCAAGTTGGTGTTTCCCCGAGTCTCGCACGGTTTCCCGGAAAAGTGCCTGGAAAAACACCACCGCAGTGCCTATTTTTTATCTGACTGCACCGGAAGGAATCATCGTGAACCCGCTCGAACTGAGCAAGGCCGTCGGCGCACTGACCGACGAAGATCTGCGCAAGGCAGCCGAAGCCGCCCAAGCCGCCCACCGCGCCACTGTCCTGGTGCGCGAGCTGTCGGCCCACCACCGCTCGCGCCTGCTGAAGCATTTCCTCGCCCTGGGCGAGGAGGATCGCCTGCTCCGTTTCGGCCAGTCGGTGGGCGACCATGTGATCGAGGCCTATGTCGACAGCATCGACTTCGACCATGACAGCGTGTTCGGCGTCTACGACGACAAGCTCGAGCTGATCGGCGTCGGCCATTTCGCCAACCTGCGCGACAACGCCCAGGGTCGCGTGGCGGAGTTCGGCGTGTCGGTGTCCGGCAGCGCGCGCGGCCGCGGCATCGGCAGCGCGCTGTTCGAGCGTGCCGCCATCCATGGCCGCAATACCAACGTGCGCACGCTCTACATGCACTGCCTGTCGCGCAACGCCGCGATGATGCATATCGCCAAGAAGGCCGGCATGAAGGTCCAGTATGCCTACGGCGAAGCCGACGCCTACCTGGAACTGCCGCCGGCGGATACCGCCAGCCGCCTGAGCGAGGCGCTCGACGAGCAGCTTGCCGACCTGGACTACGCGGTGCGCCGCAACCTGCGCGACGCACGCCGCTTCGGCCTGCGCTTCTGGCGCACCATGGTGCCGCAGAAGCATACCGCCTGAGCGGCCGGACCTCCGGTCCGCACGGCATCGACAAAAACGGCGCATCGCAACGATGCGCCGTTTTGCTTTGCCGGCCCGGGCCGCGCTGTTCAGGCCGCGCCGCCCACCGGCAGCGCCGTGGTGTCCTTGATGCTTTCCAGCGCGAAGCTCGAGCGCACGTCGATCACCGACGGGTGCGCCAGCAGCTGTTCCTGCATGAAGCGCGCGAAGTGCTCCATGTCCTCGACATAGACCTTGAGCAGCAGGTCCATCTCGCCGGTCATGGCATGGCACGCGGCCACCTCCGGCCACACGGCGATCGAGGCGCGGAACAGGTCCAGCGGGGCCTTGCCCTTGGGCGCGCCGCCATGCTTTTCCAGCCGCACATTGATATAGGCCAGCAGGCCGAGCCCGATCTTGTTGGGCTCCAGCAGTGCCGCGTACTGCCGGATCACGCCGATCTCTTCCAGCCGCCGGATGCGGCGCAGGCACGGGCTGGGCGACAGGTTCACGCGCTCGGCCACCTCCAGGTTGGTTAGCCGGCCGTTGGTCTGCAGCACTTCCAGGATCTTCCGGTCGATCTTGTCCAACTCCACCTTGCTCACGATATTGTTGCTCCGCAATATGTTTATTGGCAATTTTTTTGCGCAAATTTAGCAAGCCGTGCACAAGTACGCAATTTTTTGTGAAATTACATCCGATCCGCGCCCGATTTTGTGGGGTGGGCGGCCTTATCGGTCACTCGCGCGTCAGCCGTTCGGGCCGGGCAAATCCCAGTCTGGCGGCGCTGCCGGGTGTCGCGGAGGCGCGCTGACCGGAGAACGGGCGAGGTGGCGCGCAGGTTCCGGCAAACAGGGAAGCGGCATTCTACGGGCGTTTGCGTCCGCGCCAGTGCGTTCCTGTGCCGGAGCGATCCACGTTGTCCGCTGAACGGACAAAAAAAGCGCGCGGCCCTCGGGCTCGCGCGCTTGGTCGGTAGGCTGGCAGCGGCGCTCAGGCGGCGCTGCCGGGGCCGCCCGCTCAGCCGCCGCTGGTCGACGGCGCCGCCGGGTTGGCGGGTGCCGGCTGGTTGTCCGGGGCGGCCTGGCCGCGCGGACCGCGTTCGCCACGCTCGCCGCGATGAGGACGATCGCGGTGCATCTTCTCCATGCCGGCGCGGATTTCATCGCGGGTCAGCTTGCCGTCGCGGTTGGCGTCGAGCTGGTCAAAGCGCTTGGCCAGGCGCGGCAGGCCGGCGTTGGCCTCGGCCTTGGTCAGCGCGCCGTCGCCGTTCTTGTCGGCGGCCTTGAACTTCTCGTCGAAGGCGGCCTGCATGCGTGCGTGATGTTCGGCCATGGCGGCCTTGCGCTGCGCGTCCATTTCGGCCTTGTCGATCTTGCCGTCGCGATTGGTGTCGAGCTTGTTGAACCACGCGTCGGCCTCGGCCTTGGAAATGGCGCCGTCGCCATCGGTATCGATCGCCTTCATCCACATGCCGCCGCCGTGGTGGCGGTGGTGGTGGCCCATGCCGGGCTTGCCGGCCGGTGCTGCGCCCGGTGCAGCGGGAGCGCTGGCCTGGGCAAAGGCGCCGCCGGCGACCAGCAGCGCGGCCGAGGCGGCCAGGAACTGTTTCAGGATCTGCGGCTTGTGATTGCGTTGCATGTCGTGCTCCTTTTCATCACGTTGGCATGTACGGATTAGAACGCAGACGATGCAGCGAAGTTGGCGCTTTTAATACGATGTTACCCGCCTCACAGAAAGCCGGGAGCGGCGTAAGGGAACGCAAGCAAGGGCGAATATTCGATGTGCCGGCAGCCTAGGGCTGCGCTTTCGGCACGATCTGGCCTTCATCCGCCGCCTCGGGCGACATGCCGGGCTGGTACTGGCGCGGATCGACGGGTTGAGGCTGCGGCTGGGCCGGCTGGACCGATGGTGCCGGCTGAACCGGTTGTGGCTGGGGCTGGGGCTGGGGCTGGGGCTGGGGCTGGGGCTGGGGCTGGGGCTGGGCTTGCGGCTGCGGCTGGGCCTGTTGCCCTGGCGGCTGGCCGCGCGGCGGCTGGGCCGGTGCGGGCTGCGCAGCAGCCTGCGCCGGCGGCGGCATGGGCGTTGCCATGGGCGCCGCCGCGCCGGCGGGCGGCGTCGGCAGCGGGCTGGCGGCACGCGGCGCACCGCGCGTGGCAGCCGCCTGCAGCGGCAGGGCAATTTCCTGGCGCACGCCATTGCGCTCGATCACCACGCCGCGCTGGCGCACTTCCACCAGCCGGATCTGCGGCGCCAGGTCGGCACCCATGCGCACCGCCTTGGCCGGACCGCCGTCGATGGAGACGATTGCCGCGCTGGCGCCACCGCCGAGCTCGGCCACCACGCCGAGCAGCTGCACGTTGCTCGGTCCGGCCTGGGCCGAGCCGCCGAACAGCGTCGCGATCGCGCCGGTCTCGACCGCCTCGGTCTGCGCCACCCGCGCGCTCTTGGGCACCGGGATGGTCCGCATCGCACTGAACGTCAGCACCCAATAGGTGACCAGCGCGCACAGCGCGATAAACAGCGCCACGCTGGCCAGGCGCGGCAGCCACAGCGCGGAGGCATCGAAGCGGAACGAAGGCCGGAGGGACAATTGCATGGATCGGGACCCTGGAAACCCCGCCGCGGCGGGTCATGGCGCGAGAGCGCGGACGCGCCAAGCGTACCAGAGCCCCATGACGCTGTCTGCCGCGCCGGCGATGCTGCCGCCGGCGCCGCCGGGACGCTTACAGCAGGTCGTCCAGCAGGTCGGGGCCGAACACTTCGCGCTCAACGTGCGCCGCCGGCACGCCCGCGCTGAGCAGCGCGTGACGCTGCGCCTGCATGAAGCCGAGCGGTCCGCACAGGTAGAAACGGCCATCGACAAAGCGTTGCAGGTCGGGCTGGCGCAGCATCTCGTCCAGCGGCATGGTGCCGGCGTGGTCGTAATCGCGGCCCGCAAGGTCTTCCGCTTGCGGGGACTCATAGCTGATGTGCGTGACCAGCCCCGGCAGGCGCTCGCGCGCCCATTGCAGGTCGGCGCGATGGGCATGGTGCTGGCCGTCGCGGGCGGCGTGGGCGAACAGCACCGCCCGCTGCGAGCCTTGAGTGGCCAGCGTGCGCAGCACCGACAGCATCGGCGTGATGCCGATCCCGCCCGACAGCAGCACCAGGGGCCGGCGGCTTTCGAGCGCCGGCGTGAACTCGCCGAACGGCGCGCTCACCTTGAGCTCGGCGCCCTCGTGGGCGTTGGCGTGCAGCCAGTTGGACACCGCGCCGGCCGGCGTAGCCTGCCCGCCGTCCTCGCGCTTGACCGAGATGCGCCAGGTCGGCAGTCCGGCCTCGGCCGACAGCGAATACTGGCGCAGCTGGCGCGTGCCGTTGTCCAGGCGCGCCTCGACGCTGATGTACTGGCCCGGCCGGAAATCACGCAGCGGCTGGCCGTCGGCCGCGGCCAGCGTCAGCGCCACCACCTGGCCGCCCTGCGCCTCGCGGCGCACCACGCGCACCGGCATCAGCGCGCCGGCGGTCACGCCGGTGCGCTGGTACAGGCGCGCCTCGGCGGCGATCAGCTCGCCCGCCAGCAGCCAGTAAGCCTCGTCCCAGGCCGCCAGCAGCGGCGGCGTGGCGGCTTCGCCCAGCACCGCGGAGATCGCGCCGAGCAGGTGGCGGCCGACGATCGGGTAGTGCGCGGGCGTGATGCCCACGGCCGCGTGCTTGTGCACGATGCGCTCAACCACCGGCCCCAGGGCCGCCGCGTTGTCGATGTTGGCCGCGTAGGCGAACACCGCCGACGCCAGCGACTGCTGCTGGCTGCCGTTGGCCTGGTTGCCCATGTTGAACAGCTGGGTCAGCTCGGGCCGGTCGGCGAACATCTCGCGGTAGAAATGCGTGGTGATGGCCAGGCCATGCTCGCGCAGCACGGGCACGCTTGCATCGATATAGGGGCGGGAAGCGGCGGACAGCATCAGGTATCACTCCGTTTTATTCATGCAAACAGGATGCATGTTTTAGCACAACAAAAAACCGGCATTCGCCGGCCACGCGCGGATCCCGTCCGCTCAGGCCGAACGCCGGTTCAGGAAATCACGATGCAGGCGAATGATCGATTCGGCGGTGTGGCTGCCGGTGACATCGGCCAGCGTGACGTCGTCGAGCGCGCGGTAGAAGGCTTGCTCGGCCACGTCCAGCGCGCGTTTCAGGTGGCAGTTGCCGTTCAGCGCGCAGGGCGGGTTGTCGCAGTCGATCACAGGCCGGTGCCCTTCCAGCTCGCGCAGGATGGTGCCGATGGTGAGGCGCTCGGCGCCGGGGCCCAGCTGCAGGCCGCCATGGCGGCCGCGCGTGGCGCTGACCCAGCCCAGCTTCGACAGCCGCGCCGCCACCTTGACCAGGTGGTTGTGCGAGATGCCGAACTGCTGGCCCACCTCGGCGATCGTGATCGGCCGGCTGCCGTCGCCACGGGCGACGTACATCAACAGGCGCAGCGCATAGTCGGAGAAGCGGGTCAGTTGCATCGTGGCGTCATGTTAAAAAAGATGCATCCTGGATGCAAGTTATATTTTTCCCCGGCGTGCTAGGGTTCGGGTTCGCCAAAAAGCGCTGGCCGGCTTTGTGATTCATATCAGACATTGCCGCGACCCCGACGGGGGCTGCCCATAAAAGAGTCATAAGGCGCCGGTTATACTGATTGGCGAACCCGGCCCCGCCAGCCCCCTGGCGCGGGTCCCGCCATTCCAGCAACGAGGTCTTACCAACAATGCGCAGAATCACTTCCCAGCTTGCCCGCCCCGCCCGTCCTGCCCGCCGCGCGCGCGGCTTTACCCTGATCGAGATCATGGTCGTGATCGTGATCCTCGGCGTGCTGGCGGCACTGGTGGTGCCCAAGATCATGAGCCGTCCTGACGAAGCCCGCATCGTCGCGGCGCGCCAGGATATCTCGTCGATCATGCAGGCGCTCAAGCTGTACCGCCTCGACAACAGCCGCTATCCGACCACCGAGCAGGGCCTGGGCGCCCTGGTGGCCAAGCCTACCACCGAGCCGGTGCCCAACAACTGGAAGGGCGGCGGCTACCTGGAAAAGCTGCCCAAGGATCCGTGGGGCCATCCGTATCAGTACCTGAACCCCGGCGTGCGCGGCGAAATCGACGTGTTCAGCTTCGGTGCCGACGGCCAGGCCGGCGGCAACGCCAACGACGCCGATATCGGCAACTGGGAGTAAGCGCCCCTGCCGCCCGCCCCTGCCGCTTCCCTGATGACCACGGCGCCGCGCCGCCGCGCCTCCCGGCAGCGGCACTCCGGCTTTACGCTGCTGGAACTGCTGGTGGTGATGGTGATCGCCGGCATCGTGATCTCGCTGGTCGCGGTCAATGCCTCGCCCAACGAGCGCGGCCGCGTGCTTGACGACGGCCAGCGCATCGCGCGGCTGTTCGAGCTGGCGCAGGAAGAAGCGCAGCTGGGCGCGCGCCCGCTCGCCTGGGAAGGCGACGCCGGCGGCTGGCGCTTCCTCGAATCGACCCCCAACGGCTGGATCCCCCTGCGCACCGACGTGTTCGCGCCCGGCACCTGGCGCCTGGCGCTGGACCAGGTCATCGTCGCCGAAGGCGGCCGCAGCACCGGCACCAACAGCCCGCCGCGGCTGATTTTCGGGCGCGAGCTGATCGATGCCCCTCAGCGCCTGGTGCTGGTGCGCGGCGATATCCGCGTCGACGTGGCCGGCGACGGCAGCGGCCGCTATTTCGCCAGCACGCCATGACGCCCCCGCGCTTCCCCGCACGCCGGCGCGCCCGCGCGGCCGGCTTTACGCTGATCGAAGTGCTGGTGGCGCTGACCATCCTGGCGGTGGCGCTGACCGCGGCGATGCGCGCGATGGGCTCAATGATCGATGCCGGCGCGTCGCTGCAGACCCGCATGCTGGCCGAATGGAGCGCCGAGAACCACCTGGCCTCGGTGCGCCTGGCCAAGACCTGGCCCGAGCCCGGCGTCAGCGGCTATGCCTGTCCGCAGGGCGGCACGCCGCTGTACTGCGAGCAATCCGTGTCGGCGACGCCCAATCCGGTGTTCCGCCGCGTCGAGATCGCGGTCTATCCGTCGGCCACCGACAAGTCGGTGCGGCTGGCGTGGCTCGTCACCATCGTTCCCAATGAAATCCGCAACGTGCTCTGAGCGCCGGCGCGGGCGCCGATCCGCCGGCGGCTTCACGCTGCTGGAAATGCTGGTCGCCATCACGCTGCTGGCGGTGATGGCGGTGATCGGCTGGCGCGCGCTGGACAGCCTGACGCGCGGCCGCGAACGGCTGATCGACCATGACGCCCGGCTGGATGCGCTGAAGGTGCTGTACGGCCAGATGCAGGCCGATTGCGAGCACCTGGCCAACCCCACGCTGCTGCAGGGCAGCCCGGTCGAGATCGGCCAGAACCGCGTGCTGCTGGTGCGCGACCGCCGCGACGAAGGCCAGCCGCCGGCATGGCAGGCTCTGTCTTACCAGCTGGACGGCAACACGCTGGTGCGCGTGGCTGCGCCGCCGGTGAGCAACCGCGCCGCGCTGCAGTCGTCGCTGCTGGCACTGCGTCAGGGCGGCGGCAACAACGCGCAGGTGCGGCGCCTGCTGGCCAACGTCGACGGCATGAGCGCGCGCGCCTGGGTCGAACCCGGCGGCTGGCAGGCCGACAGCAACCGCATCCGCAACGTGCTGTTCAGCGGCAACGCGGCCAGCGCGGTGCAAGCGTCGGAGGCCGGCGCGGCGGTGCCCAATACCGCGGTGCGGGCGGTGGAACTGACCATCCTTGCCCGCATGGGCGACGGCGACGCGCCGCGGCAGTTCCAGAAGATCTGCATGTCGGGGCTATGACGTACACCCGCAGCCCCCTCCGCTTCCGGCCTTTGCGCCGCGCGCGCGGCGCGGCCGTGGTTACCGCGCTGCTGATGGTGACGCTGGCCGTGGTGGTGGTGTCGGGCATGCTGTGGCGGCAGCAGGTGCAGATTCGCGCCATCGAGAACCAGCGGCTGCTGGCCCAGGCCACCTGGATCGAGCGCGCCGCGGTCGACTGGGCGCGGCTGATCCTGCGCGACGACCAGCGCCGCAGCAACGTCGACGAACTGGGCGAGCCGTGGGCAGTGCCGATCGCCGAGACCCGCCTGTCGGATTTCCTGGGCGCGTCGCTGCGCACCGACGTTGCGGGCGAGACCTCGTTCCTGTCCGGGCGCATCCTCGATGCGCAGGCGCGCTTCAACCTTGCCAACCTGGTGACATGGTCAGCCACCGGCGGCCAGGGCGCGCCGGTCGGGCGCGTTGCCAATATCGACCAGTCGGCGCAGGCCGCCTATGGCCGGCTGCTGCGCACCGTGGGCCTGAACCCGGCGCTGGCCGAATCCACCGCGCGCCACATGCTGCAGGCCGCGCAAGGTGGCCACGGCGGCGAGGGCTCGGGCCGGCAGGCGCCGCGCCCGCTCGACAGCGTGCAGGGCCTGCTGGCGCTGCCCGGCTACACGCCCGAGATGGTGGCGGTGCTGGAGCCCTTCGTGATCGTGCTGCCCGAGCGCACCCTGGTCAATGCCAACACCGCCGAGGCCGAGGTGCTGGCCGCGATGATCGACAAGCTGCCGCTGGAACGCGCGCGCGAGCTGGTGCGCCAGCGCGACCGCGCCTACTTCAACAACATCGGCAACCTGCAGACGCAGCTGTCCGCGCTGGCGCCGCAGGCGAGCAGCGGCAACCTCGGCAACCTGCTCGACGTGCGCTCGCATTACTTCCTGGTCTACGGGCTGGTGCGGCACGAGCGCGCCAGCCGGCTGCAGGTGTCGCTGATCTATCGCGGCGAACCGCTCGGTGCGGCCAACACCACCCGCGTGGTCTGGATCCAGGACGCGGACCGGCTGCCGGACCTGCGCTGAGCATGGCAAGGCGGCCTGGCCCACATATGAATACAGCACACCGGGGCAACCGGGGAGAATGGTATTGACGCGATTTTGTCACGCAGGCAAGGTATGCTGCGGCGCTGGCGCGAGCCTGACACCAGCCCGCTCGCCGCTGATCGGCCTCCCAGGCCGCCCGCCGGCATCCCCGCACTCCGGCAAGTTTCCTGCGCCGGGGCGTTCCCGGGCGCACCCCCATGGGCCATGCGCCTTATCGAGCCGTTCTACTGAAGCCAAAGCAAGGACACCTTGAGCACCACTCTGTACGTGCGCTTGCCGCACCGGCCGCATGACCAGCCGCAACCGTGGCAGTTCGGCGCCCTGCCCTTTGCGCTGGTGCGCACGGCGGCAGCCGATGCCACGCGGCGCGGCTTGCCCCGTGCCGCACCGGAAGTGTTGCGAGAAGGCCACGCCCGCATCACTGACCTGCCCGCGGCGGAGCGGTTGGTGCTGATCCTGGCCGCCAGCGACGTACTGCTGACCAGCGCCAGCGTGCCGCCGCTGCCGCCGGCGCGTTTGAAGCAGGCGCTGCCCAACCTGGTCGAGGATGCCCTCGCCACTGACGCGCAGCCCTGCCATATCGGCATCGGCCCCACCCTCGACGGCGCCGCGTCCGCGCGCGGGCCGCGCCAGCGCCTGTTGATGGTGGCGGACCGCGCCTGGCTGCGCGCGGTGCTCGATGCCTTTGCCGAGCACCGCCATCGCCGCCGCCACGTGCTGCCCGCGCAGCTGTGCGTGCCCCTGGCCGTGCCCGCAGAAGAGGAAGCCGGCGCCGAGCCGACGCTGGCGCCGCCCGGGGCGGCGCCGGCTGCGGTGCAGCCGGCCACGCTGGTGGTCGAGGCCGCCGCCAGCGCACTCGCCGAAGGCGGCGCGCTCGGCGACGCATTGGGCGAAGCCTTGCCGGACACCGCCAGCAGCACCGCACGCCAGTGGCAGCTGACCGTGCGCACCGGTGCGTACACCGGATACGGCCTGCTGCTGGGCGACGACGCGCTGGCCGCATGGCAGGCGCTGGCGCCTGAAGGCACCTGGTATGCCGATGGCGAGGCCGCGGCAATGGCGCCGGTGCCCGGGCTGCGCCAGGCCGGTCGCACCGGCTGGCGGCTGTGGATCGACGGTGCGCAGGAATGCCTGCGCGAGCCGGGGCTGAACCTGGCCCAGTTCGAATTCGCGCAGGGCCGCGCCGACCGCTGGAACCTGGTGGCGTGGCGCCTGCCGCTGGCACTGGCGGCGGGCCTGGTGCTGGTCCAGCTGATCGGCATGAACACCCACTGGCTGCTGCTGCGCAACGAACAGCAACGGCTCGAAGCCGCGCAGGCGCAGACGCTGCGCGGCACCTTCCCGCAGACGCCGACGGTGATCGACCCCCCGCTGCAGATGCGCCGCCAGGTCGAGCAGCTGCGCATCGCCAGCGGACGCAGCACGCCCGATGATTTCCTGCCGCTGGCCGACCGCTTCGCCCAGGCCGCGCGCCGGCTGCCGCCCGACGCGCTGCAGGCGCTCGAGTACCGCGGCCGCATGCTGGTGGTGACGCTCAAGCCCGGCACCGACACCGCCGGCCTGCGCAGCGCGGCGCGCCAGGCCGGACTGCAGATGGATGAAGACAAGGCCGGCAATGCCGCGGGCAGCACCGGCTCCAGCGCAGGCACGCCTGTGACACCCGGCTCGCGCTGGACCATCAAGCCTGGCCTTTGACCGGCGCACGCCCGACATGAACCCATTGAAAGACTCCACCCGCAGCCCTTCGCCCGCCGCCCGCCGCAGCGGCGCCGCCACGCTGCGCACGCGCATGGCGCGGCTGCGCCCGTCGGTGCCGCAAGCCTGGCGGGAACGCTTCGACGCCTTCTGGTCGGCGCGCAACCCGCGCGAGCAGGCCATCCTGGGCGGCGGTGCCGCGGTGCTGGCACTGGTGCTCGGCTACCTGCTGCTGTGGGAGCCGGCCGCCGACGGCCGCGCGCGGGCCGCGCGCAACCTGCCGCAACTGCGCGCCGACCTGGCCGAGATGGAAACGCTGGCGCAGGAAGCCCGCGGCCTCAAGGCCACGCCGGCGCCGTCGCTGCGCGGCGATGCGCTGACCGAGGCGCTGCAGGAAAGCCTGGGCCAGTACGGCCTGGAAGCCACGCGCCTGGCGGCCGCCGCCGACAACAGCGTGCAGGTGCAGCTGGACAAGGTCCCGTTCGGGGCGGTCAGCACCTGGCTGCAGGACGTGCGCCAGCAGCAGCGCATGAAGGTGATCGATGCGCGCGTGGTCTATGTCGGCGCCACGGCGCTGGTGAACGTTACCGCGACCCTGCAGGGTCCGGGCGGCCGCAGCTGATGGTGCGGCTGGAAACCCTGCGCCTGCCGCGGCGCGCGCTGCGACAGCCGGCCGCCGCGCGGCGCCTGCGCTGGCTCGGGCTGGGCCTGGCTACGGCCGCGGTGACCACGGTGGCGATGCTGCCGGCAACATGGATCGCCACGCGCGTCGCCACGCAGACGCAGGGACGCGTCCTGCTGGCCGATGCCAGCGGCTCGCTGTGGCGCGGCAGCGCCACGCTGGCGCTGTCGGCCGGCGCCGGCAGCCAGACCGCCACCGTGCTGCCCGGGCGGCTGCACTGGACGCTGGCGTTCTGGCCGCTGCTGACCGGCCGCGCGCGGCTGGTGCTGACCCATGCCGAGGCCATGGCCGCGCCGGTCGCCATTACCGCGACCCCGGGCGGCTGGACCGCGCAATCCGGCGCGATGCGGCTGCCCGCGTCGCTGCTCGAGGGCGTGGGCGCGCCGTTCAACACGCTGCGCCCGGACGGCCTGATGCGGGTGGACTGGTCCACGCTGCAGGGCCGGTTTTCCGGCCAGGGCATGACCGGCCATATGACGCTGCGCATCGAGCAGGTATCGGCCGCGGTCAGCCGGCTGCGCCCGCTCGGCAGCTACCGCGCCGAGATCGACTGGACCGGCGCAGGCGGCGGCAAGCTGCAACTGAGCACCATCGATGGTCCGCTGCACCTGGAGGGCAGCGGCACCCTCGGACGGCAGGCGCGCTTCGAAGGTACCGCGCATGCCGAACCCGAGGCGGCGACGCAGCTGACCAGCCTGCTGAGCCTGCTGGGACGACGAGACGACAATGTGACTAGGCTGCGTTTCTGATGCCACGCAGAGCGCACAGCCCACGGAAATGACTATGACCACCCACGCCAACCGACCTGTTTTCAAGACCGCCTGCGCCCGCGCCGTGGCATTGCTCTGCGGGCTCTCCTTGCTGGCGCCCGCGCCGCTGTGGGCCCAGCCCGGCGCGCCGGCCGCGCGCAGCCAAGGCACGCCACCGGCGCCGCCCGACGTCACCCCGGCCAATCGCGACCAGGTGGTGCTGAACTTCGTCAACGCCGACCTCGACTCCGTGATCAGGGCGGTCGGCCAGGCCACCGGCAAGAACTTCGTCATCGACCCGCGCGTGAAGGGCACCGTCAACCTCGTCACCGAGCAGCCGGTCTCGCGCGCGCAGGCGCTGCAGACGCTGGGCTCGGTGCTGCGCATGCAGGGCTATGCGATGGTCGAGAGCAACGGCTTCACCAAGGTCGTGCCCGAGGCCGACGCCAAGCTGCAGGGCTCGCCCACCGTGATCGGCGGCAGCCCCAGCCGCGGCGACCAGGTGGTGACGCAGGTGTTCCGGCTGAACTACGAGTCGGCCAACAACCTGGTGCCGGTGCTGCGGCCGATGATCGCGCCCAACAACACCATCACCGCCTATCCGGCCAACAACACCCTGGTCATCACCGACTACGCCGACAACCTGCGCCGCATCGCCCGCATCATCGCCGCGGTCGATGCGCCGGCCTCGGGCGAGGTCGAACTGGTGCCGCTCAAGCATGCGCTGGCCAGCGATACCGCGGCGGTGCTGCAGCGCCTGCTGGACCCGGCCGCCGCGGGCGCCGCCGGCGGCGGCGGCGGTGGCGCGGCCGTCGACGCCAGCCTGCGCACCTCGGTGGTGGCCGAGCCGCGCAGCAATTCGCTGATGATCCGCGCCACCAGCCGCGCGCGCCTGCAGCAGGCGCGCCAGCTGATCGAGAAGCTCGACCAGCCCTACGCGCGCCCCGGCAATATCTGGGTGGTGCCGCTGAAGAACGCCGATGCGATCAAGCTGGCGGCCACGCTGCGCGCCATCGTCGCCGCCGACAGCAGCTTCGCCACCTCGACCCAGCCCGGCGGACAGCCTGGCGGCATCGGCGGCGCGGCGGGCATGACCAATGTCTCGACGCCGACCGGCGGCCAGTTCACCGGCGGCGCCACCACCACCCAGACCGGCATGCGCAGCGGCACCGGCACCGGGAGCGGCACCGGCGCCTCTGGCAGCTCGGCCTTTGCCGCCTCGTTCGGCACCAATACCCAGCCGACCACCGGCGGCATCATCCAGGCGGATCCGTCGACCAACTCGCTGATCATCACCGCCAGCGAACCGGTCTACCGCAACCTGCGCGGCGTGATCGACGACCTCGACGCGCGCCGCGCGCAGGTCTACATCGAGTCGATGATCGTCGAGGTGACCGCGACCCAGGCGAGCGAGCTGGGGATCCAGTGGCAGGGCCTGATCAGCTCGCCCGGCGGCAACAACAACGTCTTTGCCGGCACCAACTTCGGCACCGGCGGGCAGAACATCCTGAACCTGACCCTGGCCGGGGCGCTGGCCGACAGCAACCGCACCGCCGGCATCGCCGCGGCGCAGGGGCTGGTGCAGGACATCGGCGGCCTGAACCTGGGCATCGTCAACCGGGCCATGGGGCTGGGTGCGCTGCTGCGCGCCCTGGGCACCAACGGCAGCGTCAACCTGCTGTCCACGCCTAACCTGATCACGCTGGAGAACGAAGAAGCCAAGATCCTGATCGGCCAGAACATCCCGATCACCACCGGCTCCTACGCCCAGACCGGCGGCGCCGCCTCGGTCACGCCGTTCCAGACTTTCGACCGCAAGGACGTCGGCATCACGCTGCGGGTGAAGCCGCAGATCACCGACGGCGGCCTGGTGAAGATGCAGATCTTCCAGGAGTCGTCGAACGTGGTGCAGGCGACCGCCAACCTGATCCAAGGCCCGACCACCAACGTGCGTTCGATCGAGACCAACGTGCTGGTCGACGACGGCCAGATCATCGTGCTGGGCGGCCTGATCGAGGACTCGTACGGCGACGGCGTGCAGAAGGTGCCGCTGCTGGGCGACATCCCGCTGATCGGCGGCCTGTTCCGCTACGAGAACAAGAACCGCTCGAAGACCAACCTGCTGGTGTTCCTGCGGCCCTATGTGATGCGCACGGCCGGCGCGGCCGACCGCCTGACCGCGGACCGCTACGACTATATGCGCGCGCAGCAGCAGGGCTTCGTATCGCCTAACATCATGGTGCGGGACACCAACACGCCGATGCTGCCGCCGGCCGACGCGCCGACCACGCCGTTCGTCAACCCGCGCACCAACGGCGCCGTGCCCGGGCCGCTGCCGCTGCCCCAGACGCTGCCGCAGAGCGCGCCGCAAGCGGGCGTGCCGGGTCAGCCACAGCCGCTGCAGGCGGCCCCGCAACCGGTGCCGGAACCGGTCCCGCAACCCCTGCCGCAACCCGCGCCGCAAGCGCCGGTGAGCGCCCCGCAACCGCTCAACCAGCGCGGCGAAGCCGCACTTCCGTACTGAGGCCCGTCATGGCCAGCGAAGTCCAAACCGCCCTTTCCACCGGCAGCGCCGGCATCGCCGGCATCAACCCGCCGGCCGAACTCGAGCCACCCTCGCCGATGGCGGCGCGGCTGGTTTCCTACGGCTTCGCGCGCGAGGCGCCGCTGCTGATCGCGCACCAGCGTCCCGACGGGCTCGAGGTGTGGGTCAGCCGCGCCACCTCGCCCACGGCGCTGGCCGAAGTGGCGCGCGTGCACGGCGCGCTGCGCCTGCGCGTGCTGGAACCCGAGGCGCTCGAGCATGCCATGTCCGACGCCTACAACCGCCAGGACGGCAGCGCCGCGCAGGTGGTGGGCGAGGTCGAGGGCGAGGTCGACCTGTCGCGCCTGATGCAGGACATTCCCGCGGTGGAAGACCTGCTGGAATCCGAAGACGATGCGCCGATCATCCGCATGATCAACGCGCTGCTGACGCAGGCCGCGCGCGAGGGCGCCTCGGATATCCATATCGAGCCGTTCGAATCGTCGTCGGTGGTGCGCTTCCGCGTCGACGGCACGCTGCGCGACGTGGTGCGGCCCAAGAAGGCGCTGCACGGCGCGCTGATCTCGCGCATCAAGATCATGGCGCAGCTCGACATTGCCGAGAAACGCCTGCCGCAGGACGGCCGCATCACGCTGCGCGTGGGCGGGCGGCCGGTCGACGTGCGTGTGTCGACGCTGCCCACCGGCCACGGCGAGCGCGCGGTGCTGCGCCTGCTGGACAAGGAAGCCGGCCGGCTGGACCTGGCCAAGCTGGGCATGGCGCCCGACACGCTGCGCGGCTTCGACCACCTGATCCGCCAGCCGCACGGCATCGTGCTGGTGACCGGGCCGACCGGCTCGGGCAAGACCACCACGCTGTATGCCGCACTGTCGCGGCTGGATGCGCGCACCACCAACATCATGACGGTGGAAGACCCGGTCGAGTACGACCTCGACGGCATCGGCCAGACCCAGGTCAACCCGCGCATCGACATGACCTTCGGCAAGGCCCTGCGCGCGATCCTGCGCCAGGACCCGGACGTGGTCATGATCGGCGAGATCCGCGACCTGGAAACCGCGCAGATCGCGGTGCAGGCGTCGCTGACCGGCCACCTGGTGCTGGCCACGCTGCACACCAACGACTCGGCCTCGGCGGTGACGCGGCTGGTCGACATGGGCATCGAGCCGTTCCTGCTGTCGTCGTCGCTGCTGGGGGTACTGGCGCAGCGGCTGGTACGGCGCCTGTGCCCGCACTGCAAGCGCGAGGAGGTGATCGAGGTCACGCCCGCCGAGGCCGACGTGCTGCACGCGCAAGGCAAGCCGCTGCAGACCCTCTGGCATCCGGTCGGCTGCGACAAGTGCAGCCAGTCGGGCTACCAGGGTCGCATGGGCGTCTACGAGCTGCTCACGGTCGACGATGAAATCCGCACCATGATCCACCGCCAGGCGCCCGAATCGGAAATCAAGCACGTGGCGCTGGCGCACGGCATGCACACCATGCGCGGCGACGCGCAGCGCTGGATCGACAGCGGCGCGACCTCGCTCGAGGAAGTGCTGCGCGTCACGCGCGACTGACGCGGAGCCGCCCGCATGCCAGCTTTCCGCTATGAAGCCGCCGACGCCGCCGGCAAGACCGACCGCGGCGTGATCGAGGCCGACAGCGCGCGCCAGGCCCGCACCCAGTTGCGCGCGCGCGGGCTGACGCCGCTGACCGTCGATGCGCTCGCCGGCGCCGGCCTGGCGCCGCGCGCCGGCAGCCAGCTGTTCGCGCGCAAGCTGTCGACGCAGGAGCAGGCGCTGTTCACGCGCCAGCTGGCCAGCCTGATCGTCGCCGGCCTGCCGCTGGACGAGGCCCTGGGGGCGCTGGCCGACCAGGCCGAGCGGCCCTATGTGCATGAACTGCTGGCCGGCATCCGCGCCGAGGTGATGGGCGGCAGCGCGCTGTCGGTCGCGCTGGCGCAGCATCCGCGCGATTTTCCGGACATCTACCGCGCACTGGTCTCGGCCGGCGAGCACTCCGGCCACCTGGGCGTGGTGCTGGAGCGGCTGGCCGGCTATATCGAGTCGCGCAACACGCTGACCTCCAAGATCCGGCTGGCCTTCACCTATCCGGCCATCGTCACGGTGGTGGCGTTCGCGATCGTGATCTTCCTGCTGTCGTACGTGGTGCCGCAGGTGGTGAGCGTGTTCGCCAACACCAAGCAGAAGCTGCCCACGCTGACCATCATCATGCTGTGGCTGTCGGATTTCGTGCGCAACTGGTGGTGGGCCGCGCTGGCGGTGATCGCGGTGGCCGCGTTCAGCATCCGCCGGCTGCTGCGCCAGCCCGCGGTGCGGCTGGAATGGCACCGCTGGCTGCTGACCGCGCCGCTGCTGGGCAAGCTGGTGCGCGGCTACAACACCGCGCGCTTTGCCGGCACGCTGGCGATCCTGGTTTCCGCAGGGGTGCCGATCCTGCGCAGCCTGCAGGCCGCCGGCGAAACCCTGACCAACGAGGCGCTGCGCGCCAACGTGGAGGACGCCAACACCCGCGTGCGCGAAGGCGCCTCATTGGCGCGCGCGCTGGCGGCGCAGAACCAGTTTCCGCCGGTGCTGGTGCACCTGATCCGCTCGGGCGAAGCCACCGGCAACCTGCCGATCATGCTGGAGCGCGCCGCGCAAGGCGAAGCGCAGGAACTGGAACGCCGCACGCTGTTCCTGACCAGCCTGCTGGAACCGCTGCTGATCCTGACCATGGGGGTGGTGGTGCTGCTGATCGTGCTGGCGGTGTTGATGCCGATTATCGAGATCAATCAGCTGGTGCGGTAGCGGCCCTGGCGCCGGCATACCGGCAACCCTCGCATGGCCTGACGCCCCTGGTGAGGGCGCCCTCTCCCGCGCGCGGGAGAGGGAAGCAAACCGGCGCGTTGCGTTATTCAGCGGCCGGTTCGGCCTTCTTGCCGGGCCGCTTGCGCGGCTTGCGTGCCGGAGCCGGTGCAGGCGCCGCCTCGGCGGCTCCGGTTTCCTTCGGAGCCGGCACAGCAGCCTCCGCCTCCACCGTCGCCGTCAACACCGTAGTCCCCGGCGCCGCGAACACCGACTGGTCGATCGGCCACGGCGTCTCGCTCAGCGTCACCTCCGGCCGGCGCGCCGCGCGCTTGCGCGCGCCGCTGCGGTTGCCCGCCTTGGGCTCCGGATCGGGCTGCGGCGCGGCTTCCAGCGGCGGCACCGGTTGCGGCTCCGGCTCGGCCTGCACCGCGTCGGCCGCGACAAACGGCGGCTCGGCTTGCGCCAGCGCCTCGGGTTCGGGGTCAACCGTCTCCGGCGTGGGCAGCGGCTCGACCCCGCGGGCCGGCTCCGGCGCTTCCGCCGGGGCGGGAGGGGCCTGGCGGCGCGCCGGCTCGGCATGCTGGGCCGGCGGCTGCGGCGCGCGCTGCTGCGGCTCTCCGCCCTTGGCGCGCTTCTTCAGCCGTACCCAGATGGTCTTGTTGTTGCCGCCATTGCGGGTCTCGACCTCGAACAGGCCGGTCGCCGCGACCAGCTCCGACAGCTTGCCGTAGCCGTAGTTGCGCGAGTCGAATTCCGGCGCCTGCTTGGCGATGTGGTTGCCCATGCTGCCCAGCGTCAGCCAGCCGTCTTCGTCCGATACCGCTTGCGCCGCGTTCTGCAGCAGGCGCACCAGGCGCGAGTCCTGGCGCAGCTCGCCGGTGCTGCGCTTGCGCGTGGGCGCGGCGGCGCCGTCGGTGCCGTCCGCGCCGTCGGTGTCGACCTCGGCGCGCAGCACGTCGGAATAGATGAACTTGTCGCAGGCGGTGACGAAGGGCTTGGGCGTCTTGCGCTCGCCAAAGCCATACACCGTCAGGCCCTGCTCGCGGATGCGCGAGGCCAGCCGGGTGAAGTCGCTGTCGCTGGAGACGATGCAGAAGCCATCGAAGCGCCCGGTGTAGAGCAGGTCCATGGCGTCGATGATCATGGCGCTGTCGGTGGCGTTCTTGCCGACGGTGTAGCGGAACTGCTGGATCGGCTGGATCGAGTGCGACAGCAGCCGCTCCTTCCAGCCGGCCAGGTTGGGCCGGGTCCAGTCGCCGTAGATGCGCTTGACGGCGGCCACGCCGTACTTGGCGACCTCGGCCAGCAGGCCTTCGACGATGGCGGGCGCCGCGTTGTCGGCGTCGATCAGCACGGCCAGGGTCGCGGTGCCCTGGCGGGGGGAAATGGTCATGTTCGGATATTCGCTGGCAAGCCGCGCACCAGCGCGGGCGGACAAGGGATCGGGTTGCACCAGGCTGGCAACGCAGATATGACGCACAAGAGACCGCCCGGCCTTGGCGCGGGCGCTCTCGATGCAACGCAGTGTACACGCCAGGCCCTGTCGATACGGGAAATCACGGGCCCGGCCGGCACGCTTTGTGCTGCATTGCAAGGTACCGCCGGTTTTGTGGCGGTGCTACCATGCCGCGCAGAGACACAGCCACCCGGCGCCTTCACAAGAGGCAACGAGGCGGTTGCCCACAACTGCAGGTTTCGGTGATCCCGACAGCACGCCCATAGAGGAGCACGCATGAATGCCCCCCTGACCTCGCCGGTCAGCGACGCCATCCGCCAGGCGCTCGCCAACGTTTCCCTCGAAGACAAATACACGCTCGAACGCGGCCGCATCTATATCAGCGGCACGCAGGCGCTGGTGCGCCTGCCGATGCTGCAGCAGGAGCGCGACCACGCCGCCGGGCTGAACACCGCCGGCTTTATCTCCGGCTACCGCGGCTCGCCGCTGGGCGCACTGGACCAGTCGCTGTGGAAGGCCAAGAAGCACCTGGCCGCGCACAACATCGTGTTCCAGGCCGGCCTGAACGAAGACCTCGCCGCCACTTCGGTATGGGGCTCGCAGCAGGTCAACATGTACCCCGATGCGAAGTTCGACGGGGTCTTCGGCATGTGGTACGGCAAGGGGCCTGGCGTGGACCGCACCGGCGACGTGTTCAAGCATGCCAATTCCGCGGGTTCCTCGAAGCACGGCGGCGTGCTGGTGCTGGCCGGCGACGACCACTCCGCCAAGTCGTCGACGCTGGCGCACCAGTCCGAGCACATCTTCAAGGCCTGCGGGCTGCCGGTGCTGTACCCGTCCAACGTACAGGAGTACCTGGACTACGGCCTGCACGGCTGGGCCATGAGCCGCTACTCGGGGCTATGGGTGGCGATGAAGTGCGTGACCGACGTGGTGGAATCGTCGGCCTCGGTCGAGCTGGATCCGCATCGCGTGCAGATCGCGCTGCCGGGCGACTTCATCATGCCGCCGGGCGGCCTGAATATCCGCTGGCCCGATCCGCCGCTGGAGCAGGAAGCGCGGCTGCTCGACTACAAGTGGTACGCCGGCCTGGCCTATGTGCGCGCCAACAAGCTGGACCGGATCGAGATCGATTCGCCGCATGCGCGCTTCGGCATCATGACCGGCGGCAAGGCCTATCTGGATACGCGCCAGGCGCTGGCCGACCTGGGCCTGGACGACGCCACCTGCGCGCAGATCGGCATCCGGCTGTACAAGGTGGGCTGCGTGTGGCCGCTCGAAGCGCATGGCGCGCGCGCCTTTGCCGAGGGCCTGCAGGAAATCCTGGTGGTTGAAGAAAAGCGCCAGATCATGGAGTACGCGCTCAAGGAAGAGCTGTACAACTGGCGCGACGATGTCCGTCCCAAGGTCTACGGCAAGTTCGACGAGAAGGACAACGCCGGCGGCGAATGGTCGATTCCGCAGGGCCACTGGCTGCTGCCGGCGCACTATGAGCTGTCGCCCGCGATCATCGCCAAGGCCATCGCCACGCGCCTGGACAAGTTCGACCTGCCGGTGGACGTGCGCGCGCGCATCACCGCGCGCCTGGCCATCATCGAGGCCAAGGAAAAGGCGCTGGCCACGCCGCGCGTGGTGGGCCCGGGGAAGGGCCAGCAGAAGGCCGAGCGCAAGCCGTGGTTCTGCTCGGGCTGCCCGCACAACACCTCCACCAACGTGCCCGAGGGCTCGCGCGCGCTGGCCGGCATCGGCTGCCACTACATGACGGTGTGGATGGACCGCAGCACCAGCACCTTCAGCCAGATGGGCGGCGAAGGGGTGGCGTGGATCGGCCAGGCGCCGTTTGCCGGCGACAAGCATGTGTTCGCCAACCTGGGTGACGGCACCTACTTCCACTCCGGGCTGCTGGCGATCCGCGCGTCGATCGCCGCGGGCGTCAACATCACCTACAAGATCCTGTACAACGACGCGGTGGCGATGACCGGCGGCCAGCCGGTCGACGGCCAGCTGTCGGTGCAGGACATCGCCTGGCAGGTGCACAGCGAGGGCGCGAAGCAGATCGTCATCGTCAGCGACCAGCCCGAGAAATACAACGCGGCGATCAAGCTGCCGCCAGGCATCGACATCCATCACCGCGACCAGCTCGACCGCGTGCAGCGCGAGTTGCGCGAGGTGCCAGGCTGCACCATCCTGATCTACGACCAGACCTGCGCCACCGAGAAGCGCCGCCGCCGCAAGCGCGGCACCATGGAAGACCCGCCGCGGCGCGCCTTTATCAACGATGCGGTGTGCGAGGGCTGCGGCGACTGCTCGGTCAAGTCCAACTGCCTGTCGGTGGAACCGCTGGAAACCGAGTTCGGCACCAAGCGGCAGATCAACCAGTCGTCGTGCAACAAGGATTTCTCGTGCCTGAATGGGTTCTGCCCCAGCTTTGTCACGGCCGAGGGCGCGCAGGTGCGCAAGCCCGAGCAGCATGGCGTGTCGATGGACAGCCTGCCGCCACTGCCTGAGCCGCAACTGCCCGCGATCCGCCGCGCCTACGGCATCCTCGTGACCGGCGTCGGCGGCACCGGCGTGGTGACCATCGGCGGCCTGCTCGGCATGGCCGCGCACCTCGAAAACAAGGGCGTCACCGTGCTCGACATGGCCGGGCTGGCGCAGAAGGGCGGCGCGGTGCTGTCGCACGTGCAGCTGGCCGCGCGCCCCGACGACCTGCATGCCACCCGCATCGCCATGGGCGAGGCCGACCTGGTGATCGGCTGCGACGCCATCGTCTCGGCCACCGACGAGGTCATCTCCAAGACCCAGGCCGGCCGTACCCGTGCCGTGGTCAACACCGCGCAAACCCCGACCGCGGACTTCATCAAGAACCCGAAGTGGCAGTTCCCGGGCCTGTCGGCCGAGCAGGACGTGCGCAATGCGGTGGGCGACAAGTGCGACTTCATCAATGCCTCGGGCCTGGCCGTGGCGCTGCTGGGCGACGCGATCTACACCAACCCGCTGGTGCTCGGATACGCCTGGCAGAAAGGCTGGATCCCGCTGACGCTGCAGGCGCTGGAGCGAGCCATCGAGCTGAACGGGGTGGCGGTGGAAAAGAACAAGGCCGCCTTCGACTGGGGCCGCCATATGGCGCACGACCCGGAGCACGTGCTGTCGCTGAGCGGCAAGCTCAAGAGCGCCGCCGAAGGCGCGGCCGTGGTCAAGCTGCCGGCGTCGACCGGCGCCCTGCTCGACAAGCTGATCGCGCGCCGCGTGGAACATCTGACGGCGTACCAGGATGCGGCTTATGCCAGCCGCTACCGCGAAGCGATCGAGCGCGTGCGCGCTGCCGAGGGCGCGCTGCTGGGCAGCGGCAAGGCCCTGCCGCTGACCGAGGCGGCGGCGCGCAACCTGGCCAAGCTGATGGCGTACAAGGACGAGTACGAAGTGGCGCGCCTCTATACGGACCCGGTCTTCCTGGACAAGCTGCGCGCGCAGTTCGAGGGCGAGCCCGGGCGCGACTACCAGCTCAACTTCTGGCTGGCCCCGCCGCTGAACGCGAAGCGCGACGACAAGGGCCAGCTGGTCAAGCGCAGGTTCGGCCCGTCGACGATGAAGCTGTTCCGCGTGCTGGCGAAGCTGAAGGGACTGCGCGGCGGCATCTTCGACATCTTCGGCAAGACCGAAGAGCGCCGCACCGAGCGCGCGCTGATCGGCGAGTACCGGGCCTTGCTGGATGAACTGGTCGCGGGCCTCAATGCCGCCAACCACGACACCGCGGTGGCGCTGGCCGCCCTGCCCGACGACATCCGCGGCTTCGGCCACGTGAAGGAAAACAACCTGAAGGCGGTGCGCGCGCGCTGGGCGAAACTGCTGGAGCAGTTCCGGCATCCGGAGACGGCGCAGCGGGCGGCCTGACGGCGAGAAGTTTGCAGGCCCCCCGCGTTTTCTCCCCTCTCCCGCTTGCGGGAGAGGGGCCCGGGGAGAGGGGAACGCCATGGGCGAGCGTGCGTCGTCGCCTTACGCCTGTGCCAGCGTCGTCTCCCCCGGCTTCACATACATGGAGTTCTTCGGCTGCGACAGTACCCGGCGCACCATCGGCTCGAAGAACGACAGCGGCAGCGTGTCGTAGTCGGTCATGAAGGCGGCGGCGTCGTACTTGCGGCAGAACTCCGCGGTGCGCTCGAACAACTCCGGCTGGCTGCGGTACTGCTCGCGCAGGTTGCGATCGAGCCCGAGGTGATGGAAGAAATAGTAGCCCTGGAACACGCCATGCTTCTCCACCATCCACAGGTTCTCGGCGCTGACGAAGGGCTTGAGGATGGCGGCGGCGATGTCGGGATGGTTGAAGCTGCCCAGCGTATCGCCGATATCGTGCAGCAGCGCGCAGACCACGTATTCCTCGTCCTGGCCGTCGCGGTGGGCGAGCGTCGCGGTCTGCAGCGAATGCGTGAGCCGGTCCACCGGGAAGCCGCCGCAGTCGCCGTCGAGCAGGCGCAGGTGCGCCAGAACGCGGTCGGGGAGCGCGCGTGCGAACGGCATGAACTCGGCGGAGATGGCGGCCCAGTCGTCGCGGGTGCCGTGTTCCATATGGCTGAAGGTGGCGCGTGCAGGCATGTGGGTGTCGCTCATGCGGGTCTCCTTTTGTGGGCGATTTCTGTGGGCGATTTTTGTGGGCGATGCGTGGGCGTGCCGCCATCGTCTTGAAACAGCTTGCAGGCATTGTGGCACCCGTGACCGGACTACACTGTCAAAAACCAAACAATGTGCCGGCATATTGCGGCGCAGCAGCGTTGCTGTGATGCCGGTGCGAACGAACCCAGTCGCAAGGAGTCAGACATGACCTTCAACGGAAGCTGCCATTGCGGCAACATCGCCTTCGCGGTCGAGGCCGACAGCATTCCCAGCGTGATCCGCTGCAACTGCTCGATCTGCCGCCGGCGCGGCCACTTGCTGTGGTTCGTCCCGCGCGCGTCCTTCAAGCTGGACACGCCCGAGGGCAACGCCTCCACCTACCGCTTCAACACCATGAAGATCGCGCACCGCTTCTGCCCGGTGTGCGGCTGCGGCCCGTATGCGGATGGCCAGGACAAGGACGGCAAGCCGATGGCCGCGGTCAATGTGCGCTGCCTGGACAATGTCGACCTGGATAACCTCAAGATCATCGACTATGACGGACTACACCACTGACGCGACGTTCCGCATCCTCGGCCTCGACCACCTGGTGTTGCGCAGCGCCGATGTGGACGCGCTGCGGCGCTTCTATGTCGACGTGCTCGGCTGCAGCGTCGAGCGCGAGCAGACCGACCTGGGCCTGACCCAGTTGCGCGCCGGTGGCAGCCTGATCGATCTGGTCGCGCTCGACGGCCCGCTGGGCCGTGCCGGGGGCGCGGGGCCAGGCGCCGAAGGCCGCAACCTCGATCATTTCTGCCTGCGCATCGATCCGTTCGACGCCGCGGCGCTGCGCGCGCACCTGGCGGGGCATGGCGTCGACGCTGGCGAAGTGGCGCAGCGCTTCGGCGCCGAAGGCAAGGGGCCCTCGCTCTATGTGCAGGACCCCGACGGCAACGTGGTCGAGCTGAAAGGGCCGCCCACGCCGGTGACCGCACAGTAACGCGCGCGGCGGCCGGCGCGCCGCGAGCAGCCGGCGCGCAGCATCGCTACAATTTGCGACTGGCCCCAGGCGCGCCGCTTCTGTGGCGGCCATCCCCCGCCGGGCCCGCCATGACCACACTCGAAGCCAGCACCGGCACGGACGCTGCCGACACCGATCCTGACGCCAGCCCGGCCCGCGCCGGACCCGCGCAGCCCGCCACGCCGCCGCGCCGGCTGGTGTGGATCCTCGGCCTGACCGAGACCATCTCCTGGGGCACGCTGTTCTTCGCCTTCACCGTCTTCATCGACCCGATGATCCGCAGCCTGGGCTGGTCCAAGCCTTTCCTGGCGGGCGGCTATTCGCTGGGACTGCTGGTGTGGGCGCTGTGCTCGTTCGCGGTCGGGCGGCTGCTGGACCGCGCGCCGGCGCGCAAGGTGATGGGCGCGGGCTCGGTGCTGGCCGGGCTGGGCCTGCTGCTGTGGGCGTGGACACCGTCGCAGTCCGTATTCCTGCTGATGTGGGTGCCGCTCGGCCTGGCCATGGCGACCACGCTGTACGAGCCCGCCTTCGTGGTGCTGCGCCAGGCCTATGGCGACCAGTACCAGAAGCCGATCGTCGCGGTCACGCTGATGGCCGGCTTTGCCAGCACGATTTTCGTGCCGCTGGCGCAATGGCTGGTGCTGCATGTCGGCTGGCGCCCGACCCTGGTCGGCTTTGCTTTGCTCAACCTGCTGGTCTGCGCGCCGCTGCATGCGCGCATGCGCTACGCCCTGCATCCCTCTTACTCCGGCGCAGGCGCCGGCACGGCCGCCGCCGGCGGCCGCGACATTGCCCGCGCCACGCTGCGCCAGCCGGTGTTCTGGGCGGTGGTGCTGGCCTTTACCGCGACCGCGGTGGTGGCGTCGCTGCTGGGCGCGCACCTGATCCCGATGCTGACGGAGAAGGGCATGCCGGTGGCGCAGCAACTGGCGGTCGCGGCGCTGATCGGGCCGGCCCAGGTGGCGGGCCGCATGCTGATGATGCGCGCGGGCATGCGCCACCCGGTGCGGCTGTCGCTGCCGGTCTATGCGCTGATGAGCGTCGGCCTGCTGTGCTTTGCGCTCGGGCATGGCGCATGGCTGATGGTGGGGGCCGTGCTGTACGGCTGCGCCAACGGCGTCAACACCATGCTGCGCGCGATGGCAATGCCCGAGCTGATTTCGCGCCACCACTATGCCACCCTCAACGGCCTGATGATGACGCCGGTGCTGCTGATGCAGGCGGCGGCGCCGTGGCTGGGGGCGCTGCTGTGGCGCGCGGCCGGGGGCTACTGGCTGATGCTGTGGGTGATGCTGGCGCTGGCGCTGGCCGCGCTGCTGGCCTTCGGCTACGCGCTGCACCGGCGCGGGCTGCTGCGCGTGGAGGCGGGCCGCCCATGACCAGCTCCCCGGCGTCCGCAACCGCGCTGCCTGCCGGCCAGGTTGCGCGCGCCACGCGCGGCACCATGGCGCTGTTCTTCGTCAACGGCGCCACCTTCGCCACCTGGGGCGTGCATATCCCCACCATCAAGGCGCGCTTCGGCCTGTCCGACGCGATGCTGTCGCTGGCGATGCTGGCGGTGGCCGGCGGCGCCATCGTGGCGATGGGCCCGGTCGGGCGCTGGGTGGCGCGCGCCGGCAGTGCGCGCGCCTCGATGGCCGGCGGGCTGCTGTTCGCGCTGGCCACGGTGGCGATCGTGGCGATGCCATCGTTCTGGCTGCTGCTGCCCGCGCTGCTGGCCTTCGGCATGACCAATGCGGCCTTCGATGTCGCCATGAACGCGCAGGCCGCCACGGTCGAGGCCAGCCGCACGCGGCCGGTGATGTCGTCGCTGCACGGCATGTTCAGCCTGGGCGGCATGGCGGGGGCGGGTTTTGGCGGCCTGATGCTGGCGCTGGACGTGGCGCCGCTGGCGCATGCGGCGATGATGGCCGGCGTGACCGCGGCGGTGGCAGTGGCCACGCTGCCGGGGCTGCTGGCCGACCATCCGGTGCCGCCTTCCGCGCCCCACCATCGCGACCATGCGGTGCGGGCGCTATGGCTGCTGGGGCTGCTGGCCTTTCTCGGGCTGATCGGCGAAGGCGCGATGTACGACTGGACCAGCGTCTACATGCGCGACGTGGCACGCGCGCCCGACGGCTGGATCAGCCTCGGCTATGCCGCATTTTCGGGCGGCATGGCGTGCGGGCGCTTCGGCGGCGACCGCCTGCGCGCGCGCCTGGGCGACAGCGCCACGCTGACCGGCAGCGCCTGGCTGGGCTTTGCCGGCATTGCGCTGGCCCTGGCGGTGCCGTTGCCGCTGTCCGCGCTGGCAGGCTTCGCGCTGATGGGGCTGGGCGCGGCCAATATGGTGCCGATCTTCTTTGTCGCCGCGTCGCGGCTGCCGGGCGTGGCGCCGGCGGAAGCGATTGCGCGCGTGGCGCGCTTCGCCTACGTGGGGCTGCTGCTGGGTCCGGTGCTGATCGGCGGGGTGGCGCACCTGGCCAGCCTGCGCGCGGGGCTGGCGCTGGTGGCCCTGACCATGGGCTGGATCGCGCTGGCGGGGGCGCGCTCGGCGCGGCGCTACCTGCCGCCGCGCGCGCCGTCGCGCCGGTAAGCGTTCAGGCCGCGGCGCGCAGCGGCGCCCCGGCGCCCATGCCTTCGAACACGAAGCTGTCCATCGCCAGCACGCCATAGGTGACCTCGTCGGCCACCCGCGACACCGTGGCCGGCCCCGTCAGCACCGGGTCAGCGCCCTCAGGGCCGAGCGCCGCACCCAGCGCCACATAGAACGGCAGCAGGTGCTCGTCGGTCGGGTGCGCCCGGCGCGCATAGGGCGCCTGGGCACGGTAGTCGGCAATCAGGCGGGTGTCGCCGGTGGCCAGGGCCTGGTCCAGCGCCTCGCCCATCCACTTGCGGAACGCTTCGACGTACGGCTCGGCCTGCGGGCCGTGCTGCTCGCGCCGGCCGCCGCCAAACACCTCCTGCAGGTTGTGCGTGAAGCTGCCGGAGGCCAGCACCAGCACGCCCTCGTCGCGCAGCGGTGCCAGTGCGCGCCCGATCGCGATCTGCGTCGCGGGCGGCAGGTAGGGATTCAGCGCCAGCTGCACCACCGGCATGTCGGCATCGGGAAAGAAGTGGCGCATCGGCATCCAGGCGCCATGGTCGAGCGGGCGCTCGTCGTCGTGGCCGACAAAGCCCGCGCCGGGAATCGCCGCCGACTTGACCAGCGCCTTCACCCGCGCCGCCAGTTCCGGCGAACCCGGCGCGTCGTAGCGCAATGCGTACAGCTCGCGCGGGAAGCCGCCGAAATCGTGCCAGGCCTCCTGGCGTTCGCGGCTGGTGACGGCGAGCGTGCTGTAGATCCAGTGCGCCGAAATCACCAGCACCGCGCGCGGGCGCTGCGCGCGCAGCCGGGCGCCCAGGGCCTCGAACGCGGCACCGGTGGGGCCGGGATCGATGGCCAGCATCGGCGAGCCGTGGGAGATATATAGCGAGGGAAGCATGGCAATACCGCCTTCAAACGGTTTGTGTACTGGCTTCCAGTTTGGCAAAGAACGGGGGCGCTCGCGGACGCCGTTTGCGGACACCTCATGCAAAAAAATTGAACCCGCGGGACGCTCCGTGGCCCGGCCCACACAACCCGCTCCGCACCGGCACCGTGGCCGATGCGAGAGGCTTATGCTGCAGCCGGAAGCCCGCTACAGGCGCTTCGCAGGAACCTCCGCAACGCAGACGCCACGGCGCTTTTCCCGCGCGCATGGCAGGAGACTCAGGTGGCCTCGCGCAACCCGCGCCGCGCCGGACGGCACAACCGCATTCCCAGCCAATGGTGGCAGCCGGGCGTCTACGGCAGCATGCCCGCCGTCGCGCTATGGATTCTGGCGCGGCTGCCGGCCGGCCTGCTGCTGTCCGTGACCGGCATGCCGGCCGCGGCCGCCTGGCTGAACCTGGCCGGGGACACGGTATTCGTGGCGGGCTGGGTCGCCAGCGCCCTGCTGCTGTGGCTCACGCGACGCCGCCCCGCCCCCGTCCGCTCGGCGGATGCCGCCACCGTCGCCGAGAGTTCGCCAAAGCCCGACCACCGGGCGACTGAACCTGCACTGCCCGGCTGAAGTCGCGCACGAGGGCGCGGCGGGCCCGGGATTAAGGAATCGCTTAATATGGCGATTTCCCTGCATGACCAACGCTTCATGACCGCGACTACCGCCCCCGTTCCAGAACTGACCAACGCCACCCGACGCAAGGCGATCATCGCCGCCACCATCGGCAATGGCCTGGAGTGGTTCGACTTCACCGTCTACAGCTTCTTTGCCGTCATCATCGCCAAGCTGTTCTTTCCCACCGGCAATGACCTGACCTCGTTCCTGCTCACCGTCGCCACCTTCGGCGTGGGCTTCTTCATGCGCCCGGTCGGCGCCATCGTGCTGGGCGTCTATGCCGACCGCGTCGGCCGCAAGGCGGCGCTGACGCTGACCATCCTGCTGATGGCGCTGGGCACGGCCATCATCGGCCTGGCCCCGACCTACGACCAGATCGGCCTGTGGGCCCCGGCGCTGATCGTGATCGCGCGCCTGATCCAGGGCTTTTCCGCCGGCGGCGAAGTCGGCGGCGCCACCGCCTTCCTGATCGAGCACGCGCCCGACGCCGAGCGCGGCGCCTATGCCAGCTGGCAGCAGGCCAGCCAGGGCATCTCGTTCATGCTGGGCGCGGCCATGGGCGCGCTGGTCACCAATGGCCTGTCGCCCGAGCAGATCGACGCCTGGGGCTGGCGCATCCCGTTCCTGTTCGGCTTGCTGATCGGCCCGGTGGGCATGTATATCCGCTCGCACCTGCACGAGCCGCCCGAGTTCGAGGCGCGCCAGGCCGCCCGCAAGGCCGCGCAGGTAAAGTTTTCGCCGCTGTCGCAGGTGCTGCGCGACCACCCGCGCGAAGTGCTGGCGGGCCTGGGCGTGACCATCCTGTGGACAGTCTGCACCTACGTGCTGGTGTTCTACATGCCGTCGTACGCCAAGCAGCAGCTGGGCCTGCCGCTGGGCGCCACGTTCCAGTCGACCGCGCTGTGCGGCGCCATCATCCTGGTGCTGTGCCCGCTGATGGGCATGCTGTCGGACCGCGTCGGCCGCAAGCGCATGCTGGGCGTGGTGGCGCTGCTGATCGGCGTGCTCGCCTATCCGCTGTTCCACTGGCTCAATGTGGCGCCGACCACGCAGACGCTGCTGCAGGTGCAGATCGTGCTGGGCATCCTGCTGGCGGCCTTTACCGGCCCGGCGCCGGCGGTGCTGGCCGAGCAGTTCCCGACCGAGGTGCGCTCCACCGGCCTGTCGCTGGCCTATAACTTCGCCGTCACCATCTTCGGCGGCTTTGCCCCGCTGATCGTGACGTGGCTGATCGAATCGACCCAGAACAAGCTGGCCCCGGCCTACTACGTGATCGCCGCCGCCGTGGTGAGCTTTGTCGCGCTGGTGTTCATGCACGACCGGACCGGCAAGCGCCTGGCCTGAGCGCGCCGCGTGTCTGCATCGAAAAAGCCAGCCGCGAGGCTGGCTTTTTTTGTGGCCGGCGGCTGGCCGCTCGCGTGCGGCTCAAGCGTCCTCGTCGCCTTCCCGATAGATATTGATCACGTGCCGGGCCTCGAAACAAAGCGGCATGCCGGGATTCATCTCGTCGGTGCAGTACGGCTGGTTGTCGAGTTCGCCGGTATAGAGCACGCCTTCGCGTCCGGTCACATTGACCCACATCCGCTCGACGTGGACTTCCTCGTTGCCATCCTCGTCCGCGACGAGGATGCGGAAGATCAGCTTGACCTGCTGGCCCGCGGCAAGCGCGTCGCGTTCCGCGCGCGGCGGCATCCAGAAGGTGTCGGGGTGGGCGGCGGCGATGGGCTCGGCGTCGTCGAGCTCCCATCCGTCCTCGTCCAGGGTGGTCAATCGCATGTCCATTTTCAGCCTTCCGCAATCTCTCAGGTGCGGGCATGATCGCAGCAAATGCGCCGGCCGGCGAGAGCCAGACCGGCGCCCCATTCATTCAATACTGGAAAGGTACGCATGACGAGCAACAAGGAAGCGCTGGCCGCGCCGGTGCGCTGCGGCTGGTGCGGCACGCTGGAGGACTATTGCCACTACCACGACAACGAGTGGGGCTTTCCGGTAGCCGACGACCGCCGGCTGTTCGAGAAACTGTGCCTGGAGGGGTTCCAGTCCGGCCTCAGCTGGCTGACCATCCTGCGCAAGCGCGAAGCCTTCCGCAAGGCGTTTGCCAATTTCGACATCGAGAAAGTCGCGCGCTTCACCGAGCGCGATATCGCGCGCCTGCTGGGCGATGCCGGCATCGTGCGCCATCGCGGCAAGATCGAGGCCGCGATCAACAATGCCCAACGGGCCCGCGAACTGCTGGAATCGGAGTCCTCGCTGGCGGCCTACTTCTGGCGCTTCGAGCCCGATCCCGCCAACCGGCCGAAGGTGCTGACGCCAGAGGTACTGCGCACCATGGCCATTTCGCCGGAGTCCACCGCACTGTCCAAGGACCTGAAGAAGCGCGGCTGGCGTTTCGTCGGCCCCACCACGATGTATGCGCTGATGCAGGCCATGGGCCTGGTCAACGACCACCAGGAAGGCTGCGCCACGCGCGTGCAGGTGCTGGCGGCGCGCAAGGTATTCAAGGTGCCGCGCTAGCCGGTATACGGGCCGCCGCGTATACGTGGCGGCAAGGTGCTACCGCCACGCGCAATGGTCCTGGCTGTCATCTTTATATTGTTTACGTATGTAAACATAGTAGTAGTAGGTAAACCTGGCTGCGGGCCGTGGATAAGTCACCTTTTCCCTTCCGGCTCAGTGACTTGCAGCAAAGATAACGGCCCCGGGATAACCCTGATTTCCCGGGACAAGACGCCGGCAACGTATACATCTGCCGCGCGCCCACGCGAGTTGTTCGTATACGTTTCACAGCGCATCCCCAACCGCGACACAGCTTGTCCGGCCGGTTATCCCCAGCCTGGGCAAAGCTGTCCACAGCCCGGCTCAACCCTCGGCAGTGGCTGCGCCCACGTATACCGGGTCGACGTGCGTCATCACGTTCAGCACATGGTGGTGTTCCAGCGTGCGGCGCCGCGCTTCCACGGCGATGGCATGGCCCTGCGCCACGGTCAGGGTGGCGTCGATCTCGAGGTGAACGTCGACCAGGACCTGGTCGCCCATCTTGCGCGTGCGCAGTTCGTGCAGGCCCAGCACGCCGGGCGTGGCCAGCATGGTCGCGCGGATTGCGGTGACGGTCTCCTCGTCGGCGGCGCGGTCCATCAGGTCGTTGAGCGCGTCCCAGCCGAAGCGCAGCCCCATGCGCGCCACCATCAGCCCGACCACGAGCGCCGCGATCGGGTCGAGGACGTGGTAGCCCAGCAGGTTGCCGCCGATGCCGAGCGCCACCACCAGCGAAGACGCCGCATCGGAGCGCGCATGCCAGGCGTTGGCCACCAGCATGCTCGACCGTACCCGCCGCGCCACGGCCAGCATGTAGCGGAACAGCAGTTCCTTGGACGCCAGCGTGGCCAGCGCCACCCACAGTGCCACCGGCTGCACCGGCTGCGCCCCGCCCGCGGACTGCAGCTTGCCCAGCGCCGCCCACAGCATGCCGGCCCCCACGGTCAGCAGCAGCACGCCCAGGGCGAGGGAGGCAGCGGTCTCGAAGCGCAGGTGGCCGTACTGGTGATCGGCATCCGGGTCCTTGCGGCTTTGCCAGCCGGCGGCCAGCACGACAAAGTCTGAAAGCAGGTCGGACAGCGAATGCGCGGCGTCGGCGATCAGCGCCTGCGAGCCGGAGATCACGCCGGCGACCGCCTGCACCGCGGTCAGGCCGATATTGACCGCCACGCTGACCAGCGTGCTGTTGCGGCCGGCGCGATGGCGTGCCTCGGCTTGCGCCGCGGGCGGGGCGTCGTCGTCTGGCAGGCTGCCCGGTCTTGCGCGCAGGCGGGGCGAGTGCGAATCCATCGGGTGACTATAGCCGAACCTGCGGGCCGCGCCATCGTGCCGAATTCGTAACAGCGCTGGCTAACTTATTGCGCCGCCTTTACCGTAGACAGGACGGGCACCGCACGAAGCGTGCGGACCAGCGCCAGCGGGCGCACCCGGTCTTTGCAAGGAGGGCTCTCACGATGGCGATCCGTTCGCTAGCCTCGCACAGCACATCCCAGCTACGCCGCCTGGTCGGACAGATGCAGGCGGAAGTCGATGCACTCGAAAACCTTTCCACGCCCGATGCCGATGCGCAAAGCCGCCTGGGCTATGCCACCGGCCGCCTGCGCGACGGCATCGAAGCGGTCGAGGATGCCCTGCAGTCACTGCGCGCGCTGCAACAGGTACGCCCGTCGGCGATGAAGGCCAGGCGGCCTGCGCGGGTGGCCTAGCCTGCGCCTCAGGTCGCTCAAGCGCCTGCCGCGGCTGCAGCCGGCGAGTCCGCCGGCCCCTGGCGCAGCGCCAGCCCCAGGGCGCGGGCCAGCGCTTCGCATGCGGCCGGGATGGGCCCGATCACGGGTACCGCGAAGCGCTGTTCCAGCGCCCGCGCGGCCTCGCCAAGCGGCCCGCCGCCGATGATCACGGCCTGCGCGCCATCGTCGATGCATGCCTGCACCGCACCGGCGAGCCGTTCCTCCTGTTGCTGCGGCGCGCTGCCCAGCGCGCGGGGGTCGCCATCAGTGAAGCGCGCACCGGTAAACCAGGCCTCCAGCCCGTGCCGGCGCACGCCCGACGCGATCGACGCCGCCAGCCGCGGCGTGGTGGTGGCGATGCCGAAGCGCCGCTTGCCCGCCGCGGCGGCGCGCATCGCCGCCTCGCCGATGCCCACCACCGGCACTGTCAGCTGCGCGCGCAGGGCTTCCAGGCCCGGATCCCCGAAGGCGCCCACGATCACGCCCCCGGCAAGGCGGGCCAGGCGCACCATGTCCGCATCATTGACCGCGTCGGCGGCCACCGCCAGATCGCCATCGTCGACGATCATTGGCGCGCCGCGCGTCGCCGTCGCGCCGACCACGGCCGGCGGCGCGGCCAGGCGCTGCGCCAGCCAGGCGCGGGCGATGCCGACCATCATCTGCGTGGTGGCGCTGGAAGTATTCGGGTTGATCAGCAGGATATGGCTCATTCACGTCTCGGGATTCAGGAATGCTGGCCGGCGGCGGGCTGGCCGGCCGGATGCCGCGGTGCGTCGCCGGGCTCGTCGTCGGCGCCGTCCAGCGCCCGGCCAAAGGTCTCGGGGGCGAACTGCAGCACCAGCGCGAACACCGCGTACATGCCGGCCATCATCCCGAACATGCCGCCGATGCCGTACTGGTCGAACACGCGTCCGGCGATCAGCGGCATCGCCGCGCCGGCCATGGTGCCGAGCGCCAGGATGAAGGCGGTGCCGAAGGCGCGCACGCGGGTCGGATACAGCTCGGGCGCGTAGATCCAGATCGAGGTGTTCAGCAGCAGCACGCAGAACTGGAAGGCCGCGCCGAACACCAGGACCAGCGCCGCGGAGCTGGACAGGAAGCCGAAGCACAGGCCGATCACGCACGCCAGCAGCGCGCCCAATGTGAGCACACGCTTGCGCGGGAAGCGGTAGCCGAAATACGAGGCCGCCACCGCACCCAGCAGGCTGCCGGACTGCATCACGATGGTGAAGGCAAAGCTCTTGGTCAGCGTATAGCCCTGCGCCATCAGGATCGTCGGCATCAGCGTCAGCACCGAGATCTGCGCGCCGTAGGTCATGCATACCGCAATCCCCACCGAGATCGTGCGGCGTGCCAGGCGGCCGGTGAAGACTTCGCTCAGACGGACCTTTTCCGGCTGGATATCGCCCTCGCGCGCGGCACTCAGGTATTCCGTCGACTGCGCCGTGCGCCGCGACAGCTTGCCCGAGGCGAGGATATTGAGCACGTGGTTGGCCTCGTCGACGCGCCCCTTCGACAGCAAAAAGCGCGGCGTCTCCGGGATAAAGCGCCGGTACAGCAGCACGAAAAATGCCGGCAGCACCAGGCAGCCGAACAGCCAGCGCCAGCTATCCGGGCCGGGGAACAGGGCAAACACCGCCAGCCCGAAGGCCGGCGCCAGCATATTGCCCAACCCGCCGCCCGCCACATTGATGGCCCCGACCGCGACGCCGCGGAAACGCGACGAGCAGAACTCGGCCAGCATGGTCACCGCGATCGAGATCTCGCCGCCCAGCCCGAAGCCGACAATGAATCGCCCCGCGGCCAGCACCGCGTAATTCGGCGCCAGCGCGCAGATCAGCGCACCCAGCGTGAACAGCATCAGGTTGATGCTCAGCATCGCGCGGCGCCCATACCGGTCGGCGATATAGCCGGAACCCAGCCGGCCCAGCGCCGCCGCGCCGAAGGTCAGGGTGTTGAGAAAGCCGATTTCCGCCGCCGACACGCCCCAGTGTTCCCGCAGCAGCGGCCCCACCAGGCCCACGGCATTCTGCTCGAACACGTCGAACAGCACGCCGAACAAAATCAGCGCCAGGATTTTCTTGTGCGACGGGGTGACGCCGATACCGTCCAGCGCCCGCTCAAGTTGCTGCAGCCGCGGCTGCGTCGAGGAAACGATGACTTCCGCACCCATGCCCTGCCTCCATGCGCACGCCGGCGCTTTTTTTTCAGGCCGGGATTCAGCCGCTCCCGACGTAATGTTTTTCTTTTTTCATATGATAAATATTTGAAAAGAATTTTTCATGCGGGTTTATACCGACGCGTGCCGGATGCGTATCGGCAGCGTGTGGTTTAAGGCGGCCGGCAATGCGGCGAAACGTAGGAAACGGAGTGGCATCCCGCCGCCGGCGGCAGGTGCTGACGCTCAGAGTTCGTCGAGCGCGTCGTGGAAAGCCTCGACCAGCCCCAGATGCCGCCTGCCCGGCGTACCGGCCAGTTCCATCACCTGCGTGACGATCAGGTGGCACAGGCCGATCACGGCGGCATGGTTGTCCAGCACGCCAGGAGCCTGCACATCGCAGCGCAGCACCCACCGGGCGGGCACCTTGGTCGTGGCACCCTGCTCTGTGATGTAGAGCAGCCTCGGACAAGCCTTCGCCGCCTGCGCCACCACCGACGGCAGTTCGCGCACGCGCCGGCGCAAGGCCAGCACGATCACCACGTCGTCTTCGGTCATGCCGGCGAGATGTTCGCCCATGGTCTCGCCGGCGCCGGGCACCGCCTGTGCGCTCGGCACGATCTGCAACAGTTGCCAGCGCAGGTACATGGCCAGCGGCTGGCTCGAGCGAAAGCCGACGATCCACACCTTGCGTGCGTTGAGGATGGCCTCGGCGATTTCCCGCAGCGTTGCCTCTGACAGGCGCCGGTAAGTGGCGCCAAGGTTGGCCAGGCCCTGCTGGAGATGCGCGCCGAGCGATCCGGTATCGGCCGCGCCGGGCCCGCTTTCGGTGCCGGCCAGCAGCAGCGGCGAGCCTGCGCTCTTCTCCGAGCGCACATGCTTGCGCGCATCGTCATACGAGGCATAGCCCATGCGCCGCACGAAGCGCGTTACGGTGGCATTCGACACATTGGCCAGCCCGGCCAGTTCCGAGGCGGTATAGCCGGCGAGATCGCCGGGGAAATCCAGCGCGAACTCCGCCAGCCTGCGCTCCGAAGGCGACAACTGGTCCAGCTGTTCGCGGATGCGTCCGACGAACGATTTCCTGGTGGCTTGCATGGGTCGAGGCGGCTTTGGTGCGCACGGTCGGTCGACTGAGCCCGGCGCGCGCACGGGGCTCCAAGGGGCTCAACGATAACGTATGGCGCCGCGCGATGCGAGCCGCAGGCGCCGGCCTGCCTGACCTGCCGCGCGTGGCGCTTAACGCTGCGCCGCGCTGGCATTCATGTGGGATTCAGGTGGCATTAACCCATCGCGGCGCTGGCGCTGCGCCGGCATTAAATGCCCGTCCTGGCCTGGCCCGAGCCAGCGCAATTACCTTTTATTTAGCCCGAAAAATCGCGCGCGATGATATTTCCGCGTACGGAAGACTGTCCACAAATCGAACAAATCCTTACATGTGATCCTCGGGCGAGTAATCGTTACGTCTCAACTACGCACTGCAATAGTGCACAGGTGCCCCGCCCGAAAATCACACGTAACCCATTGTTACCGCTCTGTACGGTGTCGGACGCGTACCCCTAGTATCGCCGCTGCCGGGTTTTCCAAGGGGTTAACCCGATCCGCTTTTTATGCCACTGCAATTCGTCGCGCACACTGCAAACCGGCTCAAGAACGGGCGTGGTGATGTTTATTCACTTTCATCTTTTATCCATTTACTTAAAAATCAATGACTGGGAAAAATCTACCTCGCGATAACCCATCCGACCTGCGCAGAGCGCGCAATTCTTACATTCTCCCGAGCCTGAACTTCCTGGCTGCTGCCTGTGCCGCTGTGGTGCTTACGGCATGCGGCGGCGGTGGCGACAGCGCTGATGCAACCAGCTCCGGTAGCACCTCGTCGACCGAAGCCTCGCGTAGCCCGACCACTCCTGCTGAATCGACCCAGGTCGCCGACGAGATTTTCGACGGTTCCGGCAATTTGAATGCCGACGAATATGTCGCCATTGCTTCGGATTATTCCGGCGAAAAAGCCATGGCTTATCGCTACGGCGCAAGTAATTCCGCCGCCGCAGCAGTTGGTACGGTATGGAAGCCCGAGGACAAGACCTTTTACCCGCACGGCAATACCTGTTTCCAGCAGGATTACCCGGGCGCCACGATGGATACCAGCACCAACGTGATCTATCAGCTGGGTAACATCGACTGCGCCCGCAACGACTACGGCAGCAACATGGGCGACGTGATTTTCCGCGCGGACGCCGCTTCGGATTCCGGCGTCACGCCGCTGCTGACGCTCGCGCTGAGCGCCGGCACCATTGCCGAAAAGCCGCAGACCCCGTGGTTCTGGGGCCATACCACCACCAATCCGCTGCTGAAGGAACACGTCACGGCCAACGGTGGCGCGATGCCGACGCAGCCGATCGCCATGGGCCGCTGCAGCGAGCACGATTGCGCACAATCGCTGGTGGCTTTCCAGAACGGCCTGATTGCCTCGGTCGGCATGAATACGGCTTCGCACTCGGCTTCGGTGAAGCTGCCGGAGGGCAAGGTGCCCACGGCAATCGCCATTACGTCGAATTCCGAATTTGCCCTGGTGACCATCTGGGACACCAAGAACCTGAAGGGGCAGGTGGCGGTGATTGCGCTGGGCAGCCTCGCCGACGGCAGCCAGGTGGGCGGTCCGTATGACTCCAGCGATATGTCGTGGCATGGCCTCTATCCGGGCTTCCGCAACATGTCGAACTTCGTCTTCATGAAGCTGCTGGGCTTCGTTGACCTGCCGGATATGAAGGCCCCGACGGAGATTTCCGCCGTGACCGACTTCAGCACCATGCAGGACAACACCACCCAGGGCTGGATGCGTGACCCGGTGGGTGACCGCGGCGCGAGCCTGGGTCGCGACGAAGCGACGCCTGGCCTGAGCGAAGCCAACCAGAAGAGCTACGCCGTGGGTGGCGTCAATGCCGACCTGATCTCCCGCGCCGGCGTGGCCGCAGTGATCTCGAAGTCGGAAAAGAAGGTGGTGTTCCTGGACCTGAAGCCGCTGTTCGACAAGGTCAACAACACCTACTTCGAAGGCAGCTTCAGCGATCTGCAGAACACCCTGAACAATACCGGCCTGGAAGACTCGCAATGGCCGCAGACGTTCTCGGTGGACAACTACGCTCCGACCATCGTCAAGACCATGAGCCTGGCCGAAAAGCCGACCGCGGTGCGGGTCTCGATGCTGGCAAACCCCGGCCAGGCCTGGGTGGCGACGGAAGACGGCGTGATCCACGCGATCTCGGTGGCTGGCGTGCAGTCGGGTACCAACCTCGATCCGGAACTGATCAAGGAAGTGACCAGCCTGCAAGTGGGCAAGAACCCGACCAGCATGATCCACCAGGTGAATCGCGAGAGCTTCGGCAACTCGAACACCAAGATGTGGGTGGTGTCGCGCGGCGAGCAGAAGGTCCAGCTGGTCGACATGGCAACGCTGACGGTCGAAAAGACGCTGCAGGATTCGCGTATCGTCGACCCGATCACGGTGTCTGAAACCCAGCAAAGCCCGCTGCTGACCAGCGTGATCTCGGTGACCGACTATGCCGGCAAGCAGGTGCTGAACTATCGCTATGCGCCGATCGACCTGCAGGGCGGGAACACCCCGCTGTATATCGGCGTGGGCCAGTCGGGCAATGAAGAGTTCGAGTTCGGCGGTTCCTATCAGGTGGCCGGCAAGCCGTTCAACTTCACCCAGAGCAATGTACCCTGAGCGCCATGTCAGCCTGAAGCGCGCCGGTTGATTCCGGCAAGCTTCTCTCCCTGATATCGCTTGTCAGAGGCCCGCACGGTTCGCCGTGCGGGCTTTTTCCATTGTGCGGACGCCGGCCACGCCGTGACGCCGCGTGCGCTGGAGCACAGATATCCTGCCCGGGGACATGACAACCTCGCCATATGCGCAAGGAGCCTGTCCCATGCCGAATCCGTCCACTCACGACCTGAACGCCCGTGGCATCGGCGCCACCATCAGCCTGGTCGCGCCCGGCGAAGGTGGCGTCAGGGACTATGCCGCGACGCTCAACGGGCTGCTGCAGGGACATCTGGTCGAGGCAACGCCCGACCTGCCGGCGGCCGCGCTGGCCGGCGCCGACGTGATCCTCCATTACGTCGGCTACGGCTACGCCCGGCGCGGCACGCCGCTGTGGCTGCTGCGGCGCCTGCGCGAGGCCCGGCCGCACATGCGCCGCCTCGGCATCTTCTTCCACGAACTGTATGCCGACGGCGCGCCATGGCGCTCGGCGTTCTGGCTCTCCCCGGTGCAGCGCTACATTGCCGCCGAACTGGCATCGCTGGCCGACTTCTGGGTGACCAACCGCGAGGGTTCGGCGCGCTGGCTCAACGCCCACGCGCCGGCGCGGCCGCACCGGGTGCTGCCGGTGTTCTCCAACCTGGGCGAAAGCGGCGCGCAGCAGCGGGACCGGCAGGCTGCCGTGGTGGTGCTCGGGGGCTCCGCGCTGCGCGCCCAGACTTACCAGGAGGCAGGCGAGGCCCTGTTCGACTGGGTCGGCCGTGCCGGCTTCACGCTGCATGACGTCGGCCCACCCCTGGGCGATGCCGGCCTCGCCGCCCGTATCGCCCGGCGCGGCGCGGTGGTGCACGGCCGCGTCGAAGCCGCCGAAGCGGCGCGGCTGCTGTCAGTGTCGACCTACGGCGTGCTGGCCTACCCCGTCGACTATGCAGCCAAGAGCGGGGTCTTCGCCGCGTACTGCGCCCACGCCCTCTGCCCCGTGCTGCTGTCCCGCCACGGCGGCGTGCACGATGGCATCACGCCCGGCCACTACCTGCCTTCGATCGAGGCCATGACGCCGGACCTGGACGCCGCCTGGCGCATCGGCCGGGCCGCCAACGCCTGGTATGCGCCGCACGCGCTGCGGCACCACGAGGCAGGGTTCAGGGAGTTGCTGGGCCTGGAAACGCTGCCGGTGCAGGTCGCCGCGGCGTTGTGAGGGGGCGGCGGGAACGCCGCCAACAAAAAACCCCGGCAGCCTGGCGGCTCCGGGGTATTCGGCGCGTATTGCGGATACTGGCAAGAATTCTGGTGGACCGAAGGAGGATCGAACTCCCGACCTCTGCATTGCGAACGCAGCGCTCTCCCAGCTGAGCTATCGGCCCGTCGCGGAGGATTGTAGCGTACTTGGGCGGCGCGCTTCAATCCTCCGCGCCCCCATGCGTGCTGTTGGCCACATCACGCCGCGATGCCGGCATTGCCGTCCATGCCGCGCACGCGCGGCAGGTTCAGCGGGCGCGCGCTGACTTCGCGGGTGCTGCGCAGCCACTGCGCCATCACGTCCCAGATCGGCGCCGCGCCGGATTCACGCGCTTCCTCCGCGACCGGTGCCCAGCCGGCTACCTTGTAGGTCTTGCCGGCCTCCAGCGGCTTGCCCGCAAGGCGCATGTCGGTGATGCGCTTGCCCATGCCGGCGGCCGGATCGATGGTGTACTGCAGGCCGCCGACGCGCACCATGTCGCCGCCCTGCTGGTAGTACGGGTCGGGATTGAACAGGTTGTCGGCGACGTCTTCGAGGATGGTCTTGATGGTCGCGCCGCTCATCTGCGTCACCGTGGTGTACGGGTACGTGATGGCGGTCTGGTCCATCAGGTGCTCCATGGTGATGGCCTGGCCCGGCAGCAGCGTGGTGCCCCAGCGGAAGCCCGGCGAGAACGCGATCTGCGCGCCCTGCGCCTGCATCAGGCCGTCGAGGATCAGCTGGTCGAAGGTGCCGTTGAAATTGCCGCGGCGGTACAGCAGGCCACGGTTGACGGCGAGGACTTCGGACAGCTTCTTTTCATACGGCGCCCGTACCTTGCCGATGAGCGCATCCATGGCCGGGTCGGCCGGCAGGTAGTTGGCGAAGACCGGCAGCAGCCGGTAGCGGAAGTCCGCCACCTTGCCGTTTTTCACGTCGAAATCGAGCACGCCGAGGAACTTGCCGTTGGAGCCGGCATTGGTTACCAGCGTGGTGCCGCCGGCGTTCTTCACCGCCACCGGCGCGGGCACGCCGTCATGGGTATGGCCGCCGAGGATGGCGTCGAGCCCGCGCACGCGCGAGGCCAGTTTCAGGTCGACGTCCATGCCGTTGTGCGACAGCAGCACCACCGCCTGCGCGCCCTTGCCGCGCGCGGCGTCGATGACCTGCTGCAGGTTCTCTTCCTGGATGCCGAAGGTCCAGTCCGGTACGAAGTAGCGCGGATTGGCGATGGGGGTGTAGGGGAACGCCTGGCCGATGATGGCCACCGGCACGCCGTTGATCTCGCGGATCACGTACGGATCGAACACCGGGTCGCCGAAGTCGTTGGTCTTGATGTTCTGCGCCAGGAACGCGACCTTGCCCTTGAAGTCCTTGTCGACGATCTCCCTGACGCGCTCGGCGCCCAGGGTCATCTCCCAGTGCGGCGTCATCACGTCGACGCCCAGCGCCAGCGCAGCATCGACCATGTCCTGGCCCTTGGTCCACAGCGCCGTGGCCGAGCCCTGCCAGGTATCGCCGCCGTCGAGCAGCAAGGCGCCCGGCCGGCCGGCCTTGAGCCGCTTCACCAGCGTGGCCAGGTGCGCGAACCCGCCGACCTTGCCGTAGCGGCGCGCCGCCTCGTTGAAGTCGAGGTAGGTGAACGCATGCGCCTGCGCAGTGCCGGGGCGGATGCCGTAGTGGCGCAGCAGCGCCTCGCCGACCAGGTGCGGCGGCTTGCCGGCATAGTCGCCGATGCCGAGATTGACGTTGGGTTCGCGGAAGTACACCGGCCGCAGCTGCGCATGGCAGTCGGTGAAATGCAGCAGGTGCACGTTGCCGAAGCGCGGCAGGTCGTACATGGCGTCGGCGGCCTGCGCGGCGTGCGCATCCTGGTGGGGGAACGTCATGCCGCCGGCGCCGGCGATGGCCAGCACCTGCAGGAACTCGCGTCGGTTCATGTCTCTTCCTGTGGATAAGTGCGTGCCGGTGTGCGCGTGGCGTCCGGCATCGCATCGCTATGGCTTTGCGTAACGCTCCAGCGCGGCCACGTCGTCTTCGAGCATCTCGCCCACTTCCTTCTGCACCACGCGGCCGCGCGCGTCGATCACGTACAGTTCCGGCAGGCCCTTGCGCTTGCCGAACACCGCCTGCAGCGCGGCCGAATCCATGGTCGCGGCGAAGGTGTAGCCGCGCTTCTTCATGTAATCGGCGGCTTCGCGCGGGTCCTTGTCGATGCTGATGGCCAGCACCTGCAGCGGCGTGCCGCGCGTGCGCTCGTACAGCTTCTGCAGGCGCGGGTTCTGCATCGCGCAGAACGGGCACCAGGTGGCCCAGTACTCGACCACCAGCGGCTTGCCGGCGAGCGCGGCCGCGCTCAGCGTGCGGCCGTCGAGGGTGCGGACCTCGGGCAGGCGCACGGTGTCGCCCACCTCCAGCGCGGCGGCGCCGGCCGCGGCCAGCATCAGGCTCGCGGCCAGCAGCGCGCGCAGCAGGATGGCGGGCGCGCGCATCGGCGTTACTGGTTGACCGGCGAGGCCGGGTCGAGCAGCAGCGCCATCACGTCGCGGATCTGGGCCTCGGTCAGGATGCCCTTGTGGCCGAAGCGCGGCATGTTGGAGCAGGCGGCGTAGGCGCTGGAGTCCCAGATCTTGCCCCAGGTGTACTTGATGACCTCCTGCGAGTTGCCGCGCAGCTTGCCGTACTGGTACAGCGACGGACCGATATTGCCGAACGAGATCTCGGCCTTGGTCATCTGGTGGCAGGCGTAGCAGTTGCCGCCATTGGTGCCGCCGACCTGGTCGGTGAACTGCATGCCGCGGCCGTTCTGGGCGACCTTCTCGCCTTCCTTCCAGTCGCCGAGCCATTTGTCGTCGGCCGGGTACTTGATCTGCTTCAGCTCGGCGGCTTCGACCTTCTTCGCCACTTTCGCCGGCACCCTGGTGCGGTCCGGGTACTGGCTGCAGGCCTGCTGCATGCCGTCCTGGTTCAGCACGCCCTCGACCGTGACCGGGCCGCGCGAAGAGAACGAGTCTTCGATCAGGTGTTTCATGTCGGCGCCGCTGACGGCGGCGGGCCTGGCCTTGGCGGGGCGGGCCTTGGCGCCGCCCTGTGCGCTGTCCTGTGCGTAGGCGCCGGTTGCCAGCAGGGCGGCCAGGGCCGCGACGGCCACTGCCTTGGTATGTCGTTGCATGGTGTCTCTCCCGTCCTGGTCAGCGCTTCATCGCCGGGCCGTCGTAGGTGCCGCCGTTGGCGTTCCTGGCCAGGAACATGGTCAGCGCGGTGATCACGTCCGAGCCATAGGCGGGTTCGGGAAAGCGCTGCTGGCGCAGGCAGTCGTACAGGCGGTGCTGCATGGTGCGGACCTCGCCCTGCGACACGCGATAGGCGGGCCAGGTGGTGTAGGCCGCCTGCGCGCCCTTGTCGGTCAGCAGGTTGGGCAGGTCTTGCAGGCGGATGCGCTGGCCGTCCACCGCATGGCAGGTGGCACAGGCAAAGTCATAGGCGCCGCCGCGGTAGAAGAACATCTTCTCGCCCAGCGCATAGGTGCGCTTCTCTTCCGGATGGCTGAGCTGCACGTTCATCTTCACGCCGCGCGACTCGCCGGTCAGGTAGGCCACCAGCCGTTCGATCTCGGATGGCTTGCCCGACGACGAGAACGGGTTTTTGGTGGCCTCTTCCTTGCTCAGCCCCTGCAACGTCATGCGGCAGTGGGCCAGCCGCTGCTCCAGGTCCATTACCTTGTTGGTGTCCTTGAAGTAGCGCGGCAGCTCCGCGTAGGCGCCCTTGGTCACGCCCGGGCCCTTGCCCAGGTCGCATTGCTCGAGCGAGGCGTTTTTCGGCCCCGCGGGCTTTTTCCACAGCTCTTCGCCGGCGGCTTCCCACAGCTCGGCGGGGTTGCCTTCGGCCAGCATCTGGCGATATTTGGCGATTTCGTCGGCGGTGCTGCCCTGCGCGTGCACGGCGGCAGCGCCTGCGGCCGCCGCGGTGGCGGCCAGCGCCAGCGCAGCGCGCCGGGCCAGGCTTGGGATCGGTTTCATGGGGCTTCTCCTCGCGGCCGCGCCTTGCGGGACGGGCCGTTTTTTCTGTCTTGTCTTGCCGTCAGGCCGCGCCAGCCCGGCTCAGGGCTTGATATACGCGTAGCCTTCCTCGGCCTGCAGGCGGGCGATCTCGACCACGCCGGCCTGGACCACCTTGGCTTCCATCAACAGCTGCGACTCGCTGATCTTGCGCGCGGTCAGCGTATTGCGGCACACGCGGAACTCCACGCCTTCGGCGGCCAGCGCGCCCACCGGGCTCTCGAAGCTGTTGCCGCGCGCATCCTTGGCGCCTTCCACCAGAAAGTCGATGCCGTAGCCGAACGCGACCACCACGATCTTGGTGCCGGGGGCGCCATTCAGGTGGTTGCGCAGGTTGCCCATCGCGCGCACCGCCTGGTCGATGCCTTCCGACAGCTGGTACACCACCTTCACGCGCCCGCCCTTGCCCGGCCCGCCCACCGCCGACTGGCCGGACTGTGCCGAGGCCTTCGCCGCCAGGCCGATGGCAGCCAGCGCCGCCGATGCTCGAATAAATGCTCGCCGCATAATGCTCCTTCGGGCCGGGTCCGTCCCGGCATTCCGCCCCGAACCTTAGCAGAGGACGGCGCGGCGTGCCGGCGCCATGCAAGCGTGGCCGCGCGGCCTCAGGCGATGGTGGCCTCGTCGGTGCGCTTGTCGCCCTTGTTGTCGATCCAGGTCACGGCGACCTTGTCGCCCTTGGCGCCGCCCTTGAACTTGAAGTTCAGGAACGGGTCCTTGGACACCGCCGGGCCGAACTGGGCGCGGAACACTTCCTTGCCCTTGCACTGGGCGGTCACGGTCTGGATATGCCAGGCCGGGATGACCTTGCCGGCCGCATCCTTGCGCTGGCCAGTCTCCATGTCGTGCTTCATCAGAATCTTGACGTCCACCACGCCGCCGTTTTCGGTGGCGCGTACGCGCATCGGGTCTGCCATGTGTTTCTCCTGTTGCAGTTTGGCGGGAATCTCGGTCGGGGGCGCGGCGTCAGCCGCCGCAGCCGCCCAGCGTGACCTTGATTTCCTTCGATGCCACGTACCACTTGCCGCCGGCCTTGACCGCGGCGTGCACCACCGAGGTCTGGCCCATCTTCACGCGCGTGGAGACGAACGGCTCGGTGCCGGCCGGGATGATGAAATCTGCGGCCAGGGTGTTGGGGTTCTTTTCCACCAGGATGGCGATCTGTTCGGTATCCGGCAGGGTGCTGGTCACGGCCACCGGCACCACGGCGCCGTTTTCGGCGATATCGGGGGCGTTGAAGGTAATGGCGGTGCTTTTCTCGGTGCCACTGCCGCCGAGGGCCTTGATCACGTCGGCAACGCTCTTGCCGTCAAAGGCGTTCTTGTTCCACTCGGCCGCCTGCGCTTCGCTGATCAGGCCGGTGGCGGCCATCAGCGACAGGACAGCGGTGACCCGCAGCACTTCTCGTCGTTTGGAATTCATTGCTTGCTCTCCGGCTACTCCGTTCCAGTCGGTCGTGGACCGTTTCAGGGGTGTTGCATGCGGCCGGTACATCGCCGGCCGCTGGTTGTCCCAGGCCGCGCGGCATTCACTGCCCGGCCCGGTGCATCGGCGGACTGCCCGCTGTGGCAGTCGGTCTTACTTGGCGGGGGCGCCTGCCAGCACCCACTCGACCACGGTCTTCAGGTCGGCGTCGCTGATGGCGGCGTTGGCCGGCATCGGCACCGGACCCCAGACGCCCGAGCCACCGCTCTTGACCTTCTTGCTCAGGGTCGCCAGGGCGTTCTTGTCGCCCTTGTACTTGGTCGCCACTTCCTTGTAGGACGGGCCGACCAGCTTCTTGTCGGCCTGGTGGCAACCCATGCAGGCGTTCTTGTTGGCGATCTCCTGTGCCTTGGCGGCATCGACCGCGTGGGCCGATGCGGCGGCGCCGAGCATCAGCGCTGCGATGACAAACTGCTTCATTGTTAAGCTCTCCAAGCTCTGTAAAGCCGTGGGGACGGCAAAGGCCGCGCGGCCGTGCTGCAATGGCCTGGCGGCACACACCGGCCGCCGCCTGGGGGCACTGCGGCGGCCAGTCCGCTATTTTGCCTCAAGAATCCAGCCCACCATGGCCTGCACGTCCGAATCCGGGATTTGCGGCTGCGGCGGCATCGGCACGGCGCCCCACGCGCCCTGCCCGCCCGCCTTGACCTTGCGCGCCAGTGCCGCATGCGCATCCTGCCCCTTGTACTTGCCTGCGATGTCGGCAAACGACGGCCCCACCAGCTTGCGGTCCATCGCGTGGCAGGCCACGCATTGATACTGGCTGGCCAGGCGCGCGCCCGGCGCGGGCGCCGCCGCGGCCACGGCTGCGCCGCCTGGCCTGGCCGCGCCGGCGGCCGCGATGCCGCGCACCGGGCCGAACGCGCGCTGCTGCTGCGCCAGGTCGCCGTGGGCGTCGCGGGCATAGTCGGGCATCGACGAGGCGATCGAAACCTGCTCCGCGCAGCGCGACATGCATGCGGTGTTGCGGGTATCCGGCCGGCCGCGCCCCGGCCACAGGCCGTGCTCGGTGGTCATGCCGGCGCGGTTGGGCATGCGCCGCTGGACCTCGGCGATATTGGCGTCGGACAGCGCGAAGTCGGCCGGCACGATCTCGCCCAGGTGGAGCAGGTAGGCGGTGACCGCATAGACCTCGCTCACGCTCAGGCTCTTGGGCGCGTTCCACGGCATCGCGCGGTGGATGTAGTCCCACAGCGTGCTGACCGTGCTGACCTTCATCAGCGTGGTGCGGTACGGCTGGTTGCCGGTCATGCCGGCGACGCGCCCGCGCCGGATGTCCTCGGCGGTGGTGCCGCCGACCAGCGGCGTGAACACCTCGTTGGATTCGCCGAAGTCGCCGTGGCACGATGCGCACTTGCCGTCCCAGACCTTCTGGCCCTGCGCCACCGTGCCGCTGCCCTTGGGCAGGCCCTTGAAGTCCGGGCGCACGTCGATGTCCCACGCGGCCAGCTCGGCTGGCGTGGCGGTGCGGCCAAGTGCCGCACGCGCTTCACTCGCGCCGCTTGCCGCCGCGGCTGGCGACACGGCGCAGCCGGCCGCCAGCAGCAGCGCCGCCGCGATCCTGAGCTCAACCCACATGGACATTGGTCACCTCGCCGCCGGCCGCCACCTGCCAGCTCTGGATCGCGTTGTTGTGATAGATCGAGCGCGTGCCGCGCACCGCGCGCAGCTGCCCCAGCATCGGCTGCACGTAGCCGGTCTCGTCGATGGCGCGGCTTTGCAGGATGGCCGGGCCGCCGTCCCAGACCCAGTCCAGGTTGAAGCGCGTCAGGCATTTGGACAGCACCGGCGCCTCCAGCCGTGCGGTGCGCCAGTTGCGCCCGCCGTCGGTCGAGACATCGACCCGCTTGACGCGGCCGCGCCCGGACCACGCCAGGCCGCTGATGTTGTAGAAGCCCTTGCCGACCAGTTGCTGCCCGCCCGACGGCGTGGTGATGACCGACTTGCACTCCTGGATCGAGGTGTACTGGCGCAGCTTGCCGTCGGGCATCATGTCGACGTAGTGGATGGTCTCGTCCTTGGCGTTCCAGGGCTGGTCGCCCAATTCGAGCCGGCGCAGCCACTTGACCCACGACACGCCCTGCACGCCCGGCACCACCAGCCGCAGCGGGTAGCCGTTCTCCGGGCGCAGCATCTCGCCGTTCATGCCCCAGGCGACGATGATCTCGTCGGCCAGCTCCATCGGGATGGTGCGCGTCATCGACGAGCCGTCGCCGCCCTCGGCCAGCAGGTAGCGGCCGCGGCGCAGGTCGGCGCCGGCGTCGTCCAGCAGCACCCGCAGCGGCACCCCGGTGAACTCGCAGCACGAGAGCATGCCGTGGGTGTATTGCACCGTCGGCACCGCGACGTTGCCCCACTCCATGCCGGTATTGGCGCCACATTCGATGAAATGCATGCGCGACACCGCCGGCAGGCGCATCAGGTCGTCCATGGTGTAGACCCGCGGCCTGCGCACCAGGCCGTTGATCATCAGGCGATGGCGCGCCGGGTCGATATCGTGCCAGCCCTGGTGGTGGCGCTCGAAGTGCAGGCCGTTGGGGGTGATGATGCCGAAGAAGCCCTGCAGTGGCGCGAACGCCACCGAAGCCGCCGACACCCGGGTCAGGCCGGGCGACTCGCGCCGGATCAGGTTTTTCTCATGGACCGAGGGCTGGCCATAGGGTCGCGCGGCAACCGGCTGACCCAGCGACGTGGCCCACGGCTGCGGCTGCAGGATGGCGGCATCGCCGTCCGCGGCCAGCGCCTGCCGGCCCGCCGCCGCCGTGGCAATGCCCGCGGCGGCACCCAGGAAGCTCTTGCGCAGGAAGTCGCGCCGCGGCGCGTCGAGGCCGTGCCGGCCGATGTCCTGCTGCAGCGATGCGCTGACGAAGTGCTCGGGCGCGGGCACGATGCGCCCGGGCCGGTTCCGTTCCTGCAATGCGGTCTCCTCCGGCGCGCTCGCCCTGGTCGGTCAGACCGGTCGGCATGCCTGTTGTACAGGGCGCTGCAACGGGTGCGGCGCCGCCGTTTGCTGCCGGAAGAGTGGTGGCGCGGCTACCCTGCGGTGCGCCGCCGGCGCGCCGGGGCTTCCGGCGCGGGCTGTGCCATGAAGCGGTCGACCACGCCGGAGGGCAAGGCGTTGTCCTCCAGCCGGCTCGCCACCTGCACGCAGACCGTGCGGCACAACTCGATCACGCTTTCGTCCGCAATGGCGTAGAACACCAGGTTCGCCTCCTTGCGGCGCGACAGCACGCCCGAGCGGTACATCGCGTTGAGATGCCGCGACACGTTGGTCTGCGACGAACCCACCGTCTCGACCACCGTGCTGACCGGCTTCTCGCCATCGCACAAGGCGTGCAGGATCTTCAGCCGCGTCGGCTCCGCCAGCAGGCTGAAATAACCCGATACCTTTTCGAACACGCGATCCAGCTCTTCCATGCCGTCCAATATATTCGTATATGCGTGAATGCGCATATAGTGTTTACCCATTGATGCAGCACAACATGAGGCGCCGCGCGCGCCGGCTCAGCGGCGCGCCAGCGCCCTGCCCGCCCACAGGCGCTGGCCGAACACGTTGAGCAGCAGCCCCGCCATCACCACCGCGGCGCCGATCCACTGGGTACCGGACAGGTCCTCGCCCAGCAGCACGTGCGCCGACACCAGCCCCACCACCGGCACCAGCAGCGTCAGCGGCGCCACCTGGCTGGCCGGATAGCGCGTCAGCAGCCGGCCCCACATGGTGTAGCCGAACACCGTCGCCGCGAACGCCAGGTACGCCACCGCGAACACCGCCATGCCCGACACCTGCGTCACGCTTTGCACGATGCGCGCCGGCCCCTCGAACCACAGCGACAGCAGCGCGAACGGCACGATCGGCACCAGCGCGCCCCAGATTACCAGCCCGAGCAAGTCTACGGGGCCGATCTTCTTGCTGACGATATTGCCGCTGGCCCAGCAGAATGCCGCGCACAGCGTCAGCACGAAGCCGGCCGCGCTCATGCCGCCCATGCCTCCCGATAGGTCACCCGCGCCGGCGCCGATCAGCGCCAGCCCGCCGGCCGCCACCGCCATGCCGGCGAAGTTGTGCCAGCGCACCGGCTCGCCCAGCCACAGCGCGGCGATCGCCAGGGTGAAGAATGCCTGCGACTGCAGCACCAGCGATGCCAGGCCGGCCGGCATGCCGACCGCCATGGCGTAGAACAGGAAGGCAAACTGGCCCAGGCTGATGGTGGCGCCGTAGGCCAGCAGCAGCCGCCACGGCACGCGCGGGCGCGGCACGAAGAAAATGGCCGGGAACACCACCAGCAGGAAGCGCAGCGCGCCCAGCAGCATCGGCGGCACGCCCGCCAGCCCGACCTTGATCACGACGAAGTTGACGCCCCAGACGCAGATGATGGCGAGGGCGAGGAGACGGTCTCTGGCTTGCATGGAAATGCCGTGCGCGGGCGCGGAGTTCAATCGGACGCCTAGCGTAGCAGCGCAGGCGCGCGCGCCATTGCACGTTCTTGCGGTTTTGTGCGGGCAGCCGTGCCGCCCGCACCGCCGCCAGTGTCAGGCCAGCATCTCCGCCCAGATTCCCCGCGCCCATGCCAGCGCATAATCCCCCTCCAGCACCGTCGGCGCCGGCGACAGCCCGCCCGAGCCCGGCACCGTGACCATGGTCTTCTGTGCCGCGTCGTAGCGATGCACGCTGGACACATGCACCGCCTCGCGGTCGGAAGTAAAGCTGTAGCAGGTGTTGTTGTACAGCGGCTCCGGGTCCGGGGCGCGGTCCGACAGCAGCGCCACCAGCGCCGCCGCCGCGACCTTGCCGTGCTGGTTGGCCATATGGCCGGACTTGGGCATCAGCGGCGCGATCTGGATCGCATCGCCGATCACATGGATATGCGCCGCGGCGCGCGACTCGAAGCTGAGGAAGTCCACCTCGCACCACTTGCCATTGGCCGTGGCCAGCCCGGCCGACACCGCGATCGCGCCGGCGCGCTGCGGCGGCAACAGGTTGAGCACGTCGGCGCGCACATCATCCTGCACCTCGAACTTGAGCGTATGCGTGGCGGGGTCGACATCGGCCACCTCGTGCTGCGCCCGGTATTCCACCATGCCCGGGTATTGCGTGGCCCACACCTGGCGGAATAGCGCGGCCTTGGAGGTAATGTCGGCATTGGCGTCCAGGATCAGCACCTTGCTGCGCGGCTTGTGCTGCCTGAAATAGTGCGCCACCTGGCACGCGCGCTCGTACGGGCCCGGCGGGCAGCGGTACGGCGCCAGCGGCACGCTGATGGCGTAGGTGCCGCCGTCGGGCATCGCCTCCAGCTGGCGGCGCAGCGCGACGGTCTCGGGGCCGGCCTTCCAGGCATGCAGGATCTGGTCGCCGCCGGGCCGCTTCAGCCCCGGCAGCGCGTCGCGCATCATCTCGACGCCGGGCGACAGCAGCAGGCGGTCATAGGGCAGCACGCTGCCGCCCGCGAGGCGCACGGTCCGCTTGGCCGGGTCGATGGCAACCGCGGTGTCGCGCACGAGTTGCACGCCGTGGCGGCGCACCAGCGCGTCGTACGGCAGCGTCAGGTCGCCGAGCTGGCGGCTGCCGCCCAGCACCAGGTTCGACAACGGGCACGAGACAAAGGCCGGATTCGGTTCGACCAGCGTCACCTCGATCGCCTGCCCGCTCCATTCGCGCAGGTAGCGCGCCGCCGTGGCGCCGCCATAGCCGCCGCCGACCACCACCACCCTGGCACGGGCCGCGGCGCGCGCCGGCCGGATCCCGGCCGTACCCAGTACTGCGGCGCCCGCGGCGCCGAGGAAGCTTCGTCTGTGCATGGCTCGCTCCTGTCAGCGCACGGCGGCAAACCACGCCGCGATCGCGGCGATCTGGTCGTCGCTGTAACCCTTGGCAATCTGGTGCATCACCGTGGCCGGGCGCGTGCCGGCCTTGAAGGCCTGCATCTGCGCGGCCAGCTCGCCCTGCGGGCGGCCGGCCAGCGGCGGGATCGTGCTGCCCGCCGGGGCCCGGCCGGCCGGGCCATGGCAGCTGGTGCAGGCGGCGGCCTGGCTGCGCGCGCGCAGCGCGGCATCGGTGGCCGGGACAGGCGCCGCGGCGGGCGCACCGCCCGGTGCGGCCGACAGGACCGGCTGGGCGCACAGCATCGCCGTCAGCAGCGCCCATCGCAGCGGCAGACGCCAGGCAGGCCGGGGGATCGTTGTTGTCATGGTCTCGCTCCGTCTGGGGCCGGCGCAGTCAGCCAGCGTGGCAACCGTAGCACATCGGCCGGGCCCGGTGTGCGTTGCAAACCGCAGAACGAAAAACGGCGCCCGCATATGCGGGCGCCGCCTTGACGGACCAGAGCCGGCCGGAGCCGGGCGAGCACTGCGCGCTTCAGGGCAGGTTGCGGCCGGGCGGCAGCGCCACCGGCGAAGTGACCGGGGCCGCGACCGGCGCGGTGGTGGCGCCCGCGGGGCCGGCGGTACCCGGTGCCGCGCCGGCCGGCGCATCGATCGGCCCGCCCACGCCCGGCACCGACTGCACCGGCGCCGGCGTGCCGACGCTGCCATCGAACGACGGGTTCTGCGAGGTCGAGGCCGCATCCAGGCGCGCGCGCTCGGTGTCGTTGACGTAGTCGAAGGCCTTGACCACCTTGGTCACGCCCGAGGCATTGCGCGCCACGTCGGTGGCGCGGTCGCCCTCGGCGCTGGTGACCACGCCGAGCAGGTAGACCACGCTCTTTTCCGTGGTGATCTTGATCGAGTTGGACGGCACGCCGTCGGCGGTCATCAGCAGCGTCTTGACCTTGCTGGTCAGGTAGGCGTCCTGGCTCTGGGTCATGAAGCCGGGCGAGTTGACCACCTCCAGCTCATTGATCACCACGCGCGCATTCTGCAGGCCGCGCACGTACTGCTCGATCTGCTGCTTGACGCTGTCGTTCCTGGCCTCGCCGGTCAGCAGCACCTTGCGGTTGAACACGGTCACGTTGACGCGGGCCTGGCCGCTGTAGCGCGAGTTGATGGTGTTCTCGGCCTCGAGCTGCAGGCCGCGGTCGACGGTCTGGGTGGCGGCCGGGCGGCGGTCGGTGGCCATGGCCACGCCGGTGCCCATGGCGCCGGCGATCACCGGGAAGCAGCCGGCCAGCTGCGTGGCGCACACCAGCGCGGCCGCGGCCAGGCCGGCGCGGCCCAGGCCGGAACTGGCCAGCGGGCGGGAAGGATGGCGCGCGTCCGCGCCGTTCCGGGGAGCTTGCGTAGTGGGCAGATGGGTCATGCGGTCCTTGCTGTGTCGGGATGATAGGAATGGGAAGGTCGGCGGATGCGCGGCATCAGGCCTCTCCGAGCAGTGCCTCGTCGATGCCGTTGCACAGGCAGTGCAGCGTCAGCAGGTGCACTTCCTGGATGCGCGCGGTGCGCTCGCTCGGCACGCACAGGTGGATGTCGAATTCATCGAGCAGGCCGGCGATGGCCCCGCCACCCTTGCCGGTCAGCGCCACCACCGCCATCTCGCGCTGGTGCGCGGCGGCCACGGCGGCCATCACGTTGTCCGAATTGCCCGAGGTGGAAATCGCCAGCAGGATGTCGCCGGGCTGGCCGAGCGCCTCGACCTGCTTGGCAAACACCTTGCTGAAGTCGTAATCGTTGCCGATCGCGGTGAGGATGGAGCTGTCGGTGTTCAGCGCGATCGCGGCCAGGCCGGGCCGCTCGCGCTCGAAGCGCCCGACCAGCTCGGCGGCGAAATGCTGCGCCTGCGCCGCCGAGCCGCCGTTGCCGCACGCCAGGATCTTGTTGCCGCTGGTCAGCACGCCGACCATGCGCTCCACTGCGGCGTCGATATAGGGGGCCATCACCGCCGCAGCCTGTCGCTTGGCTTCGGCACTGTCTAGGAACTGTTGCTGGATACTGTCGATACTCATGGCTCTGGGGCCCGTTTGTTGCCATGGCGATCCGCAAATCGCCCCTCATGTTTGCCGCTCATGTATGCCGTGCATTATGACCCAGCCCCGGCGGCATCCAGGTCAAAGGCGTGCTGCAGCCACTCCAGCCGGCCGGGTTCGAGCGCCACCACGTCGAAGCGGCATGGCGGCACCCGGGCCAGCGTCGCCAGATAGTGCCCCGCGGCCAGCAGCACGCGCCGCTGCTTGGCCGGCGTGACGCTGGCCGCGGCGCCGCCGAAGCCGCGCCCGCTGCGCTGGCGCACCTCGACGAACACCAGCGTGCCGTCCGGCGCGCGCATGACCAGGTCGATCTCGCCGCCTTTGCAGCGATAATTGCGCACCACGGGCTCCAGGCCCTGGCGCCGCAAGTGGGCCAGGGCCCGGTCCTCTGCCTGCGCCCCGCGTGCCTGCCGGCTTGGCGCCTGCCTACCCGGCACCTGCGTGGTGGATTTGAATGATCGCATCAACGGAAGTTCTCAAGCATGAGTGACTGGATCTCCCTGGCGGCAAGCCAGTCGTACCCGGCCGGCACGCTGTATGTCGTGGCGACGCCCATCGGCAATGTGGCCGACCTGTCCCTGCGCGCGCTGCATGTGCTGGGGCTGGCCGACGCGGTTGCCTGCGAAGACACCCGCAATACCGGCCAGCTGCTGTCGCGCGTCGGCCTGCAGCGCCCGCTGGTGGCGGTGCACGAGCACAACGAGCGCGAGGCCGCGGGCCGCATCGCCGAACGCCTGGCGGCGGGCGAGCGCATTGCCTATGTCTCGGACGCCGGCACGCCGGGCATCTCCGACCCCGGCGCGCGGCTGGTCGAAGCGGTGCGCGCCGCCGGCCATACGGTGGTGCCCCTGCCCGGTCCCAGTGCGGCGGTGGCGGCGCTGTCGGTGGCGGGCGACCTGCTCGATGCCGGCGCGGGCCGCTTCACCTTTGCGGGCTTCCTGCCGCCCAAGCCCAAGGCGCGCGCCGAGGCCATCGCCCGGCTGGCGGGGCTGGACCACGCCTGGGTCTGCTACGAGGCGCCGCACCGCATCGCCGACACGCTCGCGGCGCTGGCCGCGGGCCTGCCGGGCGAGCGCCGGCTGCTGGTCGGGCGCGAACTGACCAAGCTGTTCGAGGACATCGCCGTGATGCCGGTGGCGCAGGCGCCGGACTGGCTCGCGGCCGACCCGAACCGGGCCAAGGGGGAATTCGTGCTGGTGGTGGAAGGTGCCGGCAGCGCCGCCGCCGATGGCCTGCCGGATGCCGAAGCGCAGCGCGTGCTGTCGCTGCTGCTGGCGGAACTGCCCGCCAAGCGCGCCGCCAAGCTGGCGGCCGCGATCACCGGTGCGCAGACCGGCGCGCTGTATCAGCTGGCGCTGGCGCAGCGTGCCGGCGACGCCGACGATTGAGAGCACGGGCCGCGCGTGGGCACCGGCGCGGGCCTGCAGGTCAGAATGTAAGGAGGAAGTGTCAGCGCGCGGCGGCATGCGACGGCGCTGGCGCGCTCAGCGGCGCTTGCGCTTGACGGTCTTGCCGCTGGCCTTGGCCGCCTTGCGCGCCTTGGCGGGCGCCAGCGAATTGGCCAGTTCCGGCACGGACACGTCGTCATCGCCGCTGCCGTCGCCGGCCTCGGTGCCGCCGGCGTCGACCTGCGGGCCCAGCGCGGCGACTTCGGTGCGGGTCAGGCGGCGGATCTCGACGTTGGTGGCGCCGCGCTCGACAAAGCCCAGGCGGCGCGCGGCGCCCATGGACACGTCCAGTACGCGGTTGCCGTGGTACGGCCCGCGGTCATTGATGCGAAGCACTGCCACCTTGTTGTTGCGCAGGTTGCGCACCAGCACCCAGCTGTCCAGCGGCAGCGACGGATGCGCCGCGGTCATGGCGCGCATGTCGAAGCGCTCGCCGTTGGCGGTCTTGCGGCCATGGAAGCCCTTGCCGTACCACGAGGCCACGCCGCGCTGCTCGAACGTGCCGATGTCGGCGCGCAGGCCTTCGAGCGAGTTGCCGCTGCGGCCTTCGTCGGGGTCATAGCCGAACAGGTTCCAGCTACCGGTGTCGGGCGTGCGCGCGGATGGCCTGGTCTCGGCGCGGTCGGTCCGGGCGGACTTGCTGTTTTTTGCCGCGCGCGTGGGCACGGCATCGCCGGCGTCGGCGCCGGCGGTATCGCTTTCAGGCGGCGTGGCACAAGCGGCCAGCACCACGGCGCATGCGGTGCATGCGCCGAGCTTGGCCAGCCGTTGCCAGCGCTTGGTGAGAGCGGAGATCTGTAACATGGGCGGCAGTCTAACATTGACTGTTTGGGACTATCTCTTTCAATTTGTTACGAAATCTGTGCGATTTCGCACGATCGGGGCCTAATTTGGCGGAATCCCGCTTGTGGCAAGGGATTCAGGCCGATGCGGCGCGGCTCGCGGCGGGTACCCATTGATCACATGGAAGCCGCCGGGCGTGCCCAACCTTCCCGGCGCTACAATGCTGGGCACTGCCGCCGATCGCCCGCCACGAGGCCCGGGCCGGCCACAAAAGATCTCCATGAAAGCCCTGCTCATTCCCGTCACGCCCTTCCAGCAAAACTGTTCCTTGCTGATCGATGAAAGCACCGGCGCCGCCGCGGTCTGCGATCCCGGCGGCGACCTCGACCGCATCCGCGCCGCGGTGAAAGAGCAAGGCGTCACGCTGGAGAAGATTTTCCTGACGCACGGCCACGTCGACCATTGCGCCGGCGCCGCGGCGCTGTCGCGCGAACTCGGCATTCCCATCGAGGGCCCGCAGCAGGACGAGCGCTTCTGGATCGAGCAGCTGCCCGAGCAGACGCGCCGCTTCGGCTTCGGCCACGCCGAGAGCTTCGAGCCCGACCGCTGGCTCGAGAACGGCGACACCGTGGCGTTCGGCAACGAAACCCTGGAGGTCTACCACTGCCCCGGCCATACCCCGGGCCACGTGGTGTTCTTCTCGCGTCCCAACCGGCTGGCCGTGGTCGGCGACGTGCTGTTCGCCGGGTCGATCGGCCGGACCGACTTCCCGCGCGGCAACCACGCCGACCTGATCCGCTCGATCCGCACGCGGCTGTGGCCGCTGGGCGAGGACGTGACCTTTATTCCCGGGCACGGCCCGGTCTCGACCTTCGGCGAGGAGCGCCGCAACAACCCCTTCGTCGCCGATCACCTGGTCGACGCGGGCTGAGGCCATGGCCAAGCAACAGGCGCCCGACACCCGTCCCGAGATCTACGTCAGCACCGACGTCGAGGCCGATGGGCCGATCCCGGGGCCGCACTCGATGCTGTCCTTCGCCTCGGTGGCGATGCTGGCGGACAAGACCGTGCTCGGCACCTTCTCGGCCAACCTCGAAACCCTGCCCGGCGCCGCCGGCCACCCGGTGCAGATGCAGTGGTGGCAAACCCAGCCCGAAGCCTGGAGCGCCTGCCGGCGCGACCTGCAGCGCCCCGAGGACGCCATGGTGCGCTATGTCGAATGGGTCGAGGCGCTGCCGGGCAAGCCGGTCTTCGTCGCGTTTCCGGCGGGCTTCGATTTCACCTGGATGTTCTGGTACATGATGCGCTTCGCCGGGCGCTCGCCGTTCGGCTGGGCCGCGCTCGACGTCAAGACGCTGGGCTTCGCGCTGACCGGGCGACCCTATCGCAAGACCGTCAAGGCGGCCTTCCCGGCCGGCTGGATGGATCCGCTGCCGCACACCCACGTGGCGCTCGACGATGCGATGGAACAGGGCGCGCTGTTCTGCAACATGCTGGCGACGCTACGCGAGCGCGAAGCGGCGCTGGCGGCGCTGGCGGAGGAAGTGGCAGCCAACGCAAGCGTGCCCTCACCTCCGCCGACATCGTCCTGATCGTCTGTTGCGCCGCATCAAGCGCGGCGGCATGTCCCTTGCAGGCCTTCGCTCGCATCCGGCGCCAGCCCGGCTATAGTAGAAGCGAATATGGCGTTACCGGGCGAAACGAGCCATGACTAACCGGCGCACTTGCGCAGCCACGCCATATGACGTTTGAGCATCCTGCCCGGACCGCGCGGCGCCTGCCGAGGAGGTGTCGATCATGCGTTTCCCTACCGACCTGCACTTGAGAGACTTGGCCGGCCGGATCCATTGGCCGCATGCCACGCGGGACGCCACGCCCATTACCCATCGCCACTCCTCGGATGAGGACGCCGAAGTCGCCAAGGCCACGCTCTACGTCAGCACCGTGACGCTGGTGGTGCTGCTGGTGGTGCTGGCGGCCATCGCTTTCGGTCAGGAGGCCATGCACTGGCTGGGTGTTCATTAGACGACCCTGCCTGAAGCAGACTGCCTCGCAGACCGGCCGGCCCCCGCACACCGTGGGGGCCGGTTTTATTTCAGGCCAGCAGCGGCGCCACGTTCTCGGGCGGGCGGCCAATCGCCGCGCGGCGATTGCGCACCACCACCGGACGCTGCAGCAGGATCGGGTTGTCGGCCACCGCCGCCAGCAGCTCGGCATCGGTCAGGCCGGGGTCGGCCAGGCCCAGTTCGGCATAGGGGCCTTCGTTGTCGCGCAGCATCTCGCGCACCGGCACGCCCAGCAGGGTGTGCAACTGGCGCAGCGTCGACAGCGACGGCGGGTCCTTCAGGTACTCCACGATCTCCACCGGCTCTCCCAGCCGCTCGGCGGCGGCCTGGACCAGGGCGAGGGTCTCGCGCGACTTGGAGCAACGGGGGTTGTGGTAGATGGTGATCATGGCAGGTCCTTTCTTGTGATGGCCGCGCCCCGCGGCAGGGCATCGGCACTAATGCGGTGCAAATCCATCCGCACTATATACAAGACCGTGGCCGGCGCGCAGCATCATGCGGTGCAGCGCCACCGGCACGCATCCTGCGTTGCACCGGTTCTTGCCCCAGGCGCCATTTCCGATGACCTCCATTCCTGCTTCCACCGCCGCGCCCCGCGGTCCTCGCACGCGCCAGCCCTTTACGCTGCGTGACGCCACCCCCGCCGACATTGTCGCCATCCACGCCATCTACGCCCACCACGTGCAGCACGGCCGCGCCTCGTTCGAGGAAGTGCCGCCGAGCGCCGACGAGATGCGGTTGCGCCTTGCCGAAGTGCACCGCAAGGGCCTGCCCTACCTCGTCGCGGAGCGGCACGGCGAGGTGCTGGGCTACGCCTATGCCTCGGCCTACCGCGCGCGCAGCGCCTACCGCTTCGCCATCGAGGACTCGATCTACATCGACCACCGCCGCGTCGGCGAAGGCCTGGGCCAGGCGCTGCTGGCCGCGCTGATCGCCCGCTGCGAAACCGGCCCCTGGCGCCAGATGGTCGCCGTGATCGCGTGCACCGCCGCCGGCGAAGGCGCGGGCTCGCTGGCCGTGCACGAACGGCTGGGCTTCCGCACCGTCGGCCGGCTCGAGGCGGTGGGGTTCAAGCATGGACAGTGGATCGATACGGTGCTGATGCAGCGGGTGCTGGGGGCGGGGGCGGCGACGCTGCCGGTGTAGGCGGAATCGGCTGCGGCAAGTTCAGACGTGTCTTATCGACGTGCAGGTGTCGCGGCTTCGACAATGCCTGTACTCTGTCATTAAAGGACACCGGACATGCTTGTGTCGGAAGAAACCAAGTTTACCCTCACGCTGAATGCGCAACTGCGTGACGCCTTCATGGCCGAGGCCGCGGCCGAAGGCCTTACCACCTCGCAGGTGGCCGAAGCCTTGATACGTCAATATCTCGCGCAGCGTCAGCAATCGCGCGACGACGAGGCCCTTTTTCAGCAGATGGTTGAAGAAGGCAGAGCTTCCATGCGCGCCGGCATCGGCATTCCAAACGAGCAGGTGGAGGCGGAGTCCGCCGCCTGGTGCGCGGCGATCTTGCGGCAAACTTGAAGCTCGTTTGGACGCCACAGGCCCTGAAACAACGTATAGCGATCCGGAGCTTCATCGCACAGCATGATCCCGTTGCCGCAGTCCGGATGGAACGGCGGTTCAACGAGGCGGCTGCGCGGCTGCAGCAGTTCCCTGAACTTGGCACGGCGGGCCGCTTGACTGGCGCTCGTGAGTACGTGGCGCACGAGAATTACCGGTTGGTTTACGAACTCAATGAAGGAGTGATCTGGATAGTGGGCGTCGCACACACATCGCGGCGTTCCCTATAGCAACCTGTCCCCGGCCATGCAGGCAAAGCAAAGCGCCACGGTTCCCGTGGCGCTTTTGCATTGGCCAGCCGGCTATGTGGTGCGCCGGCAACGCGTCATGCCTTACTGCATCAGATCCGACAGTGCCAGCGCCACCACCTTGGTGGCACGGTTCAGGTCGTTCAGGCGCAGGTTCTCGTCCGAGTTGTGGCCGCGGGCTTCCATCAGCGTGCGCGGGCCGGCGCCGTACAGCACGGTGGGGATGCCGCGCTTGGTGTAGTGGCGCGCATCGGTGTAGAGCGGCACGCCCTGCACCGGGATTTCCACGCCGAAGACCGACTCGGCACGGCTCTTCAGCGCGCCAATCAGCTTTTCCACGCCCGGCAGTTCCGACAGCGGCTCGGCCAGGATGATGCGCTCGACCTTCACCTCGATGCCCGGGCGGTCCTTGGCGGCCTGCTCGACCACGGCGCGGATCTCGCCCTCGGCGTCGAAGCCGATTTCCTCGGGGATCATGCGGCGGTCGACGCGGAAGGTCACCAGGTCCGGCACCACGTTGGTGTTGATGCCGCCCTTGATCAGCCCGACGTTCAGCGTGGCGGTGTCGATGCCCGGCACCTTCGACTTGCGCGTGGCCAGCTCGGCGCGCAGGCCGTAGATGGCCTGCAGGATGTGGGTGGCGGCCTCGATCGCGTCGACGCCGGTGTGCGGCATGGCGGCGTGGCCCTGCTTGCCCTTGACCGTCACTTCGACGTGCAGGCAGCCGTTGTGCGACGAGGTGATGCCGTACGAGAACCCGGCCGAGATGGCGTAGTCGGCCTTGCTCAGGTTGTTGTCCAGCAGGAACTTCGGACCGATGTCGCCGCCGGTTTCCTCGTCATAGGTGAACTGCAGCTCGACCGCGCCGTTGATCTTCGCGCCCTGCTTCTCGGCTTCCATCAGCGCCAGCACGGCATAGGTGTAGGTGGCGAAGTCCGACTTCGACACCGCCACGCCGCGGCCGTACATGACCGGGCCGTGCTCGCTGTCGGCCGTATCGACAATTTCGCCGCCGTACGGATCCTTGGTCCAGCCCAGGCCGGGAGGCACCACGTCGCCGTGGGCGTTCATGGCGATGGTCGGGCCGCCGGTGCCGAACTGCTTGCGCACGATCAGGTTGGTGGCGCTGATCATGCCGGCGGCCTTGACCTGCGCCTCGGGCACCTTGTGGGCCTCCACCGTGAAGCCCAGGCCCTCCAGCAGTTCCTTGGCGCGCTTGCCGTGCGCGTCGCAATCGCCGGCCGGGTTGTCCGACGGCACCTTGACCAGCTCGGCCAGGAAGGCTTCCTGCTGCGGGCGGTGCTGGTCGATGAACTGCGTCAGCGTGGTTTCGATGGGGTTCATATTGTCTCGTGCGGTCATGACTTGTTCTCGTAACAACTGAAGGAGGTTCGGGTGGGGCTTCCGGGCGCGCTGGCTTACTGCGGCAGCCGGAAGTGCTCGACGAAATCGCTGAACACGCGCGCGGACAGTGCGGCATCCTCGGCGGTCATGGTTTCGGTGGGATGGTGGCTGATGCCGCCGTTGCCGCAGCGCACGAACAGCATGGCGACATCGGCGATGGCGGCAATGGCCATGGCGTCGTGGCCGGCGCCCGACGGCAGGTGGCGCACCGGCACGCCCTGGCGGGCGATGGCAGCGGCCCATTGCTCTTGCAGCCACGGGGCGCACGGAACGCTCCTGGCCTCGTGGGTCTTGCGGATCTGCGCGCGCACGTTGCGGCGCGCGCAGACGCGCTCGATCTCGGCCAGCACGTCGTTGACGGCGGCCTCGCGCTCGGCGTCCTCGCCGGCGCGGATGTCGATGGAGAACACGGCGCGGCCCGGCACCACGTTGGTGGCGCCGTTGGGCACGTTGAACTGGCCCACGGTGCCGACCAGGCCCGGCTTGCCGCCGCAGCGCTTCTCGATATAGAGGCCGATTTCGGCGCCGGCCATGGCGGCGTCGCGGCGCATGTCCATCGGCACGGTGCCGGCATGGCCGGCCAGGCCTTCGAGCTCGACCAGGAAGCGGGTCGCGCCGGAAATCGCGGTCACCACGCCCACCGGCAGGCCTTCGTTCAGCAGCACCGGGCCTTGCTCGATATGCACCTCGACAAAGGCCGCCACCTTGCTGCGGTCATGCTTTGCGGCGGGCAGCGCGGCGGCGTCGAAACCGGCCTCGCGCATCACATCGCGCATGGTCTTGCCGCTGTCGTCGAGGTTGTCAAGCACGTTGTTGTCGAACGTGCCGGCGATGGCGCGGCTGCCCAGCAGCGTGGCCTTGAAGCGCACACCCTCTTCCTCGGCGAAGCCCACTACCTCGAGCGCGAACGGAAAGCGCTTGCCCTGCCGGTTCCATTCCGCCACGCACGCGATCGGCAGGATCACACCCAGGTTGCCGTCATAGCGGCCGGCGTCGCGCACGGTGTCGAAATGCGAGCCGGTCAGCAGCGCCGGCGCGTCGGCCGTGGTGCCCTCGTAGCGGCCGATCACGTTGCCGGCGGCATCGCGGCGCACCGTCATGCCGGCCTGCTGCATCCACTCGGTCAGTTGCGCGGCGGCGCCGTGGTGGGCCTCGGTCAGGTAGGTGCGGGTGAGCATGCCGGGCTGCTCGGTGTGGACGGCCAGGGCGTCGGCCCAGGCCATGATGCGCGTGCCAGTCTCTGCGGCGGACGGCGACGGATTTGCTGCCATGCGTGTCTCCTGCTGGAAGTGCGTGAAAGCCGCGGCGGCGTGGCTGGCGGGGTGCCAGTGCGGGCGGGACGCCCATGGCCGAAGCTCTATTCTGTGCGATTCATGGTAGCACAGTGAATTCAAAAATTGCATACAAAAATGATATGCACTATATTCGGTTCCACGTTCAGACAATCCGCTGCGGACAATCCGGTCCGGACAACGGATGGCGTGGAGTCCGCCCCAACAGGGGGGCTATCCGCGCGGTGGCGCGTTCCCGACCCGGAACCCTGCCCAGAACGTAAGGCCGGCAGCCCACCCCAGCCGTCAGAGCAGCACGGGCCGCCGGTGATTCCTGGATCGAAATGGGCCAGCCAGCGCACAAGGCGCGGGACCGGCCCCGCACGGAGACAACCATGCAGCACGCAGTTCCCTCGCAGCAGCGCCCGGGTACACCCCGCCTGCACACCCGCTTTACCCGCTCGCTGTTCGGCCAGGTGCTGATCGCCCTTGTGATCGGCACGGCACTGGGCCTGGCGTTTCCGGAATTCGCCGCCAAGCTCAAGCCGCTTGGCGATGCCTTTATCAAGCTGATCAAGATGCTGATCGGCCCGATCGTGTTCTGCGTGGTGGTGGCCGGCATCTGCGGCGCCGGCGAGCTGAAGAAGGTGGGCCGCGTCGGCATCAAGGCGGTGGTGTACTTCGAGATCGTCACCACCATCGCGCTGGCGCTGGGCATCGTGCTGGCCTACGTGTTCCAGCCCGGCGTGGGCATGAACGTCGATCCCCGTTCGCTCGACGCCTCGGCCATCGCCGGCTTTATCGACAACGCGACCAAGGTCAAGGACCAGGGCACGGTCGACTTCCTGCTCAAGCTGATCCCCAATACCGTGTTCGGCGCCTTCGCCAACGGCGACGTGCTGCAGGTGCTGGTGGTGTCGATCCTGTTCGGCTGCGCGCTGTCGCTGGTGGGCGAGCCCGGCCGGCCGCTGGTCAGCCTGATCGATACCTTCTCGCACACGCTGTTCAAGATGATGGGCTTCATCATCAAGCTGGCGCCGCTGGGCGTGCTGGGCGCAGTGGCGTTCACGGTGGGCAAGTACGGCATCGGCTCGCTCAAGCAGCTGGGCTTCCTGGTGCTGCTGTTCTACGGCGCGGTGATCGTGTTCGTGCTGGTGGTGCTGGGCGGCATCATGCGCGCCTGCGGTTTCTCGGTGATCAAGCTGATCCGCTACCTGCGCGCCGAGCTGCTGGTGGTGCTGGGCACCGCCTCGTCCGACAGCGTGCTGCCGCAGGTGATGAAGAAGCTCGAGTTCATGGGCGTGAAGAAGTCGGTGGTGGGCCTGGTGATCCCGACCGGCTACTCGTTCAACCTCGACGCGTTCTCGATCTACCTGACGCTGGCCGCGGTCTTTATCGCGCAGGCAACCAACACGCCGCTGGCGATGGCCGACCTGCTCGGCATCCTGGCAGTGGCGCTGATCACCTCCAAGGGCGCGCACGGCATTCCCGGCTCGGCCATCGTGATCCTGGCCGCGACGCTGTCGGCACACCCGGCGATTCCGGCGATCGGCCTGGTGCTGGTGCTGTCGGTGGACTGGTTTATCGGCATCGCGCGCGCGCTCGGCAACCTGATCGGCAACTGCGTCGCCACCGTGGTGGTGGCCGCGTGGGAGAAGGACATCGACCGCGCCCGGGCGCATGGGGTGCTGAACGGCACCATCGAGGCGTCCGACCTGGATGCCGGCCTGGCCGCGATGGCGCAGGACGCCACCGCTGCGGCGATCGTGCCGGGCCCGGTCGCGGGGCGCTAGAATCACGCATCTCCCCCACCGCGCAGCCTCTGCGCAAGTGCGCTGCCATGCCCGAGCATATCGATCCTGACATGACTGCCGAAGCGATTGCCGACGACATCGTCGCGGCGATCGTTTCGCACCGCCTGCCGCCCGGCACCAAGCTGCGCGAGGAGGCGCTGGCCAGCGTCTACCGCGTCAGCCGCACCAAGGTGCGCGCGGCGCTGCTGATGCTGTCCAAGGACAAGGTCATCCAGATCGTGCCGGACAAAGGGGCGTTCGTGGCCAAGCCCAGCGCCGAGGAGGCGCGCGAGGTGTTCGCGGTGCGCCGCATCCTCGAAGCCGCGCTGGCGCGCGAGTTTGTCGCCAAGGCCACCGCCGCCGACTACAAGCGCATCGACCGCCACCTGGCGGCCGAGCGCAAGTCGCTGGCGGGCAACGATGCCCAGGTGCGCACCCGGCTGCTGGGCGACTTCCATATCGTGCTGGCCGAAGTGGTAGGCAACGGCGTGCTGACCGAGATGATGCGCGAGCTGTCGACGCGCAGCGCGGTCATCACCATGTTGTACCAGTCGCGCCGCGACGCGGCCTGCTCGTCGGACGAGCACCGCGAGTTCATCGAGGCGGCGCGTGCCGGCGATGTCGAGCGCGCCGTCACGCTGATGGTGGACCACCTGGGCCATGTGGAAGGGGCGCTGCATTTCGAGGAAACCGCGCCGGTGGCGCGTGGCAAGGACCTCGTTGCCGCGCTGCTGGCCTAGGCGCGACGCACCCGCCCGCCTTCAGCTTCCCTCCTTCTTCCGCCTTTGCCGGCCGCTTGACGTGAGTCAAAGCACGCCGGGCCGCCCGCGCGCAAACTTCATCTCGCCATGAAGACGCGGGGGCGCACTTCATGAGCACTTGCCTGCCGGCACCTCATCGTCGGCAGGCTGCCCGCACGCTGCAACGGTGTGCGGGCTTTCTTTTTTCTGAGGACGGGGTTCCGCGGCGCCGAATGGCGCGCTGCCCCGCGGCCTCGAACCGGTGCCGTCCCGCACCGGTTTTTCCCTTTTCCGACAGCAGGTTGCGGTGCGCGGCGCCTGCGCTCAGGAGAGCCGCCTGGTCGGCTCGTGTGCATCCCGCGCGGGCTTGCGCGCTGGCCACGCGTGAAAAGCGAATCCCGCCTTCGGGTTAGGATGCCGCAGGCCCCGCCAGAGGCCCGCGCCGTCCCGCCACGCTGCGGTGGCGGCCGCACACGATAACAATCACAGGGAGACCGCCATGCGCCATCGCGCGATATCTGCCGTGCCGCCGCACCGCCGGCGCTAGCCCTCGCCTGAATCCGCCCTGCTTCCCGATCGAAAAGGACTTCCCATGCCCAGCGCCTTTCGCCCCGACGCTTTTGCCGGCAAGACCGTATTCGTCGCCGGCGCCTCGTCCGGCATCAACCTTGGCATCGCGCACGGCTTTGCGCGCGCCGGCGCCCGGCTGGCGCTGATCAGCCGCACCGCCGAGCGCATCCAGGCCGCCGCCGACACCATCAACGCGTCCGGCGGCACCGCCATCGGCATGGCCGCCGACGTGCGTGACTACGCGGCGGTGGAAGCCGCCCTTGTGCGTGCGCAGGACGAACTGGGCCCGATCGACGTGGTCATCTCCGGCGCCGCCGGCAATTTCCTGGCGCCCGTGGTCGGCATGTCGGCCAATGCCTTCAAGACCGTGGTCGATATCGACCTGCTCGGCACCTTCAACGTGTTCCGCGCCAGCTTCGACCACCTCAACAAGCCGGGTGCGTCGCTGATCGCGATCACCGCGCCGCAGGCGGTCAACGCCATGATGTTCCAGGCCCATGCCTGCGCCGCCAAGGCCGGCATCAACATGCTGATCAAGTGCCTGGCGATGGAATGGGGACCGGCCGGGGTGCGCGTGAACGGCATCTCGCCCGGCCCGATCGCCGACACCGAAGGCATGGCGCGGCTGGCGCCGACGCCGGAGATGGAGGCCCGCTACAAGGCGCGCCTAGCGCTGCGCGACTACGGCACCAAGGACGACATCGCCGACGCCGCGATGTACCTGAGCAGCGACAACGCCCGCTACGTCACCGGCACCATCCTCGACTGCGACGGCGGCAGCAAGCTCGGCGACGCCTCCGCCGACGCGCTGAAGAAGCCGCAATAGCCGGCGGTACCGGATCTCGCACCCGCAACGACACAGAAACCAGGAGAACCACCATGACGGCAACCGTCCTCTACCAAGCCAGCGAAGGCGTGGCCACGCTGACCCTGAACCGCCCGGACGTGCTCAATGCACTGAACGCCGACATCCTGCGCGAACTGCGCGAGGCCGTGGACCGCGCCGCGGCCGATGCCGAGGTGCGCGCCGTGCTGCTGACCGGCGCCGGCCGCGGCTTCTGCGCCGGCGCCGACCTGGCCGCGCGCCAGGGCGGCGGAGTAACCGATTCCGGCACGCTGCTGCGCGAGCGCTACCACCCGCTCATCATGGCGCTGCGCGAGATGCCCAAGCCGGTCATCACCGCGGTCAACGGCGTCGCCGCCGGTGCCGGCATGAGCCTGGCGCTGGCGGGCGACGTGGTGCTGGCGGCGCGCTCCGCCAGCTTCCTGCAGGCGTTCTCCAAGATCGGCCTGATCCCGGATGCCGGCAGCACCTACTTCCTGCCGCGCTACGCCGGCGAGATGCGCGCCCGCGCGCTGGCCATCCTGGCCGAGAAGATCGACGCGGAAGAAGCCCACCGCATCGGCCTGGTGTGGAAGGTCCATGACGACGCCGCGCTGCAGGACGAGGCCGGCAAGCTGGCCCGCCACCTGGCGACCATGCCGACCATGGCTTACGCCATGATCAAGCAGGCCCTCAACCAGAGTTTCGACAACGACCTGGCCGCGCAGCTGGAAGTCGAAGCCACGCTGCAGTCGCGCGCCAGCCGCAGCGAAGACTGCAAGGAAGGCGTCGCTGCCTTCGTCGAGAAGCGCAAGCCGCAGTTCAAGGGCCGCTGAGCGCGGCGACTGCCACCACCGCCACTTCGAAGGAGCCCGCGCATGAGCGCCAGCAATGAACGTATCCTCGTGACGATCGAAGGCGGCGTCGCCGACGTCCGCCTGAACCGCCCCGACAAGATGAACGCGCTCGACCAGGCCATGTTCGACGCCCTGATCGAGACCGGCGAACAGCTCGCGCGCCTGCCGGACCTGCGCGCGGTGGTGCTGTCCGGCGAAGGTCGCGCCTTCTGCGCGGGCCTGGACATGGGCCGCATGGCCGGCATGTTGTCGGAGGATGCGGGCGCGTCGCAGCCCGACAGCATCGGCGCGGGCCGGCTCGGCCAACGCACCCACGGCCTCTCCAACCGCCCGCAGTACGCCTGCATGGTCTGGCGCGAGCTGCCGGTGCCGGTCTTTGCCGCCGTGCATGGCGTGGCCTTTGGCGGCGGACTGCAGGTGGCGCTGGGCGCGGATGTGCGCTACGTCGCGCCGGATGCCAGGCTGTCCGTGATGGAGCTGAAGTGGGGGCTGGTGCCCGACATGGCGGGCATGGTGCTGACGCGCGGGCTGGTGCGCCCGGATGTGCTGCGCGAGCTGATCTACAGCGCGCGCGTGCTCAGCGGCAGCGAGGCGTGCGCGCTGGGGCTGGGCACCTACCTTGCCGATGACCCGCGCGCCGCGGCACTGGCGGCCGCGCGCGAAGTCGCGCTGAAGAATCCGGATGCGGTCCGCGCCGCCAAGCGGCTGATGGCGGTGGCCGAGGGCGGCGACCACGCCGCCATCCTGCGGGCCGAGTCCGACGAGCAGGACCGGCTGGTGGGCTCGCCCAACCAGCGCGAGGCGGTGCTGGCCAACCTCGAGAAACGCGCGCCGCGCTTCACGCCGGCAAGCTGAAGCCGGTCGCTCAGCGCCTGGCATGGTGGTGGCGCCGCCGGCGCCACCACAGCGCATAGATCGCCACGTTCACCACCAGCACCACCAGGCCGAGCCACAGCTGCACCGCGGGCGTCAGCCCCGCCGGATAGATCAGCGGCAACAGGTAGCGCTCGACAAAGCCGCCGCTGTAGCCGGCCTGCCCGGCAGCCCGGCGCAGCATGTTTTCCAGCGGCGTCAGCGGGCAGATCCAGCCGGCCCATTCGATCAGCACGCCCCACACCGCGGCGGGCAGGTGCACCCACGCGGCACGCGGCCAGCGCAATACCAGCAGGCCGCCCGCCACCACGAACACGATGAACAGCGCGTGCGCGATCACGACAAGGTCGGCCAGCCAGGCGGCGATCGGCATCGTATGCGGCGGCGGCCTCAGTTGCCGCCCGCCGTGTCCATCCAGTAGCCCGGGCGCGCGAACTGCGCCTTCAGGTGCTCGATGAAGAAGCGGATCTTGGCCGGAACCGGACGCTGCTGCGGGTACACGGCAAGGATGTCGTAGGCGGGCAGCGCGTATTCGTCCAGCACCGTGATCAGCTCGCCGCTCTCCAGTTGCGGCAGGATTTCCCAGGTGGAACGCCAGCCCAGGCCCAGGCCCTCGCCGGTCCAGCGGTGCAGCAGCTCGCCGTCATTGCAGTCCAGGTTGCCGTTGACGCGCACGGTCACGGTCTTGCCGTTCTGGCTGAAGTACCAGCCGCGCTGCTGGCCGCCCTGCAGGTTGAACGCCAGGCAGTTGTGCTGGGCCAGGTCGTCCAGCGTTTGCGGCACGCCGTATTTGGCGAAGTACGCCGGCGTGCCGCACACCACGCGCTTGTTCGACGCCAGCTTGATCGCGACGAAGTTCGGATCGATGGCGCCGCCGATGCGGATGCCGACGTCATAGCCCTCGCGCACCAGGTCGACCACGCGGTCGGTCAGGTTGAACGAGATCTGCACCTCGGGGTTGCTGGCCAGGAACGCCGGCGCGTGCGGCGCCACGTGCTTGCGCCCGAACGCCGCCGGCGCCGACACGATCAAGTGGCCGGTGGCCTTGTGCTTGCCTTCGGCGATCAGCATCTCGGCACGGTCGAGGTCGGCCAGCGCCTTCTTGCACTGCTCCATGAACACCGCGCCTTGCTCGGTCACGGCGATGCGGCGCGTGGACCGGTGCAGCAGCTTGACGCCGATGCGGGCTTCGAGCGCGTTGATGCGGCGGCCGATCATCACCGGCGTGACGTTCTGCGTCAGCGCCGCGGCCGCCATGCTGCCGTGCTCCACCACGGCGATAAAGGCTTCGATTTGCTTGAGTTTGTCCATCGGATATAGGTCTCCCGGGCGCCATTGTGCGGCATCGCCGGGGTTGTGGCATCCCTGCGCGGCTGATGGACCGGATCGAAGCCACCGCATAAGGGCCGCTGCCGGGGTCCGCCACGGGCACGGGGCGGCACCCGTTGCGTGAGCGGCGTCAGCCCGCGCCCGCCGTGCGCTTGCCGAGCTGCGCGTTCAGTTCGGCCGCCTCGCCCAGCACATGGGCCAGGCGCCGCAGCGGCCGGCTGCATTGCAGATGCAGGTACAGGTAGCAGGCGGCGCCGATCACCACCATCACGCCGTAAAGCCACAGCAGCGTGCCGGCCACGGCCTGCTGGCGCGGCAGCGCGGCCAGCACCGCGGCGGCCGGCGCCAGCGCCAGCAGCACCGCCAGCATGCGCGCCGCGCCCTCCCACAGCCGCAGCTGCAGCGCCACGCGCCGCTGGCGTGCCTGCAGCTGCTGCGGCGGGATCCGCGCCAGCCGGCGCAGCAGCGCGTCTTCGGCGGCGCTGTCGCGGTCCAGTTCGGCGGCCTGCCAGCGCAGCGGATGGCGCAGCCGCGCCAGCGCCGTGCCGGCACGGGCCAGCCCCGCGCCGACATAGCACGCGGCCGCCAGCGCCAGCAGGGCCTCGAAGCCGCGCAGCGACCAGAGCGGTACGGCGTGCTTCAGCCCCAGGCGCCACACGGCCAGGCCGGCGCCACACAGGATCGTCGCGGCCAGCGCCGCGACAAAGCCGAGCCACAGCGCGCGCCCGAGCCGGCTGTCCGGCGCGGCGGCAGGCGCGGTCTCAGGCGAGGCGGCGGCAAGCGCTTCCAGCAGTTCATAGGTGGACGGCAGCCTGGAATACATGGTCGGCCCGGATGGCAGGAAATGCCGCCATTTTGCCGCAGCGCGCCGCGGCGGCACGCCGGCGCGCTGGCGTACCCAGTGCTGCGCGGCGTGTCCGTACCGTCACACCACATATCCAATGGCATGCATCGGCGTACCTGCGCCGACCATCCGACGTGGCTTTCCAGCCCATATTGCGTACTACAGGTATCGAATCAACTGATCGCTCTTCTGTTTATCCCAACCGGCCTGCGGGAATAGGATCAACTCCAACGAAATTCCCACCATTACCGGAGACAAGATCATGGCAAAGATGAGAGCAATCGACGCGGCAATCGCCGTGCTGGAGAAGGAAGGCGTGACCACTGCGTTCGGCGTGCCCGGCGCGGCCATCAACCCGTTCTACTCGGCAATGCGCAAGTCGGGCAACATCAACCACGTGCTGGCCCGCCACGTCGAGGGCGCCTCGCACATGGCCGAAGGCTACACCCGCGCCGAGCCGGGCAACATCGGCGTCTGCGTCGGCACCTCCGGCCCCGCCGGCACCGACATGATCACCGGCCTGTACTCGGCCTGGGCCGATTCGATCCCCATCCTCTGCATCACCGGCCAGGCCCCGCGCGCACGCCTGTACAAGGAAGACTTCCAGGCCGTCGACATCGAATCGATCGCCAAGCCCGTGACCAAGTGGGCCGTGACCGTGCGCGAGCCGGCGCTGGTGCCGCAAGTGTTCCAGCAAGCCTTCCACATCATGCGCTCGGGCCGCCCGGGTCCGGTGCTGATCGACCTGCCGTTCGACGTGCAGGTCGCCGAGATCGAATTCGATGTCGACACCTACCAGTCGCTGCAGCCGTACAAGCCGGCCGCCTCGCGCGCCCAGATCGAGAAGGCCATCGCCATGCTGAACGCGGCCGAGCGCCCGCTGATCGTGTGCGGCGGCGGCGTGATCAACGCCGATGCGTCGGAACTGCTGGTCGAGTTCGCCGAGCTGGTCAACGTGCCGGTGGTGCCGACCCTGATGGGCTGGGGCGTGCTGGCCGACGACCACCCGCTGCAAGCCGGCATGGTCGGGCTGCAGACCTCGCACCGCTACGGCAACGCCACGCTGCTGGCCTCGGACTTCGTGATGGGCATCGGCAACCGCTGGGCCAACCGCCACACCGGCAGCGTCGACGTCTACACCAAGGGCCGCAAGTTCGTGCACGTCGATATCGAGCCCACCCAGATCGGCCGCGTGTTCGGCCCGGACCTGGGCATCGTGTCCGACGCCAAGGCCGCGCTGGAACTGTTCGTCGAAGTCGCGCGCGAAATGAAGATGGCCGGCCGCCTGCCGTGCCGCAAGAGCTGGGTCGCCGACGTGCAGAAGCGCCGCCGCACCATGCAGCGCAAGAGCGACTTCGACAACGTGCCGGTCAAGCCGCAGCGCGTGTACCGCGAGATGAACCAGTACTTCCCGCGCGACGTGCGCTACGTCAGCACCATCGGCCTGTCGCAGATCGCCGCGGCCCAGTTCCTGTCGGTCAACCAGCCGCGCCACTGGATCAACTGCGGCCAGGCCGGCCCGCTGGGCTGGACCATCCCGGCCGCGATCGGGGTGAAGACCGCTTCGCCGGATTCGGATGTGGTGGCGATCTCGGGCGACTACGACTTCCAGTTCATGATCGAAGAACTGGCCGTGGCCGCGCAGTTCAAGGTGCCGTACATCCACGTGGTGGTGAACAACTCCTACCTCGGCCTGATCCGCCAGGCGCAGCGCAACTTCGAGATGGACTACTGCGTGCAGCTGGCCTTCGACAACGTCAACGCCCCTGAGCTGAACGGCTATGGCGTGGACCACGTCAAGGTGGTCGAGGGGCTGGGCTGCAAGGCGATCCGCGTGTTCAAGCCGGAAGACATCGCCCCGGCCTTCGCCGAGGCGCGTGACCTGATGGCCGAGTTCTCGGTGCCGGTGGTGGTCGAGGTGATCCTGGAGCGCGTGACCAATATCGCGATGGGCACCGAGATCGACAACATCAACGAGTTCGAGCCGATCGAAGACCTCGAGGACATCGAGGAAGCGATCCTGAAAGAAGAAGTGGAAACGGCGTAAGCAACACCATTCCAGCATGGAACGCGCGGGCCACGGCCCGCGCCAATCCAGTGCCCCCCTGCAGCAGGGCTCCACACCGGCGGAGCGACAACACAATTAAACCGGAGAGACTCATGACTAAACTTGCGGCCAACCTCACCATGCTGTTCAACGAAGCGGGTTTTCTCGACCGCTTCGAAGCCGCCGCGCGCGCGGGTTTCCGCGGCGTGGAATTCCTGTTTCCCTATGCGTTCCACGCGGACCAGATCGCTGACCGCCTGAACCGCTTCCAGCTGGACCTGGTGCTGCACAACCTGCCCGCCGGCAAGTGGGATGCGGGCGAGCGCGGCATTGCCTGCCATCCGGACCGCGTCGGCGAGTTCCAGGACGGCGTGGGCGAAGCCATCAAGTACGCCAAGGTGCTGGGCGTGCGCCAGCTGAACTGCCTGGTCGGCATCCTGCCGCAGAACGTCAAGCGCGAGCAGGCGCAGGAAACGCTGGTGGAAAACCTGCGCTTCGCCGCCGGCGCGCTGGCCGCCGAGCATATCGACCTGCTGATCGAGCCGATCAACACCTTCGACATCCCCGGCTTCTTCCTGTCGCGCACGCAGCAGGCGCTGGACCTGATCACCCAGGTCAACGCGCCCAACCTGTACGTGCAGTACGACATCTATCACATGCAGCGGATGGAAGGCGAGATCGCCAACACCATCAAGGCCAACCTGCCGAAGATCAAGCACATCCAGCTGGCCGACAACCCGGGCCGCAACGAGCCGGGCACGGGCGAGCTGAACTACCAGTACCTGTTCAGGTTCCTGGACGAGATCGGCTACACCGGCTGGATCGGCTGCGAGTACAAGCCGAAGACCACCACCGAAGCCGGCCTGGGCTGGCGCGCCGCGCACGGCGTGCAGTAAGCGCTGCGCGCTGCGGTCGTATCCCGCTACTACCTACACGAACCAAGACACATTTAATCTCAAGCAAGGAGACATCACATGGCAACCACTCGCAACGTCGGCTTCATCGGCCTGGGCATCATGGGCGCACCGATGGCGGGCCACCTGCGCGCCGCCGGCCACACGCTGTTCGTGCATGACGTCAACCCGGCCCCGCAGGCGCTGGTCGATGCAGGCGTGACCGTCTGCACCAGCGCCGAGGAAGTCGCCAAGCGTGCCGACATCATCGTCATCATGGTGCCGGACACGCCGCACGTGGAAGCGGTGCTGTTCAGCGAGAAGGGCGTGGCGGCCGCGTTCAAGGCAGCCGGCAAGGAAGCCAGCTACAGCAAGATCGTGGTCGACATGAGCTCGATCTCGCCGATCGCCACCAAGGACTTCGCCGCGCGCATCAACAAGCTGGGCGCTTCGTACCTGGACGCGCCGGTTTCGGGCGGTGAAGTGGGCGCCAAGGCCGCGTCGCTGACGATCATGGTCGGCGGCCCGCAGGAGGCCTTCGACCAGGTCAAGCCGCTGTTCGAGCTGATGGGCAAGAACATCACGCTGGTGGGCGGCAACGGCGACGGCCAGACCACCAAGGTGGCCAACCAGATCATCGTCGCGCTGAACATCCAGGCCGTCTCCGAAGCGCTGCTGTTCGCCTCCAAGGCCGGCGCCGATCCGGCCAAGGTGCGCGAAGCGCTGATGGGCGGCTTTGCCGCGTCGCGCATCCTGGAAGTGCACGGCGACCGCATGGTCAAGCGCACCTTCGACCCGGGCTTCCGCATCGAGCTGCACCAGAAGGACCTGAACCTGGCGCTGCAGGGCGCCAAGGCGCTGGGCGTGGCGCTGCCCAACACCGCCACCGCGCAGGAGCTGTTCAATACCTGCTCGGCCAACGGCCTGGGCAAGCAGGACCACTCGGCCCTGTGCCGCGCGATCGAGATCATGTCGAACCACCAGATCGCCAACGCCAAGTAAGCAGCAACCCGTCGTCCCCGCCCAGCGGGGACGACACGCTTTGCAGTACCGCTTTGTACCCACTGCGTACCCGAAGTACCCGGCGTACCCGTCAGCACCCAGGATTCTTCATGCTCGTCACCGAACCCCAAGCCGCCCTGCTGTCGCCCCAGCGCACCGCAGCCAACGCTGAACCGCGCGCGCTGCTGCGCGACCTGTTCGATACCGCGGTCGCCTCCGTCAGCGCCAGCCACTGCCTGCCGCCGCACCTGCCCGCGCCGCCGAAGGGCCGCACCGTGGTGATCGGCGCCGGCAAGGCCGCCGCGGCAATGGCGCAGGCGGTGGAAGCGAACTGGCAAGGCGAGCTGTCGGGGCTGGTGGTGACGCGCTACGGCCACGGCGCCGACTGCAGGCGCATCGAAGTGGTCGAAGCCGCCCACCCGGTTCCCGACGAAGCCGGCGCGCGCGCCGCGCAGCGCATGGTGGAACTGGTGCAGGGCCTGGGCGCCGACGACCTGGTGCTGTGCCTGATCTCCGGCGGCGGCTCCGCGCTGCTGGCGGCGCCAGCGCCAGGCCTGACGCTGGCCGACAAGCAGGCCGTGAACAAGGCACTGCTCAGGAGCGGCGCCAGCATCGGCGAGATGAACTGCGTGCGCAAGCACCTGTCGGCCCTCAAGGGCGGCCGCCTGGCATTGCACTGCGCGCCGGCACGCGTGGAAACGCTGCTGATTTCCGATATTCCCGGCGATGACCCGACGCTCATCGCCAGCGGCCCGACGCTGCCTGACGCGACCACCTGCGCCGATGCGCTGGCGGTGATCGCGAAGTACGGCATCGAGGTGCCGGCCAACGTGCGCGCGCACCTGGAGAGCGGTGCCGGCGAAACCCCCAAGCCCGGCGATGCGCGCTTCAACGGCCACCGCAGCGTGACGCTGGCCACCGCGCAGCAGGCGCTGGAAGCCGCCGCGGCGCGTGCGCGCGAACTGGGCTTCGAGGCCCATATCCTGTCCGACTGCATCGAGGGCGAAGCGCGCGAAGTCGCCGAAGTGCATGCCGCGATCGCGCGCCAGGTGGCGCAGCGCGGCCAGCCCTTCGGCAAGCCCTGCGTGATCCTGTCCGGCGGCGAGACCACCGTGACCGTGCGCGGCAAGGGCCGCGGCGGCCGCAATGCCGAGTTCCTGCTGGCACTGGCGGTGGCGCTCGACGGCCTGCCCGGCGTGCACGCCATCGCCGGCGACACCGACGGCATCGACGGCTCGGAAGACAACGCCGGCGCCATGCTGTCGCCCGACACCCTGACCCGTGCCGGCGCGCGCGGGCTCAATGCGCGTGCGCACCTCGAAAACAACGACGGCTACGGTTTCTTCGCCGGCCTGGAAGACCTGATCGTCACCGGCCCGACCCGCACCAACGTGAACGATTTCCGCGCGATCCTGATCGTCTGACGATCGCCGCCAACGTAGTACCGACTGACTCGCGGCGCCGACGCGCCGCTACCGAGAATGGAAGAGGAGACATCATGAGACGCCAGCGCAAAGCGAAGATCGTGGCCACGCTCGGCCCCGCCAGCACCGACATCGCGGTGATCCGCGCGCTGTTCGAGGCCGGCGCCGACGTGTTCCGGCTGAACTTCAGCCACGGCACGCACGACGACCACCGCGCGCGCTACGACGCGGTGCGCCAGGTCGAGGCCGAGACCGGCCGCCCCATCGCCGTGCTGGCCGACCTGCAGGGCCCCAAGCTGCGCATCGGCACCTTCGCCGCCGGCAAGGTCGCGGTGCGCACCGGCGATGTGTTCGTGCTCGACAGCGACCCGACCCCGGGCGACGGCACCCGCGTCTACCTGCCGCACCCGGAGCTGTTCCAGGCCGCGCAACCCGGCCAGTCGCTGCTGATCGACGACGGCAAGGTGCGCCTGGCGATCGAGTCGGTCACCACCGGCACCATCACCACGCGTGTCGCCAACAACGGCTCGCTGTCCGACCGCAAGGGCGTGAACGTGCCCGACGCGGTGATTCCCATCCCCGCGCTGACCGAGAAGGACCGCAAGGACCTGGACTTCGCGCTGTCGCTGGGCGCCGACTGGATCGGCCTGTCGTTCGTGCAGCGCCCGTCCGACATCGTCGAGGCGCGCGAGATCGTCGGCACCCGTGCCGGCATCCTGTCCAAGATCGAGAAGCCGGCCGCGCTGCAGCAGCTGGAAGAGATCGTGCGCGTATCCGATTCGGTGATGGTGGCGCGCGGCGACCTCGGCGTGGAGCTGCCGCCCGAGCGCGTGCCGGGCGTGCAGAAGCGCATCCTGCGCGTGTGCCGCCAGCTGGGCAAGCCGGTGGTGATCGCCACGCAGATGCTGGAGTCGATGATCGACTCGCCGGTGCCGACCCGCGCCGAAGCGTCGGACGTGGCCAGCGCCATCTATGAAGGCGCCGATGCGGTGATGCTGTCGGCCGAGTCGGCCAACGGCCGCTACCCGGTGCAGGCAGTGTCGATGATGAACCGCATCGTCACCGAGGTGGAGCGCGACCCGCTGTACCGCAACCTGCTCGATGCCCAGCACGAGACCCCGCTGAACACGCGCCAGGATGCCATTTGCGCCGCGCTGCGCGAAGTCACGCACATCATCGGCGCCGCCGCGACGGTGACCTATACCTCGTCCGGCTCGACCGCGCTGCGCGCCGCGCGCGAACGGCCGTGCGCGCCGATCGTCAGCATCACGCCGAACCTGGAGATCGCCCGCCGGCTGGCGATCGCGTGGGGCATCCACTCCACCGTGAGCCCGGACGTGCAGAGCGTCGATGAGATGGTCGAAGCCGCCACGCGCGCCGCCGTCGCCGAAGGCTACGCCGCGCCGGGTGACCAGATCACCATCGCCGCCGGCATGCCCTTCGGCCAGGGCGGTACCACTAACCTGCTGCGCGTGGCCGAAGTCAGCGCCAGCGTGGTGGCCGCCGCGCCTGCCGCACGCGAGGCCGCACTGGCCTGAGCGCGCGCTCGCGCTCCGGAACCTCCAGGCCATGACGGAACCGGGTGCAAACCCGGTTCTTCGCTTTGCCGCACACCGCCCGCATTGCCCGTCTCCAGGGTGAGTGGGCGGTGTTTTTTTTGGGGTGCCGCGCGCCTCCGCCGGCACGGCGCGACGCCGCAACGAGCACCGAAGCGCGGATTGCTATACTGAATTCCACTTTCCTCACCCTCTTTCCCAAGCAGCGGAGCCCCCATGCGCCTAGATGACGAAGCCGAAAGCCAGCACGTTGAAGACCGCCGCGGCGGATTCGGCGGTCTTGGCGGCAAGTCGATCGGCATCGGCACGGTCATCATCGCGCTGGCGGCGTCGTACTTCTTCGGCATCGACCCGATGCTGATCATGCAGGGCGCGTCGGTGCTGCAGGGCTCCGGCCCGCAGCAGCAACAGCAGCAGGTCAACCGGCCGCCGGCGACGGACCAGATGACCGTGTTCACGCGCAAGGTGCTGGGCAATACCGAGCGCACCTGGCAACACATCTTCGAAACCCAGCTCAACCGCCGCTATGCACCGCCCACGCTGGTGCTGTTCTCCGGCGCCACGCCGACGGCATGCGGCACCGGCCAGTCGGCGATGGGCCCGTTCTACTGCCCCGGCGACCAGAAGGTCTATATCGACCTGGCCTTCTATGACGAATTGCGCCAGCGCTTCGGCGCCAGCGGCGACTTCGCCCAGGCCTATGTGATCGCGCACGAGATCGGCCACCATGTGCAGAACCTGCTCGGCGTCTCGGACAAGGTCGACAGCGCGCGCCGCCGCATGGGCGAGGCCCAGGCCAACCAGCTGTCGGTGCGCATGGAGCTGCAGGCCGACTGCCTCGCCGGGGTCTGGGCCGCCACCGCGCAGCGCGCCAACCAGCAACTGCTGGAACCGGGCGATATCGAGGAAGGCCTGAAGGCCGCCGCCGCGATCGGCGATGACCGGCTGCAGCGCCAGTCGCAGGGCTATGTCGTCCCGGAAGCCTTTACCCACGGCTCGAGCGAGCAGCGCGTGCGCTGGCTGCGCCGCGGCATCGAGTCCGGCGACATCCGCAAGTGCGACGCCTTCGCCGCGCGCGACCTGTAATTCCCGGCCCCGCCCCCGACCTCCGTGGGGGCCGGGAATGTGATGTTTGCGTTGTCCGGGCCGCGCTTCCCTGTCTATAATCGCCGGCAAGGCCGCAGTATGACGGCCGGTCGCCGGCGTTGATCCTTACCGATCCTTCCCGCCGCAGCGCCGGGTCCATTCCCGCCGGACCCCCGTACCCCCGGTACGCGCGCCACTTGCCGCAGTCGTTTGCGGCGTCTCCGCACCCAAGCCGTTCCGTTCCAACCGCACCGGAGCCACGGCCGATCTTCACTTGCCGTGCGCCCGTGCCAGCCCTGACCTGACATGGCGTCGTTTTTCCTGAAGCGCCCGGCGTTCGCCTGGGTGCTGGCCATCCTGACCGTGGTGGCGGGCCTGCTGGCCCTGAACCGCATCCCCATCGCCCAGTATCCGGCGGTGGCGCCCCCGACGGTGATCATCTATGCCGATTACCCCGGCGCGTCCGCGCGCACGGTGGAAGACCGCGTCACCGCGGTGCTGGAGCAGCAGATGCACGGCATTCCCGGCCTGCTCTACCTCGATTCCAGCAGCGAGGGCGGCACCGCCACGGTGACCCTGGGTTTCCGCCAGGGCACCGACCCGCAGCTGGCGCAGGTCAACGTGCGCAACCGCGTGGCCCAGGCCGAGCCGCTGCTGCCCGAGGCGGTGCGCCGCGGCGGAGTCTATGTCGACCAGGCCAGCAGCAGCGCCTTCATGTATGTGTCGCTGGTGTCGGACAGCGGCCAGCTCGACGAAACCGCGCTGGGCGACTTCGCCGCCGGCTCGGTGCTGCCGCTGCTGCGCCGCCTGCCCGGCATCGGCAAGGCCGAGCCCTACGGCGCCGAGTACGCCCTGCGGATCTGGTTCGACCCGGAAAAGCTGCACGCCTTCAACCTGACCACGGCCGAGGTCGAGGCCGCCATCCGCGCGCGCAACGGCAACGTCACGCCGGGCCAGCTGGGCGGCGCGCCGGCGGTGCCGGGCCAGCCGTTCCAGGCGATCGTGCGCCCGCCCGCGCCGATGAGCGACGCGCAGGCTTTCGGGCGCATCGTGGTGCGCGCTGCCACCGACGGCTCGGCGGTGCTGCTGCGCGACGTGGCGCGGGTGGAACTGGCCGCCAGCGACTACCGCTACGGCTCCACGCTGAACACGCGCAACGCCGCCTCGATCGGCCTGAAGCTGGCCGACGGCGCCAACGTGCTGCAGACCTCGCGCACCGTGCGCGCCGCGCTGGATGCCGCCAGCAAGGGCTTCCCGGGCGACGTGCGCTACGAGATCTCATATGACGGCGCCACCTTCGTGCAGGCGTCGATCTCGCGCGTGGTGCTGACGCTGATCGAGGCCACGGTGCTGGTGTTCCTGATCCTGTACCTGTTCCTAGGCAATCTGCGCGCCACGCTGATCCCCTGCATCGTGGTGCCGGTGTCGCTGCTGGGCACGGTCGCGTGCCTGTACGCGCTGGGCCTGTCGCTGAACGTGATCACGCTGTTCGGGGTGGTGCTCGCGATCGGCATCCTGGTCGACGATGCCATCGTCGTGGTGGAAAACGTCGAGCGCATCATGCGCACCGACGGCGTCGGTGCGATGCAGGCCGCGGCGCGCTCGATGCGCGAGGTCTCCGGCGCGCTGGTCGCGGTGACGCTGGTGCTGTGTGCGGTGTTCGTGCCGATGGCGTTCTTCGGCAGCGCGGTGGGCGTGATCTACCGGCATTTCGCCGTGACGCTGGCGGTATCGATCGCGTTCTCGCTGTTCTTTGCGCTGACGCTGGCGCCGGCGATGTGCGCCAGCCTGCTGCGCCACAGCGCCGCGCCCGCGCGCGGGCCGCTGGCGTGGTTCGATGCGCGCTTTGCCGCTTTCACCGCACGCTATGCCGGCTGGGTGCAGGCGCTGCAGCGCCGCCGGCTGCGCTGGCTGGCGGTGTACCTGGCGCTGACGCTGGCGTGCGGCTATGCGCTGTGGAAGATGCCAAGCGGCTTCCTGCCGGAAGAGGACACCGGCGAGATCGTGGTCGACGTGGAGCTGCCCGCCGGCAGCACGCAGGCCGACACGCGCCGGCTGGTTGCCAGCCTCGAGCAGTGGATGCGCGACCAGCGCTACCCGGTGCGCTCCAGCTTTGCCGTGCTGGGCTGGTCCAGCGGCGGCAGCGGCGAGCAGCGCGCCAGCCTGTTCATCGGCCTGGCCGACTGGAAGGCGCGCGGGCGGGAGCACACCGCACAGGCGGTGCTGGAGCGGCTTGCGGCGGGCCTGGAAAGCTGGCCCGGCCGCGGCGCCGCGCAACTGTTCGCCTACAACAGCTCGGCGCTGCCGGAACTGGGCAGCATCGGCGGCCTGGACATGCGCCTGGTGGCGCGCCAGCCGGTGGGGCGCGAGGCGCTCTTCGCCGCGCGCGACAAGCTGATCGAGCGGGCCAGGCAAGACCCGGTGCTGGGCGAGGTGCGTGCCACCACCGGCCAGCCGGTGCCGGCGCTGGACCTGAAGATCGACTACCGCAAGGCCGAGGCCTTCGGCGTCGATGCCGAAGCCGTGCACCACACGCTGTCGGCGACGCTGGGCTCGCGCTATATCGACGAAGTGGCGCGCGAAGGCCGGGTACGGCGCGTGATCCTGCAGGCCGATGCCCCGTTCCGCATGCAGCCGGACCAGCTGGCACGGGTGCATGTGCGCAACGCACAGGGCGCGATGGTGTCGCTGGCCGCCTTTGCCTCGCTGGAATGGGGGCAAGGCGAAGTCACGCTGGAGCGCTTCGACGGCTTCAGCTCGGTGCGCATCAATGCCGAAGTGGCGCCGGGCTACACCACCGGCGCGGCGATGACGCGGCTGGCGGAACTGGTGCGCGAGCTGGGTCCCGAATTCGACGTGCGCTGGACCGGGCGCGCCTACGAACAGGAGCAGACCGGCACGCAGGCGCCGTGGCTGTTCGCGCTGTCGCTGCTGTTTATCTTCCTGTGCCTGGTGGCGCTGTATGAAAGCTGGACCCTGCCGCTGGCGGTGATCGCGATCGTGCCGACCGGCCTGATGGGCGCGGCCGCCGCGATCTGGCTGCGCGGCATGCCCAACGACGTCTACTTCAAGGTGGGGGTGGTGGTGATCATGGGGCTGGCGGCCAAGAACGCCATCCTGATCGTCGAATACGCCGAGCAGCTGCGGCGCGGCGCCGGGGGCGCGATGGACGTGGTCGAAGCCGCCACGCGCGCGGCGCGCCAGCGGCTGCGGCCGGTGGTGATGACCTCGCTGGCGTTCGTGCTGGGCGTGGTGCCGCTGGCCATCAGCACCGGCCCGGGCGCGGGCGCGCAGCAGGCGGTCGGCACCGGCGTGCTGGGCGGCATGCTGGGTGCGACGGTGCTGGGCACGCTGGCGGTGCCGCTGCTGTACGCGGCCATCGCGCGCCGCTTGCCGCGCGCGCAGCCGGCGCCGGAACAAGCGGCAGCTACGGAATAGAAAAACGCCTGCCTGGCGAAGAGAGAAGGAGGAGGAGGTCGGCCGGGCAGGCGGGAGAGAAAACATGCGGCCACCGCAGTGGCCGCGTCGGGTCTTGGGGCAGACCCGGGGGATCAGACGCGATAGCCGTACAGGGAACCGTCGCCGGAGCGCGAGTTGTCGAGCGCGCGTTCGGCCACGTCACCGGTGAAGGTGTGCGTGCCTTCGCTGAAGGTATCGAACTTGCCGCGCTTCGAGATCTCGCCGCTGAAGCTGTGCGCCCCTTCGCTGAAGGTGTCGAACTTGCCATCGCGGCGCGAGCCTTCCGAGTACGGATCGAAGCGGCCGGTGCGGGCGCCGTCGGTGTAGGTGTCGAACTTGCCTTGCTTGGCGCCGTCCGTATACACATCGTACTTGCCGACCCGCAGCGCGTCGGCATACACATCAAACTTGCCAACCTTGCTGGCAGCGGGGGCAGCCATCGCCGCAGCGGACGCGGCTACCGCCGCGAACACGAGCGCGCCGCCAAGGATACGTCTGGCGATCATTTGGGACTCCTTCAACTGATTTCGTCGTTCTTTCTTGTAGGTCCGGGATAAGACTCCGGCCGCTCTGCAATCTATGTTGCGATGCGAGCACGGACTGAAGATTAGTCACAGCCCGCGCCAGCAGAAATACCGCTGCGACGAATGGTGCGTTGCGAGTCGTGAAACGACTGGCTTGCCGATGAATGGTGTCCACGGATCGCCGGCGACACGCCGCTACGGCGGGTGCGCGTGGCGGCGGCCGCACCCGAGAGGGCGCGCCCGCGGCTGTTCAAAGGGTGTACTGGCCGCTGGCTTCGGGCTGGAACGCGATCTCGGCGACAGTCACCTCCTGCTGGCGGCCATCCGGCAGGCGGTAGCTGACGGTCTGGCCGGCACGCGCGCCGAGCAGCGCCTGGCCCACCGGCGACAGCACCGACAGCCGGCCCGCATCGAAGTCGGCGGCGTCGGGATACACCAGGGTCCAGTCGCGCGGCGCCTGCTCGCCCGGCAGCGTGCACACCACGCGCGTGTTCATGGTCACCACGTCGGTCGGAATCTCTTCGGGCGCGACGATGGTGGCGCGCGCCAGCAGGCTGTCGAGCATGTCCTCGATCTGCGCGGAGCCGGCGCGGCTGGCGATGCGCTCCAGGCGGGTGACGTCGAGTTCGGTCAGGTACAGGGTGGCGGTCTGGGTCTTGGTGGCCGTCATGGCGGGTCCTCCGGCAGTCGTGGGTGGGCGCGGCCGGCCTGCATGGCGGGCGGCGGCGGTCAGGTCTTGCGGGGTTGGCGTGCCGCGCAGCGGCGCGCGCATCAACGGATCGGCAAAAGCGTTGCGGCGATCGCCGGCAACAACGGAAACGCTGGCTCGGGCCCGGTTCGGCCCGGGCCCCGCTATGGGAGACGAATCAGGCTGGGAACCGGGCGGAATCAGGCGGTGCGCTGATCCGGCGGGGAGACATCGCGCGCTTGGCGCGCTGGGGCAGGCTGGGGGCCAGGGCGACCGCGGACGCGTGCGCGCAGCCGGTCCGCAGCGGGCGGACAGGCGCATCGGGCATCGGCGTCAGGCGATCGGTCATGGCATTGCGGAAAAGGATAAGCGGCAGCGGCTGGCGTGCTGCAACAGCGAGCCCCGAAGTGGTGGCTCACCTGCCTTGCTGCCCCGGTTCGTGCACCGTGCTGGTGCGAAGCCGGAGCAACCATCGTAGCACAGCGCCGCGTTCGGGGTCGTCACCCGTTAGTGGCATGGCACTCACAGCCCGCCCCGGCCGCCGCCTGCTGCAGGTTCTGCAGGATGCCGCATGCGCTGGCGGGCTGGTGATGGCGGCAGGTTTCGCGCAGGGCGCGCAGCTGGCCTTCGAGCGCCTCCAGCGCCACGCGCTGGGCATGGATCTGGGCGATCTGGCGGTCCAGCAGCGTGTTGATGTCATCGCAGTCCTGCGACGGGTTGCGCTCGAACTCGCGCAGCCGCCTGACGTCCGACAGGCTCATCCCCAGCGAACGGCAATGGCGCACGAAGTTCAGCTGCACCACATGGCCCTCGTCATAGCGACGGTAGCCGTTGGCCTCGCGCCGGGGCGCGTCGAGCAGCCCTTCGCGCTCGTAATAACGGATGGTCTCGACATCGCAGCCGCTGGACCGTGACAGTTCACCGATACGCATGTGCCTGTTCCTTGCCATACCCTGTAACGACTACAGGGTTGGCGATAGTGTAGGCCAGTCTGCCGCATCCTGCAGAGGGGCCGAAGCCCGCTGCAACCGTCCGTGTGCTACCGCCGCCACGGCGGCGCCGGCGCGGTGCGGCATCCTGTAGAATTCCTTCCACTTTCACCGATAAGCCGTCCCCTGTCCGTGCGCGCCCTGCGGCTGCTCCTGCTGGTCATGATGCTGGCCTTCCTGCCCCTGCCGGGCTGGGCGGCCGCATTCGCGCACGCGGTGGTGTCCACCACCGAAGCCGCGGCCGTACCTGTCGCTGCGCCCGGCATCGAGAATGCCGGCGATGCCGCCGAAACCGATCCAGCCGCGGTCACAGGCGACGCTGCAGGCGATCCCCTGCCGCTTCCCGAAGCCGCCGAGCCGCAATGGCAGCCCGGCGCCGACCTGGCCGAGCAACTGCTGCCCGCCACCCCCTTGCGCCTGGCCCCCTGGGCCGGCCGCGCCGGGCCGCCGCGCTATGCCGGCGCCCTGCTGCCCGAACCCGACCTGCCGCGGCTGCCGCGACCACCACGCGCCTGATCCCCTGTGGCGCGGCCCGGCCGCGCCCGCCCGAACCCGCGTGCCGCGCACGAGTGCGGCGCGCGCCTGCGGTCCGACCGCACCTTTGCGCCCCATGGCGCGACCCACCACTGCTCCACATTCACATGAAACGCGTACTGCTTTTCCTGGCGACCAACCTCGCCGTCATGCTTGTCCTCAGCATCACCGCCAGCGTGCTCGGGGTGAACCGCTTCCTGACCGCCAACGGGCTGAACCTGGGCATGCTGCTGGCGTTCGCCGCGCTGATGGGTTTCGGCGGCGCCTTTATCTCGCTGCTGATGTCCAAGACCATCGCCAAGTGGTCGACCGGCGCGCAGGTGATCACCCATCCCAGCACCAGCACCGAGCTGTGGCTGGTGCAGACCGTCGAGAAGCTGGCGCAGCGCGCCGGGCTGCCGATGCCTGAAGTGGCCATCTACGAGGGCGAGCCCAATGCCTTCGCCACCGGGGCCACCAAGAACAGCTCGCTGGTGGCGGTCTCCACTGGGCTGCTGCAATCGATGTCGCACGAAGAGGTCGAGGCCGTGCTCGCGCACGAGGTCGCGCACGTGGCCAACGGCGACATGGTCACGCTGACGCTGATCCAGGGCGTGGTCAACACCTTCGTGATCTTCCTGGCGCGCGTGGTCGGCTACTTCGTCGATTCGATGCTGCGCAAGAACGACGAAGAGTCGAGCGGCCCCGGCATCGGCTACATGGTCACCGTGATCGTGTGCGAGATCGTGTTCGGCATCCTGGCCAGCATCATCGTGGCCTGGTTCTCGCGCCGCCGCGAGTTCCGCGCCGATGCCGGCGCCGCCGGCATGATGGGCACCCCCACGCCGATGGTCGCGGCCCTGCGCCGCCTGGGCGGGCTGGATCCGGACGGGCTGCCGCAGAACATGCAGGCAATGGGCATCGCCGGCGGCAAGTCGTGGATGGCGCTGTTCTCGAGCCACCCGCCGATCGAGCAGCGCATCGCCGCGCTGCAGTCGGCGCGCTGACGCCAGCGGCTCAGTCGAACACCCGCCCGCGCAGCGACTTGACCTGGCTGCGCTGGCTCTTGCTCTCCAGCCGGCGCTGGCGCGACGCCAGCGTCGGCCGCGTCGGCCGGCGCACGCGCGGCGGCGTGGCCACGCTGCGCACCAGCTCGTGCAGGCGCCGCACTGCATCGTCCCGGTTCTGGTCCAGGCTGCGGAACTGCTGTGCCTTGATCACCACCACCCCATCGCGGGTGATGCGGTGGTCATGCAGCGCCAGCAACCGTTCCTTGTGATCGGACGCGAGCGACGACGCGCGCACGTCATAGCGCAGGTGCACGGCATTGGACACCTTGTTGATGTTCTGGCCGCCCGCCCCCTGGGCCCGGATCGCGGTGATCAGGTATTCGTGGTGAGGGATGACGAGGTCGTCGGTCATGCCCTCGATCATAGCAAGCGCGCCGGCGGGCTAGCGCCACGCATAGGCAACGCCGAAGCCGTACGTGACCTGGTTGCGCGTGCTGCGCTGGGTCACGATCGGGTGCGTGCTGAAAGTTTTCATCGCGCGAGTCAAAGCTTGCCCGCGAGGGAGCACACCGCTGCGGCGCTCCAGGCGCCGCTGTTGGGTGTGGGCTGGGGGCACTCGGCGCCCACGTGACAGGAGATCAGCGTGGCAGCATGTTGTGGGACTTGGCGTAGTCGCGCAGCGCTTCGTTGATGCGCGTCTGCCATCCATCGCCGGTGGCCTTGAACGCGTCGATCACATCCCGGTCGTAGCGCACATTGACAGAGACTTTGCGCTCTTCCGCGGGCAACGCCGGGCGGCCGCGCCGCTTCATCAACGCTTCCGCCTTTTCCTTGCCCAAAATCTTGGGGAGAACCTCCCGGGCAGGCCGCATGCGTGCCAATTCGGCGTCGGTCAGCTCGCGCGCATCCGGATCCGAGGCAGCCGCGCGTCGGATCGCGGCGTCTTCCGCGTCGGTGACGCGGACAATCTTACGTTTGGTCGGCATAGCGTTTTTCCTCTCGCTTGTTGGCTCTGCGCAGGCTAATGATGCGGATGCTGTCACCGCGCACCGTGAACACAACCATGTGGTCTCGGTTGCCAATCAGGCCAAGGCCTTGAAAACGCTCCTCGGCATATTCGAAGCGGGTGTCCGGGTCGATCACAGCGCAGTCCCATTCGAACGATTCAGCGGCCGCCAGCGAAATGCCATGTTTGGCTTGGTTGGCACGGTCTTTAGCTGGGTCGAATTCGATCAGCATGGAATTATTGTGGCTACATTAATTTGATCGTACAAGCATTATTTGTTGCCACACAAACTCAGGGTATCCAGCGAGCCTTGCGCAGCGCCAACATCCTCCCGCGTCTGTGCGGCGGGGGAAATCGGCGTGATTGCCGTTCTAGTAGAAAAAAATCTGCACACACTCGGGCACAAGTGGGCATGCGCGGCGTGGCACGCCGGTACAGGTGTGTTCAATGAACTGGCGAAGGAAACGTTTGGGAGTGCAGCGCTAGGCGCACCTGTGCGGTCACATGGCGCAATGACAACGATGACGGGGGCGGCCAACGGTAGTTGCCGGCGCCAAAGGCAGGCGCAAATCAGGTGCAGTCGCCGTTCCCAGTCGTGGTGGGAAAGCCGAGGATGCTTATGGGGATTGGCGCGCCCGGCTGGGATCGAACCAGCAACCCCTGCCTTCGGAGGGCAGTACTCTATCCATTGAGCTACGGGCGCACAGGACGGTTTTGCAACCGGTTTTGCGGGTACAGCGGTTGCGGCGGGCGAATGCCGCCGCAGGAAAGTCGCATAGGATACCGCTTTTGCCCGGCGCCGTCCATGCGGGGCCGATACGGGCGCCTGGGAACGTCTCGCAACCGCCGCTTTTTGGCACTGGCAGGGGGGCTTTGGCGCTATAATTGCCAGCTATTTGCGTCAAATCGTGCCCGTCGCGCCGTCGGCGCAACGAGTCGACCGGGGTCAAATCCGGGCGGCTGGTTGTCGGCGACAATCGGGCCCCGGTCCGGGAGACAGTCCGAGGTACGCAAATTGGCAACAGACCCAAGTCAGGCAAGGGCCGCAGGGGAGCGCGGGCGGTCCGGATGGGGCCGGATAGTGGTCAGCGAAGGGCCACACCAGGGCCAGAAAAAGCAAGCCGAGCGTAAGCGGCCAGAAGGTTTCCTGCAAAACTGAGAGTTCTGTATGAGCGACGTCCACAACGAACACCCCGAGCACGAGTCTCCCATCAAAACCCCGAAGCAGTTGATCGCAGTCGTGATCGCGGCGTTCCTGGTGCCGATCATCGTGATCATCCTGCTGGTCAACTTCGTCGGACACGGCTCGACCGAAAGCGCCGGCGCGAGTACCGCCGCCGAAGCCGTCAACGATCGCATCAAGCCGGTCGCCTCGCTCGAAATCAAGGACCCCAGCGCGCCGCGCGTGTTCAAGACCGGCGAACAGGTCTACAAGGAAATCTGCGCCGCCTGCCACGCCACCGGCGCGGCGGGTGCGCCCAAGCACGGTACCGCCGGCGACTGGACCGCGCGTATCGGCCAGGGCTTCGACGGCCTGATGAAGTCGGTGCTCAACGGCAAGGGCGCGATGCCGCCGCGCGCCGGCAGCACGCCTGACGACTACACCGATTACGAACTGGCCCGCGCCGTGGTCTACCTGGCCGATTCCGGTGGCGCCAAGTTCCCCGAGCCGGCGGCCCCGGCCGCTGCCGCGCCGGCCACGGCCGCAGCCCCGGAAGCGGCTGCCCCGGCTGCCGCGGCGGCTCCGGCCCCCGCTGCGCCGGCTCCGGCAGCCGCAGCACCCGCACCGGCCGCCACCGCTGCCGCGCCGGCAGCTGCCTCGGCGGAAGTGGGCAAGAAGGTCTACGAACAGGTCTGCGCGGCGTGTCACGCCGCCGGCGTGGCCGGTGCGCCCAAGTTCGGCGACAAGGCCGCCTGGGCCCCGCGCCTGAAGGAAGGCATGGATGCGGTCCACAACTTCGCGCTCAAGGGCAAGGGCGTGATGCCGCCCAAGGGTGGCTATGCCGGCCCGGACGCCGACGTGATCGCCGCGTCGGACTACATGGCCAACGCCGCCAAGTAAGCCGGCACTGCCCTGACAAAAAAACCCGCCTTGCGCGGGTTTTTTTTCGTCCGGCCCGGGGCCGAGGTTGTGCGCTACACCACGCGCGAGTAGCGCGGCACGATGCGGATCGGCTGGGCGCCGTCGTTAGCGGCGCGCGCGCCGTTGTCGACCGGCCGGGCGGCGTCGTCGCGCAGGTAGCGGTCGAACACCATCGCCACGCGGCGCACCAGCAGCCGGCCCAGCGGCGTCACGGTGATGCGGCCGGGCTCGCAGCGCACCAGCCCGTCCGCGGACAGGCGGTCGATCTCGGCCAGTTCTGCCGGGAACGTCCGCTTGAATTCGATGCCATGCCGCGCCTCGATCGCCGGCAGCTCGAGCACCCCATTGCACATCAGGTCGCCGATGATCTCGCGCCGCAGGTGGTCGTCGGCCGTCATCGCCACGCCCCGCGCCAGCGGCAGGCGGCCCTGGTCCAGCGCGCGGTAGTAGTCGTCGAGCGTGCGCGCGTTCTGCACGTAGCGCCCCGCGATCGCGCCGATGGCCGAGATGCCGAGCCCGACCTGGTCGTAGCCGGCGTGCGTCGAATAGCCCTGGAAGTTGCGCTGCAGCCGGCCCTCGCGCTGGGCCACGGCGAGGTCGTCGTCGGGCAGCGCGAAGTGGTCCATGCCGATATAGACATAGCCCTCGGCGGTCAGCCGCTCGATCGTCGAGACCAGGATGTCGAGCTTCTCGCCGGCCGGCGGCAATGCGTTTTCGTCGATGCGCCGCTGGGGCTTGAACACGTGCGGCAGGTGGGCGTAGCTGTAGACCGAAAGGCGGTCTGGCCGCAGCGCCAGCACCTGGTCGATGGTGCGGCCGAAGCGCGCCGCGGTCTGGTGCGGCAGGCCGTAGATCAGGTCCAGGCTGACCGAGCGAAAGCCCAGCGCGCGCGCGGCATCGACCACGGCGCGGGTCTCCTCGAACGGCTGGATGCGATGGATGGCCTGCTGCACCTCGGGGTCGAAATCCTGCACGCCCAGGCTGACGCGGTTGAAGCCCAGCTCGGCCAGCAGCGCCATGCGGTCCTGGTCGACGCGGCGCGGATCGATCTCGATCGAGTGCTCGCCGTCGGCCGCCAGCGCGAAATGCGTGTTCAGCAGCGCCATCACGCGACGCATTTCCTCCGGGTTCAGGAAGGTCGGCGTGCCGCCGCCCCAGTGCGACTGGATCACCTGCCGGCGCGTGCCCAGGCGCTCGGCCACCAGCGCCATCTCGCGGCCCAGGTAGCTGACGTAGCGCGCGCTGCGGCCGTGGTCCCGGGTGATGATCTTGTTGCAGCCGCAGTAGTAGCAGATGTTCTCGCAGAACGGGATATGCAGGTACAGCGACAGCGGCGCCGGCGCGTCGGCGCGGCAGGCGTCCAGCGCGTCGTGGTACAGCGACAGGTCGGGGCCGTTGCGGAAGCGGTCGGCGGTCGGGTACGAGGTATAGCGCGGACCGTTGCCGTCGATGCGCCCGGCCAGCGCGCGGAAGTCGGAGAGCGCGCGGCGGTCGAGCGCGGGGGAAGTCATGGCAGACGGATTCATGGGGGCGCGGGGGAATGGGTATGCGACACGTCATCGTAGGACCGTGCCGGCGCCCGCAGCTTGACCGGCGTCAAGCGCGGGCCTGAGCCCACCGGCCCCGTCCCCGCTGACATGCACGCGTACGTCACATTGGCGTCATGAGTGCCGGGTACGGTGCGCGCCACCGCGCCCGCGCGCGTTCCGTCCTGTCCCAGCCATGTCACTTTTCCGCCGATCCACCACGCCCGCGCCGTACCCACCGCTGCGCGACCACCCGCCGGCACATGCCGGCCGGCGCCGGCTGCTTGCCGCGACCGGCATGGCGCTGGCGCTGCCTGCCCTGGCTCCGCTGGCGCAGGCGCCGCGCACGGTGGTGGTCGGGCATCTGGTCGACCGCACCGGCGCGCAGTCCGACCTGGCGCGCGACTACCTCGCCGGCGCCAAGGTCATGTTCGACGCGGTCAACGCCACCGGCGGCCCGGTGCGGATCCAGCATGTGGTGCGCGACGCGGACCCGGATCCGCGCCGCGCGCTGGCGCAGGCGGTGTCGCTGGTCGATACCGAGCATGCGGGGCTGCTGTTCGGCCCCGGCGACCGGCTGCTGCCCGTGCTGGCGTCATCGACCGAACTGGCCCGGCGCGGCATGCAGATCGTCGCGCCGCTGTCAGGGCTGGCGCTGTCCGCCGACAATGTCTGGTTCACGCGGGCCGACTACCAGGCCGAACTGGACGCGGCCGCGCAACAGTTGCGCGGCTACGGGCTGACGCACATCGCGCTGGCCGTGGCGCCGGACTTTGCGGTGTCGTCGCTGGCCCGGCTGGAAGCGCAAACCGGCACCCGCGCGGTGTTGCTCGAAGGCAGCGGCGATGCCGCGGCGCGGCGCATCGCGGCATCGCGCCCGGGCGCGGTGATCGTCGCGGGCGACACCCTGGCCTATGCCGAACTGGGCCGGGCGCTTGCGGCGCAAGGTTGGTATGGCTTCCTGGTCGGCCTGTCCGCGGTCAGCGCCAATGCCGCGCGCGAGATCCTGGGCCGCGGCTACGCCGGCGGGCTGGTGCTGACCCAGGTCGCGCCCGGGCCGCAGCAGGCAACGTTGCGGGTGGTGAAGGAACATGTGGCGCGCATGAAGCAGTACCTGGACGAGCCGCCGTCGCCGGCGACGCTGGCCGGCTATATCGGCGCCGCCTGGCTGGCGCGGGCGCTGCAGGGCCTGCGCCCGGGCGGCCCGGCGGAACTGCGGCGCGCGCTGCAGAGCCGCGTCGATGTGGGCGACTTCACGCTCGACTTCACGCGCGGGCAGCGCGGCTCGCAGTACGTCACGCTGGCGGTGTCGGGCGCACGGTAGCGACGCGATAGCGCCGCAGCGGCTCAGCCGGCGGCCGCCTTGCCGCCATTGCCGCCATTCCCGAGCAGCGCCTTGAGCGCGCCGAGGCGGTCCTTGGGACTCATCGCCGGAGTCGCGTCGACCGGCGCGGGCGCCTCTTCGAGCTTCATCTCGCCGATAAAGCGCGAGGGCTGGCACGAGTAGGTCTCGCGCGCGCGCTTGCGCTTCTTGCACCAGCTGACATGCAGGCTGCGCTGCGCGCGTGTAATGCCCACGTACATCAGGCGCCGCTCCTCCTCGATCTTCTCGTCGCTCATGTCCTCGTCCTCGCGGCAATGGGGCAGGATGCCCTCCTCCACGCCGACCAGGAACACATGCGGATACTCCAGCCCCTTGGACGCATGCAGCGTGGACAGCCGCACCGCGTCGGGATCTTCCTCGCGGCCCTCGAGCATGCTCATCAGCGCCACGGTCTGGGTCAGTTCCAGCAGGTTCTTGCCGTCGCTGCCGAAGCCGTCGGCGGTGTCGAAGCCGGTCGCCTCCCCGCCGTCCGCGCCTTCGGGCTTGGTGCCCTTGCGCTTGAGCCAGTCGAGGAATTCCAGGGTATTGGTCCAGCGCGACTGCGCCTGCCGCTCGTCGAAGCTGTCGTACAGGTAGGCCTCGTAGTGGATGCCGGCCATCAGGTCGTCGAGCACCTCGGTGGCCGGGTCCTTCGCCGCGCGGTCGGCCAGCCGCACCATCGATTCGCAGAACACGCGCAGCGGTTCCAGCTGGCGCGGCTGCAGCTTGCCCTCGATGCCGCCCATCATCGCCGCCTCGAACAGCGAAACCTTGGCCTGGCCGGCGAACGTGCCCAGCACTTCCAGCGTGGTGTTGCCGACGCCGCGGCGCGGCGTGGTGATGGCGCGGATAAAGGCGGGATCGTCGTCGGGATTGGCGATCAGGCGCAGGTAGGCGCAGATGTCCTTGATCTCGGCCTTGTCGAAGAAGCTCTGGCCGCCCGACAGCACGTAGGGGATGCGCTCGCGCCGCAGGATCTGCTCGAACAGCCGCGCCTGGTGGTTGCCGCGGTACAGGATGGCGTAGTCGCGGAACTGCGCGCGGCGCTCGAACTTGTGCGCCGACAGGCGGAACACCACCGACTCGGCCTCGTGCTCCTCGTCGTTCATCGGGTGGATGGCGATCGGGTCGCCCATGCCGTGCTCGCTCCACAGCTTCTTGTCGAACAGCTTGGGATTGTTGGCGATGACGGCGTTGGCCGCTTCCAGGATGCGCACGGTGGAGCGGTAGTTCTGCTCCAGCTTGATCACCTTCAGGTCCGGGAAGTCGGTCTGCAGCCCGCGCAGGTTGTCCAGCGTGGCGCCGCGCCAGCCATAGATGGCCTGGTCGTCGTCGCCCACCGCGGTGAAGGCCGGCGCGCGCAGGTGCGAGCCGCCGGCGAGCAGCTTGAGCAGCTGGTACTGGCAGGCGTTGGTGTCCTGGTATTCGTCGACCAGGAAGTAGCGCAACCGGTTCTGCCACTTGAGTTGTACCGCTTCATTGCGCGCGAACAGTTCCGCCGGCAGGCGGATCAAATCGTCGAAATCCACCGCCTGGTAAGCGTTCAGCGTGGCGACGTAGTTGCGGTAGACCAGCGCGGCCTGGTGCTCGTCTGCATTGGCGGCCTGCGCGATCGCGGCCTCGGGGTCGACCATGCCGTTCTTCCACAGCGAGATGGTGCTTTGCACGCCGCGGATCAGCTTTTTGTCGGTGGTGCCCAGCTGCTCCTGGATTAGGCCGAAGCAGTCGTCCGAATCCATGATCGAGAACTGCGGCTTCAGGCCGACGTGCTCGGCTTCCATGCGCAGGATCTGCACCCCCAGCGAGTGGAAGGTACAGACCGTCAGCTGCTTGAGCGGGATGCGCTTGCCCTCGCGCGTAGTCTTGCCTTCCATCAGCTTGCCGATGCGCTCCTGCATTTCCTTGGCCGCCTTGTTGGTAAACGTGACGGCGGCGATATGGCGCGGCTCGAAGCCCTTGTCCTCGATCAGATGCGCGATCTTCTGCGTGATCACCCGGGTCTTGCCGGAGCCCGCGCCGGCCAGCACCAGGCAAGGCCCGTCCAGGTAGCGGACGGCTTCGGATTGGGCGGGGTTCAGGCCATGGGTCATGCGGGGCGGGCGTTCGGGGGCGGCGGCGGAATCGGCGGAAGACGGCGGGCTTTGCCAGCGCCCCGGCAATGGAGGGCGGCAAAGCTGGCGATGTTAACACGCTCGCCGCGGCGGGTCAGTCAGCGCCATGCGCAACCGCAGGCCCGGCTGTGTCATCGGCGTAACACTTCGTAAAGAACGGAGCCAATGGCATAACGCGACACTCTAACCAGTGTGTCCCCCGGTCCGCCGGATCGCTTGGGCATGCACAAATCATCACATCGGAGCCAACAATGAAAACCATGCAAACTTTGACCAAGGTGACCCTGATCGGCATGACGGTCGCGGCCTTTGCCGGTTGCGCGGACATGACCCCGAAACAACGTAACACCGCCATCGGCGCCGGTGCCGGCGCGGTGGGCGGCGCCGTCCTGACCGACGGCAGCGCGCTGGGTACGCTGGGTGGCGCGGCCGTTGGCGGCGTGATCGGCAACGTCGTCACCGACGACAAGAAGAAGTAAGGCCACACCGCGCAGCGGTAGGTACGGCGGGCCTCTGCCGTGGTTTGACAAAGGCCGGGGCCTCCCGTACATTGCGCGCATCCGACCGGGAGAGCGCGCATCGCCTGCGCCGCCGAAGGGGTATCACCCGAAAACTCTCAGGCACCACGGACCGGTCGGATCGGCATGCAACATGCACACGATGCATGCCGCACTCTGGAGAGCGGCACCCGCCATTCGTGGCGAGCGTGCCCACCGAAGGGGCGCGCGAGGAAGGGATCATGGGATCCGCCTCGTAATCTCTCAGGTATCGAGGACAGAGGGGTCATCCGCCGCAGCGGATCGCTTGCCATCTTGGCGTAGCGAAGGTTGCGGCGGATGACCCTTTTTTGTTTTCGCCAACCGAGACTGCCCCCGAGGATTCCATGACGCTCCAGGCCACGCCCCTCAACGCTATCCACCGCGCCCTCGGCGCCCGCATGGTCGACTTCGGCGGCTGGGACATGCCGGTCAACTATGGCTCGCAGATTGAAGAGCACAACGCCGTGCGCAGCGACGCCGGCATGTTCGACGTCTCGCACATGTGCGTGGTCGATCTCGCCGGTGCCAATACCCGCAGCTTCCTGCGCGGCCTGCTGGCCAACAACGTCGACAAGCTGCAGACCCCCGGCAAGGCACTCTATTCCTGCATGCTCGACGAAAACGGCGGTGTCATCGATGACCTGATCGTCTATTTCTTCGCCGAGGACCGTTTCCGCCTGGTGGTCAACGCCGGCACCGCGGTGGGCGATATCGACTGGATCCGCGCCCGCAACGACGCCACCGGCAGCGGCGTGACCATCACGCCGCGCCGCGAGGACGTTGCGCCCGCGGGCGTGCAGCCGCTGGCGATCGTCGCGGTGCAAGGGCCCAACGCCCGCGCCAAGGTGTGGAGCACCTTCCCGTCGACCCAGCCTTCCGATGCGCTCAAGCCGTTCAACGCCGTGGTGGTGCAGGACCCCGCCCTCGGCGAAGTGATGGTGGCGCGCACCGGCTACACCGGCGAAGACGGCTTCGAGCTGGTGGTGCCGGCCGCCAGCGTCGCCGGGCTGTGGGAAAAACTGAATGCCGCGGGCGTGCGCCCGGCCGGCCTGGGCGCGCGCGACACGCTGCGCCTGGAAGCCGGCATGAACCTGTACGGCCAGGACATGGATATCAAGGTCTCGCCGCTGGACGCGGGCCTGGCGTGGACCGTCGACCTGCAGAGCGAGCGCGACTTCACCGGCAAGGCGGCGCTGGCTGCGGCCGGTTCGCGCCAGCAGTTCCTCGGCCTGATCCTGCGTGACAAAGGCGGCGTGCTGCGCGCCCATCAGAAGGTCATCACCCCAGCCGGTGACGGTGAAATCACCAGCGGCACCTTCAGCCCCTCGCTGTCGCAATCGATCGCTTTCGCGCGCCTGCCCCACGGCGTGAACGTGGGCGACACCGTGCAGGTCGAGATCCGCGACCGCAAACTCAACGCGACTGTGGTTAAACTGCCGTTTGTGCGTCATGGCAAGGCACTCGTGAGCTAAGGGAAAGCCCCGCTCACCAACGGTCGCCCTCGCCTGCCGGCAGCGTTGCCGGGCAGGCATCACCCAAACAAGAAACAGATCTGAATCCGGAGAACCTTCATGAATTTCCCCGCTGACCTCAAGTACACCGAGTCGCATGAGTGGGTGCGCGTCGAAGCCGATGGCACGCTCACCATCGGCATCACCGACCACGCCCAGGACGCGCTGGGCGACATCGTCTTCCTGGAACTGCCCGAGGTGGGCAAGTCGGTCGGTGCCGGCGACGCGCTGGCCGTGGTGGAATCGGTGAAGGCCGCGTCCGACATCTACGCACCCGTGGCCGGCGAAGTGATCGCCGTCAACGAAGCCGCCACCGCGGCGCCGGAAAGCGTCAACGCCGACGCCTTCGATGCGTGGCTGTTCAAGCTCAAGCCGGCCAACGGCGACGACGTCAACGGCCTGATGTCGGCCGACGCCTACAAGGCCAGCGTCGGCGCCTGATCGCCCGCCGGTCCCGCGCCAAGGGACCGGCACCCCGCATTCGCGGCGCCGCGGCACGGCTGACCACCTGCCGCCGGCGCCCCCCACGAGGTTCTTGCCCATGAACGCCCCGCTGCCCACCCCGCTGTCCATGAACGCCGCCCAAGCAAACCGGCCCACGCTGGCCGAACTGGAGGCGCGCGACGCCTTCGCCGCCCGCCATATCGGCCCCGATACCCCCGAACAGCAGCACATGCTGAAGGTGCTCGGCTATGACAGCCGCGCCGCGCTGATCGACGCCGTCATCCCCGCCGCCATCCGCCGCCGCGACGGCATGCCGATGGGCGAGTTCACCGAGCCGCTGAGCGAAGAGGCCGCACTGGCGAAACTGCGCGCGCTGGCAGGCAAGAACAAGGTCCTGAAAAGCTTTATCGGCCAGGGCTACTTCAATACCATCACGCCCGGCGTCATCCTGCGCAATATCTTCGAGAACCCGGCCTGGTACACCGCCTACACGCCCTACCAGCCCGAGATCTCGCAGGGCCGGCTGGAAGCGATGCTGAATTTCCAGCAGATGGTCACCGACCTGACCGGGCTGGATATCGCCAATGCGTCGATGCTCGACGAAGGCACCGCCGCGGCCGAGGCGATGACGCTGCTGCAGCGCGTGAACAAGCACGACTCGACTATCTTCTTCGTCGCCGACGACGTGCTGCCGCAGACGCTGGAAGTGATACGCACGCGCGCGCTGCCGCTGGGCATCGAGGTCAAGGTCGGCCCCGCGGCCGACGCTGCCACCGCGGGCGCCTTCGGCGTGCTGCTGCAGTACCCCGGCGTGAACGGCGACATCAATGACTACCGCGCCATCGCCGACGCCGTGCACGCCGCCGGCGGCCTGGTGGTCGCCGCCGCCGACCTGCTGGCGCTGACGCTGGTCGCCGCGCCCGGCGAATGGGGCGCCGACGTGGCGGTGGGCAACTCGCAGCGCTTCGGCGTGCCGCTGGGCTTCGGCGGCCCGCACGCCGGCTACATGGCGGTGAAGGATGCGTTCAAGCGCTCGATGCCGGGCCGCCTGGTCGGCGTCACCATCGACGCGCAGGGCAACAAGGCCTACCGCCTGGCGCTGCAGACGCGCGAGCAGCATATCCGCCGCGAGAAGGCGACCTCCAATATCTGCACCGCGCAGGTGCTGCTGGCGGTGATGGCGTCGATGTACGCGGTCTACCACGGCCCGCAGGGCCTGAAGCGCATCGCGCAGCGCGTGCATCGCCTGACCGCGACGCTGGCCGCCGGGCTGCAGGCACTGGGCTTTGCGCGCACCAATGCCAGCTTCTTCGACACGCTGACGCTGGAAACCGGCTTCAACACCGATGCGATCCACGCCGCCGCGACCGCGCGCGGCATCAACCTGCGCCATGCCGGCGCCACCCGCGTCGGCATCTCGCTGGACGAGACCGCCACTCGCGCCGACGTGATCGCGCTGTGGGATATCTTTACCCAAGGCAAGCCGCTGCCCGCCGAGGTCGACTTCGACAAGCTCGAGGCCGCCGCGCAGGATGCCTTCCCGCCTGCGCTGGCGCGCACCAGCGCCTACCTGACGCACCCGGTGTTCAACACGCACCACGCCGAGCACGAGATGCTGCGCTACCTGCGCATGCTGGCCGACAAGGACCTGGCGCTGGACCGCACCATGATCCCGCTGGGCTCGTGCACGATGAAGCTGAACGCGACCAGCGAGATGATTCCGGTGACCTGGCCCGAGTTCAGCCAGATCCACCCGTTCGCGCCGCTGGACCAGACCGTCGGCTACCGCGAGATGATCGACCAGCTCGAGGCCATGCTGTGCGCCGCCACCGGCTATGCCGCGGTCAGCCTGCAGCCCAACGCCGGCTCGCAGGGCGAGTACGCGGGCCTGCTGATCATCCACGCCTACCACGCCAGCCGCGGCGAGAGCCATCGCGACATCTGCCTGATCCCGTCGTCGGCGCACGGCACCAACCCGGCCTCGGCACAGATGGCCGGCATGAAGGTGGTGGTGGTGGCCTGCGACGAGAACGGCAACGTCGACCTGGAAGACCTGGCGAAGAAAGCCGAGCAGCACAGCCAGAACCTCGCCGCGATCATGATCACCTACCCCTCCACGCACGGCGTGTTCGAGCAGGGCGTGCAGCAGATCTGCGAGATCGTGCACCGGCACGGCGGCCAGGTCTATGTGGACGGCGCCAACATGAACGCGATGGTCGGCACCGCCGCGCCCGGGCAGTTCGGCGGCGACGTGTCGCACCTGAACCTGCACAAGACCTTCTGCATCCCGCACGGCGGCGGCGGCCCGGGCGTCGGCCCGGTTGCGGTCGGCGCGCACCTGGCCGACTTCCTGCCCAACCAGGACAGCGTCGGCTATCGCCGCGACGAGCGCGGCATCGGCGGCGTGTCGGCGGCACCGTTCGGCTCGGCCAGCATCCTGCCGATCTCCTGGATGTATATCGCGATGATGGGCTCGGCCGGCCTGACCGCGGCCACCGAGAACGCGATCCTGGCCGCCAACTATGTCGCCAAGCGCCTGGCGCCGTACTACCCGGTGCTCTACACCGGCCAGCATGACCTGGTCGCGCACGAGTGCATCCTGGATCTGCGCCCGCTGCAGAAGGAAACCGGCATCAGCAACGAAGACGTGGCCAAGCGCCTGATGGACTACGGCTTCCACGCGCCGACCATGAGCTTCCCGGTGCCGGGCACGCTGATGATCGAGCCGACCGAGTCCGAGGCGCTGCATGAACTGGACCGCTTCATCGATGCCATGATCGCGATCCGCCAGGAGATCGGCCGGGTTGCCGACGGCACCTTCGACCGCGACGACAACCCGCTCAAGCACGCCCCGCACACCGCCGCGGTGGTCACCGCCAACGAGTGGCCCCACCAGTACACGCGCGAGGAAGCCGCCTACCCGGTGGCCTCGCTGCGCACGCAGAAGTACTGGCCGCCGGTCGGCCGCGCCGACAATGTGTACGGTGACCGCAACCTGTTCTGCGCCTGCGTGCCGGTCAGCGACTACGTGGTGGACTGAGCCGGCACCCCGGCCAGAAGCTAAGCTGTACTCAGGGCGCCGCGCAACGCGGCGCCCGCCGGCCTGGTCCGGCGTCAAAACTGGAGGCCGTCCGTGGCAGTCAGCGTATTCGATCTGTTCAAGGTGGGCATCGGCCCGTCCAGCTCGCACACCATGGGCCCGATGCGTGCGGCACTGATGTTCGCGCAGGGGCTGGAGCGCGACGGGCTGCTGCCGCAAGTCGGCAGCGTGCGGGTGGAGCTGTATGGCTCGCTCGGCGCCACCGGCAAGGGCCACGGCACCGACAAGGGCGTGATCCTCGGCCTGATGGGCGAGGCCCCCGACACCATCGATCCCGATTCCATCGACACGCGCCTGTCGGCCCTGCGCAAGACCCGCGAGCTGTCGCTGCTGGGTCGCCACCTCGTGCCCTTCGTCGAGAAGGAGCACATCGCCTTCTACCGGCGCGAGGCCATGGCCGAGCATCCCAACGGCATGAAGTTCCACGCCTTCGATGGCGGCGGCGCCACGCTGCGCGAGGCGCGCTACCTGTCGGTCGGTGGTGGCTTCGTGGTCACCGCGGGCGCGCCCAACACGCAGGTGCTCAACGCCGCGCAGCAGTTGCCACACCCGTACCGCAGCGGCAAGGAGCTGCTCGGGATGGCCAGCGCCAGCGGCAAGAGCATCGCCCGGCTGATGCTGGAAAACGAGCTCACCTGGCGCAGCGAGGCCGACGTGGTCAACGGCCTGCTGCATATCTGGGACGTGATGCAGGCCTGCGTGGCGCGCGGCTGCCGCACCGACGGCGAACTGCCGGGGCCGTTCAAGGTGAAGCGGCGCGCGCCCGAGCTGTACCGCAGCCTGACCGAGCGCGCCGAGCGCACCCTGTCCGATCCGCTCTCGGTGATGGACTGGGTCAACCTGTACGCCATTGCCGTCAATGAAGAGAACGCCGCCGGCGGGCGCGTGGTCACCGCGCCAACCAACGGCGCGGCCGGCATCATCCCCGCGGTACTGCACTACTACGATCGCTTCGTGCCTGGCGCCAACCGCGACGGCGTGGTCGACTTCCTGTTGACTGCCGGGGCGATCGGGCTGCTGTACAAGCTCAACGCGTCGATCTCCGGCGCCGAGGTCGGCTGCCAGGGCGAAGTCGGCGTGGCCTGCTCGATGGCGGCCGGCGCACTCGCCGCGGTCACCGGCGGCAGCCCGGCACAGGTGGAGAACGCCGCCGAGATCGGCATGGAGCACAACCTCGGCCTGACCTGCGACCCGGTCGGCGGGCTGGTGCAGATCCCGTGCATCGAACGCAACGCGATGGCGTCGGTCAAGGCCGTCAACGCGGCGCGCATGGCGCTGCGCGGCGACGGCACGCACTACGTGTCGCTCGATTCGGTGATCAAGACCATGCGCGAAACCGGCGCCGACATGAAGACCAAGTACAAGGAAACGGCGCGCGGTGGCCTGGCGGTGAATATCGTGGAGTGCTAGCGGCGGCACGGCGTATCATGGCGGCGTTCCCCGGCCAAACAACAAGAGGACGGCCATGCAGACCTTCCACCAGCTGTTCGACGAGACCTCGTCCACCTTCACCTACCTGCTGATCGACGCCGCCACCGGGGACGCGCTGCTGATCGATCCGGTCGACCACCAGCTGGAGCGTGACCTGCAACGGCTGCAAGCGACCGGGGCGCGCCTGGTGTGGGTGATCGAGACCCATGCCCATGCCGACCACATCACCTCGGCCGGCCACCTGGCCCTGCAGACCGGCGCGCATACCGCCGCGCCGTCCGGCTGCGACATCAAGCCCGCACACAAGCAGCTGATCGACGGCGATACCGTCGCCTTCGGCAAGCAGGTGCTGCGCGCCATCCATACGCCCGGGCACACCGCCGGCAGCATGAGCTACCTGTGGGAAGAAGCCACCGCCGACGGCATCGTGCGCCGCGTCTTCACCGGCGATGCGCTGCTGATCGACGGCTGCGGCCGCACCGATTTCCAGTCGGGCGACGCCGGCACGCTGTACGACAGCCTGACCCGCAAGCTGTTCGCGCTGCCCGACGATACGCTGGTCTATCCGGCCCATGATTACAAGGGCCGCACCGTCTCCACCATCGGCCATGAGCGCGCGCACAACAGCCGCGTCGCCGGCCGCACGCGCGAGCAGTTCGTCGAGATGATGCGCAACCTGAACCTGCCGCGCCCCAAGCTGATCGATGTCGCCGTGCCCGCCAACCAGCGCCTGGGCCTGCGCGACGGCGAAAGCGTGCCGCACGGCGCCTGAATTCCTTCCCAACCCCAGGAGTCCCTGCATGTCCACCTACACCGCTGAAGTCCTGTGGCAACGCGACGGACAGGATTTCGCCGGCAACCGCTACAGCCGCCGGCATCTGCTGCGCTTCGACGGCGGCGCCGAAGTGCCGGGCTCGTCGTCGCCCCATGTGGTGCCGCTGCCGATGTCCGACGCCAGCGCGGTCGACCCGGAAGAGATGTTCATCGCCTCGCTGTCCAGCTGCCACATGCTGTGGTTCCTGTCGCTGGCGGCAAAGCAGCGCCTGGTCGTCGACCGCTACCTGGACGCCGCCACCGGTGTGATGGAAAAGAACGCCGACGGGCGCATGGCGATGACGGTAGTGACGCTGCACCCGCAGGTCACGTTCGGCGGCGAGCATGAACCGACGCGCGAACAGCTCGATGCCCTGCACCACGCCGCGCACGAGGCCTGCTTTATCGCCAACTCGGTCACGACCGAGGTGCGCTGCGAACCGGTGTACGCCGGCGCCTAGCCGCCACGGACACACGGCCATGCCGGCCAGCGCGCCCGCCGCCGCCACGGCACCATCGGCGCCGCCACGGACGGCGCGGACGCGCCGGTGGGGGTGGCTGGCCGCGGCCGTGGCCGGGCTTGCCGCGATCGCCATGCTGCAGGACCACTTCCTCTATTTTCCCGAACGCGCGTCGGTCGACGACTTGGTCTCGTCCGGGCTGCGCGCCTGGCCGGGTCCGGATGATTTCCGCGGACTGGTGGCCGAGCCGCCCGGCCCGGTGCGGGCCACCGCCATGGTGTTTCACGGCAACGCCGGACATGCCGGGCATCGCGACTACTACGCCAGCGCGCTGGCGCCGCTGGGCATCCGCGTGATCCTGGCCGAGTATCCCGGGTACGGACCGCGCACGGGCACGCTGGGCGAGCGCAGCTTCGTCGCCGACGCGGAACGATCGATTGCGCTGGCGCGGCGCCAGTACGACGGGCCGCTGCTGCTGATCGGGGAATCGCTGGGGGCAGGCGTCGCGGCGGCCGCGGCGGCGCGCCAGCGCGAGCACGTTGCCGGGGTCCTGCTGATCACGCCGTGGGACAGGCTGTCCCATCTGGCCGCGCACCATTACCCCTGGCTGCCGGCAGGCTGGGTCCTGCGCGACCGCTACGACAGCGCCGCCAACCTCGCGGGCTTCGGGCGCCCGGTGATGGTGGCGGTGGCCGAACGCGACACCATCGTGCCGGCACGCTACGGCGAGGCGCTGCATGCGTCGCTGGGCGAACCGCGGCGGCTGACGGTGATCGAGGGGGCCGGCCACAACGACTGGATCCGGCACGTGGACCGGGCCTGGTGGCAGGACGCTACTGCGTTCCTGCTGGCCCCGCCTCCCACACAAACAAAATAACATCACGCCGCCAAAACGCTGATTTGACTTACCCCTGCGGGCCGCAAATACTGGCCTTCACAGAACGGGCTTGCCGCTTGCCCACCGGGCGGTGCGTTTAGCGCTTGCAGCGCCGACATCCTTGGGGGAACACCACATGAACCAACGCCTGCTTCGCAAGCCGTATCTCGCGCTCGGCGCGCTGGCCGCGGCCTGCACCCTGGTGCCGGCCCAGGCCATGGCGCAGAACAAGCCGGTGGCCTACCCGGCCAAGGGCCAGAGCCAGCAACAGCAGGCCAGCGACGACGGCGCGTGCTACAGCTGGGCCAAGCAGCAGAGCGGCGTGGATCCTGCCCAGGCGGCCAACGCGCCGCCGCCGGCCCAGGCGCAAGGTGGCCAGCGCGTGCGGGGCGCGGCGGGCGGCGCCGCCGCAGGGGCCGTGGCGGGTGCGATTGCGGGCGACGCCGGCAAGGGCGCGGCGATCGGCGCTGCAACGGGTACGGTCGCCGGCGGCATGCAGCACCGCCAATCGCGCCGTCAGGCAAATGCGGCCAACCAGCAGGCTGCAGCCAACACCAGCCAGGCGATGGGCTCGTATTACCAGGCCTGGGGTGCCTGCATGGAGGGGCGCGGCTACAGCGTCAAATAAGACAGCGGGCGGCCCGGTGCAGGCTCAGGAGGCCCACCGGTCACACGCCTTGCGCACGGTTTCGCGCTGGCTGCGCGCCTCCGCGTCGACCTGGCGCAGCCAGCGGGCATCGCCGTCGCGGCGCTCGGCCAGCGCGCGGATATTGGCCAGCGCCTCGAGCGAGCCGAGCGCCTCGGCATGTGGCACCAGTGCATCGCAGATCGACAGGATGTGGTCCGCGATCGGCATGCGGGTCAGTTCGTTGGGATGCACGTACTCGCCCTCCAGCCCGAAGCGGCAGGCCTGGAAGCGGTTGAAGGTGTACACCAGGTAGTCGTCTTCCTGCGGCATGAACGGGCGCGACAGCAGCAGGTAGCGCGCCAGCATCTGGATATACGCGGCGATATCGCAGGCACGCTGCACCGTCAGCGGCGTGTCCATCACCCGGACCTCGATGGTGCCGAACTCCGGCTTGGGACGGATATCCCAATAGAAGTCCTTCATGCTTTCGATCACGCCGGTGTTGCGCATCTTCTCGAAGTATGCGGTGAAGGCATCCCAAGTCAGCAGGAACGGCGCGCGCCCGCTCATCGGAAAGGCCGCGACCGAATTCAGCCGCGCCGACGCAAAACCGGTATCGACCCCCTGCACATACGGCGAAGACGCCGCCAGCGCGACGAAGTGCGGCACATAGCGGCCGATGGCGTGCAGCAGGAACAGCGATTCGTCGGCGCTGGGGCAGCCGATATGCACGTGCTGGCCGAACACGGTGAACTGCTTGGCCAGGTAGCCGTACAGCTCGGAGATGTACTGGTAGCGCGGCGAATCGGAGATGGTGCGGTCGGACCATTGCTGGAACGGATGCGTGCCGCCGCCGGCAATGCCCAGGTTCAGCGAGTGCGACGCCGCCACCATCAGGTCGCGCATCACGGTCAGCTCCTGCAGCGCCTGCTGGTAGCTGTGGCAGATGCCGGTGCTGATTTCGATCATCGACGGACTGATCTCGGGCTTGATGTCGCCGGCATGCTCGGCGCCCTTGAGCGCACGCAGCAGGTCGGGCGCGAACGGCGCCAGGTCATAGTCGTGCCGGTTGACCAGCTGCAGCTCCAGCTCGACGCCGAAGGTCAGCGCCTCGGATTGCTTGAACGGTTCGAGCGACATCAGCGCCCTCCTCCATTGGCCCGGATATCGACGCGGACTTCGCCTGCGTAGCGCAGCGCCCAGGCCGCGATCACGGGACCGAAAAGTTGTTCGATAGCCAGCGCGCACAGGATGATTGCTGCGAGCGGCTGCCCGGTGCCCGGGTAGAGGCGCGCCACGTCATGCATCAGCAGGTACGCCAGGCCCGACATCGGCGCCAGCGCCAGCCCCAGCGCCATGCACTGGCGCAGGCTCAGGCCGGAGAACGAACCCAGCGACACCACCCCGGCCAGCTTGGCAGCGTGGCGCAGCACCACCAGCGCGATGGCGTAGACGCCGCCCACGGCCCAGTCCTGCGCCGTCAGCGGCAGGCCCAGCGACACCACCATGACGATGATCAGCAGGCTGCCGGCGCTGCCGAAATGCGGCGGCCACACGTGCGGCTGGTTGTCCTGGTGCTTGAACACCACGCCTGCCAGCATCAGTGTCAGCGGCATCGACAATTTTAGTACCCGGGTCAGCGCCAGCGTGAACAGCACCAGGCCCACCAGCACCAGGAAACTGTAGTGGTCGTCGGCCGACATGCGGTCGTAGATGGCATGGCCAAGCTTGCCTACCACCCAGGCCAGCAGGCACGAGCCCACCAGCAGGTACAGCGGGTGCAGCAGCGCGGCGCCGAGGTTGCCGTATTCCGAATGCAGCCACCCGGTGGCGACCTGCACGATGGCGGCGGCATAGATGCTGTTGAGCGCGGCCATGGCCAGCAACCGCTCGGTGACCTGCCCGTCGGCGCGCAGCTCGTTCTTGAGCTGCAGCACGATGGTGGGCGAAGTGCTGACCGCGATGCCGCCGGCCAGGATGGCCACGCCGGGCGAGGCGCCGATCCACTGCAGCACCGCCGCCACCAGCCCCCAGGTCAGCAGGCTTTCGAAGGCACTGGTCAGCAGCAGCCAGCGGTTGGCGCGCAGCCAAGTCAGCGAAAGCCGGTGCCCGAGTTCGAACAAGGCCAGCGCCAGCGCCATATCGATCAGGATACGGGTCTGGTTGATCATGTTCTCGTCGACAATGCCGCGGCCCAGCATGCCGGCGCACAGCCCCGCCGCGGCGTAGCCGACGATGCGCGGGCAGCGCAGCCAGCGCCGGCTCAGCTCGCCCGCCAGGCCGGCGCCGACCAGGGCCAGTCCGACCCAGAAGAGGCCGCCAGGCGCGAGCGGGAGGCTAGGAAAAAGTTGGCTCAGTCCATTCATGGCGACATGGTAATGTAAGCACTTCACAATCCATGTCAGTGATTGTCCGACACCGCACCAAACGCGCGCCTTATTTCGGTCATCTTCACGTAAAAAACGCCATCTACGGATGGCGTTTTTTACATACCTTACATCTTCAGCCGTTTCCAGGGCCGCGAGAGACGTTTCAGACGCCCCACACCTTCCATACCGGGCGGGTGGCTTTCAACGCCGACTCGACCTGCCCATACAGGACGCGCGTGGCGCCCTGCGCGGCACCGCGAGCGCGCGCCTGGTCGAAGTAACCCAGCGCGGCTTCGCGCTGCCCCTGGCCGAGCGCCGACTGCACCGCGCGCAGGTACACCTCGGCGTCCCAGTCGTCACGCGCGGCGAAGGCCGCGACGAAGTCCGCCAGCGCCGCGTCGTGGCGGCGCGCGGCGTTGTGCACCAGCCCGCGCTGCACGCGCGGTCCGGCCTGGTCCTGCGGATCGCCCTCGGTCAGCGCCACCGCCCGCTCGAACAGCGGCAGCGCGCGCTCGGGCTCGCCCAGGTCGCGCCAGACCTGGCCGAAACGGTTGTACAGCCAGGCATCTTCCACCAGCAGCGCGCGCCGCTGCTGGGTCTCGATCTCGGCCAATGCATCGGTGCGGTCGTGCTCGTCCATGCCGGCCATGCGCGCCTGCAGCAGCGCGGCATAGTAGGCGCGCGCATGCGCCATCGGGTGCGCGGCCTCGCTGCGGGCTTCCACCGGCAGCGCGTCCAGGCGCGCATCCATGTGCGCCATGGCGGCGCGCGCGGCCTCGGTCGGCTCGGCGCCGCCAAGCGCCTTCCAGGCAGCGATCATGCGGCTGAAGGCCCAGGTCACGTCGGCCGGGTTGCGCTCGAGCGGGTAGCGGTTAAGCACCTCCCCCGCCAGCTCGGCCACCTTCTGGTGCTGGCCGGCGTCGGCGTGGCAATCGAGCAGGTCGATCCAGTGCTCGATGAACTCGCTGGCGGCCATGCCCTGGCGGTGCAGCGCGATGCGCTCGTCGGCATGCGCGGCGTCGGCCGGCAGGCTGCGCGCCAACAGCCGGCACAGCAGCGAATAGACATGGGGGTCGGCATTGCCGCCATGGCCGGCGGCATCGCCCTCGCCCGTGGCGAAATACCGGTCGAAGCGCGCCACGCCCGCGCGCCCGGCCTGCACCAGCAGCGGGCGCAGCGCGGCCTCGGCGGCCGGCACCTCGTCGATGAACTCGCCCAGCGCCATCGCAGCGCGGTAGTAGCCGGCGCCGTCGTCGGACTGGTCGGTCAGCGTGAAGCGCAGCCACGGCTCGCGCTCGGCAGCGGCGGCGCCGTCGCCGCGCTGCGTCAGCTGGTGGCGCCAGGCCAGCTCGCGTACCTGGCTCTGCGGGTCCGGGACCTGGCGCAGGTAGACGCCGAGGTCTTCCAGCGCGCCTTGCACGTCACCGACGCCATGGCGCAGCGGGGCCCGGAGCCGGCGCGCCTCGGGGTGGTCCGGGTGCTCGGCCAGCACGCGCGCGGCCTGGTCGGCAGCGACGGCATCGCCGGCCGCGGCATCGAGCTCCAGCAGGTGCGGGTTGTCCAGCGCGACCCGGCCCAGGCAGACCCGCATCAGCGGCTCCGCCGGCACGCCGGCGGCCTCGGTGCGGGCGATGTAGTCCGACACCAGCGGGGCGATATCGTCGGCACCCAGGTCGGGGTTGCGCACCATCAGGTCGTACCAGTAGCGCGCGGCGCCGGCGATGTCGCCCAGCCGCAGCGCCGCCAGGCCGGCGTGGAAATGCGCGGCCCATTCGCCGGTCAGCAGGCCGCTGCGCTGCGCGGCCTCGTGCAGCCATGGACGGGCCTCGGCATCGCGGCCCAGGCTCATCAGCATGGCGCCGTAGCGGTGCGCGATCACGCCGCGCGAGACCCAGCGGTGCGGCGGCTGCAGCGGCAGCGTGTCGAGCCGCGCCAGCGCCTCGTCCAGCACCGCCAGCGCGGCGCTGGCATCGCCGTTGTCAAAGTGCAGCCGCGCCCGCAGCGTGACGAAATCCACCACCTCGGGGCGCGCCAGCGACAACTGGTCGGCAATCTGCAGCGCTTCGGCGAAGCGCCCCTGGTTGGCTAGCCCGATGGCGTGGTCGTAGCTGGCTTCCTGCTCGGACACGTACTGCTCCTATGGATTGAAAAGTGCGAGTGCGGGATTATGCGCCAATGGCGGGGATCGGGATTTGGTCCGGCCCCCGCGCAGGCATCCGGAAAAGAAAAACGCCGCCCGCAGGCAGCGTTCTTCCCATGCGCCAGGTGCGGCCGGCAGCTTACTTGCCGCCCACCGTCTCCAGCACCGTCCACTTGCCGCCCACGACCTTGTAGACCGTGATGCCGCCGTCCTTCAGGTCGCCGCGCGCGTCATACGCCAGGGTCTTGGTGGTCACGCCCTGCATGTTGGTCGCGGCCAGCACCGGCAGGTAGCGCGCCGGGTCGGTCGAGCCGGCCTTGACCATGGCCGTCATCATCGCGGTGGCGCCGTCATAGGCGTAAGGCGAATAGGTCTGGACCTTCGAGCCGAAGCGCTTCTCGTACTTCTTCTCGTACGCGGCGCCGCCGGGCATCTGGTCCAGCGGCAGGCCGGCCAGCGACACCACGGTGCCTTCGGCGGCCGGACCGGCGAGCTTCAGGAAGTTGTCGGTCTTGGACATTTCGCCCGATACCAGCGGGGCCTTGATGCCCAGTTCCTTGACCTGCTTGGCCATCGGCGCGGACTGGGTCTCGGCGCCGCCGTAGAAGATGATGTCCGGGTTGCTGCGCTTGATGTTGGTCAGCACCGCCTTGAAGTCGACCGCCTTGTCGTTGGTGAACTCGCGGCGCACGATCTTGCCGCCGGCGGCCTTGGCGGCCTTTTCGAACTCGTCGGCCAGGCCCTGGCCGTAGGCGGTGCGGTCATCGACGACGGCGATGTTCTTCGCGCCCAGCTTCTTCACCACGAAGGCGCCGATCACCGAACCCTGCTGGGTGTCGGAGGTCATCATGCGGAAGGTGGTCTTGAAGCCCTGCTTGGTGTATTCCGGCGCGGTCGCCATGGCGATCTGCGGAATGCCGGCGCGGTTGTAGACCATCGATGCCGGGATGGTGGTGCCCGAGTTGAAGTGGCCCAGCATGCCCTGGATGCCGTTGTCGACCAGCTTCTGCGCGACCACCGAACCGGTCTTGGGATCGGCCTGGTCATCTTCGGAAACCAGCACGAACTTGACTTCCTTGCCGCCGATCTTGGGCTTGGTGGCGTTCATGTCCTCGATCGCGAGGACGATGCCGTTCTGCATGTCCTTGCCGTACTGGGCCTGGCCGCCGGTCATCGGGCCGGCGTAGCCCAGCTTGATTTCCTGCGCCTGCGCGAACGCGGCGGAGGCGGCGGTCAGGCCGGCCAGGGTCAGGGCAACGGTCATTGCCGTCTTGTAGAAGGTCGAGCTCATCAGATCTCCTTGGGTCCCAAATGGTGCCGATGTGGTGCCGTTGCCGGCAGTTGTATTGCGGCGCGGCCTGGCAGTGCCGCGCCGTGCTTTCTCTGCGCGGCGCGGCGGGATCGCCGCCATCGCCGCGCGCTTCGACATGACGCCGTCCGAGGGTTGCCTCAGCCGATCGTCATCAAACTGGCATTGCCGCCCGCGGCAGCGGTGTTGACCGAGAGCGAGCGCTCGATCAGCAGGCGGTCGAGCGCAATGTTCGGTTCACCCTGCGCCAGGCCCTGCACGCCGATGATCGGACCGGGACGCGCCGCGACCTGCTCGCACACCGTGCGCAGCTGGTCCGAATCGCCGTGGTGCAGCACCGCATCGATTGCCGTGTCCGCCGCGGTCCAGTCGGCCACCATGCGGACGCGCGATTGTACGCCCTTAGGCAGGCGCGCAAACAGCCCCCGGCCGACAGGGTTTTCCAGCCATACGGCCTCGGCGCCGACGGTCAGCACGGCGCCCAGTTGCAGGGCCAGGTCGGCCTCCTGCGCGGCCAGGCACAGCACCCGCTCGCGCGCCAGCAGGGTGTAGGTGTTGCGCTCGCCGGTGGGGCCCGCCAGCGTCACCGCCAGGCCCGAGGCCGAGGCCTCGGCGAAGCGCTCGCAGGCGGCCGCCACCTCGGGCAGCTCGCGGCGCGCCCACTCGCGGAAGGCCTCGGTGGCGCGCACGGCATCGTCGTCGGGCCCCACCGTCTGGGCGCCGCCGGCGCCGGCATTGACGTCGGCCGCGCGCACGCTGCGCGCCACCGCGTCCTGCGGACAGACCGACAGCAGCCGGTGCAGGTAAAGCGGGCCGCCCGCCTTGGGACCGGTGCCCGACAGCGCCTCGCCGCCGAATGGCTGCACCCCCACCACCGCGCCGACGATATTGCGGTTCACATACAGGTTGCCCACCTGGGCCCGGCTGACGATGAACGAGATGGTCTCGTCGATGCGGGTATGGATGCCCAGCGTCAGGCCATAGCCGGTGCCGTTGATCTGGCTGACCATGTGGTCCAGCGCCGCGCGCGGGAAACGCACCACGTGCAGCACCGGGCCGAAGACCTCGCGCTTGAGCTCCTCGATGCTGTCCAGCTCGATCAGCGTCGGCGGCACGAAAGTGCCATGGCGGCAGCTGGCGCCCTGCGCCGCGTTGGGATCGGCCTGGTGGACACGGCGGCCCTTGGCGCGCATCGCATCGATATGGCGCACGATGCCGGCGCGCGCTTCTTCGTCGATCACCGGGCCGACGTCGGTCGACAGGCGATCCGGGTTGCCCATGTTCAGTTCCTGCATCGCGCCCTTGAGCATTTCCAGCACGCGGTCGGCCACGTCCTCCTGCAGGCACAGCACGCGCAGCGCCGAGCAGCGCTGGCCGGCCGAGTCGAAGGCGGAGTTGACCACGTCGCCGACCACCTGCTCGGCCAGCGCCGACGAGTCGACGACCATCGCGTTCTGGCCGCCGGTTTCCGCGATCAGCGGAATCGGGCGGCCGGCGGCGTCCAGGCGCCCGGCGACGTTGCGCTGCAGGATGCGCGCGACCTCGGTCGAGCCGGTGAACATCACGCCCTTGACGCGGGCATCGCCCACCAGCGCGGCGCCGACGGTCTCGCCGCGGCCCGGCAGCAGCTGCACCGCGCCGGCCGGCACGCCGGCCTCGCGCAGCAACTTCACCGCGGCCGCGGCGATCAGCGGAGTCTGCTCGGCGGGCTTGGCCAGCACCGGGTTGCCCGCCGCCAGCGCGGCGGCGACCTGGCCGGTAAAGATCGCCAGCGGGAAGTTCCACGGGCTGATGCAGACCACCGGGCCCAGCGGGCGATGGGTCTCGTTGTCGAAGCCGCGGCGCACCTCGGCGGCGTAGTAGCGCAGGAAGTCCACCGCCTCGCGCACTTCGGCGATGGCATTGGAGAAGGTCTTGCCGGCTTCGCGCATGATGATGCCCATCAGCGACTGCATCTGGGCTTCCATCAGGTCGGCGGCGCGTTCCAGCGCGGCCGCGCGCACGTCCGGCGGCGTCGCCTGCCAGATCGGCGCGGCCTTGACCGCGGCCTGCAGCGCGGCGTCGACGTCGGCCTGGCTAGCTTCGATGACCTGGCCGACCACATCGCGGTGATCGGCGGGGTTCAGCACGGGCGTGGTGATGGCATCGGCCGAGCGCGGCACGTCGGCGCCCAGCATCGGCTCGGCAACCTGGCGCTCGCTGGTGCCCGCCAGCAAGGCCGACGACAGCGACGCCAGCCGGTGTTCGTTGGCCAGGTCGATGCCGGCCGAGTTCGGACGGCTCTTGCCGTACAGCGTGCGCGGCGACGGAATGCGCGGATGCGGCAGGCCGAGCACGCCTTCGTCGCGGTGCATGGCCTCGACCACGGCCACCGGATCGGCAACCAGCTCGTCGAGCGAGATGGTGTCGTCGGCGATGCGGTTGACGAAGGAAGTGTTGGCGCCGTTCTCCAGCAGCCGGCGCACCAGGTAGGCCAGCAGCGTTTCATGCGTGCCGACCGGCGCGTAGATGCGGCAGGGCCGGTTGAACTTGCCGTCGGCGGTGGGGCCTACCACCTGGTCGTACAGCGGCTCGCCCATGCCGTGCAGGCACTGGAACTCATACTGGCCCGGGTAGTAGCTGTGGCCGGCGATCTGGTAGATGGCCGACAGCGTGTGCGCGTTGTGCGTGGCGAACTGCGGGTAGATCGCGTCCGGCACCGACAGCAGCTTGCGCGCGCAGGCGATGTACGACACATCGGTGTAGACCTTGCGCGTATAGACCGGATAGCCTTCCAGCCCTTCCACCTGGGCGCGCTTGATCTCGCTGTCCCAGTAGGCGCCCTTGACCAGGCGGATCATCAGACGGTGGCGGCTGCGGCGGGCCAGGTCGATCAGGTAGTCGATCACGAACGGGCAGCGCTTCTGGTAGCCCTGCACCACGAAGCCGATGCCGTTCCAGCCGGCCAGCTCGGGCTCGAAGCACAGGCGCTCGAGCAGGTCCAGCGAGATCTCGAGGCGGTCGGCTTCTTCTGCGTCGATATTGATGCCGATGTCGTACTGGCGCGCCAGCAGCGTCAGCGACTTCAGTCGCTCGTACAGCTCGCCCACCACGCGCTCGTGCTGCGCGCGGCTGTAGCGCGGGTGCAGCGCCGACAGCTTGATCGAGATGCCCGGGCCCTCATAGATGCCGCGGCCGCGCGAGGCCTGGCCGATGGCGTGGATGGCCTGCTCGTACGACGCCAGGTAGCGCGCGGCATCGGCCTCGGTCATGGCGGCCTCGCCCAGCATGTCGTAGGAGTAGCGGAAACCCTCGGCTTCGTAGCGGCGCGCGTTGGCCAGCGCCTCGGAAATGGTCTCGCCGGTGACAAACTGCTCGCCCATCAGGCGCATCGCCATGTCCACGCCCTTGCGGATCAGCGGCTCGCCGCCCTTGCCGATGATGCGCGTGAGCGCGCGGGTCAGGCCCGATTCGGTATGGGTGGCGACCAGCTTGCCGGTCAGCAGCAGGCCCCAGGTGGCGGCGTTGACGAACAGCGACGGGCTCTGACCCAAGTGCGACTGCCAGTTGGCGCCGCTGATCTTGTCGCGGATCAGCGCGTCGCGCGTGGCCTTGTCGGGAATGCGCAGCAGCGCCTCGGCCAGGCACATCAGCGCCACGCCTTCCTGCGACGACAGCGAGAACTCCTGGATCAGGCCCTGCACCAGGCCTTCGCGACCGGTGCCGACCTTCTGCTCGCGCAAGCGCGTCGCCAATGCCTTGGCCATCTTGATCGCGGCCTCGGCCTGCTGTTGCGGCAGGCGCGCCTGCTCCAGCAGCACCGGCACGCAATCGGTTTCAGGGCGGCGATAGGCCGAGGTGATGGCGGCGCGCAGCACCGACTGCGGCTGGATGCTTTGCGCGAATTCCAGGAATGGCTGCGGCACGCCGTCGCCATGCAGCGCATCCGCGCCGTCGCTGGTCTCGCCCTCGGCACCGGCCGTGCCGGATTCGTACGGCAGGTGGCCGCGCTCGATCTGCTCGAGATAGCAGAAGATGGCCTGCTTGATCAGCCAGTGCGGGGTGCGGTCGATGGATTGGGCAACGCGCTTGAGGCGGTCGCGCGAGGCGTCATCGAGCTTGACGCCGAGGGTGGTGGTGGCCATTGCGGGCAATTCTCCGAAAGACTGGAGCCGCCGCCGGTGCTACCTCGTCCGTGCCGACAGGCAGGGGCGCGCGACCGGCCGCAGCCTGTGAGCTGGCGCGATCTTACTCCCGAAAATCACCAAGGTGCAACCTGGTGCAACCCTATCGAAAACCCTGATTCAAAGGTTGCACCACCCTCCACATCGCCGGCCCCCGTTAGATCCGCAACGGGTCGATTTCCAGTTGCCAGCGCACCCCCTTCGCCTCCGTGCCAACCTCTGCGAAAGTCTGTACCCACTCGGCCACAAACCGTTGCAGTACCGGGCGCGCGGTGGCTTCGACCAGCATCTGCGCACGCTCGCGGTTGAACACCCGCACCATCGACATCGGCACCGGGTCATGCAGTTGCACTTCCGGCGCGAGGGTGCACTGTTCGGCATGCCGGCGTGCGGCCTCCAGGAACTGCAGCGCCCGCTCCAGCTGCCCGTGTTCCGCCGTGACCAGCACCTGGAAGCAGAACGGGGGCAACCCGGCCTGGCGCCGCTCGCGCAACTGGCTGGCCGCGAATCCATCATAGTCATGGCGCGTCAGGGCCTGCAATGCCGGGGTATCGGGATAGCGGGTCTGGATCAGCACCTCGCCCGGCAGCCCGGCCCGCCCGGCCCGCCCCGCCACCTGCATCAGCGACGCAAACAGGTGCTCGGCGGCGCGGAAGTCATGGCTGAACATGGCCGCGTCCGGATGCACGATGCCCACCAGGGTCACGCGCTGGAAGTCATGCCCCTTGGCCACCATCTGCGTGCCCACCAGGATGTCGACCTCGCCCGCGTGGACCTCGTCGAACATGGCCTGCGCGCTGCCCTTGCGACGCGTGGAATCGGCATCGATGCGGGCGATGCGGGCCTGGGGAAAGCGCGCCGCCAGCGCTTCTTCGATGCGCTGGGTGCCGCGCCCGAGCGGCGCGATATCGACATTGCCGCAGTCCGGGCAGTGGTGCGGCACCGGCGCCTCGAGGCCGCAGTGGTGGCAGCGCAGGCGCCGTTCGGGGCGGTGCAGCACCAGGTAGGCCGAGCAGCGCGGGCAGCCCGACAGCCAGCCGCAGCTGTCGCAGGCGATCACCGGCGCATAGCCGCGCCGGTTCAGGAACAGCAGGCTCTGCTCGCCGCGCGCCAGGCGTGCGTCGATGGCCTCCAGCAACGGTACCGACAGGCCCTCGAACATGGCGCGCTGGCGCTGGCGCTCATGGTTCAGGTCGACCAGCCGCACCGTCGGCAGCGTCGCATCGGCCTGGGCACGCTCGCGCAGCACCAGCTTGCGGTAGGTGCCCTGCCCGGCCCGCCACCAGGTTTCCATCGACGGCGTGGCCGAACCCAGCACCACCGCGATGCCGCGCTGCTTGGCGCGCCACACGGCCAGGTCGCGCGCGGAGTAGCGCAGCCCTTCCTGCTGCTTGTAGGAGGTGTCGTGCTCCTCGTCGACCACGATCAGCGCCAGCGCCGGCAGCGACGCCATCACCGCCATGCGCGTGCCCAGCACGATGCGGGCCTCGCCGCGGTGCGCCGCCAGCCACTGCAGGCTGCGCTCCTGGTCGGCCAGGCCGCTGTGCAGCACCGCCAGCGGCAACTGCGGGAAGCGCGCGGCAATGCGGCCCTGCAGCTGCGGTGTCAGGTTGATTTCCGGCACCAGCATCAGCACCTGCGCCTGCGGATCGCGCGCCAGCACCGCCTGCATCGCATGCAGGTAGACCTCGGTCTTGCCGCTGCCGGTCACGCCGTGCAGCAGGAACGGGGCAAAACCCTCGGCCTCGGCAATGGCCTGCACCGCGGCGCGCTGCTCGTCATGCAGCGGCGGTGCGACCGATGGCGTCTGCGAAGGATCGGTCGGCAGCAGGGTGCGCGCAGTGCGCCGCGCCTCGATCCAGCCGGCGGCCTGCCATTCGGCCAGACGCGACGGTGCCGCGGCACACAGGACGCGCGCCTGCGCCAGGGACAGCGGCGCGCCCGTGGCGGCGCGCTCGGCCAACGCCTGGGCCAGGGCGCGCACGCTGCGGGCGCGGGGCGGCACGGCCGCCAGCAAGGCCTCCGCCTGGCCCGGCAGCATGCGGTATTCATCGGTGCGGGCACGCTGCGCCAGGTTGGGCCAGCTTTCGGCCTCGCGCAGGGCGGGCGGCAAGGCCGGCAACATCACTTCGCCGAGGCGGCGCTGGTAGTAGCGCGCGGCAAAGCCTGCCAGCCCGATCCAGTCGGGCTGCAGCGGCGGCAGCCAGTCCAGCCGTTGCGCCACGGGGCGCAACTTGTCCACAGGCACCTCCGAGTCTTGCGCGAATTCGACCGCGACGCCGACCATGCTGCGGCGGCCAAACGGCACCACCACCAGGTCTCCCGGCGCGATGCCGGCGATGGCGAGGTAGTCGAAGCAGTCGTCGGCGGGCGTGTCGAGGGCAACCCGGATCACCGGCGCCGCCGCTAACGTCGCCCCTGCGGCGGCTGGCGCCGCGGACTCGGGAGGAAGCGTGCCGCTATCGGGCAGCATGCACAACTTGAAGGTGCATCGCCGTGGGGCAGGTAGCGGTCCACTGCGGGTCTGCCAGGCAATGGCGGAAGGTTGGTGTGCGGCGCAGCATCAACTTAAAGTAAAACTTCAAATGTGGCCCTAAGTCGATGATAGATGACTGGTTTTCCACTAATTCCACCGCCCCTGTGGATAACTTTGTTGAAAAGTCGCCTTGCCTGGCCCGGAAGCCCCGAAAAACAAGGGATCCACTGGCATCGACCCCTCCTTTGCAAATCTTCCAAAGCCTTAAAAATCAAGGGCTTGCAAACATCCCCCAGATAGGTTAGGGAGTAACCCTGTCCCGCACTGCGGCAAACCTATCGGTGTGCATAAGTCAAGTACCGCCAGTCAACTCAGTGCACCTTTTTGGCGGGCCGTGGCGAAAAAGTTAACTTGACACGGTACGGCCGCGCGGCTCGCGCAGCACTGGGTACGGCTGGGGCCGGAACGCTGCAGCGCGGGGCGACGCTGAACCGCCCCGCCAGCTTGCATACCGCGGCCGTCACTTCCCCGCTGCGCGCAACTGGCGGCTGTGCCGGTGCACCTCGTCGACCAGCACGGATACGCTCTCCGGCGGCGTGAACTGCGAAATGCCGTGGCCGAGGTTGAAGACATGGCCGTCGCTGCCGCCGCCGGCGGCATAGCTGTCCAGCACCCCACGCACCTGCTCGCGGATCGCGGCCTCGGGCGCAAACAGGACGGTCGGATCGATATTGCCCTGCAGTGCCACGCGGCCGCCGGTGCGCCGGCGCGCCTCGGCCAGGTTGACGGTCCAGTCCAGCCCGATGGCATCGGCGCCGGTGTCGGCCAGCGCTTCGAGCCACAGGCCGCCGCCCTTGGTGAAGACGATTGCCGGCACTTGCTGTCCGGCGTGTTCGCGCTTCAGGCCGGCCAGCACGCGGCGCATATACGCCAGCGAGAACGCCTGGTACATGCCGTCGGCGAGCGCCCCGCCCCAGGTGTCGAAAATCATCACGGCCTGCGCGCCCGCCTCGATCTGCGCGTTCAGGTACGCCGTGACCGCCTGCGCATTGATGTCGAGGATGCGGTGCATCAGGTCGGGGCGGCCGTACATCATCGCCTTGACCGTGCGGAAGTCGTCCGAGCCGCCGCCCTCGACCATGTAGCAGGCCAGCGTCCACGGGCTGCCCGAGAAGCCGATCAGCGGCACGCGCTGACGGCCGTCCTGAACCAGCGCGCGGCGGATTTCGCGCACGGCATCGAACACGTACTGCAGCGATGCCATGTCGGGCACGGCCAGCTTCTGCACGTCGGCCTCGGTGCGCAGCGGATGCGCGAAGCGCGGGCCCTCGCCCTGCGCGAACGACAGGCCCAGGCCCATCGCATCCGGCACCGTCAGGATGTCCGAAAAGAGGATGGCCGCGTCGAGCGGATAGCGGTCCAGCGGCTGCAGTGTCACTTCGGTGGCATAGGCCGGGTTCTTGGCCAGCCCGAGGAAGCTGCCGGCGCGCGCGCGCGTGGCGTTGTACTCGGGCAGGTAGCGGCCTGCCTGGCGCATCAGCCACAGCGGCGTGTATTCGATCGGCTGGCGGCGCAGCGCGCGCAGGAAGGTATCGTTCTGCAGTGCGGTCATGGTCATCCTCGTAAGACCGCCATTCTAAGGGATGGCCGCACGCGGATGCCGCTCAGACGTCGTCGATCATCCCGGCGAACGCCGACGCGGCGCGGCGCATCCATTCCCGGGCGCGGTCCGCCTCGGGCTGCAGCCGTGCAAAGCCGTGGGTCATCCCGCTGGCCTCGATGGTGATGACCGGGGCATCGTGGCGCACCAGGAAGTCGGCATAGGCCAGGCCGTCGTCGCGCAGCACATCGTGCGCCGCCACCATCAGCACGGTGGCCGGCGGCCGCACCGGCGGCGCGGCCATCAGGTGCACACGCGGATCGCCATGGGCAGCGCCCTGCGCCAGCGCCTCGGCGCCGATGAACTGGGTCCAGAACCACGCCATCTCGTCTCGCGTCAGGCCGGGGCCATCGGCAAAGGCGCGATAGCTTTCGGTGCTGAGCACCGGCGCCGCGACCGGATAGATCAGCAACTGGGCGTCGACCCGGACCGCGTCGCCGGCGTTGAGCCGCTGCGCGGCCTGCGCCGCGAGGTGGCCGCCGGCACTGTCGCCGGCCACCGCCAGGAAATCGGGCGCCAGCCCCAGTGCCTGGCGCTGGCCGGCAAGCCACAGGACGGCTTCGGCGGCATCGTCGCAAGGCGCCGGAAAGGCGTGCTCGGGGGCCAGCCGGTAATCGACGCTGGCCACGGCACACCCGGTATCGGCCGCGAGCAAGGCGGCGACGGTGTGGTGCGTCTGCGTCGAACCAATCACCCAGCCGCCGCCGTGGAAGTACACCAGCAGCCGCGGCGTGGCCACGCCGCCCGGACGGTACAGCCGTGCGCCCAGCGTGCGGCCGGCCAGCGCCACTTCGAGCTGCTGCACCACAACCCCCTGCGGATCCGGCCGCAGCGAGGCGGCGGCAATCTCGGCGAAGCGGGCACGCTGCGCCGGGACGTCGGCCGGCACTGGCTCCGTGGCATAGCGGTCGGCCAGGCGGCGGTAATAGGCGAGCAGTTGCGGATCGATGGCCATGGTCGGCGGAAGGGGAAATCGGGAGGGAAGAAGAAAACGGCGAAGATCAGGCTCCGCCAAGCTGGCGCGTCAGCTCGATCTTGCTGCAACAGTCCTGCACTGCCAGCAGCCCGGCCTCGGTGGCGCGACGCACCGCCTGGTCGTTGACGATGCCAAGCTGCAGCCAGACCCCGCGCGCACCGACACCGATGGCCTCGTCGACCACACCCGGCGTGTCCTCGGCGCGGCGAAAGATATCGACCCATTCGATCGGGGCGCCGGTCGCCGCGGCGGCATCGGCGGCCTCGCGCAGGGTGGCGTGGCAGGTCTCTCCCAGGATGCGTTCGCCGGCGTGGCGCGGATTGACCGGCACGATGCGGAAGCCATGGCCTTGCAGGAACTCGGCGACCTCATGGCTGGGCCGCTCCGGACGGTCGGACAGGCCGACCACGGCTACGGTCTTCATCGCCAGCATGGCTTGTATGGCTTGCTGCATCTCAGGCGGCATTGCGTCTCCGGGCTGTTGACGTGAGTGACGTGGTGACCGTGGGGCTGCATGGAAAGGGGGAGGCAACTCCGCCGGCCAGATGAATCGTAACCGCAATTGTCACGCAGGATTTGGTGCGCAAACGAACACTGAAATCGCGGATATAAAGATAATCCCGCAACACGTGGCGAGGCAAAACGTGACGGCAAGGCGCGAAAATATGCCGATCACGCCGGATTTTAGGGGCTCCGGCTTTCAACTTCTTTCAAACCGATACATTTTGTTACTGCCATGCCCGGGAGTTTCCCCCACAATGCATTGACACACCCGCGGTGCGGGCGTGGCGCCCCGGTGAAAATGGCAGCGCAGACTAAAGGGGCGTGCTGAAGAAAGCCTTTTTGTAGCGTTTCCGGCAGTAACCCGATTTTCCGATCCAGCGTAAAGCGTGCTGGACCGGAGCACCAGGAAGACCGTTGCAGCGCGTGGCCTTTGCGGCCTGTGAGCGGATATTTGGATATCCGTTGCGCCTTGCTTGTCGGCCTGGACCGAACCCGTTCCTTCGAATTGACCCCTCGAAGGGATTTTCCCGTCCGCGCGGAGCCTCCCCGGCCCGCGCGCTTTTTTTTGTCCAGGCGCGGCAAAAGCATATCGCTGCGCCCATAAAAAAGGCAGCCTCGCGGCTGCCTTTTTTAAATGTCGCATCGAAAAAACAACAATGCGACAGTCCTGCCCGATGCTTACTTCTTCCGACGCAGACGGGCAATCGCTGCCAGTTGCGCGGCGGCCACGGCCAGTTCGCTCTGGGCGCGGGCCAGGTCGAGGTCGCTGCTCTGGTTCTGCATCAGCTCCTCGGCGGCGCGCTTGGCTTCCTGGGCCTTGGCTTCGTCCAGGTCGCCACCGCGGATCGCGGTGTCGGCCAGCACGGTGACGTGCTTGGGCTGCACTTCGAGAATGCCGCCGGCAACGAACACGAACTCTTCGCTGCCGTCTTCCTTCTCGATGCGCACCGCACCCGGCTGGATGCGCGTGATCAGCGGCGTGTGGCCGGGCAGGATGCCCAGCTCACCCGACTCGCCCGGCAGCGCCACGAACTTCGCCTGGCCGGAGAAGATCGACGCTTCCGCGCTGACGACGTCTACAAGAATGGTTGCCATATCTGATCCTTTCTCCAATCGCTTCGCTCAAACGGCAGGCCCGGACCGAACCGGGCCTGCCTTCGCTCCCGCTCGCGCGGGAACGACAAGCAAGGCTTACTGGAGCTTCTTGGCCTTCTCGAAGGCTTCGTCGATCGAGCCGACCATGTAGAACGCCTGCTCGGGCAGGTGATCGCACTCGCCGTCGACCAGCATCTTGAAGCCGCGGATGGTTTCCTTCAGCGGCACGTACTTGCCCGGCGAACCCGTGAACACTTCGGCCACGTGGAACGGCTGCGACAGGAAACGCTGGATCTTACGGGCGCGGTTCACTGCCAGCTTGTCTTCCGGCGACAGTTCGTCCATGCCCAGAATCGCGATGATGTCGCGCAGTTCCTTGTAGCGCTGCAGGGTCTGCTGCACGCGACGGGCGACTTCGTAGTGCTCGGTGCCGACGACCTGCGGGTCCAGCTGGCGCGAGGTCGAGTCCAGCGGATCCACTGCGGGGTAGATACCCAGTGCAGCGATGTCACGCGACAGCACCACGGTCGAGTCCAGGTGCAGGAAGGTGGTGGCAGGCGACGGGTCGGTCAAGTCATCCGCGGGCACGTACACGGCCTGGATCGACGTGATCGAGCCGGTCTTGGTCGAGGTGATGCGCTCTTGCAGCTTGCCCATTTCCTCGGCCAGCGTCGGCTGGTAACCCACTGCGGAAGGCATACGGCCCAGCAGTGCCGACACTTCGGTACCGGCCAGCGTGTAGCGGTAGATGTTGTCGACGAAGAACAGGATGTCACGGCCTTCATCGCGGAAGCGCTCGGCCATGGTCAGGCCGGTCAGCGCCACGCGCAGACGGTTGCCCGGCGGCTCGTTCATCTGGCCGAACACCATGGCCACCTTGTCGAGCACGTTCGAGTCCTTCATTTCGTGGTAGAAGTCGTTCCCTTCACGGGTACGCTCGCCCACGCCGGCGAACACCGACAGACCGCTGTGCTGCTTGGCGATGTTGTTGATGAGCTCCATCATGTTGACGGTCTTGCCCACGCCAGCACCACCGAACAGGCCAACCTTGCCGCCCTTTGCGAACGGGCAGACCAGGTCGATCACCTTGATGCCGGTTTCGAGCAGGTCAACGGAAGGCGACAGTTCGTCGAACTTCGGTGCCTTCTGATGAATGGCGCGCAGTTCGTCCGAGGCGATCGGGCCGGCTTCGTCGATCGGGCGACCCAGCACGTCCATGATGCGGCCCAGGGTGCCGTGGCCAACCGGCACCGAAATCGGGGCGCCGGTGCTCTTCACTGCCATGCCGCGGCGCAGGCCGTCCGACGAGCCCAGGGCAATGGTACGCACCACGCCGTCGCCCAGCTGTTGCTGGACTTCGAAGGTCAGGCCCTTCTCGGCGAACGAGGCATCGCTGCTGGCTTCCAGCACGAGCGCGTCGTACACCTTCGGCATTGCGTCGCGGGGGAACTCGATGTCCACCACGGCGCCAATACACTGCACAATATTTCCGATACTCATTTCGTATCTCCGATAGCTTGAATTCGTGACGCCTTAGACCGCAGCTGCACCGCTGACGATTTCCGACAGTTCCTTGGTAATCGCGGCCTGACGGGTCTTGTTGTAGACCAGTTGCAGTTCGCCGATCACGTTCTTGGCGTTGTCGGACGCAGCCTTCATGGCCACCATGCGCGCCGATTGCTCGGACGCCATGTTCTCGGCCACGGCCTGGTACACCAGCGCCTCGACGTAGCGGACCAGCAGCTCTTCCACGACGGTCTGGGCATCAGGCTCGTAGATGTAGTCCCACGAGTAGGCGCGCTTCTCTTCTTCGGTCTGCGACAGCTTGTCGGCGGCGAGCGGCAGCAGCTGCTCAACCATCGGTTCCTGCTTCATCGTGTTGATGAACTTGGTGTACGCCACGTACACCGCGTCGACTTCACCATTGGTGAAGGCGTCGAGCTGGACCTTGATCGCGCCGATCAGCTTTTCCAGATGCGGGGTGTCACCGAGGTGCACCACGTGCGAAACCACCTTGGCGCCGATACGGCCCAGGAACTGCATGCCCTTGGTACCGATGGCGGTGGCTTGCACATCCACGCCACGGCCTTGCAGGGCCTTCAGCTCATTGGTCACCGAGCGCAACACGTTCGTGTTCAGGCCGCCGCACAGCCCCTTGTCGGTCGTGACCACGATCATGCCGACGCGCTTGACGTCGCGCTCCTGCATGAACGGGTGCTTGAACTCGGGGTTGGCCGTAGCCAGGTGCGCCGCAATGTTGCGCACCTTCTCGGCGTAAGGACGGGCGTTGCGCATCCGCTCCTGCGCCTTGCGCATCTTGGACGCGGCGACCATCTCCATCGCCTTGGTGATCTTGCGCGTGTTCTGCACGCTCTTGATCTTGGTTCGAATCTCTTTCGTTCCGGCCATATCTTCCTCTCCATCCGAACCATCGCCGCGCCGGCGTGAGCCAGGCGCGGCGACGATGTCGTGGAATTACGCGGTTAGAACGCGGCGGACTTCTTGAAATCCTCGACAGCGGCACGCAGGGCGGCTTCATCTTCCTTCGAGAGCTGCTTGGTCTCTTCGATGCGGTTGATGAGGTCGGCGTACTTGGTCTTCAGGTGGTCGTGCAGGCCCTTCTCGAACGGCAGGATGTCCTTCACTTCCACGTTGTCGAGGAAGCCGTTGTTGGCGGCGAACAGCGAAGCCGACAGCTGCCACACCTGCAGCGGCTGGTATTGCGGCTGCTTCAGTAGTTCGGTCACGCGGCGGCCGCGCTCCAGCTGCTTGCGGGTGGCATCGTCCAGGTCCGAGGCGAACTGCGCGAACGCAGCCAGTTCACGGTACTGGGCCAGGTCGGTACGGATACCGCCGGACAGGTTCTTCACCACCTTGGTCTGCGCAGCACCACCGACGCGCGACACCGAGATACCGGCGTTGATGGCGGGGCGGATACCGGCGTTGAACAGGTCGGTTTCCAGGAAGATCTGGCCGTCCGTGATCGAGATCACGTTGGTCGGCACGAACGCGGACACGTCGCCGGCCTGCGTTTCGATCACCGGCAGCGCGGTCAGCGAACCGGTCTTGCCCTTGACGGCGCCGTTGGTGAACTTCTCGACGTAGTCGGCGTTCACGCGGGCGGCACGCTCCAGCAGGCGCGAGTGCAGGTAGAACACGTCGCCCGGGTAGGCTTCACGGCCCGGCGGGCGGCGCAGCAGCAGCGACACCTGGCGATAGGCCCAGGCTTGCTTGGTCAGGTCGTCATAGACGATCAGCGCGTCTTCGCCGCGGTCGCGGAAGTACTCGCCCATGGTGCAGCCGGCGTAGGCAGCCAGGTACTGCATGGCGGCCGAGTCCGAAGCGGCGGCGGCCACGACGACGGTGTATTCCATCGCGCCGTGCTCTTCCAGCTTGCGCACCACGTTGGCGATGGTCGAAGCCTTCTGGCCGATTGCCACGTACACGCAGAAGACGCCCTTGCCCTTCTGGTTGATGATGGCGTCGACCGCGACGGCGGTCTTGCCGGTCTGGCGGTCGCCAATGATCAGCTCACGCTGGCCACGGCCGATCGGCACCATCGCGTCGATCGACTTCAGGCCGGTCTGCACCGGCTGGCTCACCGACTGACGCGCGATCACGCCCGGGGCCACCTTCTCGATCACGTCCGTTTCCTTGGCGTTGATCGGGCCCTTGCCGTCGATCGGCTGGCCCAGCGTGTTGACCACGCGGCCCAGCAGTTCCTTGCCCACCGGCACTTCCAGAATGCGGCCGGTGCACTTGACCGTGTCGCCTTCGGAAATGTGTTCGTACTCACCCAGCACCACGGCGCCGACCGAGTCGCGCTCGAGGTTCAGCGCGAGGCCGAAGGTGTTGCCGGGGAATTCCAGCATCTCGCCCTGCATCACGCCAGACAGGCCATGCACGCGGCAGATACCATCGGTCACGGAGATCACCGTGCCGGTGTTGCGCACTTCAGCTTCGGCGCCAAGGCCCGAGATGCGGGTCTTGATCAGCTCGCTGATTTCTGAGGGGTTCAGTTGCATCACAATGCTCCTAATTCTTCAATCCGCCGGACGGCCGCTCAGGCGGCGGTCAGCGCGGTTTGCATGGCTGCCAGGCGCGCACGCACGGAGGTGTCGAGCACTTCGTCGCCAACCTTGACGCTGACGCCGCCGATCAGGGACGGGTCCACCGCCACCTGCGCGTACAGCTTGCGGCCGAACTTACGTTCGAGTGCGGCGACGAGGTCGTTCAGCTGACCATCTTCCAGCGGGAAAGCGCTGGTGATCTCAACGTCGGACGACCCTTCGCGGGCGTTCTTGAGCGCATGGAACTGTTCGGCGATGTCAGGCATCACCGTCAGGCGGCCGTTCTCCACCAGCAGCTTGACGAAGCGGCGTGCCTCGTCGCTGACCGGGGACTTCAGCACCGACAGGAACAGTTCGGCCAGCTTGTCGCCGGGAACGTTCGGATCGTCGGCGACCGCCTGCATGTCGGCATTGGCGGCAACCTGCCCCATTTCCGACACCAGCTCGGACCATGCACCCAGGTTGCCTGCGCTCGATTCGCTGGCGACGCGGAACAGCGCCTCAGCGTAGGGACGGGCAATGGTTGCGGTTTCAGCCATGATTAGAGCTCAGCCTTGAGTTGATTGAGCAGGTCGTTGTGGACCTGCGCGTTCACTTCACGCTTGAGGATCTGCTCGGCACCCTTGACGGCCAGCACGGCGACCTGGTCGCGCAGTTCTTCGCGCGCGCGGGTAACCTGCTGTTCGGCTTCGGCCTTGGCCTGGGCAATGATGCGTGCGGCTTCTGCCTGGGCGTTCTGCTTGATCTCGTCGGCCGTAAGCTGAGCGCGCTTCTCGGCGTCAGCAACACGTTGAGCGCCTTCGGTGCGGGCTTCGGCCATGGCCTGGTCCACACGCTTGTTGGCGAGTTCGAGCTCGGCCTTGCCCTTCTCGGCAGCGGCGAGGCCATCGGCGATCTTCTTTGCGCGTTCGTCGAGCGCCTTCACCAGCGGCGGCCAAATGAATTTGGCAACAACCCACCACAGGATGAAGAACACGACCATCTGCGCAAAAAACGTTGCGTTCAGATTCATGGTGTGTTCCTTTCGGTAATCAAACTACAGATAAATGCACAAAAGGCGGCCAGGCTGGTGGCCCGCGCCGCCCGTCAGCATCATGCAGACCGAAAAGAATTACTGGATGACAGCCAGCAGCGGGTTGGCGAACGCGAACAGCATTGCAACACCCACGCCGATCAGGAATGCCGCGTCGATCAGGCCGGCCAGCAGGAACATCTTGGTTTGCAGCGGGTTCATCAGCTCGGGCTGACGTGCGCAGGCTTCGATGTACTTGCCACCCATCAGGGCGATGCCCAGGCAGGCGCCGATAGCGCCCAGGCCGATGATGATGCCGATACCGATGGCGGTCAGACCCTGGATGTTGGCGAGAAATGCTTGCATGATGACTCCTTTAATTTAGAGAGACTTAGAACCAAAAAACCAAAAAACCAAAAACCTGAAACTTGCAGTGATCAGTGGTGATCGTGAGCCTGGCCGATATACACCAGCGTCAGCATCATGAAAATGAAGGCCTGGAGCAGGACGATCAGGATGTGGAAGATCGCCCAGACCGCGCCGGCCACGACATGGCCGACAAAGCCCAGCGCCGACAGGTCCGCGCCGAACGTCCAGATGGAACCCAGCAGCGCGATCAGCAGGAACACCAGCTCGCCGGCGTACATGTTGCCGAACAACCGCATGCCCAGCGACACGGCCTTGGCCAGAAATTCGATGATGTTCAGGACCAGGTTGAACGGGGCCAGGTACCACTTGGCGCCGAACGGGGCCGAGAACAGCTCGTGCATGAAGCCGCCCGCGCCCTTGATCTTGAAGCTGTAGTAGATCATCAGCACCAGCACGGCGCACGACATGCCCAGCGTGCCGTTCAGGTCGGCCGTGGCCACCGCGCGGTGGTGGGGGATATGGATGTGGAAGATCTCGAGGACCTTGTTCAGGCCGGTGACCCAGTCGACCGGAATCAGGTCGATGGCGTTCATCATGGTGATCCAGCAGAACACCATCAGCGCCAGCGGGGCGATCCACGAACGGTCGCCATGGATGATGCCCTTGGCCTGGTCGTCGACCATCTCGACGATCATCTCGACGAAGGCCTGGAAGCGGCCCGGCACGCCCGCGGTGACGCGGCGCGCGGCGGCATACAGGAACAGCACGGCGATGGCGCCGCACAGCACCGACCAGAACACCGTGTCATAGTTGATCACGGAGAAATCGACCACCGACGCCTGCTTGCCGCCGACCGAGTTCAAGTTCTGCAAGTGTTCGGCGATATAGCCGGAGGGTGTCAGCACGTGTTCCGCGCTTTGGGTAGCTTCTGCCATTGTCGAATCGAACGGTATATTGCGAAATCTTCGGGCCGCGCGCCGCAGTCCTGTGCAGCGCCCGGTACGCGTCTTGCATTGCCTTCGGCGGATTCGCCGGTCACCGCGATGCAAGCGGGTTTCCAACCTTGGCCGTGCCCGGTGTCAGCGCCATGAAGCACGCCACAGCCGTCACGGAAACTCTTGATATTCCGTCTTGGTGCCACCACTTGCAAAGGAAGCACCGTTTTCAGGCAGCGGTCTAGCGCAAGGCCAGGGCCACCACCCAGTATGTCTTCAGCGCCAGCAGGAACGTGACCAGCATCGGCACCCAGCGCAGATCGCGGTACAGCACCACGACCAGCACCAGCAGCGCCACCGTGGCAAAGACCTTGATCGCCTCGCCCAACACCAGTCCGCCTACCGAAGCGCGATCGCGCGCCAGCCACAGGCGGAAGGCGAAGAACCCGCTCGGCACGAAGCACACCATGCCGCCGAACAGGGCCGACCATCCATATGGCCCCGGTTCCTTCGCAAACAGCGCCCAGCACAGTGCCGACAGCAGGGAAACCGCCACCTGCGCCAGGACAACCTTGCCCGGGGTCATGCGCGAAGGACGCAGCGCGCGCTCGCCAAACAGCGTCACCGCCTCGGCATGCGACAGCGGATCGACAGCCTCTTCCTCACGGTCCGCGCCTTCTTTCCAGTCGTCCCAGTCATCTTCCTGAGGGGACCCGGCGCCTCGTTGCTGACGGTCTCGCACCACCACCTGCCTGCCTTATCCGGGCCGGAACTTTTCGGCCCGACCAGAATTCAAACCGCACGATTTTAAGGGGAACTACTGATTCGCGTCAATCTGCTTACATTTACCTTGCAGTGCGTTGCGCACAACGGTTGCCATCACGATTGCATGATGGCTGCGCGAAAATTGCGCGGCAATGACGTTTGACGTAATTGGATTGCGCAGCGACCCCTGCGCATGATGGGGGATTACCGGTCGGGCACAAGGTATACCGCGGATGGTCCCGGCCAGTGCTGCGTGCGCGCAACAGTCACCGCAGCAATGGCCGTTAATCGCGCAGTAAATCAGGCCGCCTGCTGCCCTTCGCGCGATTCGCGCAGGCGCGTCAGCACCCCTTCGAGCGCATCGTTGTTGCTGAAGTGGATCGTCAGCTGGCCCTTGCCGCGTGGCGACAGCTTGATCTGCACCGCCAGCCCGAGCGCATCCGACAGCTCCTCTTCCAGCCGCGCCACGTCGCGCACATTGCCGGTGCCCTTCTGCTTGAGCGACTTCAGGTCGAACGGCTTGAGCGTCGATGCCACCAGCTTCTCGGTCTCGCGCACCGACAGCCGTTTGTTGACGATCTGGTTGGCCAGCGTGATCTGGTTGGCACCGTCCACCGCCAGCAGCGCGCGCGCGTGGCCCATGTCGAGGTCACCGGCCATCAGCATGGTCTGCACCGGCGCGGCCAGGTTCAGCAGGCGCAGCAGGTTGGACACCGCGCTGCGCGAGCGGCCCACCGACTCGGCCGCCTGCTCGTGCGTGAAACTGAACTCGCGGATCAGCCGCATGATGCCCTGCGCTTCTTCCAGTGGATTCAGGTCTTCGCGCTGGATGTTCTCGATCAGCGCCATCGCCGCGGCGGCTTCGTCGGCCACGTCCTTGACCAGCACCGGCACCTTGTCCAGCCCAGCCAGCCTGGAAGCGCGGAAACGCCGCTCGCCGGCAATGATCTCGTAGCGGTCGGGCTCGGCCACGCGCCGCACCAGGATCGGCTGCATCAGGCCCTGGGCGCGGATGCTCGCGGCCAGTTCCTGCAGCGCACCCTCGTCCATGCGCGTGCGTGGCTGGTACTTGCCCGGCTGCAGCTGATTCAGGTTCAGCACGGTGGGCGCACCCTCCTGCTTGACCGACTCGACGATTTCGGCGGGCCCGCCCAACAGCGCTTCCAGGCCGCGGCCCAGGCCCTTCTTCTTTGCAGTGCTCATGCTCTTGCCCTCTCCTTCAGCCCAGCTGGCGGACCCGCGCGATCATCTCGGCGCCGAAGTCCAGGTACGCCTTGGCGCCCTTCGATGACGGATCGAACGCCACACCCGGCATGCCATAGGACGGTGCCTCGGCCAGGCGCACATTGCGTGGGATCAGGGTCTTGAAGACCTTCTCACCGAAGTGCGATTCCAGTTGCGCCGACACCTGCTGCTGCAGCGTCACGCGCGGATCGAACATCACGCGCAGCAGGCCGATCACCTGCAGGTCGCGGTTCAGGTTGGCGTGCACCTGCTTGATGGTGTTGACCAGGTCCGACAGCCCTTCCAGCGCGAAGTACTCGCACTGCATCGGCACGATCACGCCGTGCGCCGCGCACAGGCCGTTCAGCGTCAGCAGCGACAGCGACGGCGGGCAATCGATCAGCACGAAGTCATAGTCGCCGTCGACCTCGGCGATGGCCTGGCGCAGCCGGCGCTCGCGCTGGTCCAGTTCGACCAGTTCCACTTCCGCTCCGGCCAGTTCGCGGTTGGCCGGCAGCACGTCGTACTTGCCGGTTTCGGAGCGCTGGCGCGCCTGCGGGATGCCGGCCAGCCCGACCAGCACCTGGTACACGCTGGTTTCCAGCGCCTGCTTGTCGATGCCGGAGCCCATCGAGGCATTGCCCTGGGGGTCCAGGTCGACCAGCAGCACGCGCTGGCCCTGCGCCGCCAGGCCAGCAGCAAGGTTCACCGTGGTGGTGGTCTTGCCTACCCCGCCCTTCTGGTTTGCGATCACGAATACCTTGGCCATAAGCTTCTGCGGCTCCTGCTTCAAATCATCCGGCCAGCACGTGGCTGGCAGTTCGCGACGCGCTTGCGCTGCGCCGCGGCGTAGGTCATGCGGGGGTGCCCGCTCGGCGCGACAGCACCACCAGGTGGCGCTCGGCCTCCAGCCCGGGCACGGTCAGACGCGGCACGGCGTCGACCTGCCATTGCGCCATCAGTCCCGCGGCTTCCATGCGGTCCAGCTCGGCCTGCGGATACACTCCCTTCATCGCGATCAGCTTGCCGCGCGGCGCAAGCAACTGGCCCGACAGGCTGACGAAATCCGTCAGCTCGGCAAACGCGCGCGAGGTGATCACGGCAAAGCCGTCGGCATCGTCCAGCTTCTCCACCGGACCCCAATGCGCGGCGGCATTGGACAAGCCCAGCTGGGCGCGGCACTGCGTCAGGAAAGCAGTCTTCTTCTGCACGATATCGACCATCAGCACCGATACATCCGGACAGGCGATGGCCAGCGGCAGGCCCGGCATGCCGCCGCCCGAGCCCACATCGAGCACCCTGCCCCGCGCCGGCGTATCGACTTCGGCGGCACGGGCGGCTTCGGCCAGCGCCGGGACCGCTGCGAGCGAATCCAGCAGGTGATGCGTAAGCATCTCGTCGGGATGGCGGATGGCGGTCAGGTTGTAGACGCCATTCCATTTGCGCAGCAGGGCCAGGTACGCGAACAGCGTGTCGATCCGGGCCGGCGCCAGGGCCAGCCCGATCTCGGCCAGGCCCGCTTCAAGGCGACGACGCTGCGTGGCGTCGTCGGTCATGGTGTGTCGCGGTGCGGGCACTCTCAGGCGGCCTCTTCACCGTTGCCGGACGATGCGCCGGCGTCCGCACGGCCGCGGCCCAGACCCTTCTTCTTCAGGTGTACCAACAGCAGCGAGACCGCCGCCGGCGTCACACCCGAGATGCGCGAAGCCTGCCCCAGCGTTTCCGGGCGATGCTGGTTCAGCTTCTGGCTGACTTCAAAACCGAGCCCGCGCACTTCGGTGTAATCCAGCCCTTCAGGCAGGCGCGTCGATTCGTTGGCTTCCAGCTTGTCGACTTCGGCCGCCTGGCGGGCGATATAGCCGTGGTACTTGATGCCGATTTCGATCTGCTCGCGGATCTGCTCCGCCAGCATCGGCTCCGCATCCAGCGGGGCCTCGGGCGCGTGGCGGCCGCCCTGCAGTGCCATCAGGGCTTCGTAGCTGACTTCCGGGCGACGCAGCAGGTCGGCCAGGCTGTACTCGCGTTCGATCGGCTTGCCAAGCAGAGGCACCGCCTCTTCGGCCGGCAGCATCGCCGGATTCACCCAGGTGCTCTTCAGGCGCTCTGTTTCACGTGAAACAGCGTCGCGCTTGCGGTTGAATGCATCCCAGCGCGCATCGTCGACCACGCCAAGCTCACGGCCGACCTCGGTCAGCCGCATGTCGGCGTTGTCCTCACGCAGGCTCAGGCGGAATTCCGCCCGGCTGGTGAACATCCGATACGGCTCGGTTACGCCACGCGTGATCAGGTCGTCGACCAGTACGCCCAGGTAGGCCTGGTCGCGGCGCGGCGCCCACGGATCGCGCTCGCGCACGTAGCAACCGGCATTGATACCGGCTAGCAGGCCTTGTGCCGCGGCTTCTTCATAACCGGTCGTGCCATTGATCTGGCCGGCGAAGAACAGGCCCCGGATCGCCTTGCTCTCCAGCGATGCCTTCAGACCTCGCGGATCGAAGTAGTCGTACTCGATCGCATAGCCGGGACGCAGGATATGGGCGTTTTCCAGGCCCCGGATCGAATGCACCAGTTCCAGTTGCACGTCGAACGGCAGGCTGGTCGAGATCCCGTTGGGATAGAACTCGTTGGTGGTCAGCCCTTCCGGCTCCAGGAAGATCTGATGGCTTTCCTTGCTGGCAAAGCGATGGATCTTGTCCTCGATGCTGGGGCAGTACCGCGGCCCTACTCCCTCGATCACACCGGTGTACATCGGCGAGCGGTCCAGGCCGCCACGGATGATGTCGTGGGTGCGGCTGTTGGTGTGGGTGATCCAGCACGGCAGTTGCTGCGGGTGCTGTTCGGGCCGGCCGAGAAAGGAGAAGACCGGCACGGGATCGAGGTCGCCAGGCTGCTCTTCCATCACCGAAAAATCGATGGTGCGCCCGTCGATACGCGGCGGCGTACCCGTCTTCAGGCGGCCCTGCGGCAGCTTCAGGTCCTTCAGGCGTGCCGACAACGACACCGCGGCCGGATCGCCGGCGCGGCCGCCGGTGTAGTTGTCCAGCCCGACGTGGATCTTGCCGTCCAGGAACGTGCCGGCGGTCAGCACGACCGCCCGCGCGCGGAAGGCGATGCCGACTTGCGTCATGGCGCCGACGACACGGTCGCCCTCCACCATCAGGTCGTCGACGGCTTGCTGGAACAGCATCAGGTTCGGCTGGTTCTCGAGCCGCGTGCGGATCGCCTTGCGATACAACACTCGATCGGCCTGGGCGCGCGTGGCACGCACGGCCGGCCCCTTGCTGGAATTCAGGATGCGAAACTGGATGCCGGCCTCGTCCGTGGCGGCCGCCATGGCGCCGCCCATGGCATCGACTTCCTTGACCAGGTGCCCCTTGCCGATGCCACCGATCGACGGGTTGCAGCTCATCTGCCCAAGCGTCTCGATGTTATGGGTCAGCAGCAGCGTCTGGCAGCCCATGCGGGCCGCGGCAAGGGCGGCTTCAGTGCCGGCATGGCCACCGCCGACGACGATGACATCGAATTCTTTCGGGTAAAGCATGGGACACCTCCTCCGGGAGGCTGGCGGGAAAATACGGGAATGCGAAATTATAGCGGCATTCGAGTTGTCGCTTTCCGGCGGACAACATGTTTCACGTGAAACATGGTGCTTGCGGTACGCCATCAGTCGCCTGAAAGCGACGTAGTGTTTCACGTGAAACAAAAAGGCCGGGCGCAGGGCCCGGCCATATGTTTCACATGGAACAAGCGCCTCAGATCTGTGAGCGGATATAGCCCGCTACTTGCTCGGTCAGCGTGCCCAGGTCACGCTGCAGCGAGGCGAAGCCGGCATTGCGCTCGCGAGTGACCTCATCCATGTACAGGGGACGCCGGATCTCGATCTGCAGGCTGTTGCGCCGCTCCGACGGACGCCCGATCTGCGCGATCAACTGCACGCCCTTGTACGGGTCGTTGCGCGCGACGGTGTAGCCCATGCCGCGCAGCTCCCGCTCGACCAGATCCACCAGCCCCGGCTCGCAGGTCGTGCCGTCGCGATCGCCCAGCACAAAATCCGCCAGGGGATGCGGGCTGGCGATTTTCAGGCGCTCGTAGGCATTGTTGGGCATGGAGTGCAGGTTCAGGTGCCAGAGCGCACCAAAGCGCGCGTAAGCGCCGTCCACGGCCTCGGCCAGCGCCGCATGGTACGGACGATAGTAGCGCTCTATGCGGGCCTGCACTTCCGCGACCGCCAGCCGCCGGTCGTAGATCGGCGTGGCCGCGTCGATCCGGCTCCAGATTAGCCCGTAGCCCAACTGCGTCTTCGGCCCGGGGGCCAGCGCGGTCGGCCAGGCACCGTCGAGCTGTGCCGGGTCGATGTCATCGACCATCCGGTTCGGATCGATATAGACGCGCGGGAAGGTCGCTGCCAGCAGTGTGCCGCCCGCCGCGGGTACGGCCTGCCACAGCGCGTCCACATGCGTATCCTCGCCGCCGCGCAACCGCGCGGCGGGCACCGCGGCGCCAAAGTCGGCCGGGTAAGCGGTCCCGCTATGCGGCGAGTCGCACACCAGCGGCAGGGCCTCCCCTTCCGGCAAGCGCACGATCACCGGCGGCAGCGCGGCCGCCTGGTTGTTTGCTTCCGCCATGCCTTAGTCCAGCTTGATCTCGGCGGCCTTGGCGACGCGAGCGTAGCGCGCCATGGCCTGCTGGATCTGTGCCTTGAACTGTTCCGGCGTGGTCGGCACCAGGGTGCCGCCGGACTCTTCCACCTTGCGCTTGAACTCGGGGTTCTGCATGGCCTTGTGGATTGCCTGGTTCAGCCTGGCGACGATGGCAGGCGGCGTATTGGCGGGCGCGACAATGCCGAACCAGCCGCCGTCGCCCATGTCCTTGAAGCCCAGTTCGGCGTAGGTCGGCACGTTGGGCAGCTGCGCGGAGCGGGCCGCGCCCAGCACCGCCAGTGCGCGCAGACGGCCGGCCTTTACGTGCGGCAGCGTCGACGACAGGTTGTCGGTGATCGCGTTCACCTGCCCTGCCACGGCGTCGTTCAGCGCCAGTCCGGCGCCCTTGTAGGGCACGTGCAGCAGGTCGATCTTGGCCAGCATCATGAAGTTCTCGATGTTGACGTGGCCGAGCGAGCCGGCACCCGGCGAGGCGAAGCTGTACTTGCCGGGGTTGGCCCTGGCGAGCGCGATGAACTCTTGCATGGTTCTGGCCGGCACGCTGGGGTGCACCGCGAACACGCTGGGGATCGCCACCACGTTGGTGACCGGAGCAAAGTCCTTGATCGGGTCGTACTTGAGCTTGGGGTACACGGCCGGATTGGAGCCATGCGTGCTGACCGTGGCCATGCCGATGGTGTAGCCATCCGGCGCGGCATTGGCGACCTGCTCCATGCCCAGCGAACCGCCGGCGCCGCCCTTGTTCTCCACCACGATCGACTGCCCCAGCTCGCGGCCGGCAAACTCGGCCACCAGGCGCGCCGACAGGTCGGTGGAGCCGCCAGCGGCAAACGGCACGATCAGACGGATCGGGCGGGTCGGGTAGTTGGCCTGCGCCAGCGCGCTGCCGGCAAAGACCAGCGCGGCGGTGGCGGCGGTGCCGGTCAGCAGCAGCTGGCGGCGGGACATCCGGGCTCGGAACATGGGTTTCTCCTGTTGGTGTTTTGTGCATGAACCGGGCGAGTGTCAGCCGTTTACCGGCCAGGCGCAAACGACTATATTGCACCTTTGCATTACCAAAGATCATCCTTGCGCCGGGCGCGGCAAACCGCCCTCCCCGCTCTTCGCCTCCCCCTCCGCCATGCGGTTGCATTCCCCTTCGATGTCCGAGTTGCACGCCTTTGCCACCGCGGCGCGGCTGGGCAGCTTTACGCGCGCGGCGGAGGAACTGTGCGTCACGCAGGGAGCGATCAGCCGCGCCATCGCCCGGCTGGAAGCCCATTTCGGCCAGCCACTGCTGCAGCGTAACGCCCACCGGCTGGGGCTGACGGACGCCGGCCGGCAATTGCTCGATGCCGTGGCCGAACCGCTCGCCACCATCGAACACGCCAGCGCCGCGTTGCGCGCCGGCGACCGCCGGCATCATCTGACGCTGTCCGTGGTGCCCACGCTCGCCAGCGTCTGGCTGGTGCCGCGCCTGCCGGATTTCCACCGCCGGCATCCGGAAATCCGGCTGGACTTCGTTCCCTACCAGCGTGACGAAGACTTGTCCGGTCCTTCCCCCGACGCCGCCATCCTGGCTGGCGAAGCCGGCAAATGGCCCGGCCTGCAGGCCGACTACGTGGTCGGCCGGGAAATGGTGCCGGTCTGCCACCCGGAGCGCGTCCGCGCCCGGCGCGAGGCCGGCCTCTGGCAATCGCCGGCGGAGCTGCTGGACGAGCCCCTGCTCTACCACACCACCGCGCCGGCGAACTGGCAAAACTGGCTGCAGGCGGCCGGCGTACCCAACGCTGCGCCCAGGTTATCCACAGCGTTCGACCAGGTCTCGATCCTGATCCAGGCCGTGCGAGCGGACATGGGCGTGGCCGTGCTGCAGCGCTGCCTGGTGCGCGAGGAAATTGCGGCTGGACGCGTGGCGGCACCGTTTGACCTGCCAATTACGCTGCAACGCGGCTATTTTCTGTGCGCGCCGAAGGAGCGGCGCGATCATCCAGCGCTGAATTGCTTCCGCACGTGGCTGTTGGAAACCGCCGCCGAGGATACCGCCCGAGAAAACACCGACTTATTCAGCGGATGACATCTATGATGGTGAATCGTCACATAACAATTCATCGCGTGAATTTCTGTCATGGTCGGCTTGCAGCGTACGAATTTTCAGCCCCCTCTTTCCGATCACGCAATTCATTGCACGAATAAAATAGAGAGCGATACGGATTGGGCGCGTCGTCCGGGGCCGTAGCGCCGGGGAAATCGGTTATCCCCAAAGTTATTCACACCACCAATAACAAAGGGCCCGCATGTGCGGGCCCTCATTCCTCTCGCGAAATCGGGAGGACTTATGCCGCCTTTTTCGCCAATCCAAGGTAAGTTTCGATCACCTTCGGGTTCGCCGCCAGTTCATCGGCCGGCCCTTCCATCGCCATGTCGCCGGTCTCGATCACATAGCCGTAGTCCGCCACCTGCAGCGCCGCGCGGGCGTTCTGCTCGATCAGCAGCGTGGCCACGCCGGTCTGGCGCAGGTTGCTGATGATGTGGAAGATCTCCTTGACGATCAGCGGGGCCAGGCCAAGGCTGGGCTCGTCCAGCATCAGCAGCTGCGGCTTTGCCATCAGCGCGCGGCCCACCGCCAGCATCTGGCGTTCGCCGCCGGAGAGCGTGCCGGCGTCCTGGCGCGCGCGCTCGCGCAGGCGGGGGAACAGGCCGTAGACCACGTCCATCTGGTCCAGGTAGTTCTTCTCGCCGGCGCGCTTGCGGCGGAAGGCACCCAGCTGGAGGTTGTCCTCCACCGTCATCGAGGCGAACAGCTCGCGCTTTTCCGGCACCAGGCACATGCCGCGCGCGACCCGTCCTTCCACCGGGATGCCGGCCATGTCGTGGCCCAGGTAGCTGACCGCGCCGCTGGACGACCCCGTCACCGGCAGCGCGCCCATGATCGCATTGAGCATGGTCGACTTGCCGGCGCCGTTGGGGCCGATCACCGTAACGATCTTGCCGGCCGCCACCTGCAGGTTGGCGCCGTGCACCGCTTCGACCTTGCCGTAGCGGACGTGCAGGTCCTTCACTTCGAGAATCAGGCTCATGTCCGGTCCTTATTCCACGCCACCCAGATAGGCTTCCAGCACCGCCGGGTTCTTCTGCACTTCCTCGGGCACGCCCTCGGCAATGCGCGTGCCGAATTCCATCACCACCAGCCGGTCGGTCAGGTTCATCACGAAGTCCATGTCGTGCTCGACCAGCAGCACGCTCATGCCTTCGCCGCGCAGCTTGCGCAGCAGTTCGGCCAGCGCCTGCTTCTCCTTGTAGCGCAGGCCCGCGGCAGGCTCGTCGAGCAGCAGCAGGGCCGGGTCGCAGCACAGTGCGCGCGCGATTTCCAGGATGCGCTGCTGCCCCAGCGCCAGGTTGCCGGCTTCCATGTACATGCAGTCGGCCAGGCCGACGCGCTCGAGCTGGCGCTTCGCCTCGAACAGCAGCTTTTCTTCCTCGGCCTTGTTCATGCGCAGGATCGCCGCGCAGACGCCGCCCTGCGCGCGGAAGTCGCCGCGCAGGTGCGCGCCGATGGCGACGTTCTCGAGCACCGTCATGGTCGGAAGCAGGTGCACGTGCTGGAAGGTGCGGCCGATGCCGCGCTTGACGATCTCGCGCGACGGCAGGCCCGAGATCACTTCGCCGCGGTAACGCACCTCGCCGCCCGAGACCGGCAGCACGCCGGTCACCAGGTTGAAGGTGGTGGACTTGCCCGCGCCATTCGGGCCGATCAGGCCGATGATCTCGCCGGCACGCACCTGGAAGCTGACATCGTTGACCGCCACCAGCCCGCCGAACTGCTTGCGCGCGGCGCGCACGTCCAGGATCAGCTCGCCCGCCTCGGGCTTCTGGCGCACCGCCAGCCCCGCGGCCTGCCCCGGCGCCAGCACCGGCGGCCCGGAAGGCACCAGGCGCCGCAGGAACGGCCAGATGCCATCGCGCGCGTACTGCAGCAGCAGCACCAGCAGCACGCCGAAGACGATGATCTCGAAGTTGCCGTTGGCGCCGAGCAGCTTGGGCAGCACGCCCTGCAGCACGTCCTTCAGGATGGTCAGGATGCCCGCACCCAATACTGCGCCCCACACGTGGCCGACGCCGCCGACCACGGCCATGAACAGGTATTCGATGCCGTAGTTCAGGCCGAACGGCGTCGGGTTCACCGCGCGCTGCAGGTGCGCGTACAGAAAGCCCGACACGCACGCCAGAATCGCCGCGACCACGAAGATCACCACCTTCATCCACGCGGTGTTCACGCCCATGGCCTCGGCCATCACGCCGCCGCCCTTGAGCGCGCGGATGGCGCGCCCCGGGCGCGAGTTCAGCAGGTTCTGCATCGCCAGCACCGCCAGCAGCACCACCGCCCAGATCAGGTAGAACATCGAACGGCCGGACTGCAGCTCGATGCCGAAGAAAGACAAGACCGGGATGCCGTTGAGCCCGTCATACTTGCCCAGGAACTCCAGGTTGCCGAACAGGAAGAACAGCGACAGGCCCCAGGCGATGGTCGCCAGCGGCAGGTAATGGCCGGACATGCGCATCGTGATGAGCCCGATCACATAGGCCGACGCCATCGTGATCACCAGCCCCACCAGCAGCCCGAACCACGGCGACAGCCCTAACTGCGTGGTCAGGTACGCGGTGCTGTACGCGCCCAGGCCCACGAACGCCGCCTGCCCGAACGAGGTCATGCCGCCCACGCCTGTGAGCAGCACCAGCCCGATCGCGACGATGCTGTAGAGCCCGATGTAGTTGCCCAGCGTGATCCAGAACTCCGGCGTCGGCAGCACCGGCAGCAGCGCCAGTACCACGATCAGCGCCAGCACCAGCACCCGGTTGCGGTTCAGCCGCGCGCGGCTGCCGGCCTCGGCGCCGGCCACGCCGGCCTGCTTGTCGGTCAGCATGGTCATGGCTTATTCCTCCTCCTCGACATGCTTGCTCGTCAGCGAGCGCCACAGCAGCACCGGAATGATCAGTGTGAAGACGATGACCTCCTTGAACGCGCTGGCCCAGAAGGACGAATACGATTCCAGCAGCCCCACCAGCAGCGCGCCGAGCGCCGCCACCGGATAGCTCACCAGCCCGCCGACGATGGCGCCGACAAAGCCCTTCAGGCCCACCAGGAAACCCGACTCGTAGTACACCGTGGTCAGCGGCGCGATCAGGATGCCGCACAGCGCCCCCATCGCCGCCGCCAGCGTGAACGACAGGCGCCCCGCCTGCGTGGTGCCGATGCCGACCAGGCGCGCGCCCAGCCGGTTCACCGCGGTCGCGCGCAGCGCCTTGCCCTGCAGCGTGCGCTCGAAATAGAAATAGAGCGCGCCGATCAGCAGCGCCGATACCGCCACCACCCACAGGCTTTGCCCCGAGATGCTGAGCGCGCCGACCTCGAAGCGCGCATCCGAGAATGGATTGGTGCGCGAGCCCTCGGCGCCGAACATCACCAGCCCCAGCCCCACCAGCGCGAAGTGCACGCCCACCGAGACGATCAGCAGCACCAGCGTGCTGGCCTCGGCCAGCGGCTGGTAGGCCAGGCGGTACAGCATCGGCCCCAGCGGGATGATGATCAGCAGCGTCAGCGCGACCTGCGCCAGCATCGGCAGCGGCTGCGCGCCATACTGCTGCACCACCCAGTGCACCGCCAGCGGGAACACCAGGTACTTGCCGGCCAGCACCGCGAGCCGCTGGCCCAGCGTGCGCCGCAGCTCGGCGCTGCGCAGCACGGTGACGGTCTCGTAGAGAAAGGTCAGCACGCCCATCGCCACCAGCAGCCAGCTGGTCTGCGGCGCGTGCCCGGCCTGCATCGCGGCCAGCGTCAGCGCGCCATAGGCGACGAATTCCCCTTGCGGAATGAAGATGACGCGGGTCACCGAGAACACCAGCACCAGCGCCAGCGCCAGCAACGCGTAGATCGCGCCCGAGGTGATGCCGTCCTGCGCCAGGATGGCGGCGATAGATAGGTCCATTGTCTCCCCGTCTTGTTGGAAATCCTGCCTGCATCGAACGGGGTCAGCGGGGCGCCGACGGGCCGACAGGGTGGTGCGCTTCGGGTTACGAAATAGTAAACGGGTTGCGCATTGCGGAAATACAGAGCAACCCTAGGTTGGCACGCAGCCGCCCGGCCGGGCGGCACCAGAAAAAAGGGCGCATGGTCAGCCATGCGCCCTGCTTTACTGCGACTCCGGCGGGCCCTGGCCAGCCGGCGCCGGACGCCGGAGTCAGCCGCTTATTTCAGCAGCTTCCACTTGCCGTCGACGATCTGCACCATCACGCGCGCGCGCTGGTCGAAGCCGAGGTGGTCGGTGGCGCTCATGTTCATGATGCCGTGCGACACCGGCAGGTTCCTGGTCTGCTCCATGGCGTCGCGCAGTGCCTTGCGGAACTCCTTGGTGCCCGGCTGGCCCTTCTTCAGCGCTTCCGGGATGGCGTGCTGCAGGATCAGGCCCGCATCCCAGGCGTGGCCGCCGAAGGTCGAGACCTGTCCGCCGAAGGCCTTCTCATAGGCGGTCTTGTAGGTCAGCGCCGGCTTCTTCACCGGATTGCTGTCGGGCAGCTGCTCGGCCACCAGCAGCGGGCCGGCGGGCAGGAAGGTGCCTTCGCAGTCCTTGCCGCACACGCGCAGGAAGTCGGCATTGGCAACGCCGTGGGTCTGGTAGACCTTGCCCTTGTAGCCGCGCTCCTTGAGCGTCTTGGCCGGCAGGGCCGCGGGCGTACCCGAGCCGGCGATCAGCACGGCATCGGCGTTGGCGCCCATCATCTTCAGCACCTGCCCGGTGACCGAGGTATCGGTACGGGCAAAGCGCTCGTTGGCAACCACCTTGATCTTGCGCAGCTCGGCCACCTTGGCGAATTCCTGCGCCCAGCTGTCGCCGTAGGCATCCGCGAAGCCGATGAACGCCACCGTCTTCACGTTGTTGTTGCTCATGTGCTCGGCAATGGCGGTGGCCATGTGCGAGTCGTTCTGCGGGGTCTTGAAGACCCACGTGCGCTTGGCGTCCATCGGCTCGATGATGCGGGCCGAGGCGGCCATGGTGATCATCGGGGTCTCGTTCTCGGCGACCACGTCGACCATCGCCAGCGAGTTGGGCGTGACGGTCGAGCCGACCATCACGTCGACCTTGTCTTCGCTGATCAGCTTGCGCGTGTTCTTGACCGCCGTGGTGGTGTCCGAGGCATCGTCCAGCACGATGTACTCGATCTTCTTGCCCGCGATTTCCTTGGGCATCAGCGTGAAGGTGTTCTTTTCCGGAATGCCCAGCGATGCCGCCGGACCGGTGGCCGAAACCGTCACCCCGACCTTGACCTGCGCCTGGGCGGCCCCGGCAACCAGGCTGGCCGCAGCGATTGCCAGCAGGCTGGCGCGCTTGAAATCCATCTTGTCTCCTTCGGTTCCTGAAACGGAAAGGCATCCGTCCGGCGTCCGCCGGCGGATGCCCCTTTTTTGGATCGACCCCTCGGGTCAACGCAGGCACAGCGCCGGCACCTGCGCTACAACCAGGAACGACACCAGGCCGTTCCCCAATTTCCCGTCCACGCCACTCCCCCGGAAAGGCGCTTCGGTGATTCACCGACCGTGCGGTCGGGAATTCGGATCGAGTCTATCACAGGGCCCTGGCGCGAACAGCGAGGATTAACCCGCATCGCCCGGCCCGCCTGGCTTTGCCGTCAGCGCACGAAGGCGTCCCAGGCAGTCTTCAGGATCAGCGCGCTGACCACCACGATAAACACCTTGCGCACGAAGGCGCTGCCGTGGCGCAGCGCCAGCTTGCTGCCGACCTGGCTGCCGGCGACATTGGCCACCGCCATCACCAGGCCCAGCTGCCACCAGATATGGCCCTTGCTGGCGAGCAGCAGCAGCGCCGCCAGGTTGGTGGCCAGGTTGACCAGCTTGGTCGATGCCGCGGCGTGCAGGAAGTCGTAGCCGAACACCCGCACGAACACGATCATCAGGAAGCTGCCGGTGCCCGGCCCGAACACGCCGTCATAGAAGCCCAGCACGGCGCCGGCAAGCAGCGCCGCGCCGCGTTCGCCCCAGCCGCTCAGCGTCGGCGCGTGTTCGGCGCCCAGGTCCTTCTTGGCGACGGTGTAGACCAGCAGCGCCACCAGCACGAACGGCAGCGCCTTGCGCAGCGGCTCGGCCGGAATCATGGTCAGGGCCCAGGCACCGGCCATCGAGCACGCAAAGGCCGCCACCACCGCCGGCGCGGTTGCGCCCCAGTAGATGCGCACGCTGCGGCCGTAGCGCAGCGCCGCGCTGGCGGTGCCGGCGATCGAACCGACCTTGTTGGTGCCAAGCAGCGTCGCCGGTGCCAGGTTGGGATAGGCCGAGAACAGCGCCGGGATCTGGACCAGCCCGCCGCCGCCGGCGACCGCGTCGATCAGGCCGGCAAGAAAGGCGGCAACCGCCAGGAATGCGAATTCCGTCATTGCAGGAAAGCGAAAAGGGGGAAAAGGAAAGGAGGATGGCCAGCAACGGCCGGTACCGCAGCGCCGGCGCACCGCCGGCGCAAAGCGGATCAGCCAAGTACCTTGGCCGCGGGCACCAGACTGCCGTGCCACATGCCGTTGCCGTGCAGGCGGAAGCCGGGCGGCGCGCCGCCGTGGCCGGCCACCAGCCCGGGCGACAGCAGCGCGTGGCGGATGCCGTGCGCACGGCCCCACTCGGCCAGCGTGGCGCAGCAGGCTTCCAGGCAGGCGCGGCGGGCGGCCGCGTCCAGCTCCGGCCGTACCCACCATTCGGTGGCGCAGGCCGCAAGGCCCGCCAGCTCGAGGCTCGGCAGCAAGGCCACCGGCAGGCAGGCGAGCGGAGCGCCGCCGTCCGGCGCGTCGCTGGCCAGCAGGCAGATGCCGCGCCCGGACTGGGCCAGCAGTTCGCCCAGCATCAGTTGCCGCGCGCGCGCGTCGGGCACGGGCAAGGGCTGGATCCGGTCCAGCCAGTCCGACACCAGGGCAGCGTCGGCGCCCTGCCCCAGGCGTACCCGGACCTGCGGCGCGACATAGCCGCCCGCGCGCGGAACAGTTGGGGATGGATCAGGGGGAACGGTTGCGGACATGGGCGGGCAGCAAGGAGCACCCGCATTGTCGCATGCGTAAGGCCGCAAGGTGATGCCGATGCGGCATGAATGCCCCAAAACAGGGCGAAAGCGTCACTAACGGGCGCGAAGCCCCAATGAAAAAAGCGTTGCCGAGGATCACCCGGCAACGCCCTTTATTTATAACGCTGCTACCCGACACCGGGTGCGCGCCTGTCGTCTCCTCGCTTCCGCCTCCATTTAACCTGCGAAAACCGTATATGGAATGTAACGAAGCGGTGCATCGAGGACAAGCTAGAAAAAACCCTAGCCCCAGAATCGGGCATGTCGACCCGCGGTCACTCCTTGCGCCCGGCGTGTCCGCCGAAGCGCGCCAGCAATTCGCCCATGATGCCACGGCGGAAGGTCAGCACGCAGATCACGAAGATCACGCCGGTCACCATCGTCACCGACTCGCCCAGCGTGCCGAACCACGAGAGGCCGGTTACCGACGCCAGGAAGTTGCCGATGTCGCCCAGCTTGTTTTCGAGCGCGACGATGACGAAGGCGCCGACGATCGGGCCCGACAAAGTACCGAGGCCACCGACCAGCGTCATCAGGATCACCGAGCCCGACATCGACCAGTGCACATCGGTCAGGGTCTCGAAGCCCAGCACCAGCGCCTT
>NZ_JACHWE010000009.1:0-266300 GCF_014191175.1 Cupriavidus alkaliphilus | reverse complement strand
TCGTTGCAGACGATCACGCATTCCTGCCCGGCCACGCGGCCGATGCCGGTGATGATGCCGGCGCCGGGCGCGGCATCGTCGTACATGTCATACGCGGCCAGCTGCGACAGCTCCAGGAACGGCGTGCCGGGGTCGAGCAGCTGCTGCACGCGCTCGCGCGGCAGCAGCTTGCCGCGCGCCAGGTGCTTGGCGCGCGCGTCGGCGCCGCCGCCTTCGGCCAGCTTGGCGATCTTCGCCTTCAGGTCGGCCACCAGCGCGCGCATGGCCTCGGCATTGGCCTTGAAGGATTCGGAGCGGGCGTTGAGTTTGCTTTCGAGCGTGGGCATCTCGGAGTCTCTTGCTGGCAGATAGGGTGGTGGACCGCCTGGCGCCGTCCCGCCGCGGCCGGGCTCAGCCGGCTGCCTTCGGCAACGGATGCCCGGGCATCAGCTCATAGGGATGCTTCCAGCCCGGCAAGGTGCGGAAGCGCTCGGTCCACGCATGGATATGCGGATACTCCTTGCGCCAGTGCACGCCGATTTCGTCGTCGAAGAAGACGTAGCCCGCCAGCGAGAAGTCGGCAATGGTGGGGCGCTCGCCCAGCACGAAGTCGCGTCCGGCCAGGTGCGCGTTCAGCACGTTCCAGGCGCCTTCGCAGCGCGCGCGGAAGAAGTCCAGCACGGCGGGGTCGGGCGACCTGGCGAAGTTGCGCATGAAGCGGTAGGTGGCGGTGTACGAGGTGAACTTGTGGTTGTCGAACAGCAGCCAGCGCAGCACCTCGGCGCGCTCGGCTTCGTTGCGCGGGCCGAAAGCATCCAGGCGCGACGCCAGCGTCTCGAGGATGGCGCCGGACTGCGACAGGCGCTGGCCGCCGAACTCCAGCACCGGCACCTCGCCCATCACGTTGATGGCGCGGTATTCCGGGGTGCGGGTCTCGCCGTTGAAGAAATCGACAAAGCGCGCCCGCCAGAGTGGCTGATGCGGCGGCTGGCCGCGCTGCACGCCGACGGTTTCCAGCAGCTGCGCCACCTTGTAGGCGTTGCCGGACTGGGCAAAGCAATACAGCAGGTACTCGGGCTCTTTCTGCTTGTCGATGCTCATGGTGTCTCCCCGATAATGTCGCCATCCACATAAAGCCAGCGCGGCGCCTCGCCCGGGGCGCGCGCCTCGCAGACAAAACGGCTGCGCTCATGCAGCCGCCAGGCGCGCCCGCCTACCTTGTAGCGCGCCACGAATTCCACTTCGGCATGGGTGTCGTCCTGCTGCGCATGCGCCTTGACCGCCAGGCCGAGCCAGCGCGTGGCGGTGTCCGGCACCAGGTCGGCCGGGCAGGTCGACGCATGCCAGGTCTGGCGCAGCCAGTCGATGTCGTTCAGCACATAGGCGCTGTAGCGCGAGCGCATCAGCGCCTCGGCATTGGGCGGCAGCGCCTCGCCGCGGTGAAAGCGGCCGCAGCAGGCGTCATAGTCCGCACTGCCGCACGGGCACGGCACCGGGCCCGCCTTTGGCAGGCGCTGCGCCGCCTTGATTGCCCTGGCCGCCTTCATGCCCGTCACCCCACCAGCTCCGGCAGATCGCGCATATCGGTGAAGATGGTGCGCGCGCCGGCCTCGCGCAGCTGCGCGGCATCGTTGCGCGCGGCATAGCCGAACACCGTCATGCCGGCCGCCACGCCCGCGGTCACGCCGGTGGGGCTGTCTTCCACCACGGCGCAGCGCGCGGGCTCGACGCCCATGGTGCGCGCGGCCAGCAGGTACACGTCCGGCGCGGGCTTGCTGCGCGCGACCTCGGTGGCCGAGAAGATATGCTCGCGCTGGTCCTGCTGGAACAGTTCGACCAGCCCGGTCTTGGTCAGCTGCAGCTTGACCTTGACGCGGTCCGCGCCCGAGGCCACGCACACCGGCATGCCGGTGGCGGCGACCGCGCGGATGGCCTCGCGCACGTGCGCCACCGCCGCGACCTCTTCTTCCAGCACCGCGTTGCGGCGCGCCAGCCAGGTCGACAGCCAGTTCTCGGGCAGCGGCGCGCCGCGCATGCGTTCGATCATGTCCAGCTCCTCGCGCACCGCGCGGCCCAGGAACAGGCGCGTGGAGTCTTCCAGCGAGATCTCGATGCCGAGCTCGTTCAGCATCTGGTTGAGCACGCGGTTGACGATGGGCTCGCTGTCGACGAGCACGCCGTCGCAGTCGAAGATCACGCAATCGAATCGGCCGGAATGGCCACGGTTTACTGCAGTCATGCGGGTTTCTTTTCCTTGGTGTCCAGGTTGGGAACGGCCCGGAGTTCGGTCTGGCGGCGGCTCTTCAAATGGGCCTCGACCTGGTCGAAGCGGTCGAAGCCCCAGAACGGCTCGCCGTCGACGATGACGAAGGGCGAGCCGAACACGCCCTTGGCGATCGCCACCTCGATCTCGGCCTTGAACTGGTCCTTGATCTGGTAGCTGGTGGCGCCGGCATCGAGCGCCTGCACGTCCACGCCCAGCGGCTCGGCCAGCTTCATGATCTCGGCCGGCTCGGCGATGTTGATGTCGTCGACGAACAGCGCGCGGTACACCGACCTGGCAAAGGCCGCGGCCAGGTCGTCGCCGTGATGGTTCTGCAGCCACAGCATTGCGCGCGCGGCATGCGTGGTCGGCAGCGGGAAATGCGTGGGGCGCTGGTACTCGATGCCGTGGAAGCGCGCGCTGCGCTCGAAATCGCGCCACGCGTAGTCGCACTTGAGCGGCAGTTGTATCAGCGGCGAGGCGCCGGTGGTCTTGAACACCACGCCCAGCAGGATCGGATGCCAGGCGACGTTGCGCCCGTACTTCTGCGCCAGGTCGTCGATGCGGGTGCTGGCGAAGTAGCCGTACGGCGAAGAGAAATCAAAGTAGAAGTCGATCGCTGCGGTCATGTCGGGGGCCCTGTTCCTGGGGTTGCCGGTCCGGTTGCGGGAAGACGTGACGCCGGCGCGGCACGCCCGCTCATCGTACGCGCAAATGGCGGCGCTAGGCCAGCGCGCGTGCGATCAGGATCTTCTGGATATCGCTGGTGCCCTCGTAGATCTGGCACACGCGCACGTCGCGGTAGATGCGCTCGAGCGGGAAGTCGCTGACGTAGCCGTAGCCGCCGAACACCTGGATCGCGTCGGAGCAGACCCGCTCAGCCATCTCGCTGGCGAACAGCTTGGCCATCGCCGCTTCCTTCAGGCACGGGCGGCCGGCATCGCGCAGCGCGGCGGCGTGCCACACCATCTGGCGCGCCACGTCGATGCGCGTGGCCATCTCGGCCAGGCGGAACTGCACCGCCTGGTGCTGGAACAGCGGCTGGCCGAAACTCTCGCGTTCCTTTGCATACGCCAGCGCCGCCTCGAATGCGGCGCGCGCCATGCCGATGCTCTGCGAGGCGATGCCGATGCGGCCGCCCTCCAGCCCCGACAGCGCCATCTTGTAGCCGCCGCCTTCGTCGCCGAGCAGGTTGGCGGCCGGCACGCGGCAATCCTCGAACAGGATCTGCGCGGTGTCGGACGAGTGCTGGCCGAGCTTGTCCTCGAGCCGCGCCACCACGTAGCCCGGGGTCGAGGTCGGCACGATGAAGGCGCTGATGCCGCGCTTGCCGGCGGCCTTGTCGGTCACCGCCAGCACGATCGCCACGTCGGCGTTCTGCCCGCTGGTGATGAACTGCTTGACGCCGTTGAGCACGTAGTGGTCGCCGTCGCGGACCGCCGTGGTGCGCAGCGCCGAGGCATCGGAGCCGACGTGCGGCTCGGTCAGGCAGAACGCGCCCAGCATCTCGCCGCGCGCCAGCGGCACCAGCCACTGCTGCTTCTGCGCCTCGCTCGCGAACGACATCAGCATGCTGCACACCGGGCAGTTGTTGACGCTGATGACGGTGGAGGTGCCGCCGTCGCCCGCCGCGATCTCTTCCAGGATCAGCGCCAGCGACAGGTAATCGAGTCCGGCGCCGCCATACTGCTCCGGCACCGCCACGCCGTAGGCGCCCAGCGCCGCCAGTTCGCGGTGCACGTCCTTGGGGAAGGTCTTGTCGCGGTCCCACTGCGCGGCCTGCGGCGCGATCACTTCCTGCGCGAACTGCCGCACGGCGTCGCGGATCATTTCCTGTTCGGGGGTCAGCAGCATGTCGGTTCGGAGTTCGGTTGTGCGCACGCCCTTACCAGGGGATGGGCGTGCCGTCGTAGTTGTGGAAGGTGCCGTTGTCGCGGCGCTTGACGCTGGCCAGCACCTGGCGCATGCCCTTGACGCTCTGCTGCACGGTCAGGTCGGCTTCCTGGCCGCCCATGTCGGTCTTGACCCAGCCGGGATGCAGGGCGACGCAGGTAGCGTGGCGCGCATCCAGCGCCACCGCGCGCAGTGCGGCGTTGGCGCCCGCCTTGCTGACGCGGTACAGCCAGCTGGTGCTGTGCTCCATCGCGCCGATGCTGCCCATGCGCGAGGACAGCACCGCCAGCACGCCGCCATGGCCGGACTGCCCGGCCTCGACATAGGGCAGCAGCAACGGCAGCGCCATCATGGGCCCCAGCACGTTGACATGCATGACGCGGTCGAACTCCGGCGGCGTGACCGGCTGCGCGCTTTCGGTGCGCGGCCCCATCACGCCGGCGTTGTAGACCGCCACGTCGAGCGCCTCGCCATCTAGCTTCCAGCCCAGGCCCGCCACCGCGCCGGCATCGGACAGGTCGGCCTGGTGCGCCTCGGCGCCGAGCGCCTCCAGCGCACCGACGCCTTCGGGCGTGCGCGCCGCCGCGATGACGCGCCAGCCGTCGGCACGGTACTGGCGCACGAATTCAAGGCCGATGCCGCGCGAGGCACCGAGGATGAGGGCGGTTGGCAAGGGTTGCTCCTTGGTCTGGTACTCACAGGTTAAGCAAACTGCCTCTGTACGGCTCCCCTCTCCCTTTGGGAGAGGGGTTGGGGGAGAGGGCCGGCGTTGCCACGAAGTGAAGCTTGTCGTGCCTGGCACGCTTCGGCCCTCTCCCCCCGCCCCTCTCCCGCAAGCGGGAGAGGGGAGAAAACAAGCGGGAACGGGAACAGCGTTACAGGAGCTCGATCCCCACCGCCGTCGCCTCGCCGCCACCAATGCACAGGCTCGCCACGCCCCGCTTGCCGCCGGTCTTGCGCAGCGCGCCGATCAGCGTGGTCATGATGCGCGCGCCCGACGCGCCGATCGGGTGGCCCAGCGCGCAGGCGCCGCCGTGGATATTGACCTTGTCGCGCGGGATCTTGAGGTCGTGCATCGCCGCCATCGGCACCACCGCGAAGGCCTCGTTGATCTCGAACAGGTCGACGCTGTCGGTATTCCAGTCGAGCTTGCGGTACAGCTTGGCGATGGCCTCGACCGGCGCGGTGGTGAACCAGCCCGGCGCCTGCGCATGGGTGGTGTGGCCCAGCATGCGCGCGAGCGGCTGCAGGCCCAGCGCCTTCGCGGTCGAGGCGCGCATCATTACCAGCGCCGAGGCGCCGTCGTTGATCGACGACGACGAGGCCGCGGTGATGGTGCCGTCCTTGGCAAAGGCCGGCTTGAGCGACGGGATCTTGTCGAGCTTGATGCGGCGCGGGCCTTCGTCGGTGTCGATCACGGTGTCGCCACCCTTGGCCGATACCGTCACCGGTGCGATCTCCCAGCGGAAGTCGCCGTTCTCGGTAGCCTGCTGCGCACGGCGCACGCTATCCATCGCGAACTCGTCCTGCTGCTGGCGCGTAAAGCCGTACTTGGCGGCGCAGTCCTCGCCGAAGGTGCCCATCGCGCGGCCCTTGTCATAGGCGTCTTCCAGGCCATCCAGCATCATGTGGTCATAGATCATGCCGTGGCCGATGCGGTAGCCGCCGCGGCCCTTCGGGATCAGGTACGGCGCATTGGTCATGCTCTCCATGCCGCCGGCGACCGCGATCTCGAACGAGCCCGCGACCAGGCCGTCATAGACGGTCATGGCCGCGCGCATGCCGGAGCCGCACATCTTGTTGACGGTGGTGCAGCCCGTGCCCAGCGGCAGGCCCGCGCCCAGCGCGGCCTGCCGTGCCGGGGCCTGGCCCTGCCCGGCGGGCAGCACGCAGCCGAACACCACTTCCTCTACCTGCTCGGGCTTGAGCCCGGCGCGCTCGACCGCGGCGCGGATGGCCACGGCGCCGAGTTGCGGCGCGGTGACGCTGGCGAATTCGCCCTGGAACGCAGCCATCGGCGTGCGGGCGGCTGAAACGATGACGATCTCTTCCATGTCGGGTCTCCTGGATCGGTAGCTAGGTATCGGTGGTGGTGGATAGGTGGGTCAGCGGATCGACGCCTGCGGCGGCTCGCCGTACTGACGGTAGGCCGCGGCCAGCTGCTCGTGCAGCTCGTCGTTGTTGCTGGCAGCCATGCCGAGGTCGCGCAGCAGGCCGTCGGACACGCCGTAGATCCAGCCGTGCACGGTGATGGCCTGGCCGCGCGCCCAGGCGTCCTGAATCACGGTGGTCTGGCAGACGTTGTTGACCTGCTCGATCACGTTGAGCTCGCACAACCGGGTATGGGCGTCTTCCTCGCGCAGGATGGTGCCGAGGTAGGACTCATGCTTGTCGGCCACGTCGCGCACATGGCGCAGCCAGTTGTCGGCCAGGCCGATGCGCTCGCGCTTGAGCGCCACCTTGACGCCGCCGCAGCCGTAGTGGCCGACCACGGTGATATGGCGCACCTTGAGCACTTCCACCGCGAACTGGATCACGGACAGCGCGTTCAGGTCGCTGTGCGCGATCACGTTGGCGATGTTGCGGTGGACGAACACCTCGCCCGGGGCCAGGCCCAGGATCTGGTTGGCCGGCACGCGCGAATCGGAGCAGCCGATCCACAGGTATTCCGGCGCCTGCTGGTTGGCCAGGCGGGTGAAGAAGGCCGGATCTTCCGCATTGACGCGGTCGACCCAGTCGCGGTTGTTGCGGAACAGCTGGGCGATGGCGTCATTCATGCGACTCTCCTTGCAGGGCCGGCAGCGGGCTGTGGGTGGGACGGATGGACCGACGGCTCGGCACCGTAGCGGTGAATGAATCGCTCAGAAACGTGATAGGCAAAAAAGTCATGGACATGTCCGGCCAGCAGCCGGTCCTTGTGGCTCTGCCACATGGCAGGGTCAAAAAAATCCGCATGGTGGCGCAGGAACGCCGCGCGTACGCGCGCATCCCCGAGCAGGAAGGTGCGGAAGGTTTCGGGAAAGATGTCGTGCGGACGCACGGTGTACCAGACTTCGCCCGACATCTCCTCTTCCTCGTTGCGCGGCTGCGGCACGTGGCGGATGTTGCAGTCGGTCAGGTACTCGATCTCGTCGTAGTCGTAGAACACCACGCGGCCATGGCGCGTGACGCCGAAGTTCTTGTACAGCATGTCGCCCGGGAAGATGTTCGCGGCGATCAGTTCCTTGATGGCATTGCCGTATTCCAGCACGCCATGCTCGACCTGCTCGTCCGAACCCTCCTGCAGGTAGATGTTCAGCGGCGTCATGCGGCGCTCGATATAGACGTGGCGCACCACGATCTCTTCGCCGCCGTCCCTGGTGCGCTGGTATTCGATCATCGAGGGCGCGTGCTGTTCGAACTCGCGCACCAGCGCATCGTCGAAGCGCGACAGCGGGAAGGCCACGTCGGAGTATTCCAGCGTATCCGCCATGCGGCCGACGCGGTCGTGCTGCTTGACCAGCTGGTATTTCGACTTGACCAGCTCGCGCGTGGTTTCCTTGGGCGCCGGGAAAAAATCGCGGATCACCTTGAACACGTACGGATACGACGGCAGCGTGAACACCAGCATCACCAGTCCGCGGATGCCGGGCGCGACGATGAACTTGTCCGACGAATGCTGCAGATGGTGCAGGAAATCGCGGTAGAACAGGTTCTTGCCCTGCTTCTGCAAGCCCAGCGAGGTATAGATCTCCGCGCGCGGCTTGCGCGGCATGATGTCGCGCAGGAAGGTCACGTAGGCCGACGGGATCTCCATGTCGACCATGAAGTAGGAATGGGTGAACGAGAACAGGATCAGCAGCTGTTCCTTCTTCAGCAGCACGGTGTCGAGCACCAGCTTGCCCGAGGGCCCGTGCAGGATCGGGATCGCCAGCGGGAAGGTGCGGTCGCCGTTGACGATGCGGCCGATGATAAAGGCCGCCTTGTTGCGGAAGAACAGCGACGACAGCGTATGGATCTGGAAATTCGGCGCGATGCGCAGGTCGCCGAAGTGCTCGCCGACGGCGCGCACCACGTAGCCGATGTCGCGCCGCAGGTCCTCGAACGGGCGCTCCAGCTGGAAGTTGTGGACGATGCGCTCGAAGCACGCGGCCATGCCCTCGCGGCTGCCGGGGTAGTAGGCGCGGAAGGTCGGGCGCGTCGGCGATTCCTCGTTCTCGATGTACTCGGTCGAGATCGCCGGGCGCACGAAGATGAAGTCGTTGTTGAAGTACGAGCGGTGCAGGATGCGCGTGCACACCGAGTTGAAGAAGGTCTCGGCCAGCTCGGGCTGGTGGTGGTTGGTCAGCAGCCCGATGTAGTGCAGCTTGATCTGCTGCCAGATCTCGTCTTCGATGTTCTCGGCGTCGTACTCGTCTTCCAGGATCACGCTGGATTCGCGCACGCGCTCGTTGTAGAACGCGATGCGGTCGCGCTGGATCTGCTGCAGCCCGTGCCAGTCGCCGGCCTCGAACTTCAGCTTGGCCTGGTGGCTGACCTCGCGGAACAGGCGGTAGTGCTTGTCGAACCCGTCGAGCATCGTTCTCGCCACATCGTAGGCAATCTGCGAGGAGAGCAGTTTGGGGAAGTGGGACATGGGTCGACGGGGGGGCAGTACAGCGTGAGGGTCTTGCGACAGGTATTGAGATTGTAATGGGGTTCGGGCGGGGGCTCCGGGTGATTTCGGCGCCCCGCCTGGTGACCGGCGCTGCCGGTTACATGGTTTCCGCGAACAGTTCGCGGCCGATCAGCATGCGGCGGATCTCCGAGGTGCCGGCGCCGATCTCGTACAGCTTGGCGTCGCGCCACAGGCGGCCAGCCGGGTATTCATTGATATAGCCGTTGCCGCCCAGGATCTGTACGGTCTCGCCCGCCATCCAGGTAGCCTTCTCGGCGGTGTACAGGATCACCGCGGCGCAGTCCTTGCGCACCTGGCGCACGTGGTCGCTGCCGAGCGCGTCCAGGTTCTTACCGACCGTGTACAGGTAGCTGCGCGCCGCCTGCAGCGTGGTGTACATATCGGCCACCTTGCCCTGGATCAGCTGGAATTCGCCGATGCTCTGGCCGAACTGCTTGCGGTCGTGGATATATGGCGTGACCACGTCCATGCAGGCCTGCATGATGCCGACCGGGCCGCCGGACAGCACCGCGCGCTCATAGTCCAGGCCGCTCATCAGCACCCTGGCGCCGCCGTTCTCGGCGCCCAGGATATTCTCCACCGGCACTTCGACGTCCTCGAACACCAGTTCGCCGGTATGCGAGCCGCGCATGCCCAGCTTGTCCAGCTTCTGCGCCACCGAGAAGCCCTTCATGCCCTTCTCGACGATAAACGCGGTCATGCCGCGCGCGCCCAGCTCGGGCTCGGTCTTGGCATAGACCACCAGCACGTCGCAGTCCGGGCCGTTGGTGATCCACATCTTGGTGCCGTTCAGCACGTAGCGGTCGCCCTTCAGTTGCGCGCGCAGCTTCATGCTGACCACGTCGGAGCCGGCGTTGGGCTCGCTCATCGCCAGCGCGCCGATCCATTCGCCCGAGACCAGCCTGGGCAGGTACTTGGCCTTCTGCGCGGCCGTGCCGTTGCGATGGATCTGGTTCACGCACAGGTTGGAATGCGCGCCGTACGACAGGCCAACCGAGGCCGAGGCGCGGCTGATTTCCTCCATCGCGATCATGTGGGCCAGGTAGCCCATGTTGGCGCCGCCGTATTCCTCGGCCACGGTGATGCCGAGCACGCCGAGGTCGCCCATCTTCTTCCAGGCGTCCATCGGGAACTGGTCGGTGCGGTCGATCTCGGCCGCGCGCGGGGCCAGCTCGGCCTGGGCCCAGTCGCGCACGGCGCCGCGCAGCATTTCGATGTCTTCGCCCAGATCGAATTTCAGGCCTGGCAATTCAGTCATGATGGTCTCCTGTAGGAATCGGTGTGTCGGTGTGTCGGTGGGTTCCGGGGTCGCCGGATCGATCGGTTCAGACGTGGCCCAGCGTTTTGACCACGCACAGCGTCATCAGCATGGTTGCCACCGGCTTGCGGCGGCCACCCTGCTCGACGTAGACATCGCCCTGCGCCACGATCAGCGTGCGCCCGGGCTTGAGCACCCGCCCCACCGCCACCAGGCGTTCGCCCTGGGCGGGGGACAGCAGGTTGATCTTGTACTCGGCGGTCAGGCCCGCCTCCTCCTCGCCGACCAGCGTCAGCGCGGCATAGCCGCAGGCGCTGTCGGCCAGCGCGCCGACCACGCCGCCGTGGAAAAAGCCATGCTGCTGGGTCACGCCCTCGGACCACGGCATCGCCAGTTCCACCTCGCCGCGCTGCACCCGCGCCAGTTCGGCGCCGAAGGTACGCATCAGCCCCTGGCGCGAGAAACTGGTGGCAATGGCGTCGGCCCGCGCGGCGGACAGCGGTTCCGGTTCAGCGGGCACGGCATGGGCAAGGGAGGCGGTCATGGCGGGTTCCGGTGTGGCGGCCTGTTTCGACGGACAACGCACGGCCGCGCGTTGTCCGGCTATTCTATTTACGTTTACGTAAACGTCAATCCCGGATCGCACGGAGGCGTGCGCAAGTGCCGCTCAGGCGGCATGGTTCTGGTCCGGTGTCTTGTCACCGCTCTGGGCCGCCAGCAAAGCCCTGCACTGGCGCTCATGCTGATCGATCTCGGCCAATTGCGCCTGCAGGTCTTCCATCTGGCGCTCGAGCGTGCCGCGGTGCGCGGCGAGCGCGGCCAGGAACCGGTCCAGTTGCGGGGCGGTATCGCGGGGCGATTCGTATAGATCAAGGATTTCGCGGATCTCGTTGAGAGTAAGCCCCAACCTCTTGCCGCGCAGTGTCAGCTTCAGCCGGGTCCGTTCGCGGCCGTTGTAGACCCGCTTGCGTCCACCCGGCCCTTCGCGCTGCGGCGACAGCAGGCCCTGGTCCTCGTAGAAGCGGATGGCGCGCGGCGTGACGTCGAACTCACGCGCGAGGTCGGTGATGGTGTAGGTGGCGGAAGCCGCCGCTGGTGTCGCTGACATGGCCTGGGCAAAGAAAGTGAACGGTCGTTCGTTGCGAAGTCAAGTTTTCGCTTAAGATGGAAACGAACCCGTATGGTTGACGTTTACGTTAGCGTCAACCAGTTCGGCTGGCAACCGGTGCTTGCACGCCCCGCACGATCAGGACGTGCCGGCAGAACGAGAAAGCCCGCGCCCCGGCGCCAGGCTTCGACCACGAGACTCCTCATGAACGCACTCGAACACCAGCTCCAATATCCGTTCGGCGACACCATGCCCGCGCCCGGCGCCAGGCAGGAGGTCGCTCCCGGCGTGTACTGGCTGCGCATGCCGCTGCCGTTCGCGCTCGACCATATCAACCTGTGGCTGCTGCGCGACCGCCTGGACGGACGCGACGGCTGGACCATCATCGATTGCGGCATCACCAACGATGTCATCAAGGGCCACTGGGAAACGATCTTCGCCAATGAGCTGGAAGGCTTGCCGGTGGTGCGCGTGCTGGTCACGCACAGCCACCCCGACCACGTCGGCCTGGCGCACTGGCTGTGCCGGCGTTTCGACGTGCGCCTGTGGATGAGCCTGGGCGACTACATGAGCGCGCGGGTGATGGGCAGCGGCACCGGGGCCGGGTCGAGTGCCGGCGGCGACGCCGCCGCCGCGCATTTCGCGCTGCATGGCCTGACCGATGCCGACAGCCAGGAGAAGCTGCGCGCGCGCAAGACCTATTACCCGTCGCTGGTGCCGGATCTGCCTACTCAGTACCGGCGCCTGATGGAGGGCGACACGGTGCGCATCGGCACCGACCCCGCCACTTCGGCCTGGCGCGTGATCACCGGCTTCGGCCATTCGCCCGAGCACGTGGCGCTGTATAACGCCGCCACCAATGTGCTGGTCTCCGGCGACATGGTGCTGCCGCGCATCTCGACCAATGTCAGCGTGTTCGACATGGAGCCCGAGGCCAATTCGCTGCAGCTCTACCTGGATTCGCTGGGCAAGTACGAGCCGCTGCCGCAGGACGTGCTGATCCTGCCGTCGCACGGCCGCCCCTTCCGCAACCTGCATACCCGCATCATGCAGCTGCGCGAACACCATGCCGACCGCCTCGCCGAAACGCTGGAGGCGTGCCGCGCAAACCCCTGCAGCGCGCACGACATCGTCAGCGTGATCTTCAAGCGCCAGTTCGACATCCACCAGATGACCTTCGCCATGGGCGAGTCGCTGGCCCACCTGCACTGCCTGTGGCACCGCGGCGAGCTGGTGCGCGAAACCGGCGACGACGGCGTGATCCGCTTCCGCGCCGCCTGATCGTCCCAGCGCCTCAGTTGGCGGCCGCCAGCGCCGCCAGGTAGCGCACCCCGTCGACGGCGCGGCTGCCGTACCACGACAGCATCTCGCCGTCGACCAGCAGCACCGGCTTGCCCAGCTGGCGCTCGAGCGCGTCGGCATGGTCTTCGGTAAAGCGGTAGGGCTCGGTCGACAGCAGCACCAGGTCGAGCTCGCGCACCAGCGCGTCGCTCCAGCGGAAGCTGGGGTAGCGCTCGCCGGGTGCATTGGGACGGCTGCAGTCGCCGCCTGCACAGGCCTGCACGGTGTCCGCGCCGCCGGGCCAGGTCTGCCAGTTGGCCAGCGCCAGCATGCGGCTGATATAGGTGTCGCGCGACACCGTCATCCACGGGTCCTGCCAGATCGCATACAGCACCCGCCGCGCCGGCCACGGCCGCATGCGGATCGCATCCAGTTGCGCCTGCAGCGCCGCGCACAGCGCCTCGGCCTCGGCATGGCAGCCGAAGATCCCGCCCAGCAGCCGGTACAGCCCGAGGTTGTCCTCGGGCGCGCACGGATGGGTGACGATCACGTTGGGCACGAAGCCGCGGATCTCGTCGACCGTCTCGCGCCGGTTCTCGTCGATATTGACCACCACATGCGTGGGCGCCAGATCGCGCAGCCGCGCCACCTTGACGTCCTTGGTGCCGCCCACCTTGGGCACCGCGCGCACCGCCGGTTCCGGGTGGATGCAGAAGCCCGTGCGCGCGACCATCTGCCGCGCCAGCCCGAGCGCGAACAGCAGTTCGGTCACCGACGGCACCAGCGAGGCAATCCGCACCGCGCCGGTGGCGGCGGCATGCTGCTGGCCGATGGCGTCGCGCCACATCTCAGGGCTCCCGGGATGCGTCGGCACGGCGCGGCTTGCGCGGCGCGCCCGCGGCGAGCGTGTCGTACAGCCAGCGCGGCATCACGTGCAGCAGCGCCGCCACCACGCCCATCGGCCACGGGATCACGCGGAAGCGCCGGCCCGCCGCGATCACGCGCACGGCCTTGCGCGCGAACACCTCGGCATCGGTCAGGAACGGCATGCGGTACGGGTTGTGCGCGGTCATCGGCGTGCGGATATAGCCCGGCGCGATCGTGACCACGCGGATGCCGTGCCCGCGTTGCTCCAGCCGCAGGCTTTCGAGCAGCTTGATCACCGCCGACTTGGAGGCACTGTAGGCCCCGGCCCCCGGCAGCCCGCGCACGCCGGCCACGCTGGCAATCCCCACCAGCGTGCCGCGCCGGCCGAAATGCCCGGGCTCGCGCGCCTGCATCGCATGCAGGAAGGGCTGGAAGGTGGTCAGCACGCCGAACCAGTTGGTGTCCATGACCTGGCGGAACGCGTCCAGGTCCTCGCGCTCGCTGGCGATGGTCCCGACCGAGACCCCGGCATTGGCGATCACCACATCCGGGCAGCCGAACTGGCCGAGGAAGTCTTCCGCGGCGCGCGCCATCGCCTCGGCATCGCGCACGTCGGCGCCATAGACGCGCACCGCGCCCGGGTTGGGCAAGGTGGCCACGAACTGGTGCAACGCGTCCTCGCGCCGCGCCACCAGGCCAAGGATGGCGCCCTGCGCGGCGTATTCGCGCGCGAGCGCCTGGCCCAGGCCGCTGGAGGCGCCGGTGAGGAAGACTTTGAGGGGACGCATAAAAGCGAAGGCGGTAGGAAATAAAAAACGGCTGGTACAGGATACCAGCCGTTTGGCGAACCACAGGCCGTTGTCTTCCGGCCGGGGTACTCTCTCTCCCGCAAGCGGCAGCGGGGAGAAAACCAGCGGCTTAAGCAAGGCCGCCGGTCACATTTACATCTTCTTCGCCTTGATCTGCTCCACCAGGTAATCCATGGTCTGCACCGCGCCCTGCTTGTTGCCGGCGATCGACGGCGAGGTCACGTACTTGCCCTGCACCACCACGGTCGGCACGCCGTCGATCTTGTAGGCGTCGGCGATCTTGTTGGCGCGCTGCGAGTTGGTCGTCACCGTGAACGAGTTGTACGCATCCAGGAAGGCCTTGCGGTCGACGCCGTTCTTGGCCATGAAATCGGCGATCTCGTTGGTGTCGGTCAGGCGCTTGCGGTCCACGTGGATGGCGCTGAAGACCTTGTTGTGCATGGCGTCGAGCTTGCCGATGGCTTCCAGCGCGTAGAAGATCTTGGTGTGCGGCAGCAGGTCGTCGCGGAACGCGACCGGCACGCGCTTGAACACCACGTTGCCGCCCTGCTTCTTGACCCAGGCTTCCAGGTCGGGCTCGAACTCGTAGCAGTGCGGGCAGCCATACCAGAAGAACTCGGTCACCTCGATCTTGCCCGCCGCGACCGGCTGGGGTGTCTTCAGGACCTGGTACTCCTTGCCTTCGGTGGGTGCCGCCTGCGACGGGGCGGACATCAGCAGGCCGCCCACGGCGGCGAACATGGCGAACAGTGCGGCGAGTTTTTTCATATCAGAACGGCCTTGCGGTTTGGACGATGAGCGTATGACAGCGGCGGCGGCACCCGGTTCATCGGCGCGCCCGCCGCTTCTGGCAGGAACCTGTTGCTGCGGTGTTGCGGCGGTTACCGGGTATTAAGCGGTGCCGCCTACTGCTTGGTAAAGCGGATCACCGAGGCCTCGAAACCGGACGACTGCAGCCGGTCGCGTGCCTTGTTCATGTCTTCGATGCGATTGAACGGCCCCAGGCGCACCCGGTACATCTTGACGCCGTTGACGTCACGCTCGGTGATGCGAGCCTCGAAGCCCTGCATCGCCAGGTTGGCCTTCTGGCGGTCGGCGTCGTCCGACGAGCGGAACGCGCCCACCTGCAGCAGGTAGCCAACCTTGTGCGCGTCGGCCTGGGCGATCTCGGCGATCGGGTCCGACACCGGCTTCTCGGCGGGCTTGGTCGCGAGCGGCTTGTCAGCCGGCTTCTCGACGGGCTTGTCCAGCGGCTTGTCCAGCGGCTTGTCCAGCGGCTTCTCCGCCGGGCGGGTCGCCACCGGCGGCTGGCCGTTCTGCTTGGGCTCCGGCTCCGGCGCCTGGCCCACCGGCTTGGCCGGGGTCTTGCTCCACAGCGGCTTGTTCGGGTCGCTCGGGCCTTCGTCGGCGCGCTGGGCCGGGGCCGGCAGCTGGCTGGTGACGTTGCCGGGCTCGCTCGGCCGGGGGGCGTGTTTCTGCTGGAACGGCGTCGGCGACTTGGTGATGTACAGGGCGACCACCACGGCGATGGCCAGCCCGACGATCAGCCCGAGCACCAGGCCCAGGAACGTACCGCCGCGCTGCTGGCTGCGGCGGACATTGCGCGACTCGCGCTTGCGTTGCTGTTGCATGAAGTCCTCTTCGGTGATGCCGGGATTATAGAGCCAGTGCCGCCGCCGGCCGCACTGGATCGTCCCCGGGGCCGGCGAGTGCCGGGCGCCGGCTGCTTGCTTACATGCGGCGCGGGGCGGACACCCCGATCACCGCCAGGCCGTTGCGCAGCACCTGGCGCGTGGCCGCCAGCAGCGCCAGGCGGGCGCGCTTGACGGCTTCGTCGTCGACCAGCACGCGGTCGGCGTTGTAGAAGGCATGGAAGTCGCCGGCCAGGTCGCGCAGGTAGAACGCCACCGCGTGCGGCGCCAGTTCTGACGCGGCGGCCGCCAGCATGTCCGGGAACTCGGCCAGGCGCTGTCCCAGCGCCAGCGCCTGGGCACTGGCTTCGGCGCCGGTCACGGCGGCCAGGTCGGCGCCGGCCAGGTCGGCCAGGCGGGCTTCCCAGTCCGCGCCGCCCCACGACTCGAAGATCGAGCAGATGCGGGCATGGGCGTACTGGACGTAGTACACCGGGTTCTCGTCGTTCTGCTTGAGCGCCAGGTCGACATCGAACACGAACTCGGTATCGGCCTTGCGCGACAGCAGGAAGAAGCGCACCGCGTCGCGGCCGCGCGTGAAGTGCGCGGGCCAGTCGGCGACGCCGCCGTCCAGGCAGCCGCGAATGGTCTCGTCGCCGCCGTTGGACCATTCGATCAGGTCGCGCACGGTGACGTAGGAGCCGGCGCGCTTGGAGATCTTGACCTCCTCGCCGTTCTTCATCACGGTGACCATCTTGTGCAGCACGTAGTCGGGATAGCCCTGCGGGATGCCGATGTCCAGGCCCTGCAGGCCGGCGCGCACGCGCGCAATGGTGCCGTGGTGGTCGCTGCCCTGCACGTTGATGACCTTGGTGAAGCCGCGCTCCCACTTGGTGGTGTGGTAGGCCACGTCCGGGACGAAGTAGGTATAGGTGCCGTCGCTCTTCTTCATCACGCGGTCCTTGTCGTCGCCGTCGTCGGTGGTGCGCAGCCACAGCGCGCCCTCGCTCTCGTAGGTCTTGCCCTTACCGATCAGCGACTGCACCGCGGCGTCGACGCGGCCGTCGCTGTACAGCGACGACTCCAGGTAGTAGCGGTCGAACTTGACGCCGAAGGCCTGCAGGTCGATGTCCTGCTCGTTACGCAGGTAGGTCACGGCGAACTTGCGGATCGAGTCGATGTCCTCGACGTTGCCCGAGGCGGTCACCGGCTCGCCGTCGGAGGCGCTGACGGTCTTGCCGGCGAGGAAGTCGGCGGCGATGTCGGCGATGTAGTCGCCGTTGTAGGCGGCCTCGGGCCAGCTGGCATCGCCCGGCTTCAGGCCGCGCGCGCGCGCCTGCACCGACAGCGCCAGGGTCTGGATCTGCACGCCGGCGTCGTTGTAGTAGAACTCGCGGTGCACGTGCCAGCCCTGCCACGACAGCAGGTTGGCGAGCGCATCGCCCAGCGCCGCCTGGCGGCCGTGGCCGACGTGCAGCGGGCCGGTCGGGTTGGCCGAGACGAACTCCACCAGCACCTGGCCATGCACGCCGCGCTCGCGCGCGCCGTAGTGGTCGCCCTGGCCCAGCACCGCGCGCAGCACGTCGGCCTTGGCCGCCGGCGTCAGGCGCAGGTTGATGAAGCCGGGGCCGGCGATCTCCATGGCCGCGACCAGCTCCTGCGCGCGCGCATCGGCCTGCACCGCGGCGACGATGCGCTGCGCCAGCTCGCGCGGATTGCGCTTGAGCGCGCGCGCGACCTGCATCGCGACATTGCAGGCGAGGTCGCCATGGGCGGCCACCTTGGGCCGCTCGAAGGTGACCGCGGGCAAGGTGGCATCGGCCGGGGCGAGCGCACGCACGGCATCGGTGAACGCGGCGGCAAGATTGGAGGTCTGAACAGGCAGCATGGATGTCGGAAGCCCTGTGGGCTGGTATTCAGGCGCAGGCCCCGCGGGCCGCGCCGGTGCCACGAACGCGGCAAGTGACGGCGAATCAACGCCGCGCCGCGTGTCAGGCATGGGAATCGGGAACGCGCAATTTTATCAGGTGCTATGCTGACATCATGCGCAAGGACGGCCACGGACCACAAACCGCCCCGGCGGCCGCCCCCCACCGTGCCCGAACCGGCGCGGCATCCCGCCCCGGGGACGCCGCCCCACCGTTCCCCGTGAAAGGAAAAACCATCATGCTGATCACCTTCAAATCCCACGCCGCGCAGGACCTGATCATGATGAAGGATCTGGCCGTGACGCTGCTGGGCATCATCGGCAAGCATCTCGGGGAACGGGGGGTGATCACCGTCGAAGAACTGCCGCACGCGATCCACAGGCTCGAAGCAGCCGTGGCCGATGCGCGCCGCGGGCATCCGGCCGACACTGCGGTCGAGGCCCGGCCCGAGGCCGACGAAGAAGAGGAAGAGCCGCTGCACCTGGGGCAGCGCGCCTATCCCTTCCTCGACATGCTGCGCGCCTCGCAGCGCGAAGGGGCCAATGTTCTCTGGGGTGTCTGAACCGTCTGCGGGCCGCAAGACGCTGAGCGCCGCTGCGTGCCGGTCCACCGCCCGCGGATAAAAAAACACCCGGCACCACCGTTGGCGGCCGGGCTTCCGGACGAGGGTTCCGGAAAGGGGGGAATTCCGGCGGAGCCCGGCTGGCGCGCCAGGCGGGTCTCCGCGTCAGGTCTTTTCTGCTGAATCCGCGCGGCTATTCCTCATCGGCATGGTGCCGGCCATTGGCCAGCAGCAGCCCGATCACCGCGCCGACAGCGGCGGCGATCGCCACCGCCTTCAGCGGGGATTCGGCCACGCGGTGCTGGGCCTGCACCACCGCGCCATCCATGCGTTCGCGCGCGCGCATCATGCCGTCGGCGGTCTGGGCGCGCAGGCGATGCGCCATGTCGCTGGCGCGTTCGCGCAGGCGGTGGCCTGCCTGGAGGCTCTCGGCAGAGCCCTCGCGAGCCAGCACCTGGATGGTGTGCTCGAGTTGCGAGATCAGCGACTTGACTTCGCTGGACACCGGCGCCGCAGCCTCGCGCGTATCGCGCGCGGCATGCTTGATATGGCGGATCGCACTGTCGGCACTGTCGGACAGGTGGTTCAGTTCCTTCCGGACTTTAGGGTTCTGCGTCAGCATACGGTCTCCTCAGGTTCGGGTCGACGAGGGCGTGATACCGGCTTGCGCCGGCTTCATCGTCCCCTGCGAACGAGTCCCATCACCGCGGCGACCAGCGCCACGACCAGGAAGATGAAGAACAGGATCTTGGCGATTTCCACGGCGCCGGCAGCAATTCCGCCGAAGCCGAAAATCGCGGCGATCAGGGCGATGACAAAAAATACGAGTGCATATTGCAGCATGGCTAGGCTCCCGAAGATTTCGGACCAGGCCAGGCGCCCTGGCTGGGCCCATGTGAGGCTTGCGCCAACGGGTGCAAGCTCATAGCCTCATCGTAGAAAGCCACGCTTCGTGCCAATACCGACAGGCAGCCGATTCCACTGTCAGCCAAGTCCTACAACGCCTGCCGGGCGCCACGCAGGCACTGCGCAGTGCGCGCAACAGGGCTGAGGTGCTGGCGCGAAGCGCGACCCGGAAGCCGGCGCCGGGTTGACCCATGGCGGTCGATGTGATTCCATGGGCCCTCCCTTGGCGCCGCGGCGGGCGAGCGCGCCTTCTCGATAGGAATTGCCCCATGTTCAAGCAGTCATTTCTCCCTCACACGCTGCTGCTCGCGGGCGGCATCCTGCTGACCCTGGCGGTGCTGGTGGCGTCGGAAACCGGCAATATCCGCCTGCGCGAAAGCTATACCGACGTGATCCGCTCGCAGCGCCTGCAGACCGAGCTGGCCGCGCTCAACGGCGAGCTGGTCAATGCCGAGGCCGGCCAGCGCGGCTTCCTGCTGACTGGCAAGGAAAGCTACCTGGAGCCCTACTACAAGGCGCTGCCGCGCATCGCCGAGCTGATGGCGCAGATCCGCGCGGGCTACGCCAACGACCCGGAGGGCCTGAAGCAGTTCGGCGATACCTCCAAGCTGGTCAACAGCAAGCTCAACGAGATGGCGCTGACGCTGGTGTACGGCAAGCGCGACCTGGAAGTGGCGCTGGACCTGATCCGCACCGACTACGGCAAGCAGACCATGGACAACGCGCGCCGCGGGCTCGACCAGCTGCAGGCGCGCGAGGCCGGCGCGGTCTCGCACCGGCTCGAGGGCGCCGAGAACGACGTGCAGCTGTCGCGCTATGGCATCGGCCTGCTCACGGCGATCAACATCATCCTGCTGATGGCGGTCGGCATCGGCCACGCCAAGCGGCTGGCAATGGCCGAGGCGGTACGCACCCAGCTGGAAGAGGAAAGCGTAAGGCTGGACCGCAAGGTGCGCGCGCGCACGCGCCAGCTGTCGGCGCTGGCGGGCCACCTGCAGCGCGTGACCGAAGACGAGAAGACCCGGCTCGCGCGCGAACTGCATGACGAACTGGGCGCGATCCTGACCGCGATCAAGCTGGACCTGCACTGGGTGCGCCGCAAGGTACAGGCGGACCAGCCGGTGGCGGCCGAGCGCCTGACGCGCGTGATGCTGCACGTGGACCAGGGCATCCAGATCAAGCGCCGCCTGATCGAGGACCTGCGCCCTACCGTGCTGCTCAACCTTGGCCTGCGCGCCGCGGTGTGCCAGCTGGTCGAGGAAGTGGGCGCGCGCAACAACTGGCAAACCCAGGTCAGCGTGCCCGAAGACCTGCCGGCGCTGCGCGACGAAGCCGCGATCGCGTTGTACCGGATCGTGCAGGAATCGCTGACCAATGCCAGCAAGTACTCCGAGGCCAGGCATGTCGAGGTATCGCTGGCGTGCCAGGGCGAGCTGCTGACGCTGACCGTGCGCGACGACGGCAAGGGACTGCCGCCCGACTTCGATGCCGGCAGCACGGCCGGCCACCACGGACTGTTGGGGATGGAGCAGCGCGTCACCGCGCTGGGCGGCAGCATGCAGATCGATTCGTCACCGGATGCCGGGGTACGGATCCGGATCGAGGTGCCGCTGACCGCATCGGTACTGGCGCCCGCAGAAGAACCCGAGAGCCCGGAGCCGGCGCGCGCCTGACGCTTCAGGGCTGCGGCGCGGCGTGCTCCTCGATCACGCGGAACACCTGCTCCAGCTCCAGGGATTTGTCGAAAAAGTAGTCGGCACCCGCCTCGGCGCACTGGCGCCGGTACATCTCGAGCTGGGCATGGTTGGTGTAGACGATGCGCACCGTGCCGTTGTTGGCGCGCTGCATGGCACGCAGCACATTGATGCCGTTACCCTGGCGCAGCTGCAGGTCGACGATGGCCACGTCGTACGTGCCGGCGGCAAGCAGGCGCAGGGCCATGGCTTCGGTATCCGCCCAGTCGACGTTCTCGACAAACGGGAAATCCTTCAGGTATTCAAGCAGCATGCCGCGCAGGACCGCCGAATCTTCAATCAGCAGCACGTTCAGCGCCCGGTAGGAAGTGTTCGAATCCTGCTCCGACATATTGTGTATTGCGGTCCCTTCCGGGGCGACCCGCGCGGGGCCGCGATTGAACTGCTATTCCACCAGGCCGTTCTTGATCGCGTAGTAGGTCAGGTCGGCGTTGGTCTTCATGCCCATTTTCTCCAGGATGCGCGAACGGTAGGTACTGACGGTCTTGACGCTGAGGAACAGCTCGTCGGCGATCACCGACACCGACTGCCCGCGCGACAGCTTGCAGAAGATCTGGAACTCGCGCTCGGACAGCATCTGGTGCACCGGCTGCTCGGTCGGCTTGTCGAGCCCCCCGATCAGCAGGTCGGCCACCGTGGCGCTGACGTAGCGGCGGCCCTGCGCCACCGTGCGGATCGCCTTGACCAGGTCGTCGGGTGCGCTTTCCTTGGTCAGGTAGCCGGATGCGCCGGCACGGATCAGGTTGATCGCGTACTGGTCTTCCGGGTACGTCGACAGGATCAGCACCGGCAGGTCGGGCTTGCGCTGGCGGATCAGCTTGAGCACATCGATGCCGTTGCGGTCCGGCATCGAGATGTCCAGCACCAGCACGTCGAACTCGGCATCGCGCAGCTGCGCCATGACTTCGTCGCCACTGCCGGCCTCGCCGGTGACCTGGATATCGGGTTCTTCGGAAATGAACTGACGCAGCCCGGCACGCACAATCTCGTGGTCGTCGGCGATCAGGACGCGGATCATGTGGGGCTCCACGGGTTTATCGGACCGGCACTTTGGCCCGGTGCACGTCGGGTGCAGGCGGAACCGCTTGCGATGTTGTCATTGTAGTGCCGCGCGCGGGCGCGGGCTGTCGGTGTCAGGCTGACAATGCGGCGTGGCGGCAAGGCCGGCCGCGGGCACGTTGTGGCTGCCGCAAAAGCAAAGCGGGACGGATAAGATCCGTCCCGCTTTGCTGCGGCGCGTCAGGCCCGTGAACTTCCCTGGAGGGGGCCCGGCGCGGCCTGCACCGGTAGAGGCTGTGGCTAGTACTGCAAGCGACTACCCGGGTGCTTACTGCGCTTTCGCGCCAGCTTCCGCGCCGGCGCTCACGCCCACGTTCGCGTCGGCCTTCGACTTCTTGGTCGACTTGGCGGCGTGCTTGCCATGCTTGGCCTTGCTGCCGGCCTCTGCCTTGGCTGAGCCGGTGGCGTCGGCGGCGGTGCCCACGCCCTTGTCGACGGCGGCGCCCGCGGTCGACAGGCCCTTGTCAGCCGCCGTGCCCGCCGCGGACAGGCCCTTGTCGGTGGCCGCGCCGGCGGTCGACAGGCCCTTCTCGGCCGCGCCCGCGGCACCCGTTGCGGCGCCGCCGACGGCGTTCAGGCCACCCTGCGCCGCCGCTGCGGGCGCGGGCGTGGTCACCGAGGCACCGACATCGGCCTTGGCGCCGACGGCGCCGCCGGTGCCCTGGGCCATGGCCAGCGAGGAAGCCGCGGCGATCGACAGTGCGGACAGGGAGAGCAGCAGTTTCTTCATGGACAGACTCCTTTCAGGATGCCCCACGGCGAAACATTCGCCGCGGTGATCACGCTGGTGATTGCGTGTATCGAGCCCTCAGTCTAGGGAGCCGGACTGCGCCGGTCTGTGAGCAGTTGAAAGGCACTGTAAGGAGTTGTGAGGCGGCCCGCGCGCCACGTCGGCGGCGCTGTGCCGGCCGTCCGCTGCGCTTTTCCTGCCGCATCAACGGGCTGGCGGCGGCGCACCGCCGCCGCCGCTGCCAACCGGGCGTCGCACCCGGTTACAGGTTGGGTGCCAGCGCGCGCGCCACCGCGGCGCGGTCTTCGTGGCGGCGTGCCGCCATGTCGTCGAGCTGGTCCTGGCCGATCTTGCCGATGGTGAAGTAGGTCGACGCGGGATGCGCCAGGTAGAAGCCGCTGACCGAGGCCGCCGGCGTCATCGCCAGCGACTCGGTAATGCCCATGCCGATCTCGGCCGCGTCGAGGAATTCGAACATCGGTCCCTTGACGGTGTGCTCCGGGCAGGCCGGATAGCCGGGCGCCGGACGGATGCCGCGGTATTTTTCGGCGATCAGCTCGTCGTTGCTCAGGGTCTCGGCGGCGTCATAGCCCCACAGGTCCTTGCGCACGCGCTCGTGCAGGCATTCGGCGAAGCCTTCGGCCAGGCGGTCGGCCAGCGCCTTGAGCATGATCGCGCTGTAGTCGTCGTGGTCGGCCTCGAACTGCGCCTCCTTCTTGTCGACGCCCAGGCCCGCGGTCACGGCGAAGATGCCGACATAGTCGGCGATGCCGCTGTCCTTCGGTGCGACAAAGTCCGCAAGACAACGGTTGGGCCGGCGCACGCCGTCGACCACCGGGCGCTCGCTCTGCTGGCGCAGGTTGTGCCAGGTCAGCGCGACCTTGCTGCGGGTCTCGTCGGTGTAGATCTCGATATCGTCGTCGTTGACGGTATTGGCCGGCAGCAGCGCGATCACGCCGTTGGCGGCGAGCCAGCGGCCCTGGATCAGCCGCGACAGCATCGCCTTGCCATCCGAGAACACCTTGCGCGCCGACTCGCCGACGATCTCGTCGTTGAGGATGTCGGGGAATTTGCCGGCCAGGTCCCAGGTCTGGAAGAACGGGCCCCAGTCGATGTAGTTGGCCAGTTCGGCCAGGTCGTAGTTGCGGAATACGCGGCGGCCGATGAACTTCGGCTTCGGCGGCACGTAAGTGCTCCAGTCGATCGGCGTCTTGTTGGCGCGCGCCTGCGCCAGCGTCACCATCGGCGTGGCCTTTTTGTTGGCGTGCTGGGTGCGGATGCGCTCGTAGTCGCTCTTCAGCTCGTCCAGGTACCTGGCCGCGCCTTCGTCGGACAGCAGGCTCGACGCCACGCTGACCGAGCGCGAGGCGTCCGGCACGTACACCACCGGGCCTTCGTAGTTGGGCGCGATCTTGACCGCGGTATGCACGCGCGAGGTGGTGGCGCCGCCGATCAGCAGCGGGATCTTCTTCACGCGGAAGTAGTCGTCGCGCTGCATCTCGGACGCGACGTAGGCCATCTCTTCCAGCGACGGCGTGATCAGCCCCGACAGCCCGACGATGTCAGCGCCCTCGACCTTGGCCTTGGCCAGGATCTCGTTGCACGGGACCATCACGCCCATGTTGACCACTTCGAAGTTATTGCACTGGAGCACCACCGAGACGATGTTCTTGCCGATGTCGTGCACGTCGCCCTTCACGGTGGCGATCACGATCTTGCCGCGCGCCTTGACGTCGCCGCCGGCCTCGGCTAGCAGGCGCTTCTCTTCCTCGATGAAGGGCAGCAGGTGCGCCACCGCCTGCTTCATCACGCGCGCGCTCTTGACCACCTGCGGCAGGAACATCTTGCCGGCGCCGAACAGGTCGCCGACGATGTTCATGCCATCCATCAGCGGGCCTTCGATCACCTCGATCGGGCGGCCGCCGCGCGCCGCCACCTGCTGGCGCACTTCCTCGGTGTCCTCGACGATAAAAGTGGTGATGCCGTGCACCAGCGCATGCGCCAGGCGCTCGCCCACCGGCACCGGCTGCTCGGGCGTGCCGCGCCAGGCCAGGTTTTCTTCCTTCTTCGCGCCGCCGCCCTTGTAGCGGTCGGCGATTTCCAGCAGGCGGTCGGTGGAATCCTCGCGGCGGTTCAGCACCACGTCTTCGACGCGCTCGCGCAGTTCGGGATCGAGCTGGTCATACACGCCGAGCTGGCCGGCGTTGACGATGCCCATGTCCATGCCGGCGCCGATCGCGTGGTACAGGAACACGGTGTGGATGGCCTCGCGCACCACGTCGTTGCCGCGGAACGAGAACGACACGTTGGAGACGCCGCCGCTGACCTTGGCGTACGGCAGGTTCTGCTTGATCCAGCGCGTGGCCTCGATGAAGTCCACGGCATAGTTGTTGTGTTCCTCGATGCCGGTCGCGACCGCGAAGATGTTCGGGTCGAAGATGATGTCTTCCGGCGGGAAGCCGACTTCATTGACCAGGATGTCGTAGCTGCGCTGGCAGATCTCGGTCTTGCGCGCGAAGGTATCGGCCTGGCCCTTCTCGTCGAAGGCCATCACCACGCTGGCCGCGCCGTAGCGGCGGATCAGCTCGGCATGGTGGCGGAATTGCTCCTCGCCCTCCTTCAGCGAGATCGAGTTGACCACCGGCTTGCCCTGCACGCACTGCAGGCCGGCCTCGATCACCTCCCACTTGGACGAATCCAGCATGATCGGCACGCGCGCGATGTCGGGCTCGGACGCGATCAGGTTCAGGAACCGGACCATCGCGGCCTTCGAATCCAGCATGGCCTCGTCCATGTTGATGTCGATGATCTGCGCGCCGTTCTCGACCTGCTGGCGGGCCACCGCCAGCGCCTCGTCGAACTGGCCGTTCAGGATCATGCGCGCGAAGGCCTTGGAGCCGGTCACGTTGGTGCGCTCGCCGACGTTGACGAACAGCGTGTCGTCGTCGATGGTGAAGGGCTCGAGGCCGGACAGGCGCATCGGGCGCGGGGGCAGTTTGTTCTCGCTCATGTTGTCAGGCTCTCGGGCTCAGGCGGCGTCGCGGTACTGGCCGGGCCAGCTGCGGGGTTTCTTGTCGGCCACGCGCTGGGCGATGGCGGCGATATGCTCGGGCGTGGTGCCGCAGCAGCCGCCCACCAGGTTCACCAGCCCGGAGGCGGCGAACTCTTCCACCAGCGCCGACGTGACCTCGGGGGTTTCATCGAATCCCGTGTCGCTCATCGGGTTCGGCAAACCCGCGTTCGGATAGCACGACACCGCGGCGTCGCAGATCTTGGCCAGCTCGGCGACATACGGACGCATCAGCGTGGCGCCCAGCGCGCAGTTCAGGCCGAAGGTGACCGGGCGCGCATGGCGCAGGCTGTTCCAGAACGCCTCGACGGTCTGGCCCGACAGGATCCGGCCCGAGGCATCGGTCACGGTGCCTGAGATCATCACCGGCACGCGCTCGCCGGTGTCCTCGAACAGCTGGTCGATGGCGAACAGCGCGGCCTTGGCGTTAAGCGTGTCGAAGATGGTCTCGACCAGGAACACGTCGGCGCCGCCTTCGAGCAAGGCCTTGCCCTGTTCGTAGTACGACTCGCGCAGCTCTTCGAAGGTGACGTTGCGCGCGCCGGGGTCGTTCACGTCGGGCGAGATGCTGGCGGTCTTGGGCGTGGGACCGAAGGCGCCGGCGACGAAGCGCGGCTTGTCGGGCGTGCTGTACTTGTCGCAGGCGGCACGCGCCAGGCGCGCGGCCTCGACGTTCATCTCGTACGCCAGTTCGGCCATCTTGTAGTCTTCCTGCGCCACGCGGGTGGCGCCGAAGGTATTGGTCTCGATCAGGTCGGCGCCGGCGGCCAGGTATTGCTCGTGGATCTCGCTGATGACCTGCGGGCGCGTCAGCACCAGCAGTTCGTTGTTGCCCTTCACGTCCACCTTGTGCTCGGCGAAGCGCGTGCCGCGGTAGTCGGCCTCGCTCAGCTTGTAGCGCTGGATCATGGTGCCCATGGCGCCATCCAGGATCAGGATGCGTTCTTGCAGCAGCCGGGGCAACTCGGCAGCCCGGGTGTAGGGGCGCGGTGCGGCCGCGCGGGATTCAGGGGCACTCATGGCGGGGACTCTGGAAAGGCGGGGCCGGCGGAGCTTCGACGGTAGGCCGCGGTGGCCGATGGCGGCCAAAGAGGTGCGATTTTATCAGGTGTATCAAGGCCTTGCGGGCGCCGTCGGTTGCCTGCCGGACGCTCCGGCGCCTACACTGAGAGACGTAAACATCACCGTCAGGCGGCCCGCGCCGCGCCTCTTCCGACCATGCAACACCTGTCCCCGACCGACGCCCACGCCTTGCTGGCGCAATCGCCCGAGACGCTCTTCATCGACTGCCGCAGCGAGATGGAATACCTGTTCGTCGGCCATCCCAAGGGCGCGCACAACGTGCCCTGGAACGACGGCCCCGACTGGGAGGTCAACCCGCATTTCGTGCAGATGGTGAAGAAGCTCGCCGGGCAGGCGTCGGCGCGGCCGGTGCTGCTGATCTGCCGCAGCGGCAACCGCTCGTCCGCCGCGGCACGTGCGCTCGAGGGCGCAGGGTTCTCCAACGTCCGCTTTGTGCTGCACGGCTTCGAGGGCGACCTCGACGCGGAGCGCCACCGCAACACGCTCAACGGCTGGCGCCACGACGGGTTGCCGTGGGAGCAGTACTGAGCCATCGCACGCGGCAAGAACGCAAAAGCCCGCCGAAGCGGGCTTGATCCTCGTTGCGAAACCGGGCGGCGCGGCGGCTCGGGGCGCCGGCCCGGCGTGGCCGCTCAGTGCATTACCAGCGGGTGCGTCATCACGTTGTCGAACTTGCCGAGGAAGTCATCGACCTCCTCCACCGACGGCTCGCTTTCGATCAGCCGCTTCACATCCGCACGGAAGCTCTCGGCAAGCTGGCCACCGAGGAAAATCTCGCGCTTCAGGTTCTTGTCGACGATTTCGTAGCCGCCGAACTCCAGCGGGGCTTGCTCGACATCCGCACCGAACTCGACGATGCAGTAGTTGTCGCTGTTGTAGATCATTTGCATGGCACACCTCCTGGGCGTCATGGATGGGCGGCTCGCCCTTGTGGTTCTTGCCTCAGTTGTTGCCATGAGGGGGCGCCGCGGCTTTACCTCCAAACTTGGGGTGACCGGCGGGAAATCAAGTTATTGGGTGCCTGTCACCACGTTGCCACGATTTTCTGCCTTACATGAATTGGGCATCGGCCAATGCAACAAGTTTCTTGAGCCTGGAACATCAGTGTGTTGCTTGTCACGGAACGTCGCACTGGCCCCCACATGCGGCACTCCCCAGGAAGGCGTCCAGCGCGGCGTGGAAGCGTTCCGGCTGCTCCACGTGCACCAGGTGCGCCGCTTGCGGCACCACCTCGAGCCGCGACCCGGCGATCGCCGCGGCAATGCTCTGTGCCATCGCCACGGTAGCGCCCTGGTCCTGCTCGCCCGCTACTACCAGCGTAGGACAATGAATGCGGGAAAGCGCGCCCGCCAGGTCGAAAGCCATGATGGCCTCGGCCACACCCACGTATCCACGTACCGGAGTCGCCACCAACGTGTCGCGGATACGCAACACTTGGTCCGGATGTGACGCATGAAACGCCGGCGTCAGCCAGCGCCCGAGAGTGGCATCGGCGAGTCCAGCCATGCCGTGGGCCTCGGCCTGGCCGATGCGGTTGTGCCACATCGGGTGGGCCTCCATCGGGGTCTGGCTATTGGTTGCTACCAGCGTCAGCGAGAGCAGCCGCTCCGGATGGCGCAGCCCCATGCTCTGGCCGATCATCCCGCCGACCGAGATGCCGCAGAAGTGCGCCTGCGGGATCTGCAGCGCATCCATCACCGCGACCACGTCGTCGGCCAGCCGCGTCATGGTGTAGGGGCCGAGCGGGGCATCGCTGGCGCCATGGCCGCGCAGGTCCGGGCGCACCACGCGGTAGCGGCTGGCCAGGTGCCTGGCGGTGAGGTCCCACAGGGTATGGTCGGCCGCCAGGGCATGGGCCAGGATCACCCAGGGCCCGTCGGCGCCATCCAGGCGCACGTGCAGGTCGGCGCCGTCGGCGTGGATGCGGCGGGTTTCGGTGGGCGGCGTTGCAACGGTCATGGCTGGGACTCCTTTCGGTCAAAGCCTGCGTGGATCTGCGCGAACCCGCGGCGCTACGGTCCTTCCCTGCCGCGGTACACCAGGTCGATCTGGGTGCCGTCGGGCTCGGTCTGGCGCAACCGCACCGGCATCCAGCCGAGCGACTGCGCCAGCCAGACCTCGACGCGGCGCCGGTCGTTGGCGCGGCGCGGCAGCCGCACAAAGTGCTTGGCGCGCACCACGCCCTGGCCGGTGTCGACCTCGACCTCTCCAACATACTGCACTTGCATCGGTTCCACATCCCGGGTGTCGGCCACCTGGAACGATTCCGTCACACCGGGCGTGACGTAGCGCTGGGGATTGCCGCGCACCAGCCCCACCAGTTGCAGGAAGACGCTGAAGCGGTCCTGGGCGCCGGGCGGGAACGGCGCCTGCGCGCCCGAGGCAAAGGCCACCGTGCCGGCCGCGGTGTCGATGCGCGAGGCCTCGACCTTGTTGCGGCGGCGCTCTTCGTAGCGTTCCGGCAACAGCCCCTGCTCGGCCAGCGCGCCGCTGCTCTGGAAGGCAAAGCGGAACCACAGCACGCGGGTCTCGACCGCGAGCCGGTAGCGGCTGCCGTCCTGCTCCCAGCGGATCAGTCCGTCCGGGTTCTGCACGCCGTTGACGAAGCTGGCGTAATGCATGGTCGCCGAAGGGGGCGCGCTGTAGCGCACGCCGTTGACGCCGCCTTGCGGCCCGCCGGACGGGGCCGGCGCGGCGGCGGCCGCGGGCGCGGCCGCGCTGCCTTCGCCGCCGCTGCCGGCAGCCATCTCGGTAGCGCCCTGCGGGCTGGTGGCAAGCGGCGGCGCCGGCTCGGGCGCGGGAGCGGGCACTTCCGGTTCAGGTTGCGGCGCCGCGGGCTTGGGCTGCGGGCGCGGCGCGCGCGCGATCGGCCGTGGCTTGGGTGGCGCCGGCGGCGCCGGCGGCGGCAACAGCACGGCTTCCAGCGTGGGGGTGTTGCTGACATCGACCGGGATCAGCGGACCGGGCATGCGCACCAGGCCCACCACCGCCATCAGGTGGACCAGCAGCACCAGCGCAATCACAACGATCCAGCGGCGCCGGCGCCAGACGCGGGGATCCGCGCCGGGGCGGGCGGGGGGATCAGGCTTGGCCGGTTTGTCCGGCCGGGGGGGCGGCACCAAGGTAGCCGAGTTCCGATGAGAGCTGTTGGGCGATGGCGCGCACGCGGCGGTCCATCGTACCGCCCCATTCTGCATCGAATATGCTTTGCGCGCCCAGCACGATCAGTCCCATGGCGAGATGGCCGTTGGCGTCGAACACCGGCATCGAGAACGCGTTGATGCCCGGCAGCACGCCGCCGAGCGTGCGCGCGGCGCCGTGTGCGCGTACCTCTGCGCAGATTGCGTCGTAGTCGGCCAGCGTGTGCGGCATGTCCGGCACGCCGTCATGGCCGCGCGCGCCCAGCTCGCGCTCGATCAGCGGCAGCGTCTGCCTGCGCGGCAGGTAGGCGCCGTAGAGCCGGCCGGTGGCGGAGTTGAGCATCGGCATCACGTCGCCCAGGCGCAGGCTGACGGTGACCGGATGGCTGGACTCCTCCCAGTGCACCACCGTGGGACCGTGGTTGCCCCACACGGCGATGCCGGCGGTCAGGTCGAGCTCGTCGCGCAGCTGCGACAGGATCGGGCGCGCCTTCTTGACCGGGTCGAGGCGGTTCAGCCCGGCCAGCCCCAGCTGCAGCGCGAACGGCCCCAGGTCATAGCGCCCGCTCACGGGATCCTGCGCCACCGCGCCCAGCCGCATGAAACTGACCAGGTAGCGGTGGGCCTTGGCCGGGTTCATGTCGGCGGCGGCGGCCAGGTCACGCAGCATCATCGCGCGCGGCGATGCCGCCAGCGCCTGCAGCAGCCTGAAGCCCACCTCGATGGACTGGATGCCGGAACGCAGCTTGGCGTCTTCTTCTTCGATCTCTGACATGCGGGTGGCAGGGGGTGTGCTTGCTGGCTGGGGGAGGGAAAAATCCTAGGTAAATTTACTATAGCGAAATCGATTTACCAATTTTTAAGTGCTCGGTAGACTTTCTTCGCTACAGACCTGGCCGGCGGGCGCACGTGCAGCCCGCCACACCGGGCCCCGTTTTACCATGGAGACCACCGATGCGCCCCCCTGGCTACTTCCGCCCCGCTCTTGCCGCCCTCGCCGCCCTGACCGCCGCGCCCCTGCTCGCCCTGCTGTGCACCGCCAGCGCTCCTGCGCGCGCCGACAACTGGCCGTCGCAGCCGATCCGCTGGGTGGTGCCCTACCCCGCCGGCGGCGGCACCGATGTGGTGGCGCGCACCGTGGCCCAGGCGATCACGCCGGCGCTGGGCAAGCAGGTGGTGATCGACAACCGGCCGGGCGCCGCCACCATCGTCGGCGCCGACGCCGTGGCGCATGCCAAGCCCGACGGCTACACCGTGCTGACCGCCGATACCGCCACGCTGGCCGCCAATCCGTCGCTGTACAAGAAGCTGCCGTACAACGCCGACAAGGATTTCGTCTATGTCGGCCAGCTGGCGCGCTTTCCGCTGGTGCTGGTGGCCAACCCGAATTTCCCCGCGCGCACGCTCAAGGAAGCGATCGACTACGCGCAGAAGCATCCGGGCAAGGTCAACTTTGCCTCGCCGGGCGCGGGCAGCCCGCACCATCTGGCGATGGAGCTGTTCATGGACCAGACCCGGGTCAAGATGACGCACGTGCCCTACAAGGGCGCCGCGCCGGCGGTGCAGGACCTGCTGGCAGGGCAGGTCGACCTGATGTTCCTGGACCTGGCCTCGGGCCAGCAGAACGTGCAGGCCGGAAAGCTGCGCGCGCTGGGCGTGGCCACCCCCAAACGCCTCACCGTGCTGCCCAGTGTGCCCACCGTCGCCGAAGGCGGCGTGGCGGGGTTCGAGGCCTACGCCTGGCAAGGCATGGTGGCGCCGGCCGGTACGCCCAAGGCCGTGGTCGCGCGGCTGAACGCCGAGCTGGTCAAGGCGCTGAAGACGCCCGAGGTGCAGAAGAAGCTCGAAGGCGTGGGCGTCGAAGCGGTGTCGAGCACGCCCGAGGAATTCGCCAGCTACGCGCGCGCCGAGGCCGAGCGCTGGGGCAAGCTGATCAAGGCCAAGGGCATCACGGTCGACTGAGCGGCGCGCGCACCGCGTTAGACTAGCGCCCATTGCGCCTGCCCCGGCAGGCGCCCCGATCCCTACCGCATCCCATGAAACTCGCAACCCTGAAGGACGGTTCGCGCGACGGCCAGCTGGTGGTCGTGTCGCGCGACCTGAAGACCGCGCACTTCGCCACCGACATCGCCGGCAAGCTGCAGACCGTGCTCGACGACTGGCAGTTCTACGCGCCGCAGCTGCAGGACCTGTACGACGCGCTCAACGGCGGCCGCGCCCGGCATCCGTTTGCGTTCGCGCCAAAGGACTGCATGGCGCCGCTGCCACGCGCCTACCAGTGGGCCGACGGCTCGGCCTACGTCAACCATGTCGAGCTGGTGCGCAAGGCGCGCGGCGCCGAGATGCCGCCCGAATTCTGGACCGACCCGCTGATGTACCAGGGCGGTTCCGACGATTTCCTGGGCCCGCATGACGACATCGTCTGCGCCAGCGAGGCCTTCGGCATCGACTTCGAGGCCGAGGTGGCGGTGATCACCGGCGACGTGAAGATGGGCGCCACCCCGGAGCAGGCCGGCGATGCCATCCGGCTGGTGATGCTGGCCAACGATGTCTCGCTGCGCAACCTGATCCCGGCCGAACTGGGCAAGGGCTTCGGCTTCTTCCAGAGCAAGCCGGCGACGGCGTTCTCGCCGGTGGCGGTAACCCCGGACGAACTGGGCGACGCGTGGCGCGAGCGCAAGGTACACCTGCCGATGACCGTGCACTGGAACAGCAGGAAGGTGGGCCAGCCCGACTGCGGCACCGACATGGTGTTCGACTTCGGCCAGCTGATCGCGCATATCTGCAAGACGCGCAACGTGCGTGCCGGCAGCATCGTCGGCTCGGGCACGATCTCCAACGTCGACCGCAAGAAGGGCTACTGCTGCATCGCCGAGAAACGCATGCTCGAGACCATCGACGAAGGCAAGCCGGCGACCGAATTCATGAAGTTCGGCGACGCGGTCAAGATCGAGATGTTCGACGCGCAGGGCCATTCGGTCTTCGGCGCGATCGACCAGCTGGTGGCGGCGGCCTGAGGCGCGGCGGGCGGGGGAGCGCAGCCGCGCGCCGGATTTGCATATAATTAACCGACCGATCGGTTGGTAAATCTGGTTGCAGTCACCTTGCGTCCGGCGCCCGCGCCGGCGTCCACTTCAAAGGCCCCCATGACCACGCCCTCCGCTGACACCTCCACCCTGTCACCGCGTTACGCGCGCTACCGCGCGCTGACCCTGCGCCGCCACGGCCCCATCCTGGAAATCGTCATGGGCGCGGCCCAGTCGGCCAACCAGAAGCTGGCCACCGCGGACGCCAACATGCACCGCGAGCTGGCCGAAATCTGGCGCGACGTCTCCGCCGACCCCGAGGTGCGCGTCGCGCTGATCCGCGGCGAGGGCAAGGGCTTCTCCGCCGGCGGCGACCTCGCGCTGGTCGAGGACATGGCCAACGACTTCGACACCCGCACCCGCGTCTGGCACGAGGCGCGCGACCTGGTCTACAACGTCATCAACTGCGACAAGCCGGTGGTCTCGGCGATGCACGGACCGGCCGTCGGCGCCGGCCTGGTGGCGGGCCTGCTGGCCGATATCTCGATCGCGGCGAAGACCGCGCGCATCGTCGACGGCCATACCCGGCTGGGCGTGGCCGCCGGCGACCATGCCGCGATCGTGTGGCCGCTGCTGTGCGGAATGGCCAAGGCCAAGTACTATCTGATGCTGTGCGAGTCGGTCAGCGGCGAAGAGGCCGAGCGGATCGGCCTGGTCTCGCTGGCGGTGGATGAGGACGAACTGGTGGCGCGCGCGTTCGAGGTGGCCAACCGGCTGGCGGCGGGGTCGCAGAGTGCAATCCGCTGGACCAAGTACGCCCTCAACAACTGGCTGCGCATGGCCGGCCCCGCTTTCGATACCTCGCTGGCGCTCGAATTCATGGGTTTTGCCGGCCCCGACGTGCACGAAGGCATGGCGAGCCTGCGCGAAAAGCGGCCGCCTCAGTTCAGGTAACGACGACGCAGCCGCGCTCCCGGAGGTCCGGGCACCGGGCTGCGCCGCACACGGAGCGCGCGACCATGTTCGGACAGATTCCCGATTTCACCAACGGCTTCGACTTCATGCGCCGGCTATGGGGCGGCGCCGGCATGCCTGGCGGACTGATGCCCGGCCTGCAGGCGATGACGCCGCCGATGGACCTGGAAGACCTCGACAAGCGCATCGCCGACCTGAAGGCGGTGGAAAGCTGGCTGCAACTCAATACCAACCTGCTGCGCACCACCATCCAGGGGCTGGAAGTGCAGCGCGCCACGCTGGTGGCGCTGCAGACCTTCGGCAACGCGCTGTCGCCCGAGGCGATGCAATCGGCGATGGAAAACGTCGCGCGCGCGGCCAACGCGCCCAGCGCCGAGGCGCCGCAACGCACCGGCGCGGATACCGGAGCCAATACCGGCACGGACAACCGCAGCGGCGCACCGGCCGAACCGCCGGCCGCCGAGGAGGCGCAGGCCGCCGCCGGCGACACCGATGCCGGCCCGGCGCCCAACGCCGCGCTGTGGTGGGACATGCTGCAACAGCAGTTCAACCAGATTGCCAGCGGTGCCGCGGCGGCCAGCATGGTGCCGTTCGGCATGGGCGGCATGGGCGGCATGGGCGGTTTTGGCGCAGCCGGCGCCGCCCCGCCAGCCGGCACCACCCAGTCCGGCGCAGAGAAACCGAAGACCGCTGCGGCCGGCAAGACGCCTTCGGCTAGTACCGCCAGCCCTGCCGCGAAGAAGGCGCCGGCGAAGAAGGCGCCGGCGAAGAAAGCGGCAGCCAAGAAGCCGGCCAAGGCGGGGCCGGCCCGGGACGCGGGCGAGGGTGGCAACGGCGGCAATGGCAGCAACAACGGCGCCGGCGGCAGCGTCACCAACTGATCCCGCCGCAGCCTGACGCCCCCTTCCCCCAACCGCCCATGCACCGCGATTCCCTGCCGCTGCCCCCGGCGGCGCCTCCGTCCGGTCCCAACCCCGCCGCTACCGCCCTGATCCTGACGGGCGGCGGCGCGCGCGCCGCCTACCAGGCCGGCGTGCTCAACGGCGTGGCGCGCATCGCCGCGCGTCATGGCAAGGCGCAGGCGGCGCTGCCGTTCGGCATCATTGCCGGGACTTCGGCCGGGGCCATCAACGGCGCGGGGCTGGCCATCCACGCCGGCAACCTGGAAGCCGCCACGCAGAGCCTGGGCGCGCTCTGGCACAGCATCCATGCCGACGAGGTCTATCGCACCGATGTGCTGCGCGTGGGCGTGTCGGGGGCGCGCTGGCTGTCGACGCTGGCGCTGGGCTGGGCCACCCAGCGGCGCGCGCCGCGCGCGCTGTTCGACAACACGCCGCTGGGCAGCATGCTGGGCGAGCTGTTCGAGCCCGCGCGGGTGCAGGCCAGCCTCGACAGCGGCGCGCTGCAGGCGTTCGCGGTCACGGCGCTGTCGTACAGCACCGGGCGCCACGTGACCTTCTACCAGTCGCTCCACCGCATCCATCCGTGGCACCGCAGCCAGCGCATCGCGGTGCCGGCGCAGATCACGGTGGACCACCTGCTGGCATCGTCGTCGATCCCGTTCCTGTTCCCCGCCATGCCGCTGGAACTCGACGGGCACCACGAGTGGTTCGGCGACGGCACCATGCGCCAGATGTCGCCGCTGTCGCCGGCGATCCACCTGGGCGCGTCGCGCATCCTGGCGATCGGCGCGGCCTCGCGCCAGCGCTCGGGCTGGTTCGATACCATGCCGGGCGGCGGCTATCCGTCGCTGGCACAGGTGGGCGGCCAGGCGCTGGCCAGCATCTTCCTGGACGGCTTGAACGCCGACCTGGAGCGGCTGCTGCATATCAACCGGCTGCTCGCGCGCATGCCCGAGGTGGCCGGCGACCGCGAGGGCTGGCGCCCGGTGCAGGTGATGACGGTGGCGCCCAGCGAGCCGATCGAGGCCATCGCCGCCGAGCACCAGAAGCAGTTGCCGCGCACCGTGCGCGCGCTGCTGGCGCCACTGGGCGGCACCGAGGCGCGCGGCGCCGCGTTCGCCAGCTACCTGCTGTTCGAGCCGGCCTTTACGCAGGCGCTGATCGCGCTGGGCGAGCGCGACGCCGAAGCCCAGGCCGACGAGCTGGCGGCTTTCCTCTACGGCATCGTGCCCGGTACGGCGCCGGCCGCGCCCGGCACGGGCGACCAGGCGGCCGAGCAGGCCGTCTCTCCCTGAGCTGCCGCCGTCACATGACGGTCTCGGAAGGCGCCCGCGCTGTCACTTTGACGCGCCGCCGCGGCGCTGATCGCCCGGAAAATGCAGAAGGCGTCGGCAAACGACCGCCGAGCGTTGCATATTTGCCCCGCGCCGGGCGAAAAAAGGAGAGAAGAGAATAATTCGCATCTGGTAGAATCTGCCCGTAATTTCAAAGGCTTACCATGCTCTACCCCGAACTGTTCAAATCGTTGGAAGCCGTCCGCTGGCACATGGACAAGGACATCCCCTGGGATACCTTCGACGCCAGCATGCTGACGGACGACCAGGCCAAGACCATTCGCATGAATGCGATCACGGAATGGTCCGCCCTGCCCGCGACCGAGATGTTCCTGCGCGACAACCGCCACGACTCTGACTTTTCGGCGTTCATGAGCATCTGGTTCTTCGAGGAACAGAAGCATTCGCTGGTGCTGATGGAGTACCTGCGCCGCTTCCGCCCGGACCTGGTGCCGACCGAGGAAGAACTGCACGCGGTGCGCTTCGAGTTCGACCCGGCCCCGCCGCTGGAAACGCTGATGCTGCATTTCTGCGGCGAGATCCGCCTGAACCACTGGTACCGCCGTGCCGCCGAATGGCACACCGAACCGGTGATCAAGCATATCTACCGCACCCTGTCGCAGGACGAAGCCCGCCACGGCGGCGCCTACCTGCGCTACATGAAGAAATACCTGGCGCAGTTCGGCGACAGCGCGCGCGCGGCCTTCGCCAAGATCGGCGTGCTGATGGCATCCGCGCGTCGCACCGAGAAGCCGCTGCACCCGACCAACCTGCACGTCAACAAGGCGCTGTTCCCCAACGACACGGTGCAGTCGCGCCTGCCGGACCCCGACTGGCTCGAGAAATGGCTGGACGAGCAGATCCGCTTCGACGAAGGCTGGGAGAAGAAGGTCATCGAACGGATCCTGCACAACATGTCGCTGCTGTTCGAACGTACCTTTGAAACCGTGCAGGACCTGAACCGCTACCGCAAGGAGCTGAACGCCAGCCTGCAAGGCGCCGGCGCGGCCCGCCCGGCGCAGGCCTGAGCGTCCGGGACCGGAAAAAAAATGCCCCGCCGAAGCGGGGCATTTTTTTGCCTTCTTTTTTACCTTCACGCATTCCCGACAAATGCGGCCCGCGGCGGCGCGCCGGATGGTCCGGCCCGCGCGGGCAGGGTGCAACGCCGTTTTCCTGTTCCCGGAAATACGGTGCCGCGGATGATAAGCGCGCCAGCGGCTGCGCAGGTAGTAGCCGGTTACTACATCGCTGCCGTGCCGCGGGCCATTGCCGGCACGCCATGGCGCCAGCCAGGGCCGGCCCGCGGGCGGCGCGCAAGAACGGGTACCATTCGTGCAAGCGCGCCGGCTCCGCCACAGGGCCGGCCTCCACCCATCCCATGCCCTGATCCATGTCCGTACCCGCCTTCGAATCCAAGCTGACTCCCGCCGACGACACCGCCGCGCTGGCCGCGCGCATCGCCGCGCTGCCGCGCCCGCTGGTATTTACCAACGGCGTCTTCGACATCCTCCATCGCGGCCATGCCACCTACCTGGCGCAGGCGCGCGCGCTGGGCGCCAGCCTGGTGGTCGGGGTCAACAGCGATGCCTCGGTGAAGATGCTGGGCAAGGGCGACGACCGCCCGCTCAACCATGAGTCGGACCGCATGGCGCTGCTGGCCGCGCTCGCCTGCGTCGACCTGGTGGCCATGTTCCGCGAACAGACGCCGGTGGAGCTGATCCGCCTGGTGCGCCCCGACATCTACGTCAAGGGCGGCGACTACGATATCGATACGCTCGAAGAAACCCGGCTGGTGCGCAGCTGGGGCGGCCAGGCCTATGCCATCCCCTTCCTGCACGACCGCTCGACCACCAAGCTGTTGACGAAGGTGCGCCAGGGCGGCTGAGGCGCCGCGCCTGCGCTACGCGCCCGGTGCCGACGCCGGGGTGGCCGGCGGCGGTTGCAGCCGCATCCGCTCGCCCCGCACCTGCTGCTCCAGCCGGTGCGGCTCGCGCGGCGATTCGAACCAGCCCGACAGCGGCTGCGCGCCGAACGCGCCCAGCACCGCGGCCAGCAGCACGGCATTGGCGAACAGCAGCAACAGCAATGCGATGCGCAGGGAGCGGGTGATCATGGGGAATCGGACGGAGGTGGGGACGTAGCGTCGTTACGCGTCGGCCATGGCCATCGCATGCAGGCCGAGCAGCACCAGATTATCGTGCATCTCGAACGGCACCGCGAGCGCGCCCGCCAGCGCGCCGCGGGCACCGCCGGACAGCAGGCAGCGCGGCGGGCGCGCAGCATCGCCGCGCTCGCCCAGCGCGCGCCAGGTGCGCTCGATGGCGCCGGCCTGCGCGGCCAGGCAGCCGGCGGCAATGGCGTCGTGGGTGTTGTCGGCCCAGCGCCGCTGCGTGCCCGCCACGCTGCCGGCCTCGCCGACATCCAGCGCCGGCAGCTGCGCCGTATTGCGCGCCAGCGTGCCCAGCATCAGCGCCAGCCCCGGCAGGATCAGCCCGCCTTCGAAGCGCGCGCCGCCAGCCTCCGTCACGGTGACGATATCCAGCGTGGTGGCGGTGCCGGCGGTGACCACCAGCAGCGTGTCGCGCGGCAGCCAGCGGTGCGCGCCGACCGCGCCGACCCAGCGGTCGACGCCAAGCTGGGTCGGTTCGCGATAGCCGTTGGCAAGGTCGCCATGCGCGGCCGCGCTGCGCACCCATTGCACCGGCGCGCAGCCGCCAAAGGCGTCGGCCAGCGCGGCATCGACGGCGGCGGCAATCACCGGCCCGGCCACGTTGCTGATCCACACCGACGGCATCGGCCCGTTCGCGCGCAGCGCGCGCAGTTCGGCGGCCAGGGCCGGCAGCGCGCCGTCGTCGGCGTGCGCGACCGCGCCGGCGTGCCGCCACGGCGTCGGCAGCCTGGAGATGCCTGCGGTGGCGGGCAGTGCGGCACCGGCGTCGCACCACGCCCACTTGAGCCGGGTATTGCCGATATCGACCAGCAGCCGCGGCGCGTTCATGCGTGCCCTTCCTTGCCCGCGGCGGGCCGCAGCGACAGTTCGCCGCTGGCGATGCGCTCCAGGCCCGCGGGCGTTTCCAGCAGCAGGTGGCCGGCCTCGTCGACGCCGCGCGCCATGCCTTCGGCGATCACCTCGCCGTCATGCAGCAGCCGCACCGGCTGGTCGCGGTAGGCATCGGCGGCGGACCAGCGCCGCGCCATCGGCCCGAAGCCATGCGCGAGGAAGTCCGCGCGCATCGCCGCGAGCCGCTCCAGCACCGCGGCCAGCAGGCGCGGCGCATCGCGCCCGGCATCGAAATCCGGCATGGCCTCGGCCACGCCCGCCAGTTCGCGGCCGAGCGCGGCCTCCATCTGCGCGTCGCGCACCAGGTTCAGGCCGATGCCGATCACCGCCCAGACGCGCCGGGGGCCCGCCGGCACCGATTCGATCAGGATGCCGGCCAGCTTGCGGCCATCGATCTGCAGGTCATTGGGCCATTTCAGCCCGACCCGCGCGCCCAGCGCCGGGGCCACGTCGGCCAGGGCCTCGGCCAGCGCCAGGCCCACCGCCAGGCTCAGGCCGCTCAGCTGCGCCGGCGCCAGCGCCAGCGGCAGCGCCACGGAGAACGTCATGCCGGCCTGCCCCTGCCACGGCCGGCCCTGGCGTCCGCGCCCGGCGGTCTGGCGATAGGCCAGGCGCAGCGTGCCGGCGTCGGACCACGGCGCCTGGCGGCACAGCGCGGTCAGGTCGGCATTGGTCGAGCCGGTTTCCTCGACCAGTTCCACGGTCCAGTCGCGCAGCGCGGGCGACAGCATGGCGCGCAGCGCGCCGGCATCGATGCGCCAGGCCGTGGCGATGGAAGGATCGGGCGGATTCGGAGGAACGGCGGACATGCGCGGCAAGGGGCTGGATGGGGCTGGATGGGGCTGGATGGGGCGGGATCGCGGTCGGCACACGCAGGATCCGGGTCGGAACCCGGGCCTGCGGCAGATGCCGCATTGTAGCCGCGCCGCGCCGCCGGGCATGCTCCCGGGCACGGCGCGGTCGCGCCAGCGGGGCGCGTGGCTTAGAATCGAGACTCGGCCATCACATCGCTAGCCCTTGGAACGCCAGACGACGCCAGATTTCCAGATCACGCGCGGGGACGGAACCGTCAGCGTACAGCTGCGTGGCGACTGGACCGCGCTCGCGCTGGCCGGCTGCCGCCAGGCGCGGCAGCTGCGCGCGCAGCTGCACGAACTGGCGCAGGCTCCCGACCACGCGCAATGGTCGCTGGCCGGCGTCGAGCGGCTCGACCATATCGGCGGACAGCTGCTGTGGCAGGCCTGGAACGGCGCGCTGCCGCAACGGCTGGAGGCCAGCGAGGGCCAGCGCCGCGTGTTCGAGCGCATTGCCGCGGTGCAGAACGAGGGCTGGAAAAAGCACATGGTAGACCGCTTCAACCCGGTCACGCTGTTCGGCGCCAACGTGCTGTCGTTCGGCGCGCAACTGGGCAACGGCGTCACCATGCTGGGCCAGCTGGCGTTCGACCTGCTGCGCTTCGCGCGCATGCCGCAGCGCGGCCCGTGGCGCGAGATCTCGGCCAACATCTACAACGTCGGCTACAAGGCGCTGGGGATCACGGCGCTGGTCGGCTTCCTGATCGGCATCGTGCTGTCGTACCTGTCGGCCAACCAGCTGCGCACCTTCGGCGCCAGCACCTTCATCGTCAATATCCTGGGCATGGCGGTGATCCGCGAACTGGGGCCGGTGCTCGCCGCGATCCTGATCGCGGGGCGCTCGGGCTCGGCCATCACCGCGCAGATCGGCGTGATGCGCGTGACCGAAGAGCTGGACGCGATGCGCGTGATGGGCATCTCGCACGGCTTCCGGCTGATCATGCCGCGCGTGATCGCGCTGGCCATCGCCATGCCGCTGCTGGTGGCGTGGACCGACGTGATGGCGCTGGCAGGCGGCATGCTGGCCGCGCGCATGCAGCTGGGCATCAGCGCCACCTTCTTCCTGCGCGAGCTGCCCGATGCGGTGCCGGTGGCCAACCTGTGGCTGGGGCTGGGCAAGGGCGTGGTGTTCGGCATCCTGATCGCGCTGACCGCCTGCCACTTCGGCCTGCGCATCAAGCCCAACACCCAGAGCCTGGGCGAAGGCACCACCGCCTCGGTGGTCACCGCGATCACCATCGTGATCCTGGCCGACGCGGTCTTCGCCATCCTGTTCAAGGACGTGGGCCTGTGAGCGCGGAACAAGCGAACGCGACCCAGCCAGGCGCGCCGCAGCCCGCGCCGGAGCGCATCCCGGTGATCGAGGTGCGCGACCTGGTCAAGCGCTTCGGCAAGGCGGTGGTGCACGACCATGTGGACCTCGACGTCTACCGCGGCGAGGTGCTGTCGATCGTCGGCGGCTCGGGCAGCGGCAAGACCGTGCTGCTGCGCCAGATCGTCGGGCTGGAGCGCCCCACCTCGGGCACCATCAAGGTGTTCGGCGAGGATCCGGCGCGACTGAGCCCGGCCCAGCTGCAGGCGCTGCGCAGCCGCTGGGGCCTGCAGTTCCAGCGCGGCGCGCTGTTCTCGGCGCTGTCGGTGATCGACAATATCGCGCTGCCGCTGCGCGAGCTGCGCGCGCTGCCCGACAACCTGATCTGCCAGGCGGCGCTGCTCAAGCTGCAGCTGGTGGGGCTGTCGGCGCGCGATGCCGACAAGATGCCGTCGGACCTGTCCGGCGGCATGATCAAGCGCGTGGCGCTGGCGCGCGCGCTGTCGCTGGAACCCGAGCTGCTGTTCCTGGACGAACCCACTGCCGGCCTGGACCCGATGGCGTCCGACGACTACGTCGCGCTGATCCGCGAGCTGCGCCGCGAGCTGGGCCTGACCGTGGTGATGATCACGCACGACCTCGACACGCTGGTGGCGCTGTCCGACCGCGTCGCGGTGCTGGCCGACCACAAGGTGATCGCGGCCGCGCCGATTGCGCAAGTGGTGGAGGTGGACCATCCCTTCATCCGCGAGTATTTCCTGGGCGAGCGCGCCCAGCGCGCCCTGCAGGCGCTGCCCCAGCCCGGGCAGCCCGCGGCGCCGCCCCCTGGAGAAGCATGATGGAAAACAAGTCCCACGCCTTCCTCGCCGGCGTGTTCACCATCGGCCTGGCCGTGCTGGTGCTGTTCGCGATCTTCTGGTTCAGCAGCGACCATGCGGTGCGCGTGCCCTATGACCTGATCACCCGCTCCACCGTCAACGGCCTCGGACCGCAGGCCGACGTCAAGTACCGCGGGCTGGCGGTGGGCAAGGTCGAGTCGATCAAGTTCGATCCGCAGGTGCCGGGCCAGATCATCGTGCGCGTCAACGTCAACCGCGAAACGCCGATCACGCGCACCACCTACGCCACCCTGGGCTTCCAGGGCGTGACCGGGATCGCCTACGTGCAGCTCGACGACTCCGCCGCGCACGACGGTACCGCCGCCTCGCCGCCGCTGCCGACCTCGCCGCGGGCGGTGGCGCGCATCGCCATGCGGCCCGGCTTCTTCGAGGAACTGGAAAAGCGCGGCGATTCGCTGCTGACCCAGGCCGAGACCCTGATGGGCTCGCTCAACGACATGTTCCGCGGCGCCAACCGCGACGAGCTGATGGCGGCGATCCGCTCGGTGCGCAAGACCGCCGAAGACTATTCGCGCCTGTCCGATTCGCTCGCGCCGGCGGCGCAGCGCCTGCCGAAAGTGGCCGAGAACCTGAACGCGACGCTGGAATCGACGCGGCGCCTGACGCAGGAACTGGCTAACCCCAACGGCACCGTGATGCGCACCGTCGACAGCGTCGGGCGCGACCTGCAGGGCGCGGCCGCGTCGGTGCAGTCGGCCGCGGGCACCTTCAGCGAAGAGACCCTGCCGCAGCTCAATGGCCTGGCCCGCGATGCGCGCCAGACCGCGCGCAGCTTCGAACGCGCCGCCGGCCAGTTCAACGAGAGCCCGAGCAGCGTGCTGTTCGGCGCGCCCGCGCCCACGCCAGGGCCGGGCGAGCCGGGCTTCAGCGCGGCCCCGTAGCGCGGCCGGCCTGCTGCACCGCCCGCGCCCGACCCTGTTCCCATCGATCACGCCAAACGCCAACCGCGAGAATCCGCCGTGAACCCTGCGACCGAGATGCCACGCTTGCTGCGCTCCGCGCCCGCCCGCCTGCGCGCGGCCCTGCTGATTTTCTCCGCCGGGCTGGCGCTGTCGGGCTGCGCGCTGACGCGCGGCGAACCGACCATCACCTATGACCTCGGCCCGGCCGTCGCCGGCAACACGGCCGCCGGCACCGGGAACCCTGCGCCCGCGGCGCTGCCCAAACTGCGCGTGGCGCAGACCGACGGGCCCAACTGGCTGGAAGGCAATGCGCTGTTCTACCGGCTCCAGTACGCCCAGGCGCAGCGCCTGCAGGCCTACGCCACGCAGCGCTGGGTGATGTCGCCCACGCGCCTGTTCGACGAGCGCCTGCGCGAGGCCGTGGCCGCGCGCGGCACGCTGGGCTGGTCCGGCGACAGCAGCGCGCCGGCGCTGAAGGTGGACCTGCTCGAGTTCGACCAGGTGTTCGACAGCGCCACCAGCAGCGAGGGCGTGGTGCGGCTGCGCGCCACGGTGTACCGGCACGGCATGCTCGGCCAGCAGACCTTCGAGGCGCGCCGGCCCGCGCCCAGCGCCGACGGCGCCGGCGGCGTCAAGGCGCTGGCCGAAGCCAGCGACGCCGTGATTGCCGCGCTGCTCGACTGGATCGGCACGCTGCAGCTAAAGTAAAGCAACAGGAGATTTGCCATGGAGCCGGCTCCCCCGCCGCTCTCCGCGCCGCCGCCGGCGGCTGTGCCAGCATCATCGGCCACCGCGCCGCAGCACTCGCCGCTGGCGCGCGTGGGGCTGCTCTGCTTCACGCTGCTGGTGATCTATGCCAGCCTGTACCCGTTCTCCGGCTGGATCGACAACGGCATCTCGCCCTTTGCCTTTGTCAGCGCGCCCAAGCCGCGCTACATCACCGACTTCGACCTGCTGACCAACGTGCTGGGGTATTTCCCGTTCGGCGCGCTGGTGGTGCTGTCGCTGCATCCGCGCGTGTCGGGCGGGCGCGCCACGCTGGTGGCGCTGGTGGCCGGCGCCCTGTTGTCGGCGTGCATGGAGGCCTTCCAGACCTGGCTGCCCAGCCGGATCTCGTCCAACATCGACCTGATCACCAATGCCCTGGGGGCGCTGCTCGGCGGCGCCGTGGTGGCGCCGTTCACGCGCGCGCTGATCGACGACGGCCGGCTGACGCGGCTGCGCCATGCGTGGTTCGAGCCGCACGCCAGCTTTGCCATCATCCTGCTGCTGCTGTGGCCGTTCGCGCAGGTGTTTCCGCAGGAGCACCTGTTCGGCATGGGCGGCATCGTGCGCGAATGGCTGACCGATCCGGAATCCTGGCCGATGCAGGTGCTGCAGATGGTGTTCCCGCAGCTGGAGGCGTGGCAGGACCATATCGGCCTGCGGCCCGAGGACATGCAGAGCCAGCAATTGCTCGAATCGCTGGTGACCGCCAGCAGCTGGGTCGGCACCGGCCTGTTCGCCTCGGTGGCGATGCGCCGCAGCGCGCCGATGCTGCGCATCCTGGCCGGGCTGCTGGCGGCGGCGCTGCTGCTCAAGGCGACCGCGGCCGAGCTTCAGTTCCCCACCGAAAGCGCCTTCGTCTGGCTGTCCGAAGGCGGGCGCTTCGCGCTGCTGACCAGCTCGCTGGTGCTGGCGCTGCTGCTGTACCTGCCACGCTGGCTGCGCGCGGTGCTGGCGATGGCGGCGCTGATCGTGCTGGTGGCGCTGACCAACGTGCTGCCGTCCAATCCCTACGCGTGGATCTCGGAGCAGGGCTGGCGCATGGGCCGCTTCATCCACTTCAACAGCCTGGCGCAGTGGCTCGGCTGGCTGTGGCCGTTCCTGGCGTTCTGCTATGTGATCTGGCGCTTCGAGCAGGTCAGCCTGCGCCGCCATGCGATGAAGAAGGCCGCGGCACGCCGCGAGGCGGCCGCGGCCAACCTGCACGAGTAAGCCGGCGCGGACATGCGCGCCGACCCTCAGTGCAGTTGCCCGCCCTGCTCGCGCACGTCGGCGCGGGTTGACAGCGCCGTCGCCACCGCGGTGCGCAGGCCCCTCACCAGCGTCTCGTGCGCCAGGCTGGGCTGGCCCGGATGGCGCGCGGCCTGCTCGGGCAAATACGGAATGTGGATAAAGCCGCCGCGCACCGCGCCGTCGGGCTGCCGCGCCAGCCGGTGCATCAGCCCGTAGAACACATGGTTGCAGACGAAGGTGCCGGCGGTCTGCGACACCGACGCCGGCACGCCGGCCGCGCGCATGTCGCGCACCATCGCCTTGATCGGCAGCGTGGCAAAGTAGGCGGCCGGGCCGTCGGCGACGATGGCGGTGTCGATCGGCTGGGCGCCGGCGTTGTCGGCGATGCGCGCATCGTCGACATTGATCGCCACCCGCTCGACCGACATCTCGGCGCGGCCGCCAGCCTGGCCGACGGCGATCACCAGGGTCGGTCGCATCGCGTCGAGCAATTCTCCGATCGCGGCGATCGCCGCGCCGAATACGCACGGCAGCTGGCGCGCAACGATCACCGCGTCGCCGACACGCTCGCCGTCGAGCGCGCGCACGGCTTCCCACGACGGGTTGACCGGTTCATCCTCGAACGGCTCGAAGCCGGTCAGCAGCACGGTAGTCATGGCGGGGCTCCTGTCGCTTACATCAGCCAGTACAGCAGCACGATATTGGCCGCCAGGATCGCCAGCGCGGTCGGCACCTGCGCGCGGATCACGGCGTTCTTGTCGTCGAGTTCCAGCAGCGCCGCCGGCACGATATTGAAGTTGGCCGCCATCGGCGTCATCAGCGTACCGCAATAGCCCGAGAACATGCCGATCGCCGCCATCACCGCGGGATTGCCGCCGAACATGCCGACCAGGATGGGCACGCCGACACCGCCGGTCATCACCGGGAAGGCGGCGAAGCCATTGCCCATGATCACCGTGAACAGCGCCATGCCAACGCAGTAGACCGCCACCGCCACCAGCTTGTAGTCGAGGTTGATATAGGCGGTGGTCAGGTGCGCCACGGCCTTGCCTACGCCCGCGTCGGCAAACACCAGCCCGAGCATCGCCAGCATCTGCGGCAGCACCAGCGCCCAGCCCAGCGACTCGGTCAGCCGGCGCGATTCGCGCAGGCCCTGCGCCACGGTGTCGCGCGTGAGCCAGCACACCACCGCCAGCGAGATCAGGCAGCCGATCCCCAGCGAGACGAAGGTCACGTTCTTGGGATCGAGCAGGGGCACGCCGGCGATCCGGACATCCTTGAACAGCATGGTGCCGATCACGGTGACCAGCGGGATCAGCAGCGCCGGGATGAACAGCTTGTTGCCGAGGCGGCTCGCACTGGCGCGGCGCTCGGTCTCGGGCAGGCTGTCGTGCTTGCCGTGGCCGACGCCGCCGAAGCCCGCGATCAGCGCCATCACCACCGCGCCGATGCCGACCGCTGCGGGCGGCAGCCGGTCGCCGGCCAGGAACACGATCGCGTACAGCAGCCAGAACAGGCCGGTGCTGAGGCGGCGCGGGTGCGCGCGGTCGGTGAAGGTCATCAGCGCGGTGATGGCCAGCACCAGGCCGGCGAGCCAGTAGAGGTATTCGATCGAGATGATCATGGCGCGCTCCTTACTCGGCGCTCGGCGCAGGCATGGCGGCGCGGGCAGCGTTACCGCCCAGCTCGCGCTCGAGCCAGCCGTCCAGGCGCTTGAGGCGCACGGCGTGGATCAGGAAGGCGCAGATCGCGGTGGGGATGCCCCACACGGCGATATGCAGCGGCTCGACCTCGATGTTCGACGACAGCAGGAAGGTATGCATCAGCGCGATTGCCCCGAACGCGACGAAGATGTCCTCGCCGAAGAACAGGCCGACGTTGTCGGTGGCGGCGCAGAAGGCCAGCACGCGCTGGCGCACCGGCTCCGGCAGGTGGCCGAAGCGGTTCTCGGCCGCGCCCTCGGCCATCGGCGCCAGCAGCGGGCGCACCATTTGCGGATGGCCGCCGAGGCTGGTCAGGCCGATCGCCGCGGTCAGCTCGCGCACGCCCAGGTAGACGATCAGCAGGCGCCCGACCGTGGCCGAGGCAATGCGCGCGATCCATGCCTGCGCGTGCTCGCGCAGCCCGTGGCGCTCCAGCAGGCCGATCACGGCCAGCGGCAGCAGGATGATCAGCGGCAGGTTGCGCGCCTTGACGAAGGCGGTGCCGATCGCGGAGAAGATCTGCATCAGCGGCATCGGCGCGGCCAGGCCGGTGGCCAGAGCGGCGAGCACCACCACCAGCATGGGATTGAAGCGCAGCACGAAGCCGACGATGATGACGCCGACCCCGACAAGGGGCCAGAGATTGACTGCCTGTTCCATGGAAACACCAAACGAAGCTAACGAAGGCGCGCGGACAGCAGCCGTCGTGACGCGTGACGGGGCAGGCCGCGTGGGGGGAAATGCCGGCGTGAAGGCGCAGGAACGCGCTCAGTCGCCGGCGCGGATCGCGATGCCTTCTGCGCCCAGCCGTTCCCGGATGCGGCGCGCGAAGGCCAGCGCGTGAGCGCCGTCGCCGTGCAGACACACGGTTTCGGCCTGAATCGGTACCCAGGTGCCGTCGATGGCGCGCACGCGCTGCTCGCGCACCATGGTCAGGGTCTGGTCCAGGGCGACTTCCTCGTCCTCATGCAGCGCGCCCGGCGTGCCGCGTTTGACCAGCGTGCCATCGGGGTTGTAGCCGCGGTCGGCAAAGACCTCCTGCTTGACGCGCAGGCCGGCCTCCTTCGCCACGTCGATCATCTGGCTGCCGGCCAGGCCGAAGAACACCAGGTCGGGGTCGAAGTCGCGCACCGCGCGCACGATCGCGCGCGCCAGCGCCGGGTCGCGCACGGCCTGGTTGTACAGCGCGCCATGCGGCTTGACGTGGTGCAGCACCCCGCCCTGCGCGCGCACGATCGCGTCGAGCGCGCCGATCTGGTACAGCACGTCGGCGTAGACGTGTTCCGGGTCGCGCTGCATCTCGGTGCGGCCGAAGTTCTCGCGGTCCGGGTAGCTCGGGTGCGCGCCGATCGCCACGCCATGCGCCAGCGCCCACTTCACCGTCTGCACCATGGTGGCGGCATCGCCCGCGTGCCAGCCGCAGGCGATATTGGCCGAGCTGATCAGCGCCAGCAGCGCCTCGTCATTGCCACAGCCTTCGCCAAGATCCGCGTTCAGATCGATCTGCATTGCCATTCTCCTGTGCGGCGCCCGGGCGCCTTCTCTTATGCTGCCGCTCGCGTGCGGGTACGCCGGCGCGCGGCAATGGGCATGCCATCGCCCTGCCATTGCAGCGCCTGCCCGATCTGCCGCAGGTAGCGTGCCAGCTCTTCCTGCGCCGCTTCGGCCTGCGCCAGCGTGACCTGCACGAAGCGCACCGGCGCGCCCAGCGGCACCTGCGCCAGCCGCCACAAATCCGCTTCGATCACCACGCCAATCTTGGGATAGCCACCGGTGGTCTGCGCATCGGCCATCAGCGCGATCGGCTGGCCCCCCGGCGGCACCTGCATCACGCCCGGCATCACGCCGTGCGAGAGCAGGTCGGCGCTGCGCTCGGGGCGCCGCGCCAGCGCGGGGCCGGCGAGGCGCAGGCCCATGCGGTTGCTGTTGGGCGTGACGGTCCAGTCGGCCTGCCACAGCGCGGCCTGCGCGGCCGCGTCGAAATCCTCGTATTCCGGCCCCGGCAGCATGCGGATCGCCGTGGCCTTGCCTTCGACCGCCGCGGGCAGCGCCCACGCCGGCGCCTGCACGCCGATCCAGTCGGTCTCGGCTTCCAGTCCCGGCCGCCCCGCGGGCAGGCGGTCACCTTCCTGCAGCGCGCGGCCGCCCAGCCCGCCGAATCCGGACTTCAGGTCGGTGCTGCGCGAACCCATCACCGGCTCGACCGCGATGCCGCCCGCCACGCACAGGTACACGCGCGTGCCGCCGCGCGTCGACGGCAGCGTCAGGGTCTCGCCCTTGTGCGCGTCGAACGCGTGCCATGACCACACCGGCATGCCGTCGAGATTGGCGCCGCATTCGGCGCCGGCGAGGGCCACGCGCATATCGGCATGGAAGCGCACCGCGGCACGTCCCAGCGTGAATTCAATGGCGGCGCAGCCGGGCGCATTGCCAAGCAGGCGGTTGCCGACTTCCACCGCCAGCATGTCCATGGCACCGCAGCGGCCCACGCCAAAACGGCGAAAGCCGGTACGGCCCAGGTCCTGCACCGAGGCGAGCGCGCCCGGACGAAGGATCTCGATCACGCGATGATTTCCTCGGCGACAAAGCGCACGGTATCGCCGGGCGCGAACAGGGACGGCGGATCGCGGTCCGCCACGAAGAGTTCGGCGTCGGTGCGCCCGATCAGCTGCCAGCCGCCCGGCAGCACCGCCGGATAAATGCCGGTCTGCTCGCCGCCGATGCCGACCGACCCGGCCGGCACCGCCACCCGCGGCTCGCGCCGGCGCGGCGTGGCCAGTTCCGGCGCGAGCCCGCCCATATAGGCAAAGCCGGGCTGGAAGCCGAGGAAGTACACCACGTACTCGCCCGCTGCATGACGGCGCACCACTTCCTGCGGCGTCAGGCCGGTATGCGCGGCGACGTCGCCCAGGTCCGGGCCATGCTCGCCGCCGTAGCGCACCGGGATCTCGACCAGCTTGCCGGTGGCATTGCGCGCCTCGCCCGAGGCCCACGCCAGCTTCAGGTTGCGCTCGAGCGCGTCGACGTCGGCACTGCCGTCGAAGATCACGGTCAGGTTGTTCATGCCCGGCACCACGTCGACCACGCCGCGCCAGTCCGCGGCACGCGCCGCCATGGCCCAGATGCGGCGCTGGACTGCCAGCGATGCGGGCGGCGCGACGCTGTACAGCAGCGCGTGCTCGGCAAGTCGGTGGACGGTGCAGTTCATGAGATTCCCGGTAGCGCACTTGCTACCCAGTTTAGGCAGACAAGCCGGAATGTGACGTCTTTGTATTTCATCGATAATTTATCGATGAATTCATCATATCGAAATGGACGGGGCGCGCACAGTCGGGGTTGACCCTAGGCTGGGGAGGGGCGCGCCCAAATGCAAAACGGCCGGGGAAAGCCCCGGCCGTTTCTTGTTCCATCCGCTGACGAGCCCGCTCAGGCAAATCCCGCCTGATGCGCCTGCTGGTCGGCGTGGTACGAACTGCGCACCATCGCCCCCACCGCAGCGTGGGTGAAGCCCATCTTGTAGGCCTCGTCCTCGAACATCTTGAAGGTGTCGGGGTGCACGTAGCGCAGTACCGGCAGGTGGTGGTTCGACGGCGCCAGGTACTGGCCGATGGTGAGCATGTCGATGTCGTGCGCGCGCATGTCGCGCATGACTTCCAGGATTTCCTCGTCGGTCTCGCCCAGGCCGACCATCAGGCCGGACTTGGTCGGGACGTTGGGATTGCGGCGCTTGAACTCCTGCAGCAGCTTGAGCGAGTGCGCGTAGTCGGCACCCGGCCGGGCCTGCTTGTACAGGCGCGGCACGGTTTCCATGTTGTGGTTCATCACGTCGGGCGGGCACGACTGCAGGATGTCCAGCGCCTTGTCCAGGCGGCCGCGGAAGTCAGGCACCAGCACTTCGATGCGGGTGTCGGGCGACAGCTCGCGCGTCTGCGAGATGCAGTCGACATAGTGCTGAGCGCCGCCGTCGCGCAGGTCGTCGCGGTCGACGCTGGTGATCACCACGTAGTTCAGCTTGAGCTGGGCGATGGTGCGGGCCAGGTTGCCGGGTTCGTTCACATCGAGCGGGTCCGGACGGCCGTGGCCGACGTCGCAGAACGGGCAGCGGCGGGTGCACTTGTCGCCCATGATCATGAAGGTGGCGGTGCCCTTGCCGAAGCACTCGCCGATATTCGGGCAGCTGGCTTCCTCGCACACCGTCACGAGGTTGTTGGCGCGCAGGATGTCCTTGATCTCATAGAAACGCGAATTGCCGGTGGCGGCCTTCACGCGGATCCAGTCCGGCTTCTTGAGCTTTTCGGCCGGCACGATCTTGATGGGGATGCGCGCGGTCTTGTCGGCCGACTTCTGCTTGCGGGTCGGGTCGTACTGCTCCGCGGGGGACTGCGGGGCTTCGCTGGAAGATGCGATCGGGGCGATCAGTGCGTCGCTCATACATTTCTCCGCACGCACTCGGCGTGCATTTCGCTTTTGACTAGGAGGCCAGGGCCGGGGCGGCAGGTTCTTCAGCCGCCAGCACGCGAGCCTCGTGCGCTGCCAGCACCTCGCACAATGCAGCCGCCAGGCGTTGTGCGATTTCGGGTTGTCTTGCCGCAGTCACGGGCACCGGCGCGCCATCGGCATCCGCCACCGGACAGGTGGCTCCCGCGGTGGCCATGTCGACCGTTTCCAGTCCGGCATAGCCGCAGGGATTGATGCGCAGGAACGGCGACAGGTCCATCTGCACGTTGAGGCTGACGCCGTGGTAGCTGCAGCCGTTGCGGATCTTGAGGCCGAGCGCCGCAATCTTGGCGCCCTGGTGCGGCCCGCCGGACAGGTAGATGCCGGGGGCGCCGGGCTTGCGTTCGGCTGCGAGATTATACGCCGCGAGCGTGTGCAGCACGGCCTGCTCGATGCCGTGGACCAGCTCCCGCACCATCAGATGGCGGCGGCGCAGGTCAAGCAGCAGGTAGGCGACGACCTGCCCCGGGCCGTGGTAAGTGATCTGTCCGCCACGATCGATCTGCACCACCGGAATCCGCTCGTCCGGGGCCAGCAGGTGCGCGGGGTCGCCCGCCTGGCCCAGCGTGTAGACCGGCGGGTGCTCGACCAGCCAGACCTGGTCGGGCGTCTCGGGAGTGCGTGCGGCGGTAAAGGCGCGCATCGCGTCGAAACACGGCTGATAGTCCTCGCGGCCGCGTTCGATGACTTGAATCGGATGCATGGCGAGAGTGTAACGAAAAGGGCCGGCTTGCGCCGGCCCTGCCTGCCCCCGTTCACGAGGTGGGAGGCGCGGAACCGTCCGCTGCGTCACGCGACCAGACCAGGCGCAGATGCGCCCGGTGCCGGGGCGACGCGGACGGTGCTCCGCCCTCCCCGGCTTCAGGAGGCGGTGACCCGGTCCTGGTTCGGCGTCCATTCGGTGCCTCGAACCAGCCGGCGCAGGCTGCGGTACACCAGGTGCGGCAGATCGGCCAGCGTCAGCGCCGGGCGGCGCGCCTCGGCAATCAGCGCCAGGCGCACCGGCTGCAAGGCGCGCGGGTCGATGCTGAGCACCACCTCGTCCCCGGCACGCAGCAGCAGGCTGCCGCCACAACGCAGCCAGTAGTCCTCCGAATCGTTCTCGCGGGTCAGCCATACATCGGTACCGCGGGCGTCCGCAATGTGCAGGCGCTGCGCCGCATGCACCGACAGCGTGGTGACTTCGCCAGGATTCAGGGTGAACTCGGTCGTTGTGAGCACGGTTTTCATGGTGGTTCTCCGTTCAGCCGGCCCTGGCGGGGATACGCCAGACGCAGTACGGATTCGCGGCGGGTCACAGGAACTGGCCCGGCAAGGGGACCAGGCCAGTTAAATCCTGCGAATATCGCCGTGAAGAAGTGTGCAACTGCGGGGGCCGGTGATCGAATATTAGTGATTGCCCGACCACTATCAAAACGATATATTTTCTTTGTTCTTGTTAGCCAATCTCACATAACCCCGATCATCTGGAGACGGCCATGGCCTGGAAAAGCGCCTGGGAGAAGGACATGCCGCGCGGCTGGCACCGCGAGTTGCCGCGCCTGCCGGCGCTGACCGCGTTGCGCGCGTTCGAAGCCGCCGCGCGGCACGAAAGCTTTTCGCGCGCGGCCACGGAGCTGTTTGTCACCCATGGAGCGGTCAGCCACCAGATCCGCGCGCTGGAAGAGGAACTGGGCATGCCGCTGTTCGAACGCCACGGCAAGCGCGTGGCACTGACGCCGGCGGGCCGCCTGTATGCCGAGCGCGTGCGCGATGCCCTGCTGCAGATCGCCGATGCCACGCGCGCGCTGCAGGCGGGCAATCGAGACAAGCGCCTGACCATCAGCACCATGCCGTCGTTTGCCGCACGCTGGCTGACGCCGCGCATCGGCAGCTTTATCGAGCGCCATCCGGAACTGGATGTCGAGCTGCTGTCGTCGAACACGCTGGTCAACTTTGCGCACGAAGAAGTCGATATCGCGCTGCGCATGGGCAGCGGCGACTATCCCGGCCTGTATGTGGAACGGCTGCTCGACGACGTCTTCTTCCCGGTCTGCAGCCCCGCCTTCAACGGCGGCCGGCTGCCGGCACGGCCGCAGGACATGGCAGGCATGCCGCTGCTGCGTGGCGAGGGCGATCCGTGGAAGCCGTGGTTCGACGCCGCCGGGCTGGACTGGCCGGAGCCGCGCAAGGGCCTGCTGCTGGAAGATTCTTCGCTGCTGCTGCAGGCCGCCTCGGAAGGCCAGGGCATCGCCCTGATCCGCTCGTCGCTGGCGTGCAATGACCTGCTGTCGGGGCGCGTGGTGCGGCTGTTCGATGTCAGCATCCCGTGCCCGTGGCTGCTGTACTTCGTGTGCGCGCCCGGCTCGCTGAACCTGCCCAAGGTGCAGGCGTTCCGCGGCTGGCTGCTGCCCGAGATCGAGCGCTTCCGCGAGGTGCTGGCGCAGTGGGAGTGAATCAGTCTTCCGGCGTTTCGCCGCTATTCGCCGCGCCGCCGGCGCTATCGGCCGCCGGCTTCGCGCGCGCGCGCCCGGCGCGCGGATGGGCCTTGTCGTAGACCTTCGCCAGGTGCTGGAAATCCAGCGCGGTGTACACCTGCGTGGTCGAGATGCTGGCATGGCCCAGCATCTCCTGCACCGCGCGCAGGTCGCCGGAAGACTGCAGCATGTGGGTGGCGAACGAATGCCGCAGCATATGCGGATGCACATCGGCCGGCACGCCGGCGCGCAGTGCCTGCTGCTTGAGCCGCAACTGCACCGTGCGCATCGACAGGCGCCGGCCGCGCGGACCGAGGAACAAGGCATTGGCGTCCTCGGCCGCGGCGCCCGGCCGCAGCAAGGCGTCGCGCACCGCCAGCCACGCCTGCAGCGCCGCGACGGCCTTGCTGCCGACCGGCACCGAGCGCCGGCGCGAGCCCTTGCCGGTCACGGTCACCTCGGCGCCGGCCAGGTCGAGCCAGCCGCTGGAGCGGTAGCCGTCGGCGTCGGCATAGCGCAGGTCCAGCTGCACCAGTTCGGACAGCCGCAGCCCGCTCGAGTAGAACAGTTCATAGACGGCCTGGTCGCGCAGCGCCTCGGCGTCGGTGCCGGCAGGATGCGCGACCAGCGCTACCGCGTGCTCGACCGACAGCGCCTTGGGCAGCGCGTGCCCGGAGCGCGGCGCGCGCACGCCGTCGACCGGATTCACGGTCACGCCATGGCCATGGCGCGCCGCCCAGAGATAGAAGCCGCGCCATGCCGACAGCGCGCGCCCGATGCTGGTGCCGACCAGCCCGGCGGCATGCAGCCGCGCGGCGAAATGACGGATATGGTGGGTCTGCAGCGCCAGCAGCGCGATCCCCGGCGCATGCTGCGCCGCGTGCGCCTGCAACACGCGCAGTTCGCGCGCATAGCCCGACAGCGTGTGCTCGGCCAGCTTGCGGCTGCCGCGCAGCCAGTCGAGGTAGCGCGTGACCAGCGGGTCCGGCGGCGGCGCTGCGCCGCCGGCGGGAGCAGCTGGCGCGACCGCGTCGCGCGGCGGCCGGCGTGCAGTCATGGCGTCACGGCGTCGGGCCCGGAGCGCGGCTTCAGTCGCGCAGCCGGTTCAGCGCGGCGCCGGCGACTTCACCGATCTGCGACAGGTAGGCGGTGCCCATGCCGTCGTGGAAGCGGCGCGGGTCGGGCGAGCCCATCACCAGCAGCCCAAAGGCCGCGCCACGCACGTCGGCGCCGGCTTCGGCCTCGCCGGCGCGCACCGGCACGCGCAGCGTCACCATCGCCAGCGAGGTGACATCGTCGCGCTCCAGCAGGCTGGCCGCCTCGAAGCCGCTGTTGCTGCCGCAGTACGGCGCGCGCAGGCCTTCGGCAAAGATGCGCAGGTCTTCGCTGGCGCCCTGTGCCACTTCCATGTGCGCGTACTGTTCGGCGACATCCCACAGCCGCAGCGCCACCGCCGGCACGTCGAACACCTGCTGCAGGCCGTCCTGCACCGCATACGGCAGCGCATGCGAATCGGCCTCGGCCAGCAGGCGCAGTTGCCAGTCATGCAGGCGCTGCTGGGTGCGGTCGTTCTCGTGGCCATGGCGGACCAGGTCGGCCAGGCGCAGCTCCAGGCCCTTGTTCTTCTCGCGCAGGATTTCCATCTGGCGCTCCTGCAGCGACACGGCACGATGGCTGTGCGGGCTGGTCAGCTGCACCGCGGCCAGCAACTCGGCATGCTCTTCGAAGAATTCAGGATGGCTCTGCAGGTAGGCGGCAACGTCTTGGGCGTTCATGGGGCGTGGACCGGTAGAGGTAAAGTGGGTGGCAGTTTAGCAAAGCGGCCATGACGGGCGCTGCGGAAGCGGTCAAACCCGCGCTGACAGACTCCCTCTCCCGCTTGCGGGAGAGGGGGCAACCCTCACTACGTCTGGATCAGCCGCTTCTGCCGCGAAATGCTCATCAGGATGCCGATGCCCGCGCCCAGCGTCACCAGCGCGGTGCCGCCGTAGCTCAGCAGCGGCAGCGGCACGCCCACCACCGGCAGGATGCCGCTGACCATGCCCATGTTGACGAAGGCATAGGTGAAGAAGATCAGCGTGATCGACCCCGCCAGCAGCCGCGAGAACAGCGTCGGCGCATTGGCCGCGATAAAGAGTCCGCGGAAGATCAGCAACAGGTACAGCAACAGCAGCACCGCGTTGCCGATCAGGCCGAACTCTTCCGAGTACACGGCGAAGATAAAGTCGGTGTGCTTTTCCGGGATGAATTCCAGGTGGGTCTGCGTCCCCTTGAGCCAGCCCTTGCCCTCGACTCCGCCCGAGCCGATCGCGATGATCGACTGGATCGTGTGGAAGCCCTTGCCCAGCGGATCGCTGGTCGGATCCAGCAGCGTGCAGACGCGGTGCTGCTGGTAGTCGTGCAGCACCGGCCAGTTCACGCCCGGCGCGCACATGTCGTTCTGGAACGTGAGCAGCAGCGTGATGGCGACCACCAGGATGCCCATCAGCGGCAGGATCAGCTTCCACGACAGCCCGGCGAAGTAGATCACGTACAGGCCCGCGGCCATCACCAGCAGCGCCGTGCCCAGGTCGGGCTGCTTGGCGATCAGGCCCACCGGGATCAGCAGCAGTCCCAGCGCGACGATGAAGTCGAACCAGCGGATCACGCCCTCGCGCTTCTGGAAGTACCACGCCAGCATCAGCGGCATCGAGATCTTCATGATCTCGGACGGCTGGATCACCATGCCGACATAGAGCCAGCGGCGCGCGCCCTTGCGGATCAGGCCGAACATGGCCACCGCGATCAGCAGCGCCACCCCCACCGTATAGATCGGCACCGCCACCCGCATCAGCGTCTGCGTCGGCAGGTAGGCGATCACGAACATCACCACGTACGACAGCAGGATATTGCGCAGCTGGTCCTCGACCCGGCCCGGCATGTCGATGGCGGCGGAGTACAGCGCCACGATCCCGGTGGCGAACAGCAGGAACACGATCAGCGAGAGCGGCTTGTCAAAACCGGTCAGCGCGCTCTTGACCAGGGACATGACGCGGCGTCGATCCATGCGCGTCTCCTTCAGCGAGTGGCGTCGGCACCGCTGGCTGCCTTGGCAGCCACGGGCCTGACGCGTGGTTTGGGCGCGGGCGCCTTGGCCGGCACGGCCGCCGCCGAGGCCGGCGCGGGAGTCTGCGGCTTGCTGTGGCCCAGCGCCTGCAGCATGCGCTGGTCCAGCGTCTGCACCGCCGAGGCCGGGGCGATGGCGTCGGGGTCGAGCATCGCGGCGATCGCCTCGGGCGTCGGCAACTGCGCGGCCGAGGCCGCCGCCACCGCGCTGGCGTCGGCGCCGCTGGACATCACGGTGGCGCTGGCAATGCTGGCGGTCTGGCCGGTGGTGAACACGCTCGGGGTATCCACCGGCGCGCGGCCGGCCACGCGCTCGCCGGCGGGCGGGGCAATCGCCTCCAGGTCGGCGGGCCACTTGCCGGTCAGGTAGTAGTCCATCACCTTGCGCGCGATCGGCGCCGCCACCGCGGCGCCGAAGCCGGCGTTCTCGACGATCAGCGCGATCGCGATCTTTGGCTGGTCCGCCGGCGCGAACGCGGTGTACAGCGAATGGTCGCGCTTGTGCTCGGCCAGCGCGTGGTGGTTGTACTTCTCGCCCTTGGCCAGGCTGTAGGTCTGCGCCGTGCCGGTCTTGCCCGCGGACTCGTAGGCCGCGCCGGCAAACACGCGCGCGGCCGTGCCCGAATGCGTCACCGCCACCATGGCACGCTTGATCACGTTGATGTCGGACTGCTTGAACGGGATGGTGTAGCTTTCCTTGGGCACGGTCAGCGTGCGCTTGCGCGTGACCGCGTCTTCGATGGCCTTGACCAGGTGCGGCTTCATCACCTTGCCGTCGTTGACGATGACCGAGGTCGCCTGCGCCAGCTGCAGGATGGTGAAGCTGTTGTAGCCCTGGCCGATGCCCAGCGAGATGGTCTCGCCCTCATACCACCTCTGCTGCTCGGGCTTGCGGTAGGCCTTGCGCTTCCAGTCGGTCGACGGCAGGATGCCGCGGCTTTCGCCCTCGATGTCGATGCCGGTGATCTGGCCGAATCCCAGCGGCTTCATGAAGTCATGGATGCCGTTGACGCCCATGTCGCGCGCCAGCGCGTAGTAATAGGTGTCGCACGAATGCACGATCGAGCTGTGCATGTCGACCCAGCCGTGGCCGCCCGGCTTGTCGTCGCGGAAGGTGTGGTTGCCCAGCGTGAAATAGCCCGGGTCAGACATGCCCCACGCCGCGGTGCGCTTGCCGGTGGTCAGCGCCGCCAGCGCCATGAACGGCTTGTAGGTCGAGCCCGGCGGATAGGTGCCCCGCAGCGGCCGGTTCAGCAGCGGCTTGTCGGGCGAGCCGTTGAGCTCGTTCCAGGTATTGGTGTCGATGCCCTCGACGAACAGGTTGGGGTCGAAGGTCGGCTTGGAGACGAAGGCCAGGATGTCGCCGGTGGACGGCTCGATCGCCACCAGCGCGCCACGGCGGTTGCCATAGAGCGCCTCGGCCAGCTGCTGCAGGCGGATGTCGAGCGACAGGATCAGGTTGTTGCCGGGGGTGGCGGGCGAGGTCGACAGCGTGCGGATCGGGCGCCCGCCCGCGCTGACTTCCACTTCCTCGAAGCCGGTCAGGCCGTGCAGCTCGCTCTCGTAGCTCTGCTCCAGGCCGATCTTGCCGATGTAGTTGGTGCCCTTGTAGTTGTCGGCATCCTTGCGCGGGTCATACTTGGCGCCGTCGGCATCGTTGGCCACGTCCATGGCCTCGATGCGCTCCTGGTCGCGCTGCGAGATCCGGCCCAGGTAGCCGATCACGTGCGAGGCCGACTCGCCCAGCGGGTACTGGCGGAACAGCCGCGCGCGCACGTCCACGCCGGGGAAGCGGAAGCGCTGCGCGGAGAAGCGCGCCACCTCCGCGTCGGTCAGCTGGCTGCGGATCGGCAGGCTTTCGAAGCTGCGCGACTCCTCCATCAGCCGCTTGAAGCGGCGCCGGTCGCGCGGCTGGATCTCGACCAGGCCGGACAGGCCCTCGATGGTGTTGTCGAGCGTATCGGTCAGCTTGGACGGGGTGATCTCCAGCGTGTACGCCGAATAGTTGCGCGCCAGCACGATGCCGTTGCGGTCCATGATGATGCCGCGGTTGGGCTCGATCGGCGCAACCGAAATGCGGTTGTCCTCGGCCTTGGCCGAGTACTGGTCATGCTTGTACCACTGCAGCCACAGGAAGCGCGAGAACAGCAGGCCGAAGCAGACCACCGTAAACAGCGCCGCGGCCGCCACGCGGATGCGGAAGCGGCCGATTTCCAGTTCGACGTTGCGGATTTCGGTCATGGTACTGCGTGGCCTGGAGAAATCGGTGGTGGACGGTGGCGGGCGATGGCGATGACGATGGCGGCGTCAGATCGGCCGGGTCTCGTCGACATCGGTCGAGCGGCGCTGCGGCGCCAGCAGCAGGCTGGTGGCGAGCGGCCACAGCAGCGCCTCGATCGCCGGTGCCAGCAGCAGCGGCCAGCCGGGCAGCGGCGCGCCCATCGCCAGCCGGATCAGCACCGGCACCGCGTGCGCGATGAACAGCAGCGGCAGCACGTGCAGCGCCTGGGTATAGACCGTGAACCACAGCACGCGGCGGTGGATGGTGATGGCGAAGTAGGCCAGCAGCGTGTACGCCAGCGCGTGCTCGCCCAGCAGCCGGGCATCGTGCACGTCCATCAGCAGGCCCAGCAGGAAGGCCACGCCCATGCCCACCTTGCGCGGCTGGTGGATGTTCCAGAACACCAGCACCAGCGCCACCATGTCCGGGATCCACAACGTGGTGCCCCACGGCAACAGGTTGAACAGGAACGCCAGCACGAAGCTGAAGGCGATGAAGGCCGGGTTGACCGGCCGCAGCAGGTATTGGGAGTTGGTCACCGTGGTGCCTCCTTGGCGGGCGCGGACTTGCCGGCCGCGGCGCTGTCGGCGGCGGCGCGCGCCGCGGCGGACTTGGCGCCCTTGACCGGCGCCTCCGGTCGCGCCTCGACCGCTTCGCGCGCCGGGATGGCGGCGTCGTAGCGCACCACCAGCAGCTGGCGGTGCGCGCGCACGCCGGCCACCGGCTCGCAATAGACACGCGAAAACGCGGTATCGGCCTTGCGCTCGATCTGCACGATCTTCGCCACCGGCAGGCCGGGCGGATAAGTGCCGTCGAGGCCCGAGGTCACCAGCAGGTCGCCCTGCTGCAGGTCGGCGGCGGCGGCCATGAAGCGCAGGTCGAGGTGGCCCGCGCGCGCGCCGCCGAAGGCCACGCTGCGCAGGCCGTTGCGCACCACCTGCACCGGGATCGCCTGGTCCTTGTCGGTCAGCAGCGTCACCTCGGACTGGAACGGGGACACGCGCGTGACCTGCCCCACCACGCCGCGCTCGTCGATCACCGGGTAGCCGGCGCGCAGGCCGTGCTGGCTGCCCTTGTCGATGACGATGCGCTGGCTGTACGGATCGCGCGCGTCATACAGGATCTCGGCCGCGGTCACCGGCGTGGCCGACTGCTGGGCAAGCCCGAGCAGCTTGCGCAGCTGGTTGTTCTCGGCCTCGAGCTGGGCCTGGCGCACCGAGGCCTGCGCCTGTTGCACCGCGTTCTGGCGCAACTCGCGGTTCTCGGTGGCGAGCGTCGCCGACGACTGCGCATAGTCGAACATGGTGCGCAGCGCGTCGCGCGGCGCCAGCACCAGGCGCTCGACCGGCATCAGCACGGTGGCGGCAACCTGCCGGCCCACGCGCAGCGCGTCGAAACGGGCGTCGACCACCAGCAGCGCCAGCGCGATGCCCACGTACAGGACCAGCCTGGCGACGGCCGAGGTGCCTTGCTTGAAGAGCGGCGGAGGGGAGTAATCCATTTACCCGAACAAAGGCCGGAGGCCACGCGGAAACGCCCCGCCGCCCGCCTTGCCGCGCCCCGGCCCCTGGCGGGGACGGGCGCGGCACGGTCGGGCGGCGGGAGCTGCCAGGGCCCGGCCCCGGCGGATGCGGCGCCGCGACGCCGCCATGATCGGTCGATCCGGCAGGCCGCGCATCGCCACGTGAGCGTCCTGCTTACTCGTAGGAGAAGATGCTGCCGAGCTTGTCCATGCGTTCCAGCGCCATGCCGGAGCCGCGCACCACGCAGGTCAGCGGGTCTTCGGCGACCAGCACCGGCAGGCCGGTTTCTTCCGCCAGCAGGCGGTCCAGGTCGCGCAGCAGCGCGCCGCCGCCGGTCAGCATCATGCCGCGTTCGGCGATGTCGGCGCCGAGTTCGGGCGGGGTCTGTTCCAGCGCGATCTTCACCGCCGACACGATCTGGTTGAGCGGATCGGTCAGGGCTTCAAGGATTTCGTTGGACGAGACCGTGAAGGCGCGCGGGATGCCCTCGGACAGGTTGCGGCCCTTGACTTCCATCTCGCGGACTTCGGAGCCCGGGAAGGCCGAGCCGATTTCCTTCTTGATGGCCTCGGCGGTCTGCTCGCCGATCAGCATGCCGTAGTTGCGGCGGATGTAGTTGACGATGGCCTCGTCGAACTTGTCGCCGCCAACGCGCACCGAGCCCTTGTAGACCATGCCGCCCAGCGAGATGATGCCCACCTCGGTGGTGCCGCCGCCGATATCGACCACCATCGAGCCCGACGGCTCCGACACCGGCAGGCCGGCGCCGATCGCGGCCGACATCGGCTCCTCGATCAGGTAGACCTGGCTGGCGCCGGCGCCCAGGGCGGATTCACGGATGGCGCGGCGCTCGACCTGGGTCGAGCCGCACGGCACGCAGATGATGATGCGCGGGCTCGGGCGCAGCAGCTTGCTGTCATGCACCATCTTGATGAATTGCTTGAGCATCTGCTCGGTGACGGTGAAGTCGGCGATCACGCCGTCCTTCATCGGGCGGATCGCCTCGATGTTGCCCGGCACCTTGCCCAGCATCTGCTTGGCTTCCTTGCCCACCGCCGTGATGGTCTTCTTGGCGTTGGGGCCGCCCTCCTGGCGGATCGCGACGACCGAGGGCTCGTCCAGCACGATGCCCTTGTCGCGCATGTAGATCAGCGTGTTGGCGGTGCCGAGGTCGATCGCCAGGTCGTTGGAGAAGTAGCTGCGGAGAAATCCGAACATCAGGAATCCTGTCTGTGATGGTGTTCGCGGGTAGGCGAAGCGGCCGGCGCCGCGAGCGGCCCGGCCACGAAATACGTTGTGTTGAATACGGAATGGTTCTCGGCTTCCCGCTCCGCCCGCCGCCCGGGCCGGAGGCTGTCCGGCCGGATGGGGATGGGATCGGCACCGCCGGCGCCACGCACGCGCCGGCCCTACGGGAACCTTTGATTAGACCCCGCCGAAAAGTTCGCGGAAATGTGCAGACACCGGCGCATCATGCTGGCTGTCGCGCAACATGCGGGGACCGGCGGCAAGGCCTAATCAGAGGACCCAGGTTTGCCCTTCGGGCGCCTTCGGACACCGGGCGCGCAGGCGCCGGCCGCAGGCCATGTGGCGTAGGCGTTGCCAAAGGTCGGTAACTCGCAATGATACCTTATAATTCTGGCTGCTTCGGGCGTTTACAGCCTGAAAATACCTGCAATTCTGACGACTCCGGGGCGCCCTCCGGCGCCCATGGTCAGGCCCCGGGCCGCGCGACGCAGCGGCCCCGTGAGCCAGCCGCCGGCGCAGCCCGCGCCACCCTTCGTATCTGAGTATCCGAGCATCGATCCACACGCCATGGCCCTCGACCTATCCGACGTCAAGCGCATTGCCCACCTCGCCCGCATCGAAACCAGCGATGACGAGGCCGCCCAGACGCTTGCGCAGCTGAACAACTTTTTCTCGCTGGTCGAGCAGATGCAGGCGGTCGACACCACCGGCATCGAGCCGCTGGCGCATCCGCTGTCGGCCGTGCGCGACATGGTCCAGCGCCTGCGCGAGGACGTGGTCACCGAGGCCGACCGCCGCGCCGACTACCAGCGCCCCGCGCCGGCCACCGAAAACGGCCTGTACCTGGTGCCCAAGGTCATCGAATGACCCTTGCCCGGCCCGTGCCGCCCCGCGCCGCCAGCCACGACACGGTCCGCCCGCCAGTACAACACCCCTGATGCCAACCGACTGTCATGCCCTTTTCCGCTGATTCCGTGACTTCCCTGCGCCAGCTCGCCGACGCCCTGGCCGCGCGCACCGTCTCCGCCGAGGAACTCGCGCGCGAGTACCTGGCCCGCATCGAGCAGGCCGCCGCGCTCAACGCCTTTATCCACGTCGATGCCGAACTGACCCTGGCCCAGGCCCGCGCCGCCGACCAACGCCGCGCGCGCGGCGAAGCCGCGCCGCTGACCGGCGTGCCGGTCGCGCACAAGGATGTGTTCGTCACGCGCGGCTGGCGCGCCACCGCCGGCTCGAAGATGCTGGGCAACTATGAAAGCCCGTTCGATGCCACCGTGGTCGAGCGCATGGCCGCCGCCGGCATGGTCACGCTGGGCAAGACCAACATGGACGAGTTCGCGATGGGCTCGTCCAACGAGAACTCGTACTTTGGCCCGGTGCAGAATCCGTGGGACACCAGCCGCGTGCCCGGCGGCTCGTCGGGCGGCTCGGCCGCGGCCGTCGCCGCCGGCCTGGCGCCCGCCGCGACCGGCACCGATACCGGCGGCTCGATCCGCCAGCCGGCATCGTTCTCCGGCATCACCGGCATCAAGCCGACCTACGGCCGCGTGTCGCGCTACGGCATGATCGCCTTTGCCTCGTCGCTGGACCAGGGCGGCCCGATGGCCCATACCGCCGAGGACTGCGCGCTGCTGCTCAACGCCATGGCCGGCTTCGACTCCCGTGACTCGACCAGCATCCCGCCCGAGCAAGGCGGCGTGGACGAGGACTACACCCGCCTGCTGGGCCAGCCGCGCGCCGGCGCCACGGCCGAACGCCCGCTGGCCGGCCTGCGCATCGGCCTGCCGAAGGAGTACTTCGGCAAGGGCCTCGCGGCCGACGTCGAGCAGGCCGTGCGCGCCGCGCTGGCCGAGTACGAGAAGCTGGGCGCGACGCTAGTCGAGGTGTCGCTGCCCAAGACCGAGCTGTCGATCCCGGTGTATTACGTGATCGCGCCGGCCGAGGCGTCGTCCAACCTGTCGCGCTTCGACGGCGTGCGCTACGGCCACCGCGCCGCCGACTACCGTGACCTGCTCGACATGTACAAGAAGACCCGCGCCGAAGGCTTCGGCGCCGAGGTCAAGCGCCGCATCATGGTCGGCACCTACGTGCTGTCGCACGGCTACTACGACGCCTACTACCTGCAGGCGCAGAAGATCCGCCGCATCATCGCCGACGACTTCCAGCGCGCCTTCGCCCAGTGCGACGTGATCATGGGCCCGGTGGCGCCGACGGTGGCGTGGAAGCTGGGCGAGAAGACCTCGGACCCGGTGCAGATGTACCTGGCCGACATCTTCACGCTGTCGACCAGCCTGGCCGGCCTGCCCGGCATGAGCGTGCCGTGCGGCTTCGGCGAGGGCAACATGCCCGTCGGCCTGCAGCTGATCGGCAACTACTTCGACGAGGCGCGCCTGCTGCAGGCCGCGCATGCGTTCCAGCAGGCGACCGACTGGCACCTGCGCCGCCCCGCCAAGGCCTGACCATGACCCGCACCCTGCTCCGCCTGCTTGCCGCCGCGGCGCTCGCCGCGCTCGTCGCCGGCTGCATCCAGCTGCCGATCATCGGCAAGCCCACGCCGATCGCCAGCCGCGACATCGACCTGGCCGGCGACTGCCGCCGCACCGAGGAAGACGGCTTCCGCGAAGACGCGCAGCTGCGCATCTCGGACAACAGCGTGCAGCAGTTGTCGTGGAAGCTGTGGGTCGGCAAGCGCGGCTCGTGCAGCTTCAACCTGGCCGACTTCCGCCAGACCCAGAAGAAGCCGCATATCGAGCTGCGCGCCAACGACGGCAGCGGCTGCAAGCTGATGGTGTGGCAGGATCCGCGCCGCGTCACGCTGGCGCACGCCAACTGCCAGCAGCGCTGCAGCCCCGGCATCTATGAGGAAGCCTGGCCGGTGATGTTCGAGCCGGGCACCGGCGCCTGCGCCCGCACGCGCTGAGGCCACCGTCGCCACTGCAACCACTGAAGCCGGCCATGGTCCACGCCCCCGCCACCCCGCAACACGCGCCGCGCGCCGCCCGTCCGGCGCGCGCGTGGCTGCGCGCCGCGGTGGCGCTGGGGTTTAGCGCATGGCTGGCCGGCGCCGCGGCGCATACGCCGGATCTGCCGGCACCCGCGCTGGACGCGCCGGCACCGCTGACACCGGCGGGCGTGCTGGCGCCCAACGCGGTGAGCCGCGCCGCGCCCGCCTCATCGGCAGCCGCCAGAACGGCAGTCGCGCCCATGCCCGCGCAGCGGGTCCAGCTGCGCGGCGATGCCGCCACGCCGGCGCTGACCGCCTACTGGTTCCTGCCGCGCGAAGGCGCCACGCCGCGCGCGCTGCCGGTGGTGGTGGCGCTGCACGGCTGCGGCGGCCTGCTGGCGCAGCGCGCCGCGCGCGACGGCACCGCCGCAGCGGGCACCGACACCGCCGACGTTGCCGCGCTGCTGCAGCAACGCTACCGCGAATACGCGCACTGGCTCACCGAACGCGGCTACGCGGTGCTGATGCCAGACAGCTTCAGCGCGCGCGGCAAGCCGCACGGCATCTGCGCCGAGCCCATCGACAACCGCGCCATCGACGACCGCACCCGCCGCGCCGACGCGCTCGCCGCGCTGCGCTGGGTGGCGCAGCAGCCCGCGGTCGACGCCGCGCGCATCGTGCTGCTGGGCTGGTCGAACGGCGCGCAGGCGGTGCTGGCCACCGTCGACGCCAGCCGCCCGTGGCCGGCCGGCACGCCGCAGGTCGAGCGCGCGGTGGCGTTCTACCCGGGCTGCAAGCGCGCGGTGCAGCAGCACAGCTTCCGCCTGCGCTCGCCCTTGCTGCTGATGATCGGCGGCGCCGACGACTGGACCCCGGCGACCCGCTGCGCCATGCTGCAGAGCGCGGTGCAGGCGCGCCAGCCGGGCGCGCGCTTCCGGCTGGAGATATTCCCGGGCGCCTATCACGGCTTTGACGGCACCAGCGAGCTGCATCGGCGCACCGACGTGCCCGCTGCCGCCATGCGCAAGAGCCAGAGCGTCACGGTGGGCGGGGACGCGGTGGCACGCGTGGCCGCGCTGGCCCAGCTCGACTCCTGGCTGGCCAGTCCCGACCCCTGACGGCACAGGAACACCAGACAGAACACCGGGGCGGCGCTGCCGCTCCCTTGCAACAGACAACACCGAAAGAACCGAACAGGAATACCGCCATGCAATGGGAAGTGGTGATCGGCCTCGAAACGCACGCGCAGCTGTCGACGGCCTCCAAGATTTTTTCCGGCACCTCCACCGCCTTCGGCGCCGAGGCCAACACGCAGGCATCGCCGGTGGACCTGGCGCTGCCGGGCGTGCTGCCGGTGCTGAACCAGGGCGCGGTCGAGCGCGCGATCCAGTTCGGCCTGGCGATCGGCGCCACCATCGCGCCGCGCAGCGTCTTTGCGCGCAAGAACTACTTCTACCCCGACCTGCCCAAGGGCTACCAGATCAGCCAGTATGAGATCCCGGTGGTACAGGGCGGCACCATCACCATCCAGGTCGAGGGCAAGCAGGGCGAGTCTTACGAGAAGACCGTCAACCTGACGCGCGCGCACCTGGAAGAAGACGCGGGCAAGTCGCTGCACGAAGACTTTGCCGGCATGACCGGCATCGACCTGAACCGAGCCGGCACGCCGCTGCTGGAAATCGTCACCGAGCCCGACATGCGCAGCGCCGCCGAAGCGGTGGCGTACGCCAAGGCGCTGCACTCGCTGGTGGTGTGGCTGGGCATCTGCGACGGCAACATGCAGGAAGGCAGCTTCCGCTGCGACGCCAACGTGTCGGTGCGCCCGGTCGGCCAGAAGGAATTCGGCACGCGCCGCGAGATCAAGAACCTGAACTCGTTCCGCTTCCTGCAGCAGGCCATCGACTACGAAGTGCAGTGGCAGATCGCCGAGATCGAAGACGGCCGCAAGATCCAGCAGGCCACCGTGCTGTTCGACCCGGACACCGGCGAAACCCGCGCCATGCGCACCAAGGAAGACGCGCACGACTACCGCTACTTCCCCGACCCGGACCTGATGCCGCTGGAGATCGACGCCGGCTGGATCGAGCGCGTGCGCGGCGAACTGCCGGAGCTGCCGGCGGCGATGCAGGCGCGTTTCGTCTCGCAATACGGTCTGTCGGCGTATGACGCCACCATGCTGACCGCGACCAAAGCCTACGCCGCCTACTACGAAGCCGTGGTCGCCGGCGCGGGCGCCGCCAACGCCAAGCCCGCCGCCAACTGGCTGATGGGCGACGTGGCCTCGCAGCTCAACCGCGAGGGCATCGCCATCGACGCCGCCCCGGTCACGCCGGCGCAACTGGCCAGCCTGCTCGCGCGCATCGCCGACGGCACGGTATCGAACAACACCGCCAAGAAGGACGTGTTCCCGGCAATGTGGGCGGGCGAGCACGGCGGCGACGCCGACGCCATCATCGCGGCCAAGGGGCTGAAGCAGATGTCCGACAGCGGCGAGCTGGAGAAGATCATCGACGACGTGCTGGCCGCCAATGCCAAGTCGGTCGAGGAATTCCGCTCGGGCAAGGAGAAGGCATTCAATGCGCTGGTCGGGCAGGCAATGAAGGCGACCAAGGGCAAGGCGAATCCGGCGCAGGTGAACGAGTTGCTGAGGAAAAAGCTGGGCTGAGGGGCAGTCCTTTCTAACCCGCTTGTTTGCTCCCCTCTCCCGCAAGCGGGAGAGGGAGCCAGCCCTCGGCCAATGAAAGGCTGGTGTACTCCGACACGCCTTACATCCCCGCCCTTCCCCTCGCCGTCTCCTCCAGCAGCGACCTCAGCTTCGCCAGCGCGCCCGGATCCCCGTGGGCCGCGGAGCGCGCGTACCAGATCTTCGCCTGCTCGATATCCTGGTCGACCACGCCAGGCTCGCCGCGCTCGTAGAAGCTACCGACGATGTACTGCGCGCCGCCATCCCCCGCGCTCGCCGCGCGCCGGTACCACGCAAACGCCTGCGCGTAGTCGCGCGGCACGCCGCGCCCGGTGAAATAGTTCGTCGCCAGTTCCATCTGCGCCTGCACATGGCCACCCTGCGCCGCGCGCTCATACCAGCGGTTCGCCTCTTCCAGCGATTTCGGCACCAGTTCGCCGCGCTCGTAGAGATCGCCCCAGGTGTATTGCGCGTGGGTCATGCCGTTGTCGGCCGCCTTGCGCAGCCACGCCAGCGCCTCTTGCGGCCGGGCGGCGGTGCCCTCGCCGCGCAGCAGCATCATTGCGTAGTTGAACTGCGCGAGGCGGTTGCCCTGGCGCGCGGCGGCGGCGAAACCGTGCAAGGCTTCATCGAAGCGGCCCGATTCGTAAGCCGCGACAGCGTCGCGGGTCTGCGCCTGCGCGGGAGCGGGCGGCTGCGGTGCGGCGGCGGCCGGAGGCAGGCACAGCCATGCGCTGAGGATGCCGGCCAGCACGGCGGCATGCGGGGAATGGGCTTTCGACATGGCGGACTCCGGGCGCTGGGCCTTCTCTGTTCCAGTTTAGGAGTCAGCCGGGGTGCCGGATAGCGGCCGGATTATCGGCGCGAATAATCAAGCAGCCAGCAATGACAAGCCGATCATTCGTCGCGCCAATAAATACCAAGTCCGACTCAGATCCAGCCCGCGCGGTGCAGCCGCCGCCACAGCGCGCCACACGCCACCGCGGTCACGCCAATCACCGCCGGATAGGCGTAGTGGACTTTCAGCTCGGGCATGAAATCGAAGTTCATGCCGTACAGGCTGAACACCACGGTGGGGATCGCCAGGATCGCGCCCCAGCCGGCCAGCCGCTTGACCACCTCGTTCTGGCCGACGGTCACCAGCGCCAGGTTGACCTGCACCGCCGTGGTCAGCATTTCGCGCACCACGTCGAGCGTGCGCACCAGCCGGCTGGCGTGGTCTTCGATATCGCGGAAATAGGCGCGCAATTCCTTGGGCACCAGCGTTTCGTGCAGCCGGATCAGCTGGCCGCACATGTCTTCGACCGGGCTGACCGCATTGCGCAGGCGCAGCACCTGGCGCTTGATCTGGTACAGGCGCTCGATTGCGGCGCGGTCGAATTCATCGCGGAAGATGCCTTGCTCCAGCGCCTCGAAGGTGTCCTCGAGGCGCGTGACGATGGGCAGGTAGTGGTCGACGACAAAGTCCATCAGCGCGTACAGCACGTAGCCGGGGCCGTTCGCCAGGCCGTGCGGGTCGTGCTCGCAGCGCTCGCGCACCGGCGCATAGGTGCTGCTGGCGCCGTGGCGTACCGAGACCACGTAGTTGGGGCCGACAAAGAGATGGGTCTCGCCGACCGCGACTTCGTCCTCCACCAGTTGCGCGGTGTTGAGCACCACGAACACCGAATCGCCATACGCCTCTAGCTTGGGCCGCTGGTGCGCGTTCGTCGCGTCCTCGACCGCGAGGTCGTGCAGGCCGAACGCCTGTTGCGCCTGGCGCAGCAGCGCCAGCTCAGGCTCGTGCAGGCCCAGCCAGATGAAGGTGCCGGGCACCGCCAGCACCGCAGGGATTTCCTCCATGCTCACCGTGCCGAGCCGCTTGCCCTGCCGGTAAGCCACGCAATTGACGATGGCGCCCATGGAAACTCCGCTGATCAGATGGCGCAATCGTAACAAGGCTTTGCACGATGCCCGCACTGCGCGGTTCCGCTGCTGCGCAAGCCGCGCCGGCCCCACTTGCGCCGCGCCACCGGCGCGCGCATGGAGCCCACGCGCCACCTGCGGTACATATCGATCCAATTGTTACAGTTCGCGACAGATACAACGTTAGAATGTGGCATTTCCACGGTCACCCGGCTATGTCCCAGAAGAAATCGCCACGCTTCGAGCTGCGCAGTGGCAACGTCGACGCCCTCCTTCTCGCCCTCCAGACCGCCGACATGGCTGCGCTGCGGGATGACCTCCTCACCCGCTTCGAAGCCACCCCCGACTTCTTCTCCAATGACGTGATCGCGCTGGACCTGCGCGCGCTGGAAGACGACAGCGAAGTCGCGCTCGGCACCGTGATCGACACACTGGCCACGCTCAAGGCCCGCGCCATCGGCGTGGTGGCCCGTGCGGGCCAGCGCGAGTGGGCCGAGCGCTTCGGCCTGCCGCTGCTCGACAGCCAGTCCCGCCGCAGCGGCGCCACCGAGCGTGCCGCCGAGGCCAAGGCCGCTGCCGCCGCGGAACAGGCCGCCGCCGAACAGGCGGCGCGCGAGGAAGCCACCCGCGCCGCGGCGCAGGCGGCCACCGACGCCGCCGTGGCCGCCGCCATGCGCCAGACCCAGACCCTGCTGATCGACAAGCCGCTGCGCTCCGGCCAGCAGGTCTACGCGCATGGCGACGTGGTCATCATGGACGTGGTCAGCTACGGTGCCGAGGTCATCGCCGAAGGCAACATCCATATCTATGCCCCGCTGCGCGGCCGCGCGCTGGCGGGCGTCAAGGGCAACACCGCCGCGCGCATCTTCAGCACGTGCATGGAGCCCGAACTGATTTCCATCGCCGGCATCTACCGGACCGCGGAGCAGACGCTTCCGGCCGATGTGCACGGCAAGACCGCCCAGGTGCGCCTGGCCGATGAAAAACTGATCCTCGAAGCGCTGCGGCTCAAGTAACCGCTCGCCCCTCGGGACCGAATCGCAGAGAGCGCAAGCTTCAACTTATTACTGGACCAAAGAGCCATGGCAAAAATCATCGTTGTGACCTCCGGCAAGGGAGGCGTCGGCAAGACCACCACCAGCGCCAGCTTTGCCGCCGGCCTGGCCCTGCGCGGCCACAAGACTGCCGTGATCGACTTCGACGTCGGCCTGCGCAACCTCGACCTGATCATGGGTTGCGAACGCCGCGTGGTGTATGACCTGATCAACGTGGTGCAGGGCGAAGCCAACCTGCGCCAGGCGCTGATCAAGGACAAGAAGTGCGAGAACCTGTTCATCCTGCCGGCCTCGCAGACGCGCGACAAGGACGCGCTGACGCGCGAGGGCGTCGAGAAGGTGATCAACGGCCTGATCGAGATGGACTTCGAATACATCGTCTGCGACTCGCCCGCCGGCATCGAATCGGGGGCGCTGATGGCCATGTACTTCGCCGACGAGGCGCTGATCGTGACCAACCCGGAAGTGTCGTCGGTGCGCGATTCGGACCGCATCCTCGGCATCCTGGCGTCCAAGACCAAGCGCGCCACCGAGGGTGGCGAGCCGATCAAGGAACACCTGCTGATCACCCGCTACAACCCCAAGCGCGTGCATGGCGGCGAGATGCTGTCGCTGACCGACATCCAGGAAATCCTGCGCATCAAGCTGATCGGCGTGGTGCCGGAATCGGAAGCGGTGCTGCACGCCTCCAACCAGGGCACGCCCGCCATCCACCTGGAAGGCAGCGACGTGGCAGACGCCTATGGCGACGTGGTGGACCGCTTCCTCGGCAAGGACAAGCCGATGCGTTTCACCGACTATCAGAAGCCGGGGCTGTTCTCGCGCATCTTCGGCAACAAGTAACGGTCAAGGAGGGCTCACCCCATGTCGATCCTTTCCTTCCTGCTGGGAGAGAAGAAGAAATCCGCGTCGGTCGCCAAGGAGCGGCTGCAGATCATTCTGGCGCATGAGCGCACCGGCCATTCCGCCCCCGCCGACTACCTGCCCGCGCTGCAGCGCGAGCTGGTGGCGGTGATCTCCAAGTACGTCAAGATCGGCGACCAGGACCTGCGCGTCAGCCTGGAACGCCAGGACAACCTCGAAGTGCTCGAGGTCAAGATCGAAATCCCGCAGCACTGAGCACGGGACCCGGCAACGCCGGGTCCCTGCGCCTTCGGGGCTCCGGCCCCCTCCCTGCTTCCGCCTTCGCACCCTCACGTGCGACCCCGCCACAGCGCCAGCGCGCGGCTTCCAGGCCGTGCTGTATCGCTGCCCCAGCCCCGGAATGCAGAATTCTGTAGCGGCCAGACAACGGAATTGCACCAATTTCCTGCTTGAAAGCGCGGCTCCAAGGAGTTTTGTGTCCTTGTTCCTTACGTTTTGTTAAATTTTCGCGGCGTTTACACGAAACGTAGACTTTATCCCCGCCGTGATCCGGCGAAGGGCACAGTACAAGACAGAAAAGGAGCACCATGAAGAAATCGGCCATCGTCCTCGCAGCCGGCAGCCTGTTGGCAGGTTCGGCTTTCGCACAAACCTCCGTCACCCTGTACGGTATCGTCGATCAGAGCATCCGCTTCCAGACGAACGCGAACGCCAACAATGACAACTCGTGGGAACTGACCAACGGCGCCATCACCAACAGCCGCTGGGGTCTGAAGGGCAGCGAAGCCCTGGGCAACAACCTGAAGGCGATCTTCCAGCTGGAAGGCGGCTTTGACCCGGATACCGGCCGCGCCAACCAGAACAACAGCCTGTTTGGCCGTCAGGCGTATGTCGGCCTGTCGGGCGACTTTGGCACGATCAAGCTGGGCCGCCAGTACACCGAAGGCTTTAACTTCTTCGGCGACTACGATCCGCTGACCATCGGCAACTACACCAACAACGCCTGGCCGTTCTTCCTGACCCAGTTCCGCAACAACAACGTGGTCAGCTACGCCGGCAAGTTCGGCGGCCTGGACGTCGGCGCCAGCTACGGCTTCGGCGAGCAGCCGGGCAGCATGAGCCAGAACCAGTACTGGGGCACCCGTGCCGCCTACTCGTTCGGTCCGTTCGGCATCGGCGGCGTGTACCAGGAAGTCCGCGATATCAACGGCAACAAGCAGCAAATGTGGGGCGCTGCCGGTAAGTACGCCTTTGGCCCGGCCAAGCTGTTCGTGGGTTACATCGGCGGCAAGGACCGCACCGGCGTCATCGACAACGGCTTCCTGAACAACTCGGCTGCCGCTCCGGCACCGGGCGTGGTCGCAGCCGGCGCCGCCAGCAACCCGCGCAAGGACACCATCGGCTACATCGGCCTGACCTACCAGGCCACCCCGGCCCTGGCGCTGACCGGCGTGTTCTACGGCGACTACGTCGAGAACAAGAACGGCGTGAACAACAACAACGGCCGCCGCTACACCGGCGTGCTGCTGGCCGAGTACTCGCTGTCCAAGCGCACCCAGGTTTACGGCACGGTTGACTTCAACAAGGTTTCGGGCGGCACCACCACCGAAATGCCGGGCCGCAACAACCAGACCGGCGCTGCGCTGGGTATCCGCCACATCTTCTGATCGGGACCTGATCAGCAGTTCCTGGCAAAAGGCACCTTCGGGTGCCTTTTTTCATGGGCGCGGCTGGCGCCGCAGCCACAGGTACCAGCCGGCCTGCGCGGCAGCGCCCTGCATCGGCTGCAGCGGCACCAGCAGCCCGCCATGGCGCGCCACCACGCGCTGCGCGCACAGCAGCGCGGGTCCGGGCCGGGCCAGTTGCGCGGCGCCCGCGTCATCGGCGGGCTGGAACACGATCGACAGCGCCACGCCACCGGCATGGCCGCGGCACGCGGTGCGCAAGGCCGTGCCATGCGCCGCCGCGCCGATGGCGCCGGCCAGCAGCCATTCCAGCGTGCTGGCGAGCATCGCCGCGTCGCCGCCGATGCGCGGCAGGCGTCCGGCCGGCCGTTCCAGCCGGATCCCGGCCTCGCCGGCTTCGGACCAGACGCGGTCCAGCGCTGCATCGAGCAGGGTTTCCATGGCGATCCGCCGCATCCGGTAGGCATGCCGGGTTTCGCGCAGCAGCCGGTTCAGGTCGTCGATATGGCGCAGCGAGCGGCGCGCATGGCCGCCCACCTGCTCAAGCAGCGCCGCATCGGCCTGCGAGCGGGTCTGGCGCAGCGCCAGCCACGCCAGCAGCGACGCGTTGGGCTGGCGCAGGTCGTGGCCCAGCACATGCAGCAGCATGTCCAGCACGGCGGCCGGGTCGCGCACGTTGCTGCCGCCAGCCGGCGCCGGCACCGCAGCGGCGCCGCAGCTTCGTCGCACCAGACGGCTGGCACCCAGGCACAACGCCGCGGCAACCAGCGCAAGGCGCAACTGACGCGCCGTCATGCCGCGGCCCGCTCGGCGTGTGCCACGCGCTCCAGCCGATAGCCATGCGTATAGACCGGGGTCAGCCGCATGCCGTGCTCGGCCTGCAGCCCCAGCTTGCTGCGCACGCGCGATACGTGGGTATCGATGGTGCGCGACATCGGCGAGATCTCGCGGCCCCAGACCGCGGCGGTGATGTGGTCGCGCGTGACGATGCGGCCTTCGTGGCGGAACAGCAGCACGGCGAGGTCGAACTCCTTGGGCGTCAGGCCGATCGGCTGCCCGTTGCAGGTGACCCGGCGCAAGGCGCAGTCGAAGGCGTACTCGCCCAAGCGCAGCGGCGCGTGCGGCGATGCCTGCGCGGGATACGCGCGCCGCAGCAGGCATTCGATGCGCGCGGCCAGCTCGGCCGGGCGGATCGGCTTGACCATGTAGTCATCGGCGCCCGCGGCGAGCGCGCTGACGATATCGTGCTCGGCATCGCGGCAGCTCAGGAACATGACCGGGATGCGCCGGTCCAGGTGAGTGCGCACCCAGGCCAGCACCTCGCGCCCGGACAGGTCCGGCATCTGCCAGTCCAGCAGCAGCAGGTCGAAGCCGGCGTCGCGCAGCGCCAGCAGCAGGCGCCGGCTTTCGCTGAAGCTGACGCATTCGAATCCCGCGCTGGCGACGACCTGGCGGATCAGCGCCGCATCCGCGGGCGCGTCCTCGAGCGATGCAATGCGCGATGCCGTTTTCTTTCCCATGTTGCCTCCGACGTAGCTGGCCATCAGCGGGACATTTAATCCGGTGTCGCGGCCCGCCCGAATAGGAAAGCGCTCAATCTCGCCTTTCAACAATCTTTTACTTCTCGCCTCAGCGGGCCGCTCCTACCATGGGCTTCGCTGCGGGCCGACCCGTGCCCACGCAATCTGTTTGTCGAGCTGTGTCCACCCCGGCGGCGCACTGCGGTGCGTCCGCGCACAGGAGCCACGTCCGTGAAGATCGCCGCGCTGCAGGCGGACCCCACCCTCGCCGTCAGCATCGAACAGACTCTGCGCCTGAACGGCCACCAATGCACGCGCTACCTCAGCGGGCGCGCACTGATCGGCGCGCTGCGCGGCAGGTCGTTCGACCTGCTGATGCTGGATTGCGATACGCCGGGCTTGCCGGCGCTGGAAGTGCTGGCGTGGGTGCGCCGCACCTTGGGCAACGAGATGCCGGTGATGCTGACCGGAGCCTCGAACGAAGAAGGCTTTGTCGCGGCCTGCCTGGCGCAGGGCGCGGACAGCTACGTACCCAAGCCGCTGCGCAGCGCGGAACTGGCCGCGCGCGTGCTGGCGCTGCTGCGCCGCGCGCGGCCGGCCAGCGCCGACTGCGACCTGGAACACGGGCCGTTCCGCTTTGCCACCGCCGAGCGGCAGGTGTGGGTGCAGGGCAAGCCGGTGCTGCTGGCCCCGAAGGAATTCGACCTGGCGGTGCTGCTGTTCCGCAACCTGGGTTCGCTGGTGCTGCGCCAGACCATGGTCGACCAGGTCTGGCGCTATCACATGGACGCGGCCTCGCGCACCGTGGACAGCCACTTGTCGCGCGTGCGCACCAAGCTGGCGCTGTGGCCGCACAACGGCGTGCGGCTGTCGTCGGTGTACGGGCTGGGGAGCCGGCTCGATGCGGCCTAGCGCGGCCGCGCTGCCGGCGCCCGGCTGGTGCTTCAGTCAGCCTTGATGCCGGCTTCCCTGACGATGCGGGCGTTCTCCGCGGACTCTTCGCGGATGGCCTTGGCAAACTGCGCCGGCGTACCGCCGGTCGGCACTTCGCCGCCCTTGAGCAGGCGCTCATGCACTTCCGGCTCGGCCAGCGCCTTGTTCAGCTCGGCGTTCAGGCGGTTGATGATGGCCGCGGGCGTCTTGCCCGGCGCGAACACGCCGAAGGTGGAGGTCAGGTTGGCCTTGGGGTAGCCCAGCTCGGCCAGCGTCGGCACGGCGGGCAGGCTTTCCAGGCGCTTCGGCGCGCCCACCGCCAGCGCGCGCAGGCGGCCGGCCTGCATATGCTGGCTCAGCACCGGGCTGGCGTTGGTGCTCATCACCTCGAACTGGCCGCCGAGCGCATCGTTCATCTGCTGGCCCGCGCCCTTGTACGGGATCAGCACGATGTCGGACTTCGACTTCTGCTTGATCTGTTCCAGCACCACATGGCCGACGGTGCCCAGGCCCGAGGTGGCCCAGCGTACCGAGCCAGGCTTGGCACTGGCCTGGCCGACCACGTCGGCAAAGCTCTTGCCGGTGAACGCGGAAGTCGCGACCACCAGCACCGGCGAATACATGACGCTCATCACCGGCGCCACATCCTTCTGCGGATCGTAGTTGACGCGTCCCACATGCGGATTCAGCGTCAGCGGACTGGTCGCGGCGAAGCCAAGGGTGTAGCCGTCCGGCGCGGCCTTGGCCACCGCATCGATGCCGATGCTGCCGCCCGCGCCGGCCTTGTTCTCGACCACCACCGAGGTACCCATCTGCGCCGACAGGCGCTCGCCGAGCGCACGCGCGACGGTATCGCTGATGCCGCCGGTGGGATAGGCGACGATCAGGCGGATCGGGCGGCTGGGATAGGCGTCGGCCGCGGCGACCGTGGCGGGGGCCAGAGCGGCGGCACTGAAGGCGCACGCTGCGGCCAGCAGCGACGAGCGGAAGGGAATGGCCATGATGGGAAAGCGGGAGAGATTCGACGGAAGCGGCCGCGCGGCGGCAATGGGCCGGCGCGGCGCGGAACAGCCGCTATCTTAGCCGATCATGCGGCGTGCTCAGCGCTCCAGCGGCCGCTCCGGCACCCACGAGACAAAGAGCTCGTTGGCGCGGTCGTAGAGCCGCCAGCCCGTGCCGCAGTCGCGGCAGCAGAACGACAGCATGCTGTACGGCACCCCGGCCGCGCTCTGGGTGACTACCGGGGCCGTGCCGCGCAGCGCCAGGCAGGCCGGCGGCTCGCGCCGGCGCGGGTCGTCGGCCAGCGCCAGGCAGCGCTCGCAGGGCGGCGTGGCGGGGACGGCGGAAGGGTCTGGGGCGGCTGGCATCGTCGGCGGGAACGGGCACGTCTGACTTGAGTGCCCGCCATGATGCCGCAAAATTCCGCCCGGCAGCAGCACCCTTCGCGGATGACATCAGGCCGCCTGCGCACGCGCCACCGTGGCGGGCGCGGCCGCGCGCTGGCCAAGCCACACGCTGCCCAGCACCAGCAGCGCGCCCGCCGCCTGCACCGCCGTCAGTGCCTGCCCCAGCACCAGGAAGCCGAGCACCGTGGCACTGACCGGACTGAGCAAGCCCAGCGCGGCCACCGCGGCCGACGGCATGCGCCCCACCCCGCGGAACCACAGCGCGTAGCTGAAGCCGGCGCCGACAATGCTGAGCCACGCGTAGCCGAGCCAGTTGGCCAGCGTGAAATGCCCAGGCAGCGGCTCCAGCACCAGCGCGAACGGCAGCAGGAACAGCCCGCCCGCGCACAACTGCCATGCCGTCAGCACCAGCGGCGAGACCGGCGGCTGCCAGTGGCGCGTCAGCACCGTGCCCACCGCCATCGACACCGCCCCCGCGGCCGCCGCCGCCACCCCGACGGCATCCAGCCGCGCGGCCGGTCCGAGCACCAGCAGCGCCACGCCCAGCAGCCCGCCCGCGCCGGCCATCCAGGCGGCCGGACGCGGTCGCGCGCCCAGCCAGGCCCATGCCAGCACCACCACGATCAGCGGCTGGATCGCGCCGACCGTGGCCGCCACGCCGCCCGGCAGGCGGTAGGCGGCGATAAACAGCATCGCCTGGAAGAAGCCGATATTGAGCACGCCCAGCACCGCCGCGCGCCACCACCAGCCGCCCCGCGGCAACTGCCTGCCGAAGGCAAGCATCGCCAGGCCGGCCGGCAGCGCCCGGATCACGCCGGAAAGCAAGGGCTGCCCGGGCGGAAGCCACTGGCTGGTGACGAGGTAGGTGGTGCCCCAGATCGCGGGGGCCAGGCCGGTCAGCAGGATGTCCTTCAGGCTCGGACCGACTGCGCCGGAAGTGGAAGTTCCATTCGCCTTCATGTCGATATTCTTGACGTCAAGATAATTCACTTTACGAAGGCGATTGATTGATGTCAAGATACTTCGATCCGCTTAGTTCTGCCCGCCCTGCCCTGATGACCGCCCGCCGCAAATCCGAAGACACCCCCGACCATGTCGACGGCATCCTCGCCCAATGGGCGCGCGAACGCCCCGATCTCGATGCCTCGCCGATGGGCATCCTTGGGCGGCTAGGCCGGCTCAACCGCCATACCGGCCGGGCCATCGAGGCCGCGCTGGGCGCAACCGGGCTGCAGCCATGGGAATTCGACGTGCTCGCGACGCTGCGGCGCGCCGGGCCGCCCTATGCGCTGTCGCCGGGCGCGCTGATCGGCTCGCTGATGATCACCTCGGGCACCATGACCAACCGGCTCGACCACCTGGAGCGGGCCGGGCTGGTGCGGCGCGAGCCCAACCCGGAGGACCGGCGCGGGCTGCTGGTGGCGCTGACCGACGCCGGCCGCGAGCGCGTCGACCACGCGGTGGAGCTGCACGTGGCCAACGAGCACCGCCTGCTGGAAGGCTTGACCGCGACCGAGCGCGCGCAGCTGGCCGCGTTGCTGCGCCGCTGGCTGCGCGCGTTCGAGCCGCCAGCGGGTGATGGCGGCGATGGCGGCGATGGCGGCGAAGGCAAGCCAGGCGACTGAGACGTGCTTCAGGCGCGCTGCGGGCCCTCGCGCAGATCCGGCAGGAACACCGTCAGCAAGCCCAGCAGCGGCAGGTAGGCGCAGTACTCGTACACCGCGCGGATGCCGTGCGTATCGGCCATGCCGCCCAGCACCGCGGCGCCGATGCCGCCCATGCCGAAGGCAAAGCCGAAGAACAGGCCCGAGACCATGCCGACCTTGCCGGGAATCAGTTCCTGCGCGAACACCAGGATCGCCGAGAACGCCGAGGCCAGGATAAAGCCGATGATGAAGGTCAGCACCGTGGTCCAGAACAGGCCCACGTGCGGCAGCAGCAGCGTAAACGGCGCCACGCCCAGGATCGAGGCCCAGATCACGCGCTTGCGGCCGATGCGGTCGCCGATCGGGCCGCCCAGGATGGTGCCGGCGGCGACCGCGAACAGGAACAGGAACAGGTGCAGCTGCGCGTCCTGGCGCGCCAGCGAAAAACGCTCCATCAGGTAGAAGGTGTAGTACGAGGTCAGGCTGGCCATGTAGAAGTACTTGGAGAACACCAGCACCATCAGCACCACCATGGCCCGCACCACCACGCGCGTGGCCACCGGCCTGGCCGTGGCGCCGGCCACCTTGCGCTTGCGCGCGCCCTGCGCCAGCTGGCGCGCGTACCAGCCGCCGATGCGCCACAGCACCACGATGCCCACCAGCGCCGCCAGCGAGAACCACGCCAGGCTTGCCTGCTGGTGCACGATCAGCGCGGCCAGCAGCGGGCCCATGGCGCTGCCGCCGTTGCCGCCCACCTGGAAGATCGACTGTGCCAGCCCGTGCTGGCCGCCCGACGCCATGCGCGCCACGCGCGACGACTCCGGGTGGAAGATCGACGAGCCGGTGCCGACCAGCGCCGCGGCCACCAGCAGCACGCCATAGGTAGGCGCGACCGACAGCAACAGCAGGCCGGCCAGCGTAAAGGCCATCGCAACCGCCAGCGAATGCGGCTTGGGATGCTTGTCGGTGTACAGGCCCACCACCGGCTGCAGCAGCGACGCGGTGATCTGGTAGGTCATGGTCAGCAGCCCGATCTGGGTGAAGCTCAGGTTGAAGCCGCCCTTCAGCATCGGATAGATCGCCAGGATCAGCGACTGGATCATGTCGTTGAGGAAGTGGGCGAAGCTGATGGCCGACAGCACGCGGAAACCGGTGCGTTCCGACTGCGGGGACGGGGCCAGGGATGGGGTCGCGGGGGCTGCGCCAGCCGGCGCGGAGTCGATGGTTGTGCTCATTGGCGGCTCTCGACAAACGGAAAGCGGCCAGCGGGGGCGCCGGCCGGGAAAGGATCTGAGCACCGATGCTAGCTGGCGCGCCCACGCCTGTCCTGCGAGAATAGGTCCGCAACCTTGGAGAAAAGGACATGGCGCGCGCCCCCCGCCCTCTTTCCGCCGCGGCGCCCGCCGGCCGTCGGACCGGTCAGGCACTGCCCGATCCCACGCCCGAGACGCTGGCGCTGGGCGATACCTACGGCGATCCGCCGCCCTATTTCCGCTTCGACCGCAGCCCGCTGCCGGTCACCGCGATGGCCGCCGACTACCTGCCGGGTCACGTCACCCAGCCGCACCAGCACCCCCATGCGCAACTGATCCACGCGGTGCACGGGGTGATGGTGGTGGCCACCGCCGATGGCCAGTGGATCGTGCCGCCCACGCGCGGCATGTGGATGCCGGGCGGAACCACGCACTGGATCCGCATGGTGGGCCGGGTGCAGATGCGCACCGCCTATATCCGCCCCGATGCCGCGCCGGATCTGCCGCAGCGCTGCACCGTGCTGGGCATCTCGGCGCTGCTGCGCGAGCTGATCCTGGCCGCGGTGGAGATCGCGCTGCCGTACGCGCCCGACACGCGCGACGCGCGGCTGATGCGGCTGCTGCTCGATGAAGTGATGCTGGTGCCGTCGCTGCCGCTGCACCTGCCGCGCCCGGCCGATGCCAGCCTGCGGCAGATCTGCGACGCCATCGCCGGCGCGCCCGACACCGCGCTGACGCTGGCGGACTGGGGCGCGCGGCTGGGGCTGGATCCCAAGACCATCCAGCGCCGCTTTGCGCGCGAAACCGGCATGACCTTCGGCCAATGGCGCCAGCAGGCGCGCCTGCTGGCCGCGCTGGAAAAACTGGCGGCCGGCAGCAAGGTGGTGGATGTGGCGCTGGACCTGGGCTATGACAGCCCGAGCGCGTTCGCCACCATGTTCCGGCGGCAGTTCGGCGTGCCGCCGAGCGCGTTCTTCCGCTAGGGCAATGCGGGCGCGAGGCGGCAGCCGTGCTCAGTTGCCCAGGTAGCGCTCCACCAGCCGCGTCCAGTAAGCGGCGCCCACGGTCAGGTTGTCGTCGTTGAAGTCATAGCCGGCGTTGTGCAGCAGCGGCTGGTTGGCGCCGTTGCCCAGGCGCACGAAGCAGCCGGGACGCTGCTGCAGGAAGTAGGCAAAGTCCTCGCTGCCGGCGATGCGCGCGGCTTGGTCCACCACCTTGCCGCCGCCGACCAGTTCCTCGGCCACCTGGCGCGCGAACTCGGTCTCGCGCTCGCTGTTGACCAGCACCGGGTAGCCGCGCACGTAATCGATCTCGGCCACCGCGCCATAGCCTTCGGCGTGCGCCGTGGCGAGCTGGCGGATGCGGTGTTCCAGCGCGGCGCGCACTTCGGGGCTGAACGAGCGCACGCTGAGCTCCATGCGCGCGTGGTCGGGGATCACATTGGGCGCGTGGCCGGCGTGCAGCGTGCCGATCGTGACCACCGCGGTTTCGTTCGGGTCGATATAGCGCGACACCACCGACTGCAGCGCCATCACCAGGCTGCCCGCCACCAGGATCGGGTCGACCGACTGGTGCGGCCGCGCGGCGTGGCCGCCCTTGCCGCGGATGGTGATGGTGACGGTGTCGCACGCGGCCATGAACGGGCCCGCGCGGAACAGGAATGTGCCCTGCTCCACGCCCGGATGGTTATGCAGGCCGAAGATGGCATCGCACGGAAAGCGCTCGAACAGCCCGTCGGCCAGCATGCGCTCGGCGCCGCCGCCGGCGCCGACTTCCTCGGCCGGCTGGAAGATCAGGTGCACGGTGCCGTTGAAATTGCGCGTGCGCGCCAGTTGCCGGGCCGCGCCGAGCAGGATCGCGGTATGGCCGTCATGGCCGCACGCGTGCATGCGGCCGGCATTGGCGCTGGCGTACGGCAGCGCGGTGCGCTCATGGATCGGCAAGGCGTCCATGTCGGCGCGGATGCCCACGCTATGGCCGCTCTCGCCACAGCGCAGCGTACCCACCACTCCGGTGCCGCCCACGCCGCGCGTGACCGTGTAGCCCCACCCTTCGAGCAAGGTGGCGACCAGGCCGGCGGTGCGGACCTCTTCAAAGGCAAGTTCGGGATGCTGGTGGATATTGCGCCGGATGGCTTCGAGTTCGGCGCGGCTGTCGAGGGTATCGGCCAGCGCGCAGTATCGGTGCTTCAGCGATGAGGCGGGGGACTGAAGAGTGGCGCCGAGGTAAGACTCGATTTCGGGGGCGTGCTCGGACATGACGTTTTGCTCTCTGGCGAAACCTGTATAACCAGTATTTCACGCAGAAAAGGCGAGCGAAACGTCAGGCCCCGGATTTCCTGTAAAACCATGTAATCGGGCCGCTTTGTGCGCCGGAACTGTTGCCCTAATCGTACGCTTTGTGTGAAAACCAAACGCTTTGTATGAAAGCGTATCGATGGGGAACCCTTCCGGCGGCCGCGTCACCGCTCGCCGTAGGCCACGACCCGCTGCGATTGCTCGCCCAGCCCGTCCACGCCCAGGCGCATGGTGTCGCCGGCCTTCAGGAAGCGCGGCGGCTTGCAGCCCATGCCGACGCCGGGCGGCGTGCCGGTCGCGATCAGGTCGCCCGGCAGCAGCGTCATGAAGCGGCTGACATAGCTCACCAGCGTCGCTACGTCGAACACCATGGTGGCGGTGGTGCCCTGCTGCACGCGCTCGCCGTTGACCTCCAGCCACAGCCCCAGCGCCTGCGGATCCGCCACTTCGTCGCGCGTTACCAGCCACGGGCCGGCCGGGCAGAAGGTGTCGCAGCCCTTGCCCTTGTCCCAGGTGCCGCCGCGCTCGATCTGGAACTCGCGCTCCGAGACATCGTTGACCACGCAGTAGCCGGCCACGTGCTCCAGCGCCAGTTCGCGCGAGACGTTGCGCGCGGTGGTGCCGATGACCACGCCAAGCTCCACTTCCCAGTCGGTCTTGTGCGAGCCGAACGGCAGCATCACCGCGTCGTTGGGGCCATTGAGCGAGCTGTTGGCCTTCAGGAACACGATCGGCTCGGCCGGCAGCGGCATGCCGGCTTCGGCGGCGTGGTCGGCATAGTTCAGGCCAATCGCGACGATCTTGCCGAGTCCGGTCCAGGGCACGCCAAAACGCGCGCCTTCGATGACAGGCAGGGTCTGCGGGTCGACCTGCGCCAGCGCATTCAGCGCGGCCGGCGCCAGCTGCGCCGCATCGACATCGGGGATCACGCCGGACAGGTCGCGCACGCGGCCTGCCTCATCGATCATGCCAGGGCGCTCCGCGCCGGGATTGCCTACTCGAACCAGTTTCATCGTCGTCGTGAGGTGGTGTGTTCTTGGAAGGGGGTTCAGGCGGATTGCTTGAGCGCGCCGTTGCGCGCGTGGCCCTCGGCCAGCGTTTGCGCCACCACGGTCAGCACTTCCCGGGCGGTGTTCTCGGAATGGCTGCGCAGCACCTGGGCCAGCCGCGGCCGGCCGGGTTCGCGCAGCGCGGCCATGATGGCCTCGTGTTCCTCGTGCGACTCCTGCCAGCGCAGGGTATCGGCATTGGCGGCGCCGCGGGCGCGGTGCACCTTGCTCATCAGCGAGGCGTAGACGCTGGCCAGCACCGGGTTGGCGGCACCGTCGATGATGAGCTGGTGGATCTCCTGGTTGATGCGGAAATAGTCGGTGCGCCGGCCAGCGGCATGGGCGTCGATCATGGCCTGGTGGCGCCGCTCCAGCTTGGCCATCGCCGCCGCGCCCAGACGCTGCGCCGCCAGTTCCCCCGCGAGCGCCTCCAGCCCGTGCAGGGTTTCGAAGGTGGCGCGCAGTTCCTCCAGGTCCAGCGGCGCCACGCGGTAGCCGATGTACTGCCGGTGCAGCACCAGCCCCTCGGACACCAGCACCTTCAACGCCTCCCGCAGCGGCGTCTTGGACACATCGAAGGTCTCGCAGAAGGCCCGTTCATCGATGCGCGCGCCGGGCGGCAGTTCGCCCTCTTCGATCATGGTGCGCAGCCGCGCGGCGATTTCGGCCGACATGCCAAGCGTGCGCAAGCGCGCGGAAGGGGAAAGCGTTTGTGTCACAGACGTCACCAAAATGGGGAAATGCACCACAGCAAGGCTACCACACCCCGAAACTGTGCATCCGCAACATCGTAAAATCAACAACTTACACGCGTTGTAATTACAGATTACGTATCCTATACTCCGGCCTGTTGCGCGACACCCCATCAGAACTGCCTCAACCAAAGGACGAAAACAGGAGACGCCGTCATGCAGACGACAACGCGGGCAACAGCGATGACCGAGGCCAAAACCTCGGTGCGCTGGAAGATTTTTTTGATGATGCTGTTTCTCATCGCGATCAACTACATCGATCGCGCCTCGCTGTCGGTGGCCATGCCGCTGATCGCGAAGGAGTTCGACCTCAGCCCCGCCATGCAGGGCCTGATCCTCAGCTCCTTCTTCTGGACCTACGCGCTGATGCAGGTGCCGGGCGGCATGCTGGCCGACAAGTACAAGCCGCGCATCGTGATTGCGTGCGCCACCGTGTTCTGGGGCATTGCCCAGGCCGTGGCGGCCTTCACCACCAACGCCACATCGCTGCTGCTGACCCGGCTGGGGCTGGGCGCGGCGGAGGCGCCGATCTACCCGGCCGGGGGCAAGCTCAATGCGATCTGGATGACGCAGAACGAGCGCGGCCGCGGCGCCACCCTGCTCGACGGCGGAGCGCCGCTGGGCGCGGCACTGGGCGCGATCATCATCACGTGGCTGATCGCCTCGCTCGGCTCGTGGCGCCTGGCCTTTATCGTCGCCGGCGTCGGCACGGTGCTGGCCGGCGTGCTGGCCTGGTACTACGTGCGCAACTCCCCGCGCGAGCACCGCGGCGTCAATGAACTGGAAGCCCGCTACATCGAGGAAGCCCTGGCCAACGAGCACCGCGCCGAGCCGGCCAACCTGTCGGGCCGCTCGCTCGACTTCTTCAAGTACCGCTCGGTGTGGTGCATGGCGATCGGCTGGATGTGCTTCAACACCGTGTTCTACGGCCTGCTGACCTGGATGCCCAACTACCTGAACAAGGTGCACGGCTTCGACATCAAGCAGATGGGCGGCGCCAGCTTCATCATCTTCTTCAGCGGCTTCGTCGGCGAACTGATCGGTGGCTGGATCGCCGACAAATGGAAGGAAGCCGGCGGCCGGCCCAACGTGGTGATGCGCACGCTGTTCGGCATCGCCGCGGTGGTGGCGACGGCGTCGATCTTCTCGGTGGCCTACGTCACCGACCCGGTGGTGGTGGTCGTGCTGCTGTCTTCCACGCTGTTCTTCCTGCGCTGGTGCGGCCTGTTCTGGTGCGTGCCGTCGATGCTGGGCACGCGCAACAAGGTCGGCTTCCTGGGCGGCGTGATGAACCTGGGCGGCAATATCGGCGGCATCTCGGTGCCGATCATCGTCGGCATGATCGTGCAGTTCACCGGCTCGTACTTCCTGGCGCTGATGTTCTTCGCCGCGGCCGGCGTGGGCCTGCTGCTGGCTTCCACCGCGATCGACTACGAGACTAAGATCCCGGTCTGAAGACCCGCCGGATCACCGAGCTCTGCAAGACCAACAAACCCGCGACAGGCGCCGGCAACGTCCCGGCGCCCGCACTCACTCCTGAGACAGAACCACAATGACCAAGCAAATCCGACTCGGCATGCTGACGCCGTCTTCCAACACCGCGCTCGAACCCATCACCAGCGCGATGGTGGCCGGCCTGCCCAATGTCAGCGCCCATTTCTCGCGCTTCACCGTTACCGAGATCTCGCTGCGCGACCAGGCCCTGGGCCAGTTCAACCTCGACAAGATCCTGGCCGCGGCCAGCCTGCTGGCCGACGCGCGCGTCGATGTCATCGCCTGGAACGGCACCTCTTCCGGCTGGCTCGGCTTCGACAAGGACGAAGCGCTGTGCAAACAGATCACCGAAGCCACCGGCATCCCGGCCACCACCTCGGTGCTGGCGCTCAACGAGATCCTGGAAAAGACCGGCGCGCGCAACTTCGGCCTGGCCACACCGTACCTGGACGACGTGCAGCAGCGCATCATCGCCAACTATGAGCGCAGCGGCTTTCATTGCGTGGCCGAGAGCCACCTGGACCTGCACGTGAACTACAGCTTCGCCGAAGTCGAGGAAGACACCATCCGCGAGATGGTGCGCGGCCTGGCGCAGCACCAGCCGCAGGCCATCACCACGTTCTGCACCAACCTGCGCGCCGCGCACCTGGCCGAAGAACTGGAAGCGGAAACCGGCATCCCGCTGTACGACACGATCTCCACGGTGGTGTGGAAGTCGCTGCGCCTGTGCGGCGTGGATACGCGCGAACTGCGGGGCTGGGGCCGCCTGTTCCGCGAAGTCGAGTAAGCCGGGACAGCCATCGTCCTGTGCAGATCTGCAATGCGCGTCCGCAAGGACGCGCATTGCTGCATAAGGGGCCCGATCCTAGACTGCCTGCACGGCCGCCGCATGGCGTGGCGGCCAGGCAACCACCACAGGATCGCGATGAAGCTCTACTACACTCCGGGCGTCTGCTCGATGGCCGTCCATATCGCCCTGCGCGAAGCCGGCCTGCCGGTCACGCTGGCCAGGGTCGACCTGCACACCCACAAGCTGGCCGTGCCCGAGAACGACAGCGACGACTACTACACCATCAACCCGCGTGGCTACGTGCCGCTGCTGCAGCTGGACGACGGCTCGCGCCACACCGAGGTGGCGTCGCTGCTGCAGTACATCGCCGACCTCGTTCCCGAACGCAAGCTGCTGCCCGCGGCCGGCACCCGCGAGCGCCTCGAAGCGACGGGCTGGATCACGCTGGTCTCGACCGAATTGCACAAGGTGTTCAGCCCCTGGCTGTGGCACAAGGAAACCGCGCAAAGCACCCAGGACGAGTGCAAGGCCAGGCTGCAGCGCCGCTTTGCCGAACTCGACCAGCACCTGCAAACCCGCCAGTACCTGACCGGCGACATCTTCACGGTGGCCGACGCGTACTGCTTCACCATCGTCGGCTGGGCGCGCATCCTCAAGCTGCCGCTGAACGACTACCCGGCGCTGCAGCAATACCTGTCGCGCGTGGGCGCGCGGCCCGCCGTGCAGGAAGCGATGCGAGCCGAAGGGCTGGTGCGCGACTAAGCCCGGCCCCACGACGGATCGCTGCTCAGCGCGGCGCGGCGAGCAGCGATTCGATCCTCGCCACCAGTTCCTTGTCGTCCGGCGCGGTGCGGCTGCCGTAGCTGGCCACCACCTTGCCGTCGCGGCCGATGAGGTATTTGTAGAAGTTCCATTTCGGCGCGGTGCCGGTCTGCTTGGCCAGCAGCGCGTACATCGGGTTGGCCTCGCTGCCGCGCACATGCGATTTGCCCAGCATCGGGAACTTGACGCCGTAGGTGTTGTAGCAGAAATCCGCGATCTCTTTCTGCGAGCCCGGCTCCTGCGAGAAGTCGTTGGACGGGAAGCCCAGCACCACCAGCCCCCGCGCGTTGTACTTCGCGTACAGCGCCTCGAGCCCTTCGTACTGCGGCGTGAAACCGCAATAGCTCGCGGTATTGACCACCAGCACCACCTTGCCCGCGTACTGGCAAAGGTTCTGCGGGGCATCGTCCTGCAGGCGCGGGAAGGTGAAATTGAGCGATGCCGGACAGGTGCCAGCGGCGACGGGCGTGGCAGGCTTGTCGGCTGCGCGCAGCGGTGCCGGCAGCAGGGCCGCGCTGGCGGCTGCCAGGGTGAGGGTGGCAGCCAGGGGAACGGACTGGCGGAAAGGCAGGGGGCGACGGCTCATGGCGACGGGGCTCCGGTGGTCGGCTCGCTGGTTCGGGTACGCGTAGTTTACGCCGATGGCGGCCGGCCGGATGCGGCCCGCTTTCCCTCCGGTCAGTCCATCGCCAGCGTGGCGGCGTGCTCGGTGACGCTGCTGCGCAGCTCCACGTCCGGCATGCGGCGCACGATCAGCAGCGCCAACACCGCCGCCGCGGCGCCCACCGCAAAGATCAGGTGGAAGCCGGACTCCACGCCGCCGGCCAGCACGGCGCGCACCGAAGGCGACAGCTGCGCGAAGGCCTCGCTGCCATGGCGCAGCGCGCCCAGGTCCAGCGCCTGCGTGACCCCCGAGGCCGTCAGCGCCTGGCGGAATTCCAGCGTCAGCAGCGTGCCGGCCAGGGCGCCGCCCAGCGCGCTGCCGAGCGAGCGCAGCACCAGCAGCGCGCCGGTGCCGGCACCGGTATCGCGGCGCTCCAGCGCGTTCTGCACGCTCATCAGCGTCGCCACCATGGTGATGCCCAGGCCCACGCCGGCCAGCGTCATCGCCGCCAGCACCACCGCCAGCGGCACGGCCGGGGTCACCAGCGCCAGCACGATCAGGCCCAGCGCGCCAGCGATATAGCCCGCGGTGAGGATGCCGCGCATGCGGCCCACGCGCGGCGCCAGCCACGCCACGATGAAGTTGCCCGCCACCGTCGCCAGCAGGAACGGCATCACCAGCAGGCCGGAGGTCGACGCATCGGCGCCGCGCACCAGCTGGAAGTGCAGGGGCAGGGCGAAGATGCACAGGAAGATGTCGAGCGCGGCCAGCGCCGACGCGGCCACGCCCAGCACATAGGACCGGTTGGCGAACAGGCGCGGCGGCAGCATCGGGTCGGCCGCGCGGCGTTCCTGCCAGGTCAGCAGCAGCACGGCCGCGACCGCGGCCAGCAGCAGGGCGCCCAGCTCGGGCGAGAGCCAGTCATAGATATCGCCGCCCCAGCTCATCGCCAGCAGGAAGGCGACGATGGCCACCGCGAGCAGCAGCGCGCCCAGCCAGTCCACGCGCGCGCGCTCGCCGCGCGCGGGCAGCATGGCCAGGCCGCGGTAGCACATGAACATCGCCAGCAGCCCCAGCGGCACGTTGACCCAGAACAGCCAGCGCCACGACATGTGGTCAGAGACCCAGCCGCCCACCAGCGGCCCGGCGACCGACGCCACCGCCCATACCGTGGCCAGGTAGCCCTGGTAGCGCCCGCGCTGGCGCGGCGCCACCACGTCGGCAATGGCGGCCTGCGCCAGCGACATCAGCCCGCCGCCGCCCACGCCCTGCAGCGCGCGGAACAGGATCAGCTGGCCCAGCGTCTGCGCCAGCGCGCACGCCACCGAGGCACCGATAAACAGCGTGATCGCCACCATCAGCAGGCGCCGCCGGCCGAAGCTGTCGGACAGCTTGCCGTACAACGGCGTCGTCACCGTCGACACGATCAGGTAGGCCGTGACGATCCACGACAGGTGGCCGAAGCCGTTCAGGTCATTGGCAATCGCCGGCACCGCCGGGATCACCACGGTCTGGTCGAGCGCGGCCAGCAGGATGCACAGCACGATGCCGCCAATCACGCGCATGACGGCGCGGTGATCATGGACGGGCAGGGCGTTGGTATTGGCGGAGCCAGGCGAAACTGCGGGTGCGGCGGAAGCGGGCGAAGACATGGGCAAGCACAAGCCGCAGCCATGTGCGGCGAAAGCAACGTCAAATGCGGGGAATCTCGGCCGGGAACCGCGCGAGGGAGGCGTGACGCCGGGGCGGATGGCCTAATTCAGCGAACGCATAATTATATGCGGCCAGCGGATATCGTGCTTGCGGTGGGGGTCGGCGGGCCTGTCAGGACGCGCGCGAAGCAGCTGCCTCGTCTCTCGGGAAGCCGAAGGAAGGCGGCAAGCCGTCCGCGCGCGAGACGGCCTGCTGCGGGCGACAAAGGGCTAGCGACCGCCGCCGGTGATGTAATGCTCCAGCTGCTCGATGATGAACTGCTGTTCCGAGATGATGTCCTTGACCAGGTCGCCGATCGACAGCATGCCGATCAGCTCGTCGCCCTGCATCACCGGCAGGTGGCGCAGCCGGTGCCGGGTCATCAGCGCCATGCATTCGTCGGTGGTCTGGTTGGCGCTGACGTAGATGACCGCATTGGTCATGATGTCGCGCACCAGCGTCTCGCGCGAGGTGCGCTGCATCAGGATCACCTTGCGCGCGTAGTCGCGCTCGCTGAGGATGCCCTTGATCTCGCCATGCTCGATGACCAGCAGCGCACCGATGCCTTTCTCGGCCATCAGCTGCAGCGCGGCGTAGACGGACGCCGTGGGGGGAATGCTGTAGATGGCCTGACTCGGCTTGGACTCCAGAACCTGGCGTGCGGTTTTCATCACCAACTCCTTTTCCGTCGAGAAAACATGCGGCTGGCGCTACCTGGCTTGCTGCCAATGGAACCAGAGTAGCAAAGGAATGCGCGGGCTTACAGGGTGACTTACGCTAATCTTTGTAAGCAAGGGTGTGACGCTCGCACTGCTGGCGACACCCCAACTACTCGGTCAGCATCCGCACCTTCACCTTCTTGCCCTTGACCTTGCCGGCGTTGAGCCGCTTCACCGCCTCGCGCCCGATGCTGCGTTCCACGGCGATATAGGTCGACATTTCCAGCACGTTGATCTTGCCGATCTGCTCCTTGGCAAAGCCCGCCTCGCCGGTCAGCGCGCCCAGGATGTCGCCGGGACGGATCTTCTCCTTGCGGCCGCCCAGCATCTGCAGCGTCACCATCGGCGGCAGCAGGCGCTCGGCGCTGGCGGGGGTCAGCTCGGCCAGCGGATGCCATTCGAATTCGCCGCCGTGGTGCTGCTCCAGGTTGCCCACGCGCCCCATCTCGTCCATGCTCACCAGGCTGAAGGCCCAGCCCTCCTGGTCGGCACGGCCGGTGCGGCCGATGCGGTGCACATGCACTTCCGGATCGGGCGTGATCTCGACATTGATCACCGCCTCGAGCTGGGCGATATCGAGCCCGCGCGCGGCCACGTCGGTGGCCACCAGCACCGAGCAGCTGCGGTTGGCAAACTGCACCAGCACCTGGTCGCGCTCGCGCTGCTCCAGTTCGCCATGCAGCGCCAGCGCCTGGTAGCCCTGCGCGCGCAGCAGCTCCACCAGTTCGCGGCAGCGCGCCTTGGTATTGCAGAAGGCCAGCGTGCTGGCCGGGCGGAAGTGGTCCAGCAGCCGCCCCACGGCGTTCAGGCGCTCGCTCTCTTCCACTTCGTAGAAGCGCTGGCGGATGGTGCTGTTGTCATGCGTGGCCTCCAGCTTGAGCGACTGCGGATTGCGCAGGAAGCGGTGGCTGAGCTTGTCGATGCCGGGCGGGTAGGTCGCGGAAAACAGCAGCGTCTGGCGCTCCTTCGGGCACCGGCTGACCACATAGGCGATATCGTCGAAGAAACCCATGTCGAGCATGCGGTCGGCCTCGTCCAGCACCAGCGTATTGATGGCGGACAGGTCCAGGCTGCCGCGGTCGAGGTGGTCCAGGATGCGGCCCGGCGTGCCGACCACGATATGCGCACCGTGGATCAGGCTGTCGACCTGCGGGCGCATCGGCGAGCCGCCGCACAGCGTCAGCACCTTGACGTTCTCTTCGGCGCGCGCCAGGCGGCGGATTTCCTGCGTGACCTGGTCGGCCAGCTCGCGCGTGGGACACAGCACCATGGCCTGCACGTCGAAGCGGCGCGGATCGAGCCGGTGCAGCAGCGCCAGCCCGAACGCCGCGGTCTTGCCGCTGCCGGTCTTGGCCTGCGCCACCAGGTCATGCCCCGCCAATGTGATCGGCAGGCTGGCCGCCTGGATCGGCGTCATTTCGTCATAGCCGAGCTGCGCCAGCGTGGCGAGCATGGCGGGCGACAAGGGCAGGGTGGAGAAAGCGGCGCCGGCTTGCGGCTGCGGGTGTGCTTGCACAGGGGTCGAGTTCATGCGGGATTATAGCGATCCGGCGTCAGGCATCCGCAGCGGCGGGCGGCGTCCAGCCCAGCCGCTCCAGCAACGCCTGCGCGGCGGCCGGCGCGCGTTCCTTGGCACCGTTGATGAAAAAGAGAAAGACCTCGCGCTTGCGTGCCGCCGGCTGGCGGTCTTCGAGCATCGGCAGGTCTTCCGGCTGCGCGCCCTGCGCCCACGACCGCGCGCGTGCGGCCCATTGGTCGAGCGCCTTCGGACCATAGCCGGTCTTCAGCTTCTCGCTGCTTTCCATCAGCCGCGCGTAGACAAAATCGGCGGTCAGGTCCGCCATCGACGGAAACCTGGGCGAATCCGTAAAGACCGTGGCGGCCTTGTATTTCCGGGCGAGCTTCAGGTAATCGGGCGAGCGGAAGCTGTCGTGGCGCACCTCCAGCACGTGGCGCAGCGTCACGCCTTCCACGGATGCCGGCAGCAATTGCAGGAAGGCCTCGAAGTCGTCCGCATCGAACTGCTTGGTGGGCGCGAACTGCCACACCACCGGCCCCAGCTTGCGGCCCAGCTCGGCAATGCCGCTGTCGATAAAGCGCGCGATCGACTCGCCGGACTCCGCCAGCACGCGGCGATTGGTGGCAAAACGCGAGGCCTTTACCGCAAAGACAAAGTCATCGGGGGTCTCGTCGCGCCATTTGGCAAACGACGTGCGCTTCTGCGTGCCGTGATACGTGCTGTTGATTTCGATCGCGCTGAGGTGCCGGCTGGCGTAGGCCAGTTCGCGCGCCTGCGGCAGTTTGGCGGGATAGAAGTTGTCGCGCCACGGCGCGTAATTCCAGCCGCCGATACCGACGCGCACCAGCCCGGCCGCCGTGGCGGCCTTGCGCGATGGCGTGCCCGATTTGGTCCTGGATGCGGCCGCAGCGGGTGCGGCAGGCGTGGATGCGGCCTTCGCCGCGGGGCGTGCTGGCATGGCGCGGTCTCCCGAATCGCGAGACTGGCAGTCTAGCGGGAATCCGAGCCAGGCGGGTGAGGGCGTCGCTAAACCGAGCGCCCATGAAAAAACCGGAAGAGGGCAATGCCCCCTTCCGGCCCGCTCCCCGATCCCCCGGGTTCAGAACGAGAAATTGAGCAGCACGTCCGCGATGTTGACGTCCGCGGGCTGCGTCTGCACGGCACCGGTGATGCTGGTGGCCTGGATGCTGTACTTGCCTGCCGCGGCGCCATCCGGCGACAGCGGGATCGGCAGCGCGGCCTGGTAGGTGCCGATCACCGGCGCGGCCACCGGCAGCGCGGGCTCGGTCGCAAACAGGCTGTAGGCGCCGGTATCGCTGGCCGCCGCGGTCGCGGCGATTTCAAAGGTGCCGCCGTTGACCAGCTGCAGCGCGCGCAGCGTGGCTTCGGCCGAAGCCGGCGCCACCACGCCCGAGACGCGGCGATAGGTCGATGCCGGCAGCGTCATCGGCGCCGCGGCGGTCGAGATCGCCGTGGGCGTACCCACCACCACCGGCACGCCGCGCACGATGCCCGCCGCCTTGGCGTTGGCCGCACCCGGCACCACCACCACGTCGACCGGACCGGCCGTGCTGCTTTGCTCGATCGGCGACAGGCGGAAGCTGCCGTTGGCGTCCGCCACGGTCGACTTCACCACCACGCCGTTGCGCTCGGCATAGACGCGCGCACCCGGGGCCGCGGCCACCACGCCGTTGACTTCGCCGCTGACGGTCATCGGGATCGCGGTCACCACCGGCTTCAGGCCATAGGTGCCATTGCCGCGCGTCACCACCGACTTGCACGCGTCGAAGTCCAGCACCAGGTCGGTCAGCGTGTCGCGCGCCACCGTGAACGGACGATTGATCTTGATGCCCGACTGCACCGCGCTGGGCGTGTCGAGCGGCTGCTCGGCGCCACCCACGGGCACCACCGAATTGGCCAGGGCCGAGGCACCGCTGCCGCGGTTGGCATCCAGCACCAGGCGCACCTGCTGGTAATCGCCGGCCGGCAGCGCGGTCTGGCCCAGCACCGTCATCACGCCGTTGGTCAGCGACAGCAGGTCGATCCTGCGCGCGGGCACGACGTCGATATCGACCCAGCCCCCGGCGCTGGCCTCGGCGCTGGCGCTGCTGTGCACGCGCACCTTGTTGACGGTCACGAAGACATTGTTGAAACCGCAGGCCGGCGCATCGGTCATCGATACCTGCAGCGTGCCGCGCCCGGGGCCGTCGTCGCCGCCGCCACCGCCGCAAGCGGCCAGCGCAAGCACGCCGCTCAGGGCCAGCAGGCGCAACGGCGCAGAAGTATTAGAAAGGACTGACACGGTAGTTTCTCCGTATTGTTGTTTGTGGGGTGATCGGAGCTTATGTTGCGGTTCGCATAACCGTTGTAAATCTTTGTAATACGTTGTGAAAAAGTCCGCGCCTTGTCTGCATGAGCGGTCATGGTTGCTACCGGAGGGTACAAGGGCGATGACCAGCCGGTTTCCATGCAATGCGGCATCGGGTCTGCTGCGGCCGGCCCGTTGCAGGGACGCAGGGACCCGGCGCTGCCATTGCGCCGCAACGTGACGCTTATTGCGTTGCACTGCCAGCGCCGGAGAGGCTGCGTCCGGACGCCCGGGTTTCGTCCCGTGTATCGGTGAGCATCGCCGCGTCCAGCCCGCCCAGGCGCCGGCTCGCGCACGAATTCACTGCATTGTTTCGTCAACGTCTGCGTACTGCGGGCGATATGCATCACATCGCTCAAGTCGTCAGGCCGCGCACCGTATACAGCGGGGTGGAAATCCCACGCTGCAGCTTGCTGCAAACACCCCCAACGATTCCTTACGAAGGATTCCCCTTGATGTTCACTACCATCCGCGCGCGGATCGTGGCCCTGTGCGTCGCCATCGTGGTCGCCGCGCTCGCCATCAACACGGCACTGAACCAGTTCGTTGCCAATCGCTATAACGAAGACGCCATCGACGGCAGCCTCGCCGCCGTGCAGAGCGGACACGCCAGCGCCATCGTCGACTGGGTGGCCTCGCACAGCCGGATGATCGAGTCGCTGCAGGACGCCGTGCTGCAGCCCGAACCCGATGCTGCGCTCAGGCAGATCGCCCAGGCCGGCGGCTTCACCAATGTGTACGTCGGCTACGCCGACAAGACCGCGAAGTTTTCCAACCCGCAGGGCATCCCGCCCGGCTACGACCCCACCGGCCGCCCGTGGTACCGGCAAGCCACCGCGGCCGGCAAACCCGTGGTCACGCCGCCTTATGTCGATGCCGGCACCGGCAAGCTGGTGGTGGCGTTTGCCGCGCCGGTGGTGCGCGACGGTGCGGTGCAGGCCGTGGTGTCCGGGGATGTGGCGATGGATACCGTGATCGCCAACGTCAAGGCGATCCACCCATCGCCGGCCAGCTTCGGCATGCTGGTGGCCAGGAACGGCGACATCGTCGCCCACACCGACGACAAGCTCACGCTCAAGCCCGTCACGGACCTGGTGCCCGCGCTGAGCGCCGACAAGCTGGCCGCTTTAGCCGGCGCGAAGACGCCGCTGGAAGTCGAAGTCGGCGGCAGCGCCAAGCTGCTGGGTGCGCGCGCCATCCCGGGCACCGACTGGATGGTCATCGTCGCGCTCGACAAGGCCGAGGCCACCGCCGGCATGCGCTCGGTGCTGATCGCGTCAGTGATCGCGCTGGTGCTGATCGCCGGCGTGGCCGCCGCGGTGGTGTGGGGCGTGGCGACGATGTCGCTGCGCGGCCTGTCCACCGTGCGCGACGCCATGGATGCGATCGGCTCCGGCGACGGCGACCTGACCCAGCGCCTGCCCGCCGACGGCAACGACGAGGTCGCGCAGATCGCGCGCGCCTTCAACACCTTCGCCGACAAGCTCTGCACCATCATGCGCCAGATCCGCGACGCCAGCGAATCGGTGCGCGCCGCGTCCGACGAAATCGCCGCCGGCAACATGGACCTGTCGCGCCGCACCGAGTCCGCCGCCGCCAGCCTGCAGCAGACCGCCGCGTCGATGGAAGAGATCACCGCCACCGTGGGCAAGTCGGCCAGTTCGGCGCAGCACGCCAACGACTCCGTCGCCGCCGCCTCGCGCGTGGCCGCCGACGGCGGCGTGGTGATCGGCGAAGTGATCAGCACCATGGGCCAGATCGAGACCGCGTCGGTCAAGGTGTCGGACATCATCGGCGTGATCGAGGGCATCGCCTTCCAGACCAACATCCTGGCGCTCAACGCCGCCGTCGAAGCCGCGCGCGCCGGCGACCAGGGCCGGGGCTTCGCCGTGGTCGCCGGCGAAGTGCGCGCGCTGGCCCAGCGCAGCGCCCAGGCCGCGCGCGAGATCAAGACCCTGATCGAAACCACCGTGGGCAGCGTCGCCTCGGGCTCCGACCAGGTTCGCCGCGCCGGCGACACCATGGGCGAGATCGTCGGCAACGTCTCGAAAGTGACCGGCATTATTAACGAGATCACTCACGCAGCGATGGAACAGACCCGCGGCATTCAAGAGGTGAATATGGCGGTGAGCCAGCTGGACCAGATGGTGCAGCAGAACGCGGCGCTGGTGGAGCAGTCGACCGCGGCGGCCGCGGCGCTGCAGGCGCAGGCCGGCAGCCTTGCGGGGGCGGTGGGCCAGTTCAGGCTGGGCTGAAATCCCCGGCAGTCATCGCGCCCTGGCGGGCGGCACGGGCGGATGCTCGCGCCGCCCGCCGATCGCCCCGGTGCTCGCCGCCCGCACGATCCTGCGGAAGGTCGGGCACTCCATATGGCTTGGCGCCGGGCACACCGCCGCGTGCCGCAGCCCGTCGCGCATTGCCGTCAGCTTGCGGATGGTCCGGTCCAGCTCGTCGGCCTTGGCGGCCAGCATCTGCCGGTCGATGCGAGGCTGGCCCTGCGGCGAGAACATCCGCGCAATGTCGTCCAGCGAGAAGCCGGCGGCCCGCCCCAGCGCGATCAGCGCCAGCCGCTCCAGCACGCCCGCATCGAACACGCGCCGCATCCCGCGCCGGCCGATCGACGCGATCAGTCCCTTTTCCTCGTAATACCGCAGCGTCGAGGCCGGCACGCCGGCCTGCCGGGCCACCTCCGCAATATCCAGGCTTTTCACGTCTTGACCTCAAGTCCACTTGAACTGGCACAGTGTAGCTTCCAGCCAAGCAAGGGGATAAGACCATGGGTGAACAACGGCAAACCAGCGGCAACGGCGGCGAGCAGGCCGCACTGTGGAACGGCGCCTCCGGCCAGGCCTGGGTCGAACACCAGGGCCTGCTGGACAACATGTTCCGGCCTCTGGAAGCGCAACTGGTCCAGGCCGCCGGCAACGCCGCGGCGCAGCGCATCCTCGACGTGGGCTGCGGCACCGGCAGCACCACGCTGGCGCTGGCGCGGCGCCTCGGTGTGACAGGGCACTGCACCGGCATCGATATTTCCGCGCCGATGCTCGCCGCCGCGCGCTCCCGCGCCCAACGCGAAGGCATCGACGCAAGCTTTGTCCACGCCGATGCGCAGGAGCACGCCTTTGCCCCGGCCAGCTTCGACCTGATCGTCTCGCGCCTGGGCGTGATGTTCTTCGACGATCCGGTGCGCGCCTTCGCCAACCTGCGCTGGGCCGCGACGTCCGACGCCAGGCTGCACTGCATCGCCTGGCGCAGCGCCGCCGAGAACCCCTTCATGACCACCGCCGAGCGCGCCGCCGCCCCGCTGCTGCCCGGGCTGCCGCCACGGCGACCCGGTGCGCCCGGGCAGTTCGCCTTTGGCGACCGCGAGCGCGTGCTGTCGATCCTGCAGGCGAGCGGCTGGGACGATATCGACATCGTCCCGACCGATGTCACCTGCACCCTGCCGGAGCCGGCCTTGGCGGGCTACCTGTCCCGGCTGGGCCCGGTCGGGCTGGCGCTGCAAGGCGCCGACGCCACCACGCGCGAGCGCGTCATCGACACCGTGCGCGCCGCATTCGCGCCCTACATGCATGGCGACACCGTGCGCTACACCGCGGCCTGCTGGACCATCACGGCCCGCGCGACCGCGGCCGCTTCGCCCATTGCCCGGGACCGGGACCATGCCTGAAGTCACCACCGCGATGCTGCTCCACGCTGCGGTGATCGGCACCGGCGCCACGCTGGTCATGGACGCCTGGGCCATCCTGCGCCAACGGCTGCTCGGCGTGCCCGCGTTGAACTATGGCCTGGTCGGGCGCTGGCTCGGCTGGCTGCCGCGCGGACGTTTCCGCCATCACCCCATCGCGGCCACGCCACCGGTGCGCGGCGAGCAGGCCATCGGCTGGATCGCCCATTACCTGACCGGCATCGCGTTTGCGGGAATATTGCTGGCCTTATGGGGTCTCGACTGGACACGCCGGCCGACGCTGGCACCGGCGCTGATCGTCGGCCTCGGCAGCGTCGCCGCGCCCTTCCTGCTGATGCAGCCCGCGATGGGCGCCGGCATCGCGGCCAGCCGCACGCCAAGGCCGAACGTGGCGCGGGTGCATAGCCTGGTGACGCATGCGGTGTTCGGGCTGGGGTTGTATGGGGCGGGTCGGGTGACAAGCCTGGCGACTAACTCGCTCTGATCAGCGCACAGCTAAGCTCGTTGCCGACCGTCAGAGACCCCGCACACCACGGCATTTCGGAAAGGTGGCGCAGCCCCAAAAGGGATTGCCAGCATTCGCCCCCTGTTTTGCGATGCGCCGGATCATGGCAGCGCCGCAGCGCGGGCACTCCGGTGCAACGCCTGACGGCGTGGGCTCCGGCCGGGGCGCCTGTGTGGCGGGTGCGGGCGTACTCGCAGGAGCAGACGGCCTGGCGGTGTGATCGACCGGCGCTGCCGCGCGAACGCGCTTGACCAGTGCGATCAGTGCTGCGCCGTCGATCAGTTCGATGTTCCGTCCCGATGCGAAAGCCCGGGCATCGGCTGTGAACTGCCCCGACGTCACAACGTACCCCTGCGCCGCACCTTGCGCGGCCATCACACCATACAACTCGCGTACCACCGTGACGGGAACCTTGTAGGCGCGCCATTGCTTGCACTGAACCAGCGCCAGTTCGTTTCCCTTCCTGAGTCGCAAGTCGATCCCGCCGTCCGCTCCGCCGCCTCCGGTCTCCGCGACGGCATATCCGCGCATCCGGAACACCTCGCCGACCAGCTGCTCGAAATCCCGCCAGGTCATCTGACGCAACGCGTCGCCAGACCTGGACGCCGCTACGCCGCGGACCAGATCTTGCCGCTTGCGGCGTCCCAGCCAGGAAGCCAGCGCGCCTGCCAGCAATATCAACGGGACAATGTACTGGCCGTATGTCGACAGTGCCTTGACCATCTGCGACACAACCATCTGTCCCATCTGCCCCGGCGCGGCATTGACCGGAATTTCAGCCACGGCATAGCGATGCAATACAACGTAGGCAAAGACCGCTGCCGTTACGCCGACCCACCATGGCAGTGCCGCGGCAATGCCATACAGATCCTCGAATACGCTCGATTGCTTCCTGCGACCCATGTTGACCCTCGTCGTTCTTTGTTCTTATCAGACCGAAGGATGCCGCCGGGAATAGAGGATGTCGTCCCTGCGCACGCGGGGGTAGCGGCAGGTCGCTGGTGCAGCAGCGTTATCGCATCTTTACTCCGGCACCGGATACTTCCTCGCATTCATCTCCATCTTCGCCCGCACCGCCGCGTCCAGGTCCACCCCGAGCGCCGTCACCAGCTGGGTCAGATAGATGGTGATATCCGCAAGCTCCTGCTCCACATGCTCGCGCTTGGGCGTGGCCATGACGGCGCGCGATTCGTCCTCGGTCTGCCACTGGAAGATCTCGACCAGTTCGGAGACCTCGACGCTCAGTGCCATCGCCAGGTTCTTGGGGCTGTGGTATTTGCCCCAGTGACGGGCTTCGCCGAAGTCGTAGGCGGCTTGCTGCAGGTTCTTGATATCGATCAGGGACGTCATGGTGTGGCGATAGGGTTAGCCGCGTGCGGGGAGCCGGCGGGCGCGAGACGCAGATTTAAGCATGCCCGGCCCGCCCTCGACATCCTTGCCGGCCCAGGCTTACCCTTCGCTTGTGCATCCACCGTCGCAACGGAGGTCTCCATGCGCCCGACTCCTGGCATGGCGCTCGCCACGCTGGCCGGCACGACCGCCTACCTGGCCATCGCCATCGCCGGCTGGGGCGGCATCGCGCCCTTCTTCGCGCACCCGGCACGCGTGGCGCTGGCCGTGGTGCTGTTCGCCCTGGCCGCCGCCGCGCTCTTTTCCGGGGGCAACCTCAGCAGTGGCATGCGCGAGGACCGCGGCAACCGCTGGGTGCTGGCCGTGTTCGGCGTGCTCGGATTGCTGGCGGCGTACCTGCCGCCCTTTACCGACCGCATCGGCGCCTGGACCATCGATGGCGACACCATGCGCTGGATCGGCGTGGCGCTGTTCGCCGGCGGCGGCGTGCTGCGGCTGTGGCCCGTGTTTGTGCTGGGGCGGCGCTTCAGCGGGCTGGTGGCGATCCAGCCCGGGCACACGCTGGTCACTACCGGCGTCTACGGCGTGATCCGGCACCCCAGCTACCTCGGCCTCCTGATCAGTACGCTGGGATGGGTACTGGCCTTTCGCTCCGGCGTGGGCGTGGTGCTGACGCTGCTGATGGTGCCGGCGCTGCTGGCGCGCATCCGGGCGGAAGAGGCGCTGCTGCGCGACCAGTTTCCCGATGCGTACGCGTCGTACTGCGCCAGGACGTGGCGCCTGCTGCCGGGGATCTACTGATCGAGGAAGCGGCGCCCCGGGCACCTGCGCGATGAATTTCCCGCTCACCAAGGGTTATCCCTAGGCAAGCATTCCCATTTTCCGGGACTGGCAGTTTTGATTTCCGGGAATCCGGTCCTATTCTTGGGCCCCATGTTGAATGCAGTCGACCCCACCATCGCCCCCCCGCCTGCGGCGACCACGCCGGCCGAATCCGCCCAGCCCGCGGGCGGCGCCGATCGCGTGCTGTTCGTGCTGGCCGCGCTGGCGCAACACGGCGCCCCGATCACGGTGCGCGAGCTGGTGGCCAGGACCGGCCTGCCCAAGAGCACGCTCTACCGCCAGCTGATGCTGCTCAAGCGCTGGGGCTTCGTGCTCGAGTCCGACGGCGAATACGCGCCGGGCCCGATCAGCCTGCAGCTCGCCCTCGGTTTCGACATGGCCTCGCACCTCGCCCGCGAAGCCTTGCCGGATATGCGCCTGCTGGCGCAGCAGTCCGATGAAAGCGTCGGGCTGGTGGTGGCGGTCAAGGATCACGCGGTGTGCCTGGAGATGGTGGAGAGCCGCCAGTCGCTGCGCTGCTCGTTCGAGAAAGGCCGCGGCGTGCCGCTGCGCGCGGGCGCGTCGGCCAAGTCGCTGCTGGCCTTCATGCGCGACGAGGCGCGCGAGCGCCTGGTGCGCGCGCAGTGCGAGCCGGCCGAAGCGGAACAGCTGCTGCAGGAACTCGCCGCCATTCGCGACACCGGCTATGCCGTCAGCGAAGGCGAAGTGGATCCGGGCGTGTGGGGCGTGAGCGCGCCGCTGTTCTCGCGCCGCGCCAAGGCCGACGCGCTGGGCTCCATCACCCTGATGGTGCCGGCCACGCGCCGGCAAGGGCGCGAAGGCGCGCTGATCGACATGACCGTGGCGGCAGCCATGCGGATTTCCGCGCGGCTGCAGTCTTACTGAAACCCAAGCAACCGTTACCGCCGTGCGCAGCCCCGCGCGACGGCAGATTTCCTGTTCCCGGAAAAAAAGGAGACCCCCATGAACCTTCGTCGCAAATGCCTGATCGCCGCCGTTTCGGCCGTGGCCGGACTGACCCTCGGCACCGCCGCGCATGCGCAGGACAGCAACGTGCTGCGCGTGGCCACCGACGCCACCTTCCCGCCGATGGAATTCATCGAGAACGGCAAGCGCACCGGCTTTGACGTGGAGCTGGTGGAGGCCATGGCCAAGACCATGGGCAAGCAGGTGGAATGGACCAACATCGACTTCAAGGGCCTGATCCCGGGCCTGGTCTCGCGCCGCTTCGACATGGCGGTGTCCGGCATCTACATCACCCCCGAGCGCCGCAAGGTGGTCGACTTTACCGAGCCGTACTACACCGGCGGCCTGGTGGCGCTGGTCAAAAGCGGCAACAACACCATCAACAAGCCGGACGACCTGAACGGCAAGAAGGTCAGCGTGCAGGTGGGGACCAAGTCGGTCAGCTTCCTGCGCGACACGTATCCGCAGGTGCAGCGCGTGGAAGTGGAGAAGAACCAGGAAATGTTCAACCTGGTCGAGATCGGCCGTGCCGACGCCGCCGTGACCGGCAAGCCGGCCGCGATGCAATACGTCAAGACCCGCGGCGGCCTGCGCATGGTGGAGCAGCAACTGACCACCGAGGAATACGGCATGGCCGTGCGCAAGGACACGCCCGAGCTGACGCGCGCGCTGAACGCCGCGCTGGCCAAGGTCAAGGCCGACGGCACCTACGCCAAGCTGACCCAGAAGTGGTTCGGCACCGCCGCCAAGTAAGCCACGCGGACCGACATCATGGAACTGGATTTTTCTCCCGTCTTCGCCGGGTGGCCTGACATCCTCCACGGCGCCGTCATCACCGTGCAGGTGACGGCGTGCGCGCTGGTGCTGGGCTGCGTGATGGGGCTGCTGGTCGGCATCGGCCGGCTGGACCCGAAGCGCCGCATCATCTACAGCATCTGCACCGCCTATGTCACCTTCATCCGCGGCACGCCGTTGCTGGTGCAGCTGTTCCTGCTGTTCTTCGGGCTGCCGCAGTTCAACATCCTGCTGCCTGCCTTTGTGTGCGGCGTGATCGGACTGGGCATCTATTCCGGCGCCTACGTCTCCGAGATCGTGCGCGGCGCGATCCAGTCGGTGGACAAGGGCCAGATGGAAGCCGCGCGCTCGATCGGCATGTCGTCGGGGCAGGCCATGCGCGCAATCATCCTGCCGCAGGCCATCGTGCGCATGATCCCGCCGCTGGGCAACGAGTTCATCGCCTTGATCAAGAACTCGGCGCTGGTGTCGCTGCTGACCATCGCCGACCTGATGCATGAGGGCCAGAAGATCATCAGCGTGTCGTACCGCTCGCTGGAGGTCTACCTGGCGATCGCGCTGGTGTATCTGATCCTGACAAGCGCGGCCGGGCTGATCCTGCGCCGCGCAGAACAACGGCTGCGCATGGGAGGCATGGTGCAATGAGCGATTCCGCAATCCTCCGGATCCGCAACCTGGGCAAATCGTTCGGCAGCCACACGGTGTTGCGCGGCATCGACTTCGACGTGGAGCCGTCGCAGGTGGTGGTGGTGATCGGCCCGAGCGGCTCGGGCAAGAGCACCTTCCTGCGCTGCTGCAACGGACTGGAGCAGCCCGAGGCCGGCACCATCGACATCGTCGGCAAGCGCCTGGTGACCGACGGCCAGCTGATCGGCGAGCAGGAACTGAACCAGCTGCGTACCGAAGTGGGCATGGTGTTCCAGTCGTTCAACCTGTTCCCGCACCTGTCGGTGCTGCACAACGTCACGGTGGGGCCGCGCATGCTGCGCGGCGCCTCGCGCGAGGACGCCGAGCGCAAGGCGGTCAGCCTGCTCGAGAAAGTCGGCCTGGCGCACAAGGCTCACGCCATGCCGGCCAGCCTGTCCGGCGGCCAGAAGCAGCGCGTCGCCATCGCCCGCGCGCTGGCCATGGAGCCACGCGTGATGCTGTTCGACGAACCGACCTCCGCGCTGGACCCGGAGCTGGTGGGCGAAGTGCTGCAGGTGATGAAGCTGCTGGCCGCCGAAGGCATGACCATGGTCGTGGTCACCCATGAAATGGGCTTTGCCCGTGAAGTCGCCGACGTGGTGGTCGTCATGGATGGCGGCGGCATCATCGAAGCGGGACCGCCGTCGGTCATTTTCTCCGCGCCGACGCAGGAACGCACGCGCGGCTTCCTGCAGGCCGTGCTGACGCGGGCGTGAGCATGGCAGTGACCCATCATCCGTGGCAAGGCCGTGTCGACCACGGCGAGCAGGGCGACACCACGCGGCTGTTCCGGATCGTGCAGGCGCTGGACCCGTCGGACGCCACGCCCCTAGGCAGCGCACCGGTATTGCTCGGCTTCCGTTGCGATGCCGGGGTGCTGCGCAACCAGGGCCGCCCCGGCGCCGCGCAGGGCCCCGACGCCATCCGCCAGGCACTGGCCAACGTGCCGGCGCACGGTCTGCCGGTGCTGCATGACGCCGGCAATGTCGACTGCGACGACGGCGACCTCGAATCGGCGCAGCAGGCGCTGGCAGACACCGTCCGCGCGGTCCTGGCGCGCGGCGGCGTTCCGCTGGTGCTGGGCGGCGGCCATGAAGTGGCATGGGGCACGTGGCAGGGCCTGCGCGCGCACCTGGATGCGCAGGACGATGGCGGGCGCGTGCTGATCGTCAATATCGACGCCCACTTCGACCTGCGCACCAGCCGGCCCGCCAGTTCCGGCACGCCCTTCGACCAGATCGCCCACGCCTGCGCCGGGCGCGGCCAGCCGTTCGACTATGTCTGCCTGGGCGTCAGCCGCCTCAGCAATACGCCGGCGCTGTTCCAACGCGCCGAGGCACTGGGCGTCTGCTATGTGGAAGACGTCGACATGCAGGAACGCCACCTGGAAGCGCGGCTGGCGGAACTGGCGGCGCGCATCGACGCCGCCGACCATGTCTACCTGACCATCGACCTCGACGCGTTGCCGGGCGCCGTGATGCCCGGCGTGTCGGCCCCGGCCGCCTACGGCGTGCCTTTGCCGGTGGTGGAAGACGTGGCCCGGCTGGTCCGCCGCAGCGGCAAGCTGCGCGTGGCCGACCTCGCCGAGTACAACCCCCAGTACGACCGCGACCACCAGGGCGCGCGCGTGGCGGCCCGGCTGGCCTGGCGCCTGTTGCGCTGACAGGCCGGCCGCATACCCTTCCGGCAGTTGGCAGCCGCCGCGCGCGGCGATAGTATTGCCCTTCGCTAGATTTAGCGATTCTGATCAGAATTGATAAAACCAGGCAAGGGCAGTCCTGCGCCCGCGCGGCCTCGGCCGCGTCCGCGCGCTGGCCACCTTGCCGCGTTACGGGCGGAAGGGTCTGCGTGATCGAACACATCGTTATCGTCGGTTTTGGCTGCATCGGCCAGGCCGTGCTGCCGCTGCTGGAGCGAGCCTGGCCGGCTGCGGCGATCACCGTGGTCGACCGCGCGCTGGACCACGCTCGCCAGGCGCTGGTCGCCCGGCACGGGCTGCATGCCATCCACGCCGCCATCACCGCGGCCAATTTCGAAACAACACTGGGCCCGCTGCTGCGGCCTGGCGCCTTCCTGCTGAACCTGGCCCCGTCCGTCTGCAGCCGCGACCTGATCGCGCTGGCGCAGGCGCATGGCGCGTTCTATGTCGATGCCGGCATCGAACCCTGGGACTATGAAGCCGATGCGCAGGCCTCGCACCTGAGCAACTACGCGCTGCGCCACGAGATGCTGGCCTTCGCCCGCGGCCGCGAGGCCCTGCCGACCGCGCTGGTCGCCCATGGCGCCAACCCGGGCCTGGTCTCGGTGCTGGTCAAGGCCGCGCTGATGGCACTGGCCGGCAAGGCGGAAATACATCAGCCGGAGCCCCGGGATCGCGCCGGTTGGGCCGCGCTGGCGCGCGCGCTGGACGTACGCGTCGTGCAGGTGGCCGAATACGACAGCCAGCAGGCCCCCGGCTATCCGCGCGACGGCGAATTCGCCAACACCTGGTCCGCCGAAGGCTTTATCACCGAGTGCCTGCAGGACGCCGAACTGGGCTGGGGCAGCCATGAGCCGGCGCTGCCGCCCGATGGCTACCGCCACGGCTACGGCAGCGGCGCGGCGATCGCACTGGACCGGCCGGGCCACCGCACGCGCGTGCGGTCGTGGTCGCCGGTGCACGGCCCGTTCGACGCCTACCTGATCACCCACAACGAATCGATCTCGATCGCCGAGTACCTGACCAACACCCGCGCCGGCCAGCCGCTGTATCGCCCCACCGTCTACTACGCCTATCGCCCCACCGCCGCCACGCAGGCCTCGATGCAATGGCTGGACGACCGCGCCGCCCCGCGCGTGCGCGCCGAACGCATCCTGCGCGACGAGATCCAGTGCGGCGAAGACGAGCTCGGCGTGCTGCTGATGAGCGGCCGGCACGGCGCGGTCTGGCATGGCTCGCGCCTGTCGGTGCAGCGTGCGCGCGCGCTGGCGCCGTACAACACCGCCACCAGCCTGCAGGTGGCATCGAGCCTGGTCGCCGGCATGCAGTGGATGCTGGCCAATCCGTCGCGCGGCGTGGTGGAATCCGATGCGCTCGACTTCGGCCCGGTGCTGGCCGGCGCCGCGCACTGGTGGGCGCCACTTTTCACGCAGTTCACCAGCTGGCTGCCGCGGCCCGGTGCCACCTCGCTCGCCTTCACCGACTTCCTGCTGGACCGCGCCAAGGTCCGGCCCGATCCCGATCTCCTGACCCTTGCCTGCTGATGCAACGCATCCCGCAAACCCCGCGCCGCAACTGGCCGCGCGAACTCGAGAAGGTGGGCTTCCACTTCCATTCGCTGGACGAATTCAACGTCCCGCGCGAAGTCGATGACCACACCTTCTTCTACTGGCGCGAAGACGCCGCCTATGCCTTCAGCAAGCAAGAGGTGGAAACGCTCTACGCCGCCGCGTACGACCTGAACCAGCGCTGCCTGGAAGCCGTGCAGCACGTGATCGACCACGACCTGTTCGCACGCCTGGCCATCGACAAGGATTTCGCGCAACTGATCCGCACCTCGTGGGACCGCGACGAGCCCACGCTGTTCGGCCGCTTCGACATGACGCTGGACCCGCACGGCGTGCCCAGGCTGTACGAGTTCAACGCCGACACCCCGACCTCACTGATTGAATCCGCAGTGGCGCAGTGGTACTGGAAAGACGCCGTGCAGCCGCACGCCGACCAGTTCAACAGCCTGCACGACGCACTGGTGGCGCGCTGGCAGTGGCTGCGCAACCACTACCGCAACGCCAGCCTGCTGCACCTGGCGTGCATGTTCGACAGCCAGGAAGACATCTGCAACACCGAATACCTGATGGACACCGCGCTGCAGGCCGGCTGGTCGGTCAAGCTGGTCGACCTGCAAGAGATCGGCACCGACGGCCGCGGCAACTTCTACGACGCCGACAACGTGCCGATGGAAGTCGTGTTCAAGCTCTACCCGTGGGAATGGATGGCCACCTCCGACTACCGCGACCAGCTCGCGCACAGCCCCGTGCGCTGGGTCGAGCCGCCATGGAAGGCGGTGCTGTCCAACAAGGCCATCCTGCCGATCCTGTGGGAGCTGTTCCCGGGACACCCCAACCTGATCGAAGCCAGCTTCGACCCGGGCCACTTCGCCGCCCGGCCGCACGCGAAGAAGCCCTTCCTGTCGCGCGAAGGCGAAAGCGTGACCCTGGTCACTCCCGAAGGCGACCGCGTTCACAACCCCGGCGAGTATGGCGAAGAAGGCTTCATCTACCAGGCCTACGAACCGGCGCGGCGCTTTGACGGCCGCTACACCACGCTCGGCGTCTGGATCGTCGACGACGTACCCAGCGGCCTGTGCGTGCGCGAAGAATCCGGGCCCATCGCCAAGAACACCAGCTTCTTCGTTCCCCACTACTTCACCCACGCGTAAGCCATGGCCAACAAGAAGAAGGGCACCAAGCGCTCCAAGTACGGCAGCCCATATCAGCCCGGCAGGGGCGGCTCCGGCGGCCCGTCGCCGCGCATCGCCGCATACCAGGCCGAACAGAAGAAGCAGGGCGGCTCACCCGCGCTGTGGATCGTCGGCGCCTGCGCCGTGGTCGCCGGCGTGGCCGTACTCGGCTCCTGCAGCGACGACGCCGACGACGACCCCGGCGTGACCGTGCGCCGCGCCAGCTACGCCACGCTGGCAGACTGCGAGGCCGACTGGAACACGCCCAACGACTGCGAAAGCGTGCCGCTCGACGACCCCAGCACCATCTACAGCTCCAGCCTCAACGCCCCCGCCAGCGAAGCCGCCGGCAGCTCCGGCACCACGCATAGCAGCAGCGCGTACTACGCGCGCTGGTACGGCCCGTACTACACCGCCAGCGGCACGGTCTACCATCCCAACGGCACCCAGACCCAGCGCGACATGTCGTCCGGCCCGCTGCGCCCCATGCACGTCTACGACCGCAACGGCACGCCCACGCAGTCCTTCACCAACGCCACCCCGCGCGCCGCCATGGTGGAAGAAGCCACCGTACGCCGCAGCTCGCTCAGCGGCGGACGCTCCATGGGCCTGACCATGCGCTCCGCAGCCGTGTCGCGCGCACCGGTGGTATCTCGCGGCGGCTTCACCAGCCGCTTCGGCAGCTCCGGCCGCTCCGGCGGCGGCTGAACGACGCCCGCCGTTCGCCATCTCGCTAGCAAACCCTGACAACTGACAACGAGTCCATCCAATGGTCAATACCATGCACCCGGCGCTTGCCTACCTGATCTACATCGTCACCAGCTTTGCCATGCTGGGATTGTTCCTGCTCGTCTATACGCGGGTCACACCGCATCGGGAATTCACGCTGATTCGCGAAGGGAACGTCGCGGCGGCATTGTCGCTGGGCGGGGCGGTGCTGGGGTTCTCGCTGACTTTGTCGTCGAGCATCCAGCACAACGCTACGTTTGCGATGTTCTTGCTGTGGGCGTTCGGGGCGTTTGCGGTGCAGGTGGTGGCTTACCTGGTGGCGGCGCGGGCGCTGGGGGGTGTGGGTGAGGCGATTGCCAGTGATAACCGGGGGGTGGGGGCGGTGATGGGGGTGATTTCGTTGTCGGTGGGGGTGGTGAATGCGGCTTGTTTGACGTGAGACTGCGGTCCGGGACCGGCAACGCGACGGGTTGCGCCGAGCGCCCCCGCCTGGTGTCCCAACCAGGACACCCAGGCAGTGCTGTCACGGCGCTTACTTCGCCGGCGTCTTGACCGCGTCGCCGGTGTAGCTCAGCGAAGCCAGGTCGGCCTGCGCCTTTTCCGGCGTCTCCAATTCCAGCACGACGCGGCCCACCATCAGCCCCATCGACGGTGAGCTGCGCACGTACTTCGTCTCGCCAGCATCCAGCACGAAGCTCAGCGTCTTCTCGGTTTCGGTCGCAGCGGAGGCTACGTACTTGCCGGCAGGCCGGTCCACAAAGAAAAAGCCACCGGGCTTGGACTCGCCCACCACCTGATTATTAAGACGCAGATCCGGCTGGATCGCGGCGCCGAACATCGACGCCGAGCGAAGGAAGTAGACCCGACCCTCGTTCGGCTTCAGCGTCGGTATCGACGCTGCCATGTCGGCGTGTTTCACACCCGAAGCACACCCCGCCAGCAGCGAAGATACCGCCAGTCCGGCGATCAGCATACGTGCAACCCGTTTCATTCCGATTCTCCCAAGTTCAAAGGTACTGCGGTGGATAGCGGGGAATAATTCTGTTCCCCTGGCAAATAGAAGCCCACCAGGGTCTTATCGCGGATGACCAGGTAGGCCTCGTGGACCTGACGGCCCTCGATCGTCAGAATGGTGCCGATGGGCCGGTAAACGTCGCCCTGGGGAACGCGACCCACCCTCGACCAGACTGACCTCTCGGGCAGCGGGCGGGAATAGCCCGTGTCCAGTTGGACGGTTGTATCGATCAGGATCTGGATGCGTCGGGCGGCCACGCTTGGTTGCTTGGCCTCGATAGCCGATGGGACCGTCGCAATCATGGGGGCACAGGCGGAAAGCGCCACGCAATAGCACGCGGCGAGCCGCGCGTGGCTTGGGCTGCGAAGGAAGGGAGCTTTCATCATTGAATCCGCTTGAATCTATATTTCGCGAAATACCTAGCCGTTCCGGTCGGGATTGCGCCAAGTCGCAGGCTCATGTGGACCTGCATGCCCCGTTCAAGGATGAGGTTTCCAGAAGGATCTAGATACAGTGTGACGACCGAGTCGGAGCGATTTGGTCCATACTCAGATCGCCCGCCGTCGCTCGCCCCTCCCCACGAAATTATTCCATTTGCACCAGTACACACAAATCTCCCCTTGTCCTCAAAGGAGGAAACATACTCAATCGATTTTCCATTCTCATAACGCAAATTGAGTTTCGCAATACGGCTTGCCATTGCCACGATGGCATAAGTAGGGGACGCGTACCGCCCCTCGCTTGATCGGGAGGCAGCAAGTACTTCCTGCGCTTGACGATTGTCCTGAAAGGGAAAGACGTTTGAAAGCCGCCATTTCCTCGCTGCTTGTTGCGCTATTGCATCCCCTTCGACGAGTTCCCCAATCCCTTCATACCGCCCGCTCAAATCCGGGCAATCCGCTGCTGCATACGCTGCTGGATCAAGATTATTGCCTCCAGCACCGGGGTAGTTCGGCGGCGAATGAAGGCACCCCGAACAGACCAGGGCCAACATCGCAACTATTGTCCATCCTTTCACATTCGTTCCTTCGATTGCTGGGTCTGATCGAGCGCCGTTCCGATCTCTGTCATCAATTTCCCTACTTTGGCTCGCGGTGCACCGATTCGTGGTTCGACCTCGAACAGCTCAATGCCTTGCAGATATCCCTCACGATCCATTGGGGGATGTAAAAGACCGCTCTTCATCGGATTCGCTTGAACCGATATCTTGCAAAGTGGTTGACCGTCCCAGTTGGAATAGCGCCAAGCAACATGCTCATGTGAATCCGCATAGACTTCTCATAGATAAGGTTGCCATTCTCGTCGAAGTAAAGCATAGCCATTGAATCGGATGTATTCGGCCCAAACTCGGAACGACCTCCTTTGCTCGAGCCACCCCAGGCTATCTTTCCCTCACCCCCAGTACAAACGAAGCGCTTCTTGTCTTCAAAGGAGAACCGCTGAATTTCAGCTTTTCCGTTGGGATATATGAATCTACTTTGAAAGATTCGCTCACTGACCCGTGACACTTGTCCATATTCTGGGTATTGAAATCTCCCCGTCTGAGACTTAGAAGCCTTGTCAATCGCGGACACCTCCTCCGCACTCACAAATGGGAATACATTTTCTAAGCGCCTAGTCCTTGCCCAGCCTTGCGCAGTGGCATCACCGTCCAGGAGCACTCCTTTCCCCTCATACTGACCAGTTAAATCAAGGCATGCTGCATCAACATAGTGAGATGGATTGATGTTCTCACCGCCCGCACCGGGATAGTTTGGGGGAGAGTGGAAGCAGCCCGAGCAGGCGATCGCTAACAGGAGAACGACGAATTTCACTCCACTCATTTTGCATCCTTCGAGCGCTGGCTCTGATTGCGAAATGCAGACCAGTCCAGGCCGTATTGATTGAGCAATGTCACTCCAGCGAACGGCGCTGCCAGTGGAATGTCGATATCGGTCTGGAGCCAGAACATCATTCGGGTGCCGCCGTCAGGTACAACATCGGCGGCCAGGACGGTCGCGGCCATCGACGCCGCAGCCAGAGCTAATGCTGTGATGCAGGGCCATGTGGCGACGGCACGCCCTAAGGTGCCTGCTTGATCCGTAGTTGCCTGTACGGGATGCATTGACCGCGCTCCCGTCTTGCTGGGTGGGCGCATCTCGCGCACGGTCATGCCCCGGGCGTACCTGGCGATGATCTTGTCGTCGAACCCGGTGAAGCGCCGCTCGTGCTTGGGGATCAGAATTGGATCGAAACTGCCGTCGCGGTCGCGCGGCATGTCTACCCGCAGCGGGCCGTCGTCGGTCAGAAGGATCTTGGCGCTCTTGCCATTGCGCTGGTTGACCGTGCCAGCCGGGCGCTCGGCGCCAGCCGCGTAGCGCAGGTGATGGCCGAGCTCAGCGCCCAGGGCGCGTTCGATCAGGGCCTTCTTGAACGCCATCGAAGCGTCCTGGACCGCCTCGGCAGTCATCGGGCCCTTGACGAAATGGGCACTCAAGTCCTCGGGGATGGTCGGCAGCTCACGGTCGGCGGCCTGGCTCGTCTTGGTTCTGCGTGGCATACATGCTCCTTCGACATGTCATGGCCTAAACACAAAATTTCTGACAGGTCCGAGCACCAGACGACATCGGCAACGCCGAATTGCGGATTCCAGGCCAGAACCTCATTTACCCGTGTTTCCGATTGACTCGGCTTGTGATGGCTTCACATCGGCCACCTTGTAATACAGCTTCAATTTCGCACCTTGCGACGACGGGATCCGTCCCACGTAGGCTGACCGTACAAAGGCGGCGCTTCCGCTTCCGTTGCTTTCCATTAAGCACACGTATCGTCGCCCGTGTTGGCTAAGCACAGCGTAGGCAGCCAGCATCGGTTGCTCGATTCTCGAGGGTCGGTGCTTTCCAAGAGCGACCGCACGTCTGATGTACCCGCGGCGCGCTCCGACGAAGATGAAGTCGTTGCTACCGCGCTTGCTGCTAGCGTAGCCAACCGGGAGCTTGTTGTTTGCGCCACCGGGGATGAACAACTGATACCCGGGCACAGTAACGTCGTCTATAAGATCCGCATTTCCCTCAATCTGGGAAACTGAGACCGATGCGTCCGACGAGCTGTCGAAGAGCAGGCAACTGTCGATGATGGCCGCCGGCAGTTGCTCGGCGTGAGCGGTAACGGAAAGCGCAAGCAGCGAAGCTACGAGAACGGTTCGCGTCATTTGTACTCCTTCGCGCGTGTAACGGTCATCCAGTCTTGGCCATATCGCCAAAAGATCGTCCCTCCCGCAGCCGCCGTAGACTCATAGACCCAAGAATAGCGCCCAACCTCCTCCCTTACCGTCTTGACTTGTCCGTTGACCTTCTTTCGAACGGTTCTATACAGAATCTTCGTCCTCTCTGACCCGCTGATGCCGTAGATATTGTGCGCTGGATCTGTGAAGTGGATGCCAGACCTTACCTTCGCATGATGCTTGTAATTGGACCTGATGTCCGCCCCATCCCAAAAGTACGCCCCCTTCGAATGGTCCACGCCTCCTGAAAGGGCATTCCTTGCTGCCCTCACCGCATCTGACATGGGCGCGCTCCGTTCGACGTCCTTTTCAGCGGCCTTCATCAACTTGGCGTAGCGTGCGTTACCGTCTGTTCGCACAAAGGAGAAGTTCTTATCCTTCGATGTGAAGGCATCAATAGATGAATAGCCGCGTGCCTTCATCTGACGAACCATAACGCTTGCCAGCGCTGCCATCTCTTCGTATTGATCCAGCGTGGAGGATTCGCCATAGGCGATGGCAGCCAGCAAGCGCTCTTCCGAAGTGAGCTTGGTGGAATCCATCATGCTCGTCCTTCAGTCGGCTTGTCCAGCCATAGGACGATGTGCCCCTCGACATCGCCGCGCACGGCTGCAGACGTCTCGCGAAGTTCGGCATTCCGCGTAAGCGGTTGATCCTTAATGTACAGGTCATATCGGTAGCCATACTCCGGCTTGTCTGTATCGGCATCAACAAGCTCGTAGTATTGCTCAATGACTCGCATGTCCCTGGCCGCTTCGTCTTCGCCATAGCCCAATCCTTGTGAGGATAGCGACAATGTGTGAGGACCGGCCGTTTGCACTTCGATACTAAAGTCGCATTGCGAAGGAATGACGACCGGTCGTGCGGCGCACCTGCAATAGACGCGGGCACCACTTACCAGAATCTGCTTCCCCTGTATGTCGAACGAAGGATGGCAATCGTTCATGACGGGCCCACCTGCCTTGCAAGCGGGACAGGTTGCATAGTCGCCTTCGACACCCACCGTTACGTCATGATGAAACATGCGCTGGCCAGTGGCCATAAGTGTCCCGTTCGAACTGGTCTTATCCCCGTTTCGAAGTGCGTAACGAATGTCAGGCATGGTGGCTTCAGATTGACCGATCTGATACCGAGGTTTAACCAACCTCGGTTCGGGCCTCCATAGGGCTAACCTTAAAGTTGTTCCTCTTCGTGAGGGACCAGCATGCGGGAAAATCGCGGAACAAGCTTTGGTGGGCGGCGGCGAGTTTGTCCAGCCATGCCGGATGTCGGCGTCAGGCACGTGCCCGCAGCTTTGCGCAGGATCGCGGCAATCGGCTGAAGCGCGCCGTTACACGCAAAGAGGTGCTTGCGGCCGCGACGAGCGAGTTATCGTTGGCTCTGCGCAATGCGCCGGCCAAGTCGGCTCGAATGACCTATGACCGGAGTCCCGGCGGTGAAGCATGTTGCTGCGCTATTTGGCTGGCGATTTACGCCTGGCGAGAATTCGCTGATTCTGCTCGCCCGAAGGTTGGCTCAGCGCTTCGCCCCCGCCCGCCCCGCCTTCGCGGCCCGTTTCACTGGCACCAGTGCGACGGCCGCCTCTTCGGCCTTGTCCGCATTCACCAGCACGCCCGCCGAGACAATGTATGCCGCAGCGCTCTCTATATCCCCACGCAGCGCCGCGCAGGCCGCCGCACCGTCATGCTTGCGAAGCGCCTCGACCAGCTTGTCGTGATGCTTGACCGCCACGCGCTCTTCCACCCGTCGCGATCCCGAGCGCAGATCATGGTTCAGGATCGGGCCGATGCGCAGCCACGTTGACTCGATCATCTGCAACAGGATCGGCATGCGCGCCGCCGCGTAGACGGCAAAGTGCAGGGCCTGGTTCGCGGCGATGACATCCGCGCCGTCCGGATTGCGCTTGGCCATCTCGTCTGCAAACCGGCGGTGCAATGCCTGTACCTGCCTTAGTTCCTCATCGGTGATGCGCTCGGCCGCGGTGGCGGTGGCGAGCCCCTCGAGCTCGATGCGGATCTTCGTGATTTCCTCGAACTGGCTGACGCTCATGCGCGGCACCCGCAGCGCGCGGTTGGGCGTGAGTTCGAGCGCCTGCTCGGCCACCAGCCGGTGCACCGCCTCGCGCACCGGCATGACGCTGACGCCCAGTGCGCCGGCGATGTTGCGCAGCGAAATCTGCTCGCCCGGCATCATCTGGCCGCTGACCAGCAGGTCGCGCAGCTGTGTGTAGACGTCTCGGCTGAGCGTCTGGCGGACAAGAGGCGTGACAAGGTCGTTCAGGGGCATGCCGCGAAGCATAGCACATAGGGTTATTCTCTATATTTGATCTGTGATCACAGTTTTAATCTTCGTCCGGAAGGCAGGCATGGGCCTGTTCCCAGGAGATTGGAATCATGTGGAAGGATGAATCGCTCGCCGGCAAGCGCGTACTGGTGACCGCCGGCGCGGACGGGATTGGCCTGGAGATTACGCGGGCCCTGGTGGAGGCGGGCGCCCGCGTTGCGGTGTGCGACGTGGCCGGCGACAGCCTCGAACGCGTCGGTGCGGCGCTGCCCGGCGTGGTGGCAATCCGGGCCGACGTGTCGAAGGAAAGCGACGTCGAGGCGCTGTTCCAGGCGGTGGATGACGCCTTCGGCGGGCTGGACGTGCTGGTCAACAATGCCGGGGTTGCCGGCCCGACGGGTGGTGTGGAAACCCTGTCGCTGGCCGACTGGGAGCGCACGCTTGCCGTCAACATCACCGGCCAGTTCCTGTGCGCCCGCGCCGCGGTGCCACGCCTGCGGCAGGGGCGCTCGCCGTCGATCGTCAACTTGTCTTCCGCTGCCGGGCATCTGGGCATGCCGGGCCGTTCCGCCTACTCCGCCTCGAAATGGGCCGTGGTGGGCTTTACCAAATCGCTGGCGCTGGAACTGGGCGTGGATGGCATCCGCGTGAACACGGTGCTGCCCGGTGCCGTCGACGGCCCGCGTATCCGCGCCGTGATTGCCGCGAAGGCCGAGTCGCTCGGCAAGCCGCTTGAGGAAGTCACGCGCAACTACACCTCGCAGGCGGCCTTGCAGCGCATGGTGACGATGCGCGACATCGCCAACATGGTGCGCTTCCTGTGCAGCGACCAGGCCGCCAATGTGCACGGCCAGGAAATGGTCGTCGACGGCCTGACCCAGGCGCTCAGCTAACGCGCACGGCGCATTGCGGGAGCCGACGGATATCCGCGGCCCACCCTCCGACCCAACCCGATCAAGGAACCACCATGGCCAAGCGAGCCAAAGCCATCATCACCTGCGCCCCGACCGGCGCCATCCACACGCCCAGCATGTCGCCCCATTTGCCGGTGACGGCCAACGAGATCGCCAGCGCTGCCATCGACGCGGCACGCGCCGGCGCCGCCATCCTGCATCTGCACGCCCGCGACCCCAGGGACGGACGCCCGTCGCAGGACCCGGAGCTGTTCCGCCCGTTCCTGGCCAAGATCAGCGCCGAGACCAATGCCGTGATCAACATCACCACCGGCGGCAGCCCGCACATGACGGTGGAAGAGCGCATGCTGCCGGCCACCACCTTCAAGCCGGAACTGGCCTCGCTGAACATGGGCTCGATGAACTTCGGCCTGTTCCCGATGCTGGAGCGCTTCAAGGATTTCCGTCACGATTGGGAGCGCGAGCACCTGGAGAACAGCCGCAACCTGATCTTCAAGAACACGTACCAGGACATCGAGAACATCCTGCGCATCGGCAATGCCAACGGCACGCGCTTCGAATTCGAGTGCTATGACATCAGCCATCTGTACAACCTGCGGCACTTCCTCGACCGTGGCCTGGTCAAGGGGCCGGTGTTTATCCAGTCCGTGTTCGGCATCCTGGGCGGCATTGGTCCCGATCCCGAAGACCTGATGCACATGCACCGCACCGCGCAGCGCCTGTTCGGCGATCTGTTCCGCTGGTCTATCCTGGGAGCCGGCCGCAACCAGATTCCGCTGGCCACCATCGGCGCTGCAATGGGCGCCAACGTGCGCGTCGGCCTGGAGGACTCGCTCTGGATCGGCCCGGGCCAGCTGGCCGCATCCAGCGCCGAGCAGGTCACGCGCATCCGGACCGTGCTGGAAGCGCTGAACATCGACGTCGCCACCCCCGACGAAGCCCGCGACATCCTCGACCTCAAGGGCGCCGCAGGCACCGCGTTCTGAACCGCCGGGCCGCCATGGCGCGGCCCGGGCAGGCATCGATCACCGAAAGACATCAACCAGGCCGAATGGCAAGCCCGTGCCTCGGCGCGGCACCATATCCGCCGATGGAGTCCACACCCATGCAGACCGTACCCGCCTCGGGCGCACCGCCGCTGGCCGCGCCGACCGACCGCCCGCTGACCGCGCTACTGTTCCGCAAGCTCATGCCCTTGCTGGTGCTGTCGTACGTGATCAGCTTCCTGGACCGCACCAATATCGCCCTGGCCAAGACCCACATCGCGGTCGACCTGAACATCTCGGCCACCGCCTACGGCCTGGGCGCCGGCCTGTTCTTCCTCAGCTACGCCTTCCTGGAGATCCCGAGCAACCTGATCATGCATCGGGTCGGGGCGCGCTTCTGGATCACACGCATCATGGTGACTTGGGGCCTGCTGTCCGCGGCGATGGCGTTTGTGCAGGGCGAAACTTCCTTCTACATCATGCGCGTGCTGCTGGGCGCGGCCGAGGCCGGACTCTTTCCCGGCGTGATGCTCTACCTGACCTACTGGTTCGGACGCGAAGATCGCGCCCGCGCGGTGGGCTACTTCCTGCTGGGTGTCTGCATCGCCAACATCGTCAGCGGCCCGTTGGGCGGCGCGCTGCTGGCCATGGACGGCATCTGGGGCTTCAAGGGCTGGCAATGGATGTTCGTGCTCGAAGGCTTGCCCGCCGTGTTCCTTGCCGCCGTCGTCTGGAAGAAGCTGCCCGACGGACCGGACAGCGCGCCGTGGCTGACGCCCGCGCAGGCCCAGGCCGTGCGCACCCGCCTTGCCGCCGAAGCCGCCGATGCCAGCACCGGCAAGGCCGGCCACTCATTCCTGGGCGCCATGCGCGATCCGCAGGTCTGGCTGGCGATCTTCATCTACTTCTGCCACCAGATCTCGATCTACACGGTGATCTTCTTCCTGCCGGGCATCATCGGCACCTACGGCAAGCTCACGCCAGTGGAGATCGGCTTGCTCAACTCGCTGCCGTGGATCGCCGCCGCCATCGGCGCCGCCTGGCTGCCCCGCCATGCCAATACTCCCGGCCGCGGCCGCCGACTGCTGTGCCTGGGACTGGCGGTGATGGCCGGCGGCCTGCTGATTGCCGCCTTCGCCGGCCCGGTGATGGCGCTGGTGGGCTTCTCGCTGACCGCGCTGATGTTCTTCGTGGTGCAGTCGATCGTGTTCCTGTTTCCGTCGTCGCGGCTGAAGGGTGTGGCGCTGGCCGGCGGGCTGGCGCTGATCAATACCTGCGGGCTGGTGGGTGGGTTCATCGGGCCGTCGGTGATGGGGTTGATCGAACAGGCCACCGGGAGCACGCGTAATGGGCTGATCATCATGGCGGTGCTGCTGCTGGTGGCCTGTGTTGTGGCGCCTGCGTTGCGGCAGGGGCAGGAGCGTTGACGGGCGTACCGCCGGGCCTTGATCAATCGCCTGCGTATCTCCGGCGTGTTTCGCGGTAGTGCATTTTCCCGTTGCGCAGGCGACCGGTCGTGGTGCTTACCCACTCCCCGTTTGCGTACTCGTTCTTGCTGTACACAAGCGTCAGCTTGCCACGCACGTAGCGATAGACCTCGGAATAATGGCTGCAACAGCCGCCACGCTGCGCGCTGTGAACGGTGCGCGTCTTCCGGTCGATCCACAGCTGGGTCAGCTCTGACAAGTCGCGGGAGAAATTGAACCGGCGCCGTACCGGGTCGTACAGGAACACGTTGGTCGTGCTGTTCGGCCCGGCGCCACCAGACATGCCGGATATAGCAATATCAGGATGGCCGTCGAAGTTGGCGTCTAACACTTCGATGGCTTCCTCACCCTGCGCATAACGGGCGTCCGACTCGAAATCGCGCAGAACCTGCAGGCGGTGGCCGCTGTTCCGATTCAGGACTTCAATGGCAACTGGCTGGGGCGCCTCCGTGCCCCTGTCAGCCGGTATTACGCCTACGCGAAACCGGAAGTTGCGGGTCGTGGCAAGCTGCGCTACCCACTGCACAGGGACGACATCATCGCGGTCGATCCACCCATGGCGAGCGTTGCCGTCTTCGAAGTAATCGATCTCGAACCATTCCGACTGACGGTCCAACACTGCAACGAACGTTCCCGCCTTCAAATGAGATCCGTTAGTCGTGCGCTCACGTGAATCGAAAACCGGGACCGCGTTTTCCAGAAAGACAATATCCCGGTAGGGGCGTACCTTTTCCAGCGCAAATCGATCGGTACGGTAGGTGACCTCCACGCGATCGATCCACTTGCCATAGGCGGCAGGGTCACACACGCCGAGCAGGCAGCCAATCCTGTCGTCCTGAGTGGGTGTACGTTCCGGCGGGATGCGGATTCCATCCAGGGGGCGCCGGGCCGGCGTCTGCCTCAGGATAAAGCTTGCAAGCGTCCGATCGGACAGCGCTTCCTCGCCAGCACAGAACGGCTCAGCGGCTGAATAATGATTCCAGCTTGGCATGGCATAGGCAACGCAAGACCGATCGCCATGATCACCATCGGCCTTGTAGCCGTCCGCTGTCAGGAACAGCACTCTGTTGCGCTCGGGCTCCGCATATCTCGCCTCCCGCGACACCACGGCAAACGTGACACTGGCCGCCGCAGGAAAGGCATGCTCGAATCGTTCCTCGATGCGTTCACCGGGCTTGGCTTCCGAGCGTCGCACGGCAGTCAGGTAGGAACCGGCGTCAATGCGATAGATGCCCGGCATCAATGCAGCGCCATAAGCGTGTCCGGCAACAGCGGCGCCGAGCATCAGGGACGCAAGTGTCAATGTCTTCATGGGTGAGGGCCCGGAAAGTCAATCGCGCATCGAAACCGACGTTATATCGGCACCCCCATCCGGCTGCAACGCTATTCGCGCCAGATTCTGCAGCGAGATGAGAATCGGCTGAGGCCGAATTTCCGCTCGATGCCACAGGTCGGCGGCGCTGCGACGGCACCCGCGACGACCGAGCTGACTGTCAGCGGCACAAAGATCTTCAGGAAGCCACCGAGAAACCGCATGACGTAGCGGCTTCTGGGTCCGTAGTCTGTTGCGCATCATCAGTGCCGTCCAATATCTGTTTTGTTGGAGGGCATAAGTTCGTACTATGGCAACCTATGCAGAACGCCCGCAAACTGGACATCCCTCGCCTGATCGCCTTTATCGCAATTTGCGAAGAGGGCAGCATCACGGCCGCGGCGCGCAGGCTAAGGCTCGCCCAGCCGGCATTGACCGTCACCGTGAGCAGGCTGGATGATGTGCTGGGGACGGTGTTGCTGACGCGAGGCATTCGCGGGGTCACGCCGACAGAAGCGGGACAACGCCTCCTACGGAGCGCCTACGAGATCGTGAATCTCGTCGAGTCCACGTTCCAGGAGCTGCAGCAGTGCACAGCCGACCCTGGCGGCGACGTTTCCCTGGGACTGCCTTCCTCATCTGCCGCCGTGATTGCCCTGCCTCTGGTCGAACGCATCTCCATGCGCTACCCGAAAATTCGCCTGCGCCTGGTAGAAACGTTCTCCGGCTACCTGTGGAATTGGCTATCAGAAGGACAGCTCGATCTGGCGGTGGTGATTGACCGGACCGCGACGCCGGAAGTGCAATGCGAGCCCATCGCCAGCCGGGACATGCAACTGGTAGGCCGGCCAGGGTCGCTACCAGACACAAGCACGGTGCAGGCAAGGACGTTGGACAGGTATCCCCTGTGATGCCGTCGCGCCTGCATGCCATTCGGTCAACCCTGGAGGCCCATGCCGCACGAGAGAACGTGGCACTCGACGTTCGCGTTGAAATAGACGCCGGCCAACGGCTGATACGACTGGTGGAAACCGGTCGCATGTTCAGCGTTCTCGCCAGGAGTGCCGTGACACGGGAGATCCAGCAAGGGACGCTGGCGGCGTGCATGATCGAGCCACCTATTACGCGCGCCGTATGCCTGGGACAGCGGCGCGCACGCATGGCAGATCCGGCAGTCCGCGCCGTTATCACGGAATTGGCCGCAGAGACCCAGGCGTTGATAGATACCGGCATTTGGAAGGGCGCCAGCGTGGAGCAATCCCTGAGGCATGAATATGCCGTTGGATAATCTGACAAGCAACTATCTGGAGAACCTTGCAGTGAAACGAAGCGCGCGCTGGATGCGCCTTGCCCTGGCGCTGGTTGGCGCGGTCCTACTTGGCGACGCCGTCGCGCTGATGGGAATGGGGCTATTCAACTTCGGCATTGTGTTGCCGGGGTCTATTGGGATCGCGTTCCTGTTGCTCGCCCTGTGTTGGGACGGCGTGGCCCGGTGGCGGAAGTCAGATCGCCGGCGACAGGTGCTTTGGCGCGCGGGCTGGATTGCGTTTGCTGTGTGGCTGGTGACTGTCGGGGCGTTCTTTTATGACATCCGCAGCGGCATGGGCGTCCCCGTGCCGGCAGGGACTTCGGTGAAGGCGATCGTCATCCTTGGGTCAGGCACGCCTAACTGCGAGGCGTCGCCGACGTTGATTGCGCGGCTGGATCAAGGGTTGATGCAGGCGCAGCGATGGCCGGAGGCAAAGTTGGTTGTGAGTGGCGGACAGGACTTCGGGTTGCGGTGTGTCGAGGCGGACATCATGGCGGACTACCTTGTAGCGCGTGGGGTGGCGGCGGACAGGGTGATTCGCGAAGGGCGGAGTACGAGTACCGAGGAGAACCTGGTGTTCAGCCGGCGGTTGCTGGAGGGACAGGGCGTTGATGCTGCGAAGGCGATGGTAGTGGTGACAAGCGATTTTCACGTGCGGCGGGCGGTGGGGATTGCGCGGAAGGCCGGGTTTAGCCAGGCATTCGGCGTGGGAGCCAGGACGCCGTTGTACCTTCGCTTCAATGCGTGGTTGCGGGAGTACTTTGCGGTGATCAGTAGTTGGGCCTTGAGGGAGTATTGAGGCTTCGGCTTGCGGCACTTCGCAGTGCAGGAACCACAACGGCGCGAGACCAGTTGGCTCGCGCCGTTTTGCTTTCAGGCCCGCGTTGCGCGGGCCTGTCCCTCGTCAGACAAGCGCCTGCAGGCGGTCGGCGCACTGGTCGATCTGCCGCGTGAGCGGCGAAAGCAGGGCGTGGAGACCGATGCTGTCAGGAACATCGCCAGCCTGCAGGTCCAGCAAGGTCAGGACGGATTGGAAACCGGCGCTGACGCGCAGCAGATCGTCGCTGACTTCGAGGATGCGGTCCTCGAGGGTGATGGCTTTGCTGGGTTGTGGTGGGGTGGCTTTGGCGCGGCGGCGGAATTGGGCGCGGTCTACCTTGGCCAGGTTTTCGGCTAGTTGGGCTTGTTTTTGGGCGAGGGTGGGCTCTTGGGGAGCAGGGGTGGTGCTAGTCATTGCGACCTCCGTGCACAAGTGATGGAGGCTCGACGTCCGCTGTCAACCGGGTGGGCGAGCACGAGGCAGGGTTGACAGACCGGCATGCACGAACCGGCGAGCCCGAAGGCTCCCCCGCCAGGGCTCGCCCGTCAGGGCGTGCATTGGCGAAAGACGAGAGGATACCGCTTCGCGGCTCGTCCGGCTGGCATGGATCAGGCTGTCAAACCTGGTCGACCATTGTGTTGGCGACGCTGCCAGTTTCCGACGGCAGTCCGCTCTGCACAATGCTGCGGAGTCTCAAAGCGTCCTTCCATCGGTAATAAGCGTTGACTCGCCGGTCGGTGTGGCGGAGAGCCGCTGTCTGTCTTGCACAAGGAAGGGAAGAGTCCCTCGGTCTGTCGTCTGGGGGCACGTTTGCTAGCTGCCAATGGCATGAAACCAGTGGTGCATCAGGAAATCGGATCTGACTCCATCCGCTCGGCCATGTTCGCAAGGGTACCCCAGCATCTTGGCTAGCTCATGCGCGGACAGCGGCGTGGAGAAAGTGCATCTTCATGGTCTCTCCACTCGATGGGAGACCATCATGGAAACCACTATACTGCCCGATGCGCCGATCACAGGGCTCTCGAAGTGGATCAGGCCCCGCGGCCCCAACGTCACGACCTCGATCACACGTGAGTCGATGAGTTGCGCCAGTCTGGCCGCGTCATGTCGGCCTTTCCGGAGGCCTCCTACCTCAAGCGGATGGTTGCGTAGGACCTGCGCTGCACGCTCCGCCGGTCCGCTATCGGCAGGCTTCAGACTTGACCGGAACCTTCCGAGCTCGGCGTACCCGACTCCGCGTCGTTCAGAGACAGAACACCTCGAATCAGAAAATCACTAAGTAGCTTTGCCGCTTTGATGTTTACCCTGAACATGGGAAGCGGCTTGCCCTCAATGTGTTCGAAGTGGGCCTTGGCCCGTTGTGCGTCGACCGTTCCCCGCAGATCGTCAAATCGCCCGTACTCATTCAGGTTGAGCTCAGTGACATGTGCACCCATCAGGGCAACAAGCTTCACTGGATCGACGCCAAGCGTCGCGACGACGGCTTCAAAAGCCTTGTTCTTCGCCCGTGCCTTGTAGTCAACAAGGTAATCACGAAAGGTTCGATCGGGATCGATTTGCACATCGCCACGCTGAATGTCATGCAGAAAAATCTCGGCGAACCGTTGGTCTACCTGTGAGAGCGATGTAAAAGACCGGTGCAATTCGGCCAGAGTAGCCTCTTTGGCCGGTGCGTCGCCGCTCTGCAAAACTTTGAGGTATTTCTCAAAGCGCGAGTTCATGTAGTCGGCGTCGATCTTGCCGGTGTCAATCTCGGTGATGTGGCTGTCGATCTCGAACGGGATGGTTTCGCCACCGCCGCCACCCGCCCCGCCCAGCTCTTTGTAGCGCTGCAACAGCGTCAGGTACTGCTGGTGACTGATCGCCACCTCGACCTTCTGCTTGGGCTCGTCACCAAACTCATAGACAGTTTTGGCCCAGGTAAACCCCTGAATCTTCGCGGCCTCCAAGACGGCACTGAACTGGTTGAACTGCTTGGCGAAGGCCGCGCGCGCAGCCAGGTCGTCCGGCAGCTTCACGAAGTCGGCGATGCCCGCTACGCTGAAGATAGTGCTTATCTCGGCAAAGTTGGCATTCATCCGCGCCAGGTTCAGCGGCAACCGGTCGGCAAAGAGGCCGATCGGCTTGTCACCGGAATAGAGCCTAACTGCAGCGTCTACATTGCGCTTCATCGTGTGAGGCTTGCGGTAATAGCGGATGGTGCCAAAGGGCTTGTCCGGCCCGAACAGGCGGTTGGTCCGTGAAAACGCCTGGATGATGTTTTCATACTCCAACAGCTTGTCGACGTAGAGCGTGTTCACCCATTTCGAGTCAAAGCCCGTCAGCATCTGGTTCACCACGATCAGCAGATCGAGCCGTCTGTCCGGTTCAGCCGAAATGCGGATGTAGGGCGCCTTGTGGGCAAGACGCGCGGCCAGGTCCTTCTTGAAACTCGCGTGCGAGCCCAGATCGAACTTCTGCCCGTAGGTCGTGTTGTAGTCCTTGATGATTTCTTCAAGACCAGCCGTCTTGAAGGCCGGATCGCCGCCTCCGTCTTCGTCGCTGATGTGCGGATCGAAGAGCGCGGTGATCTTCAGCGCCGGGCACTGCGCCTTCATCAGGCGGTAATAGGTGATGGCTTCCGCGATGCTGCTGGTGGCGAAGATGGCGTGGAACTTCCCGCTTTGACTCAGCACCTCCCAGTTGTCGGCAATGTCCTTCAGCACCGCGTTGCGGTGCTCATCGCGGTCGTACTGAGTGTTGGGGAGATGGTCTTCAATGCCTGGTTGATACACACCGCCGGCATCACGGTGCCCCGCCATCGGCACGTCGTTCATGTAGCGGTTAAAGACTCTCTTCTTCGCCGCGTCGGCCAGCGCTTCGGCCACCGTGTGAGCCTTGGCCTTTCCCAGTGCTACCGCTTGACGTAGGTCACGGTCGCGGTAGGTCAATACCTGGTATGGGTCAAAGCCCAGCACGTTCTTGTCGCGGATGCCGTCGGCAATGCTGTAGCGGTGCAACTCATCACCGAAGACATCGGTGGTGGTGTTGTCCTTGCGAACGTTCTCCTTGTGGATAGGGGTGCCGCTAAAACCGAAGAAGACCGCGCCCGGGAAGCTCGCCTTGATATCGATGAGCATATCGCCAAAGGTAGAGCGGTGGCACTCATCGACGATGAACACAATGCGCTTGGCTCGCATGGTCTCAAGGTCGTGCGCCTTCAGCCCATCGGCCTCATCCGTGAGTCGACTCATCTTCTGGATGGACGAGACGATCAAGGTGTCTGCAGGATCCGTGCTCTTCAACTTCTTGACGAGCACGCCCGTGTGTTCGGTGGCCTGCACCTGGTTGCTGTCGCCAGCGAAGTCCCGGTAGGCCTTCAGCGTCTGCGTGCCTAGTTCGACGCGGTCCAGCAGGAACACCACCTTGTCTGCGTCCTTGGAATTGGCGATGAGCTGGGCCGACTTGAAGCTTGTCATCGTCTTGCCCGAGCCGGTGGTGTGCCAGATGTAGCCGCCCAGGCGGTTCGGGTTCTTCCAGTCGGTCTTGGCCACCTTGTCCGAGATGGCGTGCGCGGCATAGTACTGATAGCTACGCATCACTTTCAGCACGCCGTCTGCCTCATCGGCCACGGTATAAAAGCCAATCAGCTGATGCGCCATCGGGATCGACAGCAGGCTGGCCGTGACGCTCTTCCAGCCGTTGATCGGCTCGTTGTTGAAGTCCGCCCAGTGGAAGGCGTAGTCCTTGTTAAAATTGCCGTCCGGCCCGGGGTTGGCAAAGTACAGCGCCTCGGCGGGCTCCATGGCCACAAAGATCTGAATCAGCGAAAACAGACCGCTGAAAAGGCCCTCGCGTGCATACTTCTGGATCTGGTTGTAAGACTGGCTCACCGGCACGCCGCTCTTCTTCAGCTCGATGTGGATCACCGGCATGCCGTTGATGAGCAGCAGCAGGTCACCCCGCCGGTCATTGAGCAGCTCCGAGGCACGGGCGTAGCGCGGCTGCTGTGCAATCTGGTAGCGACTTTGCCCGGCAGCGATCTCATGGCGGTCGTAGACCTTCAGGCTCACCTCTTTGCCAAAGTGCAGCGTGTCCGCCGGGTTGTCGCGGGTGATGGCCACTGTCTTGCCATTGATGAAGCCATTGAGCTTGAGCGGCGTGCGCAGCGCGGTGATCTGCTCCATCACCTGCTGCATCTCGCTGTCGGTCAGCGGCACCTCGTTGAGCCGATCCTTGCCGCGATTGTTCTCGAAGAGGATCTGCTTCCAGTTGGCTAGCAAGTCTGCCTCGCTCGGGCACTTGATGACATCAAGTTCACCCCAGCCGCGCTGGCGGAGCTCGTGGACAACAGCCGCTTCAAATTCGGATTCTTTGGCGATGGTGGTCATAAGGTATGAGGGGCAAGACTCAAGCAAACATCTTTCCCATACAGGCCGCTTTGACCCGCTTGAGCTGCAGTAGCTGTGTCGCGTGCTGGGAAATCAGCATATCTAGCGTGGAAAAATAGGTACCGATTTTCTCTTGCTCGTCAGGTAGGGGAACCGCTACTGTCATTTCTGACAGAACATTTGCATTTATTGCAGGATAGCTTGTCCCAGTGCAATTATCCAAGACCAACTTCACAAAACTATCGCGCTGCATTAATGCCAGGAGGAAGCTTCCGCTATCAAACGGGCGAATTTGCGCATAACCCGTAGAAAAAACGTAGTTGCTGCCCAATAGTGTAAATAGGTAATTGTTCTTCTGATAGGGCCTGACAGTTTGAAAAAACAGGTCGCCACGGCGAGCTAAGCGCTGCGCCCGAGAAGGTGCAGCTTCCCGCATCATCGTCCTATGTCCGACCATTTCAGTTCCAACAACCGACTCTAGATCAACGTACTCGAATACTTCAGGCAGATCCTCTTTGGGATTAAATGTGCCGAGGGCCTTCAGCTTCATCTCAACCCAATCCTTTGAGAAGCCTTTAAATCGTATTTGAGGAGTGCATGCACCAGGTTTTGGGAACATCTTCTCCAGCATTGCCTTCTTCAACGCTCTTAACTTGTCATGCTTGCTTTGATGCAGTCCGATCAGCAGATCTAACTGCCGAAAAAAGAGGCCGATCTGAGCTTGTTCGGCTTTACTGGGAAGAGTGAACTCTCGCTTTTTCCAGTCTTCGGCATCGAAGAACAGCTTTTCAATGTCTACACCGTAGGAGCTCAGAAAGAACTTCCGACGCATGGCGGGCAGGCTGACGGCGATCGTGAGGAACTCCGTCAAGAGCTTTTCGCTATCGACAGCCGTCAAATATTCGTTCGAAACGATGGCGCCATCCAACTCTGGCGGCACCATGCCGGTGGCCCCATGGACCACCTGACGTTTGGAAATGACGAAGTCGCCGGCCTGGAGTTGGGCGTAGTTCTTCACCAGGATGTCGCGTCCCAACAGATGGCCACGAGAGACTACGCCTTCGTTACGTCGCTTGACGGTGATGAGCTCGTAGCGCTGGTGGTCGTTCAGGGCGATGGGGCGCCTCTTTTCAGCGAGAACGCTGCCAATCTTTTCGTCCTCCCACTTTGCCTCGAATGCTTTGAAGCGAATCGGCGGAACTTTGCGCGCGATCTGACCTGCCATATCAGTTCCCCGTCAGCAAGATTTTCAGCTCTGTAAGGCCCTTGAGGTCGAATTCGCTGCCGTCTAGCTCATCCAGCATGCTCGCCAACGTTCTCTCGGCCTGCCTGATGTCGCGAGCGTTGTCAGCGTAGGTGATGCGGTATTTTTCCACCAGGGCTTCAAGCTTGTCGATCAGGCTGTCCACCACCAAGCCGGGCAGGCGAAGCAGCTCGTCTACCAGCGGCGTAATCCACTTGCGCTCCAGCAGCGCATGCACCTGTGTGTCGCTCAGCTTTTCAATCGTGGCCTTGGTCTTGAGGTGCAAGGCTGCATCGTCCTTCTTGATTTCCGCTTTCAGCGCTTTCTCTTTGGCCAGTTCCTTGGCGGCCTGGATGATCTTGGCTTCATAGGACTCGGGATCGAACGCCTCCGATGTTTCGGCTTCGGCAAGCAGCTGCTTCGCCTCCTTGGCCACGGCCGCGGCCACGAACTTGTCGCCCGAATCGTTGAAGGTGTCGTTGGCCTTGTCTTCTTCGCTAAAGCTTTCCAGCAGTTCGTCCAGCGTCGCGGCGACGTCGCCCAGGCGGGCCTCCTTCTCGCGCAGCGCTTCCAGCTCCTTCTCGTGGTGTGTCAGCTGCACCAGCTCGAAGGGCAGGATCCGGCCTCTCCAGCCTTCTTGCACCTCCACGTCTTTGCCGTCTTTCTTCTTGATGACGTAGTTGGGGTCCACCACGCGGGCGGCATCAAGACCTTCGGTCTGGAGGATTTCCAGATCGACGGCGATGAGCTGCCAGTGGTCGTCGAGGACCTGGTAGGCCTGGTACTTGTCGATGAGCGGCACCGTGCCGACTTTGGATAACCTGCTGAACAATTCTTCGCAAATAAGTGCCTCTTGCCGGGGCACCTGCAGGGTGAGCATCTTGCTGATCAGCGCGTCGTGCAGCCAGGGCTTGAAACCGGCAAAGGAGTTGTTGAAGGCTCGGCTGAACTCCGTCACATCAAGATGCTGGCGGGTGGCCTGAGCAAGGTCTTCGGCCTTGAGCTGGGCGTAGGGTGTGCCGTCAAGGGTGAATAGGGCATTGCGCAGGCTGGGAAAGGCCTGCCACGCGTCCGCCAAGACGTCCAGCTCCCTCAGGGGAATTCCGCCAAACATGGAGGCATACAAATCCCAGCTCTCAGCGGGCTCTGATGAGTCCACGTAGCGCGGGATGTTGAGGTTGTACTCGTTGGCTGGGCTTTGCAGCTCGGTCTTGGGCACGAGGCGGCTGAAGCCCGGCACGGTGGCGCGAGCGATCACGACGTCGATGATCTTCTTGATGTCGCAGGCGCGAAGCTTGTTGTTCTTGCCTTCTTTGGCGAAGCCTTTAGAAGCATCGACAAAAAGCACATCACTGCTCTCGCGCTTTTGCCTGAGCACAAGGATGACCGTGGGGATGCCGGTGCCGAAGAAGATGTTGGGCGGGAGACCGATGACGGTTTCGAGGTGATCGTTCTCGATCAGGGCTTTGCGGATGGTGCCTTCTTCACCGCCCCGGAACAGCACGCCATGAGGCAAGACGATGGCCATGATGCCGCCCGGCTTCAGGTGGTACAGGTCGTGCAGCAGAAACGCATAGTCGGCTTTGGACTTGGGAGCCAAACCGAAGCGGGCGTAGCGGGGATCGGCTTCCTTGTGCTGTGGGTCCCACTTTTGTGAATAGGGTGGGTTCGATACCACCGCGTCTAGGTACAGCGGGGCGTAGCTGTTGACTGGGTCTTGCTCGTCAAAGTAGGGCCAGTCGTCTTCCAGGGTGTCGGCGTTGCGGGTAACGATGTTGCCGGGCCGGATGCCGCGCATGACCAGGTTCATGCGGGTGAGGTTGTAAGTGTTCTCCTTCAGTTCCTGGGCGTAGTACTTGATGTTGCCCTTGTCGCCCATTTGCTTGGCAATGGATTGGCCAATGTTGAGCAGCAGTGAGCCAGACCCGCTAGTGGAATCGTAGATCTGGATGGTCTCGCGGTCCTTAAGGTGGTGCGCGATGATTTCAGACATGAGCACAGATACTTCGTGAGGCGTATAGAACTCGCCCGCCTTTTTCCCAGCGTTGGCGGCAAACATACCGATGAGGTATTCATAGATGAAGCCGAGCACGTCGTAGCCCTGCTTGCCATCCATGGGGATGTCTTTGATGAGCTGGATAAGCTCGCTGATCGCCTTGGTTTGCTTCGCGGCGGTGTCGCCGAGCTTGCTCAGGCCGGTTTCCAGGGTCTTAAAGATTCCCTCGAACAGGCGCTTGTGATTCGGGTGAATCAGACGGCTGAATGCCGACAGGGCATCGCGTACACGCGAGACGTCGAAATCGCTCTTGGCATCGATCCAAGTGGAGAACAGGTGCTGGTAGGCGATAAAGTAGCCGATACTGCCTTTGATGTGCTCAACTGTCTCCTCATCCTCCTCCGACAGGGCTTTGATTTCTTCTTCGGTGAAGGCCTCGTCTTTAGCGAAGCGCACCAGCTTATCGGAGAGGTATTTGTAGAAGATGAATCCGAGGATGTAGTCCTTGTATTCGTTGGCCTCGATCTTGGAGCGCATCTGGTTGGCGGATTCCCAGATCTTGGATGCGAGCTGCTGCTTATTCACGTTTTGTAATGTTTAGTGTTTGATGAACGCGGAATGGACGACTGGCGATCTGAGAGCGTCATGCCCCCGGAATCGAATCGCCAATGCGTGGCCGAGCGCTGCAGTGCTGCCAAACATCAGTTGCCCTCAAGGAGGGAGCGCTCAGGGGCGAGCGCCGATGGCACGTACGTCTTCGTCAGGCACGTATGTCGCAATGTCACCAACTCCGCAGCCGAAGAACTTACACAGCGCATCGATGTTCGAGAGCGTGGCGTTGTAGCCCCGGACGTTAACCATCTTTGAAAGCGTTGTGCGGTGTATGCCAGTGGCCTCAGCCACCTCCAGTAATTCGACACGCCGCCCGCGGCGGAAGGACGCGTCAGCGAGTAATTCAGTCAGTCGGAGCCTGATCACGCACTTCTCCTTTGGCAAACGGACGAATTATATAAGTTGCGTACATCGCGTCAACTCTACATAAGATGCCCGAAACAATCGACACGGGATGGGTGTTGTGTATGGCTGAAGCTAGATTGCAACCACTGGCTTGCGAGCTCGAAGTCTCGAGCGGTTCGGGCTCGTGACGTGCCCACCCAGGATCTCGCGCTCATCCTGCGCGAACGGCTCTCCTACGTAGCCGCTGTCGCACAGCACGCTTTCGACTTGCCCGAGGCTTGATTTGCAGCGCGCGGGCGGCTGCAGGGCAGCCGTATGATCGACCATCCCAGCGGTCGTCACTGCCACCGCACGCGGCAGTCCCTGCGTGACCCTGCAAATCGCCAGCGCAGAAGGTGCAACCGCATTCCACTAGCACCCTGAGCGCTGCCGACCGGCAGCCTACGTCCGGTATGACCGCGAGAGTGGCCGCGGGCGTCGGCCGCATGCCCGTCGGAATCCGCGGCAAAGCAAACATGGAGGGTTGTCTCACGAACTGCGGCAACGGGTTGCGAATTCAACCGGTCGACGCAACAGCTTGATGGAATCGTTCAGCCGGTGTATCGAAGACCTGCTTGGTCTTCAGCCCAGGCCAATGAAGGACCAGCGCAACTTGCAGCGCTTGGGTCAAAGTCGACCCTTGGACGTTGGGCAGGCCGCCGACCCTCACTTCCCCGGCCAAGTCAGTACGGACGGTGACACCCGTCCAGAGAACACCCCGTTTCAACCGATAAGTGGTCTTCTCCTCGACGTTGACCCGGTAAGTCTGGGCATCCACCTTCAGGGACAGTTCCAAGCCGTGCATGTGCAGGCGCCAATCGGGCAATCCCGTCAGGATCCGGCTCTACATGGAGGGACCCATTCTCCTATCATTTCTACCCCCTATCCGACGACGTTCAACCCTTGATGCGGTCGACGAGTGCCGATGGCGCCCGCCCGTGAGGCGGGGGCGTGAGAGCATCCGATTCTGGGAAACGCCAAGGGCCGCTCAGGGTCGATCTGAGACCGTCCCCTCAGATCCGAGAAAAGCAAAAAAGCCACCCTCAGGTGGCCTTTTTTATTAACCGTGTCACTAATTTTTTTAGCAACTTGGCATAGTTTTCACTTTACGTGTCATCCGACACCCAGATCGCCTCATTTATTTGTGAAAACATCAATTTTTCTGAGATCCTACAGCTACATAGCCTTACACATCAATATTCCGCGCCACCAGCGCATTAGATTCAATAAAGTTCCTACGCGGCTCCACCTCATCCCCCATAAGGGTAGTAAAGATCTGATCCGCCGCAATAGCATCCTCAATCTGCACCTTCAGCAGCCGCCGCTGCGTAACGTCCAGCGTCGTCTCAAACAATTGCTCAGGGTTCATCTCCCCCAGCCCCTTATACCGCTGCCGAGAAACCCCACGCTCCGCCTCAGCCAACAGCCATTGCATAGCCCCGTGGAAATCGTTGACAGTCTGATCGCGCAGCTTATCGCCTTCACCACGCTGCACCTTAGTCCCTTCCGGAGTCAGCCCCTGGAAAGTCTTGGCCGCATTGGACAGCGCCGCATAATCCGCCCCATGAACAAAGTCCGCATCCAAATGCGACAACCGCACGTTCCCATGATGCCTACGCGCAATCATCAACCGATGCTTATCCGTCTTCTCATCAAACTGCGCATAAACATCAGCCGTACCATCGTCATTGACCGCAGCCCCAATCAACGTCTTGGCATGCATCTCCGCCAGCTTAGCCTTCAACGCCACCGCTGAAGCCTCCGCCGCCGCCGCACTATCCAGATCCAGCGTCACGCCATCCGCAATAGCACGCAGCGCGTCCGTATCCACAACACGCGACAGACGGCCAATCACGCCCTCGGTCAGCTGATACTGCCGCGCCAGCTCAGTCAGCGCATCCCCATTGATCTCCGACCCATCCGGCCGCACCAACGACGCCTTCTCCATCGCCAGCTTCAACAGATAAGCATTGAGCTCGACATCATCCTTGATATACCGCTCTTCCTTACCATGCTTGATCTTGTACAGCGGCGGCTGCGCGATATACACATAACCGCGCTCGATGATGTCAGGCATCTGACGATAGAAGAACGTCAGCAGCAGCGTGCGGATGTGGGAGCCGTCCACGTCCGCGTCGGTCATGATGATGATGCGGTGGTAGCGCAGCTTGTCCAGGTTGTAGTCGTCCTTGCCGATGCCGGTGCCCAGTGCGGTGATCAGCGTCAGCACTTCCTGGCTGGACAGCATCTTGTCGAAGCGGGCGCGCTCCACGTTCAGGATCTTGCCCTTGAGCGGCAGGATGGCCTGGAACTTACGGTCGCGGCCCTGCTTGGCGGAGCCGCCTGCGGAGTCACCCTCCACCAGGAAGAGTTCGGACTGGGCCGGGTCTTTTTCCTGGCAGTCGGCGAGTTTGCCGGGCAGGCCCATGCCGTCCATCACGCCCTTGCGGCGGGTCATTTCGCGGGCCTTGCGGGCGGCTTCGCGCGCGCGGGCGGCGTCTACGATCTTGCCGCAGATGGTCTTGGCGTCGTTGGGCGTTTCCAGCAGGAAGTCGGTCAGGGCCTTGCTGACGAGTTCTTCCACGGGCAGGCGCACTTCTGACGAGACCAGCTTGTCCTTGGTCTGCGAGCTGAACTTGGGCTCGGGCACCTTCACGGAGAGCACGCAGGCCAGGCCTTCGCGCATGTCGTCGCCGGTGGTTTCCACCTTGGCTTTCTTGGCGACTTCGTTCTCTTCGATGTACTTGTTGATGACGCGGGTCATCGCGGCGCGCAGGCCGGTCAGGTGGGTGCCGCCATCCCGCTGCGGGATGTTGTTGGTGAAGCAGAGCACCTGCTCGTTGTAGCCGTCGTTCCACTGCATGGCCACTTCCACGCCGATGCCGTCTTTTTCGGTGTTGGCGTAGAAGATGTTGGGGTGCAGGACGCTCTTGGCGCGGTTGATGTACTCGACAAAACCCTTCACGCCGCCGGAGAAGGCAAAGTCTTCTTCCTTGCCGGTGCGCTGGTCGACCAGCTTGATATGGACGCCGTTGTTCAGGAACGAGAGTTCGCGAATGCGCTTGGAGAGGATCTCGTAGTGGAACTCGACGTTGGTGAAGATTTCTTCGTCGGCCAGGAAGTGGACTTCGGTGCCGCGCTTGTCGGTGGCGCCGATGACCTTCATCGGCGAGACTTCAACGGGCTGGCCGTCGGGGCCGGGCACGGTCTCGACGATGCGGTTCTGCACTTCGCCCTTGGCGAATTCGATCAGGTGGACCTGGCCGTCGCGGCGCACGGTCAGGCGCAGCCACTTGGAGAGCGCGTTCACGCAGGACACGCCCACGCCGTGCAGGCCGCCGGAGACCTTGTAGCTGTTCTGGTTGAACTTGCCGCCGGCGTGCAGCTCGGTCATGGCGATTTCGGCCGCGCTGCGCTTGGGTTCGTGCTTGTCGTCGAACTTGACCAGGGGCGGGATGCCGCGGCCGTTGTCGACGATGGAGATCGAGTTGTCGCTGTGGATGGTGACCTGGATCTCGGTGCAATAGCCGGCCAGCGCTTCGTCGATGGAGTTGTCCAGCACCTCGAACACCAGGTGGTGCAGGCCGGTGCCGTCGGAGGTGTCGCCGATATACATGCCCGGGCGCTTGCGTACCGCCTCCAGGCCTTCCAGGATCTGGATCGAGGAGGCTCCGTAGGTGTTTTCCTGTTGCGGTTTCTGCTGTTCGGTCATGTCTTTCCTACTTGCGGCGAATGCGGGATCGGGGCCGGGCGGGCATGGCTGGCATGCCGGCGGCGGGGCGCGATGGGTCCGCATGGCGGGTTACTAAAAACGGCAAAAGGGGCGGATCGTCGTAACGATCCTGCCCCCGCGGCGGGATGGTCATCCCCTGGACGTTCCGGCCGGGGCCGGGTGTCGTAGCGTGCCGTTTGCTGCTCCGGTTGCTGTCTGCGCTGGTTGTGGCACAGGTCCTGTCACCGGATCATCAGATGCGCATCGGCATGACGACGTACTTGAAGTTGTCGTCGTCCGGCACGGTGATCAGCGCGCTCGAATTCGAGTCGCCGAGGCTGACCTGCACTTGCTCGGTCTTGAGGTTGGCAAGCACGTCGAGCAGGTAGGTCACGTTGAAGCCGATATCGAGCGCGTCGCCCGAGTAATCGAGTTCCAGCTCTTCCTGCGCCTCTTCCTGGTCGGCGTTGGTGGAGCTGATCTTGAGCATGTGCGTGTCGAGGATGCAGCGCACGCCCTTGAATTTGTCCGTCGTCAGGATCGCGGTGCGTTGCAGCGCCTGCTGCAGCTGCACGCGGTCGATCGCGAAGGCGTTCTTGTAGCCCTTGGGGATCACGCGCTGGAAGTCGGGGAACTTGCCTTCGACCAGCTTGGAGATCAGTTCGATATTGGCGAAGGTGAACTTGACCTGGTTGGCGGCCAGCTGCACCTGCACCGGATCGTCGTTGTCTTCCAGCAGGCGCTGCAGTTCCAGGATGGTCTTGCGCGGGATGATGACTTCCTGGCGCGAGCCCACGCCGCTGGCTTCCTGCTCCAGTTCCACGCCGCAGTAGGCCAGGCGGTGGCCATCGGTGGCGACTGCCATGACCTTCTTGCCTTCCACCACCAGCAGCATGCCGTTCAGGTAGTAGCGGATGTCCTGCTGCGCCATGGCGAAGTGGACCATCGCCAGCAGGTGCTTGAAGGTCTTCTGCGGCAGGGTGACGCTGGCGTTGAATTCGCTGGCTTCGGCAACGGTCGGGAATTCTTCGGCGGCCAGCGTCTGCAGGGCAAAGCGGCTCTTGCCGGACTGCACGGTCATGCGCTTGTCGTTGAGCGACAGGGCCACGTCGCCGTCAGGCATCGCACGCAGGATGTCGAGCAACTTGCGCGCGGCCACGGTGGTGGCGACGCTGTCGCTGCCGACGCCGCATTCCGCATGCGTGGTGATCTGGATTTCGATGTCGGTCGACAGGAAGGATACGTTCGACCCGGACTTGCGAATCAGCAGGTTGGCCAGGATCGGGAGGGTGTGGCGGCGCTCCACGATGCCGCTCACGATTTGCAGCGGACGCAGCAGGTTGTCTCGCGAGGTTTTGACCAATTGCATTGAATTTATCCTTCGTCGTTTGTAATCGGCGACCGCAGAACGCAAACAACTCCAAATTCACTTAGGAATCAAGGAGTTAATGTGCCATTGTACCAAGGATAAGCCGCTGCGGTGAAGCGGGGCGGGACCGGCCGGCGGGCCAGCTGTGCCCAAAAAGCCACGCTGGCGCCCACCGTACTTGCCATCCCGTCCCGACTCACCGCAAAGCCTTATCAGTGGCCACTTTCCGGACACTTGCCCCGGCGTCGCTGACGTTAATTCCCCAGGCGCCACGGGATGTCCGTGGCGCGCACCCTACAGTATGCCAGCCCGGCGGAGCTGGCCTTCCAAAACACCTTCCCGGAACAGGCCCGGGCACCGGCCGCGCATCAGCCCTTGAGCGTCTGCTCCAGCACGTGCAGCTCATGGTTGAGCTGCGCGTCCTTGCTGCGCTCGTCGGCGATCTTGCGTACCGCGTGCAGCACGGTGGTGTGGTCGCGGCCGCCGAAGAGTTCGCCGATCTCGGGCAGGCTCTTCTGCGTCAGCTCCTTGGCCAGGTACATCGCGATCTGGCGCGGCCGTGCAATATTGGCAGGCCGCTTTTTCGAATACATGTCAGCGACCTTGATGTTGTAGAAATCCGCGCAGGTCTTCTGGATGTTCTCTACCGAGATCTGGCGGTTCTGCACCGTCAGCAGGTCCTTCAGCGCTTCGCGCGTCACCTCGATGGTGATGTCCTTGCCGTGGAAGTTGCTGAACGCCAGGATCTTGCGCAGCGCCCCTTCCAGCTCGCGCACGTTGGAGCGCAGGTGCTTCGCGACGAAGAAGGCGACTTCTTCCGGAACGTTCACGTTCTCGGCGGCGGCCTTCTTCATCAGGATCGCCACGCGCATTTCCAGCTCGGGCGGCTCGATCGCCACGGTCAGGCCGGAGTCGAAGCGCGAGATCAGGCGGTCGTCGATGCCGGTGATTTCCTTGGGGTAGGTATCGCTGGTGATGATCACCTGCGCCCGGTTGGCAATCAGGGCCTCGAAGGCGTAGAAGAACTCTTCCTGCGTGCGGTTCTTGCCGGAGAAGAACTGGATATCGTCGATCAGCAGCAGGTCCAGCGAGTGGTAGTAGCGCTTGAACTCGTCGAACGCCTTGCGCTGGTAGGCCTTGACCACGTCGGACACGTACTGCTCGGCGTGGATGTAGCGGATGCGCGCGCGCGGGTTCTCCATCAGCATGTGGTTGCCGATGGAGTGGATCAGGTGGGTCTTGCCCAGGCCGACGCCGCCATACAGATACAGCGGGTTGTACGACTTGCCCGGGTTGTTGGCGACCTGGATCGCGGCGGCCCTTGCCAACTGGTTGGCTTTGCCGGTGACGAAGTTGTCGAAGGTCAGGATCGGGTTCAGGCGCGAGCGCTCGTGGACCGTGTCGCTGGGCTGGTGGCCGGGCATCGGCGCGGCGTTGCCCATGGCGGCATGCGGATGCTGGCCCTGCTGCGGCGCGCGGTAGGAGCGGGCGCTGGCTTCGGCGGGGTCCATCTGGACCACGTCGATCTCGCCCAGGTCGGCATTGTGCTGCGGATGGTGCTGGCCGGGATGCTGGCCCATGCCCTGACCACGCGCGCCGGCCGGAACCGGGGCGGCGGACGGCATGCCGGCCGGGTTGCCGTAGGGAGGCTGGCCCAGGCCGTATGCGGCCGCGGTGGGGTATTCGCCATAGCCGGGCTGCGCCGGCTGGCCAGGCATGGCAAACGGAGCCTGGCCGCCCATCGGCTGGCCGGACTGGGCGCCGGGATAGCCGCCCATGCCCGTACCCGGTGCTGCGTGATGTTCCATGCGGTCCATGCCGCCCGCGCCCATGCCGGGCTGGGCCGGCTGCATGTAGGCAGCGGCGCGGCCCGACGCGGCGGGATCGAGCACGAACTGGACGCTGACCTGCGCTTCCCAGTATTCGCAGGCGAGGGCGGTGATGCGCCCCGAAAACTGACTCTTGACCCAGTCGAGCTTGAAACGGTTGGGCGCAGCAATCCGCAGCGCATGCGTTTCTTCATCGAACGCAACGGGCGCCAGCGGCTTGATCCACGTTTTGAACTGTTGCGGCGTCAGCTCGCGCTCGAGTTGCGCGGCTGCCGCCTGCCAGAAATCTTGCATTGTTTGTTGTTGAGTAATCGCACCCGGCGCCGCCTTGCCAGCAGCACCGGGTACGCCACGGGCGGCGTATGCGCCGCGCGATCCGGGCCGCCCCGACCGTATTGCGAATCAATACTGCTGGTCGAGGCCTCCGCGGCATGCCATGCAGCCGCCAGCGAACCATCAGGTCCGCCGCACTGGCGTGCGTAAACTCATGCGTTGCCGCGGTGGGGGGCCCGGGTTGCGCCTGCGCCACGCAGCCCGTGTTGTGTTTGGACCCGGATTGTACCCCCGCCCCTGAGTTATCCACAAAGGATAAGTCTGTGGACAACTTGTGCAAATGCAGTGGATTGGTGTGCACAACCCCTGCTGCAATGCGGCTTTCCGGGGTGGTGGAAGGGGCAAACATTCAGGAAAAACAGGGACTTCACCTGTGGATGACCGCGGTAGAGGTGCCCCTCGGGACACTTTCAGTTACCCACCGGCCGTTGTGGACAATGGCGCACCAGAGGCCGCGCGGCGGTGTGGCAATTGTGCCGTCGCACACAGACGGGCGCCTTGACAGCGTCGCGGAAAATCGTTTAAATGGCGGGTTCTGCGATGCGGCAGGGGATCACGTATGCGCATCGCCGGTCTGGCCTGTTCGTGCCGTCCGCGCTAACAGGTTTCACTACCTGCACACGCGTCAGCACGGCCGGCAGCAAGACAGAACCAGAATCGTCGGACACGCCGCTGCAGTTCCCTCGCAAGCGGCAGCCCCATGCGAACCATACGCGGCGGCCACGGCACCCCGGCACCGGCCGGAGTCGGGCGAGCCAAGATCAACCAGAGAGTGCAACATGAAACGTACCTACCAACCTTCCGTTACCCGCCGCAAGCGTACCCACGGTTTCCGCGTGCGCATGAAGACCCGCGGCGGCCGTGCCGTCATCAACGCTCGCCGCGCCAAGGGCCGCAAGCGCCTGGCCATCTGAGGCCCGGGCGACCGGCCTGACGGCGCGCCCGGCGCCGGCTGCAGCGTACCGCAGCCATGCCGCGCGGCCGTCAACGCCCACCGCCCCGGCTTCAGGTCGGCCGGCAGCTTGCCGCAGGGCGCCGCTTTGCGCCAGCAGTCTTATTTGCCAGCGCTTGCCAGTGTCACCCAGCGTGTCAGCCCATGCCTTCCCCAAAGCCGCGAGGCTTACAAAGACGGATGAGTTTTCATCCGTTTTTGCTTTGCGGCCCCGGCGGCGCAGCACCCACTTCGTGCTCTATGTACGCCCCAACGACCGGCCGGAAGGCCGCCTGGGCGTGGTGGTGGGCAAGAAGTTCGCGCCGCGCGCCGCCGAGCGCAACCTGGTGAAGCGCATGGCGCGCGAGCTGTTCCGCCAGCGCCGCGAACAACTGGGGGGCCGTGACGTGCTGCTGCGCCTGCAAGCGAAGTTTCCGCGCGCGGAATTCGCGACGCGCGCGGCGGTCCGAAGGGCATGCGCGGCGGAAATCGCCAGCCTGCTCGAGGTAGCGGCCAGGCCACTGCCGCCACCCGCGCCGCCTGCCTCGCCCCCGGCCCCGCCCACCGCGGCGCCAGCGGCGAGCCCCTCGCAAAGCCAGCCACCAGGCCAGCCAGCCTGACCGCCCCGCCATGAAGCGAATCCTGCTAGTCCTGCTGCGCGTCTACAAGATCGCCCTCAGCCCTTACCTGGGCTCGCAGTGCCGCTTCCTGCCGACCTGTTCTGACTACGCCCGCGACGCCATCGTCCATCATGGCGCCGCGCGCGGCAGCTGGATGGCCGCCTGCCGGCTGTGCCGCTGCCATCCTTTCGCCCAAGGCGGGTATGATCCCGTGCCGGGCACGGAAGCTGACACGCCAGTCCATGCCGCCACAGGCCACGCGCCCGTGGCAATCCGTCTGCCCAGACCCTGATTTTTCCGACCACAGCCAGACATGGATATCAAACGCACCATCCTCTGGGTCATCTTCTCGATGTCCCTCGTGCTGCTCTACGACAACTGGCAGCGCGCCAACGGCCATGCGTCGATGTTCTTCCCGAGCACGACGCAGCAGCAGGCCGCTTCGGCGCCGGCCGCCAGCGGCGCGGCCGCGCAGGGCGACGTGCCCAAGGCCAACGTCCAGCCGGGCGCAACCGCGCCGGCCGCGGGCGCCGCGCCGCAGGCCGCGGCCCAGCCCACCGGCGAGAAGATCGTGGTGACCACCGACACGGTGCGCGCCGAGATCGACACCGCCGGCGGCATCGTGTCGCGCCTGGAGCTGCTCAAGGAGCATGAGAACGACGGCAAGCCGGTGGTGCTGTTCGAGCGCGACAAGGTGCGCACCTACATGGCCCGCTCGGGCCTGATCGGCGGCGACCTGCCCAACCACACCACGCTGTTCACCGCGACCCCGGGCCCGCGCACGCTGGACGGCGCGGACCAGCTGCAGGTGGTGCTGAGCGCCGAGAAGAACGGCGTGAAGCTGGTCAAGACCTACACCTTCCGCAAGGGCAGCTACGTGGTCGACAGCAAGTTCGACGTGACCAACGCGGGCACCGCGCCGGTCTCGCCGACGCTGTACCTGGAACTGGCGCGCGACGGCACCAAGGTCGAGCAGTCGCAGTTCTACAGCACCTTCACCGGTCCGGCCGTCTACACCGACGCCGACAAGTACCACAAGATCGACTTCGAAGACATCGCCAAGGGCAAGGCCACCGTGCCAGCCGCCGCCAACAACGGCTGGGTGGCGATGGTGCAGCACTACTTTGCCTCGGCCTGGATCCCGCAGACCGGCAAGGAGCGCAGCTTCTACGTGCAGCAGATCGATCCGCACCTGTACCGCGTGGGCGTGCAGCAGCCGCTGGGCGAACTGGCCCCGGGCGCGAGCGTGAGCACCGATGCGCGCCTGTTCGCCGGCCCGCAGGAAGAGCACATGCTCGAGAAGATCGCCCCGGGCCTGGAGCTGGTGAAGGACTACGGCTGGCTGACCATCCTGGCCAAGCCGCTGTTCTGGCTGCTGGAGAAGCTGCACGGCTTCATGGGCAACTGGGGCTGGTCGATCATCGCGCTGACGGTGCTGATCAAGCTGGTGTTCTTCCCGCTGTCGGCGGCAAGCTACAAGTCCATGGGCAAGATGAAGGACCTGCAGCCGCGCATGACGTCGATCCGCGAGCGCTACAAGAACGACCCGCAGAAGATGAACCAGGAGATGATGGCGCTGTACCGCACCGAGAAGGTCAACCCGCTCGGCGGCTGCCTGCCCATCGTGATCCAGATCCCGGTGTTCATCGCGCTGTACTGGGTGCTGCTGTCGTCGGTGGAAATGCGCGGCGCGCCCTGGCTGGGCTGGATCAAGGACCTGTCGGTGCCGGATCCGTTCTACATCCTGCCGATCGTGATGGCCGTGTCGATGTTCGTGCAGACCAAGCTGAACCCGACCCCGCCGGATCCGGTGCAGGCCAAGGTCATGACGATCATGCCGCTGGTGTTCTCGGTGATGTTCTTCTTCTTCCCGGCGGGCCTGGTGCTGTACTGGGTGGTGAACAACATCCTGTCGATCGCGCAGCAGTGGCAGATCAACCGGATGCTGGGCAAGGGCAAGGCCGCGGTGGTGGCCAAGAGCTGAGCCTGTTGCAAGATGCGGTAATCGGGAAGCCCGGCAGAGATGCCGGGCTTTTTTTATTGGGGCTGAGGGGCTGGGGGCCTTTGCGATCCTGGCGGTTTGCTCCCCTCGCCCGCTTGCGGGAGAGGGGCCGGGGGAGAGGGCAGGCGCTGGCATACCGACGTGCTTCACTTCGTAGAGACTCCTGCCCTCTCCCCCACCCCTCTCCCGCTCGCGGGAGAGGGGAGCCTTGTTCCCGCAGCGTTGGCTGCGGCTGGTCTCCGTTGGCTGCGGCAGGCGTATGCTACTGGCCTGCCCTTACCGCCAGGAGACCCCCATGAGCTGGTCCGCTCACCAATACGTTGCCTTCGAAGACGAACGCACCCGCCCGGTCCGTGACCTGGTGGCTGCCATTCCCAACGAGATCGCGCGCAGCGCGGTGGATATCGGTTGCGGTCCAGGCAATTCCACCGAAGTGCTGCTGGCGCGCTATGCCGGCGCTTCAGTGACCGGGCTGGACAGCTCGCAAGACATGATCGATGCCGCGCGCAAGCGCCTGCCCGACGTGCAGTTCCGCGTGGCCGACATCGGCGCCTGGGACGATGCCGGCCCGTACGACGTGATCCTCGCCAACGCGGTGCTGCAATGGCTGCCCGACCACGGCCGCTTGTTTCCCGAGCTCGTCTCCAAACTCTCCCAGGGCGGCACGCTCGCCGTGCAGATGCCGGACAACCTGGAAGAGCCCGCGCACCAGCTGATGCGCCGGGTGGCGGCGCAAGGCCCGTGGGCCGACAAGCTGGCCGGCGCCAGCAAGGCCCGCGCCGAACGCGCGTCGGCGCGCTGGTACTACGAACTGCTGCGCCCGCTGTGCCAGCGCGTGGACGTGTGGCTGACCACCTACCATCATCCGCTCGCCGGCGGCCCGGCCGCGGTGGTGGAGTGGTTCAAGGGCAGCGGCCTGCGTCCGTTCCTGCAGCCGCTGGATGAGGCCGAGCGTGCCGCCTACCTGGCCCGCTACCAGACCGAGATCGCCAATGCGTACCCGGCGCTGCCGGACGGCTCGGTGCTGCTGCCGTTCCCGCGCCTGTTTATCGTGGCGACCCGCTGAGGACGCGCTGAACCCGCGTTACGCGGGCTGGTGGCATACCGCCTCGATGTTGTGGCCGTCGGGGTCCAGCACGAAGGCGCCGTAGTAGTCGGGATGGTAGTGCGCGCGGATGCCGGGAGCACCGTTGTCGCGCCCGCCCGCGGCCAGTGCCGCGCGATGGAACGCATCGACGGTCGCGCGGCTGTCCACGCGGAACGCTACGTGCACCGGCGGCTGGTTGGGCGTGCCGCGGTGGATCCAGAAATCGGGATGGCCGGGCGTGCCGAAACCGGCCACGTCGGTGCTGCCGGTGACGCTGGCCGGGAATTCCTTGTCCAGCACGTAGCCGATGGCCCCCAGCGCCGCCTGGTAGAAGGCGCGGCTCTTCTGGTAATCGCTGACGCTGACGCCGGTGTGGTCGATCATGGATGGCTTCCTTGTCGAGGTTGGAGCGAAAGAAGGGGTCAGGCCAGGTCCAGCACGCTCATGGTGGCGTTGAGCCGGCTGACCAGCACGGATTCGCCGTGGACGTCGGCAAACACGTCGGCCTCGACCACGATGATGGCGCGGCCGGACTTGAGCACGTCGGCGCGGCAGCGCAGCCGTTCGCTGCGCACGGCCCGCAGCAGGTTGATCTTGAACTCCGCGGTCACGACGTGCTGGCCCGCTTCCAGGATGGTCGACGCGGCCGCGCCGGCGGTGTGGTCGGCCATGGTGGCCTGCACGCCCGCGTGGACGATGCCGCCGTGCTGCAGGTGGCGCGCCGTGATGGCCAGCGTGGACTCGCACCAGCCGGGCCCGCAGTCGGCCAGCGCGATGCCGACGTCGTTGACGAATGCTGCCTGGCGGAAGCCGGCCTCGATGGTGTCGCGCAGCAGCAGCCGTTCCTGTTCGGTGGTCATGGCGGTTTCCTCGTGGGCCGGGGCACTGGTCCTGGCGGATCTGCGCATTCCAGCCTGAAGAGCAAAGCCTGTCAATCGCCGAAGCGGCGTTGGCGGCGCATGCCGCCCAAGCGCGTGCTGTCGCCTACACTGAAAGCATCTGCGTCCCGCGTGCGCGCCTGACCGCATGCAGTCCGCCATGAACGCTGACGCCAACTCCCCCAAGCTGCGCCGCAAGACGCGGCCCGCCGCTGCCTTTGCCGCGCTAACGCAAGCCAGCCTGGCGCGTATCGACGCGTGCCTGGACCAACTGCAGCACCGCGACGACCCGGAAGACCTGCACCAGCTACGGGTCGCGCTGCGCCATGCGCGCGCGGTGGCCTGGGCCATGGGCCCGGCCTTGCCGCGGCAAGAGCGCGACCGCTGGAAGCGCGACCTGCGCACCCTGGCGCGCGCCACCAGCGCGGTGCGCGACTGGGACGTGTTCCTGGCCGAGACCGTCGGCCCGGCGCGCGAACGGGAGCCGCTCGACACCGTATTGGCCGCGATCGCCGACACCGCCCGGCAGCGCCGCGACACCGCCCGCGAAGCGATGCTGGCAGCGCTGGCCAGCTACCGCGACTGGCCGCTGCCAGCGCTGCATCGCGACCTGGCGCACCTGGCGCACCTCGCCACGCGCGCCCGCGGCGACAGCGCCCGCCTGGCCCCGTTTGCCCGCCGGCGCGTGCGTCGTGGCCGCAAGCAACTGCGGGCGCTGGCGAAGAACGCGCGCGGGGGCGATCCCGGCGCGGTGCACGCGCAGCGCATCGCCGGCAAGCGGCTACGCTACGTGATCGAGGCCCTGGCGCCGGTACTGCCGGCGCGCTATACCAGGCGCCTGCACCGCAAGCTGGTCAAGCGGCAGGCCCGGCTGGGCCGGCAGGTCGACGGCATCGTCGCACGCCGCCTGATGGCCGAGTGCCTGGCGGTGCAGGCAATGCCGGACGATGCGCCGCCGCCGCTGCCCGGCGCCAGCTGACCGCTCCGCCAGCCATGGCGGCCCGCCCACCAGGTGCCACGCGAACCGCACCCCCGCACCCGATCTGCGACAATACCGCCATGACTGCTCCCCAGCTTCCCATTGCCGCCATCGCCACCGCGCCCGGCCGCGGCGGCATCGGCGTGGTGCGCGTGTCGGGCCCCGATGTCGGCCCCGTGATGCGCGCCGTCTGCGGCCAGGCACTGAAGCCGCGCCACGCCACCTACCTGCCGTTTCTCGACGGCAACGGCAAGGTCATCGACCACGGCCTGGCGCTGTATTTCCCGGCGCCCAACTCCTATACCGGCGAGGAAGTGCTGGAGCTGCAGGGCCACGGCGGCCCGGTGGTGATGCAGATGCTGCTGACGCGCTGCCTGCAGGCCGGCGACGGCATCGGCCTGCGCCTGGCCGAGCCCGGCGAGTTCACGCGCCGCGCCTTCCTCAACGACAAGCTGGACCTGGCCCAGGCCGAGGCCGTGGCCGACCTGATCGAGGCCAGCACCGAGGCCGCGGCGCGCTCCGCCGCGCGTTCGATGGAGGGCGAATTTTCCAACGCCATCCGCCAGCTGGTGGACAAGGTCATCCACCTGCGCATGCTGGTCGAGGCCACGCTGGACTTCCCCGAAGAAGAGATCGATTTCCTGGAGCAGTCCGACGCGCGCGGCCAGCTTGCCGCCATCCGCACCGAACTGGGCGCGGTGCTGGCGCAGGCGCGCCAGGGCGCGCTGCTGCGCGAAGGGCTGTCGGTGGTGCTGGCGGGCCAGCCCAACGTGGGCAAGTCGTCGCTGCTGAACGCGCTGGCGGGCGCCGAGCTGGCCATCGTCACGCCGATCGCCGGCACCACGCGCGACCGCGTGCGCGAGACCATCCAGATCGACGGCATCCCGCTGCATATCATCGACACCGCCGGCCTGCGCGAGGAAGCCGCCGACGAGGTCGAGCGCATCGGCATCGAGCGCACCTGGGACGCCATCCGCCGCGCCGACATCGTGCTGCACCTGGTCGACGCCACGGATTACCTGCGCCATGGCCTGTCCGAGATCGACGATGCCATCGACGACAAGCTCAGCGGCCAGCTGCCGCCGGGCGCGCCGATCGTGCGCATCGTCAACAAGATCGACAAGGCCCCCGCGGTGGGCGAGGTCATGTTCGGCGGCAACCGCCCGCACGTGGTCGCCGCCAACGGCCCCAACCCGACCGAGATCTGGATCTCGGCCCGCACCGGCGCCGGTATCGAACTGCTGCGCCGCGAACTGCTGCGGCTGATCGGCTGGCAGTCCGGCAACGAAGGCACCTTCCTTGCGCGCGAGCGGCATCTGACCGCGCTGCGGCAGGCGCAATCGCACCTCGACGTCGCCGCCGACCAGAGCGAGCGCCAGGCGCAGGCACTGGACCTGTTCGCGGAAGAACTGCGGCTGGCGCAGGAGCACCTGAACAGCATTACCGGCCAGTTCACCAGCGACGATCTGCTGGGGACGATTTTTACGCGGTTTTGTATTGGGAAGTAGGGAACTGCGGGGCAAGGGCAAGCGCATTGCTCCAATGCCGGGGCCGCCATGCCGGGCCGTGCGGTGGCGTCCGGGCACGGCGTCGACCATGCCGTCGCGGCGATCGGGCGCTTTTGCGGCAGGCAGGGCGCATAATCCGCCTTCCGCTTTCCGCTTTCACTGACGCAGGACTGTCCCGATGTTGAACCGCACCCAGCAAATCCTCATTGCCATCGTTGCCGTGGCTGTCCTTGGCATGTTGTGGTTTGCCGGCAATGACCGCCGCGACGATGTCGGCGGCGCGGCGCCCGAGGCGCCGGCCGACATGCAGGCCGACGTACAGACCGCGGCCAGCGAGGTGCGCGGCGTGCCGCGCAACGGCACGCTCGATCCGATCAGCATCGACCCGCAACGCCCCGCCGACCGCCTGCCGCAACTGCAGGCCGACGCGCTGCTGAATGCGTACCGCGACAATCCCGCGCAAGCCGACCGCCGCTACCTGAACCAGTACCTGATCGTCGAAGGCGTTGCCAGCGGCATCCGCCGCGACGGCGATCAGGTCTTTGTCGATATCCGCACCAACGACCCCGGCGCCAATGTGCGCGCGCTGCTGCTGCCGCGCCAGATCTGCGGCCCGGCCGGGCGCGAGTGTGAAGTGGAAGCCCGCGCCACCATGGTGCGGCGCGGCCAGAAGGTGGCGGTGGAGTGCAACGGCGCCGGCCTGGCCGACGGCATGCCGCTGCTGCGCGACTGCCTGCTGCGCGGCGGCGCCAACTGAGCGCGCCCGCGACGATTCCGGAGTTACCCAGCCATGCAATCCGTACTGTCCGTCCTTGCCCTCCTGATCATGGTGGCGACCCTCGTCGGCGTGATCTCGCCCGCATGGCTCAGCCAGACGCTGTTCGGCGGCAAACCCGTGACGCGCGTGCAGGTGGCGGTGGTCGGGGTCTGCCTGGCCGCGCTCTGCCTGGTGCTGGTGGGCCGGCTGGCGCAGGGCGGCTGAGGCGTCATCCGCAGCTACGTCCGCAACGCCAGAAGCGACCGTTTTGCGCTTCTGTTTGCCCGATTGGATTGGCCTGCCGGCGCCTACAGTGTGAAGATATGCGGTGGCCATTGCGCCTTGTCGTGGCGCGCCGCCCAGCCATCCAGGACATTCCATGAAGCTTGCACTGCTGGCGGCCTGCGCGGGCCTGCTGCTCACCGGCTGCTCGACCTACCAGGCCGTGACGCCGGTCGACCGCCTTGACCCCACCGATCCCGTTGTCGCGTTCCAGCTGCCGGCCGGCGGCGGCCCGCTGGGCAACTACGGTGCCCACGGCACGCTGCTGTGCGTAGTGGTGAATCCGGTCAGCGGCAATGACTTTGTCGAGGATTTCTTGTCGTCACTGCGGCGGCGCAATTTCGAGGTAAAGGTGCTGCAGGCGCAGACCTCGGTCGCGGCATGCCCGATGGTGGCGCTGTATACGGCGCGCGGCGCCTGGTACTGGAACGCCTACCTGAACAACGCCGACATCACCGTGTTTCTCAATGGCGACCGGGTCGGCAAGGCGATCTACAACGCCAACCGCAGCGCCGGCGGGCTGAACCTGAGCAACTTCGTGCAGCCGTCGTCCAAGCTCGATGAACTGGTCGAGCAGCTGTTCCCCGGCATGTTGCCGCCGCCTCCGCCGCCGGCGGGCACGGGGACCGCGCCGGCCGCGTAGCCGATCTGCAGTCAACCGGAGGGCCGCGCCATGAGCCTGTGCGCAGCATCCTGCCGGGCGCAGCCGCGCCCGGCCCAGCGTACCCGGGTCAGCGCTCCGGCCGGCCCAGGCGCACCACGGTCACGCCCGGGCGCAGCTGGCGCAGCGATGGCATCACCAGCACGCAATCCGGATACGGCGTCACCACCGGCTCGCCGTCGCGCCAGCCGATTACGGTCCCGGCCTCGGTAAAGGTTTCGAGCCCGGTGTAGGGGCCGGCAAAGCGGAAGTCCATGCTGGAGGCCACCACCGGCTCGGTCACGCGCACCACGCGCTGCGCGGCAGGCAGCGGCTGCAGCCAGCCGGCCGGCAGGTCGCTCTCCTGAACGATGCCGGCGTGCAGCAGGAAGCGCGCGGTGCTGTCCTGCGCCACCGTCACGGCGGCCGGCTCCCAGTGCTGGCCGCATTCGATCAGCAGCGCATTGCGCGGGCTGGCGGCATCGCCGAAGCCATCGTAGTCGCGCATGCGGCGGCCTTCGGGATGGCCTTCGTCGACGATCACATCGGCCGGCGCGCCGAGCGCGCGCGACAGGGCGATGCCCTTGTCCAGCGGCCCGGAGACGATCAGCGGCCGGCTTTTCTCATGCATGGAATGCAGGTCCAGCAGCAGGTCGACGGTGTCGATCACCGGCCGCATGGCGCGCGCGCGGCGCAGCTCCGACGAATCGAGCCCGGCGTCATCGAGCACCTTCGCGGTCCAGACGCGGTTGAAGTCCTGGTCGACGAAGCGCGAGGCGTCCGGCCGGGCGGGATCGAAGCGCTGGTACGCATCGACGTTGGCAAAGGCCAGCGTCAGGCGGCCGCGGCGCGGGCGCAGGCCGTGGTCGAGCAGCGCCTTGACGGCGATGGCGCCGCAGACCTCGTTGCCGTGGGTCAGCGCGTTGACCATCACGTGCGGGCCGGGCTGGCCGCTGTCGAAGGTGTAGAGGTAGGGGATGCCGGTGTTGCCGGCGGCGTAGGGGCGGATGTCGGGGAAGGCGACGTCGACGGGATAGGCTTCGAAGGGTGCGGTGGGCTGGAGGGTCATGGGAGTCGGTGCGTTCAGGGTGCCTGGCGGGTCGGTGCCTGCCGGGTCGATGTGATAGGGACAGGGAGTGTGCGGGCGGCGGCGCCATGGCACGCGCCGGCCCTCTCCCCCAACCCCTCTCCCGCAAGCGGGAGAGGGGAGCAAACCGGCGGATCAGAAAGGCTTCCGCGTTCGTTCATGCCGATGGTGGTCTCCTTCTCCCGCGGCCAGGAGAGAGAAGCAAACCGGCGGATCGAAAAACGCTTCGGCTCTCGTCCCTGCCGATGGTGTGCTCCCCTCTCCCGCGTGCGGGAGAGGGGCGGGGGAGAGGGCCGGCGCCTGCAAAAGCGACGCCGCCTCGCCATGCTGCCTACTGCTGAATCCCCGCCGTCTGCACGATGGTGCGATAGCGCCCGGTCTCGCGCTTGATAAAGCTGCCGAACTGCGCCGGATTGGCGGGCGCCACTTCCACGCCGGCCTCGGCCAGCTTCTTCTTCACGTCCGGCATGGCCAGCACGGCCTGCATCTCGGTGTTCAGCCGCTCGACCACCGGCCTGGGCAGACTGGCAGGGCCCATCAGGCCGAACCACACGCCCATGTCCACACCCTTGAGCGCGGGGGTCTCGGCCAGCGCGGGCACGTTCGGCGCCACCGGCGAGCGTTTGGCGCCGGTCACGCCGTAGGCCTGCACGCGGTTGGCCTGGATATGCGGCAGCGCCGACGACAGCACCATCACCGCCAGGTCGATCTGTCCGCCGAGCAGGTCGGTGGCCATGGCCGACGCGCCCTTGTACGGCACGTGCGTGATCTCGACCTTGCCCTGCTGCTTGATCAGCTCGCCCGCCAGGTTCAGCGGCGTGCCGACGCCGGACGAGGCATACGACAGCTTGCCGGGCTGGGCCTTGGCCAGCGTGATCAGTTCCGCCGCGTTCTTCGCCGGCAGGCCGGGCTTGCCGACCAGCACCATCGGCTGGGTGCCGACAAAGGTCACCGGCGCCAGGTCCTTCTCGCCGTCATAGCGCACCGCCGGGTTGGTCAGGCGCGCGATCGACACCTCGCTGCCCGAGCCCATCAGCAGCGTGTAGCCATCGGCTTCGGCCTTGACCACCTTGGCCGCGCCGATGGTGCCGCCGGCACCACCCAGGTTTTCGATCACCACGCTCTGGCCCAGGCGCTTGCCCAGCTCCGGCGCGATGGTGCGGGCCACCAGGTCGACGCTGCCGCCGGCGGTGTAGCCCACTACCAGCGTGATCGGCTTGGTGGGCCAGGCGGCGGTGGCGGCGCCGGCATTGGAAACGGCGCCGGCGGATGCGGCAAGGCAAAGTGCGGCAGCGGCCGCGCGCAGGGTGGTCTTCATGGTCTTGGCTCCAGGTCCCGGAATCATAGTTGTGGACCGATGGTAGAAGCGCGGCACCGGGCACGCCGTGCGGCTTTGGCAACCGCGGTTGCCAATTCGGCAAGAGGCGCCGGCGCGCTTCAGCGCGGCGCCTGCACCGCCGCCTGCCAGAAGGCCTCGGCCAGCGCACGCATCGGCGCGCGCGGGCGGTACAGGCGGATGTCGAGCGCCAGGTCGCCGCCGCCGGCACCTGCGTCGTCGCCGCGCGGCGCGGCGATGGCGCGCACCAGCCGGCCGTCGCGCAGGTCATCGGCAATCAGCCGCGCCGGCAGCCAGGCCAGGCCCATGCGCTGGCGCACCATCTCGTGCACCGACTCGGCAAAGTCGCTGACCGCGATCACGTCGAGGCGCGGCGCCAGCTTGCGGCGCGCGATCTCCTGGTTGACCATGCGGCCCAGCGTCAGGGTCTCGGCGTAGGCGATCATCGGCACCGGCCTGGCCGCGGTCTTGCCCGTGGCCTTTCCCGTTCCCAGCCGGTGCAGCGGCGCGCCGCGCGCATCGGCGGCGCTGACGCACACCAGCCGCTCCACGCCGGCCAGGTGGAACTGGTAACGCGCGTCGTCCAGCATCACCGGCAGGTCGGGCGGGCTGTAGCACAGCAGGAAATCGGCATCGCCCTCGGCGAACATCGCCAGCGCGTCGTGCATCGGGAAGGTCGACAGGCGGGTGCGGAAGCCGGCCGCGGCGGGGTCATGGCGCAGCGCCTCGCGCAGGCCCGCCAGCCAGGCCGGCACCATCGAGCGCGCCAGCGTCTTGCCGGTGGCGATGGTGACGGTACTGGCGTCGGCGCGGTGCGCGGCGCGCAGCGCCAGGCGCGTGTCGTCGAGCGTGCGCAGCGCGCTCTGCGCGGCTTCCAGGAACTGGCGCCCCTCGGCGGTCAGGCGCACCGGGAAGGCGCTGCGGTCGATCAGCGGCGCGCCGGCCCAGACTTCCAGCGCCTGCATGCGCCGGCCAAAGGCGGGCGGGGTCACGTTGCGCAGCTCGGCGGCGCGCGCGAGGCTGCCGGCCTGGGCTAGGCAGACGAAGTCTTCGAGCCAGCGGATATGCATGGGAAGCGGACGGTCGCGGTGGGGGCAATGCCTGCATTATCGGCAAAACCCGCCGCCACTTTGCCTGCCGCGTTCCTCGGTTAGAATTTTTGGCATGACACTGACCCGGCGCCGCCAACCTTCGCCTCCCTCCCGCCCGGCGTCCGCCGCATCCGGACCGCCGCCCGCCCCGGAATACACCATCGACGAACTGGCGCGGGTGGCCGGCACCACGGTGCGCAACGTGCGCTCGTACCAGGACCGCGGCCTGATCGACCCGCCGCAGCGGCGCGGACGCGTGGGCATCTACACCCAGGCGCACCTCGGGCGGCTCAAGCTGATCCACCACCTGCTGGCGCGCGGCTACACGCTGGCCAATATCACCGAGCTGCTCAAGGCCATCGTCGAAGGGCACGACCTGCGCTCGATCCTGGGGCTGGAGACGGCCATCAGCAGCCCTTGGACCAACGAAACGCCGCGCCACTATTCCTACCTGGCGCTGGCGCGGCTGTTCGGCCGTGCGATCTCGCGCCCGGCGCTGGCCAAGGCGATCTCATTGGGCCTGCTGGAACCGGACGGGCTGGGCTACCTGGCGCGCAGCCCGCGCGCGCTGGCCGCGGGCGCCGAAATCGCCCACGCGGGCTTTGCGCTGGAAGACGTGCTGGAGATCATCGCGCAGTCGCGCGCGCATTTCCAGGCGGTTTCAGACCAGATCGTCGCCACCGTGGTGCGCGAGCTGGACCGCTTCGGCGAAGGCAAGCTGCCGCCGCCGCAGGACGTGCCGCGGCTGGTCGACATCCTGTGGCGCATCCGCCCGCTGGCGCTGGTGATGGCCGAGACGGAAATGATGCGGGCGCTGGAGATCTCGGCCAACAAGTACCTGGGCGACCGGGTGGCGGCGATCATCGAGCATTTGCATGATGACGAGGGTGGGAGCCCCGCAAAGCCCTAGCGTGCCACGGGTTTGCTCCCCTCTCCCACTTCGCGGGAGAGGGGAGCTACGCCGTCACGTTATGCAGCACCTCAGCCCTTGCCGACCTCTCCCCCGCGCCTATAGCGCAACCATGTCGAAATCCGCTTTCGCCATGCCGCAGTCCGGACAGCTCCATTCCGGCGGGACCGCGCCCCACGGTGTGCCGGGCGCGATGCCGTGCTCGGGCATGCCGAGCGCTTCTTCATAAACGAACCCACAGATTTGGCACTGCCAGATGGTCATGCCGTCCTCCCCCGCAGCGAAGGTGCCCGGGTGGAGACGCCGGCGGCGCGCGCGGTGTCTTCGATCTCCCGGACCAGCGGATCGATGCGGGACAGCTCGGCGCGGTTGTCGTCGTCCCACGGGTGGAAGCCGGGGCGGAAGTAGCTGAGCCACTCCGGAATCATGCGCGGCAGCGCCCCGGGGGATGCCCACAGGAAATGCAGCGCGGTACCAAACCCGCGCAGCTTGTTGCGGCAACCCTTGTCGCCCATCACCAGTGCGATATGGAACACGAACACCATGGCCCAGAACGTCACCGTGGTGGTCAGCATGGTGAAGGTGCGCACGAAGTAGCGGTACGGGCCGGGCTTCATCACGGTGTTCCAGACGTCGTAGGCCACCGCCTTGTGCTCGGTTTCCTCCAGCGCGTGCCAGGTCCACACCTGCCGGTAGCCGGCCTGCGAGTCTGCGCCCAGGTGGCGCACGTCTTTCAGCACGCCGCCGGCCAGCATCGCCGTGTAGTGCTCCAGCGCGATGGTATGCGCCAGCTGCCATGACTTGGGCAGGATCTTGCGCAGCAGGTCGAGCAGGACCCATACCGCGCGGTCCAGCGCCGCGGCGGGCAGGCCGGCGTCTTCCATCAGCCGGTTATAGAGGATGTGCTCGCGCGTATGCATCGCCTCCTGGCCGATAAAGCCGGCGATGGCGCGGCTGAGCTCGGGGTCCTTCACCTGGTCGCGGTAGTTGCGCACGCTGTCCATGAAGAAGCGCTCGCCGGCGGGGAAGAAGATCGACAGCGTGTTGAGGAAATGGGTGACGTGACGGCCCCGTTCGTGCCAGTCGCTGATGCGCTCCGGCGGCAGGTGGGGATGCACGTCGCGGCGGACTGGCATCATGGCGGTCTCCTTGGGTGACAGCCGGCGCGCGCGGCGCCGGCGCGATGCATGGTCAGTTGGCTAGAAATGGCAGCAGGTCCGCGGCCACGCGTGGCGGGTCTTCTTCCATCGGCACATGGCCCAGCCCCGCGTAGCGGCGCAGCTGCGCGCCGGGAATGCGCTCGGCGAAGGCCTGCGCGTGCGCGGGCGGGATCCAGCGGTCGCGCTCGCCCCACAGCACCAGCGTGGGCGCGCGCACGCTGCCGAGCAGGTGGGTGTCCAGCTGGGCAAAGTCGAGCCGGGGCACCATCTTGCCGACGGCCTCGCGGCTGCCTTCGGCATAGAAGAAGTCCACGTAGCGGCGGAAGGTGGCCTCGGGCACGCGCGAGGCATCGCCGTAGACGTCGCGCGTGGCGGCGCGGATGATGAATTCGGGCAGCAGCCACGGCGCCGACCAGCGCACCGGCGCATGGCGGAACAGGTCGATATAGACCGGCAGCTTCATCGGGAAGCCTGCGGCATCGATCAGCACCAGCTTGTCCACGGCACCCGGGCGCCGCACCGCGAGGTCCCACGCGATCAACCCGCCCAGCGAATTGCCGATGACGCTGGCGCGGCGCACGTTCACCGCGGCCAGGAAGGCATCGATGAAGTCGCGGTAGCGGTGCACGTCCATGGTTTCGATGCGCCCGCGTGCATCGCGCAGCGGCCCGGTCAGCCCGAACGGGGCCAGGTCCAGCCGCAGCACGCGATAGCGTTGCGCCAGCGCCGGCACCAGTCCCTGCCACGTATGCAGCGACGCGCCGAAGCCGTGGATCAGCACCAGGGTCTCGCCGTCGGCGGGGCCTTCATCGGTGTAGTGCACCATCGCATCGAGCACGCGCACCCAGCGCGAGGCCGGCAGCGCATGGCGCTGCGCCAGCGTCGCGCGCGACAGGCTGAACAGACCCACGCGGCCCTGTCCGAACCAGCGCGTCAGCATGCCGGGGGGCGCCAGCAGCGCCGCGTCGGCTTCCATCGCAAGGCGGTTCACGGGCGCTCTCCCTGGCCCACCGAAGCGGGCGCCGTCACCTTGCCGAGATCGCGCTTGCGGCGGGTCTCGCGCACCACCAGCGACTGGTAGGCGGCGGGCAGCAGCCGCGCCATGGCGTCGGCGGCGTAGGCGTCGGGCCCGATCAGCACGCGCCGGCGGTTGCGCCGCACACCCTCCAGGATCACGCGCGCGGCCTTGTCGGGCGAGGTGATGAAGAACTTTTCGAACTCGTCCTTGCCGTGCTGCGCATCGCGCACCAGGAAGCCGTTGACGCTGGCCGAGACCCGGCTGGCCTGCGCGATATTGGTCTTGATGCCGCCGGGGTGCACGGTGGTGGCCGACACGCCGCAGTCCATCAGGTCCAGCTCCTGCCGCAGCGATTCGGTAAAGCCGCGCACCGCGTACTTGCTGGCGTTGTAGGCGCCCATGCCGGGCTGGGCGAAGATGCCGAAGATGCTCGAGGTATTGACCACGTGGCCGTCGCCGCTGGCCTTCAGGTATGGCAGGAATGCCTTGGTGCCGTACACCACGCCCCAGAAGTTGATGCCGATGATCCATTCCAGGTCGTCGTAGCTCATGCCCTCGACCGTGCTGGACAACGCCACGCCGGCGTTGTTGAAGATCAGGTTGACGCGGCCGTGCGCTTCGGCGGCGGCCGCGGCCCACGCATAGACCGCGGCGCGGTCGGCCACGTCGACGCTGTGCTGCGTGATGCGGGCATGCGGTGCCGCGGCCATGGCCTGCGCCGCGGTCTGCGCCAGCCCGGCCTCGTTGCGGTCCGACAGCGCCAGCTGGCAGCCCTCGCGCGCCAGCGCCAGCGCCAGTGCGCGGCCGATGCCCGAGCCGGCGCCGGTGATCGCGGCAACCTTGTTGCGGAAGTCCTTCATGTCCGGTCTCCTTGCGGTGTGTGTCGTTGTTCTGGGTGTACGCAGGGGAAACGCGCGTGCGTCATGCACCCGCGGCGCTGGCGACGTCCGCCGCCGGCTGCCGCGCGGCCTCGCCCGGCACGGCGCGGCGCACCGGGTACAGGTCGTAGTCGGTCATGCGGAAGCTGGCCGTGGCGCGGCGGAACTGCCAGGTGAAGCCCGGCCACAGCGTGGTGTTGCGGCCGCTGCGCGGGTCGATGTACCAGCTGGCGCAGCCGCCGGCGGACCAGATCGCATGGCCCAGCCGCGCCTGCAGCCGTTGGTTGAAGCGGCGCTGCACCGGCTCGCGCACGTCCACCGCCTGCACGCCTTCGCGGCGCATCTGGCGCAGCGCGTCGGTGATATAGGCCACCTGCGACTCGATCATGAACACCATCGAGCTGTGGCCCAGGCCGGTGTTGGGCCCGACCACGAAGAACAGGTTGGGAAAGCCCGACACCGTGGTGCCCAGGTAGGCCTGCGCGCCGTCGCACCACGCATCGACCAGGTCGACGCCGCCGATGCCGGCGATCACGCCCCGCGGCAGCGGGTCGGTGGCGTGGAAGCCGGTGCCAAGGATGATGCAGTCCGCCGGCCGGCGCGTGCCGTCGCGCAGCACCACCGCGTCGCGCTCGACCCGCGCGATGCCGGTGGTGACCACGTCGACGTTGTCGCGCGTGAGCGCCGGGTAGTAGTCGTTGGAGATCAGCACGCGCTTGCAGCCGATGGTGTAGTCCGGCGTCAGCGCCGCGCGCAGCGCCGGGTCGCGCACCTGCCGGGCCAGGTGGCGGCGCGCGACGCGCTCGACCATCTTCATGATCTTCGGATGCAGCACGAAGCCCAGCACGCGCGACTCCAGCATCCAGTAGATGCCGGTGCGCACCAGCCTCTGCGTGAACGGCAGGCGGCGGAACAGCCAGCGCTCGGCGGCGCTGACCTCGCGGTCGGGCTTGGGCATGATCCACGGCGGGGTGCGCTGGTACAGGTCCAGCTGCGCCACCTGCGGCGCGATCTGCGGCACGAACTGGATCGCGCTGGCGCCGGTGCCGATCACCGCCACGCGCTTGCCGCCCAGCGCATACGCGTGGTTCCAGTGCTGCGAGTGGAAGCATTCGCCCTCGAACGTGTCCAGCCCCGGGATGTCGGGATACGAAGGCCGGCTCAGCCCGCCCATGCCCGACACCAGCACGCGCGCCCGCACCTCCTTGCCGTCGGCCATCCGCAGCCGCCAAAGCTGCGCGGACTCGTCCCAGGCGGCGTGGCGCAGCTCATGGTGCAGCCGCAGGTGCGGACGCAGGCCGAAGCGGTCGGTGCAGTCCTCCAGGTAGGCGCGGATTTCCGGCTGGGTGGAGAACATGCGCGACCAGTCCGGGTTGGGCGCGAAGGAGAAGGAATACAGGTGCGACTGCACGTCGCAGGCGCAGCCGGGGTAGTGGTTGTCGCGCCAGGTGCCGCCGACCGAGCCGGCTTTCTCGAACACCAGGAAATCGTGCTCGCCCCGCTCGCGCAACCGGATCGCCATGCCCAGGCCGGCAAAGCCGCTGCCGATGATGGCGATGTCGGTGTGCTCGGGGGCAGGGGGTGCCTGTGGTGGCCACTGCGGCGACAACGCCGGCGGCAACTCCGCGGGTGCATTCATGCGCGCTCCTCACTTTTACGACAGTGTTTATTGTGACATTGATGGATGTCATCGTAGGAAGCGCGGCCGGGGTGGTCAATGCCGTGAATCGAAGGATCGTTCTAATTTTCGTGGTTTGCCAGCGGCGCCTGGCGCACATCAAACGGCGACAGAGGGCGGCATCGCCCTTTGCAAACGGCGACGGCCGAGTGCGTTTGAAACCGCAGGATTTTTTCCGGCCTTCGCCGATGACGAAGGCGTGTCCGCAACAAACGGGCGCTAGGAAGCCCGGCCCTTGCGCCAGCCATGCGGCGTTTCACCCGTCCAGCGCTTGAACGCGTGGGTGAAGGCGCTCTGTTCGGAATAGCCGAGCCGCATCGCGCATTGCGCCAGGCTCAGGCCAGGTTCGGCCAGATACTGTTGGGCCAGCGCTTGCCGCACGTTATCCACAAGCTGTGAATAACTGATGCCCTGCGCCTGCAGCCGCCGCTGCAGCGTGCGCACCGGCAGGCCCAGGTGCGCGGCGACGGCGGCGATCGGCACTTCGCCTTGCGGCAGCCGCGCGCGGATGCAGGCACGCGCCTGCGCCAAGGCGTCGGCGCCCGCGGGCACGACCTGCTGCAGCTGGGTGTCGGCGATGCGCGTCATCTGTGCCTGCATGCCGGCATCGGCCTGCAGTGACGGCAGGTCCAGCAGGGCGCGGTCGATATGCATGGCATGGCGCGCAGCGTTGAAGACCACGGGACAGCCGAACACCTCGGCATGCAAACGGGTGTCGGCGGGGGCGGCGTGCGGGAATTCGACCTGCGTCGCCACATGCTGGTTGCCGATCAGCCAGCGCGCGAACACCACCCACGTGGCCATATGCAGCTCATGCGCATGGCGCGACAGCGGCCCGTGCCGCGCTTGCCACGTCATGCACGCGGCCTGCGGCGTTTCGATCAGGCGGGTGCCGCCGATGTCGTTGGCCAGCACTTCATAGCGGATGCCCTGCAGGATGGCGTCGCGCACCGTGGGCGTGGTCAGCACCACGTAGCCCATCTCGGCATAGTGGCGCGGCGCGAAGGCGGCGCCGGCGCGCAGGCCGACATCGGCATCGCCGGTGGCTTGCTCGAGCCAGTCCAGCAGGGCGAGATAGGCCGCGCCGGCAATGCGCGTGGCGGTCTGCGCCTGCGCCCCCGCGTCCAGCAACGCCGGCGGCACGCCGACGGCGCGCAGCTGCGCGGCCGGGGCAATGCCCTGGCGCTCGCCGTGGTCGAGCACGGCGCGAAGGTAGGCGAGCGAGACGGTGCCAGATGTGGTGCCGGATGGGGTACCGGATGCGGTGCCGGCCTGCGTACCACCGGCACTGGCACCGCCATCGGTCGGAGTGGCGCGTGGCATCAAATCACCTGTCATGCGGGATCAAGACCGGGCACCGATCTTTATCCAAACTCCGGCTAGCGTCAATGCGGGCCTGCCCGCCCGCACAGCACAGCGAAGACAAGAAACTGACGCAAGGAGACCCGATGCGCCCCAACCCTCATCACCGCCGCGCGGTGGCCGATGCCGATGCGCTGCACGCGCTGACGCGGCGCGGCTTCCTCAAGGTGGGCCTTGGCTTCTCGGCCGCGCTGGCGTGTACCGCGCTGGTGCCGTCGCTGGCCGGCTGCTCGTCCGCCGATCCCGCTCCGCAGGCGGGCATGTCGTTCCTGCGCCCGGACGACGTGGCGATGTTCCGCGCGCTGCTGCCGGCCATCGTCACCGAACTGGCCGAAGCCCCGCCGCCGCGCCAGGCTGCGCTGGCGCACGACGCGCTGCGCAATATCGACGCCACCTGCGCCGCGATGGGCGCGGGCGCGCAGGCCGAGCTGCGCAAGCTGTTCGGCCTGCTGGCCAGCACGCCGCTGCGCTGGGCGCTGACCGGCATCCGCCAGGACTGGAACGCCGCCACGCCGGCGCAGGTGCAGGCGTTCCTGGCGCGCTGGCGCGGCAGCCGCCTGGCCACGCTCAATGCCGGCGCGGTGGTGCTGGTCAAGCTCGCCAGCGTGGGCTACTACGCGCTGCCGGCCGCATGGGCCGGCAGCGGCTATCCCGGCCCCGACGCGGCCATCTACCGGGCGCTGCACGCCTGACACCGCCATGGCCATCGACAATCTCTACGATGCCGGCATCGCCGCCGGCTGGAAAGTGCTCGACGCCAGCACCTTCACCGCCCCGCGCACGCTCGATGCCGACGTCGTCATCGTCGGCAGCGGCGCGGGCGGCGGCATCAGCGCCGAGGCCCTCAGCCGCGCCGGCCTGCGCGTGGTGCTGCTGGAAGAGGGCGCGCTGCGCACCTCGGACAGCTTCCGCGACATGGACGAGAACCGCGCCTACCGCGAGCTGTACCAGGAGGCCGCGGCGCGCACCACCGCCGACGGCGCCATCGCCATCCTGCAGGGCCGCGCGGTCGGCGGCAGCACCACGGTCAACTGGTCGTCGAGCTTCCGCACGCCGCCGCAGACGCTGGCGCACTGGGCCTCGCACCACGCCGTCACCGGCCACGGCGAGGCCGAGATGGCGCCGTGGTTCGAGCAGGTGGAAGCGCGCCTGGGTATCGCCCCGTGGGCGATGGCGCCCAACCCCAACAACGACGTGCTCCGGCGCGGCTGCGAGACGCTGGGCTGGGAATGGCACGTGATCCCGCGCAACGTGAAGGGCTGCTGGAACTCGGGCTATTGCGGCTTCGGCTGCCCGGTCAATGCCAAGCAGTCGATGCTGGTCTCGACCATTCCCGCGGCGCTGGCCAGCGGCGCAACGCTGGTGCACCGCGTGCGCGTGCGCACGCTCGACCACGACGGCAAACGCGTGCGCTTCGTCACCGGCGAAGCGCTCGGCGCCGACGGCTATACGCCCACGGGCATCAGCGTGGTCGTGCGCGCCCGGCACGTGGTCGCCGCCGGCGGCGCCATCAACACGCCGGCATTGCTGCTGCGCTCGCGCGTGCCGGACCCGCATCAGCGGGTGGGCGCGCGAACGTTTATCCATCCGGTGAATATCAGCATCGCCAAAATGCCTGAGCGCATTGATCCGTATTATGGAGCGCCACAGTCGATCGCCTCTGACCACTTCCAGTGGCGGGACGGCACGACCGGGCCGATGGGCTACAAGCTGGAGGTGCCGCCGATGTTCCCCGGCATCAGCGCGGGCGTGGTCAACGGCGTGGGCGAGGCGCTGCGCCGCGATATGGCGCAGCTGCCGCATACCAACGCCATGCTGGCGCTGCTGCGCGACGGCTTCGTGCCGGAAAGCCCGGGCGGGCGCGTGCGCCTGGCATCCGACGGCAGCCCGCTGCTGGACTATGAGATGAGCGACTACGCCTGGGACGGCGTGCGGCGCGCGTGGCTGAGCATGGCGCAGGCGCAGTTCGCCGCCGGCGCCGAACGCGTGCGGCCCGCGCACGTGGACGCCGCCGAGTACCGCAGCTGGCCCGAAGCGCGCGAGGGCATCGCGCGGCTGCCGCTCAAGCCGTTCCGCACCGCGCTGTTCACCGCGCACCTGATGGGCGGCTGCGGCATGAGCGACGATCCGCGCGGCGGCGTGGTCGACAGCCGCGGCCGCCATCACCAGCTGGCCAACCTGTCGGTGTTCGATGGCTCGGTGTTCCCGACCAGCGTGGGTGCGAACCCGCAACTGTCGGTGTTCGCGCTCGCCGCGCAGAATACCGACGCGCTGGCGCAAAACCTCACGTCATGATGGATTCGCGCGAGGCCGGCACTGCCTTGTCTGGTTGCGCAGCCATGCGGCCAGCGTGCCCGCTGCATGGCGCGGCGGACAATGCCGTGCGATGGCCCACACAACATCGGTTTTTAGAATGTCCATTCCAATTCAAGTCTTGTGAAACGCCCGAAGCCGTGGATAGGCTTCGTACAGCTGTTTCAAGCATCCGTATGCCGTCAGAGCAGGGAGCGGACAGCGCAGCCAATTGCAAAGGGGTTTATCGCGGTACCGAAGAGAGAAGCGCCCCCATGAAGACCGGCAAAAGCTCGGCAGGAGACACCAAGGCCCGGATTCTCGACGCCACGGAAAAGCTGTTCACCGAGGTCGGCTACGAAGCCACTTCGCTCAGGCAGGTCACGTCGCGCGCCATCGTCAACCTGGCCGCCGTGAACTACCACTTCCGCAGCAAGGACATCATGATGCACGCCGTGCTGAGCCGGCGCCTGGACCCGCTCAACGCGCGGCGCCTGGCGCTGCTCGATGCGTGCGAAGCGCGCTGGCCCGGCCACGCCATCCGCTGCGAACACGTGATGGGCGCGCTGTTCGTGCCCGCGCTGCAGATGGCGCGCGACCCGGCGGTGGGCGGGCCGTCGTTCCTGCGACTGCTGGGACGCGTGTATTCGGATACCTCGCCCTTTATCCAGCAATACCTGCTGGAGCACTACGCGGCGGTGTACGGCCGCTTCTTCGATGCCTTCGCGCGCGCCATCCCGGCGCTGCCGCGGCAAGAGCTGGGATGGCGCCTGCAGTTCGCGCTCAAGGCGCTGGCCGGCGTGCTCGCCGGCGAGGAACTGGCCAGCTTGCTGCCCGCGTTCACGCAGGGCCGGCAGATGAGCGATGCGCACGTGCTGGCCCAGCTCACCGCGATGGTCGAAGCCGTGCTGAACGTGGCGCAGCCCGGCGCGGACCAGCTCTCGGCGCTGCAGTCGGTGTTCGAGCTGGGCGAGGACCCGCAGCACCGCGGGCAGCGCGCCGGCAGTCCCGCCGATGACCCGGATGCCAGCGTGGCCGCGATCGCGGCCACCATGGACGACGCGGCCAGCCATGCCGCCGCCGCCCTCGGCAAGGCCCGCACCAGCGCACGCACGGCGCGCAATGCGGGCACCAAGCGCGCCGCCGTGACCAGCGTGCCGGTGCGCGCGCGCGAGCACACCGTGAGCTTTCCCAGCAACCCGCTGGACGACTGGATGCGAATGCGCACCAGGACATAGCGGCTCGCGCCGCCGCCGGTTACCGCCGGCACGGCGCCGCCGCGCTCACGCAACCTGAACCGTCGATTTACCCAGCGAGGCCGCGCCGCGGCCCCGTGGACCCGTGCGCCCGGTGCATCGCTGCGGGCGCTGCGGTAACCCTGTTCGCTGTTCCTGTCATGAGGAGGAAGCTGCCGTGTCAATCCATCCGCCGATCCGATCATCCAACCGACCATCGGTCCGACAGCGCCACCTTGCCGCTGTCGCCGCCGCCGTCATCGGCCTGCTGGCCGCGCCGCTGGCGCTGCCGCCCGTCGCCATGGCCCAGCCGGCCGGCACCGCCGCCGCGGCAGGCACGGCCTATGACGGCCTGCCCTCGGCACAGCAGGCCGCGCTGTTCTCGCGCCAGGTCGCCAGCGGCGAGCTCGCGCGACTGTCCGATGCGCAGGTGCTGGCCGTGTTCCAGGCGCTGCAGCCCGATGCGCTGCTGAAATGGGCGCGCGCCGAGATGAACCGCTATCCCGAATACGAGTACTGGATGTCGCGCCAGGAACGGCTCAACGGCCAGTGGCAGGAACAGCCCGCGAAGATGCAGATCCGCTACCGGCATGCGCCGCGCCAGCTCTACGCAAAGTGGCTGCCAGGCGGCCCGCAGGCGGGCCAGGAAATCCTTTATGACGAGACCCGCCGCAAGGATGAGATGTACGGCCACCTGGGCGGCGTGCTGGGCTTCACCTCGATGTGGATCGCGCTCGATGGTTCGCTGGCGCGATCGCAGTCCAACCATACCGTGCGCGACCTGGGCTTCCAGTATGTGTTGTCGATGCTCGAGCGCGACGCGAAATCGCTGCGCGCCGCCGGCCTGTCCGAGAAATACGGCAAGGCCGAGATCGTGCAGGAGCAGGGCGTGCGCATGGTGGCGCTGACCTGGGACCTGCCGGCCGGCGCGCCGCAGTACTACGCCAAGCGGGTGCAGCTGATGCTGGACCTGAAGCATCCGTATATCCGCGTGGAAACCGCGTGGGATGCCGACGGCAACATGGTCGAGAAGATCGTGTTCGACAAGCTGGTGCGCAAGACCTTCGAGGCCTCGGCATTTGATCCGGCCAATCCCGAGTATCGCTTCTGAGACGGCGCGGCGGCCGCGCCGTTTGGAACGGCCGCTCTATTGACGCTGAAACCCGCGCGCGGCGACAGTCGCCGCACACGACAGGATCCGGACGCAGAGCCGGACGACCGATCCGGCAACAGGGGTCGCAGGCAAAACAGGAGACAGGCAATGACCATGTCGAGGCTTTGGCGCAGGACTTTGGTTGTGACAGGGGTGAGTGTTGCCGCGGCGCTGGCCGGCTGCGGTGGTGGCGGCGGCGATGAGGACGCGCCGCGCGCCGGCACGCAGGCGCCGCCGCAATGCGCGGACACCGGCACGTGCCCGGCACAGGGGCCGGTCACCATCGGCGGCCCGCCCGGATCGCTGTGCCCGGCGGCGCTGGACTACGGCACCACCTTCACCGGCGGCTCCGGCGCGGGCGAACTCGTCAAGCTGCGCTTCGATACCGCGGCGCGCACGTACCAGCTGGAGATCATCGAGTCGCCGGTGCCGAAGCAGCCCGGCAGCGTCAGTCCGACGCGCGCCGGCGTGACCTTCACCGGCACCTTCGCCAACCTGACCTCGCTGCCCACCGCGGAGCAGAACCGCTGCGCGGTGGCGCTGCAGACTGCCACGGCGTCGGACGGCGTCTCGCAGGCAAGCATCGACAGCGCCAAGCCGCCGGTGATCTTCCTCGGCAACGGCGTCGCCGGCGGGGGCATCCCCGGCGCCACCATCTCCTATGCGGGCGTGCTTGGCCTCGGTGCGATCCCGGCCACCACCTTCCCCTTCTATCCGGTGCTGGCATTCGCGCAGACCGAGACCGACTTCGCCAAGGTGGCCGGCACCTACAACCTGCTGGGCTACCACCAGGTGCCGTCCGGCGGCGCGCTGACTGCCTCGAGCCACTTCACGCCCGCCACCGCCCAGACCACCGAGACGCTGCACGCCGATGGCAGCTGCACCACCGCGGCCGGCAACTGCCGCAGCACCGGCAACAACTGGAAGCTGCGCAGCGCCGACGGCGCGTTCGAGAGCAGCAATGCCGACGGCAGCCGCCGCTATCCGTCGTTCCACAACCAGGCCATCACCGCCAACAATGCCAGCCGCGCCAAGGGGCTGATGGTGGTCGGCAAGCTCAACGGCGCGCTGGTGCCGCTGCTGGTGCGCACCGGCTATGCGCAGATCTCGCTGTTGCCGCTGACGGTCAATGTCGACGATGAATCGGGGCTCGCGCTGATGGCGCCGGCCACCACCGTCGCCAGCGGCCAGCTCGATGGCGGCTATATCGGCTCGGGCAGCGATTTTGCCTACACCGCGTCGCTGGTCAAGGGCGCGCGCGTCGACCTGCTCGACCCGATGACGATGAACCAGACCGGCGGCTTCCAGCTCGACTTCACCCAGGCCGCGGCGGGCATGGTGACCACCACCGACAACAGCGGCACCACCGGCGCGCTGATCGCCAGCGGCCGCGTGTTCAGCCACCTGTCCGGCACCGGCGGCAGCAGCCCGACCTTCCGCGTGGGCGTGCTCGCGGCCCCCTGATCGCAGCGCAGACAAAAACAACGAGGAGACAACCATGCAGCCCCAACGAAACAACCTGCCGCGGGCGGCGCGTCCATCGACCGTGCCGGCGCGCGCGCTGGCCGTGGCCGCCACCGCCATGCTTGCCGCCTGCGGCGGTGGTGGCGGCGGCGACGACGCCCCGGCCACGCCCACGGCCGCGCAGACGCGCCTGTGCCCGGCCTCGCTGGACTACAACACCACCTTCACCGGCGGCACCGGCTCGGGCGAACTGGTCAAGGTGCAGATCGACACCACCCGCATGACCTGGCAGGTGACCTTCCTCGATTCCTCGGTGCCGCGCCAGACCGGCACCGTGCAGCCCACGCGCAGCGATCCCACCAACGGCCTGAACGTGATGCGCGGCACGCTCAAGGCCGAGACCGGCCTGCCCACCGAGAAGCTGAACCAGTGCGCGTTCGAGCTGAGCGGCGCCAGCCTCGATCCGAGCCGCCCGGCCAAGCTCTTTGTCGGCGAAGGCGTGGCGGGCGGCACCATCCCCGGCGCGCGGATCCAGTTCAACGGCGTGCTCGGGGCCGGCGCGGTGCCCGATACCACTTTCCCGTACTTCCAGTTCATCGGTTTCGCGCAGACCGAGACCGACCTGGCGAAGATCGCCGGGCAATACAACGGCACCGGCTTCCACGAGGTGCCGTCCAAGCAATTCCAGCTGGTGGCGCAGGACTACCGCATGGCGCTCGCCGCCGACGGCTCGTTCACGGTCTGCGACAACGCCACCAGCACCTGCGAGCGCAAGGGCAACAACTTCGTGCCGCAGCCGAGCGGCGCGCTGCTGTCGACCCACTACAAGGCCGAGAGCCAGCCGCCCACGCTGGGCAGCACACTGGGCAAGGCCTACCTGATCGTGGGCAAGCTGCGCGGCCAGCTGGTGCCGATCATGATCCGCGTGGGCTATGCCAACGACTCGCTCGCCAACGGGCCCCTAGGCGCCGACGACGAGATCGGCATCGGCATGATGGCGCCCGCCGTGGCGGTCACCGAAGGCACGGTCAATGGCGAATACGTCGGCGTCGACAGCAATTTCAACTACCGCGTGACGGCGCTGGTGGGCGCCGCCGCGACCATGATGGACCCGTTCCGGCCGTCCGATGCGTCGCTGGCGATCCCGTACCGGCTCGACTTCGCGCAGCAGGTGCCGGGCGTGGTCCGCACCTCGCGCCGCGAGGCGCCGGCAGGCTCGGCGCCGACCGGCAAGCTGATGTTCACCGGCGGCGTGTTCGGCTTCCTGGAGCAGCGCGACAACGGCCCGTACTTCACCGTCGGCGCGTTCGTGCAATAAGCCAGCCCAGGCCCGGGGCCATCGCAGCCCCGGCGCTTTTATCGATGCATCACCAGTGACTTCACTGCCCGGGGACACAACATGAAGACCTTGCACCTGACGCTTGCGCTGGTGCTGGCCGCGCTGGCCAGCATCGCCCTGCCTGCCCACGCCCAGAAGAAGGGCGACAACGTGGTCGCGGCCGGCTGGTTCCATATCCAGACCCACGGCCGGAGCGGACCGCTCACCACCTCGCTGCTGGACGTGCCGATCAACTACCCGCTCGGACTGCCGTCGAGCTTCACGGCGCCGGGCAGCAGCATCTCGTCGTCCGACGCCAATACGCTGGGGCTGACTTTCAGCCACTTCGTCACCGACCATATCGCCATCACCGCGGTGGGCGGCATCCCGCCCGAGTTCAAGCTCTATGGCCATGGCGAGCTGATCCCGCCCGGCCCGGCCGGCGCGCTCGGGCGCCAGAGCCTGGGCGACCCGTCGCTGAACCCGATCATCACCAAGGCGCGCCAGTGGAGTCCGGCGGCGATGGTGCAGTACCACTTCCTGGAGCCGGGCACGCGCTTCCGGCCGTTCCTGGGCCTCGGGGTCTCGTACAACTTCTTTACCAACATCGAAGTCAATCCGGCCTTCGCCAGCTCGGTCAACAACAACCTCGGCGCCATCCTGGCCGCTGGCGCGGGCATTCCGGGGCCGACCTCGGTCAGCGCCGATGCCTCGTCGTCGTGGGCGCCGGTCTTCAATATCGGCGGCACCTACAACTTCAATGAGCACTGGGGGCTGACCGCGGCGGTGACCTACATCCCGCTGAAGACCACCTCGACGATGACGATCAAGGCGGCCAACGGCACGGTGCTGTCGACGTCGAAGACCAAGCTGGAGCCGAATCCGCTGGTGTTTTTTCTGGCGGCTTCGTACAAGTTCTGACGCAGGTGAAGAAGAGCCAGCGGCGGTACCACTGGCTCTTGATTGACCGCTTGTGGTCTCCCTCCCCCGCTAGCGGGAGAGGGGGCAAACCCCACAAAAAAAAACGACGCGCCAAGGCGCGTCGTTTTTCGTTAAGGGCACAGTCAAGCAAGCGTTACTGCGTCACTGTCCCCTGTTGCGCCGGCGCGCCCTGCTGCGCCACCGCGCTGCTCTCCTGCAACCCGCCGCCCAGCGACCGGTACAAATCGATCGCATTGTTCAGCCGCAGCTGGCGCGCCTGCACCAGCGCCTGCTCGGCAGTGAACAGCTGGCGTTGCGCATCGAGCTCGTCCAGGTAGCTGGCCACGCCGCTGCGGAAGCGCAGGCGCGACAGCTCGTAGCGCGCGGCCTCGGCGTTGCGCACCTGTTCCTGGCCCGCGACCTGGTCTTCCAGCGTGCCGCGCGCCACCAGCGCGTCCGCCACTTCCGCGAAGGCCGTCTGGATGGTCTTCTCGTAGTTGGCGACCTGGATGTTCTTGCGCACGTTGGCCAGGTCCAGGTTGGAAATATTGCGGCCGAAATCGAAGATCGGCAGCACCAGCTGCGGCGCGAACGACCAGGCGCGCGTGCCGGCATCGAACAGCCCGGAGAACGTCGGGCTGATGGTGCCGCCGCTGGCGGTCAGCGTGATGCGCGGAAAGAACGCCGCGCGCGCCGCGCCGATATTGGCGTTGGCCGACAGCAGCTGCTGCTCGGCCTGGCGGATATCGGGACGCTGCTCGAGCAGGTCCGACGGCAGCCCCGGCGGGATATCGCTGATGATGCGCTCGTCCGACAGGCGCATCGGCTCGGGCAGGTTCTCGATGGTGCCGATGGGCTTGCCCACCAGCACTTCGAGCGCGTTGTGCGCCTGCGCGCGCTGGCGTGCCAGCTGCGCCGCGGCGACGCGTGCCTGCGCCACCAGCGACTCGTTGTCGCGCAGGTCCAGCGCCGAAGTGGCGCCGGCCTCGAAGCGCTGCTTGGCCAGCCCGTAGGTGCTTTCGCGCGCCTTCAGGGTATCGCGCGCAAGCTCGTACTGTTCGGCGTAGGCGCGTTCGGCCAGGTAGGCCTTGGCGACTTCCGAGACCAGCGAGATCTGCGCCGAGCGACGCGCCTCTTCGGTGGCGAAGTACTGCGCCAGCGCGGCATTGGACAGGCTGCGCACGCGCCCGAAGAAATCGAGCTCGTACGACGAAATGCCCAGGCCCACTTCGTAGATCTCGGTGACGCCGGGCTGGCCTAGCGCCGTGGCCGCCTGCGCGGCCGTGGTACGGGCGCGGGTGTAGCCGGCGTTGGCGTTCACCGTGGGCAGCAGGTCGGCACGCTGCACCTGGTACAGCGCGCGCGCTTCCTCGATACGCAGCGCCGCGGTGCGCAGGTCGCGGTTGTTTTCCAGCGAGGTCGCGATCAGCGCCTGCAGGCGCGGGTCGCGGAAGAACTCGCGCCAGCCGATGTCGGCGGCGCGGCGGGTTTCGCCGCTCTTCACCTCGGCGGTGGCATAGCCTTCGGGCGCCGTGGGGAAGCTGTCTGCCACCGGCGGGGCAGGGCGGTCATAGTGGGGCGCCAGCGTGCACCCCGTCAGAACGCCGGCCACCAGCAGCAGTGTGGTCAGAGTCTTGGTCATGTTCAGATTTCCTCTTGGGGATCGTGCCACTTCTGGTCCAGCATGCGCTGGCGAGCACTGCCCTTGAAGCGCTTGCGCACCACCACGAAGAACACCGGCACCAGGAAGATCGCCAGCACCGTGGCCGTGATCATCCCGCCCATCACGCCGGTACCGATGGCGCGCTGGCTGCCCGAGCCCGCGCCGGTGGCGATCGCCAGCGGCAGCACGCCCAGGATGAACGCCATCGACGTCATCAGGATCGGGCGGAAGCGCAGGTGCACCGCTTCCAGCGTGGCTTCGATCAGGCCCTTGCCCTGCGCCTGCAGGTCCTTGGCGAATTCCACGATCAGGATGGCGTTCTTCGCCGACAGGCCGATGGTGGCGATCAGGCCCACCTTGAAGTACACGTCGTTGGGCATGCCGCGCAGCGTCACGCCCAGCAGCGCGCCGAGCACGCCCAGCGGCACCACCAGCAGCACCGAGAACGGGATCGACCAGCTTTCATACAGCGCGGCCAGGCACAGGAACACGATGATCAGCGACAGCGTGTACAGGATCGGTTCCTGCGAGCCGGCCAGGCGTTCTTCGTACGACTGTCCGGACCACTCGAAGCCGAATCCCGGCGGCAGCTTGGCGAAGTTCTCCTCCATCACGCGCATGGCTTCGCCGGTACTGCGGCCCGGCGCGGCCTGGCCCGCCAGCTTGACCGCCGGCATGCCGTTATAGCGCTCCAGGCGCGGCGAGCCCATCACCCACTTGGAGGTCGCGAACGCGGCAAACGCCACCATGTCGCCGTTGCTGTTGCGCACGCGCAGCTTGGTCAGGTCGTCCGGCAGGCGGCGGTCGGCGCCCTCGGCCTGCACGATCACCTTGCGCACGCGGCCTTCATAGATGAAGTCGTTGACGTAGTTGGAGCCGAAGGCGATCGACAGCGTCGAGTTGATGCTTGCCACCGTCACGCCGAGCGCCTTGGCCTTCTCGCGGTCGATGTCGATCTGCAGCTGCGGCGCGTCTTCCTGGCCTTCCGGGCGCACGCCCATCAGCACCGGGCTCTGCGCGGCCATGCCGAGCATCATGTTGCGCGCTTCCATCAGCTTGGCGTGGCCCTGGCCGGTGCGGTCCTGCAGGCGGAAGTCAAAGCCCGAGGAGTTGCCCAGTTCGGAAATCGCCGGCGGGTTGAGCGGGAAGATGATCGCGTCCTTGATAAAGGACAGCGCGCCGAAGGCACGGCCGACCAGGTCTTGCGCGGTCTCGCCCTCGCCGGTGCGTTCCTTCCAGTCCTTCAGGCGCACGAACGCGATACCGCCGTTCTGGCCGCGGCCGAAGAACGAGAAGCCCGCCACCGTGATCATCTGGTCCACCACCTTGCTTTCCTTCTGCAGGTAGTAGTCCTCGATCTGCTTGAGCACGCCGATGGTACGGTCCTGGGTGGCGCCGTTGGGCAGCTGCACCACGGTGATCATGTAGCCCTGGTCTTCGTCGGGCAGGAACGATGACGGCAGGCGCTGGAACAGCACCACCACGCCGGCGATGATGACCGCGTAGATGATCAGGTAGCGGCCGGTGCGCTTGAGAATGCGCGCGACCACGCCCTGGTAGCCGGTCGACGCCGTGGCGAAGGTACGGTTGAACCAGCCGAAGAAGCCCTTCTTCTCATGGTGATGGCCCGCTTCGACCGGCTTGAGCAGCGTCGCGCACAGTGCCGGGGTCAGCGTCAGCGCCAGCAGCGCCGAGAACGCCATCGAGGCGATCAGCGACAGCGAGAACTGGCGGTAGATGTTGCCCACCGAGCCCGAGAAGAACGCCATCGGGATGAACACCGCGGTCAGCACCAGCGTGATGCCGACGATGGCGCCGGTGATCTGGCCCATGGCCTTGCGCGTCGCTTCACGTGGCGACAGGCCTTCCTCGCTCATGATCCGCTCGACGTTCTCGACCACCACGATGGCATCGTCCACCAGGATACCGATGGCCAGCACCATGCCGAACATGGTCAGCACGTTGATCGAGAAGCCGAATGCCAGCAGCGCGCCGAACGTACCCAGCAGCGCGATCGGCACCACCAGCGTCGGGATGATAGTGGCGCGGAAGTTCTGCAGGAACAGGTACATCACCAGGAACACCAGCACCACGGCTTCGAGCAGGGTCTTGATCACTTCCTCGATCGAGATCTTGACGAAGGCCGAGGTGTCGTACGGTACCGAGTACTCGTAGTCCGCCGGGAAGTTCTTCGCCAGCTCTTCCATCTTGGCGCGCACCGCGGTGGCGGTGGCCAGCGCGTTGCCGGTCGGGGCCAGCTTGATGGCGATGGCCGCCGACGGCTTGCCGTTGGTGCGGGCCTGGGTCGAGTAGTCGGCGCCGCCCAGTTCCACGCGGCCGACGTCCTTGATGCGCACCGACGACCCGTCCGGGTTGGTGCGCAGCAGGATGTTGCCGAACTGCTCCGGCGTGGTCAGGCGGCTTTCGGTGGTGACGGTGGCGTTGAGCTCGGTGCCCTTGGGCGACGGCGTGCCGCCCAGTTCGCCCACGGCGACCTGGATGTTCTGCTCGCCCACCGCGGCGGTGACGTCGGTCGGGGTCAGGTTGAAGCCGGTCAGCTTGGCCGGGTCCAGCCAGATCCGCATGGCGTACTCGGTGCCGAACAGGTCGGCCTGGCCCACGCCGGGCACGCGCCGGATCGAGTCGATCACCTGCGCCGAGACGTAGTTGCCGAGCTGGATCGCGCTGGCCGTGCCGGACTTGGACGACACGGTCAGGAACATCATGTAGTTGTTCCCGGCCTTGTCGACGCGCACGCCCTGCTGGCGCACTTCCGCCGGCAGGCGCGCTTCCACGCGCTTGAGGCGGTTCTGCACCTCGACCGAGTTCAGGTCGACGTTGGAGCCCGGCGCGAAGGCGATGGTGATGCTGGCCAGGCCGGACGACTCGCTGGTGGAGCTGTAGTAGAGCAGGTTGGGGGCGCCGTTAAGCTCCTGCTCGATCACCGAAGTGACGGAATCCTCCAGCGTCTTGGCCGACGCACCCGGATAGGTGGCGGTGACCGAGATCGTCGGCGGGGCGATGTTCGGATATTGCGCGATCGGCAACTGCAGGATCGACAATATGCCGCCCAGCACGATGATCAGCGCGAGCACCCACGCGAACACCGGCCGGTCGATAAAAAACTTGGCCATAAGACTGGCTCCCTCTGTGTCTAGCCCTGTGGACCGCGGCAGTGGCAGCGGCTGGCGTCAGCCGCCGCGGCCCGGCGGTGTTCAGCCTTGCTTGCCCTCGGCCTTCACTTCCTGCTTCGCTTCGGCCTTGGGCGCCGAGGCGGGAGCGGCGGAAGCCGCGGCCGGGGTCGCGGCCGGTGCCGAGGCGCCGGCCTGCACGAACGGCACGGCCTTGGCGGGCGCACCCACCTTGACCTTCTGCAGGCCCTCGACGATCACTTTCTCGCCGCCCTTCAGCCCTTCGGTCACGATCCAGCGGTCACCGATCGCCTGCGGCGCCTTGACCGGCACCGCCGCGACGTTGCCGTCGGCGCCCACCACCATCACGCTGGCGCCCTGGGCGCCGCGGATCAGCGCGCGCTGCGGCACGGTCAGGGCGTTCTCATCCACGCCCTGCTCGATCTTCACGCGCACGAAGGTGCCCGACAGCAGCTCGCGGTTCGGGTTGGGGAACTGCGCGCGCAGCGTGATCGCGCCGGTGGTCGGGTCGACCGTCATGTCGGAGAACAGCAGCTTGCCGGTCTGCGCATACTCGCGCCCGTCCTCGACGAACAGGTGCACGCGCGCGCCGCCGTTCATGCCCTTGACCGCGCCGGACTCGATGGCGCGGCGCAGGCGGGTGACTTCGGAGGCCGGCTGGGTGAAGGTGACCCACATCGGATCGACCTGCTCCACCAGCGCCAGCTTGGTCGCCTCGCCCTTGCCCACCAGCGCGCCTTCGGTCACCAGCGCGCGGCCGGCGCGGCCGCTGATCGGTGCGGTCACGGTGGTGTAGCCCAGGTTGATCTGGGCGGTGCGCACCGCCGCCTTGGCCGAGGCCACGTCGGCGTTGGCCTGGCCGGCGGCGGCCACGGCGTCGTCGTACTCCTGCTTGCTGACCGCGTTGACCGCCACCAGCGGCTTGTAACGGTCCGCCTTCAGGCGCGCCGACACGGCGTTGGCTTCGGCGCGCTGCAGCGCGGCCTGGGCCGAGGCCAGCTCGGCCTGGTAGGGCGCGGGGTCGATGCGGAACATGACCTGGCCGGCCTTCACTTCGCCGCCTTCGGTGTAGTTGCGCGACAGCACGATGCCTTCGACGCGCGCGCGCACTTCGGCCGTGCGCACGCCTTCCAGGCGGCCCGGCAGTTCATTGACGACGGCGACCGGCGACGGCGTCACGGTGACCACGCCCACTTCAGGCGGCGGCGGGGCGCCGCCCTCGGCCTTCTTGTCGCCGCAGGCGGACAGCGCCACGGCCGACAGGGCCGCTAGTGCGTAGGCTGCAACGCAACGGATACGTTGGGACTTCCTCATCGATAACCCCATGATGGCAATTTGAGATCCGCCGTGCCGCCCCGGCGTGTCATCGGACAAACGGGAACGACATGGCGCGCCGCAAGGCTTTGCGGCGGGCAAAAGCGTGATGCTAGCCACAAATCGCGGCGTCGCGGTGACGATTGCGACGAACGGTGGCTTTTATGTAACGACTGGATAAATTGACCGGCTGGCCTGCGGCAGGGGCGCCCGCCGTGCTGGGTAGGTCACAGTGGGCGGCTGGCCGAATGCCGGGCAAGCGCGTATTATATATACATTCAAGCATGTATGTTAAGTTGATGTTGCGGAAGGGCCTTTCGACGCACAACCTGCGCAAAAATGCCCGGCGAGACGCAAAACCATGCCGCTCCATCGATCGGATCGGTACGAAATGCGTTCAATCCATCCGGGATCAGGGCGCAAACCGCCGGCTCGGGTTAGGATGCGCGCCGTCGTGTCGGCTCGCAAGCTTGGCCATGCCCATCATGTGATGACAACGACCCGCCGCGGCCCGTGCCGACGGCATGTGCGGCTGCCGTGGCAGCCGTATCAGGGAGAACCAAACCATGCCGGCCATGGGCGCCCGGTCGCGAGCGATCGCGCCATGCCGCCGGCACCAGAGACAATCATGGTCAGACGCACCAAGGAAGAGGCGCTTGAGACGCGCCACCGGATACTCGACGCGGCCGAAGCCGTGTTCCACGCCCGCGGCGTGGCACGCCCGTCGCTGGCCGACATTGCCGAGGCCGCGGGGGTGACCCGCGGCGCGATCTACTGGCACTTCAAGAACAAGAGCGATGTGTTCGCCGCCATGTGCGACCGCGTCCACCTGCCGGTGGAAGCGCTGATCGAGCCGGAGCGCCTGGCGCGCCAGGAAGACCCGCTCGGCGGCATCCGCGACATCTGTGCCTATGTGATGCGCCAGACCGTGATCAACCCGCGCTGGCGCCGGGTCTTCGAGATCATCTTCCACAAGTGCGAAATGGTGCAGGACAACGGCGCCATCTTCGAGCGCCAGCGCCAGTCGCACCAGGATGGCCTGGTCAAGATGCGCGAGCACCTGCGCCTCGCGGTGGAGCGCGGCCAGCTGCCCGCCGACCTGGACCTTGACCTGGCCGTCAACGCTTTCCACGCCGCAGTGGGCGGGGTGCTGGCGCACTGGCTGTTCTCGCCGCAGGACTTCAACCTCGACGCCAACGCCGAGCGCCTGTCCGACGCCTTCATCGATACCCTGAAGTTTTCCCCGGCGCTGCGCCACGGCTACGTGCCGCGCCCGATGGCCGAGCTGGACCAGGAGCTGTCCACGCTGTGCCGGCAGGCCTGCGCCGGCGCGCAGAACGGCGACCTCGATACCCCTGACCTGGTGCCCTGAGACGCGCGCGGCCGTTCGCGGCGGTTCGCGGCGGCAGCGCTAGCCGCGCATCGCCTCGCGCCAGCGCGCCAGGAACGCGCGCTTGCGCATCGCGTCCTGCGCCGCCAGCAGGCCGGGGCCGACGCTGATCGGCTTGAGCGCGTAGCCCAGCCGCTCCGACAGCGCCGCGGCCGTGTGCACGCTGTCGGTATCGGTGCGGATGGTATAGAGCTGCGAGGTCGACTTGGCCAGCAGCGCCTGGCCCTCGCGCGACAGCAGGTAGTCCAGCCACAGCCGCGCCGCGTTCGGCCGCGGCGCGCGCCGCGCGATAAAGGCCACGCGCGACATCACCAGCGTGTAGTCGCTCGGGGCGATCACGTCGATCGCCGCGCCGCGCTGCATCAGCGACAGGGCATAGGAGCCCAGCAGGTTGTAGCCCATCACCAGCTCGCCGCTGGCGATACGCTCGATCATTTCCGCGGTTGACGCCGATAGCTGCACCCCGGCCCGGCCCAGCGCCTGCGCCAGGTACCAGAACTCGCTGCCCATGCGCGCGTCCTGCTGCGCCAGCAGGTAGCCCACCCCCGAGCGCTCCACGTCGTAGGTCACCACCTTGCCATGCCAGCGCGGCGCGTGCTCCTGCAGCAGCCGCGCCAGCCCGCTGCGGCTGCGCGGCGGGCGCATGCCGGCCAGGTGGTGGCGGTTGTAGACGATCACCGCGGGCTCGAAGGTGGTGCCCCAGGCCTCGTCGCGCCATACCGCCCAGCCGGGCAGGCCGGCACGCTCGGGCGAGGCGTAGCGCTGCGCATGGCCGTCGTTGACCAGCTTGATCTGCAGGTCCATGGCGGTGCTCCACAGCACATCGGCAAAGACGGCGTTGGGCGGCGGCGGCCGGCCCGACAGCGCGGCGCTCTCGGCCAGGAAGCGCTGGTTGAGCTCGACCGTATTGAGATCCTGGTAGTGCACGCGGATGCCGGGGTAGCGCGCCTCGAACGCGGCAATCAGCGGCCGCGCCACCTCCAGGTCGGTCGACGCGTACACCGTGACCATGCCTTCGCGCAGCGCACCGGCAATGGTGGCGTCATACCCCGACGGGTACCCCTGCGGCGCTGCCGGCGGCCTGGACTGGGCATGCAGGGGCCATGCGACGCCGCCCAGCAGCGCGGCGCCCAGCAGGCGGCGGCGCTGTGCCGAAGCGGGCGAAGCGCAGGCGGACTGGCACGGCTGGGATGGTCGGGACGGCTGGGACGAACGCGGGGACACGGTGCTCGGGACGGAGGGACTGCCGATGCCGCCGGTGACGCGGCGAGCGCGCCGGGAGCGGCGGGGCGAGGGTATTATAGGCGCCCGCGGCGGGCGCGCTCCATCGGTGCTGCCCCCGGTTTTGCGGGCGCTTTCCATGCCTTGTCCCCGCGTGTGCGCGCCGCAACTAACATAGAACCAACCGGCACAGGAGGAGACCGGCATGCGCATCCTGCTGGTGGAGGATGAAGTCGAACTGGCACGCTGGGTCGCCCGCGCGCTGGAGCAGGGCGGCTTTGTGATCGAGCACGTCGCCGACGGCCTGCAGGCCGAGGCGCGCCTGCAGGCCGAGGAATACGACGCCGTGCTGCTCGACCTGCGGCTGCCCGGCAAGGACGGGCTGGCCGTGCTCAAGTCGATGCGCGGGCGCGACGACCGCACCCCGGTGCTGATCCTGACCGCGCAGGACACGTTGGACGAGCGCGTGCGCGGCCTGAACCTGGGCGCCGACGACTACCTGCCCAAGCCCTTCGCCATTGCCGAACTGGAAGCCCGGCTGCTGGCGCTGATCCGCCGCAGCCGCGGGCGCGCGCATCCGCGCCTGCAGTGCGGCACGCTGGTGTTCGACGGCGAGACCCGCAGCTTCACGCTGGGCGGCGCGCCGCTGGCGCTGACGCCGCGCGAATCGACCCTGCTGGGCGCGCTGCTGGCACGCAGCGGCCAGCCGCTGACCAAGGCGCAGCTGCTCGACAAGGTGTTCTCGCTCGACGCCGACGTCTCGCCCGATGCGATCGAGGTGCTGGTCTACCGGCTGCGCAAGAAGCTGGCCGGGCACGGGGTCACCATCGTCACGCTGCGCGGCTTCGGCTACCTGCTGGAGCCGGAGGCCAGGGGCTGAGATGCGGCACCCGGTGCTGCTGTGGCGCCGCGGCAGCCTGCGCCGGCAATTGCTGTTGCTGCTGCTGCCCGCGCTGGCGGCGATGATGGCGCTCGACACCTGGCTCACCTACGGCACCCTGCGCGACGCCGCCAACACCGCCTACGACCGCTCGCTCTACGGCTCGATCCGCGCCATCGACAACGCCATCGGCATGGCCGGCGACAACGTCCAGCTGACCCTGCCCGACGCCGCCATGGAAATCTTCGAGACCGCGGCGCAGACCCATGTGTTCTACCGGGTCTCGACCGAGCGCGCCGGCCAGGTCGAGACCGTGACCGGCTACAGCGACCTGCCGCTGCCGCGCGGCGCGCTGGTCAACAACCAGCCGCGCTTCTACGACGCCGAATACCTGGGCGAGGCCGTGCGCATTGCCGCGATGGCGCGCCCGGTGTACCGGCCCGACGCGCGCATGCGCGTGATCATCCAGGTGGCAGAGACCGCCGAGCCGCGCAGCGCGCTGATCGGCTCGGTGTGGCGCAGCGCGCTGGCGCGCGACCTGCTGCTGATCCTGCTGAGCGCCGCCATCCTGGTGGGCGGCGTCACCTACGTGCTGCGCCCGCTGGCGCGCGTGCGCGACGACGTCGAGGCGCGCTCGCCCGAAGACCTGACCCCGCTCGCGTTCGAGCGCGTGCCCGCCGAAGTGCGGCCGCTGGTCGACGCGGTCAACCTGCACGTGTCGCGCTCGGCCGCGATGGCACAGTCGCAGGCGCAGTTCATCGCCGATGCCGCGCACCAGCTGCGCACCCCCCTGGCCATCCTCAAGACCCAGGCCGAATACGCCCAGCGCCAGCTCAATGCCGCCGACCCTGCGCCCGACCCCGAAGCCGCCCGCGCCGCCGCCGGCGAAGCCGTGGGCGGCATCGTCACGCAGCTGGAACAGGCCGCGCGGCTGACCAACCAGCTGCTCGCGCTGGCGCGGGTACGCCAGCACCGCGCCGACGCCGCGCAAGCTGGTGAAGCCGGCGAAGGCATCGACATCATCGATGCCGTCACCGTGGCCGAGCAGGTCGCACTGGACTACCTGCCGCTGGCGCGCGGCAAGCAGCAGGACTTCGGCTGGGAGCCGGTGGCGGGGCTGGCGCTGCCGGTGCGCGCCGACCCCGCGCTGCTGCGCGAGGCCCTGGCCAACCTGGTCCACAACGCCATCCAGTATTCGCCGCGCGGCAGCCGCATCACGCTGTCGGCGACGCGGTCGGGCGATCACGCCTGCCTGATGGTCGAGGACAATGGTCCCGGCATCCCGGCCGAGGAACGCGAGAAGGTGTTCGCGCGGTTCTACCGGCGCGTCGGGAATGCAGAGCCCGGCTCGGGCCTGGGGCTGGCGATTTCGCGGGAGATGGCGGCGCGGTTTGGGGGCACGGTGGAATTGGGAGAGGGTGCGCAGGGCACTGGCGTGCGCGCGGTGTTGAGCTTGCCGGTAGAGGTTGGCTAGTTTTACGACGGGATCATCGGGGCGTGCATGGGTTCGGACGCCGGACTTCGTCGATGCGCCGGCCCTCTCCCCCGCCCCTCTCCCGCAAGCGGGAGAGGGGAGAAAACCAGTGGCAGGGCACGTTCGTAGCCAAGCGAGCGCAGCGATGCGTTCCGTGCCAGTGCCCTTGGCCTGCGATGCTGCCGGCGCGCAGCGCAGCCGTAGGCGTTCCTACGGTAAGGCCACCAGCAGGGGCCACTCCGCGCTCTGGGCTCGTTCAACCCACACTTCAACGCCCCTGCCACCGTGGTGCACCACCGCGGCAGGCAGTCAAGCTATGTGAGGAAGCCCAGCCCCGTACGAAAACCCCCAGGCCCACTACGATAAGACATGCCGCCCGCAGGGCAGTAAACGCGCTTTTTGGTTACTTTTTGGCGCTCGGCCAAAAAGTGACCCGCCCAGGAGGGCGGAACCACGCGGTTCAACAGCCGACAGCATGTCACCAACAGCGCCTACCCAAAAAAAGCCCCAACCCTTCCGAGTCAAGATTCGCCCACGACAGCCCCATGCAGGCGAAGTGAATTTCCGAACCTACCCAAACAACTCCTCCGCCACCGTCGGATGCACCTGCACCGTCGTCTGCAGATGCGACTCCCGCACCCCCAGCCTTACCGCCACCGCCAGCGTCTGCACGATCTCGGGCGCCGCGTTATCCATCAGATGCGCCCCCAGCACGCGCCCGCTGCGCGCGTTGAGCACCAGCTTGAACACCGACTGATGCGGCGTCCCGGCAAAGCGATGCTCCAGCGAGACAAAGCGCTTGATCACGGTACGGATACGCTCGGGCTTGCCGGCGGCCTCGATGGCCTGGGCTTCGGTCAATCCCACGGCACCGATGGCGGGCTCGCAGAACACCGCGGTGGGCACGAAGTCGAAATCCGCCCGTTCGCCGCGCCGCCCGAACAGCCGGTCCGCCAGCCAGCGCCCTTGGGCGGTAGCCACCGGCGTCAGGTGCAGGCCGTCGATGGCATCCCCCAGCGCATAGACGCTGCGCGCGCTGCTGCGGAACTGGCGGTCGACGCAGATGCCGCCCCGCTCGCCGAAGGCCACGCCCAGCGCTTCCAGCCCCAGGCCCTGCACATTGGAAACGCGCCCGATCGCCGCCAGCGCGGCCTGCGCCCGCACGGCCTCGGTCTGGCCGGCGCGGCCGGGGTCGTTGGTGGGCTGGTAGCAGACTTCGACCGCGCCGTTGGCCTGGCTCAGCAGGTGCACGCGCGCATTCAGGTGCAGCCGCACGCCGCGCGCAGTCAGCGCGTCGGCCAGTGCGGCGGCGATGTCGTGGTCGAAATGCTGCAGCAGCCGGTCGCCGGCGACGACCAGGTCGACCTTGACGCCGTAGCGCGACAGGATCGAGGCCTGTTCCACGCCGATATAGCCGCCGCCGATGACGGCGACCGACGCGGGCAGGCTCTGCCAGGTGAAGACGTCGTCGGAGCTCGCGGCCAGGTCGCCGCCGGGCACGTCGAGTGTGCGCGGGCGCGCGCCGGTGGCAATCAGGATGCGGCGCGCATGGATGGTCTCGTCGCCGACGCAGACTTCCTCCGGCCCGGTGACCCGTGCCTCGCCGTGCAGGACTTCCACGCCCGAATCGGTCAGGCGCTGGGTGTAGCCCACGTTCAGACGCGCGACCTCGGCGTTGACGCGCACGATGGCGTCGCGCCAGTCCTCGTGCCCGCCGGTGTGCGACAGGCAGCCCGACAGGATCGCCGACCACGAGGCGCCGTAAGACAGCATTTTCTTGGGCACGCAGCCGCGGTTGACGCAGGTGCCGCCGATGGCATCGCGCTCGACCAGGATCACGCGCGCACCGTGCGCCGCCGCGCGCCGCGCGCAGGCCACGCCGGCCGAGCCGCCGCCGATCACCACCAGGTCGGCCGCGCGCGCCTTGTCGTTGCGCCGGCTGCGGCCGCTGCGCGCGCGCGGCACCTGCTGCACCGGCGGCGCCGCGCTGACCTCGCGGGCGCGCCGCGGCGCGCTGGTTCCCTGCACTATGGAAAGCGGTGTCTGGCGTTTGGTCATCCATGCCTCCTGTCGCGGCACGCGGGCCGCATCGACAATCATCAGGCCAGCGCCGGCAACATGGAAACTAGGCAGCGGGCCGCAGTTCGGTATTCAGGATCGACGGCCACTCGCGCAGGAAAGTTTCCCCGTCGCGGCGGCCCAGTTCATAGGCGTGCGTCATGGCATCGGGCCGGGTGTAGTCCCAGCTCGAGATCGGCACGCGCTGCGAAGGCTGCAGGTACAGGCGGCGCTGGCCGCCTTGCTCCAGCACAAAGCGGCGCGGCCGCGGGTACAGCCGCGTGACCAGCACCAGCACATTGCCGGGCGCGCCATCGAGCGCGTCGACTGGCACGTTGTCGACCAGCCCGCCGTCCAGCACCGGACGGCCGTCGCGGCGCAGCACGGGCGTAAACGGCGGCGTCGACGCCGACTGCAGCAGCAGGTCGGCCAGCTGCTCGGGCGAGGCGCAATCCTGCGCGCGCACGAACTCGGGCCGGAAGCCCAGCTTGCGCCCCAGCCGCGGGTGCAGCGTCTTGAGCACGTGCTTGTCGATGTTGTAGGCCAGCAGCCCGGCGGCCACCGCCAGGCGCGGACCGCTCCAGCGCGGGATATGCGCCACGCCGATGCGGATCTCGGGCGCCTGCTGCAGGTGCGCGAGGCGCCCGTCGGCAAAAATGGTCAGCAGCGCGGTGCGGTAGATGCCGTAATGCGGGAACACGCGCTCGTTGCGCAGCAGGTTGCCCCAGTAGGCATTGCGGCGGTTGCTGGCCAGCACCGCGCGGTAGTAGTCCATGGTCTGGTGCGAGTCGTGCGCATAGACCATGCAGGCGGTGGCCGCGCCGGCCGAGATCGCGGCGATCACGCGCGGGCGCAGCTGCAGTTCCGGCGCCACCGTGTCCCACCAGCCCGCCTGCCACCAGCAGCGGTTGCCGCCGCCGGCAAAGACGACCTGGTCGAAGGGATTGGCGTCAGCGCATTGCATGGGAGAGCCGGAGCGCGTCAGAGCAGGGCGTAGGTGGTGGTGGCCTGCACCGCCAGCTTGCCGTCGGTGCCGGTCAGCTCGATCTCGCCGAACACCACGGTCTTGCCCAGCCGCAGCACGTTGGCGCGCACCAGCACGTCGCCGTCGATCACCGGGCGCATGAAGTTGGTGGTCAGCGACACCGTGGTCATCGGCCGGAACGCGCCCAGCGCACTGGCCACGGCGACGATCATGGCGGTATCCGCGGCGGACATCAGCACCTGGCCGCAGACCACTCCGCCCGCATGGCGGAACGATTCGCTGAACGGCAGGCGCAGCGTCACGCCCTGGGCGTCGACGGCTTCGGCGCGCAGGCCGAGCTGGCGTACCCACGGCGCCAGCACGCGCTCGAGCGTGGCGTCGATGTCGACAAGGGTCAGGGCTTCGGGCATGGTGCTCCTTGTTCTGTGTGGCCGCACCATGGCGGTCGCATGGCGGACCTGCGCGCGGACCGCTATTCCGTCTCCTCCGGCGCGACGCGATGTTTCAGGCAATGATACAGGGGCCCGGTGGCCAGCACCACGAACGCCATCCGGATCACGTGGAAGGCGGTCACCAGCGGCACCCCGACCTCGAGCACCTTGGCGGTGATGCACATCTCGGCGATGCCGCCCGGGGTGGTGCCCAGGATCACCGTGGCCGGGTGCGCGCCCGACAGCGCCGACAGCCCCCAGCCGAACAGCGCCGACACCACCAGCGCCAGCACGGTGTACAGCGCCACGCCCGACAGGAAGCGCGGCGCGGTATGCAGGAACTCGCGCGAGAACCGCACCCCCAGCGACACCCCGATCAGCAGCTGGCCGGCCCGGCTCATCCAGGTGGGGATGGCCGACAGCTCGATGCCGCAAGCGGTCAGCACCGCCGCCGCCAGCAGCGTGCCGATCACGAACGGATTCGGCATGTTCAGCCGCTTCATCAGCAGCGCCACGCCCAGCGTAATCGCCACCAGCGCCACCAGCCCGGGCGCGCTCACCACGCGCGGACCGGGGATATACGGGTCGAGCCCGTGGATGCCGCCGTACTGGAAGATTGCCGGCACCGTCACCACCACCATCAGCACCCGCAGCGAATGCGCGGCCGCCACCTGGTCGATGCGCGCGCCGTTGCGCTCGGCCAGGTTGGCCATCTCCGAGGCGCCGCCGATGGCGGTGGAGAAGAACGCGGTCTTGAAGGCGACGCCGGTGGTCCGCCGCAGCAGCAGCGCGCCGCCCGCGCCCAGCGCCAGCGCGAACAGCGAGGCGGCGACGATGTACGGCAGGTACTCCACCAGCCGCGCCACCACGTCCGGCGTGAAATACAACCCGAGCGAGGCACCGATGACCCATTGGCCGGCATTGCGCGCCTGCGCCGGCGCGCGCAGGTCGGCGCCGGCCATGCGCGCGGCGGCCACCGCCAGCAGCGGCCCGATCATCCATGGCAGCGGCGTATGCAGGAGAGTGCAGAGCAGGGCAGCGGCCAGCCCGAGCGCCAGCGTGGGCAGCGCGGACAGCCAGCGGTTGGCGGCAAGCGGCATCGGTCAGCGGCCTGGCGCGGGGCGCCGGCGCTTATTGTTTTGCAATGTCTGGTCCGAGGAAAGCAAGAGGCCCGCACGCCATGGCGCCGGGCCCCCCGCAGAGACAACCGCATGCTACCGCGTGTTATGCGGCGTTGTCAGCCTGCGCATGCGCGGTGCCGCGCCCGGCGTGCCAGCGCAGCAGGCGCGGGATCACCACCACCGCCACGGTCAGCGCCAGGATGGAGGCCGAGATCGGCTGCTTGAGGAACAGGCTCCAGTCGCCCTGGCCGATCGACAGCGCATTGCGCAGCTGCTTCTCCGCCATCGGCCCCAGGATCATGCCGACGATCACCGGCGCGGTGGGGAAATCGAAGCGGCGCATCACCATGCCCAGCAGCCCCACCACGAACAGCAGCAGCAGGTCGAACCACGACTGGCGGATGCCGTACGCGCCCAGGCCGGCGAAGATCAGGATGCCGCCGTACAGCAGCGGCGTGGGCACGCGCAGCATGCGCACCCACAGGCCGATCGCCGGCAGGTTCAGCACCAGCAGCATCACGTTGCCGATATACAGCGACGCCAGCAGGCCCCACACCAGGTCGCCCGAGGTCTGGAACAGCATCGGGCCGGGCTGCAGGTTGTAGTTCTGGAACGCCGCCAGCAGGATCGCGGTGGTGTTGGAGGTGGGGATGCCCAGCGTCAGCAGCGGCGCCAGCGTCGCGGTCACGGCCGAGTTGTTGGCGGCCTCGGGGCCGGCCACGCCTTCGATCGCGCCGACCTTGCCGAATTCTTCCTTGTGGTCCGACAGCTTCTTCTCGGTCGCGTACGACAGGAAGGTCGGGATCTCGGCGCCGCCCGCCGGGATCAGGCCGAACGGGAAGCCGATGAAGGTGCCGCGGATCCACGCCGGCAGCGAGCGCTTCCAGTCCGACCGGTTCATGTGGGTCGAGCTGAGCTTGTTGTAGGTGCTGGGCGGCTGCGGAAAGAATGCGTTGAACAGCGCCTCGCCCACGGCGAACAGGCCCACCGCGACCACCACGATGTCGATGCCGTCGTACAGCTCCTGTACGTTCATCGAATAGCGGGTCTGCCCCGACAGCGAATCCATGCCGATCAGGCCGATGCCCAGGCCCAGGAACAGCGCCGTCATGCCGCGCAGCAGCGACGAGCCCAGCACCGCCGAGACCGTGGTGAAGGCCAGCAGCATGATCATGAAGTACTCGCCCGGGCCGAACTGCAGCGCCACGTCGGCCGCCACCGGCGCGAACAGCGACAGCATCACGGTGGCGATGGTGCCGGCCACGAACGAGCCGATCGCCGCGGTCGCCAGCGCCGGGCCGGCGCGGCCGTTCTTGGCCATCAGGTTGCCTTCCATGGCCGTGACCATGGTGGAAGACTCGCCCGGCGTGTTCATCAGGATCGAGGTGGTCGAGCCGCCATACATCGCGCCGTAGTAGATGCCGGCAAACATGATCAGCGCCGCGGTGGGTTCGACCTTGGCGGTCAGCGGCAGCAGCATCGCCACCGTCAGCGCGGGACCGATGCCCGGCAGCACGCCGATGGCGGTGCCGAGGAAGCAGCCCACCAGGGCCCACATCAGGTTGATCGGCGTGATCGCGACGGCAAAGCCGTGCATCAGCTGGTTCAGGGTATCCATGCGAAGACTCCTTGCGGGACGGGCGGGCTCAGAAGCCGGCGATGGGCAGCAGCGGCAGGTTGATGCCGAGCAGGAACTCGAACAACGCCCACATCGGCACCGTGATGCACAGCCCGATGATCGCGTCGCGCACGAGGCGGCGGCTGCCGTAGCCGCGCGCCACGCAGACCATCAGCAGCGTCGACGACAACACGAAGCCGAGCGTGCCGATCAGCGCCATGTTCAGCACCAGGCCCGCGGCGACCCAGACGAAGCCGCCGAAGTTGTGCGGCGCGTTGGGCAGCTCGGCGTCCTCTTCCGGCATGTTGCGGAAACCGCCGCGCACGCCCTGCCAGGTCAGCAGCGCGCCGCACACCGCCAGGCCGATCGCCACCAGCGTGGGCACGAAGCGCGGCGACAGGCCCGCATAGCCCTCGTCGCCGGTGATGCCGGACAGCCCGAGGAAGAAGAACAGCGAGATCGCCAGCACGGCGATGCCGATGGCGAGGTGCGAGGGTTTCATGGAGACTCCTTGGGCCTTGGTCGCCAGCCGCGGAGGCTGGCACGCGCGACGCCGGCGGATGCTGCCCGCGCGGCGGCGGGGCCCAGTGACAGATGTTGTTGTCTTCGGTATCGCAGGTGGACACCGGGCCCCGCGCCGTGTTTCCGGCCACCGGGATCACCGGCGGCGTCGGCAGGCACGACAGGTGAAGCGAGAGGGATGCGTTAATGCATTAAGGCGGTATTGCAGGGCGCTGCAGCCCCGCGCGCCGGACCGTGTTACTTGGCCACGCCCAGTTCACGCAGCGTCGCGCCCAGGCGGGTCGATTCGCTGTCGACGAACTTGCCGAACTCGTCGCCGGTCAGCAGGAACGGGGTCCAGTCGTTCTTCTGCAGCGTGTCCTTCCAGGCCTTGCTTTCGGTGGCCTTGACCACGGCGTCGATCATGGCCTTGCGCTGCTCGGGCGTGGTGCCCGGGGCGCCGTACACGCCGCGCCAGTTATAGATCTCGACGTTGACGCCTTGCTCCTTCAGCGTCGGGATATCGGCGACACGGTCCTTGGACGTGACCGCCAGCGCGCGCATCTTGCCGCTCTTGATAAAGGGCAGGAATTCCGACACGCCGGCGATGCCCACCGTCACGTGCCCGCCCATGATCGAGGCCGAGGCTTCGCCGCCGCCCTGGAACGGCACGTAGTTGACCTTCTTCGGGTCGACGCCGCTTTCCTTGGCGACCAGGCCGGCCAGGATATGGTCGATCGAGCCCTTGGAGCCGCCGCCCCAGCTGACGCTGCCCGGGTTGGCCTTGAGTTGCGTGGTCAGGTCCTTGATCGACTTGATCGGCGAGCTGGCCGGCACGGTGATGACCATGGTGTCGGCGAACAGGCGCGCGATCGGGGTGGCGTTCTTCAGCGTGACCGGCGGCTTGTTGGTCTCGATCGCGCCGACCATCACCGCGCCCACCACCATCAGCGCATTGGGGTTGCCCTTGTCGGTGTTGACGAACTGGGTCAGCGCGATGGTGCCGCCGGCGCCGCCCTTGTTGTCGTACGAAGCGGCCTTGGCCTGGCCCGCGGCGACCATCGCCGCGCCCAGCGAGCGGCCGGTCTGGTCGAAGCCGCCGCCGGGGTTGGCGCCGATCATGACCTTGACGTTGTCCATCGCGAAGGCGGGCGCGGCCACGGCAGCGGCGGCAAGGGTGGCGGATGCCATCACGGCATGGGCGAAGCGGAAATAGGTACGGCGCATGGCGGTCTCCTTGGTAATACCGGTGATCGCTTGCCTTCGATGGCTGCCGCGATCCGACCCGGGCGTTCCGGTGGCCACGCGTTGCGGGACGGGATGGGGGCCCGGGAGCGTGCGCAGCGGCGCGGCACCGGGCTGGTCTCCTGTCCGGCGCGGCGAGGGCTGGCCGGGACTGTTCTTGGATGTTGTGAACGTCAGACCGGAACTCCCGGCCATGGGGCGGATTCTAGGCGGGGGAAACTGTCAAAAGGCTGTCAGAGGGGGTTGGGGTTTACGTGGATGGAGGGGGACAGGGCCGGCGCGTCCATGGCAACCGACACTGAACACTGCTCCTCAGCCAGCCGGCTTCGCCTGCAAGCACGGATCCTTGCGCTCGACCGCCGGCACCACCACCGCCATGTCGAACTCGCCATGCGCGGGCGCTCCCTCGACATAGCCCACGCTGATCACCTTGCCGGCCTCGTCAGCAAGCCAGCGCGGCACCCCCACGTCGCGCCGCACGTGCCCGTTCCCCGCGATCAGCACCGCGCCGCGCCCGGCATACGGCCGCAACGCCCGCGCCATCACCGCGTCGCGCGCGGCCTGTGCCGCCAGCATGCCGGGCAGCATCGCCTTGGGGAAATTGCCGCAGTGCCCGCGGTCGAGCACCGCGGTCTGCGCCGCCACCAGGTCCGGCGGCAACGCGCCGGTCAGGCCGAGTTGCTGCCGCTCGTCCGCGGAAAACAGCCCGTCCAGCCCGCCGCGCACGATCTTGCCCGCGTCGGCGCGCGACAGGTTGGCGGCGACCAGCGGCAGATCGTACTGCAGCGCCAGCGCCACCACGGGCTTGTACAGCGGCCACTGCCAGGCGCCGCCGCCGGCCTGCGCGATCAGGTAGTCGGCATCGCGCGGGCGCTCGCGCCGGGCCCGGTCGATATCGGCCTGCCGCTCGCGGTCGAACTGCTCCATGGCGATGGCCGGGCGCCAGCCTTGCTCGAGCGCGCGCGTCAGCGCGTCGAGCCGCTGCTGCTGGCCGGCGGCGTTGTCGTGCACTTCGCCCAACAGCACGTAGGGCTTGCCGGCGAAGGCGGCGCTGACCGTGGACGAAGCCGGCCCCCGGGCAGCACAGCCGGCGGCCAACACAGCGGCAGCGGCCAGCATGGCGGCTGCGCGCAAGCGGAATGCCATCATGCGCTTTCCTTTATCTGGTTTCAGTGGTGGGCACCGATGCCTGCGGCGCAGGCTGCTCCGGCACGTACACCATCGATCCGTCCTGCATCCGGTACGCCACGCCGGCCTTGATGCCGTCGCCGCTGCCGACCTGGCCGCTGGCCTGGTAGCGCACCACCTTCTCGCCCTGGCGCGACACGATCTCCATATTGGGCTTGCCGGGATTCTTGATGATGGTCACGTCATCATGGGTGAACGGGTTGGCCGGATTCTGCGCGATCGCCACCAGCAGCGCGGCGATCACCACCAGGAACACGTCGATCAGGTTCACCACCGACAGGATCGGATCGTCGGCCTCGCTCTCTTCCAGGAACTTCATTCGTCCACCTCCCACTGCGGCCGCGACTGCCCCAGCCACACCAGTTCCTCGGCCAGCCAGCGCCGGCGCACGTTGACCACCCAGAAGGTGATGCTGGCCGCGATCAGCGCCAGGATCACCGCGGAGAAGGCGATGGTCAGATTCTCGCCCACATTGGCCAGGTTGCCACCCGACAGCCCCTTCAGCGCCGGTCCCATCGGGATCATGGTGGCCACCAGCCCCAGCATCGGCGCCACGCGCGTGGCGATGCGGGGCCGCTCCAGCAGGCGGTGCGCGGCGACGTCGAGCGCGTCGGCATCGGCCACCTTGTGCTTGCGCGCCCAGGCCACCAGCACGTAGCCGCGTCCGCTGGCGATGGGGTGGCGCGTGCGCAGCCAGGCCTGCATGGCGAACTCGCCGAGCGCCCAGAAGGCGTAGAGGAACAGCAGCGCGATCAGCGCCAGCGTCGGGATCAGGAACAGCTGGCCGACGTCGTACATCAGGGTTTCAAGCAGGGTGGGTGTCATGTCTGGTCTCGTTGAATGCGATGGATATCTGCGTTGCCTCAGCGGCGCTCCGGCAGCCAGCCGGCGCGGGCATCGACCTGGCGCCGCCGCGCGCTGAGCGCGCCGCCCACGATCGCGGCCGCCAGCGCGATGCCGCCGGCCAGCCACGACAGCACCGGCACGATCTCGGCCGCGGGCGGCTTGCGTTCCACCAGCTCCATGCCTTGCACGGGCTGGGGCGGGTTCGGCGCGGGTGCGGGAGGGGGCTCGGGCGCGGGTGCCGCGGCAGCCTGCCGCGGCGTCGGCGGCGCTGCCGTACGCGGTGCCGCGGCGGGCGCCTGCAGGCCATAGCCCGGCGCGGCGGCGCGCGCCTGCTGTTCGCGATACTGGTTGAACGCGCGGTTGCCGCTGACGATGTCGTGCCGCTGCGCCAGGTCTTCATAGCGCTGCGCCAGCGTCTGCAGCAGCTTGCTGTCGGCCTTCCAGTAGCCCTTGCGCGCGGCTTCCAGCATGCGTTCGATCACCTGGGCCTGGGCCTGCGGGGCGTGCTTTTCGAACCATGCGTTCAGGCCGAGCTTGTGCTTGTCGTTGACATAGACCTCGGCGAACTCGGTCCACTGGTCGTCGCGCACGATTTCGGGCGAGACCGCGGTCCAGCCCCAGAAATTGTTGACGGTGTCGAGCACGTTCAGCGCGCCGCTGTAGCCCTCGGCCTTCATGCCCTCGATCCAGCCGGGATGGAAGTAGCGCGTGCGCAGTTCGCTGGCGAGGAAGCCCGCGGCGGTCTCCGTGCGCGCCTGGTTCGCATCGCGCAGGTTGGAGATCAGCAGCTCAGGCGCCTTGCCGGTCAGGTGGCGCACCGCCAGGCCGATGCCGCCGAGGTACTGGAACGGGTCATCGGTGGTCAGCATGCCGTACAGGTTGGAACTGCGCGCCAGCAGCGCGCCGTCGACACCCTTGAGGTTCTCGGCATACAGGTTGACCTGCGGCAGCGCTTCGCCCCAGTGCTGCTCGTCCGGGCCGTAGGCGTACTGCATGCGCGCGAGATACAGCCTGGCCAGCTTGGCATCGGCCTGGCGGCCGCTGCCGAAGGTATCGGTGGCCATCGCGGCGTCGTTCAGGCCGGTGCCGTAGTTGCCCGATTCGCTGGCGAAGATGCGCGTCACCGCGAGCGCGTCCAGCCGCTCGGCGGGAACATTCAGCTTGCTTAGCCGCTCACGGACTGCGCGGGTATTCGCGGCGACGACGTTGCCGGCTTCCGGTTGCGCGGCGGCGAGCTTCACCGCCTCGGCCAGCCACTTCATCAGATTGGGGAAGTGGTCGCGATACAGACCGGTGGCCGACAGCACCACGTCCACGCGCGGACGGGCCAGCTCCGCGGCAGCAATCGGCTCGACCCCGACCACGCGGCCGCCGTCGTCCCACTTCGGCCGCACGCCCAGCGCCGCCATCGCCTGCGCTTCGAGCATGCCCTGGTGGCGCATGGTCTCGACGCTCCACAGCGAGAACGCGAGCTTGTCGGGATAACGGCCATGGCGCTTGCGCCAGTCGGCGATCATCGCCTCGGCGGCGGCCTGGCCCGCCTTCCAGGCTTCGCGGCTGGGAACCTTGGAGGGATCGAAGCCGTACAGGTTGCGGCCGGTCGGCAAGGTATCGGGATTGCGCACCGGGTCGCCGCCGGTGCCCGAGTGCAGGTGACGGCCGGCCAGCGCGGTCAGCAGCCCCGCGTTCTCGGGCGTTGCATCGAGGCTGGCATAGAGTTGCCGCGCGCGCTGCATGTCCTCGCGCTGGCGCGCATCGCCCAGCTCGTCCAGCGAGGCGCCCTCGGCCACATAGCGCCGCACCATCGCATAGGGCGGCGTCTGCGCAAGCTGCGCGTAGTCGACCGCGAACAGCTCTTCCGGCTCGTCGGGGAACACGCGCCTGAGCCAGTCCTTGCCGAGCATCGCCATGGTCGTATAAAGCCGCAGCCCTTCGTCCTGCGACTGCCCGAACGTGTGCAGGCCATAGGGCTGCAGCGCGCCGCCGAGTTCGTGCAGGTGGATATGCAGCGCATCGAGATAGCCGCTGAAATCCGCGCGCGCCCGCGCCGCGCTCCAGCCCATATCCTCGAACAGGTGCATCGACGCGCTGCGCGACAGGATCTGCTGGCGGATGGTGTCCTTCACCGCGCCTTCGTCCTGCTGCAGGTACGCGTGCAACTGGTCGTGCAGCGCTACCAGCTCGGTATGCAGCCCGGCCGGGCGGAACGGGGGCGTCTGGTGGCTGACGATCACGGCGCGGCCGCGGCGCTTGGCCTGGATCGCTTCGCCGACGTCATCGACGATATACGGATAGATCACCGGCACACTGCCCAGCACCAGGTAGGGCTGGTCGGTGACGGACAGGCCGCGCTCCTTGCCGGGCGTCCATTCCTGCGTGCCGTGGGTGCCGTAGTGGACCAGCGCTTCGCGGTCCTGGCGCGCCCACAGGTAGGCGGCCATGTAGAAGTGGTTCAGCGGCGTGGAGGTGGAGTGGTACAGCGCCTTCTCGTCCGATTCGTTGCGCTCGCCGCGCGGCGGCACCGGCATCAGCGCCACGTTGCCGAGCTGCAGCCGCGGGATCACGAAGCCTGGCTCGCCGCCGCGCGTGGTCGCCATCGCCGATTGCTCCGGACTGCCCCAGCGCTGCGCCACGGCGGCGCGCAAAGGCGCGGGCTGCGCGTCGTACCAGCGGCGGTACTGCGACATCGGCATCCACACCGCGAGGCCGGCGTCCAGCAACGGCTCCAGCCTGCCACTGCGATAGAAGGGTGCCAGCAACGCGCCCAGGTCACGCTGCAGCCGCGCTTCGTCGGCGGCCTCGGTGGTGTAGCCCGCCGCACGCAGCGCCGCCAGCGTGCTGGCCAGGCTCTTCGGCAGGTTCAGGAACGACGCCGACAGGTTCTTCTCGCCGGCGGGATAGTTGTAGTACAGGATCGCCACGCGCTTGTCGGCGTTGGGCAGGTGGCGCAGCCGCGCCAGCGCCAGCGCCTTGTCGGCCACCGCATCGAGCTGCGCCGGCAGGCCGACGATGGCGCCGTCGCCCCTGGCCGTGGCGGCGGCCAGGATGGGGTCGATCACGCCGGCCAGCTCGGGCTGCACCAGGTAGAAGGGCGTATCGGTCAGGCTGATGCCGTGCGGGTCGTCCTGCCACGCCTGCGCGTCGCCCTTGCGGTAGGGCATGACCTGCAGCACCGGCACGTCGAGTTGCTCGAACTCGGCCTTGCGCCCGTGCGGGTTCAGCATGATCTGGCCGTTGACCAGCACGTCGACCAGGCGCTTGCCGCCGGGCATCGCCATGCGCGTGATGCCATCGGCGTCCATCACCGGGCCGTAGAACGTCAGCACGCGCGCGTGGCGCGCTTCGAGGCGGCCGATCAGGTCGTCGATAAAGGCGCTGTCGAGCCCCGACACATAGGCCTGGTGGATGGCGATGCCGATCACCGGGCCGCTGCTGCCGGAGGCCGCCAGGGCTTCCTGCGGCGAGGTGGTGATCACGCCGGCGAGCCTGGGATGGTAGTAGGCGGCCTTGGGGAACACCACTGGCGCGGGAATGGTGGCATCGGCACGCAAGCGGAACTGCTGTGCCGCGATCGTGCGCATCATCGCGCCGAAGTTGCCGCGGCCGCCGTTGACGTAGTACGCATGCAGCTGCGCCGCGAGCTTGTCGTCGAGGTTATGCGCTTCATAGCGGTCGGTGGCGATCAGCACGCGCGGCACGCGCGCCTCGCTCCACAGCGGGCCGAGGCGCTGCAGCATCGCGGTGACGATGTGGTCGCGCGGCGCATCGACGATCAGCAGGTCGGCATTGTGGATAAACGGCGCGACCTCCTGCGCCGGCATGCGCTCCAGGTACTGCGCCTCCAGCGTCATGCCCTGGGCCTGCGCCAGTTCGCGCAATGGGCCGAACTTGCCCGCCGGCACCGGCGAGCTGGTCAGGATGGCGATGCGCGGTGCGGCCTGGGCCGCGCCGATGCAGACCAGCAGGCACAGCAGCGCCAGCAGCCAGCGGTTGGTTATGTTTTGTGGGGACATGCGAACCTCCTTGCGCGGCTCCCGCTCAGAACGACAGCTTCAGGCTGGCGGCGAAGGTGCGGCCCGGCTGCGTGTAGAAGTCCACGCCGGGCTCGGTCGCCGAGACGCCGGTCTGGCGCACGTCGCCCCACAGCCAGTACTTCTTGTCGAACAGGTTGTTGACCGACAGCGCCAGGCTGACGTAGCGATTGAAGCGCCACCACGCCTGCAGGTCGACCACGCCGTAGCCGGCGGGCTTGAAGTAGGTGAACGACGAATCGTCGGTGCGCGTCACCGGGCGCGCGCCGCGCCAGCGGATCGCGGCGCCCTGTCCCTGCACGCGCTCCCACGTCAGCCCGGCGCTGGCGCGCAGCGGCGAGACGCTGTTCAGCGGCTGGCCGGTCTGCTCGTTGTTGCCATGCGCGTACGCCACCGCGCCATCGACGCGCCATTGCGGCAGGAAGCGCCACACGCCGCGCCACTCGGCGCCATAGATGCGCACGCTGGTCTGGTTGCGGTACTGGTAGGTCGCGCGCAGGCCGGGCAGGCAGGCGGGGTCGGACGGGCAGGTCAGCTGCACCTGTTCGATAAAGTCGCGGTAGCGGTTGTCGAACAGCGCCACGCTGGTCTGCACGTTGTCGCCGGTATAGCGCGCGCCGACCTCGAACGAGCGGCTCTTCTCCGGGTCCAGGGCGGCATTGGGCGCGGCGCCATAGCCCTGCACCGGGTTGCGGAAGCTGCCGTTGACTTCCTGGTAGTTGGGCGCGCGGTAGCCGAACACGTACTGCGCCCACAGGTTGACGCGGTCGGTCGCCTGCCACAGCGCCGACAGCTTGGGCGACAGGTGCGAATCGCTCTTGCTGACCGCCGGGCGGCCGCCGGCATTGTTGTAGACCAGGTCATCGCCATCGGGCGACAACGAGTAATGGTCAAAGCGCAGCCCGGGCGTCAGCGTGAAGCGGCCATCGAAGAAGCGCATTTCGTCCTGCGCGAACAGGCCGGTCTGGCGCGTCTCTCCCGTGGGGAAGTCGTGGATCGGGAAATTCTCGCCGGCCAGCGACTTGGTGGTGGTGCCGGTGGTCAGGTTGCGCACCGTGCCGTCGCGCGATTCCGACGAGCGCACGCGCATGAAATCGACGCCGCCGATCAGCCGGTGCTCGACGCCGCCGGTGGCAAACGACTTGTCGCCCTGGAGGTTGAAGCCGGTCTGCTCCTGCTTGAAGGCAAAGCCCAGCGAGACGTTGCACAGGCTGGTGCCGCGCGTGGTGGCCGAGCAGCCGGTGCTGGTGTTGCTGCGCACCTGGTTGGTCAGCGTGGTGGTCTCGGACTCCTGGTAGTAGACCTGCGCGGCCAGGCGGTCGAGCACGCCGCTGGCCGGCTTCCACTCGTAGTCCAGGCTGACGCGGTCGCGGCTCAGGTCTTCATTGCCATTGGCGGCGGTGACGCGCGGCAAGGCCGTGGACAAGCGCAGCAGGTCAGTATCGGTGTTGCCGTCGCGATGCTCGTAGGTGAACTTGAACTTGTGCGCCGGGCTGGCGTTGAGCAGGATCTTGCCGAGCCACGCCTGCGTGCGCACGTCCTGCGGGTTGGGCCGGGTGCGGTTGACCGAGTTGGAATCATCGCTGCCCATGTTCTTCATTTCATGCGCGTTGCGATTCGCGACCATGAACAGGCCCTGCAGCGTGTCGCTGCCGCCGGCCACGCCCGCGGTCTGGCCGAAGCCGTTGTCGATGCCGTTCCAGTTCAGCCCCAGTTCGCCGCCGACCTTGCGGCCCTGCGTCAGGTCCGACGGATCCTTGGTCGCATACGCCACCACGCCGCCGATCGCGTCCGAGCCATACAGGCTCGATGCCGGCCCGCGCAGCACTTCGACCCGCTTCAGGAACGAGAACTCCGGCGCATCGCGGGTCGAGCTGGAGATGTTCGACGGCCCCCCGCCGTTGAAGAAATCCGGCAGCCTCACACCGTCGACCATCTGCAGCACGCGGTTGTCCTCGATGCCGCGGATATTGATGCTGCCGGCGCCAAAGCGGCGGCGGTCGCGCGGCACGTCGATGTCCGGCTCGTCGGCGAACAGGCCGGCTTCGTCGACCGGCTGCGCGCGCTGGATCTGGCGCGCGTCGCGCGCGGTGATGGTCGACGCCACCGCGTCGGCGCGCTCTTCGGTGCGGGTGGCGGTGACCACCACCTCGTTCAGCGCGGCCAGCGTGATGGTGTTGCCAACGCCGTCGGCGGCGATGGCTGGCGAGCCCAGCGCCGCGCACACGGCGGCAACGGGCGTGACCCGGACAGAGGCGCGCAGGCGCGCCAGACAGCGACGTTTCATGGATTCTCCCCAGAAGAAATCGAACGCTGGCTGGCAAAAATCCGTAACGGGTGGCTGGCTCGCGTGAAGGCGCTGCCCGACGGCTGGCCAGGCCGCGGGTGACGCCGTTTTAGTTAACGAGAATTATTATCATTTAAGCGAGATAGGTAAATGACTTAACTCAAAGGACGTGGCGCGCATGCCACATGTATGCAATGTTGGTCCCTCGAACCACCTCCATCGTTTGCAAACTTTGTTTGCGAACGTGTTTGCACGGGACTATGATCCTGCATGTACGCCGTTGAGTTCACCAGGCAAGCTGCTCAGTCGCTGCGATCCATGCCACGAAACCTTGCCGCAACGATCGTCGCAGAGATCCACGTACTTGCCGTCGATCTTTACGCGCCAAACCCGAACGCCAGAAAGCTCGCGGGCCGCGAAGGCTATCGATTACGGGTAGGGATTGGCGCGTCTTGTACGAAATCGAGAACGGCAGGCTGGTGATCCTGGTATTGGCCATCAGTCCACGTGGAGGCGCCTACAAGTGACCGACATCCAGTTCATTGAACGCGACGGCCGCCGCGAATATGCGGTAGTCCCCATTGAGGTATGGGAACGCGTCAAGCACCTGATGGAAGAGGCCGGCGATGTCGCCCTGTTCGACGCGGCAAAGGCCAGCGACGATGGCTTGCGCGTGCCGGCGGCGGTGCTCGACGCCGAGCTGGCCGGCGACCACCCGGTCAAGGCGTGGCGCAACTATCGCCGGCTGACGCAGGATGCGCTTGCCCGGGCCGCCGGCCTGAGCAAGCCGTATCTCAGCCAGATCGAAAACCGCTCGCGCAAGGGCAGTGCCGAAGCGCTGCGCAGGCTGGCGCAAGCCCTGGACGTACCTGGCGACATCCTCGCGGAAACGGGCGAATAGCTGGCTTTCCAGCGCTCGTTTCAGTGCTGCCGCACCGCCTCCCCGGGCGCTTTCTGCGGCAGCTTGTTGCCTTCCGCGTCGATCTGCAGCGGCCCGGTGCCGGAGAACCGGTCCAGCGCCAGGTAGATCACCGGCGTGATGAACAGCGTGATCACCTGCGAAAACAGCAGGCCGCCCACCACCGCCAGGCCCAGCGGCTGGCGCAGCTCGGCGCCGGCGCCCAGGCCCAGTGCCAGCGGCAGCGCACCCATCACCGCGGCGAAGGTGGTCATCATGATCGGGCGGAAGCGCAGCAGGCACGCCTGCCGGATCGCCCTGGCCGGGGTCATGCCCTGCTCGCGCTGCGCCGCCAGCGCGAAGTCGATCATCATGATCGCGTTCTTCTTGACGATGCCGATCAGCATCAGCACGCCGATCACCGCGATCAGCGACAACTCGACGTTGAAGATAAACAGCGTCAGCAATGCCCCCACTGCCGCCGATGGCAGGCCCGCCAGGATGGTGAGCGGGTGGATGTAGCTCTCGTACAGGACGCCCAGCAGCGTGTAGATCACGGCGATCGCCGCCACCAGCAGCACGATCTGTGTCGCCTGCGACGACTGGAACACCGCCGCGTCGCCGCCCCAGCTGGTGAAGATCGAGGTCGGCATCGCGATCTCCTGCTTGTAGCGGTCGATGCGCGCGGAAGCATCGCCCAGCGCCGCGCCCGGGGCCAGGTTGAACGACACCGTCACCGACGGCAGCTGCCCCTGGTGGTTGACCGCGATCGGGCCGACCCGGCGCTCGGTGGTGGCGAAGGCCGATACCGGCACCATCTGCCCGGTCTTGCTGCGCACGTAGAGCTTGGAGAACGCGCTTTCGTCGGTGCGGTCGACATCGGCCGCCTGCAGGATCACGTAGTAGTTGTCGATCGGCGTGTAGATGGTCGACACCTGACGCTCGCCGAAGGCCGAATACAGCGCGGTGCGCACGTCCTGCATCTGCACCCCAAGCGCATTGGCCTTGTCACGGTCGATGGTCAGGTGCGCCTCCAGCCCGGACTGCTGCGAGTCGCTGGTGACGTCGCGGAACAGGCTGTCGGCGCGCATCTTCGCCATCAGCTGGTCGGAGTAGTCCTGCAGCTGCCCGGCCTTCACGCTCTGCAGCGTGTACTGGTAGCGGCTCTTGCTCTGGCGCCCGCCCAGCTGCAGGTTCTGCACCGGCGCGAAGTACACCGCCAGGCCCGGCACCCCGGCGACGTCGCGGCGCAACGACTCGATCACCTTGGGCATGGCCCCGCGCTCGCCGCGCGGCTTCAGTTCCACGAACATGCGCCCGGTATTGATGGCCGGCGACGGGCCGCCGCCGATGGCGACCACGATGCTCTTGACCGCCGGGTTGGCGCGCATGCGCTCGGCCGCGTCGCGCAGGCGTTCCGACATGGCGTCGAAGGAAATATCCTGCGGCCCTTCGGCGTTGACGCGGATCTGGCCGATATCCTCTTCAGGGAAAAAGCCCTTGGGAATGGCGACGAACAGCACCGCGGTCAGCACGAAGGTCAGACCCGCCGCCACCAGCACGGTGCGCCGGTGCGCCAGGCACCAGTCCAGCCCGCGCGCGTAGCGGTGCAGGGTGAACTCGAACAGGTTCTCGAACCACTGCGTCGAGCGCATGCCCAGGGTCTGCTTCTGCGCCACGGCGGGCTGCGGCGGCTGACCTGGCGGATGGTCGCCATAGGCGTGGTGCGATTCGTCCACCGGCACGTTCTCGGCCGACAGGAAACGCGCGCACAGCATCGGAATCAGCGTCAGCGACACCAGCGCCGACACCAGGATCGCCAGCGACACCACCGCGGCGAATTCGTGGAACAGCAGCCCGATCACGCCCGGCATGAAGAAGATCGGAATGAACACCGCCACCAGCGAGATCGAGATCGACAGGATGGTGAAGCCCATCTCGCGCGAGCCCACCAGCGCGGCTTTCAGCGGCGCCACGCCGTCCTCGATATGGCGCACGATGTTCTCGAGCATGACGATGGCATCGTCGACCACCAGCCCCACCGCCAGCGTGATCGCCAGCAGCGAGACGTTGTCCAGGCTGTAGCCGAACGCCTTCATCAGCGCCACCGTGCCGATCAGCGAGATCGGCAGCGACACCGTCGGGATCAGCGTGGCCGCGGCGCGGCGCAGGAACAGGAAGATCACCATCACCACCAGCGCCACCGTCAGCGCCAGCGTGAACTGCACGTCGTGGATCGATTCGCGGATCGAGCGCGAGCGGTCGTTGACCACCGACACGTTGATCGAGCCCGGCATCTGCTGGATCAGGCGGGGCAGGGCGGCATGGATCGCGTCGACCACTGCGACGGTGTTGGCGTCGGGCTGGCGCAGCACCGCCAGCACGATCGAGCGCTCGTTGTTGAGCCAGCTGCCGGTCTTGATGGTCTCGACGCTGTCCTCGACCTCGGCCACGTCGGACAGGCGCACCAGCGCGCCGTTGGGCTGGCTGGCGACGATGATATTGCGGAAGGCGTCGGCATTGGTGAGCTGCCGGTTGGCCTGGATCGTCAGGGTCTGGCGCGCGCTGTCGAGCGTGCCCACCGGCGTGTTGGCGTTGGCGCGGTTCAGCGCGGTGGCCAGCTCGTCCAGCGTCAGCCCGCGCGCGGCCAGCGCATCGGGGTGGGCGCGCACGCGCACGGCAAAGCGCTTCTGCCCGAAGATCTGCACCTGCGCCACGCCCGGCAGCGTTGCCAGCGTCGGCGAGATCAGGTTGTCGCCGAAGGCGTTCAGGTCGGCCAGGCTCATCGCCGGCGAGTTGATCGCCAGCAGCAGCACCGGTGCATCGGCCGGGTTGACCTTGCGGTACGACGGCGGCGTCGTCATCTCGATCGGCAGCGAGCGCTGCGCGCGGAACAGCGCCGCCTGCACGTCGACGGCCGCATCGTCGATATCGCGGTCGTTGTTGAACTCGATGGTGATGCTGGAGTTGCCGAGCGTGTTCGACGAGCTGATCACCGACACGCCCGGAATCGTCGCGAACTGCTTCTCCAGCTGCGTGGCCACCGACGCGGCCATGGTCTCGGGGCTGGCCCCGGGCAGGGTCGCGGTGACCTGGATCACCGGCGAGTTGAAACTGGGCAGCGCGGCAATGGGAATGGTCGGATACAGCACGATGCCGGTGACCACCACGGCCAGGCACAGCAGCACCGTCATCACCGGACGGCGAATGCAGAGTTCCGAGAGCGTCATGGCTCAGTGCCCCGCGCTGGCGGGGCGGGCGGCAGCGGCACCCGAAGCGCCGCGCGCCGCCGCCTCGCGCACCAGCGCGCCGGGGCGCAGGTTCTGCGTGCCTTCCACCACCACGCGGGCGCCGGGCTGCACGCCCTCGACCACGGCCGCGGCGGCGGTGGTCGTCACCACCCGCACCGGCACGCGCGCCACCTTGCTGTCGGGCTGCACCACATAGACGAAGCGGCCCTCGGGCCCGGTCACCACCGCCTGCGGCGGCACTGACAGCGCGTCCTTGAGCGTCTGCACCACGGCGCTGACGGTGGCATAGGTGCCCGGCCACAGCCGCTGCTCTTCATTGTCGAACTGCGCCTTGACGCGGATGGTGCCGTACTGGGGATCGACCGTGTTGTCGACGAAGCTGATGCGCCCGGTCACCGGCGCCTGGTTGCCGTCGTTGGGCTGCGCGGTGACCTGTACCGGGCCGGCGCGCAGCGCCTCGCGCAGGGCCGCCAGCTGGCGTTCGGGCAGGCTGAAGGTGACGGCGATCGGCTGCACCTGGGCGATGGTGACCATCGGCTGGGTGCTGTTGGGCAGCACCAGCGAGCCCGGGAAGGCGTTGATTACGCCGGTGCGGCCACTGATGGTGGCGCGGATGGCGCCGTAGCTGACCGCCACGCGGCTGGCCTCGATCGCGGCCTGGTCGGCGCGCACGGTGGCGGCGAAACCATCAACCCTGGCTTGCGCGGTATCGACCGCGCTCTTCGAAATGAAATTGCGCTGCAGCAGTTCCTGGCTGCGCGCCAGCGTGCGGCGGGCATCGGCCAGGTCGGCCTGGTCGCGCAGCAACTGCGCCTGGGCCTTGGCCAGGTTGGCCTCGTCCATGCGGGTATCGAGCGAGAACAGCAGGTCGCCGGGCTTGACGGTCTGGCCTTCCTTGATATGGACGGTGCGCACGGTGCTGGACACCTGCGGCCGCACCTCCACCGTCGACAGCGCCGTGACGTTGCCGTTGGCCGAGACCTGCAGCGGCACGTCGCCTTGCTGCACCGGCGCGGTCGCCACGATGGCCGCCGCGGGCGGCTTGGGCGCGGGCTTCGGCGCCAGCCACGTGCGCCACGCAAACCAGCCCAGGCCGGCGACGGCCAGCACCACCAGTACCGCCAGCCACGGCGACACGCGGCCGTGCCCGGTCCCGGCGGCCGCCCTCCAATTGCTGTCGACGAAGCCCTTGGGCTGGTCGATCCTGTCAGATTTCATGTTGTGTGGACTCTCTGCCCCGCGTCTTCAGCGCCACTCCCCGTGTACCGCCCGGCATGTTGTGTCCAGATTGCTGCCGGTGCGTGTCGCGCAAAGACTCTACTAGTACCGCGCTTCGCCCGCCGGAGCCAGCGCCGCGTATTACAGTCCGTTACAGGGGTGCAAGGGTCTGGTAATGCCCGGCGCCGGCAAACGCCGTCCGGGCCACAGGGGAAGCCGGAGATGTGTTTAGCGGGGCGCTTGTATGGTTAGACAAACATTATCAGAAAAGCTGCCGCCGGCCATCGCGGCGCCACTGATTTACGCTGTCGACCGACAATTCCCGTGGTCCGGCCTGCACAATCACGGCATCGCCGGCGCGCACTTCGCCCTTCAGCACCACGCTGAGATAGACCCCGGAGTAGCCGCTCTGCACCATGTCGCGCACCGCGTGGCGGTAGCCCAGCGCGGCGTTGAACTTGTAGCAGGGCTGGCGCGGCGCCTCCACGCGCAGCAGGGCGGTGCCGACCCGCACCAGGTCGCCGATCCATAGCGCGGACTCCAGCAAACCCTCCAGCGTCAGGTTTTCCCCCATCGCACCGTAAGGCAGCGGAGGCCCGGAGTCAGGCTGGGCGCAGGCGCGGCGGCGGGCATTCCACCAGGCGTAGTGCTCCGAGGGGTAGGCATAGACCGCCTTGTCGAGGCCGCCGTGCACGGTCAGGTCGCCCTGCTCGTCGCCCGCCAGGCCCAGTTGCTGCACCTGGACCCGCAAGGGGTGCAGCAGCGTGCTGACCGGATGCTTGCGGATGCCCGACAGCACCACCGCCTCGGTGCCCGCGCCCGCCACCACCAGCGGGATGGCCTTGCCCAGGCTGACCGCCAGCACGCGTGCAAGGCCCGGCCAAGGTCTCGAATCGCTCACGTGCGCCCCCGCTTCGTGGTTGTGGAAAGGGATGTGGATAAGCTGCGGATATCCCTGAGGATAACGGGGCGGATAACGCTGTGGACAAGTGCTTGGTGCGGTTCCTCACAAGGCGCCGGCGGGGATCGCGGCGCGTGTTTCAGACTGGAATCAGAGCTGCCGGGCCGCTTGCGCAGGCTGCCAGCGGCAGCCCAGCAGGCGCGCGCGCTGCGACACCGCCAGCGCCGCCAGCATCAGCGCCGCCGCGCCCCAGTGCAGCGTGTTGGGCCCCGCCAGGGTATAGATCGCCGCGCCGGCCATGGCGCCGGCGGCCTGTCCCAGGTAGATCGAAGAAGAGTTCAGCGAGATCGACACCGAGGCCCGCTCCGGCGCCAGCAGCACCAGCCGCGCCTGCTGGGCGCTGTTGGTGGCAAAGCCGCCCACGCCCCACAACATGAACAGCGCGACCAGGGCCACGCTGCCGAGCCCGGCCAGCGGCCACAGCACCATCGCCGTGATCGACGTCAGCAGCGTCACCTGCACGATCCGGCTCGGCGTGACCCGGTCCATGCGCGACGCCGCCATGGCGTTGCCGAACACCCCGCAGGCACCGTAGGCCAGGAACATCAGGCTGAGCGCGCCGCCGCTGATGCCATAGACGTCGCGCATCAGCGGGGCGATATAGGTAAACAGCGTAAACATGCCCGCCGACGAGATCATGGTGGTCAGCACCACCAGCATCACCGGCTTGTGGCGCAGCACCGCGCCCCAGGCCTCGCGCCCGGCCGGCGGCACCATCAGCCCGCGCGGCAGCGCGCGCCACACCGCCGCCGCCGCCAGCAGCGCCATCACCCCTACCAGCGCCATGCTGACGCGCCAGCCCAGCGTGCTGGAAATCCACGTCCCCAGCGGCACGCCCACCACGCTGGCGATGCTCCAGCCCAGGAACACAAAGCTGATGGCGCGCCCGCGGGTCTGCGCATTGACCAGCAGCGGCAGCGTGGCCGCGGTCTGCGGCGTATAGATGGCCGCCCCGATCGCGGTCAGGAAGCGGATCGCCATCAGCGCCGCAAAGCTCGGAGCCAGCGCCGCGGCCACGTGCATCACCCCATAGACCAGCAGCGAGCCCGCCAGCAGCAGCCGGCGGTCGATGCGCGACCCCAGCGTGGCGAACAGCGGCGCGCCCACGCAGGTGGCCAGCGCGAACACCGAGATCAGCTGCCCGGCGCTGGCCGCGCCCAGCCCGAAATCGCCGGCAATGTCGTTCAACATGCCGGTCACGATCATCGCACCGGTGCCGATGACAAAATTGCCGACGCAGAGCGTCACGAGCCTGGGGTCCATGCCGGCCATGGGAGAGGGGTCGGCGCGAGACGCGCCTTGTCGTTTTGTCGGATCGGCCGCCGGGCCATTGCGGCCGGCGGCTGGGGAAGACCCGAGTGTAGCGGGTTCCGAAAATTCGCGTTGGCGGGGGGACAGGCGCCAGCGCAGCCGGAACCGACTCAGCGCGTCAACACCGGCGCCAGCGCCTTCGGATTGACGATGCAGTCATGCTTGCCGTCCAGCACGTCCAGAATGTTCTGGAACGCCGTGCGGAAATACAGCTCGTAGCTGTCGCGTTCCACGTAGCCCAGATGCGGCGTGCAGATGCAGTTTTCCATGCGCAGCAGCGCGTGGCCCTGCAGGATCGGCTCGGACTCGAAGACGTCGATCGCCGCCATGCCCGGGCGGCCGCGGTTCAGCGCGGTGACCAGGGCATTTTCTTCCAGCAGTTCGGCACGGCTGGTATTGACGAACAGGGCGGTCGGCTTCATGGCGGTCAGGTCGGCCTGCTTGACGATGCCGCGGGTGTCGTCGTTCAGGCGCAAGTGCAGCGACAGCACATCGCTGTCGGCGAACAATTGCTCCTTGGATGCCGCCACATCCAGGCCATCGGCGCGCGCGGCTTCCTGTGATGCGTCCCGCCCCCAGACCAGCACCTTCATGCCGAAGGCGCGGCCGTAGCCGGCCAGCAGCCGGCCGATCTTGCCGTAGCCCCAGATCCCCAGGGTCTGTCCGCGCAACACCTGACCCAGGCCGAAATTGGGCGGCATCGTCGTCGATTTGAGCCCCGACTGCTGCCACGCACCGTGCTTCAGGCTGGCCACGTACTGCGGAATGCGGCGCTGGGCGGCCATGATCAGGGCCCAGGTCAGTTCGGCCGGCGCCACCGGCGAGCCCACGCCTTCCAGCACCGCCACGCCGCGGTCGGTGGCGGCATCGAGATCGATATGGCTGCCGGGCCCCGCGCCGACCCGGCCGGTCTGGCTGATCAGCTTCAGTTTGGGCAGTTTTTCCAGCAGTTGGCGCGTGATGCGGGTGCGTTCGCGGATCAGCACCACGGCTTCCACATCCGACAGGCGCGCCGCGAGCTGGCCCACGCCCTTGACGGTGTTGTTGAACACCTTGACGTCGTGCCCCTCCAGCAGGCTGAAACAAGGCAGCTTGCGCACGGCATCCTGGTAATCGTCGAGTACGGCAATCTTCATCGGCAACCCTGGTTATCTTCGGGACGTTGTGCCAGTTGGTGCGCGCGCCCACCGAGGCGCGTGCCGGCCAACAGTATTGTTGTGAAACGTTTGCGAACCCCGCACCGGCGTGCCGCAACCCTGGCGCCGCGGGGTGCAAATCCCGCGTCGGCCGACGCCGGCAATTGTTGCGCAGCAAAAAACAGGGGGGTGCGCCAGTGGTATCCTTGCCCGCTCCGGTGCCGCCGCGGATTGTCGGTCGAGCATTGCTCCCGTCACGCGGCTGCCCCCGGACAAAGCCCGGCCGGCAACTGCGGGCCACGCTGCGCGGGCGAAGCGCCACTGTAGCGCAGCCGCCGTGACCGCCGCGACCTTTTGCGCAAACCGGGCCGCCGCGGAGTTGTAACGGGATGTGACGCTCCCGAGGCGGCCCTTGCAGCGACGTGGCAGGGACGCAGCAGCAGTGACGGTTCCGCCCCCCGGCACGCAGGACAACCCGCCGGCCAGGCTTTGCAAGGATTCCTTCCCTTCCTTCCCTTTACAAACCTGGAGTTTGCAGTATGAACCACCCCACGATGCAAGGTACGGCAGCCGTCAATGCGCCGGCCTGGGTCAAGCACCCCAAGCTGATTGCCTGGGTCGCGGAAATCGCCGCGCTGACCAAGCCCGACAACATCTACTGGTGCGACGGCTCGCAGGAAGAATATGACCGACTGTGCGAGCAGATGGTCGCCGCCGGCACCATGAAGCGGCTGAACCCGGCCAAGCGCAAGAACTCCTTCCTGGCCCTGTCGGACCCGTCGGACGTTGCCCGCGTCGAAGACCGTACCTTTATCTGCTCCGAGAAGCAGGAAGATGCCGGCCCGACCAACAACTGGACCCCGCCGGCCGAGATGCGCCAGACCCTGGCCGGCCTGTTCGACGGCTGCATGCGCGGCCGTACCTTGTATGTGGTGCCGTTCTCGATGGGGCCGCTGGGTTCGCCGATCGCCCATATCGGCGTGGAACTGTCCGATTCGCCGTACGTGGCGGTCAACATGCGCATCATGACCCGCATGGGCAAGGCCGTGTACGAGGTGCTGGGCAGCGACGGCGCCTTCGTGCCGTGCGTGCACACCGTGGGCAAGCCGCTGGCCGCCGGCGAGCAAGACGTGGCGTGGCCGTGCAATCCGACCAAGTACATCGTGCATTTCCCGGAAACGCGCGAGATCTGGTCGTTTGGCTCGGGCTACGGCGGCAATGCGCTGCTGGGCAAGAAGTGCTTCGCGCTGCGGATCGCCTCGACCATGGGCCGCGACGAAGGCTGGCTCGCCGAACACATGCTGATCCTCGGCGTGACCTCGCCCGAGGGCAAGAAATACCATGTCGCCGCCGCCTTCCCGTCGGCCTGCGGCAAGACCAACTTCGCCATGCTGATCCCGCCCAAGGGTTTCGAGGGCTGGAAGGTCACCACCATCGGCGACGACATCGCCTGGATCAAGCCGGGTAAGGACGGCCGCCTGTACGCGATCAACCCGGAAGCCGGCTACTTCGGCGTGGCGCCCGGCACCAGCGAGAAGACCAACTACAACGCGATGGCGACGCTCAAGGAAAACGTCATCTTCACCAACGTGGCGCTGACCGACGACGGCGACGTGTGGTGGGAAGGCATGACCAAGGAAGCGCCCGCGCACCTGATCGACTGGCAGGGCAAGGACTGGACCCCGGAGATTGCGAAGGCCACCGGCGCCAAGGCCGCGCACCCGAACGCGCGCTTCACCGCGCCCGCGTCGCAATGCCCGTCGATCGACGACAACTGGGACAACCCGGCCGGCGTACCCATCGATGCGTTCATCTTCGGCGGCCGCCGCTCGACCACGGTGCCGCTGGTGACCGAAGCGCGCAACTGGACCGAGGGCGTCTACATGGCTGCCACCATGGGCTCGGAAACCACCGCGGCGGCGGCCGGCCAGCAAGGCGTGGTGCGCCGCGACCCGTTCGCCATGCTGCCGTTCTGCGGCTACAACATGAGCGACTACTTCGGCCACTGGCTCGAACTGGGCAACAAGCTCGAAGCCGCGGGCGCCAAGCTGCCGAAGATCTACTGCGTCAACTGGTTCCGCAAGGACGCCGACGGCAACTTCGTGTGGCCGGGCTTCGGCGAGAACATGCGCGTGCTGTCGTGGATGATCGACCGCGTGGAAGGCAAGGGGCAGGGCGCCGAGCACGTGTTCGGCACCTCGCCGCGGTACCAGGACCTGAACTGGAACGGCGTCGAGTTCTCGCCGGCGCAGTTCGAGCAGGTAACCTCGATCGACCGCGATGCCTGGCAGAAGGAGCTGGCGCTGCATGACGAGCTGTTCACGCAGCTCAAGCACCACCTGCCGCAGGCGCTGGCGCAGACGCGCGCGGCGCTGGGCAAGCGACTGGACGGCTAAGCGGCCCAAGGTCCTGAGCCAGTCAACGCCCGCCTTGTCCAAGGCGGGCGTTTTCTTATCCGGCCTCGCTGTCCCCCAGCGTCTCCACCGCATACTTCACCAGCCCGGCGCGCCCCTCGATCCCCAGCTTGCGCTTCAGGTTCAGCCGATGGGTCTCGACGGTGCGCACCGATACCCCCAGCTGCGCCGCGATCTCCTTGTTGGCCAGGCCGCGTCCGATGCCCCGCAGGATATCGCGCTCGCGCGGCGTGAGCGCATCGAGCGGGCCGGCCGCGGGGCTTTGCTCGGCGATGCCGCGCGCGATGCGGGCGCTGTAGAACACGCGCCCGGCCAGCACCGAGCGGATCGCCGCGATCAGCTCGTCGGCCGGGGCGTCCTTGAGCACATAGCCGCGCGCGCCGGCGCGCACGGCCTGGCGCACGTATTCGAGGTTGTCGTGCATCGACACGATCAGCACGGCCAGCTCCGGATAGCGGTCGTGCAGTGCCGCCGCCAGCGCAATGCCGCCCATGCCGCGCATGCCGATATCGGTGATCACCAGGTCCGGCATGTCGGCCGCACCGGCACGGTCCAGCCACGCCAGCGCGGCCTCGCCGTCGTCGGCTTCGCCCACCACGCGCAGCCCCGGCTGCAGCGCCAGGTGCATGCGCATGCCGTCGCGCACCAGCGCGTGGTCGTCGATCAGCAGCACGCGCGCGGGCGCTTCGTGGTCTTCGCGAACTTCGGCAAGAAACTGGATCATGACTGCGAGGGTCCTGCGGTAATGGCATCGCGCGCGGCGGCCGCGGGGCGGGCCAGCGGCAGCGAGGCGATGATCTGGGTGCCGCCCGGGCCGGAAAGGATGTCGAACTGCCCGCACAGCGCGGCGATGCGCTCGCGCAGGTTGCGCAGGCCAATGCCGCGCTGCGGGTCGGCCTGCATGCGCCCGACGTCGAAGCCGTGGCCGTCGTCGTGCACGGCCAGGCGCGTGGCATCGGCATCGAAGGCGAGCGATACGCAGACGCGCCGGGCGCCGGCGTGGCGCTCGACGTTGGTCAACGCTTCCTGGGCGATGCGGAACAGCGCCGTGGCCTGCTCGTCGGGCAGTTCGCGCGGGGTGCCGCGTTGCGTGACCACGATCTGGAGGCCGCTGCCGCCCTGCATCTCGCGCGCCAGGTGCTGGAGCGCGGCGAACAGCCCCAGGTCGTCGAGCAACGCCGGGCGCAGGTTGCGCGCCACCCGCCGCACTTCATTGAAGACAGTGTCGAGCCGGTTCAGCGCCATGCCCAGCACCGGCGCCACCGCCGCGCCCTCGGCCGGGGCCAGGCGCAGCCGGTTGGCGGCGGTCTCCAGCACCAGCTTGACCGAGACCAGCAGCTGGCTGATGCCGTCGTGCAGCTCGCGCGACAACCGCGCGCGCTCTTCTTCCTGCGACTGCACCACGCGTTGCGCCAGCTGGCGCAGCTTGGCGTCGGCCTCGCGGTGTTCGCTGATATTCAGCGCCAGGCCGCTGGCCGCCACCAGCAGGATGCTGATGCCGGCGATCACGCCGATCCACGCCATGGTCTCGCGGATATCGGTCTCGGCGCGCGCATCCAGCTGGCGCAGCGTGCTTTCGACGTCATCCAGGTAGATGCCGGTGCCGAGCATCCAGCCCCATTCGGGCACCGCCACCACGTAGCCGAGCTTGGGCGCCAGCTGCTGCGACGAGGGCTTGCGCCACTGGTAGCGCACCGCGCCGCCACCGCCCCTGGCCGCGGCGATCAGTTGCTGGATGGTGGGCGCGCCCTGCGGGTCGCGCAGCGTCCACAAGTCCTGGCCGACCAGTTCCGGCTGGCGCGGATGCATCAGGTTGCGGCCCTGCAGGTCGTACAGGAAGAAGTAGCCGTCGGGGCCGTAGTCGAGCCGCGCCAGTGCTTCCATCGCCGCCTGGCGCGTGGCCACGTCGTTGCGGCCGGACCGCACCAGCGGCGCGATCGCGCTCTGCGCCAGCTCTACGTAGTGGCGCAGCTCGGTCTCCTTGCTCTGCAGGTAGGCGGCCTCGACCAGCGCGCGTTCATGCTGCGCGAGTTGGGTGGCCTGGTAGCGCACCGCCAGCGCGATGCCGAGCATCGCCACCGCAAGCGGTGCCACGGCGAGCAACAGGATTTTTTGGCGGAGTTTCATACAGGACCGGGGGAGCGGGGGTAAACACCGATGCCGCGCAGGCGGCATGCCACCGTCGACTTGCGTAGTACTACGCAGAAGTGCTGCGTAGTTACGCGCTTGTGCGGGGTTTGGCGGGTGTCAATACTACACGCCGAAAGCGCCGCCGCCCCAGCAGGGCGCATGCGCCGACGCAGCTGGTGCACCGTCCACACCCGGACGGTGCATCGCCTGCCTGCAAGACGAGATCCGGAAACGACGACACAACCGGGCGAGCAGCAGCATCCCAGGAGACACCCTCACCGCCGGATTGCCCCGCTGCCCGCCCTCGGCGCACCCCGCTGCCGATCCTGCCCGTTGCCAGTTGCCAGTCCTTCGCCGCCGCAGGCTTTCCAAATCCCGGTCTGAGGAGACCCTTCACTATGAATCGCATCGGAGAACACCTGGTGTGGCTGGCCGTCGCCGTCCTTGGCGCGTTTGCCTTCGGCACCGTCGCGCTCGCGCGCGGCGAAGCCGTCAGCGCGCTGTGGATCGTGGTTGCCGCGCTCTGCATCTACCTGATCGCCTATCGGTACTACAGCCGCTTTATCGCCGACAAGGTGATGCAGCTCGATCCCAAGCGCATGACGCCCGCGTGGCGCCACAACGATGGCCTGGACTACGTGCCGACCAACAAGGCGGTGCTGTTCGGCCACCACTTCGCCGCGATTGCCGGCGCCGGCCCGCTGGTGGGCCCGGTGCTGGCCGCGCAGATGGGCTATATGCCCGGCATGCTGTGGCTGCTGGCCGGCGTGGTGTTCGCCGGCGCGGTGCAGGACTTCATGGTGCTGTTCATCTCGACGCGCCGCGACGGCCGCTCGCTGGGCGACCTGGTCAAGTCCGAGATGGGCACGGTGCCGGGCATGATCGCGCTGTTCGGCTGCTTCATGATCATGATCATCATCCTGGCGGTGCTGGCGCTGATCGTGGTGAAGGCGCTGGCGGACTCGCCGTGGGGCACCTTCACCGTGGCGGTGACCATCCCCATCGCCATCTTCATGGGCATCTACACCCGCTATATCCGCCCGGGCCGCATCGGCGAAGTGTCGGTGATCGGCTTCGTGCTGCTGATGCTGGCCATCATCGGCGGCCAGTACGTGCATGAAAGCGCGACCCTGGCGCCGCTGTTCACCTACGACGGCAAGGCGCTGACCTGGATGCTGATCATCTACGGCTTTGTCGCCGCCGTGCTGCCGGTGTGGCTGCTGCTGGCCCCGCGCGACTACCTGTCGACCTTCCTGAAGATCGGCACCATCATCGCGCTGGCCGTCGGCATCCTGATCGTCGCGCCGGAGCTGAAGATGCCGGCCTTCACGCAGTTCGCCGCGGGCGGCGGGCCGGTGTGGTCGGGCAACCTGTTCCCGTTCCTGTTCATCACCATCGCCTGCGGCGCGGTGTCGGGCTTCCACGCGCTGATCTCGTCGGGCACCACGCCCAAGCTGCTGGAGAACGAAACCCACGCGCGCTTCATCGGCTACGGCGCGATGCTGGCCGAGTCCTTCGTCGCCATCATGGCGCTGGTCGCCGCCGCGGTGATCGAGCCCGGCGTGTACTTCGCCATGAACAGCCCGGCCGCGGTGATCGGCACCACGCCCGAGGCGGTGGCCCAGGCGGTATCGACCTGGGGCTTCGTGATCACGCCCGACGTGCTGGTGCAGACCGCCAAGGACGTCGGCGAGAACACCATCATCTCGCGCGCCGGCGGCGCACCGACGCTGGCCGTGGGCATCGCCCACATCCTGCACCAGGTGGTCGGCGGCCAGGCCATGATGGCGTTCTGGTACCACTTCGCCATCCTGTTCGAGGCGCTCTTCATCCTGACCGCCGTCGACGCGGGCACCCGCGCCGGCCGCTTCATGCTGCAGGACCTGCTGGGCAGCTTCGTGCCGTCGATGAAGCGCACCGACTCGCTGCCGGCCAACCTGATCGCCACCGCGCTGACGGTGGCGGCCTGGGGCTACTTCCTGTACCAGGGCGTGGTCGATCCGCTCGGCGGCATCAACACGCTGTGGCCGCTGTTCGGCATCTCCAACCAGATGCTGGCCGCGGTGGCACTGGTGCTGGGCACCTGCGTGCTGGTCAAGATGAAGCGCGGCCAGTACGCCTGGGTCACGCTGGTGCCGACCGTCTGGCTGCTGATCTGCACGCTGACCGCCGGCTGGCAGAAGCTGTTCCATGCCGACCCGAAGGTCAGCTTCCTGACCCACGCGGCCAAGTTCAGCGCCGCCATCGCCGAAGGCAAGGTGCTGGCTCCGGCCAAGTCGATGGAGCAGATGCACCGCATCGTCTTCAACGATTACCTGGACGCGGGCCTGTGCGCGCTGTTCATGGTGGTGGTGCTGTCGATCGTGTGCTACGGCTTCAAGACCGCGCTGCAGGCCCGCGCCGTGACCCGCCCGACCGACAAGGAAACGCCGTTCGAGCCGCTGCCGGGCACCGCTGCGGCCCAGTCCTGATCCTTACATCGACAAGGAGCCGCCATGCTGGAACAACTTGGCACCATGGGCCGATACCTCGGGCAGTCGCTGCGGCTGATGGTCGGGCTGCCCGACTACCAGACCTATGTGGCGCATATGGAAAGCACGCACCCTGACCGAGCGCCAATGAGCTACGAAGAGTTTTTCCGCGAGCGCCAGGAAGCGCGTTACGGCGGCGGGCAGGGCAAGTGCTGTTGACGGCACGCTGAGCATCGCCACCGAACCTGGCTCGGGGGCAGACAAAGCAGACAGGCGATCACTTGATCGCCTGTCTTTTTATTGAGTGTTGTATTTTCACCGCGCCTTTGTAATGGCCCGATACCGTTTCTGCAGGGGGTTACAGGGCTTTACAGGTGGTTACAGCAAGGCTGCGGCACCTTATCTACACTTGCGACACATCATGGCAATTCGAGGAAAAAACATATGACTCGCCATCCCGTTCGCAACCTGACCGTTGCCCTTGCCCTGGCGGCCTGCGCGCTGCCGGCCTTTGCGGGCGACATGAACAATGCCCTCGGCGGCGCGCTCGGCGGTGTCGCCGGTGCCGCGGTCGGCGGCGCGCTGGGAGGCAGCACCGGCGCCGTGATCGGCGGTGCGGTGGGCGGCGGCGCCGGTGGCGCAGTCACGTCCAACCGCCGCGAGCGCACCGGCGCCATCATCGGCGGCGCGCTGGGCGGTGGCGCCGGCACCGCGGCCGGCAACGCCATGGGCGGACGCACCGGCGGCCTGATCGGTGCCGGCCTGGGTGGCGGCGCGGGCGCGGCGCTGGGCGGCAATATCTCGCGCAACAACTCGTACGACGACGATCGCCGCTACTACAACAAGAGCCATTACAAGCGCAAGAAGCACAAGCACCATCATCGCCACCACTACGACGATTAAGTCGCAGCGGGGTCAGCAAAACGGGCCGTCATGGCCCGTTTTTCTTTGGCGCCGCCCCCGCGGGTATCCCCCCGACCTTATTGCGTTGCGGCGTCTGGCATAATCGACCACGGACCGCGCCGGATCTGCCGGCGCCAGAAACAAAGAAGCCCGCACCGGTCCCGGTGCGGGCTTCTTCTCCAATAAAGCGGGAGAGACGCGGGGCGCTCTCCTAAAGACCTGCGGAGACCAGGTTCAAGCGGTGGACCGTGCCGGCTCAGAGCGGCGCGCGATCGGTCGTGGTGTCGTACTTCGCGCCTTCCGAGAAGGTGTCGAACTTGCCGGTGCGGGCGCCGTCAGTGAAGGTGTCGAACTTGCCGGCCTTGGCACCGTCCGTGTACGGGTCGAACTTGCCGGCCCGGGCGCCGTCGGCGTAGACATCGAAGCTGGCTACCTTGGCGCCGTCGGTGTAGACGTCGAACTTGCCATTCTTGGCAAAGGCGGGCGCGGCGGAGAGGGCGGCAGCGACGGTGGCGACAGCGATGAGGGCGTAACGATTGGTTTTCATGATTCAGGCCTTCCTTGTAGCGTGGATGCCTGATCCGGCACCTTCAGGTGAAGGGCATGTTGCATTGCGGCATCCAATGGCTAGATATTAGGCATTTCCCTCATATCAATAAATATCAGGATCCACAATGATTAGTTTTGATTCGGACAATAAAATAAGCTGATTGCGTAAGAATTCAGCAAAGAACCGGGAGACTATGTCATGGATCGCCTGCAGTCGATGCGTGTGTTTTCCAAAGTGGTGGAGCTCGGCAGCTTCGCGCGTGCAGCGCAGCAGCTGGAAATGTCCAACGCGGTGGTCACGCGCTACGTGGCCGACCTGGAAAGCCACCTCGGCACGCGCCTGCTCAACCGGACCACGCGCAGCCTGTCGCTGACCGATGCCGGCGAGACCTACCTGCAGCGCTGCCAGCAGATCCTGGAAGACGTGGAGGAAGCCGAAAGCGTGGTCACTGCGCGCAGCCAGTCGCTGTCCGGCACGCTGCGCCTGGTGACGCCGGTGATGTTCGGCCTGCACCTGTTGCCCGAGCTGCTGTCGCGCTTCCAGCAGCTTTACCCTGACGTGGTGTTCGACGTGATCCTGTCGGACCGCAATGTCGATATCGTCGAGGAAGGCCGCGACGTGGCCGTGATGCTGTCCGACCTGGGGCTGGGATCGCACCTGGTGGCGCGGCCGCTGCTGTCGGCCGAGGTGATCCTGTGCGCCTCGCCCGGCTATGTCGCCGCGCATGCGCCGATCCGCCATGCGCATGAGCTCAGCCACCATCGCTGCATTGCCATGCGCCTGCCCAGCGCCGAGCACGAATGGACGCTGCTCGGGCCCGAAGGCGAGGTGACCGTGCCGATCCGCCCGGGGCTGCTGTGCAGCAATGCCGAACTGGCGCACCAGGCCGCACTGGCCGACATGGGCGTGGCCATGCTGTCGTCCTACCTGGCGCGGCCCAATATCGAAGCCGGCCGGCTGGTGCACGTGCTGCCTCAGTACCAGTTGCCCCGGCGCGATGTCAGCGTGGTCTATCCGAGCCGCAAGTTCCTGCCCACCAAGGTGCGCGCCTTTATCGATTTCCTGCTGGAAGAGGGGCACGTGCGAAGCAAGGAGGAGCAGCCGGCCGTCAGCCTGGGCGCCCACGCCTTGCGTACATGACGGCGGCGCCCGCGCGGAGCCGCAGCAAATAAAAAACGCCCGGCAATGCCGGGCGTTTTGCCTGGGTGGCTGCGCTTACTCGCCGGCGGCCGCCGCGCGCGTCTTCTTGGCCGCGGCGGTCTTGGCGGGTGCCTTCTTGGCCGCGGCCTTCTTGGCAGGCGCCTTGGTGGCAGCGGTCTTGGTCGCGGTCTTGGCGGCGGTCTTGGTTGCCGGCGCCGCTTCGGCTTCCGCCGCGCCGCGCGATGCCGCCTTGGCCGGAGCCTTGGCCGCCGTCTTGGCGCCGGCCTTGGGCTCGCGCACCTCGAACTCGAAGCCGATCTTGCCGTCGGGCTGCTTGACCAGGAAGGCCTTGAAGTTGCGGCCGGTGCGCGACGACTTGAAGCCGGTCAGCAGGTCGGTCTTGCCTTCGTTGAGCAGCTTGCCGATCTGCTCGCGGCTGATTTCCTGCTGCAGGATGATCTTGCCGGTGGTGAAGTCGCAGCTCTTCGGGCTGGTCGTGCTGTTCTCGCAGACATACTTCATGCCGTGCTCGAACACCGAGCCGCCGCACTTCGGGCAGGTTCCCACCGGCTGCTGGCCGCTGAAGTCGACCGGCTCGCCGTCGCCCTCGTCATCGTTCTGGCCGAAGTCGAACTCCATCTTGTAATGGCCTTCGTCGTCCTTGCCCAGCTTGAGGATGGCGGCGAACGGGCGGCCCATCTTGCTGCGGAAACCCTGCAGCGGACCGATCTCTTTCTTCAGCAGCAGTTCCTCGACTTCCTCGATCTCGAACTGGCGCCCGCCCGGGATCTTGCTGATCGAGAATTCGCACGCGGTGCAGGCAAAGCGGCGGTAGTTCTCCTTGACCTGTCCGCCGCACTGCGGACACGGCGTGTCCAGCGTAGCGTAGTCGCCCGGGATGGTGTCGCTGTCGTATTCCTTGGCGCGCTTGACGATCTGCTGCGTCATCTGCGCAATCTCGCGCATGAACTCGTCACGCTTGAGGCGGCCGCGCTCGATCTGCGACAGCTTGTGCTCCCACTCGCCGGTCAGTTCCGCCTGGGTCAGTTCCTGCACGCCCAGGCCACGCAGCAGCGTCATCAGCTGGAACGCCTTGGCGGTGGGGATCAGCTCGCGGCCTTCGCGCACCAGGTACTTCTCGGTCAGCAGCCCTTCGATGATTGCCGCGCGCGTGGCCGGCGTGCCCAGGCCCTTGCCGGCCATGGCTTCGCGCAGCGCGTCGTCGTCGACCAGCTTGCCGGCGCCTTCCATCGCGGACAGCAGCGTGGCTTCGTTGTAGCGCGCGGGCGGCTTGGTGGTCAGGCCGACGCCCTCGACCTTGTCGGTCTTGACCTTCTCGTCCCTGGCCACCGGCACCAGGTTGGCGGCGTCCTTGTCACCCTGCGCCTCGCGGCCGTAGATCACCAGCCAGCCCGGATTGACCAGGACCTTGCCTTCGGTCTTGAAGTGGTGGCCGGCGACTTCCGTGATGCGGGTCGTGACCTGGAACTCGGCCGCGGGGAAGAACACCGCCAGGAAGCGGCGCACCACCAGGTCGTACAGCTTCTGCTCCGGCTCGGACAGGTTCTTGGGCGCCTGCAGCGTCGGGATGATGGCGAAGTGGTCGCTGATCTTGCTGTTGTCGAAGATCCGCTTGTTCGGCTTGACCCAGCCCTGCGCCAGGATCTTCTTGGCGTGCGGCAGGTAGTTGGGCGAGCTGTCGGCGAGCATGTCCATGGTCTGCTTGACCGTGTCCATGTAGTCCTCGGGCAGCGCGCGCGCGTCGGTACGCGGGTAGGTCAGGACCTTGTGCTTTTCATACAGGGCCTGCGCCAGGCCCAGCGTATTCTTGGCCGAGAAGCCGAAGCGCGAGTTGGCTTCGCGCTGCAGCGTGGTCAGGTCGAACAGCGCCGGCGACTGCTGCGTCGACGGCTTGGATTCCTCGGTGACGGTGCCCGGCTTGTCACGGCAGGCCGCGACGATGCTCTTGGCCTCGGCCTCGCTCCACAGGCGCGACTCGCGCGCCTCGGGGTCGAACTCGTTCTTCTTGAACTTGGGATCGAACCAGCGGCCTTCGTACAGGCCGGCAGCGGCGATGAACTCGGCGCGCACTTCCCAGTAGTCGCGCGGCACGAAGTGCTTGATCTTCTCTTCGCGCTCCACCACGATCGACAGCGTCGGCGTCTGCACCCGGCCGACGGTGGTCAGGAAGAAGCCGCCGCCCTTGCTGTTGAAGGCGGTCATGGCGCGCGTGCCGTTGATGCCGACCAGCCAGTCGGCCTCGGAACGGCAGCGCGCGGCATCGGCCAGCGGCAGCATGTCTTCGTCTTCGCGCAGGGCTGCAAAGCCATCGCGGATCGCCTGCGGCGTCATCGATTGCAGCCACAGCCGGCGCACCGGCTGTTTGGCCTTGGCCTGCTGCGCGATCAGGCGAAAGATCAGTTCCCCTTCGCGCCCCGCGTCGCAGGCATTGATCAGCGCGGTCACGTCCTTGCGCTTGATCAGCCGGTTCAGCACCTTCAGGCGCGACTCGGTCTTGGCGATCGGGCGCAGGTCGAAGTGCGGCGGGATCACCGGCAGGTTGGCGAAACTCCACTTGCCGCGCTTGACCTCGTATTCGTCCGGCGCGGCGATCTCGACCAGGTGGCCGACGGCGGAGGACAGCACGTAGTCATCGCTCTCGAAATACTCGTCGTGCTTGGTAAACCCCCCGAGGGCACGGGCGATATCCGCCGCAACCGACGGCTTTTCCGCGATGATGAGGGCTTTTGACATGGGAAGGGTCCTTGCGGGCTGCATCCGGCAACCCGCTAATTGCACTGCAAACGTAGTAATCCGAACGCCGGGGGGCTATGAGGCGCCAATAATAAGCGCGGTTTCGACGGCGGTGCAAGCCAGCCTCATGGCGGCTCGCCTGCCGTCGCGCGCGCCGCCTAGGCGCCGCCGCGTCCCCCACCAAGCAACCAGTCCAGCACCTCCGGCACGTCTTCGGCGGGCGTCGGCATGGCCGTGCCGCGCGTGAGCATGCGTTCCAGCACCTCGATATGCGGCAGCAGGGTGCCATAGAACTGCGGCAGGCCACCCGCGGCCGGCTGCACCAGCACCGTCGGGAAATTCTCGATATCGATATCGCCGAGCGCATCCGCATGGGTCTCGATATCGATCCAGACAAAGCAATCGTCCGGATGGCGCTCGGCCAGCGCCGTCAGCGCCACCAGGTAATCCCGGCACGTGCCGCACCACTGCGCGCACAGGCAGGCCACCAGGCGGCCCTGCGGCCGCGCCGCCAGGCACTCGGCAATGGCGCCGGCGTCACGTTCAGGAAAGTAAACGGTCATGGCATCGGAAACATGAGGTGCCCGCGACACACGGACAGCCGGCGCATTGTATCGGTATTGCACGGGCGCTCCGGCGCAGCCTTCATGCAAGGCGCCGGAACAGGTTTCCCGGTAGACGCTCGGCATGCCCGGCCAGTTCCAGCTCAAGCAGGCGCGCCGCGGCGGCTTCCGGGGGCTGGCCGCTGCGCTCGCACAGCGCATCCAGCGTAACCGGATCGTAGCCGAGGGCGGCCAGCAGGGGGTCGGCGGGATCGGCAAATTCAGACTGGTCCGAAGCCGGCGGCGATGCCACGGCCTGCGTTCGCGGCCGGCCAGGCACCGGTGCGGCCGGCCCCAGGTTGATTTCCTCCAGCACGTCCTCGGTGCGCTCCACCAGCTTGGCGCCCTGGCGGATCAGCAGGTGGCACCCCTGCGACAGCGGCGCGTGGATCGAACCCGGCACCGCGAACACCTCGCGCCCGAGTTCCGCGGCCAGCCGCGCGGTGATCAGCGAGCCCGATCGCGCCGCGGCTTCCACCACCAGCACTCCGTGCGCCAGCGCTGCGATGATGCGGTTGCGGCGCGGGAAGTTGGCCGGCAGACCCTGCATGCCGAGCGGGAATTCGGTAACCACGGCGCCGCGCCGGGCAACCTCATGGGCCAGGGCCAGGTTGTCGGCGGGATAGACCCGGTCGGCCCCCGTCCCCGTGACCGCGATGGTGCCGCCGCAGCCCGGCAGGCCGCCGGCATGGGCGGCGGCGTCGATGCCCAGCGCCAGGCCGGAGATCACGGTCAGGCCCGCCTCGGACAGCTCGCGCCCGAACGCCTGCGCATCGCGCTTGCCCTGCTCGGTGGCATTGCGCGCGCCGACGATGGCGACTGCGGGGCGGGCCAGCAGCGCGGGATCGCCTTTGATATATAGCAGCGGCGGCGGATCGTGCAGGTCGAACAGGCGGCGCGGGTAGGCGTCGTCGGCCAGCGTCAGCAGATGGCTGCCGGGCGTGCCCAGCCACGCCAGCGTGCGTTCGACCAGCGCCGGCAGCCCGGCCCCCGGCGTGGCCAGCACCGCGCGCGCCAGCTTGGCCGGGACCACGGCAGACAGCGCCGTCACGCTCTGCGCCAACACCTGCCGCGGCAGCCCGAACGCGGCCAGCAGCAGGCGCACCGCGACCGGACCGACGCCGGGGGCACAGGCCAGTTGCAGCCAGGCCTTCAGGTCGTCGGCATCGCGGATGGCGGCTGGCGCGCCGGCGCCGGGATGGCAGGGGGATACGGCGCCGACAGGCGCCGCCGGAGATGTCACCAAGAGCGGCTCAGCGCGGCGAGGTGGCGCGGTCGCCGACCGCGATCACGTTGGAAGCGTCGGTAACCAGCGCATACGAGACGCCGGGAAACACGCGGAAGACAAAGGCCAACCCGTAGCGCTCGTCGGGCAGCCGGATGGCGCGGTTGCTGTCGGTCTTGTCGGTCACGGTCTCGCCGGTGCGCGACAGGGCCAGCACGTGGCCCGGCTCCACCCCGGCCTGGCTGCCGAGGTTGAGCACCACCACCTGCCTGGCGCCACCGAACTCGACCCCGCCATAGACCTTGGCGACGCGGCCGTCGAGCTGCGCGTCGGGCGCGTGCGGCACGTAGCGCAAGGCTTCGCGCGCGGGTTGCGGCATCAGCAGCGTACCGACGCCCATCTCCTGCCTGGCCTGCGTGACCTGCATGGTCGAGACCGCGTCCGGACCCTGCGCGCCGCGTGCCAGGCGCACATTGCCTTCGTATTCGGCCTCGTAGCCCAGCACGGCCTGGGTCACGGGATCGCGCACCGGGGTGAGCGGGCGGTAGGCCTGCCAGTCGCTGCCCTGCGGCGCATCCGCGGGGATGCCGCGTGCGTAGCCGGTGTCGTCGCGGCCCAGGATGACGCGCGATTCCGACACCGCCACGATGCGCGCCGAGGTGTCGAGCGTGTCCTGGTCGACCACCAGCGGCCGGATCAGGAAGGGCTCGATCTCGGCGGCCGGGATGCTCAGGATGGCGGCGCCGTCGACGGCGCCGCTGCGCATCTGCGGCGACAGGCGCACGGTATCGCCGCCGCCCGGCGTGGTCGACAGCCAGGCACGCCCGTCGCGCTGGATCAGGTACAGGATCTGGCCCGGGTAGATCAGGTGCGGATTGCGGATCTGCTGCCGGTTCATGCCCCACAGCTCGGGCCAGCGCCACGGCTGGCGCAGGAAGCGGCCCGAGATGCCCCACAGCGTGTCGCCGGCGCGCACCGTATATTGCGATGGCGCGTTGGCGGCAAGATCGGCCACGGGAATGCCGTGCCGGGCGGTGCGCTGGGCTTCGGCCTGCTGGGCCGGCGTGACCGTCAGGTCAGCCGCCAGCGCCGGCAGCGCGGCCACGGCGGTGAAGGCCGCGGCACTCAATAGTGGATAAGCAAGAAATCTGGGGATGAACGCGTGCAGCCTGCGGCCCGACGCCGCCTGGTGTTCTTTGGTAAGATCGCGCATTTTCCTGACCGGCCGGTGGTTCGGCCGGATTGACCCGGGAGAGCGTGCCTGTTGCGGCGCGCCTTGAATTTTTGTACTTGCGCCCCGATTCTGCATGTAAACATCCGCCGCCGCAACGCGGCCCGGTTGCCGGCAGCAGCCGGCGTTGCGCCCCAGCATCATGGCAAAACTCGACATCCTGACCTACCCCGATCCCCGCCTGCACACCGTCGCCAAACCCGTGGCCGCGGTGGACGACCGCATCCGCCAGCTGGTCAAGGACATGGCGCAAACCATGTACGAAGCGCCCGGCATCGGCCTGGCCGCGACCCAGGTCAACGTGCACGAGCAGGTGGTGGTGATCGACGTCTCGGAAACGCGCGACCAGCTCCAGGTCTTCATCAACCCGGAGATCGTCTGGGCCAGCGACAACCGCAAGGTGTGGGAGGAGGGCTGCCTGTCGGTGCCCGAGGTCTATGACCGGGTCGAGCGTCCCGACCGCGTGCGCGTGCGCGCCCTCAACGAGAAGGGCGAAAGCTTCGAGCTCGATGCCGACGACCTGCTGGCGGTATGCATCCAGCACGAGATCGATCACCTGCGCGGCAAGGTCTTCGTCGAGTACCTGTCGCCGCTCAAGCTCAACCGCATCAAGAGCAAGCTGCAGAAGCGCGAACGCACCCGCATGTAAGCCGCCGCGCGGCAATAAAGATGTAACAGCGCGCCGGAATCCGGCCACCCGCGTGCGGCAGCGGCGCGGGGTCTGTTATCTTTATGACTTCCGAAGAACCACGATACCGGCCGCGATAGCGGCCGGTGCCATTTCAGGCCACGGAAACCTGCCATGTCCCAAGCCAGCCCCTTGCGTGTCGCCTTTGCCGGCACGCCCGAGTTTGCGCGCGTCGCGTTGGAAGCCATCCACGCCGCCGGCTTTCCGGTGGTCGCGGTACTGACCCAGCCCGATCGGCCCGCCGGCCGCGGCATGCAGCTGCAGGCCAGCCCGGTGAAGCAGTTCGCCGTTGCCAATGGCCTGGCGCCGGTGCTGCAGCCGCGTTCGCTGCGCCGCCAGGGCAAGTATCCCGAAGAAGCCACCGCGGCGATCGAAACGCTTGCCGGGCTCGCCCCCGATGTCATGGTGGTGGCGGCCTACGGCCTGATCCTGCCGGCCGAGGTGCTGACGCTGCCGCGGCTGGGCTGCCTGAATATCCATGGCTCGCTGCTGCCGCGCTGGCGCGGCGCGGCGCCGATCCACCGCGCCATCGAGGCGGGCGACGCCGAGACCGGCATCACGCTGATGCAGATGGACGAGGGCCTGGACACCGGCGACATGCTCACGCGCGGGGCGGTGCCGATCGGCGCGGACGACACCACCGGCACGCTGCATGACACGCTGGCCGCGCTGGGCGCGCGCATGATCGTGGATGCGCTGCGGCAACTGGATGCCGGCCGCCCGCTGCCGGCCACGCCGCAACCGGAGCAAGGCGTCACCTACGCCGAGAAGATCGCCAAGGACGAAGCGCCGCTGGACCTGCGCCGCCCTGCCGCCGAGCTGGCCAACCAGGTGCGCGCCTTCAACCCGTTCCCGGGCGCCACCGTGCAGGTAGGCGACACTGTGATCAAGTGCTGGCAGGCCGTGCCGCTGGCGGCGGCCAGCAGCCTGCCGCATCCGCCCGGCACGGTGCTGGCGGCCGACGCCGCCGGCGTCCTGATTGCCTGCGGCGAGGGCAGCGCACTGCAGGTCACCGAGCTGCAGAAGCCGGGCGGGCGCCGGCAGCCGGCGCAGCAGTTCCTGCAAGGCCTGCCGCTGCCGCCCGGCACGCGCTGCGTCGTGCCCGGCGACGGCGCTGCGGCGGCGTGAGCGGACAGCCCTTTGGCGCACATGGCGCTTGATGTGCCGCGGACGGCGCCCCCCTGCCTGCAAGTGAGCAACATTGCAAAGGCCATTGGACGGCCGTTGAATTTTCTGCGATCGGCCCCTATCTAACGGGCATCGCGCCAGCTTTTCCGGGGCGCGTCACGATTTCACGGAGATCACCGCAATGTTCAACTGGGTCAAGACCTTCATGCTGATGGCGGCCATCACGGCGCTGTTCATCGTCATCGGCGGTATGATCGGCGGGCGCAGCGGCATGATGTTCGCGCTGCTGATCGCGCTGGGCATGAACTTCTTCTCCTACTGGTTCTCGGACAAGATGGTCCTGCGCATGTACAACGCGCAGGAAGTCGATGCCGGCAGCGCGCCGCAGTTCTACGGCATGGTGCAGGACCTGGCGCAGCGCGCCGGCCTGCCGATGCCGCGCGTCTACCTGATCAACGAAGACGCGCCCAACGCCTTTGCCACCGGCCGCAATCCGGAACATGCCGCGGTGGCGGCCACCACCGGTATCCTGCGCGTGCTGTCCGAGCGTGAGCTGCGCGGCGTGATGGCGCACGAGCTGGCCCATGTACGCCACCGCGACATCCTGACCTCGACCATCGCCGCCACCATGGCCGGCGCGATCTCGGCGCTGGCCAATATGGCGATGTTCTTTGGCGGGCGCGACGAGAACGGCAACCGCACCAACCCGATCGCCGGCATTGCCGTGGCCATCCTGGCGCCGCTGGCGGCCTCGCTGATCCAGATGGCGATCTCGCGCGCGCGCGAATTCGAAGCCGACCGCGGCGGCGCCGAGATCAGCGGCGACCCGCAGGCACTGGCCAGCGCGCTGGACAAGATCCACCGCTACGCGCAGGGCATTCCGTTCCAGGCAGCCGAGGAGCATCCGGCCACGGCGCAGATGATGATCATGAACCCGCTGTCCGGCGGCGGCATCGCCAACCTGTTCTCGACCCATCCGGCCACCGAGGAACGCATCGCGCGCCTGATGCAGATGGCACAGACCGGCACCTACCCGGCCTGAGCCGCCGGAAATCCGGGGCGCGGCCCCGGCACAAGGTAAACTGCCCGCTGTTCCGCGTGGACCGGCGGGCTTTTTTTGGCCCGTGCCCACGCCTTCCCGATTCACCGCCTTACCCGCTGCCTGATCCGCCGCCTGACCGATATGCGCCTGCCTCCCGATTCGCTTGCCTTCCAGATGCTTGGTGCCGCCGCCGCGGTGCGCACCGTCAGCGAAGGCACCGCCTTGCCCCAGGCGATCGAGGACGCCGCCGCGCAACTGAAGCTGGACCGCGTGCGCGACGCCGCCACGCGCGGCGCGCTGCAGGACATCGCCTACCGCACCATGCGCCAGTTCGGCACCGCGCGCGCGCTGGTGACCAAGCTGGTGACGCGCCCGCCCGGCGCGCAGGTCGATTCGCTGCTGGCGGTGGCACTGGCACTGTTGCTGGAACATACACCGGGCCCGCGCGAGCGGCACGACGGCGCCGACCCGGCGCGCCAGGATGCCGACGCCGGCCGTCCGGGCTACAGCACCTTCACGGTGGTCGACCAGGCCGTGAGCGCGGCCGCCTCCGAACCCAAGACCGCGCATGCGCGCGGACTCGTCAACGCGGTGCTGCGCCGTTTCCTGCGCGAGCGCAAGGCGCTGCTGGCCGAGGTCAACCGCGACGAGCAGGCGCGCTGGAACCTGCCGCCGTGGTGGCTGCGCATGCTGCGCGAGGCCTACCCCGACCAGTGGATGGCGCTGGCCGCCAGCGCCAACGTGCGCCCGCCGATGACGGTACGCGTCAACACCGCGCGCGTGTCGGTGCAGCAGTACCGCACCGACCTCGCCAACGCCGGCCTGGCCGGGCACGTCGTTGGTCCGCAGGCCGTGCGCCTGGTGCGCGCGGTGCCGGTGAACCAGCTGCCCGGCTTTGCCGAAGGCACGGTCTCGGTGCAGGACGCCGGCGCGCAACTGGCCGCGCCGCTGCTCGAGGTGGCCGACGGCATGCGCGTGCTCGATGCCTGCGCGGCGCCTGGCGGCAAGACCGGACATTTGCTGGAGCTGGCCGATATCGAAGTGACCGCGGTCGAAAGCGATCCGCAACGCGCCACCCGCATCGGCGAGAACCTGGCGCGCCTGGGCAAGACCGCCAGGATCGTGGTCGGCGACGCCAGCCGGCCCGCCGACTGGTGGGACGGACAACCCTTCGACCGCATCCTCGCCGACGTGCCGTGCTCGGCCTCGGGCATCGTGCGGCGCCATCCCGATATCCGCTGGCTGCGCCGCGAAACCGATATCGCCAAGCTCATCACCGAGCAGCGCCGCATCGTCTCGCAGCTCTGGCCGCTGCTGAAGCCGGGCGGCATCCTGGTCTATGTCACCTGTTCTATTTTCCCAACGGAGGGCGAGGAGCAGGCGCGCTGGTTTGGTGAGCAACTGGCAGATGCGATACGATTGCAGGCGCCGGGACAACTGCTGCCCGGCACCCATGCAACGCTTGCCGCGGGCGCGGACGGTGACAAGGCCACCCTTGACAGCACCGGCCGCACCGACGGTACCAGCCTGCCATCCGATCACGATGGCTTCTTCTACGCCCGCTTCCAGAAACGCGCCTGATCTGATCCGATGCCGAGCACGCCGCGCCTGTCAGGCTTTCGCGTTGAAGTGGACCTCCGCTGCAGACTGCTGGCGCGCTGGGCACTCGCGCTGCTGCTGGCGCTGGCCGCCGCGCTGTGGCTGCCGCGCGCCGCACAGGCACAGGTGATCGAAGCCACCGAGGCCCGCGTCGAATACCAGGACGGCGGCTTCGAGCTTGCCGCCAGCTTCGACTTCGACCTGCCGCCCGCACTCGAGGACGCGCTGCACAAGGGCATCTCGCTGTATTTCGCGGTCGACTTCCAGCTGTCGCGCTCGCGCTGGTACTGGTTCGACGACAAGCCGGTCAACACCACCCGCAGCGTGCGGCTGTCGTACCAGCCGCTGACGCGCCAGTACCGCATCTCCACCGGCGGCCTGCAGCTGCCGTTCACGCGGCTGAAGAGCGCGTTGCAGTTTATCCAGCGCGTGCGCGGCTGGCGCGTGTTCGAGCGCAACGCGGTCAAGCCCGGCGAGACCTACAACGCCGAAGTGCGCATGCGGCTGGACCTGTCGCAGTTGCCCAAGCCGTTCCAGATCAACGCCGTCAACACGCGCGACTGGAACCTGGCGTCCGACTGGCGGCGCTTCACCTACACCGTGCCGACCGACCTGAGCGCGCCGCCCGCGCCACCGCCGCAGCCGCCGGCACCGCCGCCCGCGTTGCCCGCATCGCCCGCGCTGCCGGCCTCGCCGCCCATGCCCGCGCCCGCACCGTCTCCGGCCTCGATGCCTGCCGCGGCCAACGAGCGCGGCCTGATGGAAGGACGCGGGCTGTATCTGCAGGCCGCGTCGTACGCGCTGTCGCCGGCGCTGCTGGCGCAGCCCGCGTCGAGCCAGCCATGAGCAACCCGTTGTGGGACAGCCGGTTCCGGCGCGTGCTGTACCGCGTCGTGGCCGGCATCATCGTGTTCCTGGCGCTGGTGCTGGTGGGCCTGCTGGCCGGCGCCTCGGCCAATACCGAATTCTTCGATCGCTATTTCACGCTGCTGTTCAAGGTGAATCTGGTGATCGGCGCGCTGCTGGTGCTGACCGTCGGCGCGCTCGCGGTCACGCTGTGGCTGCGCTATCGCCGCGGCAAGTTCGGCACGCGGCTGATGACCAAGCTCGCCGTGTTCTTCGGCGTGGTCGGCGTGCTGCCCGGCGTGCTGATCTACCTGGTGTCGCTGCAGTTTGTTTCGCGCAGCATCGAGTCCTGGTTCGACGTGCGCGTGGAAACCGCGCTCGAGGCCGGACTGAACCTGGGCCGCTCCACCATCGACAGCTCGCTTGCCGACCTGCAGGTCAAGGCACGGCTGATGTCCGAGCAACTGGCCGGCGCCTCCGGCGTGGCCACCTCGCTGCAGCTGAACCGGCTGCGCGAGCAGTACGGCGTGCAGGAAGCCGCCATCTTCACCGGCAGCGGCCGCGTGCTGGCAAGCGCTTCCAGCAACTATGCCTCGCTGGTGCCGGACCTGCCTTCCGGCGTGCTGGCAGAACAGGCGCGGCTGGCCGGTGGCTATGCCGCGGTGGAGGGCGGCACCGATCCGTCGAGCGATGTCGGCCAGGCTGCCGAGCGTGTCGACAGCAGCCACCTGTATCGGGTGCGCGTGATCATCCCGCTGGGCGCGGCGCCAGGGCCGGCACAGGATACGGTCGGCGCCGCCAGCGCACCGCGTGCGCTAGCCCGCCCGCCGCGCTGGGCCGGCTCGGGCCTGTCGGTGGAGCGCAGCCCGGAAGATTCGCCGTCGAGCGGTTTCGGCCTGGTCGGCGAGACCGTGCGCGAAGAGCGCTACCTGCAGGTGCTGCAGCCGGTGCCGGCCGTGCTCGCGCGCAATGCCGACGAGGTCCAGCGCGCGTACCAGGAATACCAGGAAAAGGCGCTGGGCCGCACCGGCCTGCGCAAGATGTATATCGGCACGCTGACGCTGACGCTGTTCCTGGCGGTGTTCATCGCGGTGATGCTGGCGCTGCTGCTCGGCGGCCAGCTGGCGCGGCCGCTGCTGATGCTGCTGCAGGGGACCAAGGAAGTGGCCGAGGGCGATCTGTCGCCAAAGCGCGAACTGAAGAGCCGCGACGAGCTGGGCATGCTCACGCAGCAGTTCAACCAGATGACGCGCCAGCTGGCCGAGGCGCGCCTGGCGGTCGAGGAAAACCGCGCCGCGCTGGAGCAGTCGAAGGCCTACCTCGAAAGCGTGCTGCAGAACCTTACCGCAGGCGTGCTGGTGTTCGACCGCCGCTTCGTGCTGATCACCGCCAACCCTGGCGCCGAACGCATCTTCCGCCAGCCCTTCGGCGCGGTGATGGGTCTGCCGATGGAACAGATCCCCGGCATGGGCACGTTCGGCGAGATCGTGCGCCAGGCCTTCTCGGACCAGAACACCAGCGAGGTGCTGGGCGGCGCCGAGCACTGGCAGAAGCAGATCGAACTGCCGCAGGGCGAGGAGCAGCCGCTGACGCTGCTGGTGCGTGGCGCGCGCCTGCCCGGCGGCGAGCGTGACGAGCCCGGCTATGTGATCGTCTTCGACGATATTTCCGATGTGATTTCCGCTCAACGCTCGGTGGCGTGGGGCGAGGTGGCACGGCGCCTGGCGCACGAGATCAAGAACCCGCTCACGCCGATCCAGCTCTCGGCCGAGCGCCTGCAGATGAAGCTCTCGCCCAAGCTGGAAGGCACCGATGCCGACGTGCTCAAGCGCGGCGCCGCCACCATCGTCAACCAGGTGGCGGCGATGAAGCGCATGGTCGATGATTTCCGCGATTACGCGCGCACGCCGCCGGCGGTGCTGCAATCGCTGCAGCTCAACAGCCTGGTGGCCGAGGTGCTGCATCTGTACGGCATCGACGATCCGGCGGTGCACGAGCACCCGGTGATCCATCCGACGCTGGGCCGAGCGCTGCCCGAGATCAAGGGCGACCCGACGCAGCTGCGCCAGGTCATCCACAACCTGCTGCAGAACGCGCAGGACGCGGCCGCGGAGAACGTCGCGGCCGGTAGGGCGGCGCCCCATATCACTCTGCACACCGAGACTGTAGAATACAAAGATTCTGCCGGCGAGAACCGACAGGCCGTCAAGCTCACCATTGCGGACAATGGTCCCGGTTTTGCACCACGCATCCTGAGCCGTGCGTTCGAGCCCTATGTGACCACCAAAGCCAAGGGCACTGGTCTCGGGCTCGCGATGGTAAAGAAGATCATTGACGAACACGGCGCGCGCATCGAACTGCGCAATCGCATGGAAGGTGCCGAGATCGTCGGTGCGCAGATCTCGATCCTGTTCGTTAAACTGGCATAGTCAACATTGGCGTCCGGTCCCGGAACGCTGCGGTGGGGTTAAGAGGGGAAGTATGGCAACCATCCTCGTAGTCGATGACGAAATGGGAATCCGGGAGCTGCTCTCGGAGATCCTCAGCGACGAAGGCCATGTGGTCGAACTCGCGGAAAACGCGCAACAGGCGCGCGATTACCGTGCGGCGGGCACGCCCGATCTCGTGCTGCTCGATATCTGGATGCCCGATACCGATGGCGTCACGCTGCTCAAGGAGTGGTCCGCGCAGGGACAGCTGACCATGCCCGTGATCATGATGTCGGGCCACGCCACCATCGATACCGCGGTCGAGGCCACCAAGATCGGCGCGCTCAATTTCCTGGAAAAGCCGATCGCGCTGCAGAAGCTGCTGTCCGCGGTGGAGCAGGGCCTGGCCCGCGGCATCGAACGCCCGCGCAGCAGCACCGCGGCCGCCGCCGCACCCGCCACCGCGCCGACCGCGGAGCCTGGCACTGCCGCCGCCACGCCCGAGACCACTGCCGAAGCCGCGCCCAATGGCAGCCCGGCGCGCGTGCCCGAGGCCGAGATGCAGTTCTCGTTCGACATGCCGCTGCGCGAAGCGCGCGACCTGTTCGAGCGCGCCTATTTCGAATACCACCTGCTGCGCGAACACGGCAGCATGACCCGCGTGGCCGAGAAGACCGGGCTGGAGCGCACCCACCTGTACCGCAAGCTCAAGCAACTCGGCGTCGAACTGGGCCGCAACAAGCCGGAACCGGCCGAACACTGAGGCAGTGCCCTACATGACGCTTGACTGGTCCTGAAAGACAAGTTATAGTTTCGCTTCTTTGGCCCGGTAGCTCAGTCGGTAGAGCAGAGGATTGAAAATCCTTGTGTCGGCGGTTCGATTCCGTCCCAGGCCACCAGAACAGGAAAAGCCCGGCTCTTGCAGCCGGGCTTTTTGCATTGGGCGCTCATTGGGCGCGCCATGCCTTCCGCGCTCTCCGGCGACACATCTGCATTCCACCCACGTCGCATCCCCCCGAACCGCTCGACACGGCTGACCGAAGTCAAGGTTGCCTTGCGCGTGCCGGCACATCGTGACGCGCTCGACAGCAGGAAGCTTGCCTGCTGCACCCGACAGGGAATTTTTGTACTGGCAAATATTCCTTGTCCCGCCTATTTAATGCCTATACAATAAATTGGTGCCGCTCGTGTTCGATCCGGTCAAGGATCTGGCCAACCAGATCAAGCATGGCGTACCGCTCGCCTTGGCCGAAGCATTCGAGATGGATGGTGCGCTGATCCGGGACGATCTGCGCTTTGCATACGGTGAAGGGCGCGTGATCGCGACCGGGCTGATCGGCAACCGTGTCTTTGTCATGGTCTACACGATGCGAGGCGAGACGATGCGCGTCATCAGCCTGCGCAAAGCCAATCGCCGCGAGGTACTGAAGTATGTCAACGAAACGCAAGGTTCATATCCCGACTGATGCCGAAGACAAGGCACTGACCCGCGCAGCGCAGGCCGATCGTGACAACCCGCCGCTGACGGATGCCGAGCTGGCGCGCATGCGGCCGGCGCGTGAAGTCCTGCCCCGGCTGGTCGGTGGAAAGGCAGCGCAAGCGCTGTTGCGACCCCGCGGACGTCCGGCGCTGCCGGAAGGCCAACGCAAGGTCACGCTGAACATGCGTTGCGACCGCGATGTGGTCGAAGCCTTCAAGGCAACCGGTGATGGTTGGCAGACGCGCATCAACGACGTGCTGCGTGCCTATGCGAAGTCGCACCGGATGCTGTCCAGCCGCTGACGCGGCCGTCGTTTTGCGTGGCGCGCAACACCCAATCCAGAAGTAAAAATCTTCTACTTGGCACCCGATCCATGTCTCTCTACGATGCCCTGACGCGCCGCTGCCAGGCGCGCGGGCCAGGCCGGCCAAGCCGCATCCCAAGTCTTATATAAAGCAGATACGCCGGCCCGGGCCGATACCTTTTCACCGGGGGTTCGATGGACACACTGATCGGGACGGACAAGCGCTGGCCGCCGCAGACCGCGGCCGGCGAGCGTGGCTTGTGGAAGAGCACCGTGGCGGCGGCCAGCCAGGCGCTGGGGGCGGCGGGGCGGATGCAGCAGGCGGTATCGCAGACCCTGAAGCTGCAGAACAAGATCCGTGCGCTGCGCGACGAGCTGCATCAGATGGAAGCCGAGCGCGATGTCTACCGCGAGCTGCACGCGCGCACGGTGGAAGAGCTGCACCAGGCCATCGACCGCAGCCCGGCGGAGATCAAGCGGTTGCGCGCCGAGACCGAGGCCATGCAGGTGCGCCATCGCGCCTACAAGCTGCTGGTGCAGCACTACATGCGCCTGGGCACGCCGATCGATCCCGCCGTGTTTGCCGAACAGCGCAGCCGCGTGCAGCAGCACATCCTGTTCCAGCGCCGCAAGGGCATCCCGGTGGGGAATATCGTGGTCGAGGATATTGCGTTCCTGTTGCGCTGAACGGCGCGATTCGAAACCCGGCGTCAGCACACAACATCGCCAGCGCGCATTGACGCGCCCGGGCCGCGGCGGAACACTGTCGCGACCGCGTGCGCAGCCGCTGCGCCGCGGCGTTGACCTGCTCAGGGCAACGACCTGCCACCGTTCGAGGCGTCGTCTCAGGCGACGTTGTCCATCTTGTTGCTGCGCGCTGTCCCCATCGTTTCCGCCACAGGCCCCGATACAAAGCCACGGGCCGGCCTTGCTCCCGTCCCCACTTCGCGCCGCTGCGCCGGCGCAGCGCAGCGATGAGTACGCTGGCGCGCCGCCTGGTGGCGGAAGGACTCGGCACCGCGCTGCTGGTGGCGATCGTGGTCGGCTCTGGCATTCGAGCCGAGCGCCTGGCCGCCGGCGACACCGCGCTCGCGCTGCTGGCGAACTCGCTCGCCACCGGCGCCGGGCTGGTGGCCTTGCTGGTGTCGCTGGGGCCCGTCTCGGGCGGGCATTTCAACCCGGTGGTGAGCTTGTCGGCGCTGGTGCAGGGCACACTGGCCCCACGCGATGCGCTGCGCTACGTGCTGGTGCAGCTGGCGGGCGGTGTCTGCGGCGTGCTTGCGGCGCATGCCATGTTCGGCGAGCCGGCACTGGCGTGGTCGGCGCAGAGCCGCACTGGCGCCTCGATGTGGTGGAGCGAGTTCGTGGCGACCTTCGGCCTGGTCGGCGTGGGCATCGGCACGCTGCGCAGCCGCCCGCAACTGGTGCCGTTCGTGGTGGCCGGCTATATCACCGCGGGCTACTGGTTTACGTCATCGACCTCGTTCGCCAATCCCGCGCTGACGCTGGCCTGCGCGCTGACCGATACCTTCACCGGGATCCGGCCGCAGGACGTGCCGGGCTTCGTGCTGGCGCAGATCGGCGGCGGGCTGGCGGCCACGCTGCTGTTCCACTGGCTGTTGCGCAAACCCGCCGCGGTGGCACCGGCGCCGGCCGGTACCCTGAGCGGCCCTACCAGCGCAACTACCAGCGCCGATTGAGCTGCACGCCGAAGATCGAGCCACTCGGCTGCGAGGCCCACGCGTCGGCCGGCGCGGTGTAGCCGATGCCATCCACGTCGCTGGCGCGGCTGTAGGTGTAGAAGGCGCGCAGGTTGGCATTCCCGGCCGACTTGCCCAGCGTCAGCGTCGGCGCCACGGTCAGTGCGGTGCGCTGGCCGCTGACGCCGAAGCCGGACGAGATCTGGTCGTGCGACACCTCGAAGTTCAGCCGGAACTGGCTGCTGGCCACGTAGGCGGGGCGCAGCCGCGTGGTGGTCCACTGGAGCGTGCCGACCGGCGAACGGTCGAACTGCAGGCTCTGCTCGACGGCGCCGCTCAGCCCCCAGCGGCTCTTCCATTCGATCGAGTCGGCCACACGCGTGCGCGACAGTGACGGTCCCATGCCGGTATAGCCGGTCATGGCATTGCGCGAACCCGAGCCGAACTGCAACCCCAGCCGGTTGGTGCCGAACAGCACGCCTTTCTGCTCGTGCAGCGCCGAAGCCCACCACGCTCCGCCGGAGTCCTCCACCAGCGGCTGCGCTTCCACCCGCGTGAAGCCGAGCTGGACCGAACCCTGTTCATTGGTGGGGATCGGCGCAGTGCGCAGCGAGTGGTAGCTGGGCAGGTTCTGTCCGTTCTGGTCGGCGCGCGCGGTGTACTGGTAGTTCAGGCCGATATCGCCAACCAGCTTGGCGTTGTCCACGCCGAAGCGCATCGCCGTGGAGTTCGGCGGCAACAGCCCGGACGACATCAGGAACGGCGCGTTGTCGCGCCGGCCGGCCCACATGGTGGCGCCGTCCAGCACCGCCAGGCCGCTCACCGCCGTATAGAACTGCGGCACCAGCGCATAGGGATCGATCGCCGCCGGGCGGCCATTGACGGTAGTGGCATCGGTGCCGCGCGCCTGCGCGATCAGCATCACCTGGGCGCCGCCGTCGAGGTCCAGCACCGACTCGCGGATCCGGACCTCGCCCGCGCTGCGGCAGGCCAGCCCGCTGCCGATGCCGGTGGACAGCGCGCCACCGGGACAGGCACGCATGGTGGACGGGCGATCCTCGACCGCAGCGCGGCCACTGTAGCTCAGGCGCCACACGGAATCGCCCGCCGGGTCTTCGGCGGGCAGGTGGGAATGCAATACCGGCGGCGCGTCCGACGGGGTGCCGGCGTCCGCAGCACCTTGAGCCGGGGCAGGGGACGCCTCGGCCTGGAATTCGCCAAGCCTGGGCGGGAACAGCACCAGCGGCGGTGGCGGCGGGGCCGGAGGTTCGGGCGGGCCGACGAAATCGGGATCGACCGGCGGCGGGGTCGCGGCAATGCTGGTGTCCGCCGAAGCGGGTACGGTGACGCTCGCCGCGGGCGCCGCTTCGCCGGCGATCAGCGCGGCAAGCGGGTCTTCGGTGGTGGCCGGCGCGGGCGATGCTGCCGTTGCGGCGGTCGCCGCTGCCGGCGCTGCCGCCGGTATGCCTGGCGCCGCCACTGACGCGGTGACCGTTGCCGGCACCGCCGGCCGCGGCGCAATGCGCGGCGGCTGCAAGGCTGCCGCGGATTCGTCAGCGCCCGTCACCGGGGCACCGGTCTGCGCGCATGCCGCCAGACCCCAGGCAGCCAGCACGGCAAAGCCGAGGCGGCGCAGCGGCACGCGGCGGCCTGCGCAAGCGCCGGGCGGCTTCAGGGGGAGTCGACGAGAACAGGCGGGCAATTGGTACGGCAACGAGGCAATTCAGCGGGCAACCACGATATCCGGCAGGCAGGGCTCCGGAGGCGGGACTGTTTTTTATCAGCCGAGACCATTTGACCGCAAGCCGGGTTACAAAATCCATCACAGCGTGCGGCGTCTCACAATACGAAAAACAGCGGAAATGGCGCAATCGACTAGCGAAAACCCGCACTTGCGCGGGGCCCCGTGCCGAAAGGGCCACCGCTATAATCGGCTGGCTTGTCTTTCGGGTAAGACAGCCCTCGGCCGTGGGCGCGGTTCCAGCGTCCGGCATGCAGGGCACGCCGCCGTGCCCGTTCGCCACAGGCACTGCGCTGCGCAGGCCGCCGTACCCCGGCGGCCGGTGCGTCACGGTCCGGCGCGCGGCCTCATGCAAGCCGTGCGCCCGCATCCGAATCAATATCTATAAGAGGAGAAGTGGAGATGGAACGTCGTTCCTTTCTGTTGAAAGCGTCGGCCGTGGCTGCCACCGGGGCACTGGCCGCGTGCGGCAAGGGTGAAGAGAAGGCAGCGCCTGTCGCCGCCAGCGGCCCGGCCGCGCCGGCCGTAGTGGGCAGCAACCCCGCCGTGGAATGGCGCCTGGCCTCGAGCTTCCCCAAGTCGCTCGACACCATCTTCGGCGGCGCCGAGACGCTGTCGGCCCGGGTCCGCGAACTGACCGACGGCAAGTTCAACATCAAGGTCTTCGCCGCCGGCGAAATCGTGCCGGGCCTGCAGGTGCTGGACGCGGTGCAGAACAACACCGTGCAGATCGGCCACACCGCCGGCTACTACTACTTTGGCAAGAACCCGACGCTGTGCTTCGACACCACCGTGCCGTTCGGCCTGACCACGCGCCAGCAGAATGCCTGGATGCTGCAGGGCAACGGCATGAAGCTGATGCGCGAGTTCTTCAAGGAATACAACGTCGTCAATTTCCTGGGCGGCAACACCACCGCGCAGATGGGCGGCTGGTTCCGCAAGGAAATCAAGACCGTGGCCGACCTGCAGGGCCTGAAGTACCGCATCGCCGGGTTTGCCGGCGTGGTGCTGTCGCGCCTGGGCGTGGTGCCGCAGCAGATTGCCGGCGGCGACATCTACCCCGCGCTGGAGAAGGGCACCATCGACGCGGCCGAGTGGGTGGGCCCGTACGATGACGAGAAGCTGGGCTTCTACAAGGTGGCCCCGTACTACTACTATCCGGGCTGGTGGGAAGGCAGCGCGCAGCTGTCGTTCTACGCTTCGGCCAGCGAGTTCGAGAAGCTGCCCGCGCTGTACAAGCGCGCGCTGGAAACCGCCACTATCGAGGCGCACACCGCCATGACGGCCAAGTACGACACGGTCAACCCGCAGGCGCTGGCACGCCTGCTGGAAAACGGCGTCAAGCTGCGTCCGTTCTCCAAGGAGATCATGGAAGCGTGCTTCAAGGCGACCCAGGAGTCCTACGCCGACGAAACCGCGAAGAACCCGTCGTTCAAGAAGATCTACGACGACTGGCGCGTGTTCCGCAACAACCAGGCCGCCTGGTTCAACGTGGCCGAGCAGGGCTTCGCCCAGTTCAGCTTCGCGCGCAAGCTGTAAGCCGCGTGGCGCCCGGGCAACCGGGCCCGCCGCAAACCCCATGATCCTTCGGGAGCATGGGGTTTTTTATTGGCGGCGGCCGCACGCGGCGCGCACCGGCGGGGATGGCGCGGCCCCGGTAGAATCGCCGGCATCGATCGGAAAACCTTATGCAACTCGGCATTCTCTACGCCCTGCTGGCGTACCTCATCTGGGGCCTGCTCCCGCTCTACATCAAGTCGCTTCCCGGTATCGCCCCCACGGAGATCCTGCTGCACCGGATGGTGTGGTCGCTGGTCTTCCTGGGCCTGATCCTGGCCTGGCGCCGCCAGTGGGCGTGGCTGGGCCAGGTGGTCAGGGACCGGCGCCTGCTGCTGTCGTTTGCCGCCAGCGCGGCGCTGCTATGCGCCAACTGGTTCCTCTATATCTGGGCGGTGTCGGCCAACCGCGTGGTCGACGCCAGCCTGGGGTATTTCATCAATCCGCTGTTCAGCGTGCTGCTCGGCGTGGTGTTCCTGCATGAGCGCCTGCGCCGGGTGCAATGGCTGGCGATCGCGGTGGCGGCGGCCGGCGTGGCCTGGCTGACGGTGGCGGCGGGGCAGCTGCCGTGGATCGCGCTGGGCCTGGCCGCCAGCTTTGGCGGTTACGGGCTGCTGCGCAAGACCGGTGCGCTGGGCGCGCTGGAAGGGCTGTCGCTGGAAACGCTGCTGCTGTTCCCGCTGGCCGCGGCGGCGCTGGGCTGGCTGTTCGCCACCGGCCAGGACAGCTTTGCCCACGCAGCGCCGGGTACGCAGTGGCTGCTGTTGCTGGCGGGGCCGGTGACGGCGGTGCCATTGCTGTTCTTCGCCGCCGGCGCGCGGCGCATTCCGCTGTCGCTGCTGGGCCTGCTGCAGTACACCGGTCCGACCCTGCAACTACTGCTGGGCGTGTGGCTGTGGCACGAGCCGTTCCCGGCGCAGAAGCAGGTGGGGTACGCGCTGATCTGGCTGTCGCTGGCCTTGTATGCGGCCGAAGGGGTGTGGATGAATGCACGGCAGAAGCCCGCCAGCATTCAATCGATCAATGAGACGACGTGAAAACCGATATCAGCCATTCATGCCGCGGATAATCTTCGGCTAGCCGCTCCTCATCCCGGCCTCCATGTCCGCCCCGCCTGAAGCCATTGCCGCGGTCCAGCGCAAGATCATCCATTGCGACTGCGACTGCTTCTACGCCTCGGTCGAAATGCGCGACGACCCGTCGCTGCGCGGCCGGCCGATGGCCGTGGGCGGCGCGCCCGACCGGCGCGGGGTGATCGCCACCTGCAACTACGAGGCGCGCGCCTACGGCGTGCGTTCGGCGATGGCGTCGGCGCAGGCGCTCAAGCGCTGTCCGGACCTGCTGATCGTGCGTCCTGCGATGGACAAGTACCGCGAGGTCTCGCGCCGCATCTTTGCGATCTACCGTGAATACACCGCACTGGTCGAGCCGCTGTCGCTCGACGAGGCCTACCTCGATGTCAGCCTGTGCACGCACCATGGCGGCAGCGCCACCCGCATCGCCGAAGAGATCCGCCAGCGCGTGCGGGACGAAGTCGGGGTGACCGTGTCGGCCGGCGTCGGCCCCAGCAAGTTCGTCGCCAAGATCGCCAGCGACTGGAACAAGCCCGACGGCCTGTTCGTGGTCAGGCCGGCCGCGGTCGATGCCTTTGTCGCCGCGCTGCCGGTGGAGCGCATCCATGGCGTGGGCAAGGTCACCGCGGCCAAGCTGCGCCGGCTCGGGGCCGAGACCTGCGGCGACCTGCGGCCGTGGTCGCCGGACCGCCTGCATCGCGAGTTCGGCGTGTTCGGGGCGCGGCTGTACAAGCTGTGCCGCGGCGTCGACGAGCGCGCGGTCACGCCCGAGCGCGAGCGCAAGTCGATCAGCGTGGAAGAGACCTATGCCGACGATTTGCCCGACCTGCAGGCCTGCCTGGCCGAGCTGGAACCGCTGATCGCCTTGCTGGAGGCGCGCATTGCGCGCGCCCAGGCGCACGACACCATCGACAAGCTCACGGTAAAGCTGCGCTTCTCGGACTTCCGGCAGACCACGGTGGAATGCCGCGGCCATGCCCCGGACCGCAACGTCTATGCACGGCTGCTGGCCGAGGGCCATGCGCGCCGGGGCTTGCCGGTTCGGCTGCTGGGCGTTGGGGTGGGCACGAGCGACCGGGATACCGCGCAGCTGGAATTGTTCGACTGACCCTTTTTATTTATACGATTTATCAGTAGCGAATAAATGACCGTTCGCTGATAAATCGCATCGATAATCCGATCTACTGCAGGTCGTTGCGCATCACCAGCAGCCAAGGCATATGCGAGTTGGTGATCCCGTCGAGCCGGCCCGAGTCGCCCAGCTCGATCTCTTCCATCGATACCGATTGCTGGACGTTGCCGCCGATGGCGCGCACCACCCGCGCGGCCGGATCCACGGCGACCACGATGTCGCAATGCATCGGCGTGGTACCGAAACCGATTTCCGCGATGTCCTCGAGATAGCGGTCGCGGCCGCGGCCGGCGCAGATGATGTCGCCGGGGCGGGGCATCGCGGGTACGGGCTCGATGCGGAATGCCGGGCGCGGCAGGATCCCGTCGCGGGCATCGACCACGTACATCGAGTGCGACTGGCCGGTGAGGAACTGGCGCTCGTCCAGGCCCGCCTTGCGCAGCACCCATGACACAAAGACCGCCGACCAGGCCCAGGCGCCCTGCGTGACCTGCCTGCAGCTGGGCGCTTCGCCGACGATGCCCCAGTAGCGGCGCACCAGCGTGCAGCCCAGCGGCGTGGCCTCCATGCCGGTGCCGTCCGGGAAAGAAAGGCAGCTGGCTGCCGGCGGCGGGTTGCCGTTGGTCTTGGACTCGGTGTCGGTGGTGGCCACGGCGGGCGCTGCGGCGTCGGTCGGGGACGCCGGCGGCAGCTCGGGGGGCAACTCAGATGGCAATTCCGGCGCCGGCACCGGGCTGTAGGTTACGCAAGAGCTGTCGTCGCGGCCCAGCCGCACCACCTGCCCGCCCCAGCGAGCCCATTCCTGGGTGGCGATCTCGACGATGCGCTCGCGCGGCGTGGCGCCCGGGCTCGTCACCGGCCGCTCGCTGTCCTGCAGGGCCCGTGCCTGCGGGCGGGCCGGTTCGCTGACCGTGGTGCAGGCGCTCAGCAGCGCCAGCAGCGCGGCCGCGCAGGCGGTGCGCAGCGGCAGCGGCGGGGTGGGCGCCTGTGGAGAACGCTGTGGAATCGGCTGTGGAAAGCGTTGTGCATAACGCTGTGGAGATCTGCGGTGCTGCGGACGGGCAAGCATGTTGGCCCCACATGGCACGGCGCCCGGCATGGCGAGTTCTGGCCAAGGCTGGACGCCTGTTGGAAGACTTTGGCGCGCCATCGCCCAGGCGCGCAGCAGGCGATGCGGCGGATACTGCAGGATATTCAGATCACGACTGTGGATAACGTCCCCCGCCTGGCGCGCGCCTGCGCCCTCGGGCACCGGGGCGGCGGCATGGCGGGGTCAGGCAATGCCGGGCTCTGCAGTGCAGCCCGTCAGGATCACTGGTTGACAGCGTCCTTGAACTTCTGGCCAGCCTTGAACTTCACGGTCTTGGCGGCTTCGACCTTGATTTCTTCACCGGTACGCGGGTTGCGCGCCATGCGCTCGCCACGCTCGCCCTTGCTGAACGTGCCAAAGCCGATGAGGCTCAGCGTGTCACCCTTGGCCACTGCGTCCATGATGGCCGACAGGGTCACGTTGAGTGCCTGTTCCGCCTTGGCCTTGGTCAGACCGTCCACCCCGGCTGCGATAGCGTCGATCAGTTCGGTTTTCGTCATGCTTCACTCCGTATCGAGTTGATAAAACACAGGCGTCCCATGCCGGGCGGCCAGGCTGGCACCGCTCCGGCAAAGACGCCGCGGGCCACATGATACCGTGTCGGACAAGGCGCACCGGGAACAGATTGTTACCTGGCAGTTTCCGCGAGGCCGCGCCAGCACGGGGCTGGAGGCAAATCGACGTTGCTGGAGAGGAGTCCGCTGTCGGCGGAATAGCGGCGTAAATGGCAAATGCGCGGCAAATGCCGTACGTCGGCCGACTGGGCTGGCGCGATTGGCGTGGCACGGTATACCCCCGTGCCAGGCGCCTTCAGAAGGCCGCTGACAGCCCTCAGATCCGCCGGGAGGGTACGGGCACCCCCGAGCTCTCGAACGGACTGGAGGCACCCTACGGGCTGCAACGCAGCCAACTGCACTATGGTGCATGTGTTGGTCAGCCCCACAGCCAGCCTTGCCCGGCGTTATTCGGCGCATGCATGGAGCCCTCGGCCATCGCACTGAACCGTGATCAGCCGCCATCCGCGTATACCGCGGCGATTGCGGTCTTGCCGCCCGGTATACGTCGCCGGTATACGCACCGCCCGAACGGGCAAACAGAAAGTCTCTCGCAAACCCGCCGTTTACGCCTGTCGCCTTTCGGACGATGCCAGGGATCCGGATCGTTCTTTCGGTTTACCTTTTTCTTTCATGTATACAGATAGTAGTAGTAGGTAAACACCCGCAGCCGCTGTGGAAAACCCCGTAAACATCTTTGCCTTCAAGGGTTTACGTAAACGAGAAGTGGTCTCATCGAATGTTGGCCGAGGTGGAAGACTCAGCCCAATGGATGAGGTGCGAGCCGAACCCCCTCCGACTTATGCCCGAGGCATCCCCACGCCAGCCCCAGGCAGCCCACACCCAATCCGCGTGCTTGTCCACAGATCGGGGCGCGGTTATCCACATGCCGGGTGGTAAACGGTCGCGACGTATACCGGTTGCGGCCACCGGGTGAGGTCGGGCGTATACGTCTGCTTGGGCCGGTTGCTGTCATGCCGGGATGTGTTGCTACGTATACGTGTCGCGGCCGCCCCGGTATCATCCCCGATCGCGCGGGGCGGCCGGCACCGGCCACCCAGGCACAACAGGCGAAAGCACGGACAGGCAAATGGCGGACAAGGCAAAGCGCAAGGCAGCGGGCGAGGGCAGCAAGAAAACGGCGAGCGACCGGATCGAGGTGCGCCAGTCAGGCGTGCACGGCAAGGGCGTCTATGCCATCGCGCCGATTGCCGAGGGCGAGCGCGTGATCGAGTACAAGGGCGAGCACATCTCGTGGAAGAAGGCGCTGGAGCGCCATCCGCACGATCCCAGCGATCCCAACCACACCTTCTATTTCAGCCTGGACGACGGCAGCGTCATCGACGCCAAGTACGGCGGCAATCGCGCGCGCTGGATCAACCACGCCTGCGAGCCTAACTGCGAGGCGCGCGAAAAGAAGGGCCGCGTCTTTATCCACGCGCTGCGCGACATTGCCCAGGGCGAGGAGCTGTTCTATGACTACGGCCTGGTGATCGACGCGCGCTATACCGCCAAGCTGAAGAAGGAATTCGAGTGCCGTTGCGGCAGCCCGCAATGCCGCGGCACCATGCTGGCGCCGAAGGAAAAGAAAAAGAAGGCCAAATAAGGCCGCCGCCCGCGCAGCAGCGGGTTCAGGCCACCGACCCTGCCGGCTCGCAGGGGATCCGGATCACGAAGCGCATCACCGCGCGCCGCTCGGGCGTGCTTTCCGTGGCGGTGGCTTGTGTCGCCGTGCCCGGAGCGGGCGGCACGTCCTCGATGCGGATGGTGCCGTGGTGCAGGGTCACGATCTCATGCACGATGGCCAGCCCCAGGCCGGCGCCGCCGGCCTGGTCGGCGCGGCCGCCGCCGGGCTCGGGGGCACGGTCGCCGCGGAAGAAGCGCTTGAACACTTCCTCGCGCCGCTGCGGCGGGATGCCGGGGCCGTTGTCTTCGACCATCACCACCGCCATGCCGCGGTGGCCCATGGCCTCGCCGCCGGCGCGCACCGTGATGCGCCCGCCCGACGGCACGTATTTCACCGCATTGTCGATCAGGTTGGACAGCGCCTCGCGCATCAGCAGCCGGTTGCCGCGCACGACCGCCGGCGCGCTGCCGGTGAAGGTGGGACCGGGCAGGATCTCGAAGCCCAGGTCGATGCGGCGCGCCAGCGCCTGCGGCACCCATTCGGCGCCGGTCTCAAAGGCCAGCTCGGCCAGGTCGAAGTGCTCCACCGGCCCCAGCCGCTCCAGCGACAGCCCGGGCTCGGCCCGCGCCAGGGACAGCAACTGGTTGGACAGGCGCACGGCGCGGTCGGCCGCGGTCTGCACCTCGCGCAGCGCATGGCGGGCCACTTCCAGCGAATCGGCGGTCTGTGCCCGGTCGGCATGCAGCTTGACGGCGGTCAGCGGCGTGCGCAGCTGGTGCGCGGCATCGGCAATGAACTTGCGTTGCGCGTCGAGTGCGTCGCGCAGCCGCGCCAGCAGCGCGTTCAGGCCGCGGATCAGCGGCGCTACCTCGGCCGGCACCTGGGTTTCGTCCAGCGCCGCCAGCGAGCGCGCGGTCTGGCGGTTGAGCTTGTCGGCCAGGATCTGCAGCGGCACCAGTTCTTCCTTGAGCACGTGCGACAGGATCAGGCTGCCGACCAGCAGCAGCAGGATCAGCGGCACCGACACCGATAGCAGGATCTCGTTGGCGGCGGTCTCGCGCCGGTCCAGCAGTTCCGCCACTTCCACCACGATGGGCCCGCGCGCGGGCTTGCCGGCCTCGCTGGTGCCAAGCTCGTCGACCGCGGCGCTGGGCAGCATCACCGGCAGCCGCACCGCGCGCACCTGGCGTCCGCTGAACCAGGCGTAGAACAGCCGCGCATCGTGCAGCGAGGTCTGGCCGGTGCCATAGCCCAGCCAGGTATCCATGCCGCCGATCAGGCCGTCGGGACCGTGGATGCGCCAGTAGATGCGATCGGTGCCCTCGGCCTCGACCAGCGTCTGCGCAATCATCGGGATGTCCTGCTCCAGTCGCGGGCCGGCGATGCGGATCTGCTGGGCGATGTTGTTGGCCACGCCGTACAGCGCGCGGTCGAACACCTGCGTGGTGTAGTGCGCCGCCAGCCAGTAAGACAGCGAGCCGCTGGTCAGCACCAGCGCAAACAGCGGCGTGGCCAGCGCGCGCAGCAGGTGCACGCGCAGGCTGATATTGGAGCCGGAGCGGGAGGCCTGGCGCGTCGCCGCGGGCGCAGGGTCGGCGCCAGCCGCAGCGGACGACGGGGGCACGTTCCGCGTTGCGATGCGGGAGGCGGTGCGCCAGGAAACGCGGGAGGAGGTGCGGGAGGAGGTGCGGGAGCGAGGCCACATTGCCAGCTAGTCCGAAGGACAGGGCCGCGTATGGGATAACCGCGGCGGCCGGAGCGGCTTCATTGTCCGGCGCGGATCTGCAGCAGGTAGCCGAAGCCGCGCACGGTAACGATCTCGACGTCGCTGTCCTCGAGCTTCTTGCGCACGCGGTGCACGTAGACCTCGATTGCGGTGTCGCCGACGGTATCGCCGCCCTCGCCGGCGGGATGGGCAAAGGTGGCCAGGTGGTCCTGCAGCTGGGCCTTGCTGACCACGCGGCCCTGGCGCTGCAGCAACAGCTCCAGCACCGCAAACTCGCGCGGCGACAGCTCCAGCGGACGCGCGTCGATAAACATGCGGCGGTCGTTGCCCGACAGCCGCAGGCGGCCCAGGCGCACGTCGCGCTCGGGCGCGGCCTCGCCATGCTGGCTGCGGCGCAGCAGCACGCGCACGCGCGCTTCCAGCTCGGGCAGGGCGAAGGGTTTGATCAGGTAGTCGTCGGCGCCGGCGTTCAGGCCCGAGAGCTTGTCTTCGAGCTCGTCGCGCGCGGTCAGGATGATGACCGGGGTGGTGCGGTTGCGGGCGCGGTAACGCGCCAGCAGGGTCATGCCGTCGATGCCGGGCAGGCCCAGGTCAAGGATGACCAGGTCGTGCTGCTCGCGCAGCAGGTGTTCGGTGGCATAGACGCCGTCGTGGACGACGCGTACCTGGTGGCCGGCGCGGGACAGGCCGGCTTCGACGCCGCTGGCAATCTGGCGGTCGTCCTCGATCAGCAGGATACGCATGGCGGCAGCTCGGGAAGGACGTTGGGCATGGCTGGCAGAGAAAGGCCGCACAGCGCACACGGCGGTGCGGGCCTGCCGCAGATTGTACTAGGCGCCGCCCCCGGCTTCCTTACGGTTAGCCTACAGCCACCGCCGCGGCCCGCCGGTCAGTTGGTCACCGCGTCGGCGGCGCGCTCGATGAAGTGGGCCAGGTCGATGTCGCGCTGGGTCAGGCCGTTGGCGTCGTGCGTCGACAGCGTGATGTCGACCCGGTTGTAGACGTTGAACCATTCCGGGTGGTGGTCGGCCTTCTCGGCCTGGATCGCCACGCGCGTCATGAAGCCGAAGGCGGCGTTGAAGTCGTGGAAGGTAAAGCGCTTGAAGATCGCATCGCGGTCGGCAACGGTGGTCCAGCCGGGCAGTTCGGCGAGCAGCGTGGCACGGGCTTGCGGGGACAGAGGGGTCATGGTGGGCTCGATCTGGTTCTTGGAAAAAACGAAGGTCGCGCAGTGCGGAGAAGGCGCACCATGCGGACAGCCGGCCCGCCCGCGCCGTGGCGGCGGGCATGCCGGCATTGTTTCACAAAGTGGGGAATGGGGCAGGGCCGCGCCGGGGTCGAGCGCGCGCCGCGTCAGATGTCTTCGGTATCGGCCCAGCCTTCGCGGGTGCCGGCGTTGAGCACCTGGTCGCCCTCGGCGATGTCGCCTGCGCCCAGCGTCGGCTGCGCGCGCAGCGCTTCGTACAGCGGCGCGAAATCCGGGCGGGTGGCGTCGAACAGTTGCTCGAAGCTGTCGATCACGAAATAGGTCTTCTGGAAGGTGTCGATGCGGTAGCGCGTGCGCATGATGCGGCGCACGTCGAAGCCGATCCGGTTGGGGCTGGCCGAGTCAAGGCTGTAGATCGACTCGCCCTGGCTCGACAAGATGCCGGCGCCATAGATGCGCAGCCCTTGCGGGGTGCGGATCAGGCCGAACTCGACGGTGTACCAGTACAGCCGCGACAGCATTTCCAGCGCGCCCAGCCCCGCCGCTTTCAGGCCGCCCTTGCCGTAGGCTTCCATATAGTCGGCAAAGACCGGGTTGATCAGCAGCGGCACATGGCCGAACACATCGTGGAAGCAGTCCGGCTCCTGCAGGTAGTCGAGCTGCTCGGGCTTGCGCATCCACCAGCTGGCCGGGAAGCGGCGGTTGGCCAGGTGCTCGAAGAAGACCTCGTCGGGCACCAGGCCGGGCACGGCCACGACCTGCCAGCCGGTGGCGCGCATCAGGGTCTCGTTGAGCTGGTCGAAATCCGGCACGCGGTCCTTTTCCATGCCCAGCGTGGCCAGCCCCTGCAGGAATTCGTCGCTGACGCGGCCGCGCAGCATCTCGGCCTGGCGCTCGTACAGCTTGCGCCAGATGGCGTGGTCGATGCTGGTGTAGCGGTGCACCGGCTGGGCAATGGTGAAGTCCGGGCGCAGTTCCTGGCCGGACAGCAGGCCGGCGTCGAACTGTTCCTTGAGTTTGTCGGTCAGGGTGCCCTGGAAGGCGCCGGGGGCTTCGGTGGCCATGGCGATGGACATATTGCTGGTGTCTCCTTGGAATGCGCGCTGGCTGCGTCGGCGCCAGCATGGATGCGGATTTACTGCGTAGTTTAGGCGCCGGAAGCCGCAATCTGTCCGCATAGTCCGCTCGATTTAGCGGGATCATGCATATAATGCGCATTCGTAGATTCGGATATGCGGGATTTGTGTATGGCGGCCCATAGTGTTTCCCTCGATGCGTATGACCTGGCCCTGCTGAGCGCGCTGCAGGCCGACGGCCGCACCACGCACCAGCAGCTGGCCGAGCGCGTGCACCTGTCGCCCAGCCAGGTCGGGCGCCGGCTGGCGCGGCTGGAAGCCGACGGGGTCATCACCGGCTACCGCGTCAGCCTGTCGTCGCAGGCGCTGGGGCTGGGCGTGGTGGTCTTTGTCAGCGTCAAGCTGGCGCATCACGGCGACACCATCATCGAGCGCTTCCGCGAAGAGATCCTGCTGCTGGAAGAGGTGCAGGAGTGCTATTCCGTCGCCGGCGAGGCCGACTACCTGATCCGCGTGGTGGTGCCGGACCTGCCCACGCTGGCCGAATTCACCATGAAGCGGCTGATGCGCGTGCCCGGCGTCGAAAGCGTCCGGTCGAATATCGTGCTGACCGCGATCAAGTGCGAGGGGCCGCTGCCGCTGTCGCACCTGCGCTGAAACGCTTGCCGCAGCGCGTTGCCGGTGCGTGCCGGTCTTGCGCTCTTGTGGCGTGCGTGTCACCCTCGCCGGGTGCCGCAAACGTGGCGGGAACGGAGGATGGCAGGATGAAGGGAATCGTCGCCCGAGCCGATCGGGGTCTTGGCAGTTCGCTACAGCAATCGCACCTGGCGCGGGCCTCTGCGACGGTGGCCTTGGCGGCCGCGCTGGCCAGCCTGGCTGGCGGCGCACTGGCCGCGCAGGTGAGCCGTTTCTCGCCGGAAGGCACGGTGGGCCAGGTGCGGCAGGTGGCGATCCGCTTCGACGAAGCCATGGTGCCGATGGGCGATGTCCAGGCCACGGCGCCCGCGGCGGTTTCCTGTACCGGCGCCAGCACCAGCGGCCAGGCCCGCTGGATCGACGCCAGGAACTGGGTCTACGACTTCGCCGGCGACCTGCCGCCCGGCGTGCGCTGCACCGTGCGCATGCGCGCCGGGCTGCGCAGCGAGGCCGGCAATGCCTATGCCGGCAAGGCGGAATACCGCTTCGAGACCGGCGGCCCGACCGTGGTCTCGAGCCGGCCCTCCGGCGGCGAGATCGAGGAAGACCAGGTCTTCGCGCTGCGCTTCAACGGCGCCGCCACCGCGGCCTCGCTGCGCGAGCACGCCTGGTGCCAGGCGCAGGGGCTGGGCGAGCGTATTCCGGTGCGGCTGCTGGCCGGCAAGGAGCGCGAGACCGTGCTCGAGGCGATCCGCTGGGACCGCCTCGCCAAGCCGGCGCCCGACGCCGTGCACCTGCTTGCGTGCCAGCAGCGGCTGCCCGCCGCGGCGCGCGTGCAGCTGGTACTGGGCGCCGGCATTGCCACGCCGTCCGGCGTAGCCACGCGCGAGGAACGCCGCTTCGACTACACCGTGCGCGAACCGTTTACCGCCAGCTTCAGCTGCGAGCGCGAACATGCGCAGTCGCCCTGCACGCCGCTGCGGCCGATGACGGTGACGTTTTCCGCGCCGGTGCCGCGCAAGCTGGCCGAGAGCGTGGTGCTGAAGACGCCGTCGGGTCCGCGCGCGCCGCAGTTCGATCCCGACCTGGCGCCCGACGCCAGCGTCAGCGCGCTCACCTTTGCCGCGCCGTTCGCCGAGAAGGCGCAGTTCACCATCGAAGTGCCGCGCAAGCTGCAGGACGACAGTGGCCGCGCGCTGGCCAATGCCGACCTGTTCCCGCTCAAGGTGGCCACGGCCGCGATGCCGCCGCTGGCCAAGTTTGCCGCGGCGCCGTTCGGCGTGGTGGAGCGCTTCGGCGAGCTGCCGCGCGGCAAGCCGGCGCAAGACTACCCGCCGCTGCTGCCGGTCACGCTGCGCAATGTCGAAGCCGACCTTGCCGTGCGCGGCGTGCAGGCCCGGGCCGGCACCGTGATGAAGCTGCGCGTCGACGACGATGCCGCCGTGATGCAGTGGCTGGGCCTGGTGCGCCGCCTGCACGAGGCCAGCTACACGCGCGGCGAGCTCGACGCCGTGCTGGCGGGCCGCTCGCCGTACCGCGTCAACAATCCGCGCAACGCGGTGTCGATCGAAACCCGTTCGGTGTCGCTGCTCGAGCGGGCCCCGGGCGTGCAGAAGCTGGCGGTGCCCAAGCCTTCGGGCGATGCGCCGCGGCCGTTCGAGGTGGTCGGCATCCCGTTGCCGGAGCCGGGCTTCCATGTGGTCGAGATCGCCTCGCCGATGCTGGGCGAGGCGCTGCTGGGCAAGCGCGCGCCGATGTACGTGCGCACCGCGGCGCTGGTCACCAACCTGGGCGTGCATTTCAAGCTGGGCCGCAGCAGCGGCAACGAGGATGACGGCAGCCGCAGCGGGGTGGCCTGGGTCACCGCGCTGGACGACGGCAAGCCGGTGCGCGACGCCGCGGTGGCGGTGCGCGACTGCAGCGGGCGCCTGCTGGGCGAAGGCCGTACCGATGCCAGCGGTGTGGCACGCTTTGCCAAACTCGCCGCGGCACCCGAGAGCGCGTGCGACCAGAATGGCCTGTCGGGCTATTTCGTTTCCGCCCGCATCGCGGCCACGCACCCGCAGGCGCGTGGCAAGGCCGACATGGCCTTCGTGATGTCGGACTGGAACCGCGGCATCGAGAGCTGGCGCTTCAACGTGCCGACCGACACCAGCGCCACGCCCACCGTGCGCGCCCACACCATCTTCGACCGCACCCTGTTGCGCGCCGGCGAAACCGTGTCGATGAAGCACCTGATCCGCGCCGAGACCGCGCAGGGCTTTGCCTTGCCGCCGGCGAGCCGTCCGTTGCCCACGCGCGTGACTATCCGCCATGAAGGCAGCGGCCAGAGCTACGAGCTGCCGCTGCAATGGCGCCAGACCGCGACCGGCGGGCGCAGCGCGGAAAGCACCTTCCAGGTGCCCGCGGCGGCCAAGCTCGGGGTCTATACGGTCGAGCTGGAGACGCAGAAGGGCGAGGGCGCCCAGGACGACGGCGGCGCGCGCAGTTACACCAGCGGCAGCTTCCGGGTCGAGGCCTTCCGCCTGCCGGTGCTGGCCGGCACGCTGCAGGCGGCAGGAAAGGCCGGGCCCGTGGTGGCACCGGCCGAACTGCCGGTCGGGGTCGAGATCCACTATCTGTCCGGCGGCGGCGCGGCCGGGCTGCCGGTGCGCGTGTCCGCGCTGCTGCGCGACAAGCACGTGAGCTTCCCCGGCTACGACGAGTTCTCGTTCAACCCGCCGCGCGCGCAGCGCGAAAGCGGCGGCGACGAGGAGATGGACGAAGACCAGCAGGGCGATGCCAGTGCCGACGGCCAGCAGCTGGTCGCCGACAAGCTGCCGCTGACGCTGGACAAGAACGGCAATGGCAGCGTGACGCTGCGCAAGCTGCCCAAGACCGACGCGCCGCGCGACCTGGTGCTCGAAGCCGGCTTTGCCGATCCCAACGGCGAGATCCAGACCCTGCGCCAGACCGTGCCGGTATGGCCGGCGGCGGTGGTGGCCGGCATCCGTACCGACGACTGGGTCTCGGTCAAGCAGAAGCTGGCGGTGCATGGCGTGGTGCTCGACGTCAACGGCAAGCCGGTGGCGGACGCGCCGGTCAAGGTCAATGCGCGCGCGCGCATCACCACCTCGGCGCGCAAGCGCGTGGTGGGCGGCTTCTACCGCTATGACAACCGCACCGAGACGCGCGAGCTCGGCACCGTGTGCGAAACCCGCACCGATGCGCAGGGGCGCGCGCGCTGCGAGGTGGCGCTGGAGCAGGCCGGCCAGATCGAACTGGTGGCGAATGCGCGCGACAAGGACGGCCGCACCGCGCAGGCCGCCACGACGGTGTGGGTCACGCGTCAGGGCGAGCTGTGGTTCGGCGGCGAGAACCATGACCGCATCGACCTGCTGCCCGAGAAGAAGTCCTACGCGCCGGGTGACACCGCGGTGTTCCAGGTGCGCATGCCGTTCCGCCACGCCACCGCGCTGGTGGCGGTGGAGCGTGAAGGCATCTACCAGACCCAGGTGGTGGAGCTGCACGGCAGCGATCCGACCGTGCGCGTGCAGGTGAAGCCGGAATGGGGACCCAACGTCTACGTGTCGGTGCTGGCCCTGCGCGGGCGCTTGCACGAGGTGCCGTGGTATTCGTTCTTCACCTGGGGCTGGCGCCAGCCGGGCGAGTGGTGGCGCGCGTTCCGCAGCGAAGGGCGCGAGTATGCGGCGCCCACCGCGCTGGTCGACCTGTCCAAGCCGGCCTTCCGGCTGGGGCTGGCCGAGATCCGCGTCGGCAACGCCGGCCACCGGCTCGACGTCGCCGTGACCCCCGACAAGACCAGCTATCCGGTGCGCGGCAAGGCGCGCGTGGCGATCCAGGTCAGGCTGCCCGACGGCAAGCCCGCCGCCAACGGCGAAGTGGCGCTGGCCGCGGTGGACCAGGCGCTGCTGGAACTGATGCCCAATACCAGCTGGGACCTGCTCGACGCGATGCTGCAGCGGCGCGGCTACGGCGTCGAAACCTCGACCGCGCAGATGGAGATCATCGGGCGCCGCCACTACGGGCGCAAGGCGGTGCCGGCGGGCGGCGGCGGTGGCAAGAGCCCCACGCGCGAACTGTTCGACACGCTGCTGCTGTGGAACCCGCGCGTGCAGCTCGACGCCGAGGGCCGGGCCAGCGTGGAGGTGCCGCTCAACGATTCGCTGACCAGCTTCCGCATCGTCGCGGTGGCGGACCTGGGGCTGGGCCGCTTCGGCACCGGCAGCGCCACCATCGCCGCCACGCAGGATCTGCAAGTGATTTCCGGCCTGCCGCCGCTGGTGCGCGAGGACGACCGCTACCGCGCCATGTTCACGCTGCGCAATACCACCAAGCGTGCCATGACGGTGCAGGCCAGCGCGCGCGGCACGCTGCTCGGCAATGAATCGGGCCTGCCGGCGCAGACCGTGCAGATTCCCGCGGGCGAGGCGCGCGAGATTGGCTGGGACGTGACCGCGCCCGCGCTGCTGGCCTACGCGCGCACCGGCACCGTGATGTGGGAAGTGCAGGCCAGCGAGCAAGCGGGTGGACGTGATGCCGTAGGTGCTTCCGACCGCATCAAGGTGTCGCAGCAGATCGTGCCGGCGGTGCCGGTCACGGTGCAGCAGGCCACGCTGGCGCAGGTGGCGCCGTCGCTGTCGATCCCGCTCAAGGCGCCGCCGGGCGCGCTGGCCGATCCGGCCGGCAAGGTGCGCGGCGGGGTGCAGGTCAACTTCCAGTCGTCGCTGGCGGGCGGCATGCCGGGCGTGCGCGAGTGGTTCCGCAACTATCCGTTCACGTGTCTGGAGCAGCGCGCCTCGAAAGCCATCGGCCTGAACGACAGCGCCGCCTGGGACGCGCTGATGGCGCAGCTGCCGTCCTACCTCGATGCCAACGGCCTGGCCTCTTACTTCCCGCTGAGCAGCGACAGCGACTACGGCAGCGAAGTGCTGACCGCCTACCTGCTGGCGGTGACCGATGAAGCCGCGCGCGCCGGACAGGCACTGCGCATTCCCGACGCGCAGCGCGCGCAGATGGAGCGCGGCCTGGCGGACTTCGTCGAGGGCCGCATCCGCCGCGACAGCTGGTCGCCGGTGGGCGGCACGCAGTATCTGGAGGTGCGCAAGCTGGCCGCGCTCGAGGCGCTGTCGCGCACCGGCCATGCGCAGGCGCGCATGCTGGGATCGATCCAGATCCTGCCGGCGCAATGGCCGACCTCCGCGTTGCTGGACTGGACCCTGCTGCTGACGCGCGTGCAGGACATCCCGCAGCGCGAGCAGCGCCTGGCCGAGGCGCAGCAGCTGCTGCGCTCGCGCCTGACGGTGCAGGGCACGCGCCTGGCGTTCTCCACCGAGCGCAACGACAACTGGTGGTGGATGATGGCCGGCGGCGACGTGAATGCCGCGCGCCTGCTGGCGCTGGCGTCGGAGCTGCCGGGCTGGAAAGAGGATGCGCCGCAACTGGCCACAGGGCTGCTCGGACGCCAGGTGCATGGCGCCTGGGGCACCACCACTGCCAATGCCTGGGGCATGCTGGCGGTGACGCGCTTTGCGCAGGCGTTCGAAAAGACGCCGGTGGCCGGCACCACGCGCGCCAGCATCAGCCATGCCGCCGACGCCGCGCGCAGTTTCGACTGGGCGCGCGCGCAGCGCAGCGACGGCGTGGCGCAGGGCAGCGTCGACCTGCCATGGCCGGCCGCTGCCGAAGGCGGCACGCTGCAGGTGGAACAGGCGGGCGCGGGCCAGCCGTGGGCCACGGTGCGCGCCATGGCGGCGGTGCCGGTGACCGCGCCGCTGGCCGCCGGCTACCGCATCCAGCGCACCGTGACGCCGCAGGAGCAGGCGGTGCCGGGCAAGTGGTCGCGCGGCGACGTCTATCGCGTCAAGCTGGAGATCGATGCGCAGGCCGACATGACCTGGGTGGTGGTCAGCGATCCGGTACCCGCCGGCGCCACCATCCTGGGCAGCGGCCTGGGCCGCGACTCGGCCATCGCCGCGCGCGGCGAGCGTCGCCAGGGCGCGGCGTGGCCGGCCTATGTCGAGCGCACGCCGCAGGCCTATCGCGAGTACTTCGGCTACCTGCCCAAGGGCAAGGTCTCGGTCGAATACACGGTGCGGCTGAACAATGCCGGCGACTTCGCGCTGCCGCCCACGCGGGTCGAGGCGATGTACGCGCCCGACGTGTTCGGCGTGGCGCCCAATGCGCGGCTGGCAGTGGGGGCACGCCCATGAGCTGGCTGGCGATGATGATGCCGGCGCGCGTGCGCGAGTGGTGGCTCGCGGGCGCGATGGCCGGCCTCATCTACGGCGCGCTGCTGGTGCAGGTGGCGCTGGACCTTCCCGAGGGCGCGCCGCTGACCGGGCATATCGCCATGCAGCCGGCGTGGAAGACGGCGATGGCGGTGCTGCTGGCGCGCGCCGCGTGGTTCCATCGCGTCCCCGGCGAGCGCCGCTGGCTGGTCACGGCGCTGCTGTGCTCGGCGCTGGGGGATTTCCTGCTGGCGCTGCCGACGCTGTCATTCTCGTTCGTGGGCGGGCTCGGCGCCTTCCTGCTGGCGCACCTGGCCTACCTGCGCCTGCTGGTGCCGCTGGCGGGCGACACCCGCGCGCACCGGCTGATTGCCTGCGGCGCCATGCTCGGCGTGGCGGGCACCATGCTGGGCCGCTTCTGGCCCAACCTCGGCACGCTCGCCGTGCCGGTGACGCTGTACGTGGGCGTGCTTGCCGCGATGGTGTGCAGCGCGCTGGTGGCGCGCCTGCCGACGCCGCTGGCGGCGCTGGGGGCGCTGTGCTTTGCCGCGTCAGACCTGATGATCGGCATTGCGCGCTTCCTGGTGCCATTCGAATCGTTCCAGCTGGGCATCTGGTGGACCTACGCCGCGGCGCAGGTGCTGCTGGTGGCCGGGCTGGTATCGGGACGCACGCAGCCATGACGCGGCGCCTGGCTCTGGTTGCGATGGCGGTGGCGCTGGCCTGGCCGGCGCCGGCCGCGGCCTTGCCCAGCTTCGCGCAGGTGCGCGCCGACTGGCGCAGCGCCGACGTGGTGGTGCTGGACCGCGACGGCGAGCCGGTGGGCCGCGTGCGCGACGACTTCCGCGCGCGCCGCGGCGACTGGGTGGCGCTGGCCGACACCTCGCCCGCGCTGCGCACCGCCATCGTGCTGTCGGAGGACCGGCGCTTCTATGCGCATAGTGGCGTCGACTGGCACGGGGTGGCCGCGGCGGCCTGGGCCAATTTGTGGAACACGCGCACGCGCGGGGCTTCCACGCTGACGATGCAGCTGGCCGGCCTGCTCGATGAAGACCTGCGCCGCCCGGGCGCGCCGGGGCAGGGCCGCAGCCTTACGCAGAAGCTGGGGCAGGCGGCCGGTGCCGCGGTGCTGGAACGCAGCTGGAGCAAGGACCAGATCCTGGAGGCCTACCTCAACCTGGTGCCGTTCCGCGGCGAACTGGTGGGCCTGTCGGCGATGTCGCAGGTGCTGTTCGGCAAATACCCCGAGGGGCTCGATGCGCGCGAATCGGCGCTGGCGGTGGCGCTGGTGCGCGCGCCCAATGCGCGCGCGGCGCAGGTGGTCAGCCGTGCCTGCGGCATCCTGCGCGAGATGCGCCTGCCGCGCGAATGCGACGGCCTCGAAGGCTTTGCGCAACTGGCGCTGCTGCGCACCGGCCCGGTGGCGCAGCGCGCCGCGGCGGCCGCGCCGTCGGCGGGGTTCAGGCAGCTGGCGCCGCACCTGTCGCGGCACCTGGTCAGCGAGACCCGTGCGCAGCTGCCCGCCGGCGCCGCCATGCCCGCGCGCATCGCATCGACGCTCGACGCCCGCCTGCAACGCGCTGCCGTGGCCAGCCTGGACCGCCACCTGCGCGAACTGGCCGGACGCAATGTCGAGGACGGCGCGGTGGTGGTGATCGACAACGCCAGCGGCGACGTGCTGGCCTACGTCGGCTCGTCCGGCGCGCTGTCCGGCGCCGCGCAGGTCGACCACGCGGCGGCGCTGCGCCAGGCGGGATCGACGCTCAAGCCTTTCCTGTATCAGCAGGCGCTGGAAGAGAAGCGGCTGACCGCGGCCTCGCTGCTCGATGACCGGCCGGTGAACCTGCCGGTCGGCGGCGGGCTCTACGTGCCGCAGAACTACGACCACCGCTATGCCGGCTGGGTCAGCCTGCGCGCGTCGCTGGCGGCATCGCTGAACGTGCCGGCGGTGCGCACGCTGGTGATGGTGACCCCGCACCGCTTCCACAAGCGCCTGGTGGCGCTGGGGCTGCCGCTGACCGAGGCGGGCGACTACTACGGCTACAGCCTGGCGCTGGGCAGCGCGGATGTGTCGCTGCTGGCGCTGACCAATGCCTACCGCGCGCTCGCCAATGGCGGCAGCTACGCGCCGCCGCGTTTGCGGCAAGGCGCGCCGGCCGTGCCGGCAACGCGCGTGATGCAGGCGGGCGCAAGCTACGTGATCGCCGACATCCTGTCCGACCGCCATGCCCGCGCCCGCACCTTCGGCCTCGACAGCCCGCTCACCACGCGCTTCTGGACCGCGGTGAAGACCGGCACCAGCAAGGACATGCGCGACAACTGGTGCATCGGCTGGTCGCGGCACTACACCGTGGGCGTGTGGGTCGGCAATGCCAGCGGCGCCAGCATGCGCGACGTGTCCGGGGTGTCGGGCGCGGCCCCGGTGTGGCACGACGTGATGGAAGTCCTGCACCAGGCGCGCGCCAGCCTCGCGCCCGCGATGCCCGCCGGGGTGGAGCGCGTGGCGCTGCGCTTCGACGACGGGCTGGAGCCTGCGCGCGATGAAGTGTTCCTGGCGGGCACCGCGGTCCGGCAGGTCAGTGTGGCGGCGCCCGCGGCGCGCCCGGGCGCGCCCATGATTGCCACGCCGGCCGACGGCACCGTGTTTGCGCTGGATCCCGACATGCCGCCGGCCGCGCAGCGGGTGTGGTTCCATGCGCAGGGCGTAGCCGGCCAGTCGGCACGCGCGGTCAGCTGGCGCATGGACGGCAAGCCGCTGGGGCGGGGCGGCGAGGTGGCATGGCTGCCCTGGCCGGGGCGCCACCAGGTGGAGCTGCTCGACGCGGCCGGCAAGGTGGTGGACCGCATCGGCATCGAAGTGCGCGGCGCTTCGGTGCGCGCGCCCGGGCCCGCGGCCCGGCACTGAGGCCCGGCACTGAGGCTCGTATCGAAGTGCTCGGACCCGCGCCGCGGCCAACGCCGGTGGCCGTGGGCAATAATGGCGCTTCGACATATTCCGCAGGAGCCCGCGCATGTCCCTCGTTGCCCTCGATGCCGCCGCCACCGCGGCGCGCCTGCCGTATCCCGAACTGGCGCAAGCCATTGCCGACATGCTGGCCGAACTGCGCGACGGCACCGCCATGGCGCCGCCGCGCATCGCGCTGCCGGTCGGCGACACGCAGCAGGGGGCGGGCACGCTGCTGGTCATGCCCGCGCGCAATCGCCGGCTGGTGATGACCAAGAACATCACCGTGCATCCCGGCAATCCGCAACGCGGCCTGCCCAGCATCCTCGGTGAAGTGGTGGTGGCCGATGCGCATACCGGCGCGCGCATCGCCATGCTCGACGGTCCCACCGTCACCGGGCGGCGCACCGCGGCGGTGTCGCTGCTGGCGGCGCAGCGCTTTGCCGCGCGCCCCGATGGCGAGCTGCTGATCGTCGGCGCGGGGGTGCAGGCGCTGACGCACCTGGAGGCCTTCGTCGCCGGACTGGGCGTGCGCCGGCTGTGGCTGCATTCGCGCACGCGCGACAAGGCCGAGGCGCTGGCCGCGCATGCGCGCACGCTGGGGCTGGAAGCGCAGGTGGCCGAATCGGTCGCGGCGGTATTGCCGCGCGTGTCGATGGTGGTCACGGTGACTTCGAGCCGCAGCCCGGTGCTGCCGGACCTGGACAGCGGCCTCTGGCGCGACCATCACTTCATTGCCGCGGTCGGCGCCTTCCGGCCCGACATGTGCGAACTGCCGCCGGCGCTGTGCCATGCCGCCGCGGAGCATGGGCGGCTGCTGGCCGATACCCTGTTCGGCATCGAGGACGAGGCGGGCGACCTGCTCCAGGCCGGCATCGACTGGGCCGAGGTGCAGCCGTTCGAGACCGCGATCCTGCAGGCCGACGCGATCCGCGCGCGCACCGGCAGCCCGCTGGTGTTCAAGAGCGTGGGCTATGCGCTGTGGGACCTGGCCGCGTGCGTGCTCGCCAGCCGCGGCTGATCAGCGCTCGCGGTCGCGCTCGCGCAGCCAGTCGGCGAACAGGTCGCGCGCCGGCGCCAGGAAGGCGGCGATCGGTTCGCTGCGGTCGCTGGCGTACCAGTGGCAGTAGCAGCCGTGGATGGCGGCGATCATCAGGCGCGCCATCGGCGCGGGCAGCGGACGGCCGGGCGCCGACAGCGCGGCCACCAGGTCTTGCACGTGGCTATCCCAGCTGCGGCGGATTTCCTCGCGCACGCTGGCCGGCACGCTGCCGGAAAACAGCAGGGCCAGCACCACGCCCTTGGCTTCGGGATTGGCGGTGAGATAGTCGGCGACGCCGTCGAAGCTGTTCTCGAGCCGCCGCGCCGCGGTCCTGCCGTGGTGGGGCTCGGCGCCCAGCGCCTCGCCGATCTGGCGGAACAGGCTGGTGGCGGCCTCCGCCAGCAGCATCTCCTTGCTGCCGAAATGCCAGAGCAGGCTGCTCTTGGCGACGCCGGCCTCGGCCGAAATCTGATCGAGCGTCACCTCGGCGTAGCCATGCGCGCTGATCAGCCCGCGCGTGACCGCGAGCACGCGTTCGCGGGTTTCGAGCCCGCGCCGGTTCTTGGCGACCGGCGCGGCGGGGGTGGGGGCGGTGCGCTCGGCGGACTGGCGGGTCGGTGGCATGGATGGGGGCGGCAAAAAGTGGGGCAGCAAAAGGTGGAGCGGCAAAAGGTGGAGCGGGACAAGGCGTCGGCGGCCGGGCTCTATTTGACAGCAGACGAGGTCTGCCAGCAAACTCCTGAATTGTACTGAACGTTCAGCACAATGATATAAGCGCTGCCGGCCGCCTGCCCGCGCCGGGCGCAGGATCCAGGAGACCAAGATGCCGAATCCGACTGCCTTTGCCGCCGCCACCGCGCTGGCCGCCGCCTTGAGCCTTGCGGGGACCGCCGGTGCCGCCCCCGCCGCCGGCGCAGGCAAGCCCGCCACCGATGCCACCGCCCGTGCCAATGCTGCCGTACTGCAGCAGCTTCCGTTCCAGGACCGGCGCGACTTCGACGCCGCGCGCCGCGGCTTCATCGGCACGCTCGACCAGACCGAGATCCGCGACGCCAGGGGCAACGTGGTGTGGACACTGGAGCCATACGATTTCCTCAAGCCGGAAACCGCGCCCGCCACGGTCAATCCCAGCCTCTGGCGCCAGGCGCGCCTGAACCTGCACCATGGCCTGTTCCAGGTGACCGATCGCATCTACCAGGTGCGCGGCTTCGATATCGCCAACATGACCATCATCGAGGGCGATACCGGCCTGATCGTGATCGACCCGCTGACCGCGATGGAAACCTCGCGCGCCGGCCTCGAGCTTTACTTCCGGCACCGGCCGAAGAAGCCGGTGGTGGCGGTGATCTACACCCACAGCCATGGCGACCACTTCGGCGGCGTCAAGGGCGTCATCAGCGAGGACGACGTCAAGGCCGGCCGGGTCAGGGTGCTGGCGCCGGAAGGCTTCATGGAAGAAGCCGTCAGCGAGAACGTCTTCGCCGGAAACGCCATGAGCCGCCGCGCGCAGTATATGTATGGCTTCAACCTGCCGCGCTCGGCCACCGGCCAGGTGGACGTGGGGCTGGGCAAGGCCGTCGCGCAGGGCACGCTGACGCTGATCCCGCCGACCGACCTGATTCACAAGACCGGCGACACCCGCACCGTCGACGGCGTGCAGATCGAATTCCTGATGGCGCCCGGCACCGAGGCCCCGGCCGAGATGCTGATGTACTTCCCGCAATGGCAGGCCTTGTGCGCCGCCGAGGACGCCACCCACAACCTGCATAATCTCTACACTATCCGCGGCGCCCAGGTGCGCGACGCCAACCAGTGGTGGCGCGCGCTGGACGAGACCATCGACCGTTTCGGCGCCCGCACCGAGGTGCTGTTCGCCCAGCACCACTGGCCCACCTGGGGCCGCCAGGAGATCGTCACTTACCTGGGCAAGCAGCGCGACGGCTACAAGTACATCCACGACCAGTCGCTGCGGCTGGCCAACCTCGGCTACGTGCCGGCCGAGATCGCCGAGCGCGTGAAGCTGCCGCCCTCGCTGGCGAGCGAGTGGCACCTGCGCGACTACTACGGCACCGTCAGCCACAACGCCAAGGCGGTGTACCAGCGCTACCTGGGCTGGTATGACGCGAACCCGGCCAACCTGAACCCGCTGCCGCCGGAAGAGGCGGGCAAGCGCTATGTCGAATTCATGGGCGGCGCGGCGCGCGTGCTGGAGCAGGCCCGCGTCGCCTATGCGCGCGGCGAGTACCGCTGGGTTGCCGAGGTGGTCAAGCACGTGGTCTTTGCCGACCCTTCCAACCAGGCGGCGCGGCAGCTCGAGGCCGATGCGCTGGAGCAGCTTGGCTACCAGGCGGAATCGTCGACCTGGCGCAACGCCTACCTGAGCGGCGCCGCCGAGTTGCGCGCCGGCCCGCCCAAGACCGGCCGCCGCGCCGGCAGCCCGGACGTGCTGCGCGCGATGACCGACACCATGTTCCTGGACTACCTGGCGATCAGCCTGAACGGCGACCGTGCCGCCGGCAAGACGCTGGCGCTGAACTGGGTACAGCCGGACACCGGCAAGCGTTTCGCGCTGACCGTGGAGAACGGCGTGTTCCGCTACAAGCCCGACGCGCAGCACGCCGCGCCGCAGGCCACCCTGACCATACCGCGCGCCGTGCTGATGGGCGTGCTGGCCGGCCAGACCACGCTGACGGCAGAAACCCAGGCGGGCCGCGCGCGCGTCGAGGGGGACCCGCAGGCGCTGGCGGCGTGGGCCGGGCTGATGGACAAGGCCGAGCCGAACTTCGCCATCGTCACGCCCTGACGGCTTTGGCGTATGCGGGCGCGCAGCTGCTGTTGCGCGCCCGGCACCGAAAACCGCTTCTGTGTAAGGGTTTTTCCCGCCAGCCCACATAAACCGTTGCGTGGAGGCAGCGGATGGTGGCCGATAGTGCCGCTGCCACGCCATTTCCTCATGGTTAACCCTCCTTTTAGGGGGCAGCCTCTACGAATCCGTGTCATTGATGAAACAACCCGGCGCGGGCTCGCCGGATAATGCACGCGGCAGTTACCGAATGAGGAGTATGAGGATTATGAAATCGACCTATAAGAAGATGCTGGCCGCGGGCGCCGTGATGGCGCTGACCGGAGCCGCACACGCGCAGTCCGCGGGCAGCAATATCGTCAGCCTGGGCTGGTTCCGCGTGATGCCGAACAGCTCCGCCGATCCGCTGACCGTGGACAGCATCGGCGGCCGCCCGGTCGGCATGACCCGGCCCAACACCGGCGCGGAAATCGAGTCCGCCGACACGCTGGGGCTGGCCTTCAGCCACTACTTTACCGACAACATCTCCGGCGAGATCGTTGCGGGCATTCCCCCCAAGCATGACGTCAAGGGGACCGGCAACTACGCCCAGTATGGCAAGCTGGGTTCGGTCAAGCAGTGGAGTCCGGCGCTGGTGGTCAAGTACCACTTCTTCGACGCCAAGACCAAGTTCCGTCCCTATGTCGGCATCGGCGTGAACTACACCTGGTTCACCGACGAGACCATCACCAACCAGAACTTCGTCAACCACGAGTTCGCGCCGGGGGCACGCATGACCGCGAGCGCCAAGCCGTCGTGGAACCCGGTGTTCAATATCGGCGCCAACTACGCCATCAACGACAACTGGTTCGTCGGCCTGTCCGTGTCCTATGTGCCGGTGTCGACCCGGGCCTCGTTCACCACCCAGGCGGGGCCGGTGACGATCCAGTCGCACACCAAGATCAAGATCGATCCGGTGGTGACGTTCCTGAACGTGGGCTACCGCTTCTGAGCGCGGCACACCACAAGCAAAAGGGCGCCCGGGGGCGCCCTTTTTGCTGCCAAGGCGATGGCTCAGGCCACCGACCTGACCGGATAGCCGGCTTCCTCGATGGCCTCGCGCAACGCCTGCGTGTCGGCGCCGCTGTCGACGCGAACGGACTGGGCCGGCACATCCGCGCTGACGCGCGCGGCGGGGTCGACGGCGAGCACGGCGCGCGTGATGGCGCCGACGCAGTGGTTGCACGTCATGCCTTCTACCTGGAACTGGATCATGCTGGAACGCTCCTGAACGGGATGGAAACGCGGCATCGGGCCGCGACAGATTCAGTGTGAACCTTGCCACGATGGGAAGCGCAAGGGGAAATTTCTGTTGTGAAGGTGGTGCTGGCGTCATCTGCAGCGGCCCTTGACCTTCCAATGATGGTAAGGTCCATGATGCTGACATCGACACTGTGGATGACTCAGAACCATGCCAGATTCCAGCGCTGTGCTCGCTCCCCAACCGGTCCGCACGGACTACCACCCGTCCGCCGACGCCATGCCCGAGTGGCGGCTGCCGGTCGAAGGCATGACCTGCGCTTCCTGCGTGGGACGCGTCGAAAAGGCCCTGGCCAAGGTGCCGGGCGTGCGTGACGTGGCCGTCAACCTGGCTACCGAGGCCGCCACGCTGCGCGCGGCGTCCGCCGCGGTGCTGCCCGCCGCCGCGCGTGCCGTGGCCGACGCCGGCTACAGCGTGCCGCGCGACACCCTCGAACTGAATATCGCCGACATGACCTGCGCCTCGTGCGTGGCGCGGGTCGAAAAGGCGCTGCGCGCCGTGCCGGGCGTGGTCGAGGCCACCGTCAACCTGGCCACCGAGCGCGCCAGCGTGACGCTGCTGCGCGGCGCCGCCGATGCCGCGGCGCTGGTCAGCGCGGTCGCGCGTGCCGGCTATGGCGCGACGCCGGTGGCCGATGCGGTGCAGGCGGGCGCCACGGCCCAGCCCGGCCAGGCCACGCGCCCGGCGTTCTGGGACGGCCCGTGGCCGGTGGCGATCTCGGCGGCGCTGTCGTTGCCGCTGGTAGCGCCGATGGTGCTGGAATGGTTCGGCGTGCACTGGATGCTGCCGGCGTGGGTGCAGTGGCTGCTGGCCACGCCGGTGCAGTTCGTGTTCGGCTGGCGCTTCTACAAGGCCGGCTGGAAGGCGGTGCGCGCCGGCGCGGGCAATATGGACCTGCTGGTGGCGCTCGGCACCACCGCCGCCTACGGGCTGTCGCTGTGGCTGATGTGGCGCACGCCAGCCGATGCCATGCCGCACCTGTACTTCGAGAGCGCGGCGGTGGTGATCACGCTGGTGCGCCTGGGCAAGTGGCTGGAGACGCGCGCCAAGCGCCAGACCGCCGATGCCATCCGCGCGTTGGCGGCGTTGCGTCCCGATACCGCGCGGGTGCGGCGCGGCGGTGCCGAGTACAGCGTGCCGCTGTCCGCCGTGACCGTCGGCGACGAAATCGTGGTGCGCCCCGGCGAGCGCATCCCGGTGGACGCCGAGGTGGTCGAAGGCACCAGCCATGCCGATGAATCGATGCTGACCGGCGAAAGCCTGCCGGTGCCCAAGCAGCCCGGCGACCGCATTACCGGCGGCGCCATCAATTTCGAGGGCCTGCTGGTGGCGCGCACCGTGGCGGTGGGCGCCGAGACCGTGCTCGCGCGCATCATCCGCATGGTCGAGCACGCGCAGGCGGCCAAGGCGCCGATCCAGCGGCTGGTCGACCGCGTCAGTGCGGTGTTCGTGCCGGTGGTGCTGGTCATTGCGCTGGTGACGGTGCTGGGCTGGGGTCTCTTTGCCGGCGACTGGGAAGCGGCGCTGCTCAATGCCGTGGCGGTGCTGGTGATCGCCTGCCCGTGCGCGCTGGGGCTGGCCACGCCCACCGCGATCATGGCCGGCACCGGCGCCGGCGCGCGCGCCGGCATCCTGATCAAGGACGCCGAGGCGCTGGAAGTCGCGCACCGGGTCGGGGTGGTGGCGTTCGACAAGACCGGCACGCTGACGGTGGGCAAGCCCGAAGTGGTGGCGCTGCATGCGGCCGATCCTGCCGACGCCGACGGCAGCGCGTTGCTGGCGCAGCTGGCCGCGCTGCAGGCCGGCAGCGAGCATCCGCTGGCGCGGGCGGTGCTGGCCGCGGCGCAGGCGCGCGGCATCGCCGTGCCGGTGGCCGGCGGCGTGCAGGCCCTGCCGGGCCGCGGCATTGCCGGCGTGGTCGACGGCCAGGCGCTGCAACTGGGCAGCGAGCGCCTGCGCGAGTCGCTTGGTGCGCCGGCCGGCGCGCTGGCCGCGGTGGCGGAGCGGTTGCAGGCGCAAGGGCGCACCGTGTCGTGGCTGGTGCAGACCACGCCGCCGCGCGTGGCCGGGCTGGTCGCGTTCGGCGATGCCATCAAGCCGGGCGCGCCGGCGGCGATCGCCAGGCTGCGCGCCGCCGGCGTGCGCACGGTGATGCTGACCGGCGACAACGCCGGCGCCGCGGCGCGGGTGGCGCAGGCGCTTGGGCTGGATGACGTGCAGGCCGAAGTCCTGCCCGAAGACAAGGCCGCGCGTGTGCAGGCGCTGGGCCGCGATGGCGCGGTGGTGGCGATGGTGGGCGACGGCATCAACGATGCGCCCGCGCTGGCCGCGGCCGACGTGGGCATTGCCATGTCGACCGGCACCGACGTCGCCATGCATGCCGCCGGCATCACGCTGATGCGCGGCGACCCGGCGCTGGTGGCCGATGCGCTGGCGGTCTCGCACCGCACCGTGCGCAAGATCCGCCAGAACCTGTTCTGGGCCTTTTTCTATAACGTGGTGGGCATTCCGCTGGCCGCGGCAGGCATGCTCAATCCGGTGGTGGCGGGCGCGGCGATGGCGTTCTCCAGCGTCAGCGTGGTCGGCAATGCGCTGCTGCTGCGCCGCTGGCGCGCCCAGGCCGGCACCGCGCCGGCCGCTTCCGCCGCGGCCCAGGGAGGCGAGTGATGAATATCGGCGAAGCGGCGCAGGCCTCGGGCGTATCGGCCAAGATGATCCGCCACTATGAATCGATCGGGCTGGTGGCGACGCCGCCGCGCACCGAAGGCGGCTACCGCCGCTATGACGAACGCGCGGTGCATACCTTGCGCTTCGTGCGGCGTGCCCGTAATCTCGGATTTTCGCTCGACGAGATCCGCAACCTGCTGTCGCTGTGGCACGACCGCGACCGCGCCAGCGCCGACGTCAAGGCGCTGACGCTGCGGCATGTGGCCGACCTGGAGCAGCGCATCGCCGAACTGGCGGCTATGCGCGACACGCTGCGCGAGCTGGCGCGGCACTGCAGTGGCGACCACCGCCCTGACTGCCCGATCCTGGCCGACATGGCGCAGCCGGACGTGCCGGCCTGCCACGGCTAGGCGATGGCCAAGCGATGGCTTAAACCCCGGTTGCAGCCATGGCAGGGCCGGCACATGCCGGCGCAGCGGACTCCATAACAACAACGATAGCTGGCGTCGCGCCTGGCCCGCGCGCGCCGGCAGGAGACCTGTGCAAATGGAACAGCCGATGACGGACGATCCGGCCATGGCCGGCGTTGCCAGCCCCGCCGCCGCAAGCCCGGCGGGCGCGCATGCGCCGGTGCAGAGCCGCCAGCGCATGCGTGACGGCACCGAACTATTGCTCCGTACCTGGCAACCCGACCCGGCTCGCTTTGCCGAACCGCTCGGCTCGGTGCTGCTGGTGCACGGGCTTGCCGAACACGCCGGGCGCTACCAGCATGTCGCCGATCTGCTGTGCGGCCTGGGGCTGCGCGTGCGCGCCTTCGACCTGCGCGGCCACGGCGCCAGCGGCGGCGCGCGCATGGTCGTGGACCATCCGGACGCCTACCTGAACGACCTGGCCGAGATCTACGATGCCGCGGTGCCGGGCTGGCATGAACTGCCGATCCTGCTCGGCCACAGCATGGGCGGGCTGATCGCGGCGCGCTTTGCCACCGCGCGGGTGCGACCGGTGCGCGCGCTGGTGCTGTCGTCGCCGGCGCTGGCGCTGCGGCTGTCCCGGCCGGCGCTGACGCTGCACCGCGTGCTGCTGACGCTGGCGCCGCGGCTGCGCGTGCCCAATCCGATCGATGCGCGGCACCTGTCGCATGACCCGGCGGTGGTCGCCGCCTACCGCGCCGATCCGCTGGTGCAGACCACCATCAGCGCCGGCGTGCTGGAAGGATTTATCCGCGGCATGGCGCAGGCGCAGGCCGACGCGGCGCTGCTGGAAGCACCCACGCTGATGCTGGTCGGCGGCGCCGACCGCGTGGTCGACCCGGCCGGCAGCCGCGCCTTCTTCGACGGTGCGCCGCCCGACTTGCGCGAACAGGTCTGGTTCGACCACGGCTACCACGAGATCTTCAATGAAGCGCAGCCGCTGCGCGGCGAAGTGTTCGCGGCGCTGACCGGCTGGCTGCAGCGCCGGCTGGCCAGCCCGCAGCGCTAGGTACGGAACACCGATTCGGCGACACCGAATATCGCGGCGACCACCGGGTCGTCGCGGCGCGCGGTCAGGCAGACCAGGGTCAGCTCGGTCTGCACCGAGACCCCTTCGACGATCACCAGCCCGTGCGCATGCGATTCGCGCAGCGCAATCGCATCGCGCACCAGCGACAGCCCCACGCCGGAGCGCACCAGGTCGCGCATCGATGCTTCCTGGTCGACGTGCGCCACCTTGGGCACGGTGGCGGGGTCCACGCCCGCCTGCGCGAAGTGCGCCGACAGCAGCCGGTTGTGCGCCGACTCGGGCGGTGTCCAGATCCATGGCAGCGTCGCCAGCTGCGCCCACGAGCGCAGCGCGGTGCGCTCTTTCCAGCCCTTGGGCGCGACCACGTAATACGAGAACGGTGTCAGCGTGAGTGCGTGGAAGCCGGCTTCCGCCGGCTGCCCGAGGTAGAAGCCCACATCGAGCGCGCCGCTGCGTATCTGCTGCAGCACCCAGCCCGACATGCCGTGGCGCAGCTCCGTGCCGATCTGCGGATGGCGCTCGACCAGCGTGCGCAGCATCGGGCCCAGCCGCGTGAATTCCGGATCGAGGATAGTGCCGATCGCGAGTCGCCCACGCACGGTGTGATGCATGGCGTTGACGGTGTGCTGCAGGTCGCCCACGCCATCGAGGATGCGCTCGGCCAGCGGCAGCAGCGCGGCGCCGTCGGCGGTCAGCGTCAGGCCCGCCGCGGTGCGTTCGAACAGCCGGACGCGCCAGGCCGACTGCAGCGCCTTCAGCTGCAGGCTGACCGCGGGCTGGGTCAGGTGCAGGCGCTGCGCGGCGCGGGTCAGGTTGCCTTCGCGCGCGACGGCAACAAAGGCGCGCAGGTGGTGGAGGTCCAAGGGGCGGGGCGAGGTTGGCGGTGGTGCGTCGCAATATTTTGCGCGGCTTATATTGCGATTGACGATAAATCATTGGACGGGGCCGCGCAACTGCACCAAGCTTGCGCTCAACCATGGCCCGAAGTCTTGTGCCGCACGCCATACGTGGCGGAGGCGGGGCGCGGCGCAGCGTGGCAGCGTCTTCACCAGACGCAAAGATAGACGGGACGGACCGGAGGCAGAATCGCTCCGGGGAACCAGCATTCAGGAGCGGAAGTGGAAGACATCCTTGCAGAGGCCAGCGCAGTGCAGGCCATCATCGGCCATAGTATTGCGGGCCGGCAGACACGCGGCGCCTCGCAGCGCCTGGCCGACGTATTCAATCCCGCCACTGGCGAAGTCGCCGCGCGCGTCGCGCTGGGCACCGCGCAGGACGTGGCCGATGCCGTCGCCGCCGCCAAGGCCGCCTTCCCGGCGTGGGCCGACACCCCGCCGCTGCGCCGCGCGCGCATCCTGTTCAAGTTCAAGGAACTGCTGGACCAGCACCACGACGATCTCGCCGCGCTGATCACGCGCGAGCACGGCAAGGTGTTCTCGGATGCGAAGGGCGAGGTCACGCGCGGCATCGAGGTGGTGGAGTTCGCCTGCGGCATCCCCAACCTGCTCAAGACCGATTTCACCGACAACATCGGCGGCGGCATCGACAACTGGAACCTGCGCCAGCCGCTGGGCGTGGTGGCCGGCATCACCCCGTTCAACTTCCCGGTGATGGTGCCGATGTGGATGTTCCCGGTGGCGCTGGCGTGCGGCAATACCTTCGTGCTCAAGCCGTCCGAGCGCGATCCGTCGCCGAGCCTGCTGATTGCCGATCTGCTGCGCCAGGCCGGCCTGCCCGATGGCGTGTTCAACGTGGTGCAGGGCGACAAGGAAGCGGTCGACGCGCTGCTCGCGCACCCCGACGTGCAGGCGCTGTCGTTCGTCGGCTCGACCCCGATCGCCGAGTACATCTATACCGAAGGCACCCGGCACGGCAAGCGCGTGCAGGCGCTGGGCGGCGCCAAGAACCACCTGGTGGTGATGCCCGACGCGGACCTGGACCAGGCCGTCGACGCGCTGATCGGCGCCGCCTATGGCTCGGCCGGCGAGCGCTGCATGGCGATCTCGGTGGCGGTGGCGGTCGGCGAGGTGGCCGACCAGCTGGTGCCGCGGCTGGCCGAACGCGCGCGGGCGCTGAAGATCCGCAACGGCATGGAGGCCGATGCCGAGATGGGCCCGCTGGTGACCGGCGCGCACAAGGCCAAGGTCGAGGGCTATATCGCCAGGGGCGTGGCCGAGGGCGCGACGCTGGTGACCGATGGCCGCGGCCACCAGGTCGACGGCCACGAGAACGGCTTCTACGTCGGCGGCACGCTGTTCGACCATGTGACGCCGGAGATGACGATCTACAAGGAAGAGATCTTCGGCCCGGTGCTGTCGGTGGTGCGGGTGCACGACTTTGCCGAGGCGGTGGCGCTGATCAACGCGCACGAGTACGGCAACGGCGTGTCGTGCTACACCAGCGACGGCGGCATCGCGCGCGCGTTCGCGCGGCAGATCCAGGTGGGCATGGTCGGCATCAACGTGCCGATCCCGGTGCCGATGGCGTGGCATTCGTTCGGCGGCTGGAAGCGCTCGCTGTTCGGCGACCACCATGCCTATGGCGAAGAGGGCGTGCGCTTCTACACGCGCTACAAGAGCGTGATGCAGCGCTGGCCGGACTCGATCGCCAAGGGCGCGGAGTTCACCATGCCGGTGGCGAAATAAACCCGACCATCACCATAACAGGCGCCATGGAGACATTCGACTACATCATCGTGGGGGCCGGTTCGGCCGGCTGTGTCCTGGCGAACCGGCTGACGCAGGACCCGGACGTCAACGTGCTGCTGCTGGAAGCCGGCGGCAAGGACGATTACCACTGGATCCACATCCCGGTGGGCTACCTCTACTGCATCGGCAACCCGCGTACCGACTGGCTCTATCGCACCGAAGCCGAAGCTGGGCTGAACGGGCGCTCGCTGGGCTATCCGCGCGGGCGCGTGCTGGGTGGCTGCTCGTCGATCAACGGCATGATCTACATGCGCGGCCAGCGCGAGGACTATGACGAGTGGGCGCGGCTGACCGGCGACGACGGCTGGCGCTGGGACAACGTGCTGCCGCTGTTCAAGCGCAGCGAAGACCATCACCGCGGCCCAAGCGAATTCCACGGCGCGGGCGGCGAATGGCGCGTGGAGGGGCAGCGCCTGCGCTGGGACATCCTGGAGCGTTTTGCCGATGCCGCCGAGGAAGCGGGGATCCCGCGCACCGACGACTTCAACCGCGGCGACAATTTCGGTGTCGGCTATTTCGAAGTGAACCAGCGCCGCGGCATCCGCTGGAATACCGCCAAGGCGTTCCTGCGGCGCGCCTCGGAGCGGCCCAACCTGACCATCGTCACCGGCGCGCAGGTGAGCGGGCTGAGCTTCGACGGGCGCCGCTGCACCGGCGTCAACTATCTGGGCGGCGGCCGCGCGCATGCGGCGGCGGCCACGCTCGAGGTGATCCTCGCCGCCGGCGCGGTCAACACGCCGCAATTGCTCGAGCTGTCCGGCATCGGCCAGGCCGAACGGCTGCAGGCGCTGGGCATTCCGGTGCGCCACGCGCTGCCCGGCGTGGGCGAGAACCTGCAGGACCACCTGCAGCTGCGCAGCGTGGTCAAGGTCAACGGCGTGCGCACGCTGAACACGCGCGCCGCCAGCCTGTGGGGCAAGTTCTGCATCGGCGTGCAGTACGCCTTCAACCAGAGCGGGCCGATGAGCATGGCGCCATCGCAGCTGGGCGCGTTCGCGCGCTCGGATCCGTCGCAGGCGCGGCCGAACATCGAGTACCACGTGCAACCGCTGTCGCTGGACAAGTTCGGCGATCCGCTCCATGCCTTCAACGCCTTTACCGCCAGCGCCTGCAACCTGCGCCCGACCTCGCGCGGCAGCGTGCATGCCGGCAGCGCGGATTTCCGCCAGGCGCCGGTGATCGCGCCCAACTACCTGTCGACCGACGAGGACCGCAAGGTCGCCGCCGATTCGATCCGGCTCACGCGCCGCATCGTCGCGTCGCCGGCGCTGGCGCCGTACCGGCCCGAGGAATGGCTGCCGGGACCGGCGTTCCAGAGTGACGACGAACTGGCCGAAGCCGCCGGCAATATCGGCACCACCATCTTCCATCCGGTGGGCACCTGCAAGATGGGCCGCGGCGACGATCCCATGGCGGTGGTCGACCATCGGCTGCGCGTGCTGGGAGTGCAGGGGCTGCGCGTGGTCGACGCCTCGGTGATGCCGCTGATCACGTCGGGCAACACCAACTCGCCGACCATCATGATCGCCGAGCGCGCCAGCGACATGATCCGCGAAGACCGCAGGCAGCGCGCCATGCCGACTGAAGTGGCAAGCCCGGCGCAGGCGCAGGCCGAAGCCGGTTCCGTGCCCGTGACAGCGGCGTCGAGCGCTTGAAGCGCCGCGCCACATGACCACCGGCGGGGCGGTGGTCGTGTGACCCGAGCGGCGCTTGTGCGGCCGCAAAAAAACTGACACTTGGTTCATGTTTCATAGTGCAAACCCCGATGTTTTGCGATGCAACAGGCGCACACAATAGACGCCTCACAGGGTGCTCCGGCCGCACATGCCATGCCGCCGCCGACACCCGCGCGGGAGCCGCCCCGCACAGATAAAACCCGCAGGCCTGGCCGGCAACCACGGCGAGCCTGACGGAACAAGCGGCAGTAAGGGCCTACAAGGCCGGTTCGGACCATTGTCAGTGCCGGGCATCACCCCGGCAGTTCAGCAAGAGGGCGGGCAGGAGACATGAACCAGCAGGAAACCATCCTGGAAACGCGGAACCTCACCAAGGAGTTCAAGGGGTTCACGGCGGTGAGCGACGTCAACCTGCGGGTGCGCCGCGGCTCGATCCATGCGTTGATCGGCCCCAATGGCGCGGGCAAGACCACTTGCTTCAACCTGCTCACCAAGTTCCTGGAGCCGACCACCGGCACCATCCTATTCAACGGCATCGACATCACACGGGAAAAGCCGGCGCAGATCGCTCGGCGCGGCGTGATCCGCTCGTTCCAGATCTCGGCGGTGTTCCCGCACCTGACGGTGATGGAGAACGTGCGCATCGGGCTGCAGCGGCAACTTGGCACCGCGTACCAGTTCTGGCGCAGCGAGCGCTCGCTCGATGTGCTCAACGACCGCGCCATGGAGCTGCTCGACCAGGTCGGCCTGACCGAGTTCGCGCTTACGCTCACGGTGAACCTGCCGTACGGGCGCAAGCGCGCGCTGGAGATCGCCACCACGCTGGCGATGGAGCCCGAGCTGATGCTGCTCGACGAGCCCACCCAGGGCATGGGCCACGAGGACGTGGACCGCGTCACGCAGCTGATCAAGCAGGTCTCGGCGGGCCGCACCATCCTGATGGTGGAGCACAACATGAGCGTGGTCTCGTCGATTGCCGACAAGATCACGGTGCTGCAGCGCGGCGCGGTGCTGGCCGAAGGCCCGTATGCGGAAGTGTCGAGGGACCCGCGCGTGATGGAGGCCTACATGGGCACCGCCGACGCGGAACTGCAGGGCGCGCACTGAGGCCGGGGACGACACATGAGCACAGCCATTACTCCCGCCCTGGAAATCAAGGGGCTGCACGCCTGGTACGGCGAATCGCACATCCTGCACGGCGTCGACCTGACCGTGAACCCAGGCGAGGTGGTCACGCTGCTGGGCCGCAACGGCGCCGGGCGCACCACCACGCTGCGCGCGATCATGGGCCTGACCGGCGCGCGCAAGGGCTCGAT
>NZ_JACHWE010000008.1:0-266300 GCF_014191175.1 Cupriavidus alkaliphilus | reverse complement strand
GGCCGCTTCCGCGCGCTGCAGCGCTTCCTCGACTACGTGCAGGGGCACGACAAGGTTTGGATCTGCCGCCGTGTCGATATCGCCCGGCACTGGGCGCAGGTGCATCCTTTCCAGGCGCAGGAACGCCCCGTCCAAGCGCTCGCAACCTGCAGGGAAACCGCCCCGGCCTGACCCCGCGGCCGCGCTGTCGCCATAGTTGTGTACGATATAGCCGTGTTTCGTCGCCAGTTCCGGCGACAGGCTGAATGTCCGTACCCTGATATGGCAACCACATCGAAGAAGGCGGCGCCCGGCGCCGCCGCGAAAGCCCCGCGCCGCGCCGCCGCCAAGGCCGCCCCGAAAACCCTGCAAAAGGCTGCCGCCAATGCCGCCCCGGACGACGAGGCGGGCCAGGAAGGCGCCGCCAGCGAGGCGTCGGCCACCGAGGCGATCTACCTGAGCCTGCTCTACGCGATCATGGAGCACCGCCTGCTGGCGGGCACCAAGCTGGTCGAGGAACGGCTGTGCGAAGTGACCGGCGCCAGCCGTGCGCGCATCCGCCAGGTGTTTGCGCGCCTGGCGCACGAGAAGCTGGTGACGCTGGTGCCCAACCGCGGCGCCTTTGTCTCCAGCCCGACCGTGGACGAAGCGCGCGAGGTGTTCCAGGCGCGCCGCGTGGTCGAGCCCGCGCTGGCCGCCGAACTGGCACAACGCGCCACGCCCGGCAAGGTGCGCAGCCTGCGCCGCCATGCCATGGAAGAAGACAACGCGCGCGCCCGCGGCGACCGCGCGGCAATGATCCGCCTGTCGGGCGAGTTCCATATCCTGCTGGCCGAGATGGCCGGCAACGCCATCCTGGAAAAGCTGATCCGCGAGATGGTGTCGCTGACCTGCCTGATCATCACGCTGTACGACCGCCCCGGCGCCCCCGCGTGCGCCGAGCACGAGCACCGGCAGCTGATCGACGCCATCGAACAGCGCGATGCCGCGCGCGCCAGCGCGCTGATGGCGGAACACCTGGAGCACATCGAAGGCTCGCTCGACCTGAGCATGCCGGACAGCGGCGCGCCGGACTTCTACAGCATCTTCAGCAAGGGCTGAAGCGGATCGCGCCAGCTGCGGCCGGCATTGCACTCCGCGTCCTGCGGCCTAGACTGGCTGCATGACAAGGCGGCGCGCCCCGCGCCGCAGGGGAGGTCCCATCATGGCCACCATCGAGCCGCCCGCCGCGAGCGGCCGGGCACCGCTGGCGTTCGCGCGGCTGTATGCGGATGCGGCTGGCGAATCGCACTTCGCGCCGCTTGCCGTTGCCGTCACCGAACGCCTGTTCGCGCCGCCGGCTCGTGCGTTCTGGGTATCGCCACTGGAGGAAGCCGCCCGGCAAGGCTTCCTGGTCGTACCCGCTGGCTGGGTCGGTGCACCGCATCCCTCACCGTTGCGCATGTGGATCTTCGTGCTGGGCGGCGCGATGGAATTTGAGGCGAGCGATGGCGAACGCCGGGCGCTGCCGACAGGCAGCGGACTGCTGCTCGAAGACACCACCGGCAAGGGCCATGCCAGCAAGGTGGTCGGACCCGCCGACGCGACGCTGGCCGTGGTGCAGATGCCGATGCCGCGGGGCTGAAGTCCATGACCGCGCCCGAGCCAGCGGCATCCCCCAAGCCAACGCCGCAAGTGGTGCCCACCGGCTATCGCCAGGGCATCATCACCGCGATCACCGTGCTGCTGGGCTTTTCGCTGGGGTTCTGGCGCTTCTGGGGCTTCGAAAGCCCGGGCGAATGGGACTGGCGCTCGCTGCTGGCGGCGGTGGCGCTGCTGGCCGCGGTGGTGCTGCAGATCGTCGCGCTGTTCCGCGCGCTGCGCGTCGAGGACGATGCGGTGCCGGAATACCGCAAGACGGTGCGCTGCTTTATTGCCTCGGCCATTGCACTGGTGATCGGCCTGGCCGCGGCGATGATCGACGCGGCGCTCGAAACTTAGGGGCCGATGATTTCGATACTGTCGACACGGTCCGGATAAAACGCCAGGAGCGCGCCGATAGCGGCAACGGCAACGTACGGCGACTCATAGCTCCACACCGCGTTGCGCGCGCGCTCGCCGCCGGCCGGAATGGAGAAGTAGCTGCAGTCGCCCTTGTACGGGCAGTAGGTGGCATGCGCGCTGCGCTCCAGCCGCGCCATGTCGACATGCGTGCGCGGGATGTACTGCACCGGCGCATAGTTCGCCTCCTGCAGGGTCAGCGCCGCATCGCTGTCGGCAATCGTGATGCCGGCCACCTTGACCACCACCCTGCCGGCGGTCGGCGTGATGGTGATGGGATGGTCGGGGCCGGGGATCCTGACAGGCTTGCCTGGCATCTCGTGCTCCTGCGTTGGCGGGATGCAGGACATTCTAGGCGCTTGCCGGCCAGCTTGCCGCAACGGCCCCGGCCCGCGCCATGGCGGCTCAGCCGACCTTTTCCAGCGCCGTGCGGTAGTGCGCGGCACGGCGCACATAGTCCTGCGCATTGGCACGCAGGCTCTTCACTTCGTCATCGGTCAGTTCGCGCACGGCCTTGGCGGGCGAGCCCAGGATCAGCGAGCGCGGCGGGAACTGCTTGCCCTCGGTCACCAGCGCACCGGCGGCAACCAGCGATTCCGCGCCGATCGAGGCGTGGTTCAGGATCACGGCCTGGATGCCGATCAGCGCGCCATCGCCCACGGTGCAGCCATGCAGCATGGCCTGGTGCCCGACCGTCACACCGGCGCCGAGCACGAGCGGACAGCCGGGGTCGGTGTGCAGCACGGCACCTTCCTGGATATTGCTGCCGGCGCCGATGGTCACCGGCTCGTTGTCGGCACGGATCACGGCACCGGGCCAGACCGACACGTGATCGGCCAGCTCGGCGCGGCCGATGATGGTGGCTTCGGCCGCGACGAAAGCGCTGCCGGCGATGGCGGGCGAGAGCTCGCCAAGCTTGTAGAGAGTCATGATGGATGATGGAAGACAATGGATCGCCAGCGCGGCCTGCCTGGCAAGGCAGCGGCCGCGCCGGCGGCAGGAAACCGTCCGGCTTACTCGGCCTTGACGTTGGCCTTCTTCACCAGCGCGGCATAGCGCGCGGCTTCGCTGCGGAAGAACGCGGCCGCGGCCTCGGGCGTGCCGGGCTCGATCACGGTGCCCTGCTTCTTCATCGCGTCCAGCACTTCGGGCGAGGTGAAGGCTTTGGCAAAGGCATCGTGCGTGCGCTTGACTTCCGCCGCCGGCATGCCGGCCGGGCCGATGACGGCGAACCAGCCGGCGACGTTGTAGCCCGGCAAACCCTGTTCGGCGAGGGTGGCAAGGTCGGGCGCGGCGGCGGTGCGCTTGTCGCCGCACAGGCCGATGGCGCGCAGCGTGCCCGCCTTCAGGTGCGGCGCCACCGCGTTGAGCGCGACCACGCCCATCTCCACCTGTCCGGCCAGCAGGTCGTTGACCATCGGGCCGGTGCCCTTGTACGGCACATGGCGCGCGGTGACACCGGCCTCGTCCAGGAACATCTCGCCCGCCAGGTGGAGGATGGTGCCGTTGCCCGACGAGGCGTAGTTGTAGCTGTCGGGCCTGGCCTTGAGCAGCGCCACCAGTTCCTTCACGTTCTTCGCCGGCACCTTGGGATTGACCACCAGCACCAGCGGCGTGGTGCCGATCACGCTGATCGGGGTCACATCCCGGATCGCGTCGAACGGCATGGTGCGGAACACGCTGGGGTTGATCACGTGGTTGTTCGACACCAGCCCGAGCGTGCTGCCGTCGGGCTGCGCCTTGACCACCGCGGCAGCGCCGGTGATGCCGCCGGCGCCGGGCAGGTTCTCGATCACCACCGGCTGGCCGAGGGCCTTGCCCAGCGCCGGGCCGGCCGCGCGCGCGATATTGTCGACGCCGGAGCCCGCGCTGATCGGCAGGATCAGGCGCACGGGCTTGCCCGGTCCGCCCTGTGCGAGCGCTTCGAAGCCGGGGGCAGCGAGTGCGGCGGCAAGCGTGGCGGAAAGTGCCAGCGCAGACTTGAGCAGGGTACGACGTTGCATGCTTTGTCTCCGTTTCGTTATCGTAGGGCTTTGCTGGCGCCGCTGTAGCGCGGCTTGCCCGTCAGCCGCCTCAGCCGCGGCCTTTGCCGAGCCGCGCCAGGATTTCTTCGTTGTGCTCGCCGGCGCGGGGCAGCGGGCCGCGCACGCCGGGGCGGCGGCCGCCCATCAGCAGCGGCAGCAGCACGGTGGGCGTGGTCGAGCCGTCGTCGGCCTGCATCGGCACCAGCCCGCCGCTGGCGAGCAGGTGCCGATCGTCGAGCAGCTGGTCCGGGCGCACGATCGGTGCATAGGGAATGCCTGCGGCTTCGAGCCTGGGCGCCAGATCGGCAGAGCGATGGTGGCGCAGGATCGCGCCGAGCTCTTCCAGCAGTTGCGGCCGCACCGCGACGCGCGAGGTGTTGCTGGCGTATTCCGGCTTGTCGATCAGCTCCGGATGTTCCAGCACGTGGCACAGCGTGACGAACTGCTTGTCGCTGACCGCGCCGATAAAGAGCTGTTCGTCCTGCGCCAGCGTGAACACGTCATACACGCTCCACGCCGACACGCGCGACGGCATCGGCGGCGGCGGCTCGCCGGTCATCGCGTATTGCTGCATATGCTGCGAGGCCAGGAACACGCAGTTCTCGAACAGCGCGCTCTGGATCTCCTGCCCCTTGCCCGTGCGGTCGCGCTCGCGCAGGGCGGCCAGCACGCCGATGGCGCCGAACATGCCGCCCATGATGTCGTTGACCGAGGTGCCGGCGCGCAGCGGCCGGCCGCTGGGGCCGGTCATGTAGGACAGGCCGCCCATCATCTGCACCACTTCGTCCAGCGCCAGCCGGTGCTCGTACGGGCCCGGCAGGAAGCCCTTGTGCGACACGTAGATCAGGTGCGGGTAGTCGCGCGACAGCGTGGCGTAGTCCAGTCCCAGCTTCTGCATCAGGCCGGGGCGGAAATTCTCCAGCAGGATGTCGCTCTGGCCCGCCAGTTCGGCGGCGGCGGCGCGGCCTGCGTCGGTGGTGATGTCGAGCACCACGCTCTTCTTGTTGCGGTTGAAGGCGCGGAAGAAGCCGATGCCCAAACCCGGCAGGTTGCGCGTCTTGTCGCCGCCGGGGGGCTCGACCTTGACGACTTCGGCGCCGAGGTCGGCCAGGATCATGCCGCAGGTGGGGCCCATCACCATGTGCGTGAATTCGACCACGCGCACGCCGGCGAGCGGCAGGGAGTTGCTGCTGTCTTGGGTCATCTCTTGGGTCATCTCTTGTCTCAGGCAGCGATGGGCGCGGGGCGGGCCGCGTAGGTCTTGGGCAGGCCGGCGCGCCACAGCGTGCCGTGCAGGGTCTCGTCGGGCAGCCAGCCGGTCACGTCCGCACGCAGCGCCAGCAGGCGTGCGATATCGATGCCGGTCTCGATGCCCATGCTGCCGAGCAGGTAGGCCAGGTCTTCGGTGGCAACGTTGCCGCTGGCGCCGGGCGCATGCGGGCAGCCGCCGATGCCGGCCAGGCAGGCGTCGAAGCGGGTCACGCCGGCGTCGAGCGCGGCATAGACATTAGCCAGCCCGAGCCCGCGCGTGTCGTGGAAATGGCCGCACCAGAAGCGCTCGCCGGCAATATCGACGGCCCGCGCGAACAGCTCGCGCACCATGCGCGGATCGGCATAGCCGACGGTATCGGCCAGGCTGACGCGGTCGGCGCCGGCATCAAGCAGCGCCTGCATCAGCCGCAGCACTTCTTGCGCATCGACATGGCCCTGCAGCGTGCAGCCGAACGCCGTGCCGACGCCGCCTTCGATCAGCGTCCTGGCGCCGCTGGCGTCGCGCGCGGCGCGGATGCGCGCCACTTCGGCGACGACTTCATCGGGCGTCTTGCGCAGGTTGGCCAGGCTGTGCGCATGGCTGGCCGACAGCGGCACGATCATCAGGTCGGCGCCGCTGTCGAGCGCGTCCTGCGCGCCGCGCAGGTTGGGCACCAGCACCGACGTGAACAAGCCCGGCAGCGTGCGCGCGAACGCGACCAGCTCGGCGGTATCGGCCAATTGCGGCAGCAGGCGCGCGGGCACGAAGGAACCGACTTCCAGCTCGCGCAGGCCTGCGGCGTGGGCGCCGCGGATCCATGCGAGCTTGCTGGCGGTGGGCAGGATGGTGCGGATGCTCTGCAGGCCGTCGCGCAGACCGACTTCGCGGATCACGGCGTGGCTGGGGAAGAGTTGGGTCATGGTTCTCCGGGACGGGCGGTGCATCCCTCGGTGGGAGCGATGGGAGAACTCTAAGAGTTTCTGCGCAGAAGCTGAAACGATGATTTGCGAAGCAGAACATGCCGAAACGGAAAGTCATCCGCCTGCGCCTGGCCCGGCCCCGGGATTTCCCGGATGCGACATTGCCGCGCGGACAACAGGCGTAGCATTCCAATCCGGAAACACTGCCGCCCCCACTCATGCGAGACCTCGACCTCACCACGCTGCGCCTGTTCGTCGCCGTCTGCGAAACCCGCAACATGGCGCGCGCCGGCGAGCAGGAACACATCGTCGCTTCCGCCATCAGCAAGCGCCTGGCGCAATTGGAGGAAACCGTCGGGGCCACGCTGCTGGAACGCCGCCGCCGCGGCGTCATCCCCACCCCCGCGGGCGAGATCGTGCTGGCGCATGCGCGCGCCATGCTGGCCGCGGCCGACCGCGTCACGCGCGACATGGCCGACTACGGCTCGGGCGTGCGCGGGCAGGTGCGGCTGCTGGCCACGGTATCGACCATGGCGGAATCGCTGCCGGACGACATCGCCGCCTTCATGCAGCTGCCGGCTCACCGCGACGTGCGCGTAACGATCGAAGAGAGCCTGAGCAGCGAGGTGGTGCGCGCGCTGCGCGACGGCACCGCGCCGCTGGGCATCTGCTGGGACGCCGCGGACCTGGAGGGCTTCCAGACCCGCCCGTACCGCGCCGATCACCTCGCCGCGGTGGTCTATCCCGGGCACCCGCTGGCGCGCGCGGACAGCTGCCGGTTCGAAGACACGCTGGACTACGACCAGATCGCCATGCCGGCACAGACCGCAGTGCAGATCATGCTGGCGCGCTATGCGGCAATCCTGGGCCGCCGCATGGCGCATCGCGCCGTGGTGTCGACCTTCGACGCGGCGCTGCGCTGCGTGCGCGCGGAACTCGGCATCGTCATCATCCCGGCCGAGATCGCCACGCTCGTGGCCACGGCCTTCGGCCTGCGCGTGATCCCGCTGCGCGACGACTGGGCGCGCCGGCGCTTTGCGATCTGCTGCCGCGACTTCGCGCTGCTGTCGCCCGCGGCGCAGTTGCTGGTGCAGTTCCTGCAAGACGCCGCGGCGAAGGAGGCGGCGGACGCCGCGCCTGCGCCGGCACGGGCACGGCGCAGGCGGTAAGTCGCCGCGCAACTTCCTGTGCGTTTCGAGGGTTACCCCGAGGCGTTTTCGCAAGCTTATGTTGCGCGCCGTTGCGTAGACTGGCTTGCGTTTTTCGCCGCCGGCCACGATGGTTGGACAGGACAGGCGGGGCGAAGCCTGGATCACGACAATGCGCGCCGCCACGGCGCAGGAGCATGCAAATGAACTTCAACGGCAAGAACGTACTGGTCACCGGCGCAAGCGGCAACCTCGGGCGCGCGGTCGCGCACGCCTTCGCGCAGGCAGGCGCGCGCGTGGTGGTGCTGGATCGCCATGACGCACCGTTGCCGGAGACCGGCAGCGGCCACCTGGCGCTGCAGGCCGACTTGCTCGATGCGGATAGTCTCGGCCAGGCCATCGACCAGGCCGTGCAGGCGTGCGGGCGCATCGACGTGGTGTGCAACCTCGCCGGCGGCTTTGCCATGGGCACGGGCATCCACGAGACCAGCGCTGCCGACTGGAACCGGCTGTTCGACATGAACGTGGGCACGGTGCTGAACATGGCGCGCGCGGTAGTGCCGCACATGCTGGCCGCGGGCGGCGGCGCCATCGTCAACGTCGGCGCCAATTCGGCGGCGCGCGGGCTGGCGCAGATGGGCGCCTATTGCGCCTCGAAGGATGCGCTGGCGCGCGTCACCGAATCGATGTCGGCCGAACTGCGCGACCAGGGCATCCGCGTCAACGCGGTGCTGCCCAGCATCCTCGATACGCCCGAGAACCGCCAGGCCATGCCGGATGCGGACAGCTCGCGCTGGGTCGGCCTGGACGCGCTGGCCGACGTGATCCTGTTCCTGGCGTCGGACGCGGCACGCGCCGTGCACGGCGCGCTGCTGCCGGTGGTCAACCGCGCCTGACGCGCGGCCGGCGCGCGGCGGATGCGGGGGTTGTGGCGGGTGAGGCGGCGCCAAGCACGCTGGCCGCTTCCTGGATCTGCTGGCGCAGCCAGCGCCGCAGCCGGTCGGCATCGGTGCGCGCATGCCAGATCTGCATCATGTCGACCCGCGGCAGCGCGAACGGCACCGGCAGCATCACCAGGTCAGGATCGCGCGCCACCGCTTCCTGCGCGACCGAGCGCAGGCAGGTCAGCAACAGCGCCGAGCCGCGCACCAGCCGGCTCGGCGCCAGGAAGCTCGACAAACCCGCCACCACCGTGCGCCGGTGTCCCAGCCGCACCAGTGCCCGGTCGACCACGCCGTTGAGGTCGCCGGTCAGCGTGGTCAGCAGGTGCTCGCAGGCCAGGAAGGCGTCCAGGTCCAGGCCGTCCGCGATGCGCGGATTGGTGCGCGAGCCCAGCACCACGAAGTCTTCGCTGCCCAGCCGCTGCTGGTGGAAGGTGTCGGGCAGGTTCTCATAGAAGCCGGCGATCGCCAGGTCGCAGGTGCCCTTCTCCAGTTCCTCGCGCGGCAGCTCGCCGCGCGTGTTGTGCGTGACCAGCACCACCCCCGGCGCGTCGCGGCGCAGGCGCGGCAACAGCGCCGGCAGCAGCAGCTGCTCCATGTAATCGGTGGTGTAGATGTGGACGGCCTCGCTGCGGGCGAGGAAATCGCGGCCGTCGCAGGCGTCGTAGAACGCATCCAGATCCGCCACCAGCCGCTGCACCTGCGGCGCCAGCGCATGCGCGCGCGGTGTCGGCGTCAGGCCGCGCGGCGCGCGCACGAACAGCGGGTCGCCCAGTTCGTCGCGCAGCCGGTTGAGCTTGTGGCTCAGCGCCGGCTGGCTCAGCGCCATGCGCGCCGCCGCGCGCGAGGCGTTGCCCTCCTGGTAAAGCACATGGAAGACGTAGAGCAGGTTCAGGTCCTTGCCGGCGATATTCATTTTTTGGATGACAGGCATCGAAGATTCGAAGTTTTCGAATCATAGCCAGCTGCGTAGGATGTTGCCAATGCCGGGGCTGCCCGGCCGACCGTGGACGCAAACCGGAGAACCCACATGAAAATCCTGATGGTGCTGACCTCGCACGACCAGCTCGGCAATACCGGCAAGAAGACCGGCTTCTGGCTGGAGGAATTCGCCGCGCCGTACTACGTCTTCAAGGACGCCGGCGCCGACATTGCGCTGGCCTCGCCCAAGGGCGGCCAGCCGCCGATCGATCCCAAGAGCGATGACCCGGATGCGCAGACCGATGCGACGCGGCGCTTTCGCAGCGATAGCGCCGCGCAGCAGGCGCTGGCCAGCACGCTGACACTGGACCAGGTGAAGGCCGAGGACTTCGACGCGGTGTTCTATCCCGGCGGGCATGGTCCGCTCTGGGACCTGGCCGAGGACAAGCGTTCGATCGCGCTGATCGAGCAGTTCGACCGGCTGGGCAAGCCGGTGGGTGCGGTGTGCCATGCGCCGGGGGTGCTGCGGCATGTCAAGGGCGCGGACGGTCAGCCGCTGGTGAAGGGCAAGGAAGTCACCGGCTTTACCAACAGCGAGGAAGAGGCCGTGCAGTTGACTGCAGTGGTGCCGTTCCTGGTGGAGGATGTGCTCAAGGCCAGCGGCGGGCGGTTTACGCGCGGGGACGACTGGGCCAGCCACGTGGCGGTGGCGGGACGGCTGGTGACGGGGCAGAACCCGGCGTCGTCGGAGGCGGGGGCTGAGGCGGTGTTGGGGTTGTTGAAATAAGGCCAGCGGCGTTCAGCTCGTTGCGGCTTTGCTGCCCTCTCCCACTTCGCGGGAGAGGGCAGCCTTTGCCGGCGGCGCAGGCTCGCGGCTTGCGACCAGGCTTTCGATGCGTGGTTCAGGCACTCACTACTGCGGCACCAGTTCCACCCGCTCCCGGCTCGCCTTCTCCACCGCCTTGCGCGTATAGACCAGCGGGAAATACTCCCCCTTGGCCCACAGCGGCGCCAGGTCGCGGTAGTGCGGGCTGGCGGGGTTGCCCGACTGCCCCGGCGTGTTGATCACGCGCGAGGCGTCCCAGTTGCCGACGTCCAGCACCATGCGGAACGACGCGCCCGCGGTCAGGCGGAAATCCGTATTGCGGTAGCTGGTGTTCATCGGCGTGAAGGCCGAACCGCCGACCGGGCCCGCGTCGACGTTGAACTGCAAGCGTTCGGCATCGCTCAGGATCGGGTCCATCGGATGCGTGAACACGGCGGTGTGGAGCTTGCCCCATTGCCAGGCGCGCGGGTCCGGGCCGAGTTTGGCTTCGACCTCGGCCATCGCGGCCTTCAGCGATTCGAGCATCACCGCGTTGCGGCGCTCCGGCGGCATCCAGGGCCCGGGCTGCTCCAGCACCGCCACCACGCGCGCGGCATCGCCGGCACCGACCAGGCGCGCGGCTTCGGGCGGCAGCGCGGCGCGCACCACGGCCTGGCGCAGGTGCTTGCTGAACCACACCTCGAACAGTGCCGCGGCGGCGCTATCGGCGCGCTCGTTGCCGTTCCAGCCGCGCAGCAGCTCCAGGCCGCGGGCCAGTTGCGGGTCGTCGCTGCGCACGTCCTGCAGCAGCGCCACCACGCGCTGCGCCGGCAGCGACACGGTGTCGTTCTGCCACGCCATCGAATCCTGCACCGAGCTGCGCGCATTGGCACCGACCACCGCCTTCAGGCGACGCGCGCGCGAGCTGTCGCTCCATTCGTAGCCCACGCCCAGCTTCGCGGCCGGGTGCTCGGGCGGGATGTTGTTTTCGTTGGCGGTGACGATATAGCCGGGCGCCGGGTTGTAGGCCCACGGCAGCTCGTCCATGTTGCGGTAGCCGGCCCATTCATAGCGGCCGTCGCCGGCCACCGGCGTCAGGCCGTCCCAGTTGGGACGCTTGACGGTCAGCCCGCCCGGGATCCAGCCGATATTGCCGCTGGTGTCGGCATAGACCTGGTTCTCGCCCGGTGCGCCCCAGCGGTTCATGGCGGCGCGGAACTGGTCCCAGTTGCGCGCGCGCATGTAGTCCATCGAACCGAAGTACGGCGCCATGCCGTGGTCCAGCCACGCGGCGCGCAGCGCCCATGCGTGCCCGGACCCGGACACCAGTACCGGGCCGTGGCGGGTGAAGTCGAGCGTGACCTTGCGCGGCGCGGGCTCGCCCTTGACCGCGATCTCTTCGGTGATGGTCTCCATCGGCTCCCACCGGCCCTTGTACTTGTACTCGCGCGAGTTGGCCGGGTTCAGCTCGTAGCCGTACAGGTCTTCCTGGTCCATGTAGAAGCGCGTCAGGCCAAAGGCGATGGTGCCGTTGTGCCCGATCGAGATGCCCGGCAGGAACGGCTCGCCCGCGCCGATCACCGACATCCCCGGCGCATTCAGGTGGCTGATGTAGCGCAGGCTGGGCGCGCCGTGCGAGCGGTGCGGATCGTTGGCCAGGATCGGCCGGCCGGTGGTGGTGCGCTTGCCGCCGATGACCCAGTTGTTCGAGCCCAGGCTGCGGCCGGTATCGCTGTTGGCATCGACCACGGCGTAGAGCTGGTCCAGCGGGATGCCGGCGGCCCGCCCGTCGCCCGAGGCTTCCTTCGGGAAGCGCGCGGCGGCGGTGGCCAGTTCGTAGGCGCGGCGCAGTTCGGCCGCGGGCACGGTGCAGGGATCGATGCCGGGATTGAGCTTCGGTTCGATCTGCGGGTCGAGTTCGCGCCGCAGCCAGTCGGCGCGCGCGGCCTGGGTTTTGGCTTCGCAGTAGAGGCGGGCGCGATCGATCTCGCCGGTGAAGTTCAGGGTCAGGCCGTGGTGGCGGATGCGCACGATGTCTTCGGCCTGCCAGCGCGCCGGCTTGTAGTTGAGCTTGCGGAATTCCGGCGGCAGCAGCTCGGGCTTCTGCTCGGTCAGCGCCACGTAGGCGTTCACCCCCGCGACAAAGGCCTCGGCCACGCGCTTGGCGTCGCTGCCGTAGGCCAGCCATTCGCGGTACATGTCGCCGCGGAACAGCACCGCGCGCGCCATGCGGTCGCCGTCGGCATAGGCCGGGCCGAAGTCCTTGGCCATCTCGCCTAGCCCGCGCTTGCGCCACAGGTCGATCTGCCACAGGCGGTCGCGCGCGGCCATGAAGCCCTGCACATAGAAGGCGTCGTAGAGCGTGCCGGCATAGATATGCGGCACGCCCCAGCGGTCGACCAGCACGCTGGCGGGTTTTTCCAGGCCGGGCACGGCGAAGGTGTGTTGGCGGGCGGGCGCTTCGGCCATGGCGGCCGGGATGGCGGCAGGCAGGGCGGTGGCGAGCAGCGCCAGCGCAGCGGCCAGGCGGCGGGGGGTGCGTAACATCGGGTCTCCTCGTGTTGTGATGGCTGCAGATGTCTTGCAGTTCACACCGAAGATAGTGCATGGCCGGCCGGCGCGCGAGCGCCGCGGCCGATCTCCGCACGCTGCGTGGCGTGCGGAGAGCGGCGGCCTGGATGCCTAGTAGACGTCGCGCCGGTAGCGGCCGTCGTCGGCCAGGCGGCGCAGCGCGTCTTCGCCCAGGATTTCGGCCAGCGCGTCATGGACGCCGCCGGCCATGCCCTGCAGGCTGCCGCAGACATAGATGGCCGCGCCGTCGTTCACCCATTGCCGCACGCCATCCGCGTGCAGGCGCAGGGCGTCCTGCACGTAGCGCGGCGCGCCGCCGTCGCGCGACCAGGCGTGGTCCGCACGCGCCAGCGTGCCGTCCGCCAGCCAGCCGGCCAGTTCCCCGGCAAAGAACGCGTCATGCCGCGCCGAGCGCTCGCCGAACAGCAGCCAGTTGCGCCGCCGCCCGGCCGCGGCACGCGCCTTGAGCTGGGCCCGCAGCCCGGCCAGCCCGGTGCCGTTGCCGACCAGGATCAGCGGCCGGTCGTCGGCCGGCGGATGGAAACTGCGATTGGCGCGGATGCGCAGCGCGATGCGGCCGCCCACCGCGGCGTGTCCGGTCAGCCAGCCCGAGGCCAGGCCCAAGCGGCCATCGTCGTGGCGGGTCTGGCGCACCAGCAGCTCGAGCCGGCCGTCGCGCGGCAGCGAGGCGATCGAGTATTCGCGATGCGGCAGCGGCGCCAGCGCGTCCACCAGCTGCTGCGGCGCGACGCCCCGCATCGCGGCAAGATGCGGTGCGGGCAGCGGCATGCGCGTGGCCATGGCCGCGGCCAGGGTGGTGTCGGCGCCATCGCAGCGCACCGGGGTGGCGCCATCCAGGCCAAGCTGCGCCAGCAGCCGGTCGACTTCGGCCGGCGCATGGCACGGGCCGATCTCGGCAATGTCGCCGGCCTGCCAGTCCGGCGCCGCGCCGTCCGGTGGCGTCAGCACCAGATGGAAGGCCGGCGCGCCCTGGCTGCCAGGGTTCAGGTGATGGCGCTGCGCCAGCCGCCAGTGCTCGTAGCGCGGGCGCTCCCAGTCGGCGATTTCGGCGCCGCCGCTCAGCGCCGACAGGTGGTTCTGCCAGTGGCGCAGCGCGCCGGCGTCGCCGTTGTCGACTTCGATCAGGTCGAACAACGGCTGCGCGCGCTGGCGCTGCAGCCAGCCCTCCAGCGCATGGCCGAAGGCGCAGAAGCGCGCGTAGCTGCTGTCGCCAAGCGCAAGGATGCCGTAGCGCAGCCGGTGCAGGCCATCGGCACCCGCCAGCAGGCGGCGGGCGAAGCCCGAGGCGCTGTCGGGGGCGTCGCCCTCGCCGGTGGTGCTGACCACGAACAACGCCTGGCGGCACGCTTGCAGGCGCCGGCCATCGACCTCGGCCAGCGACAGCAGCTGCACCGGCAGGCCCGCGCCCTGCAGCGCGGTGGCGGTCTGCAGCGCCAGCTGTTCGGCAAACCCGGTCTGGCTGGCATAGACCACCAGCGTCGCGTCGTCGCCCGTGCCCGCCAGCGCCGCCACCTTCGCGCGCCGCTGGCGGTGATGGGCCACCACCGCGCCGCAGAACCCCGCGTACGCGGCGGCCACGCCGGCGGCCATGGCCATGCGCGATGGCCCGAGCACGGACAACGCAACGCCGCCGGCCACGGCAAGCCAGCCAGCGCCGGCAATGGCGGACGACATCGTGCTGCCGCTCATGCCAGCATCGCGGCAAAGGCCGGCGAATGATGTTCGAGAAAGCCGTCCGCGGTGCGCACCAGGAAGCGCGCGGCAATGCCGTGGCGGCGCGCGTGCGCCATGCCGGCATCGGGGCCCAGCACGGTCAGCGCGGTGGACAGCGCATCGGCCAGCATGCACTGCGGGTGGATTACCGTGACCGAGGCCAGCGCGTGGCTGGCCGGGTAGCCGGTGCGCGGATCGATGGTATGGGCATAGCGGCGGCCTTCGCTGTCGAAGTAGCGACGGTAGTCGCCGGAGGTGGCCACCGACAGCCCGTGCAGCGCCACCAGCGTTTGCTGCGCGTCATCGCTGCCCGGCCCCGGCGGCGCTTCCAGCGCGACCCACCACGGCATGCCATCGGGCTTGACGCCATGGCCGCGCAGTTCGCCGCCGATCTCGGTGAGATGATGGTCCAGCCCCTGTGCGCACAGGTAGCGCGCCACCGCGTCGACGGCGAAGCCCTTGGCGATGGCGCAGAAGTCCAGCGCCACGCCGCCCGGCTGGCGGGCGCGCCCGCCCGCGGCATCGATTTCGATGCGGGCCCAGCCGCAACGGGTGCGCGCGGCCTGTACGTCGTCTGGCGATGGCGGTGCGCGGCGCGCCGGGGCCGGGCCAAAGCCCCACAGGTCGACCAGCGGCCCAGCGCTCGGGTCATAGGCGCCGCCGCTGTCGCGTGCCACCTGCAATGCGGTCTGCAGCACCGCGAAGCAGTCTGCCGGCAAGGCGTGCCAGCTGCCCGCCGGCGCGCGGTTGAACCGGCTCAGGTCGGAGTCCGCTTCCCAGTTGCTCATCTGCGCGATCACGCGCTCGAGCACCGCCCCGATGCCGGCGGCGATGGCGCCGGCATCCGCATCCGGCGGCAGCAGCGCCGCCACCGACCAGCTCGTGCTCATGGTGGGCCCGCCCCAGCGCTGCAGGCGCGCATCGGCGGGCGGCGGCGCGGGCGGCGCGCTCAGCGCAACGGGTACCAGGACGCGGTTCACGCCATGCAACCGGCTTATTGCGGCAGCACTTCCACCGTCACCGCATAGACGGCGCGGCGCGACTTGGCCTGCTTGAAGGTGGTCTTGTCGTCCTTGACCTCGGCTTCCATCCAGTACATGCCCGCGGCCGGCCACTTGACGCTGAACTTGCCGTCGGCGTCGGTGGTGGCGCTGAATTCCTGCAGCTGGTCGCGGTAGCGGATGCCGCCCGGCACCACCGCCACCTTCAGGTTGCTGGCGGGCTTGCCGTCGAGCAGCAGGCGGAAGCTGGCGGTGTCGCCGGCGACTAGGTCGTTCGGGTGCGTGATCGGCGCCAGTTCCAGGCCGCGGCCGACGGTGCGCAGGCCCTTGTCGCTGGGCTTGCCGGCGGTGACGAAGGATTCGATGCGGCCCTCGGCCTGCGTGACCTGCAGGTCTTGCGCGTTGGCCGGGACTTCCCTGGCGAAGTTCTCGGCGCTGCCGCGCCAGCGCTTGGCCTGGCCGTCGAGCTTGTAGCTGGCGAACAGGCCGTTGTTGACCACCGCCACGCGATACGTGCCGGGCTGGGTCAGGTGCAGGTCGAAGGTGCTGCGGTACTTGCCGGTGGCCGCGTTCTGGGCCTTGACCGCGCTGCCGTCGGGGGCGGTCACCTGCAGGTTGTCGAGCCGCATCGGCACGTGTTCGAAGTAGAACAGGTCGTTCGAGACGGCGGCGTCGACGGTGACCCACGGATCGCTGCCGGACAGCACGGTGGCCGACGGCAACAGCCACTGGCGATGCGCGTGCGCGGCCAGCGGCGCGAGCGCGGCCAGGGCCAGGACAGCGGCGCGCACCGCCAGGCGGGAAGATGCGGCGGACATCAGGGAAGGTTTCATGGTCGGGCTCCGGGAAGGTTAAGGCTTCAGGTCGACGGTGACGCCGCCGAGTTCGTGTTCGCCCTTGGCGCGGGCGGTCTGTGCCGATTGCGGCGGCCACGTGAACGGCACGCGCAGCAACTCGCGCCCGCCCACTTCACGAGCGGCCTCCACCACCAGCTGGTAGTCGCCGGCGGGCAGCTTGCCCAACGGCGCCTTGCCGTCGCTGAAGCGCACGCTGTGCTCGCCCGGCGCGCGCGTGGCGCCGGAGATGCCGTCGGCCGGCATGTGCAGCTCGCGGCCGGCCTTGCGCCACCACTGGCGCATGTCCTTGAGCCACTTGGTGCCCTCGCCGTCCTTGAGCTTGCCGTCGTACCAGACCGCAAGGGTCTGCACCGGGCTCTGGTCGGCGCGCTCGACCCACATGGCCACATAGGGCCGGTGGTACTCGGCCACGGTCAGGCGCGGGATGTCGACCTTGACGTTCAGGTCCGCGGCCAGCGCGGGGCCGGCCAGCGGCACGGCGGCCATGCCGGTCAGGGAGACGGAGAGCAGTCGGCGCATATCGGAGAAACCTCGTCAGTGAGATGCAGGAAACAGATCGGCGCGAGCGCGACCGATCAGTGGATAAACAGGATCGCCAGCAGCACCGGCACCACCAGCCCCAGCCCCACCAGCGGCCAGGTCGCCACGCGCCCGCCCGCATGCAGCTTGAGCAGGAACAGGCCGGTCACGCAGAACACCAGGCACGCCAGCGCGAACGCGTCCAGGAACAGGCTCCACGCCGCGCCGGTGTTGCGGCCCTTGTGCAGGTCGTTCAGGTACGAGACGGCACCGCGCGAGGTGGTCTCGTACTGCGCCTCGCCGCTGTCGAGCGCGATGCTGACCCACGCGTCGCCGCCCGGGCGCGGCAGCGCCACGTAGATTTCGTCGGCGGACCATTCCGCCTCGCGCCCGCCGGCGTCGATATCCAGCGCCTGCGCCAGCCAGTCGGCCAGCACCGCCGGCACCGGCGCCTTGGTCTCGCCCGCCCCGGCGGCGCCGGCGGGGGCCGCGGCCCGGACCTGGTCGAGCACGCGCGTGGGCAGCGTGGCATGCCGGGTCTGCACGGCGGGCCTGGCCTCGATCTGGCCGGCGTGGTTCAGGGTGAAGCCGGTGACCGCGAACAGCAGCATCCCGACCAGGCAGATCGCGGAACTGATCCAGTGCCACTGGTGGAGATGCTTGAGCCAGAAGGCACGGCGCTGCTGGCCGGCGGCCGGCTGGGTGTCGGTCATTGCGGTGGGTCGGCAGGCGCGATCTGGTCTGGCCACGCCCGGTCTTGCCTGATACGGGTAGCTAAAGCGCCCCCTGGAACGCCCAGGGGGCGTCAGGATGTGCCATGGCCGGCACAAGGAGGCGGGGAAGAGAGAAGGATAATCGTTCGCATTTGAAAGCGCAAACGGTCGGCCGGCGGGGCGGATTACAGCGCATTACAACGTCAAGGCGAGTTTGCGTGCGTGCGCCAGGCCCGCCTCAAATGGCCGTCGCCAGCGCCGCCACCGCCCAGCCCGCCACGCCGCTGGCCACCACCACCAGCCACGGCGGCAGCTTCCAGCGCATCAGCGCCACCAGCGCCAGCGCCACCAGCACGATGTCCAGCGGGCCCTGCACCGCGCTGGTCCATACCGGATGCCACAGCGCCGCCAGCAGCAGCCCGACCACGCCGGCGTTGATGCCGGCCAGCGCCGCCTGGGCGCGCTGGTTGCGGCGCAGGCTTTCCCAGAACGGCAACGCGCCCAGCACCAGCAGCGCGCCGGGCAGGAAGATGGCCAGCGTGCACAGCAGGCCGCCGGCAATGCCGGTGGGCGGGGCCTGCATGGCCGCGCCGAGGAACGCGGCGAAGGAAAACAGCGGCCCGGGCATGGCCTGCGCCGCGCCGTAGCCGGCCAGGAAGGCTTCCTTGCCGACCCAGCCGGGCGTCACCACGGCTGCATCCAGCAGCGGCAGCACCACGTGCCCGCCGCCGAACACCAGCGCGCCGGCGCGATAAAAGGCGTCGAACACGCGCACGGCCGGGTCGGCGGCCCACTGCGCCAGCAGCGGCAGGCCGGCCAGCAGCGCGGCAAACAGCGCCAGCGCCAGTACGCCGCCGCGATGCGTCACCGGCAGCCGCAGCGGTTCATGCGCGCCGGCCAGCGCCGGCCGCAACAGGGCCATGCCGGCCACCGCGGCAGCGGCCATCAGGGCCACCTGCGCCCACGGCCCGGGCCACGCCAGCACGGTGCCGGCGGCCACCAGCATGATGGCGATGCGCACCGGGCCGACGCACAGCGTCCGCGCCATGCCCCACACCGCCTGCGCCACCACCGCCACCGCCACCAGCTTCAGCCCGTGCAGCGCGCCCGGCGCCGCGGCCATGCCGTAATGGGTCACCCCCAGCGCGAACACGATCATGGCCAGCGCCGACGGCAGCGTGAAGCCCACCCATGCCGCCAGCGCGCCGCCATAGCCGGCGCGCGCCAGCCCCAGCGCGATGCCGGTCTGGCTGCTGGCCGGTCCGGGCAGGCACTGGCACAGCGCAACCACGTCGGCATAGGCCGCCTCGCTGAGCCAGCCGCGCCGGCGCACCAGTTCATCGCGGAAATACGCCAGGTGGGCCACCGGGCCGCCGAACGAGGTCAGGCCGAGCCGCAGGAAGATCAGGAACACGGCAAGCGGCCCGTCGTGGTCGCGGGTGTCGTCGGAGGGGCTGGGCAAGGAGGCCATGGGGCGGTTTGCGGGCAAACGGGGGCGTACGGAGGACAGCGCAAATTCTGACCGATTTTTGCCAGCCCGGCGTGACAAAGCGAAGGCGAAAGCACGCGCACCTGCCGCGCGGGCCTGGCGAGGCGCCGCATAGCGCACAGCGTCGCGCCAGACTTTTGAAACCAATCAACCACACTGCCGATGTGGCGGACCTACCTCAATCAAGTTACGTCCGTTTTGCGCCGTTATGCCGCAGACGCACGCGCCGTCGGCCCCTTGTCCCCTGCTGGCCGGCCACGCCCGTCACCTGGCGTGGCACGGCGATGCGCATCACCGATGACAAGCGTAAAGCGCGAAGAAGAAGGAGGAGTAGAAGCGATGCTGCACAACCTTAGCCTGAAGAAAAAATTGCTGTTGCCGCTGGTGCTGAGCTGGGTCTGCCTGCTCGGCATCACGCTGTGGAATGCGTGGCACATCCGCACGTTGCGCATGGACGAGCGCCGGCTCGACCTGGCCCACGTCACCGACACCGCGGTCTCGGTGGTGGCCGAGTACGAGGCCCTGGCCAAGGCCGGCAAGCTGCCGGCCGAGGAAGCGAAGCAGCAGGCAATCGCGCGCGTGCGCGCGATGCGCTTCGGCACCGACGGCTACTTCACGCTGATGCGTTCCGACACCGTGGTGCTGATGCACCCGTTCAAGCCTGAGATGAACGGCAAGGCGATGGAAGGCATGAAGGACCCGAACGGGGTCTACCTGTTCCGCGACATCGCCGCGATCGGCAAGGGCCCCGGCAAGGGCTTCGTCGAATACCTGTGGCCGAAGCCGGGCGCGCAGGCGCCGCAGCCCAAGCTGAGCTACGTGGCCAACTTCCGCCCGTGGGACTGGAACTTCATCGCCGGGCTGTACCTGGACGACATCGAGGCGGCATTCCGCCAGGAGCTGTGGAAGGCGCTGGGGCTGCTGCTGGCGGTGGGCGCGCTGATGTCGCTGGTGATGGTGCGGGTCGCGGCCAGCCTGCAGCGCCAGCTGGGCGGCGAGCCGGCCACCACCGCACTGATCGCCGGTCGCATTGCCGAAGGCGACCTGGCCGGCCAGGTCGAGCTGCGCGCCGGCGACGAGCACAGCGTGCTCCATGCCATGCACCGCATGCAGTCGCGCCTGACCGGCGCGATCGGCAGCATCCGCGGCTCGGCCGATTCGATTGCCGGCGCGGCCAAGCAGATCGCCGCGGGCAATGCCGACCTGTCGCGCCGCAGCGAGGAGCAGGCCGCGTCGCTGCAGGAAACCGCCGCCAGCATGGAGCAGCTCACCAGCACCGTGCGCCAGAGCGCCGAGAACGCGCGCCAGGCCAGCCACCTGGCCGAGGGCGCGTCGGACATCGCCGTACGCGGCGGCGCCATCGTCAGCCAGGTGGTGGACACCATGGGCGAGATCAAGAGTGCCTCGGGCAAGGTGGTCGACATCATCGGCGTGATCGAGGGCATCGCCTTCCAGACCAATATCCTGGCCCTCAACGCGGCGGTCGAGGCGGCCCGCGCCGGCGACCAGGGCCGCGGCTTCGCGGTGGTGGCCGGCGAAGTGCGCACGCTGGCCCAGCGCAGCGCCACCGCGGCCAAGGAAATCAAGGCGCTGATCGGCAATTCGGCGCAGCGCGTCGAAGACGGTTCGGTGCTGGTCGAGAACGCCGGCCGCGCAATGGACGAGATCGTCGGCGCGGTCAAGCGCGTGACCGACCTGATGGGAGAAATGCGCGCCGCCACCGAGGAACAGACCGGCGGCATCGAGCAGGTCAACCAGGCGGTGTCGCAGATGGACCAGATGGCGCAGCAGAACGCCGCCCTGGTGGAACAGGCGGCGGCGGCGGCGGCGTCGCTGGAAGACCAGGCCGAGGCGCTGCACCGCGCCGTGGGCCAGTTCCGCCTGGCGGCCTGAGCGGCGCAGTCCGGCCGCATGCCCCGCGCGCCATCCGCCTGCCGCGCCCTGCGTGTATGATGAAGCGAAGCCGGCCGCACAGGCGGCCGGCCCAGTGCATCAGACCGTTACCGCAGACCACTGACAGGAGCGCACCATGATGGCATTCATTGGCACCGTGTTCGTTGGCCTTATCGTCGGCCTGATCGCCAGGGCGGTAAAGCCCGGCGACGACAAGCTGGGCTGGATCATGACCATCATCCTGGGCATCCTGGGCTCGGTGGTCGCGGGCTATGTCGGCCGCGCGCTGGGCTGGTACCAGCCAGGCGAGCCCGCGGGCTGGGTTGCCTCGGTGCTTGGCGCGATCGTGCTGCTGGTCATCTACGGCATGGTGCGCCGCAAGGCCTGACTGGCGCGGCGCACGCCGGCCGCGTCGTTGTCGGCCAGGCCCGGCGCCTGGGGCGCGGGCGGCGGCGGCATCGCGGCCACCTCCTGCCGCGCCGGCGGCTGCAGCGCGGCTTCCAGTCCCGCGCCCAGGCCCTCGGCCAGGACCGTGCCGGGCACGCCGTCGGCCGGTGACGCCATGGTCGGGGCGCGCGGCGTGCGCAAGCCCGGGGCCGCATCGCGGCAGCGCAGCAGCGCGCGGTCGCCGCCCGGCGCCATCGCCGACACCTGCGGGGCAATCGCTCGCAGCACCCGCACCGCCAGCGCGCTGGTGAAGCTGTAGCGCGCCGCGTAGGGTTCGCGCACATTGACCACCACGGTACCGAAGAAGCGCTCGCCCAGCGTGAAGACAAAGGTGGCCGAACGGTTCACCGAGCGCGACGAGATCAGCCGCCCGCCCGGCCCGTAGACCTGGAAGCGCTGGTCGCCGGTGCCGGTCTTGCCGGCCACGGTCAAGGTGGCGCCATCGCGCCCCGGCACCGTGAACGCGCCGCGGATCGACTTGGCGGTACCGCGCTCCACCACATCCAGCATCGACCGGCGCGCCAGCTCGGCGACCTCGGCCGGCAGCACGCGCTTGCCCGGGCCGGGCTGCAGCACATAGCGGGTGGCGTACGGGGTGCCGTCGGCAAACGCCAGGCTGCGCACGGCCGCGTTCTGCGTGACCACGCCGCCTGCCAGCAGGATGCCGGCCAGCTCGGCCAGCGCCGCGGGGCGGTCGCCGGCGGCACCGATGGCGCTGGCATACGACGGCGTCAGCGAGTCGAACGGATAGCCCAGCCGCTGCCAGCGCCGCGCGATGCGCGAAAAGGCGTCCTGCTCCAGCAGCGTGCGGATGCGGTTGTCCTGCCCGGCCTTGCTGCGCGTGCGGAACAGCCATTTGTACACTTCCTGGCGCTCGGCGGTGCTTGCGCGCAGGATCTCCGGCAGCGTCGCGTCGGGGTGCTGGTCCAGGTATTCCACCATCCACAGTTCCAGCGGATGCACCCGCGACAGGTAGCCACGGTCGTTCAGGTTGAACTTGTCCTTGCCGTATTTGCGGTACAGCGCCGGCAGGTCTTCCTTGGCCAGCTGCTTGTCGCCCAGGCGCGCGCGCATGATGCGGATATAGCTGTCCTCGTCCAGCGCGGGCCGCGCGCTCAGCAGCGTCACCGACATGCGCACCGCGTTCAGGTGCGGCGTGGTCATGCGCACCCGCCCCAGCAGCGTGGCCAGGCGCTGCTCCGAAGTCTTGCCGCGGTAGCGCTGGTAGAAGCTGGTCATGTAGGCGCTGCCCTCCTGGTCGGCAAAGCGCTCCAGGTAGGCGCGCCGGCCGGGCGCGTCGCGGTCTTCGAACAGGTTGCCGATATCCGGGTTGGCGTGGAAGGTCTCGTAGCGCACGATGTCGCGCATCATGCGGATGAACACCAGGTTGACCGAGTGCTGGAACGCAGTGCGCACGGTCAGGTTGCGCAGGCCAGACTCGCGCTCGAAGTTGGTGAAGCTCTGCAGGCCGCCGCCGGTGTAGAAGGCTTCGCCGGCACCGCCGGCATACTTGCGCTCCATCGCCGCCTCCAGCATCGCCATCAGTTCGCGCTCGGCCGGCTTGCGTGCCTTGGCCAGGTATTCGACTGCCCAGCGGCTGAGCGCGTCCTGGCGCGCCAGCGGCACCGCGGCCAGTTCGGCGCTGGTCATGCCGGCATAGCGCGCGTGCAGTTCGCTGATGATCTCCAGATAGGTCACGAGCGTGCGCAGCTTGGCGGTCGAGCCCAGGTTCAGGCGCGCGCCGCTGTTGATATCGAACGGCTGGTCGATATTGTCGGCCTGGATCCGCACCACGCTGGCATTGCCGACGCGCTCGTACAGCGTGAAGCTGGCCATCAGCCGGGACGGATCGTCGTGGTCGCGCAGCAGGTTGTGGCCATACAGGCCCATGGCGCGCGCGTCGGCCTTGTTGTTCACGCGCTGCAGCGTGTCGACGACGATGCGCTGGGCCTCGCGGTTGATGGTGCTGTCCACGGTCAGGTCGAGCCGGTCCATGTCGTAGCGGCTCTCGACCCCGGTCAGCCGGCCGATGTCGGCGCGCACGCGGTTGACGGCCTTGCGCGTGACAAAGGGCTCCTGCGGCGGGCGCTGCGGCGCCGACGCCTTGTCCAGCGGCTGCGCCAGCGCGGCGTCGCGCAGTTCGGCGGTGATGATGCCGTTGGCCGCCATCAGGCGCAGGTAGCTGCCGGTCAGGGCGTCCAGGTTGGTATCGTCGCGGCGCAGGTGGTACGACGGGCGGCGCTGCGAGATGATCAGCGACAGCGCGCGCTTGAAGGCCTGCGCCTGGCGCGGATCCGGCGCGCGCTGGTCCATCTCCTTGAGCAGGCGGTTGACTTCGCCGAAATCCTCGCCGTACCAGACCCATAGCGCATCGCCGATGCCGTTGATCTCGCCGAAGCCGGCGCGCGCCGACAGCGGCACCGTGTTCAGGTAGTCGACCACGATGCGCTCGCGCGCACGCTGGGTGTCCGGGCCGTCCAGGTAGGCGCGCAGCGATGCCGACGCCATCTGCCGGAATTTTTCCGGGATCGAGGTGGTACGGCCCTCGGGCGAGTGCCGGTATTTCTCTATCTGCGTCGCCAGCGTGCTGCCGCCGGGCGCGTCGTGCGACTTGTCGGCCAGCCGGATCATCTGGTCCAGCACCGCGCGCGACAGCCGGCGCCAGTCCAGCGCCGGGTTCATGTTGGGGTATTCCGGATTGAGCAGGCCCTGGTTCTCGACGTACAGCAGCGCGCTCACCAGCACCGGCGGCACCGCGCCGAAATCCGCGTACTGGCGCTGCGGGTAGCGCTCGAACGCCAGCGTCAGGCCGTTGCAGTCGCGCAGCAGCAGGCCCGCCTGGTTCTTCTCGCGATAGGGCGTGAACAGGCCTTCGTCGATCAGCCGCACCATGTCGGGCGACATGCGCGCCTGTTCGGCGGGGACGTAGCCGCGCTGCTCCAGCCGCTGCGCGAACAGCGGCAGCTGGCCGTAGCCCATGCGGGCGTCATAGGGTCCGGAATGCGGGAAGCGGATGCTGTCGCTGGCACCCGGCTGGATCTCGAACGTCAGCCGCTGGCCCAGGCTGCCGATCAGCCGCGCCTGCCAGTGCGAGTTGCGCACCTCGCTTGCAACAACGCTATACACGACATAGGCGCCGCCGGTGAGGGCGACCGCCAAGCCAGCGAAAATCCAGCCACGACGCGACACGTTTGGGCTTCCTTGATGGGCCGGCACAGCGCGCAATCTCTTCATGCGCCGGCTCGAAGCGCGGTTTTTTCGCGGTGCGCGCCTCGCGCGCGCCCGCCTGTCTTGATATTAGTAGGAGTCGCGCCCGGGTGCATCAAGCACGCGCGCGGGTCGCGTGCCGTTGCAGAGGGGCGTCACCCCAGGCAGCGCCTGCGCCACTTCCGGCGCGTCCGAAAGGTGCCGCGGATTATCGGCCAGCGGCCGCACGACCGACCGGCCGGCCGGTCAACGGATAGCCCGGATCGTTGTAGCCCGGCGTCGAGGCATGGCCCGGCGACACCAGCGCATCGATCATCGCCTCTTCCTCGGGCGTGATCGCGGCACCGAGCGCGCCGAAGTAATCCTCGAACTGCGCCAGCGTGCGCGGGCCGGCGATCACCGACGACACGATCGGGTTGGCCAGCACCCACGCCGTGGCGAACTGCCCCGGCGTCAGCCCGCGCGCCTCGGCATGGGTCTTGAGTTGCTGCGCGATGACCAGCGACTCCTCGCGGAACTCGGTCTCCATCATGCGGCGATCGGCGCGGCCCGCGCGCGTGCCTTCGGCCGGTGCCTGGCCGGGCGCGTACTTGCCGGTCAGCACGCCGCGCGCCACCGGGCTGTAGGGCACCACGCCCAGGCCGTAGTGCTCGCACGCGGGCAGGATCTCCACCTCCGGCAGCCGGTTCAGCAGGTTGTAGTACGGCTGGCACGCCACCGGACGCGGCACGCCCAGCTCGCCGCACAGGCGCGCGATCTCGGCGATGCGCCAGCCGCGGAAGTTCGACACCGCCCAGTAGCGGATCTTGCCGCTGCGCACCAGGTCGCCCATGGCACGCACCGGCTCTTCCAGGTTGGCGCCGGGATAGTCGCGATGCAGGTAGAGGATGTCGATGTAGTCGGTCGCCAGCCGGTGCAGGCTGTCCTCGACCGCGCGCGTGATCCACGCGCGCGAGTAGTGGCCGTGGTTGGGCGCGGCCTGCATGGCGTTGCCGAGCTTGGTAGCCAGCACCCAGTCGTGGCGCTCGGCGGTCAGCAGGCGCCCGACCATCTGTTCGGACGCGCCCTTGCTGTACACGTCGGCGGTATCGATGAAGTTCACGCCGTGGTCACGCGCGCTGGCGACGATGCGGCCGGCCTCGGCCTCGTCGGTCTGGTCGGCGAACATCATGGTGCCCAGGCACAGCGCCGAGACGCGCAGGTTGCTGGCGCCGAGGCGGCGGTACGGCATGGAGAGGTCTGGCATGGCGGCTCCTTGGGATGGGACAGCCCACATTGTGCCGCCAGCCGGCCAGGCTTGCCGGCGCGGCCTCAGGCGCGCGGATCGGAGTGGGCTGCGGCGGCGCCTGCGCCGCGGCGCTTGCGGTATTCCTCGCGCCCCACGTAGGCCGCGGCGGCCGCCACCATCAGCGCCAGCCCGTACCAGGTGAGGGCGTAGCCGAGGTGATTGTTGGTAAAGGCCGTCACCGTCAGCCCACCCGCGGGCCAGGCCTTGGGGTCCGCCCCGCCCGGCGGCGGCACTGCCGCGGCGTCGATGAAATACGGCGCGACCTGCCCCAGGCCGCGGTGCGCGGCGATCGCCGCCACGTCGCGCGAGAACCACTGGTCGCGCGCCGCGTCATTGTGGCGCAGCAGGCCGGTGCCCGGCTCGCTCATGCGCAGCAGGCCGACCACTTCGCTGGGGCCGCTGCCGGCGGGGGCCACGCGCGCGCGGAACGGCTCGGCGACGAAACCGCGGTTGACCAGCACGGTGCTGCCGTCGGCCAGCCGCAGCGGCGTCATCACCCAGTAGCCGCCGCCCTGCTCGGTCACGGCCTGCACCAGGGTCTGGCGTTCGTCGAGGAAGGTGCCGCTGGCGCGGACCCGCCGGTACTCGGCATTGGCCTTGGTCAGCCCCGCCCACTGCGCGGGCGCGGGCGCCGCCACCGGCGGCGCATGGACGCGCTCGGCCACCTGGGCGATCAGGCCGAGCTTCCAGGCGCGGCGCTCGACCTGCCAGTTGCCCAGCGCCACCAGGCCGGCGATGGCCGCCGCGGCGAACAGGGCCAGTGCGGCCAGCCAGACTGTCGACAGCGGGCGCGCGGACTCGGGGGCGCCTTTATTGGCGTGGGCGGTGCGCAATTTTTCGACCGGCGCGCGGTCGTCGGTGGAACCGGTCAAGGCAGGGTCTTGGTGGTATGCATGCCCGGCATCATATTGGAATTCAGGTGGAACATCACCCACAGCGTGCCCGTCAGCGTGATCACCACCAGCACCAGCGTGAAGATCAGCGCCAGCATGTTCCAGCCGCCCTCGGACCTGGCGTTCAGGTGCAGGAAATAGATCATGTGCACCACGATCTGCACCGCGCCCAGCGCCAGCAGCACCATCGCGGTGGTGCTCGACTGTTCGAACACCTTGCCCATCACCAGCCAGAACGGGATCGCGGTCAGGATCACCGACAGCACGAAGCCGGTCACGTAGCCACCCAGCGTGATATGGATCTCGCCTTCGCCGTGGCCATGGTCGCCGGCGTGCCCATGTCCGTGGGCCGGCAGCGTGTCGTCGTGCACGCTCATGGCAGCACTCCCATCAGGTAGACAAAGGTAAAGACGCCGATCCAGACCACGTCGAGGAAGTGCCAGAACATCGACAGGCACATCAGCCGTCGCTTGTTCTCGGGGATCAGCCCGTGGCGGCGCAGCTGCACCACCAGCGTGACCAGCCACACGATGCCAAAGGTCACATGCAGGCCGTGGGTGCCGACCAGCGCGAAGAAGGAGGTCAAGAAGCCGCTGCGCTGCGGCCCGGCGCCCTCGCCGACCAGGTGCGCGAACTCGTAGATCTCGACAGCGAGGAACGCCGCGCCCAGCAGGCCGGTCACGGCGAGCCAGCCCTGCGTCGGCCCCAGCCGGCCACGCTGCGTCTCCAGCATGGCAAAGCCGTAGGTGATCGACGACAGCAGCAGGAACGACGTATTCAGCGCCACCAGCGGCAGGTCGAACAGCTCGGCGCCGGACGGCCCACCCGCATAGTTGCGGCCCAGCACGCCGTAGGCGGCGAACAGGCACGCAAAGATCAGGCAGTCGCTCATCAGGTAGAGCCAGAAACCGAGCAGCGTGCCGTTGGGCACGTGGTATTCCTCGGCCAGGTAGAAGCGCAGCTCGGCCGGCGGCGCGGGCGCGCGCTGCGGCGGGGCCTCGTGCGGGCGCGTGCCTTCGGCGGTAAAGGGAGCGAAGGTATCAGCCATGGCTGGCCAGCAGCGCGCTGCGCTCTGCCTCGGTGCGGTGGACCGTGTCGGCCGGGATGTAGAAATCGCGCTGGTAGTTGAAGGTATGGCCGATCGCCGTGACCAGGGTGGCGGCGAAGGCCAGCACCGCCAGCCACCAGATATGCCAGATCAGGGCGAAGCCGCACAGCGTGCTCAGCGCGGCCAGGATGATGCCCGCGCCCGTATTTTTTGGCATATGGATCGGGATGAAGCCGTGCTCGGGGCGCTGGTAGCCATGCGCCTTCATCTGCCACCAGGCGTCGTTGTCATGCACCAGCGGCGTGAAGGCAAAGTTGTACGGCGGCGGCGGCGACGAAGTCGACCACTCCAGCGTGCGGCCGTCCCACGGGTCGCCGCTGACATCGCGCAGCGACTCGCGGCGCAGGAAGCTCACCACCAGCTGCACCAGGAAGCAGCCGATGCCCAGCGCGATCAGCAGCGCGCCCACGCCGGCCAGCTGGAACCAGATCTGCAGCGACTGGTCCTCGAAATGGCTCACGCGCCGGGTCACTCCCATCAGCCCCAGCACGTAGAGCGGCATGAACGCCACGTAGAAGCCGACCAGCCAGAACCAGAACGAGCACTTGCCCCAGAACGGATCCAGCTGGTAGCCAAAGGCCTTGGGGAACCAGTAGGTAATGCCGGCCATCAGCCCGAACAGCACGCCGCCGATGATCACGTTATGGAAATGCGCGACCAGGAACAGGCTGTTGTGCAGCGAGAAATCGGCCGGCGGCACCGCCAGCAGCACGCCGGTCATGCCGCCGATCACGAACGTCACCATGAAGCCCACGGTCCACAGCATCGGCACCTCGAAGCGGATGCGCCCGTGGTACATGGTGAAGAGCCAGTTGAACAGCTTGGCACCGGTCGGGATCGAGATGATCATGGTGGTGATGCCGAAGAACGAATTCACGCTGGCGCCCGAGCCCATCGTGAAGAAGTGATGCAGCCACACCAGGTACGACAGCACCGTGATCACCACCGTGGCATAGACCATCGAGGCATAGCCGAACAGGCGCTTGCGGCAGAAGGTGGCGACCACCTCGGAGAACACGCCGAACACCGGCAGGATCAGGATATAGACCTCGGGGTGGCCCCAGATCCAGATCAGGTTCACGTACATCATGGCGCTGCCGCCAAGGTCGCTGGTGAAGAAGTTCATGCCCAGGTAACGGTCGACCGCCAGCATCCCCAGCGCCGCGGTCAGCACCGGGAACGCGGCAATGATCAGCACGTTGGTGCACAGCGCGGTCCAGGTGAAGATCGGCATGCGCATCAGCGTCATGCCGGGCGCGCGCATCTTGACGATGGTGACCAGCAGGTTGATGCCTGACAACAGCGTGCCCACCCCCGCCACCTGCAACGACCACAGGTAATAGTCCACGCCCACGTCCGGGCTCTGCAGGATGCCGGACAGCGGCGGATAGGCCAGCCAGCCGGTGCGCGCGAACTCGCCGACGAACAGCGACATCATCACGAGCACGGCGCCGCCCACCGTCATCCAGAAGCTGAAATTGTTCAGGAAAGGAAAGGCCACGTCGCGCGCGCCGATCTGCAGCGGCACGACAAAGTTCATCAGGCCGGTGACCAGCGGCATGGCGACGAAGAAGATCATGATCACGCCGTGCGCGGTGAAGATCTGGTCATAGTGGTGCGGCGGCAGGTAGCCCAGGTTGTCGCCGAAGGCAATGGCCTGCTGGATGCGCATCATGATGGCATCGGCAAAGCCGCGCAGCAGCATGATGATGCCGAGGATCATGTACATGATGCCGATGCGCTTGTGGTCGATGCTGGTGAACCACTCGCGCCACAGGTAGCCCCACTTGCCGTAGTACGTGACCCCGCCGGCCAGCGCCAGCCCGCCGAGCGCCACCACCGCGAAGGTGGCGATCAGGATCGGCTCATGCAGCGGGATTGCCTCCCAGCTCAGGCGGCCGAAGAGTTGCGTGGCAAGTTCGGATCGCTCCGGCATGTGGATCTCCAGGACAACAACGGCGTTCTAGCTGACGGTCATGCGCACGGTCATCCGCACGGTCTTGCGCACGACCCTGCGCAGCGCCTGCCACCGACGCATGCGCGCTAGCGCAGCAGCTCGCCGGCACCGGCCGCGCCGGTCCCGAACAGCGGTTCGGCCAGCGTGTTGCTGGCGGTGCAGACGGCGGCGCCCAGGCCCGCGGCGCGCTGCGCATCGCGCGCCATCAGGTCTTTCTGGCAGACCTGCCCGGCCTGCACGCAACGGTTCACGATGGCATCGAACAGGTTCGCGTCGACGCTGCCGTAGCGCCGCACCGGCTCGCGTTCGCTGGGCTGCGCCAGCTGCGTGTAGGTGGCCCGGCTCAGCGGCGCGCCGGCGGCCCGCACGGTCTGCACCCAGCGGCCGAATTCATCGTCGCTCAGGCCATGGAAGCGGAAGCGCATGTGCGAAAAGCCCGCGCCGCTGTAATTGGCGGAGAAGCCCTCGTAGACGCCCGGCCGGTTGACCACCGCATGCAGGCGCGTTTCCATGCCCGGCATGGCGTAGACCTGGCCGGCCAGCGCGGGGATGAAGAACGAATTCATCATGGTGGTGGACGTGATCTTGAAGCGGATCGGCCGGTCGACCGGGGCGGCCAGTTCGTTGACGGTGGCGATGCCTTGCTCGGGGTAGACGAACAACCACTTCCAGTCGAGCGCCACCACCTCCACCGTCAGCGGCTGCGTGCCCGGCGGCAGCGGGCGGCTGTCGTCGAGCCGGGTCAGCGGCTGGTAGGGATCGAGCTTGTGGGTGCTGACCCAGGTGATGGCGCCGAGCGCGATGATGATCAGCAGCGGTGCCGACCAGATCAGCAGCTCCAGCACCGTGGAGTGGTCCCAGTCGGGGTTGTAGTGCGCATCGGCGTTGGCGGCGCGGTATCGCCACGCAAACACCAGCGTCAGCACGATCACCGGCACGATGATCAGCAGCATCAGCCCGGTGGAAATGATGATCAGGTCACGTTGCCGGACGGCCAGGTCGCCGGCCGGCGCAAGCAGCACGGCGTTGCAGCCGGCCAGCGACAGCACGACTGGCAGCAGCAACCAGCGGATCGGGCGGTGCATGGACATTGTCTGACCGGAAGATCGCATAGCTTTCGGGCCCGCGCCATTTGTACGCCGCGGCGCAAGTGACTTAGACTGGTCTGAGCAACTATGGCAGTGTAGGCGCTCAAGTGCCATTCTTCATGGTGCAATTTGCAGCGCCCTCGCCCACAGACACGGGAGGTATGCCGATGACCACCGCGACCCACCAGCACCGGGCGTCTCCTACAGCACCTCCCGCGCCCGGCGCCGCGCATGTCGCGCCCGCGGAAATCGCCACCGGCGTGGTGATCGGCCGCGCCTCGGAATACTTCGATTTCTTCGTCTACGGCATTGCCTCGGTGCTGGTGTTCCCCGCGGTCTACTTTCCGTTCGCCGACCGGCTCGACGCGCTGCTCTACGCCTTCGCCATCTTCGCGCTGGCCTTTATCGGCCGGCCCTTCGGCACCACGCTGTTCATGCGCATCCAGCGCCGCTGGGGCCGCGGCGTCAAGCTGACCGCGTCGCTGTTCCTGCTCGGCACCGCCACCGTCGGCATCGCCTTCCTGCCCGGCTATGCGTCGCTCGGGCAGACTTCCATCATCCTGCTGGCGGTGTTCCGCACGCTGCAGGGCGTGGCCTTCGGCGGCTCGTGGGACGGGCTGCCCTCGCTGCTGGCGCTGAACGCGCCCCCGCAGCGGCGCGGCTGGTACGCGATGCTGGGGCAACTGGGCGCGCCCACCGGCTTTATCGTCGCCGGTGCGCTGTTCCTGTTCCTCAACCTCAGCCTCGAGCCGCACGAGTTCCTGGCGTGGGGCTGGCGCTATCCCTTCTATGTCGCCTTCGCGATCAACGTGGTGGCGCTGTTCGCGCGCCTGCGCCTGGTGGTGACGCACGAATACACGCAGCTGCTCGACGAAGACGAGCTCGAGCCCATCAGCACCACCGAGATCGTCAGGAAGCAGGGCTACAACCTGCTGCTGGGCGCGTTCGCCGCGCTGGCGAGCTTTGCGCTGTTCCACCTGGTCACGGTGTTTCCGCTTTCGTGGGTCGCGCTCAACGGCTCGCAGCCGGTCACCGACGTGCTGGCGGTGCAGATCGCCGGCGCCTTCATCGGCATCCTCGGCACCATCGTCTCGGGCGTGATCGCGGACCGGATCGGGCGGCGCACCACGCTGGCGCTGATGGCCATCCTGATCGGCATCTTCAGCCTGTTCGCGCCCTGGCTGATGGGCGGCGGCCCGCTGGCGCAAGACCTGTTCATCCTGCTCGGCTTCGGCCTGCTGGGCTTGTCCTACGGTCAGGCCGCCGGTGCCGTGACCTCGAACTTCGAGCGGCGCTTCCGCTACACCGGCGCGGCACTGACCACCGACATGGCGTGGCTGTTCGGCGCCGGCTTCGCGCCACTGGTGGCGCTGGGGCTGTCGGCGGAATTCGGCCTGTTCGCGGTGAGCGGCTACCTGCTTTCCGGCGTTGCCTGCACGCTGCTGGCGCTGCGGATCAATCGGGCGCTGGGGACGCATGTCTGACTGGCGCGGCGCGCCCGCGCAGCCGTCGCCGTGAGTCATGAAAGCCGCCGGGGCCGGTTTTGCCGGCCCCGGGCAGCGTTCTGAGTACAATTGACGCCCGCCAAAAATCCCGTCGTTCCGGATGTGATTCCGGAGCCGAAGCTTATGAAAACGGAAACCACGGACGTCGTCATCATCGGCGCTGGGCCTGCTGGCTCGGTCGCTGCCGGCCTGCTGCGCAAGCACGGTATCCCGGTGCTGGTGATCGAGAAAGAAACCTTCCCGCGCTTCTCCATCGGCGAAAGCCTGCTGCCGCAAAGCATGGCCTATCTCGAGGAAGCAGGCATGCTGCGCGCGGTGGTGGAAGCCGGCTTCCAGTACAAGAACGGCGCCGCGTTCGCGCGCGGCACGCAGCGCACCGCCTTCGACTTCCGCCAGAAGTATTCGCCCGGCTGGGGCACCACCTACCAGGTGCAGCGCGCGCAGTTCGACCACGTGCTGATCCGCGAGGCCGAGCGCCAGGGCGCAGAGGTGCGTTTCTCGCATGTCGTGGAGAACGTCGATGTCAGCGGCATGCAGCCGGAAGTCACCGTGCGCGCGCCGGACGGCAGCCAGTACACCGTGCGCGCGAAGTTCCTGCTCGATGCCTCCGGCTTCGGCCGCATCCTGCCGCGCCTGCTGCAGCTGGAAACGCCGTCGGGCTTCCCGGTGCGCAGCGCGATCTTCACGCACGTGCAGGACCGCATCCCGAGCGGCACCTTCGACCGCAACAAGATCCTGATCAGCGTGCATCCGCAGCACCAGGACGTCTGGTACTGGACCATCCCGTTCTCCGACGGGCGCTGCTCGCAGGGCGTGGTGGCCGAAAAGGCGTTCCTGGACCGCTACACCGGCACCGAGACCGAGCGGCTGCAAGCGCTGGTCGCGGAAGAGCCCGGCCTGGCAGCATTGCTGGCCGACGCGCAATGGGACACCCCGGCGCGCCAGATCGCGGGCTATTCGGCCAACGTGAAGTCGCTGTGGGGCAACGGCTATGCGCTGCTCGGCAATGCCGGCGAGTTCCTCGACCCGGTGTTCTCGTCCGGCGTGACCATCGCCTTCAAGTCGGCCAGCCTGGCGGCGCAGTGCCTGGTGCGCCAGCTGCGCGGCGAAGCGGTGGACTGGGAGCACGAGTTCGCGCAGCCGCTCAAGGCCGGCGTCGACTGCTTCCGCGTCTTTGTCGAAGCCTGGTACGAAGGCCGCTTCCAGAAGCTGATCTTCCATCCCAACGCCACCTCGGAAATCCGCGACATGATCGCGGCGATCCTGGCCGGCTATGCGTGGGACCGCGACAATCCCTTCGTCACCGAGCCGCGCCGGCGGCTGGCGGTGCTGGAAGAGTTCTGCAAGCTCTGATGCGCCTCACCGTATGCCGGCCCGCCTTGGCGCGGGCGGTTCTGCAAGGACAACAACCATGAGCCATCCGACCGTGCTGGTCACGGGTTCGTCCCGCGGCATTGGCCGCGCCATTGCCCTGCGGCTGGCCCGCGACGGCTATGACGTGGTGGTGCACTGCCGCTCGCGTCGCGACGAGGCGGATTCCGTCGCCGACGCCGTGCGCGCGTGCGGGCGCAAGTCACGCGTGCTGTGCTTCGACGTGGCCCGCCGCGAAGAAGCCGCCAGTGCGCTGCTGACAGATATTGCCGCGCATGGCTGCTACTACGGCGTGGTCTGCAACGCCGGCCTGGCGCGCGATGCCGCCTTCCCGGCCATGACCGGCGCCGAGTGGGACGAGGTGGTGCACACCAACCTCGATGCCTTCTACAACGTGCTCAACCCGGTGGTGATGCCGATGGTGCAGCGCCGGCAGCCGGGCCGCATCGTCACACTGTCGTCGGTGTCGGGGCTGGTAGGCAACCGCGGCCAGGCCAACTACAGCGCGGCCAAGGCCGGCATCATCGGCGCCACCAAGGCGCTGGCGATCGAGCTGGCCAAGCGCGCGATCACCGTCAACTGCGTCGCGCCGGGCCTGATCGACACCGACATGGTCGAGCCGCACGTGCGCGACGAAGCGCTGCGCCTGATCCCGGCGCGGCGCATGGGCACGCCCGAGGAAGTCGCCGCCACCGTGGCCTTCCTGCTCTCGCCCGACGCGGGCTATATCACCCGCCAGGTAATCTCGGTCAACGGCGGGATGTTCGGCTGACGCGCCATCAGGCCGCCGTGAAGCCTGGCAGCGCCGCGATTTCGCTGGCCAGGAACTCCAGCAGCACCCGCACCGGCGCCGGCTGGTAGCGCCGCGTCGGACACACCAGGAAGGCTTCCTGCGCGGGGCCCTGCCAGCGCGGCAGCACCCGCCGCAGCGCGCCGCTGTCGAGCAGGTCCTGCACCAGCCACGCCGGCGTCATGCCGAAGCCGGCACCGGCAAGAAAGCTCTCGCGCATCGCCAGCGAGTTGTTGACGCGGTAGCGGCACGGCGCGCTGATCAGCGCCTGCCCGCCCGGTCCGTCGAGCACGATGTCGTCGCCGCTGGCGAGCCAGGTAAAGCGCAGGATCTGGTGGCGCGCCAGGTCCGCCGGCTGCCGGATCCTCGGATGCCGCGCCAGGTACTCCGGCGCCGCCACCAGCAGGCGCGGCGACACCGCGATACGGCGCGCCACCACATGCGGCGGCAGCGTGGCGCCGAGGCGCACCGCCACGTCGACCCCGGCTTCGACCAGGTCGACGAAACGGTCGTCGAACAGCAATTCCACCTCGACTTGCGGATAGCGCTGCTGGAACGCCAGCACCAGCGCGTTGAGGCGCAGCACGCCGAAGCTGACCGGCGCGCTCACGCGCACGCGGCCCGAAGGCTGGCCCGTTACGCCGCGCGCGTCGCTGACGGCCTCGCCGTATTCGTCCAGCACGCGCCGCGCGCGCTCGTAGAAGCGCCGCCCGGCCTCGGTCGGCAACAGGCTGGTGGTGCTGCGCGCCAGCAGCCGCACGCCCAGGTCGCGCTCCAGCGCGGCCACGATCTTGCTGATGGTCGGCTGCGTCGACTGCTGCTCGCGCGCCACCGCCGACAGGCTGCCCAGCTCCACCGCGCGCACGAAGACCTGCATTGCCCGGATGGCGTCCATGCCGCTCCTTGTCCTCTGTCATTCCGGATTGGAATGAGCAATATGCCATTTTGCCTGCTACCTGGCATGAGGGGAATGGCCTAACTTTGGTCCCATGCCGGCAACGTCGCCGGTCCACCTCACAGGACCCACCCATGATTTGCCATCTACGTTTCCTGCGCCGCCTCGCGGCAGCGACCCTTGCCGCCGCCGTCGCCAGCGGCGCAGCGCTCGCCAGCCCGTTGCAAGACCGGGCCTGGCTGACCAGCTGGATGGCCAGCCAGCAGCCGGTGTGGCAACCGGACGCCCTGCCGCTGCCTGCTGGTGTGCCCTCGGTGCTGACGGACCAGACGGTGCGCCAGGTGGTGCGGCTGAGCGTGGGCGGGCAACGGCTGCGCGTGGTGCTGTCGAACCCCTATGGCCGCCAAGCGCTTGTGATCGGCGCAGCGCAGTTGGCACCCCACGCCGGCGGCGGCCGCATCGACCTCGCCGGCAGCCGTGCCGTGACCTTCGGCGGCAGCGCAACGGTGACCATTCCGGCGGGCCAGTCCGTGGCCAGCGATGCGATCGCGCTCGATACGCCGGCCCTGGGTGAACTCGCGCTCAGCCTCTACCTGCCGCAGCGCACCGCAATCGAATCGTTCCATTGGGATGGCCGCCAGACCGCATGGCTGGCTGCGGGCAACGCAACCGCGCAATCCATGCTGGCTGCGCCACAAGTGTTCAGCGCACGGGTCCTGCTGAGCGAGGTGCAGGTCGAAGCCCCGGCGGGCGCGGGTGCCGTGGTTGCGATCGGCGATTCGATCACCGAAGGCAATGGCTCAACCCCCGACACCAACCGGCGCTGGCCGGACGTGCTGGCGCAGCAGCTGGCCGCCGACGGCGTGGCCGTGCTCAACGCCGGCATTTCCGGCGGCCGGCTGCTGCGCGACGGCATGGGGGTGTCCGCGCTGGCGCGGCTGGATCGCGACGTGCTGAGCCAAGCGCATGTCCGCACCGTGATCGCCGCCATCGGCATCAACGATATCGCCTGGCCGGGGTCGACCTTTGCGCCAGCCGATGCCGTGCCGCAGCCCGCGGAACTGATCGAGGGCTACCGTCGCTTGATTGCGGCGGCGCATGCGCGCGGCGTGCGCGTGATCGGCGCCACCATCACGCCCTTTGCCGGCGCATTACGCGATACGCCGATCCGCGGCTATGACAGTCCGGGCAAGGAAGCCGTGCGGCTGGCCGTCAACGACTGGATCCGCCATGGCGGCGCGTTCGATGCGGTGGTGGATTTCGACGCGGCCGTGCGTGATCCGGCGCGCCCGCAGGCGCTGCTGCCGGCTTTCGACAGCGGCGACCACTTGCATCCGGGCGATGCCGGCTATCGCGCCATGGCGGCGCAATTCGACCTGAATCTGCCTGCCCTTGCCGGTCAGTCGCGCTCCGGCGCGCCCGGCGGGAACAACGGGCGATAGGGCCGCGCCTCGTCCACCGCGCGCGCAAACGACGCCCGCGCCAGCAGCCGCTCGCGATACGCGCGCACGTTGCCGCATGACTCCGGAATCGGCTGTACCCAGTCCGCATAGAACAGCGATGGCGCGGCGGCACAGTCCGCCAGCGTGAAGGCATCGCCCGCGGCCCATTGCCGCGCCGCCAGTTCGGTCTCGAGCCACGCATAGGCCGAGTCCAGCAGCTTGCGGTATTCGGCCACGCCATGCGGATCGCGGTTCGCCGCGGGGCGCAGATAGTCGGCCACGATGCGCTGCATCGGCGTCATCACGTACTGGTCGAAGAAGCGGTCGAGCAGGCGCACCTTCAGCGCAGCATCGGGCGTCTCCGGCAGCCAGCGCACCGGGCCGCGGTGATGCTGATCGAGGTATTCGACGATGATGCTGGACTCGAACACCGAACGGCCGTCATCGACCAGCAGCGGCATGCGCCGCAGCGGCCAGCGCTTGCCGAGTTCGTCCATGTGCTGCGGGTGGTCGGGCGACAGCATGCGCAAGTCGAAGGGAATCGCGTTCTCGTACAACGCCACCAGGACCTTCTGGCAATAGGACGAAAACGGGTGTGCGTACAGCTCCATCGTGATCTCCAGTGGTGCGGGGGTATGCCCCGGTGCGCGGCTAGCGCTGCGCGGCAAAGCGATCGGTCGCGGCAAGCAGCTGGTCCATGATGCCCGGCTCGGTCCATGCATGGCCGGCGCCTTCGATCAGGTGGAACTGCGCCTGCGGCCACGCCTGGTGCAGCGCGTAGGCGTAGCGTACCGGGCACGGCATGTCATAGCGGCCGTGCACGATCACGCCGGGGATGTCGGCCAGCTTGTGCGCGTCGCGCAGCAGCTGGCCCTCTTCCAGCCAGCAGCGGTGCGTGAAATAGTGGTTTTCCAGCCGGGCGAAGGCCAGGGCAAAGTGCCCGTCGTCATGCCTGGCGCTGTTCCCTGCATCCGGCAGCAAGGTAATGGTCTCGCCTTCCCACACGCTCCAGGCGCGTGCCGCCTCTACCTGCTTGTCGTGGTCGGCGCCGGTCAGCAGCTTGCGGTAGGCCGCCATCATGTTGCCGCGCTCGGCCACGGGCACCGGCGCCTGGAAACGCGCCCACTTGTCGGGGAACATCTCGGACACGCCGTACTGGTAGTACCAGTCCAGCTCCGCCTGCGACACCGTATAAATGCCGCGCAGCACCAGCTCGCTCACGCGCTGCGGGTGCTTCTGCGCATAGGCCAGCGCCAGCGTCGAGCCCCACGAGCCGCCGAACACCAGCCAGCGCTCCACCCCCGCCAGCACGCGCAGCCGCTCGATATCGTCGACCAGGTGCCAGGTGGTGTTGGCCTCCAGCCCCGCATGCGGGGTCGAGCGCCCGCAGCCGCGCTGGTCGAACAGCAGCACGTCATAGCGCGCCGGATCGAACAGCCGCCGGTGGTCCGGCGCGATGCCGCCGCCAGGCCCGCCATGCAGGAACACCGCGGGCTTGGCGCCGGGCGTGCCCACGCGCTCGTAGTAGACGACATGCCTGTCGCCGACATCAAGCGTGCCGGTTTCGTAGGGCTCGATTTCGGGGTAGAGGGTGCGCAGGGCGGGCATGGGTGCGGGTCTCCGGGGCCAGGGAGCCACAGTGTACGCCGGAGCGCCATCGCGCTGGACGCAGCCTTGGCTACCCCGCGAACATCTCTCTCATCCAGTCCCGCAACAACCGCGTAGCCGGACGGTCCGCCGCCCGCTCGCTGTAGACCAGGTCATAGCGAAAGCTCTCCAGCGCCAGGTCAAAGGGCTGCACCAGCGCGCCCGACGCCAGTTCTTCCGCCACCAGCGTCAGGCTGAGCAGGCCCACGCCCTGTCCGGCGATGGTGGCCTGCACCGCGTGGATCTCGTCGGTAAAGCGCAGCCCAGCCTGCGGATCGGCCACCTCGACGCCGGCCTGCGCCAGCCAGTGGCGCCAGACCGGTGCGCGCGCGTCATCGCGCGCGGCAGAGCCCCATTCGAAGTGGACCAGCGTGGCGTGCTTCAGGTCCTGCATGGATGCCGGTTTCAGGGCGGGGCTGCAAACCGGTGCAAAGCGGTCGCGGAACAACGGCTCGGTCACCAGGCCGGGATAGCTGCCGCTGCCGTAGCGGATCGCCGCGTCCGCATCGTGGTCCAGGTCGACGACCTGGTCCGAGGCATCGAGGCGCAGGGTCCAGTCGGGATGCGCGGCCCGGAACTGCCCGGCGAGCGGCGCGAGCCGCCTGGCCATGAACGCCACCGTCGATGTCAGCGTGGCTACGTGCGGGCGGCCGCTGCGCTGCACCGCCTGCACCGCGCGCTCCATGCCGTCGAGGCCGTCCCGCACCGCGGGGAACAACTGATGCCCGGCCGCCGTCAGCCGCACCTTGCGGGTCTGGCGCTCGAACAACCTCACGCCCAGGCTCTCTTCCAGCGCGCGGATCTGGTGGCTGATGGCCGTCGGCGTGACGTGCAGTTCGTCGGCGGCGTGCTTGAAGCTGGCGCGGCGGGCGGCGGCTTCGAAGGCGCGCAGGGCGCCGAGGGGCGGCAGTTTGCGCAAGGTGTCTCCATGGATGAGTTTGTCTCATGCATCGACTGAAAAGCGACCATTTGTCGCGGCCGATACCGGCTCCGATACTTGGCATATCGGCTGGCCCGCAAGACGCTCAGCCCGATAGCAAGATGAATTTTACTAAATCATTACCGGAGTCAGCGATGCACCTGGAACAAGTCCACACCCAGCCCGATCCCTATGCCCCCTACCTGCTGTCCCAGGCCATTCGCGCCGGCGGCCTGCTGTTCGTTTCCGGCCAGGCCGGCGTCGGCGACGATGGCGCCATCGTCGGGCGCGGCGACTTCGACGCGCAGGCCGAGCAGGCCTTCCGTAACCTCAGGCGCGCGCTGCAGGCGGGCGGCTCGGGGCTGGACCGCGTGGCCAAGGTGACGATCTTCCTGACCTCGATGGAATACTTCCCGAAGATCGTCGCGCTGCGCCGCAAGTGGTTTTCCGCGCCCTATCCGGCCGATACCATCGTCGAAGTCTCGGCACTGTATTCGCCGGACGCGATGATCGAGATCGAAGCCATCGCCCTGACCACGGAGGGCGAGCAATGACCACGCCCGCCGCGCCTTCGCTGTTCGATACGCCGGCGCTGAACGGCGTACCGTTGCGCAACCGCCTGGTGGTGGCGCCGATGACGCGCATCAGCGCCACCGACACCGGCGTCCCCACCGAGGCCATGCGCCGCTATTACGAGGGCTTTGCCCGCGGCGGCTTTGGCCTGATCGTCAGCGAGGGCATCTATACCGACCGCGCCTATGCGCAGGGTTATGCCGGCCAGCCGGGACTGACCGACGCGCAGCAGGCGCAGGGCTGGCGCGGGATCGTGGACGCGGTCCACCGGGCCGGCGGCCGCATGGTCGCGCAGCTGATGCATGCGGGGGCGCTGTCGCAGGCCAACCCCTTCCGCGACGATACCGCCGGCCCTTCGGCCGTGCAGCCCAGGGGCCGGCAGCTGAGCGCGTATGGCGGCACGGGCGCATTCCGGACGCCGCGCGCGATGGACGAGGCAGAAATCCTGCAGGCCATCGAGGGCTTTGCGCAAGCGGCGCGGCGGGCCCGCGAGACCGGCTTCGACGGCGTGGAGATCCACGGCGCCAACGGCTACCTGCTCGACCAGTTCCTCAACGGCCATACCAACCAGCGCCAGGACGCCTGGGGCGGCGGCATCGCGCGGCGCATGCGCATGATGCTGGAGACGATCCGTGCGGTGCGCGCCGCGGTGGGGAGCGATGTCATCGTCGGCGTGCGCATCTCGCAGGCCAAGGTCAATGACTTCACCTACCAGTGGCCCGAAGGCGCAGAGGGCGCTGCCGCGGTGTTTGCCGGCATTGCGGCAAGCGGCGTCGACTACCTCCATGTGACCGAGCATGAAGCCTGGCAGCCCGCCTTCGCCGACGGCGCTGCGTCGCTGGTGCAGCATGCCCGGCGCGCAGCGCCGGGGCTGGCCATCGTTGCGAACGGCAGCCTCGCGGATCCGCTGCGCGCGGCGGGCATGCTGGAGCAGGGTGCAACGCTGGTTGCGCTCGGGCGCGGGGCGCTGGCGAATCCGGACTGGCCGGCGCGGGTGTGCGCGGGACAACCGGTGCGGCCGTTCGATGCGGCGGTGCTGGCGCCGCTGGCCGGCATCAAGCACACGGAACTGGCGCTGCGCGAGGTCCCGGCAGCGTTGGCGGGCTGATGCCTTGCCGCGCTACCGTCCTGCGCGATCCCTGCGCCAGTTGGCCGGGGCCGTGCCGAACTGCGCCGAGAACCAGCGCGTGAAGGCGCTGGCCGAGCCGTAGCCCAGCAGCTGCGACACGCGCAGCAGCGAATAGCGCGGGTTCTCGACATAGCGTCGCGCCAGCTCGCGCCGCACGTCGTTGAGGATGCCAGTGAAGGTCTCGCCCGCGTCGTCGAGCTGGCGTTGCATGGTGCGCAGGCTCAGGCCCAGGCCCTCGGCCACGGCCTCGCAGGTGGCGCGGCCCATCGGCAGCATCAGGTAGATGGCGGCGCGCACTTCGTGGCCGATCGACTGCGGGTTGGCGCGCGGCAGGGTATCGATGAACTGCTGCGCATAGCGCGCCATGACGGGATCCGCACCGGGGTTGGGAGCGTCGAGGTCGGCGGCGCGACAGACGATGCCATTGCAGTCCGCATCGAACTCCAGCGGACAGCCGAACAGCCGGCGATGGACGCGCAGGTCGGCCGGCGCCGCATGCGTGAAGCTCACCGCGATCGGCTGCCAGCGCGGCCCCAGCAGCAGCGCGCACATGCGGAACACGACACCGATGGCCAGCTCGGTGGCCTGCCGCGAGGGCGCGTCGCTCAGCACCTCCTGGCGGATCACCACGGCGCTGCCGGCGTCCTCGAGCAACAGCGCCACCGAATCGTTGACCAGGTGCCGATAGCGGATGGTGGTGGCCAGCGCGGCGCGCAGCGTGGGCTGCTGGCTGATCAGCAGGCTCATCACGCCAAAGTCCGACAGCTGGCGCGACTCCGCCATGCGCAGTCCAAACGTGATGCAGCCCGAGGCCTGCGCGGCGGCTTCCAGCAGCGCCACGCAGGCGCCCAGCGGCACCCGCTGGTCGGGGTCATCGAGCCAGGCGCGGCGCAACCGGGCCTGGCGCAGCAGCGGCTGCGGGTCCAGGCCGAGGTCGCGCGCTACCTCCAGGAAGTTGGTCAGTGCGGCGGCACGTATGAGCGTTTCCAAGCGGATCCTGCCTTGCGATGCGTTGCGATGTCCTGCGCCATGCGGAGGGCTGGCGGGCCGCCGCAGCAGGATCATAGGCCTCCTGGCATGAAATGCAAAGTCAGCGGTAGCCAATGCAAAGCCGGACCGGCCCGCGCTCCCTACAGTGGCAGGCATGTGCAGGGCGCCCTGCACCAACGCTAATTCCAGGAGACCAGAATCATGGCAAATGTCGTCCGCATGTATGAGACCGGCGGCCCCGAAGTGCTGCGCTACGAACCCATGGAAGTCGGCGAGCCCGGACCTGGACAGGTCCGCATCCGCCACGTCGCGGTGGGCCTGAACTACGCCGATACCTATTTCCGCAACGGCACCTATCCCGTGCCGCTGCCCAGCGGCATGGGCGTCGAAGCCGCCGGCGTGGTGGTGTCGGTGGGGGCGGGCGTGACCAACGTGGCGCCGGGCGACCGCGTCACCTACACCGGCTTCGTCAACACGCTGGGCGCGTACAGCACCGAGCGCCTGGTGCCCGCCGCGCCGCTGATCCGCCTGCCCGACAGCATCGCCTTCGAAACCGCGGCGGCGATGACCATGCGCGGGCTGACCTCGGCCTACCTGATGCGCCGCATCCATCCGTTCCAGGCCGGCGACACCATCCTGCTGCACGCGGCAGCGGGCGGGGTCGGACTGATCGTGTCGCAGTGGGCCAGGCTGCTGGGGCTGACCGTGATCGGCACGGTGTCGACCGAGGCCAAGGCCGAGGTCGCGCGCGCGCACGGCTGCGACCACATCATCTACTACACCCGCGAGGACGTGGCCAAACGTGTGCGCGAGCTGACCGATGGCGTGGGCGTGGCGGTGGTGTTCGACAGCGTCGGCAAGACCACCTTCATGGGCTCGCTGGACTCGCTGCGGCGGCGCGGCACCATGGTCTGCGTAGGCACCGCCTCCGGCCCGGTGCCGCCGTTCGATCCGGCGCTGCTGGCGATGAAGGGCTCGCTGTTCCTGACCCGGCCCGCGCTGGCCGACTACATCGCCGATCCCGCGGAAAAGCAGGCCCTGGCCGACGAGATCTTCGGCCACGTCGCCGCGGGCCGCATCCAGATCGGCATCAACCAGCGCTATGCGCTGGAAGACGCGGTCCAGGCGCACCAGGACCTGGAAGCGCGCCGCACCACCGGATCATCGATCTTCGTCATCTGAAAACAAGGAAAGAGGAGACAACCCATGCATGCGGAACCGCTGACCTGCACCATCGGCGCCGAACTCACCGGCGTCAGCCTGGCCGATGCCTCGCGCGACGCCGGCCTGTTCGCTGAAATCAAGGCGCTGCTGCTCCAGCACAAGGTCCTGTTCCTGCGCGACCAGGACATCACCCGCGCCGAACACGTCGCCTTTGCCCGCCGGTTCGGCGAACTGGAAGACCACCCGGTGGTGGGCAGCGACCCGGAACACCCGGGACTGGTGCAGATCTACAAGTCGCCCGACAGCAAGGTCGAGCACTACGAGAATGCCTTCCATTGCGACGCCACCTGGCGCCAGGCGCCGCCGATGGGATGCGTGCTGCGCTGCGTGGACACGCCGGCGGTCGGCGGCGACACCATCTGGGTCAACATGGGCGAGGCCTACCGGCGCCTGCCGCAGGACATCAAAGCCCGCATCGAAGGGCTGCGCGCCAAGCACAGCATCGAACACACCTTCGGCGCCAACATGGCGCCGGAGAAGCGCGCCGCGCTGGCGGCGCAATTCCCGATGGTGGAGCATCCGGTGGTGCGCACCCATCCGGAAACCGGCGAGAAGATCCTGTTCGTCAACGCCTTCACCTCGCACTTCGCCAACTACCACCGCGGCGACGTGATCCGCTTCGGCAAGGACTTCATGCCCGGCGCGGGCGACCTGCTGCACTACCTGTGCGCGCAGGCCGAGATCCCGGAGTACCAGGTGCGCTGGCGCTGGAAAAAGCACAGCGTCGCGATCTGGGATAACCGCTGCACACAGCACTACGCGGTGCAGGACTATGCGCCCACGGTGCGCAAGATGGAGCGCGCCGGCATCATCGGCGACGTGCCGTTCTGACGGAGGGACACAGCCATGCAACCACATCTCGTGCCTGCGGCACCGCAGGCCTATGCCTACCCCCTGCTCGTGCGGCAACTGCTGCTCAATTCGCTGTCGCTATACGGCGACCAGCAGATCACGTACCGCGGACAGCAGCGCCACAGCTATCGCGAGTTTCGCCAGCGCGTGGGCCGGCTCGCCTCCGCGCTGGCTGCGCAGGGCGTGGCGCACGGCACCACCGTGGCGGTGATGGACTGGGACAGTCATCGCTACCTGGAATGCTATTTCGGCGTGCCGATGATGGGCGCGACGCTGTTCACGGTCAACGTGCGGCTGTCGGCGCAGCAGATCCTGTACACGCTGAACGATGCCGGCGCCGAGGTGGTGCTGCTCCATCCGGACTTCCTGCCGGTGATGGAAGAGATCCGCGGGCAGCTGACCAGCGTGCGCCGCCTTGTCTTGCTGGCCGACGGCCAGCAGATGCCGCCGACCTCGCTGCCGTTTTGCGGGGAGTACGAGACGCTGCTGCAAGCGGCCTCACCCGACTTCGATTTCCCCGAGTTCGACGAGAACACCCGCGCCGCCACCTTCTACACCACCGGCACCACCGGCGATCCCAAGGGCGTGTGCTACAGCCATCGCGACATCGTGCTGCATGCGCTGGCGTCGGCCACCAGCCTGTGCGCGCCGCGCGAAGGGCAGCGCCTGCACCGCGAAGACGTCTACATGCCGATCACGCCGATGTTCCACGTGCTGGCCTGGGGCATGCCCTATGTCGCGGTCATGCTCGGGCTGCGCATCGTGCTGCCGGGGCGCTACGCGCCGGACGTCTTGCTGCGCTTGCGCGAGACCGAGCGGGTCACGTTCTCGCACTGCGTGCCGACCTTGCTGCAGATGCTGTTGCAGGCGGCGCAGGCAAGCGGCCAGGATCTGTCGGGCTGGAAACTGATCATCGGCGGCTCGGCGCTGCCGCCGGCGTTGTGCGAGGCCGCGCTCGCGCGCGGCATGGATGTGTTTGCCGGCTATGGCATGTCGGAGACCGGCCCCATCGTCGCGCTGGCGCAGTTGCCCCCGGGCCACGCCAATGCCGATCGCGAGACCGAAGTGCGCATGCGCTGCTCGACCGGCCGTCCGGTGGCCATGGTGGACTTCCGCCTGGTGGACGAGTCCATGCACGACGTGCCGCGCGACGGCAGGGCGCGCGGCGAGATCGTGCTGCGCGCGCCGTTCCTGACCCGGGCATACCACGGCAAACCCGAGGCATCGGCCGAGCTGTGGGCCGGCGGCTACCTGCATACGCAGGACATCGCGGTGATGGGCGCCGACGGCTTCGTGCAGATCGTTGACCGGATCAAGGACGTGATCAAGACCGGCGGCGAGTGGGTCTCGTCGATCGAGGTCGAGAGCCTGGTCACGCAGGTGCCGGGCGTGCAGGAGTGCGCGGTCATCGGCGTGCCGGACGCGCGATGGGGCGAGCGGCCGATGGCATACGTGGTGCGCAAGCCTGGCGCCACGGTCACCGCGGATGCGATTCGCACGTCGCTGCTGGCGCGCGTCGAGGCCAACCGGCTCAGCAAGTATGCGGTGCCGGAACCCGAACGGATCCTGTTTGTCGACGAGATCCCGAAGACCAGCGTCGGCAAGATCGACAAGAAGCGCTTGCGCAGCACCCGAGCCTGAACGGACAGCAGGAAAGCAACAGGGCAGCCTCAACCGGGGCTGCCCTGCTTGCGTTGCCAGGATGGATTCAGGGCTGGATATTAAAGGCCCTGACGATGCCGGCATTGCGCTCGAACTCCGTGCCCACCGACTCGCTCAACTGCGGCAACGGCTGCGCCGGCAGCGGCTCGTAGCCAAGCGCCTCCATGCGGTCGCGCACCCTGGCCGCGGAAGCAGCCTTGTAGGCCGCCGCATGGATCTTCTGCGCCAGTTCAGGCGACAGTTTCGACGACGCAATCACTCCCACCCAGTTGCTGAACTCCATCTCCGGGTAGCCCAGTTCGGCGAAGGTCGGCACCTGCGGCAGCAGCGCCGAGCGGCTCTTCGACGCCACGGCGTAGACCTGCACCTTGCCGGCGCGGATCATCGGCAGCGAGGTCACCATGCCGTCGTACATCACCGCGATCTGGTTGCCCATGACCTGCGCCAGCGCGGGTGCCGAGCCGGCGAAGGGCACATGCTGCAGGTCCAGCCCGGCCTTCTGGTTCATGATCATGCCGGCGTAGTGCGAGGCGGTGCCGGCGCTGTACGAGGCAAAGCTGAGCTTGCCCGGGTTGGCGCGCGCATAGCTGACCAGGCTCTTCAGGTCCCTGGCCGGCAGGCCGGGCGCGCCGATCATCACCATGCGCGAACGCGCCACGGCGGCAACGGGGCGCACATCCTTGAGCGGATCGAACGCGGGCTTGAGCACATGCGGCACCTCGGTCAGCACATTGCTGGCGGTGACCATGATGGTCTGGCCATCGGCGGGCGCCGCCAGCATGGTGGTGATGGCGATGCCGCCGCCGGCGCCGGGCTTGTTGTCGACCACCACCGGTTGGCCGAGGTCCGCCGACAGCTGGTCCGCCAGCAGCCGCGCGAGTACGTCCATGGTGCCGCCGGCCGGCGCCGGCACCAGCATCCGGACCGGCTTGCCGGTCCAGGCCATGGCAGAGGGCGCGGCCAGCGCGAGGCTGGCCGCGGCGGCGGCGGCGATGCGCAGCAGGAAGGCGGGGCGGGTGGTCATGTTGTCTCCGTTATGTAGTATGGCTGCTGCTTGCCCGGCGCGCAGGCACCGCGGCCAGGACCTGCGCGCGCTCGGCCTCGCTCATCCGCAGCCAGCGGCCGATTTCAAGCCGGGTCCGGCCACAACCCTGGCAATAGCGGTTGGCAAGATCCATCCGGCAAATGTTGATGCAGGGATTGGCGAGGACGTCGGGGTGATGCATCGCGGACTCCGTTCATGCCTGGCGCCGGGCCGGCGGTGCGCCGGCCCGGCCCACGGCCGTCAGGCCGCCGCGCGCAGCGGCAGGTTCTTCTGCCCCGGCTTGCGGTTGGGGGCCATGCCGTTGGCCTGCAGCGTGGCCTCGGCGCTGTCGTACCAGGTGCCGATGCGGTAGATCCCGCGCGCTTCCTTGCCGGTGGCAATCTCGCGGCCCAGTTCGCGCGCCACGCGCACGCACTGCTCGATCTGCTGCACCGAGGTCATGCGCTTGCCGTGCTGGTCGATGATGGTGTCCTCGATGCCGCAGCGCGGGTGCAGGCCCATCGCCATCGCCATCATGTTGAACGGCAGCACGTTCTTCAGCAGCGACTCGGCGGTCAGCGTGCAGCCGTCCGGGGCGCGGTGCACGAAGTTGAAGAAGTTGAACGGGTTGGGGCCGTCAAAGCCGCCGCCGATGCCGATCCAGGTCAGGTTCAGCGGGCCGGTGTAGACGCCCGCGCGCACCAGCCGCTCCAGCGTTTCCAGCGCATGCATGCCGGTGAGCTGGAAGTGCGGCTGGATGCCCGAGGCCTGCAGCCGGCGCAGGTGCTCTTCGACCCAGCCCGGCCCCGCCGGCACGGTCATCTCGCGATAGGCGGCCTGGTAGGCCGGGTGCTCCAGCGAGGTCCCCTTCAGGTACTCGGGATAGAGCAGCTCCATGATGTTCATCTGCGTGGTGTTGATGGCCACGGTGACCTGGTCCGGCTTGGGCTGCAGCTCGGCCAGCATGTGGCGGGTGTCGTCGGACAGCCACTTGGCCTCCTGGCCGTCGTCTTCCGGCGCAAACGAGATCGAGCCGCCGACCTGGATGATCATGTCCGGCACCGCGGCGCGCACGCCGGCGATCAGCTCGTTGAACTTGGACAGGCGCTTGGAGCCCTTGCCGTCGAGTTCGCGCACGTGCAGGTGCAGCACGGTGGCGCCGGCGTTGTAGCAATCGACCGCCTTCTGCACCTGTTCCTCCATGGTGACCGGGATGTCCTCGGGGAAGTCCTGCGGCATCCACTCCGGGCCATACGGGGCCACGGTGATCACCACCTTGTCCATGTTCTCGGGGTGCAGGGAATCGTCGAGGAATTGCATAGATCGCTCCGGTTGTTGGTGACTGGAGTATCGATCAACGGACCGCGGCGATTTGACGATCCGGGACAACCGATTTACATTTCGGGACACTCAGGGAAAGCCCGGAAGCCGTTGTCATGTCCTACTACCTGCGCAGTGCCAGCCTGACCAACTACATCGAAGTCGCGCGTGCGCTGGGGCTGGATCCGTACCAGCAACTCAGGGCCGCGAAGATCAACCGCTCGGTGCTGCTCGACCCCGATATCCGCATCCCGGCGGCAGCGGTGGGCCGCCTGCTGGACGCATCGGCGCGCGCCGCCGGGGCCGAGGATTTCGGCCTGCGCATGGCCGAGCTGCGCGAGTTCTCCAACCTGGGCCCGCTAGCTTTCGTGGTGCGCGAGGAACCGACGCTGCGCCGCGCGCTGGAGTCGATGGTGCGCTACATGGGCCTGCAGAATGAATCGCTGGCGATGCGCGTCGAAGACAGCGATGACCTGGTGATGATCCGGCTGCAGGTCCTCAGCGAAGCGCCGGGCACCCTGCGCCAGGCCACCGACCTGGCGGTGGGCGTGGTATTCCGCATGCTGAAGCTGTTCCTGGGGCCATCGTGGCGCCCGCGCAGCATCTGCTTCACGCATCCGGCGCCGGCCAGCACGGCGACGTACGCGCGCGTGTTTGGCATGGCCGGCTCGTTCAACCAGGACTTCGACGGCATCGTCTGCCAGGCAGCGGACCTGGAAGCACCGTTGCCGTCGTACGACCCGGTGATGGCGCAGCAGGTGAAGCAATATCTCGGCACGCTGCTGGCGCAATCGACCGCGGCCACCATGCCGGACATGGTGCGCAAGCTGGTGTACGCGCTGCTGCCGACCGGCCTGTGCTCGGTGGAGCGCGTGGCCCAGCATCTCAGCGTCGACCGCCGCACCGTGCACCGGCGCCTCGGCCAGGCGCATACCACCTACTCCGACATCCTCGCCGAGGCCCGCGCCGACCTGGTGATCCGCTACCTGGAAAACCGCGAGCGGCCGCTGTCGGAAGTGGCCGCGCTGCTGGGGTTTTCGTCGCTGAGCGCGTTCTCGCGCTGGTTCAGCCAGCGCTTCGGGCGCAGCGTGTCGGCTTGGCGGGCACAGGCCGGGCAGTAAAAAAGGCCGCCGGCGCAAACACGGCGCGGCGGCCATAACGAGCCCGGGCTCCGGTCAGAACTTGTGCCTGATCCCCAGTGCCACGCCCACCATGCTGCGTTGCCCGTTGGCCGCGGCATAACTGTTGCCCAGCGACAGGCTGTTGGCATAGACCGTTGCCAGCGATTCCAGCATCAGGCCGGCATTGCGCGCGTAGGCAGTGGACAAGTACACGTCGGTGCGCCGCGAGAACGCATAGTTGGCGACGAAGGCGATCTGCCACGGGTTGGCCACGTGGGTATCGCCGAACAGGCTCCTGACGTTGTCGTAGTTGTATTCGAGCGTCAGCCCCACCGCCGGGCTGAGCTGGTAGTTGGCGCCGATCCAGTAGTAGTCGTCGCGCTGGATCACCACGTCGGCGGCGTTCTTGTTCTGGCCCCAGCGATAGCCGCCCATGATCTTGGCCGGGCCCAAGGTGTAGCTCGCTGCCACCACGGCCTTGCGCGCGGTGCCGCTGCCGGTGCCGATGGTCGGGTTCCACTGGTCATAGCCGACGGTGGCGCCGAACGGTCCGGCGGCATACGCGAGCGAGGCGCCATAGGCGGTGTCGCGGCGGAACTGGCCAGGCACTTCGCCGTTGCCGCCGATCGGCGTGGCGATGCCAACCGTCTGCGGCAGCGCCAGCCCGGCGCCGAACGACCAGTGCGCGCGCGCCGTCAGCGGGCCGAACTGGCCGGTGTACTTGACGGTGTTGTCCTCGCGGAAATTGGCGCCGGCCTGCAGCACCACCGGTTCATATTGCGTGGCGTATGCCGTGGGCGAGAAGTTCGCCAGGGCCTCGAAGATCGACGTGTACTGGCGCCCCAGGCTGAACTGGCCGATGCCGGCGTGCCGCAGCGCGACGAACGCCTGGCGGCCAAACAGCCGCCCGCCCTGCTGCAGCGTGCCGTTGTCGACGCTGAAGCCGCTTTCCAGCACGAACGAGGCCTGCCATCCTGCGCCCAGGTCCTCCATGCCGCGCAGGCCCCAGCGCGAGCCCGACAGCCCGCCCGAAGCCATGCGGAACACCTTGTCGCCGGGACCCGGGTTGAAGCCGTTCGCCGCGACCGGCACCGCACCGATGCGATTGACGTATTCGACGTTGATGTCGGCCACGCCATACAGCGTGACCGACGATTGCGCGGCGGCCGCCAGCGGGCACCCCAGCACCAGCGCCATGACGGCGTTTCTGTTTTTCATTGGTCTCCTCCTTGTTGGCCCGGCCTGGGTGGCCGGATGCTCTTGTTATGGCGCGCCGTGGCGCGCTCAGGCCTGCCGCGCGACCAGCGTGTCCAGTTCCGCCAGCAAGGCATGGGCGCGCGGCCAGCGGCCGTAGCCGGCGGCCGGGTTGAGATGGCCGACGTGGCCCAGGTCAACCAGCCCGCTGCCCCAGGCAGCGGCCATTTCGGCGACGCGCGCATGGCTGGCCAGCGGATCGTTGCGGCTGGCCGCCACCAGGCTGGGGAACGGCAATGGCGCCAGCGGCGTCGGCAGCCAGCCGGCCTGCGCCAGGGCCGGCTGCGCCGGATAGCCGGGCGGCAGCGGCTGCGTGAAATCCGGCGGCGTCACCAGCAGCGCACCCCGGATCGGACGGCGGTGCCGCGCCGCCCAATGCACGGTGATCATCACGCCGGCGCTGTGTGCCACCAGCACCACCGGCCCGTCGATGGCCGCCAGCGCCGCCTCGAGCGCGGCGACGCGGGCGGCGCGGCTGAGCTTGTCGTGCTCCAGCGGCGGCACGCAGCGGGCGTCATGTCCCTGGTCCAGAAGTTCGGCTTGCAGCAGGGTCTGCCAGTGCTCGGCGACGTGGTCGCGCAGGCCCGGCACCATCAGGATGGTGGGTGAGGGGATAGCAGTCATGGTGGGATCGGAAAGGGTCAGGCGGGAACGGCGTGGGGCACGGGTTGGCCATCCAGGCGCCGCAGGTCCGCGGCATAGTGACGGCGGCCGATACAGAACAGCAGCGTGGCGGCGGCGCCGGCCAGCGGAATCCATTGCAGCGCGCCGGTCAGGCCGATGCGGTCGGCCAGCACGCCGGTCAGGAACGGGCCCGGCGCCAGGCCCAGCAGGTTGTTGATGAGCGTCAGCGTGGCAAACGCGGTGGCGTGGATGGCGGGCCGCGTCAGGTTGGCCACCATCGCGCTGGCCGGGCCGGCGCAGCCGCCCACCACCAGCATGCCCGCCCCGACCAGCACCAGCTGGGCGGTGCCGGCGGGCAGCCGGAACGCCGTCATCAACAGCACGCAGCAGGCCAGGCTGTAGCCGATGGCCATGTGCCATTTGCGCCCGGGCGCGCGCCGCGCCACGTGATCGGTCAGAGCGCCGCAGGCCACCATGCCGGCGCCGGCCACCAGCACCAGCAGCGCCGCCACCATGCCGGCACGGCCGGTGGCCATGCCGTACTCGCGCGCCAGGAAGCTTGGCAGCCACGCCAGCAGCGCGGCCATCACCAGCAGCTGCAAGGCGCTGCCGGCGCAGGCGCAGAGCATCGACGGCAGCGTCAGCAGTTCGCGCACGATCCGGCGCGGCGCCAGCTGGCGCGCCGTGGCCGCATCGCTGTTGCCTTGCTCGCTGTCAGCGCCGATGCGCTGCTGCAGCCGGCGCAGCCGCTGCTCGCTGATCGCCAGCGCGTAGCAGGCCACCATCGCCAGCCCGAACGCGGCCATCCCGGCAAAGGCCATGCGCCAGCCGAAATGCGCGGACAGGATGCCGCCCAGTCCCATGCCCAGCACCGAGCCGAACGCGCCGCCGGCGATAAACGCGGCGCTGAGGCTGGCGCGCAGGTGGCGCGGGAACACCGACACCACCACCGCAATCCCCACGCTGCCATACGCGGCCTCGCCGATGCCGACGCACAGCCGCGCCAGGAACATCTGGCCGAAACTGCCCGCCAGCGCGCAGCCCAGCGTGGCCAGGCTCCACAGCGCCGCCATCAGGATCAGGCTGCGCACCCGCCCCCAGCGGTCGGCCAGCAGCGACAGCGGAATCGCCAGCACGCCCACCATCAGCGACACCACCCCGCCGAGCGCCCCCAGCTCGGTATCCCCCAGCTGCCACTCGGCCTTCAGCAGCGGAAACACGGCATTGAGCACCTGGCGCGACATGTAGTCGGACAGCAGCAGCGCAAAGGTCAGCGCAAAGACCAGCCACGCATAGCGCGGTCCGGCAGCCGCGGGTGCGGCCGGCGTCGGCGCGGCGGATGCGGCGGCAAGGGCAAGGCGGGATCTGGGCATGGGCGTCTCCGGAAGCCGGGCGGCGGTCTTGGCGCCGCCGTGCGTTCAGTGCCCGCGCAAAGTGGCGGGCGAGCGCAGCCAGTATCCGGCGAGCGCGACAGCGCGGTTTGATATTCCGGGACGTACGCTTGACATTACGGGACAGGTGGGGAAAACGCCGAGACAAAAAAAACCGGCACCCTGAGGTGCCGGTTTGTGGCGGTCCCGCCGTCAGGCGGGGCAGCGCGAAGCTCAGTCTTCCAGCTTCGGCAGCGAAGCGCTGACCTGCGTCGACAGCAGGCCGGTCTTGGCATACGTCTGCAGCTTCTCGCGCGTATCGACGATATCCAGCGTGCGCATGGTCAGCTGGCCGATGCGGTCCAGCGGCGTGAACATCGACTCGCCCTTCTCCATGGTCAGCCGTTCCGGCTTGTAGGTCAGGTTGGGCGAGGTGGTGTTCAGGATCGAGTAGTCGTTGCCGCGGCGCAGTTCGATGGTGACCTCGCCGGTGATGGCGCCGGCGACCCAGCGCTGGGCGGTTTCACGCAGCATGATGGCCTGCGGGTCGAACCAGCGGCCCTGGTACAGCAGGCGGCCCAGGCGGCGGCCGTTGTCGCGGTACTGCTCGATGGTGTCTTCGTTGTGGATGCCGGTGATCAGGCGCTCGTAGGCGATGAACAGCAGCGCCAGGCCCGGGGCCTCGTAGATGCCGCGGCTCTTGGCTTCGATGATGCGGTTCTCGATCTGGTCGCTCATGCCCAGGCCATGGCGCCCGCCGATGCGGTTGGCTTCCATGAACAGGTCGACCGCGTTGGCGAAGGTCTGGCCGTTCAGCGCCACCGGCTGGCCTTCCTCGAAGCGCACCGTGACTTCCTCGCGCTTGACTTCGACGTCATCGCGCCAGAACTGCACGCCCATGATCGGCTGGACGATGCGGATGCCCGAATCCAGGTGCTCCAGGTCCTTGGCCTCGTGGGTCGCGCCCAGCATGTTGGAGTCGGTCGAGTACGCCTTCTCGGCCGACATCTTGTAGTCGAAGCCGTTCTGGCGCATGAACTCGGACATCTCGGCGCGGCCGCCCAGTTCGTCGATGAACTGCTGGTCCAGCCACGGCTTGTAGATCTGCAGGCCGGGGTTGGTCAGCAGGCCGTAACGGTAGAAGCGCTCGATGTCGTTGCCCTTGAAGGTGCTGCCGTCGCCCCAGATGTTGACCCCGTCTTCCTTCATCGCGGCGACCAGCATGGTGCCGGTGACGGCGCGGCCGATCGGGGTGGTGTTGAAGTAGGTGATGCCGGCGGTGGAGATATGGAAGGCACCGCACTGCAGCGCGGCGATGCCCTCGGCCACCAGCTGCGTGCGGCAGTCGACCAGGCGGGCTTCCTCGGCGCCGTAGGCCTTGGCGCGGCGCGGGATGTCGTCGTAGTCGGGCTCGTCGGGCTGGCCCAGGTTGGCGGTGTAGGCGTAGGGGACAGCGCCCTTCTGGCGCATCCAGAGGAGTGCCGCGCTGGTGTCAAGGCCGCCGGAGAAGGCGATACCGACGCGCTGGCCGGTAGGAATGTGCTGCAGGATGGTAGTCATCGCCAGAAATCAATGTGAATTTGTCGGCTCTTGGACGGGCTTCCACGGCGTCGGGCCGCAAGCGGCCGGGGGCGGCGGGAAGCACGGCGACGCGGCCGGCCGAGTCACGTGCCGAGTCAGTGCCAAACGCGAATTGTGACACGGCAGCGCCCACGCGCCAAACCCGGGGGCCGGCGGGGCCCCGGCGCCACCCGCGCTCCGCGCCGGCCGGAGCGCCGCCGCACCGTTCAAATCCGGCGAACGCGCCTTTCAAAACTCTCGACTGGTTCGGCCCGATACCCCTCCCTATACTGCGCCGCACTGTTATCGGAAAGCGGAGTCGTCATGCTGCATCGCGCCCTGGAAGGCGTCCGGGTCCTGGATTTGTCGCGCATCCTGGCCGGTCCCTGGTGTACCCAGAACCTGGCCGACCTGGGCGCCGAGGTGACCAAGGTCGAACACCCCGAGCGCGGCGACGATACCCGCGGCTGGGGGCCGCCCTATCTCGACACACCGGCCGGCACTGCAGGCGATCCGCGCCTGTCCGGCTATTTCATCTGCTGCAACCGCGGCAAGCGTTCGGTCGCGATCGACTACGGCACGCCCGAAGGCGCGGCGCAGGTGCGCGAACTGGCGCGCACGGCCGACGTGCTGGTCGAGAACTACAAGGTCGGCACACTGCGCCGCTACGGGCTGGACTACGACACGCTCAAGGCGATCAACCCGCGCCTGGTCTACCTGTCGATCACCGGCTTCGGCCAGAGCGGGCCGATGGCGGACAAGCCAGGCTACGACTACGTGTTCCAGGGCATGGGCGGGCTGATGAGCTACACCGGCCAGCCCGACGGCACGCCGGGCGCCGGCCCGCTGCGCACCGGCGTCGCCGTGGTCGACCTGAGCACCGGCATGTATGCCACCTCCGCGGTGCTGGCCGCGCTGTACCAGCGCCAGGCGACCGGCGTGGGCGCGCACCTGGACATCGCGCTGCTCGACGTGGCCGTGGCGATGAATGCCAACCAGGCCGCCAACTACCTGGTCTCGGGCCAGAACCCGCAGCGCAGCGGCAACGCCCATCCCAACTGCGCGCCGTATGAAGTGTTCCGCTGCGCCGACGGCCACCTGATCCTGGCGATCGGCAACGACAGCCAGTTCGCTCGCTTCTGCGCCGTGGCCGGCATCCCGGCGCTGGCGCAGGACCCGCGCTACGCCACCAATTCCGCGCGCATCGAACACCTCGACGCCTTGCGCGCGCGGCTGACCGAACTCTTTCCCACCCGCACCCGCGCCGCCTGGACCGAGGCCTTCGATGCGGCGGGCGTGCCGTGGGGCCCGATCCACACCATGGACGAAGTCTTCGCCCATCCGCAGGTACGGCACCGCCGGCTGATGCAGGTGGCCGAGCACCCCGTGATGGGCCGCGTGCCGATGGTGCGCAACCCGATGCTGGCCGGGCACGACAGCCCGCCGGCGCCGCCGCCGCTGCTGGGCGAACACAGCCCCCAGCGCTGACCGTCCTGCCACGAGATCTATAACCCTGACCCGGAGACATCCCGATGAAGCCCGCCCTTTTCGCCATGGCCCTGCTCGGCATTGCCAGCAGCGCGGACGCCGCCTATCCCGAGCGGCCGATCAAGCTGATCGTGCCCTACGCCGCCGGCGGCACCACCGACATCATTGCCCGCATCGTCGGCACCCGCCTGGGCCCGGTGCTGGGCCAGCCGGTGGTGATCGAGAACCGCCCCGGCGCCGGCGGCGCGGTCGGCAGCGCCTACGCGGCCAAGCAGCCGGCCGACGGCTACACGCTGGTGATGGAGGTGGAAAGCTCGCACGCGGTCAACCCCAACGTCTACCTGAAGACCGCCTATGACCCGGTCAAGGACTTCGCGCCGATCAGCAACCTGGCCGACGTGCCCAACGTGCTGGTGGTCAATCCGGCTTTCCCGGCCACGGACCTGGCGTCGTTCATCAAGCAGCTCAAGGCCAGTCCCGGCAAGTATTCGTTCGGCTCGTCCGGCAACGGCGGCCTCAGCCACATGAACGGCGAGCTCTTCATGAACGCCACCGGCACGCGCATGCTGCACGTGCCGTACAAGGGCCTGGGCCCGGCGCTCAACGATGCGGTGGCCGGGCAGATCCAGGTGGTGTTCGACAATATCCCGTCGTCGTCCGGGCTGATCCAGGGCGGCCGCCTCAAGCCGCTGGCGGTGGCCGCGAAGCAGCGCCTGAAGGTGCTGCCCAACGTCCCCACCTATGCCGAGGCCGGCCTGCCGGCGATGAACAACCCGTCGTGGTTCGGCCTGGGCGCGCCCGCGGGCACGCCCGCCGCCATCCTCGACCAGCTCAACGACGCCGTGCGCCAGGTGCTGGCCGAGCCGGAGGTGGTCGCCGCCATCGAGAAACAGGGCGCGATCCCGGCACCGACCTCGCGTAAGGCCTTTGGCGACCTGATTCGTGGGCAGAACGCGCACTGGAAGCAGATGGTCGAGGCCATCCACTTCACCAAGCTCCAGTAAGACACGAGGACCGACATGAGCGCACTTCAGCAGGAACCGCACGCCGGCGTCGAGATCGACGCGCGCGGCATTGCCACCGTCACCATCCGCGAGGCGGGCTCGCTCAATATCCTGAGCACGCCGGTGATCGCCTCGCTCACGCGCGCGATCGAAGCGCTGGCCGCCCAGGACGCGCTGCGCGTGCTGGTGCTGCGCGGCACCGGCGACAAGGGCTTTATCGGCGGTGCCGACATCAAGGAAATGGCCGCGCTCGACCGCGCCAGCGCCGAGGCCTTTATCAGCGGCCTGCGCCGGCTGTGCGATGCCGTGCGCCACCTGCCGGTGCCGGTGATCGCGCGCATGCCGGGCTGGTGCCTGGGCGGCGGGCTGGAACTGGCGCTGGCGTGCGACCTGCGCATCGCCGCCGACACCGCGCAGCTGGGCATGCCGGAAGTGAAGGTCGGCATTCCGTCGGTGATCCACGCCGCGCTGATGCCGCGCCTGATCGGCAATGCGCGCACCGCCTGGATGCTGCTGACGGGCGAGATCTCCGACGCGGCCGAGGCGCTGCAGTGGGGGCTGGTCAGCCGCGTGGTGCCGCTGGCCGAGCTTGACCTGGAAGTCGAGCGCGTGGCCGCGCTGCTGGCGGGTTTTGGCCCGGTCGCGGTGCGCCAGCAGAAGCGCCTGCTGCGCGAGTGGGAAGACGCGCCGCTGGAGGTCTCGATCGGCAACAGCGTGACCGAGTTCGGCAGCGCCTTCGACACCGGCGAGCCGCAGCAGCACATGGCCACTTTCCTGAACCGCAAGCGCTGAAGCGGACAGGCGCTACCGCGCCGTGGCGGCCACGGCGCCGCCTTCGCGCGTGGCCACCACGCGCGGATCGTTGAGCAGGAACTGCGCGAAGGCCTCGGCAAACGCGGGCAGCTTGCCGTCGGCGCGCACGATCAGGTTCAGTTCGCGCAAGGCCCACGGCTCGGCCAGCCGCACCCCGGCTACGCGCGCTTCGCGCAGCGCCTGCGCCGCCACGCTGCGCGGCACCAGCGCCACGCCGACGCCGGCTTCGGCCAGCGACAGCACCGCATCGAAGCTGTGCGCATGCAGGCGCACGTTGGGGCCCTTGCCCGCGCGCTGCGCCATCTCGCGCAGAAACAGGAAGTTGCTGCTGGTGCGGCTCATGCAGACAAAGTCGAACGCCAGCGCCGCGCCAAAGCGCACCTCGGGCTCGCGCGCGAGCGGGTGGTCCGACGCCATCACCAGGATCAACTCGTCGCGCGCGTAGCGCTCCGAGCGCACGCCGGCCGCATCGTCGCCGGTCTGGAAATCTCCCGCGAGGATGCCGACATCGGCCTCATGCGCCGCTACCGCGGCCAGGATAGCCTGGCTGGCACGCTCCTCCAGGTCGATGTTCACATCCGGGTTGGCCAGCAGGAAGCGGCTCACGCTGGGAATGATGAAGCCGTTGAGCGAGCTACTGTTGGCCAGCAGCCGGATATTGCCCTTCAGCCCGGCGGAGAAACGCCCGACCTCGCCATGCATGCGCTCAACGCCGAGCAGCAGTTCGCGCACATGGACCAGCAGGGTTTCGCCGGCCGGCGTCAGCTCCATGCCGCGCGCGCTGCGCACGAACAACGGCGTGCCCATGGCGTGCTCCAGGTTCTTCAACCGGTAGCTCGCCGCCGACGCGGTGATGTGGGTGGCCGATGCGCCGCCCGACAGGCTTTGCGCATCGGCAATGGCCTGGAACAGGCGCAGGTCGGTCAGTTCGTAACGCAAGGCAACTCCGTTTGAGCCGCGGCAGTCGAAACGGTTGGCGATGGGCGGCGGTATAGCGGGCCATTCTAGTGCACCGCCCCGGCCGCCCTCCCGCGCCCCTCGCGTATTCGATGTGGACGTCGTCCATTTTCTTTGCTAAGGTATTGTGGACGGCGTACACAAAGCGTGTGCGTCATTGCCGAGATCCCCGCGGCCCTACAGTCCCACAGGCCGCCCCTTCACAGGAGTTGTCATGCAAGTCCAGCCCTATCTGTTTTTCGAAGGCCGTTGCGATGAAGCGGTCGAGTTCTACAAGCAGACCCTTGGCGCCAAGGTCAATGCCCGCATGACCTTCGCCGACAACCCCGACGCCGGCAAGGGCGGCGAAGGCTGCCAGCCCGGCGCGGGCGCGCAGGACAAGGTCATGCACCTGGAATTCCAGGTCGGCGACAGCATCATCCTGGCCTCGGACGGGCAGTGCTCGAACCAGGTCGCCTTCCAGGGTTTCGGCCTGGCGATCACCTTTCCCGACAAGGCCGGGGTCGAGAAGGCCTTCAACGGCCTGAAGGAAGGCGGCCAGGTGCTGATGCCGCTGGACAAGACCTTCTTCGCCGACCAGTTCGGCATGGTGGCCGACCGTTTCGGCATCATGTGGATGCTGCTGACCGCGCCCAAGTAAGCCAGGGACGCAGTTTCCCGGCCGGCGGCGCGCCTACTGGGCGATGGGCCCAGCGATGGGTTTACAATGCGCGCCGCCCGCCGGAGAAACCTAGCCATGGACGATCGCATCAACGAACTCGAAATCAAGCTCGCCTTCCAGGAAGACCTGCTCGATACCCTGAACAGCACCGTGGCACGCCAGCAGCAGCAGATCGACCTGCTGCAGGAGCAGTTCCGCGCGCTGTACCAGCAGGTGCGCAGCGCCGCCACCACCGCGGCCGAAGCCGACCCCCTGCAGGAAATCCCGCCGCACTACTGAACCGGCACCCCGACCGATGTGACGGAACGCTGCCCCCGGCCACGCGGTCTGACAGGCTGATCCCACTTACCGCGCCATCCCATGGCGCGCCCGATCCGCCACATGCGCCTGACGCCTTCCCTGCTCCTTGCCGCGGCCTGCATCGCCGGCTCCGCTCCTGCCCTGGCAGGCTACAACATCTGGACCGGCGAATATTCCCTGACCCGCCAGGAACTGCAGACCGAACTGGACAAGCGCTTTCCCGCGACGCTGCGCTACGCCGAAGTCGTCAGCGTCCAGCTCAGCCACCCGCGGCTGGTGCTGGATGAAGCCAGCAACCGCATCACCACCCACGTCGAAGCACGCCTGACCAATGCCCTGCTGCCGTCGCCTCCCGTCGACGGCAAGCTCGCCCTGAACAGCGGCGTACGCTATGACCCGGCCAGGCGCGCAGTGCTGCTCGACAACCCCACCGTGCAACAGGTCGAAGTCGCCGGCATGGGACCCTATCGCGAACAGCTCAACGCCATCGGCGCCGTGGTCGCGCAGCAGCTGCTGAAAGACTATCCGATCTATACCTTCAAGCCGGAGGAGCTGCGCGTGGGCGGCAAGGACGTGGAACCGGGGGCGATCACGGTGGGCAAGGATGAGGTGCGGGTCGAGGTGAAGCAGCGGTAGGCGCGGCCTTCGGACAGCGCCCGCCCCGCTGCCCCGCTACGGCGTCCCGCCGCCGCATCACCCCCTGGTGCCCCGGAACACCAACCCCAACCCCGCCAGCACCGCCCCCATCCCCGCCAGCGCCAGCGCCGTCATGCGGTTCCCCAGCAGCAGGTAATCGAGTGCCGCGGTGCCCGCCGGCACCAGGTAGAACAGGCTGGTCACATTGACCAGGTTGCCGGCGTGGATCAGGCGGTAGAACAGCAGCGTCGCGCCGATCGAAATTCCCAGCGCCAGCCACAGCAGCGGCGCGGCGAACGCCAGCGACGCTGCGAAGGCGAAGGGCTGGAACGGCAGGCACAGCAGGCAGGCTACGAGGCTTACGCCGTACTGCAGCGGCAGCACTTCGGCGGGTGCGCGCGGGCTGCGCTTCTGCAGGATGGCGCCGACCGTCATGCTGGCAAGCGAGGCCAGCGCGCACAGTACGCCCGCAGGCGAGAGCCGGGCTAGCAGCAGGCTGTCGGCGACGACCATGGCGAGCCCGGCGAACGCCAGCGCCAGGCCGCCGAGGCGCGCGGCGCTGGCGCGGCGCTCGGTCAGCAGCAGCGTCAGCATCGGCTGCGCGCCCAGCACGGTGGCCAGCACGCCGGGCGTCATGCCGTGGTCCAGCGCCAGAAAGTAAAAGACCGCGTAGCCGCCGATCAGCAGCAGGCCTGTGCACGCCGTATGCAGCCGCTCGCCGAGCGGCGGCAGCAGGCGCCTGCGCGCCAGGCCGAGCGCGCCCAGCACGGCGCAGACCAGGGCGAAGCGCAAGGTCAGCAGGGCGAACGGGGTGGCGTGGTCGAGCGCCAGCCGGGCGGCGATGGCGCCGCTGCTCCATAGCAGCACGAACAGCGGCGTGGCCCAAAGGGCCGAGGAAGTGGTGCGCGTGGTGAGCGTGTCGTGCGCGGCATGGTGCGCGGCGTAGCGCGCCGCGCAATCTTCTTGGTTGGTCATGGCTTGTCATCTGTCGTCAGCTTGGCGGGCTCCGGCGACGCGCATCGGCATGCGGCCACGGCACGGCGGCAGCGCGCACGGGCGTGCGGCTGCCGTGCGCGCGGGCGCACGAAGGCGGGATTACCGGAGACGAGAAGGGCTGGGGCGCGTGCCCGTCAGCCGCGCGGCGGCGGCGGGTGTGCACCGCCCGGGAACGGCGGCGGCGCGACAGATGTGAACGCAGGCTGGCGACGCGGGCACGGCAACGCGCGGCCCGGAGGCGCGGCGATGACGGGGCGTTGGCGGTCTGCGGTCATGGTGGAAAGCGGAAGCCTTGAAGAAAGATCGACCGGCGTCGATCAGAGTGGTGTGGCGATGCTATGCCTGCCCGGCGCTCGCGTCAACGGGAGCCTGCGGCGTCCTGCTCCAGCCGCGACACCAGGGCCTGCAGCGCCGGCGCGCAGCCGGCCTCGACCTTCAGCGCCAGCATGGCGTCGGCACGCGTGGTGCCCAGGTTGAGCGCGGCCACCGGCTTGCCCATCTGGCCGGCCCAGACGCAGAAGCGGTAGCCGGAATAGACCATCAGCGACGATCCCACCACCAGCATCGCATCCGCGGCCGCCAGCGCCGCGCGCGCGGCGTCGACGCGCGTGCGCGGCACGGATTCGCCGAAGAACACCACGTCCGGCTTGAGGATGCCGCCGCAATGGCCGCAATCGGGCACCTGGAACTGCGCGAACAGCGGCGATTCGAAATGCACGTCGCCATCGGCGGCGGGCGGCGCGATCACGCCGCGCAGCGCGGCGTTGCGGGACACCAGCCAGTCCTGCAGGCCGGCGCGGTCGTGGCTGGCGCCGCAGTCCAGGCAGATGGCGCTGGCCAGGCTGCCGTGCAGTTCGATCACGCCCTGGCTGCCGGCGCGCTGGTGCAGGCCGTCGACATTTTGCGTGACCAGCGCCGTCATCCGGCCCTGCTCACCGAGCCGCGCCAGCGCGTGGTGGGCATCGTTGGGCCGCGCCTGCCCCGCCAGCGGCCAGCCGAGCATGCTGCGCGCCCAGTAGCGCTGGCGCCCGGCGTGCGAGCCGAGAAAGGCCTGCAGCGTGATAGGCGGCGAGCGTTGCCACTGGCCACGCGCGTCGCGGTAGCCGGGAATGCCGGAATCGGTGCTGATGCCGGCGCCGGTCAGCACGAACAGGCGCGGGTGGCGCTGCACGAAATCGAACAGCGCCGCCCTGGCCGCCGGCGCTGGCTGCGATGGCTGCATCGTCAGGGTGCTCAATGCGCCGGATCCTCGGCATGCCGGGCGGCCTGGCGCGCTTGCCACGCCCGCAACGCCTCGCGGTAGCGGTCCATCTCCTGGTAGTAGTAATCGAAGATGCAGGGATCGCAGCCCGAGCCGCAGCACTCGCCGTCGGCGGGCCGCTCCGGCGGCTCCGGGCGGGGATCGTCAGGGATAAGCGTGGAACCAGCGAGGGGGACTACAGGGGGCACTTGAGACACTTGCGGATCGGGCGCGCGGCGCCATGGCAGACCAGCCCCCAGTATATTCCGGCACGCCCGCCGCTGCCCCGCGGCCCTGGCAGCGCCAAAAGCCGATCTGAACGCTTCCGAACCGCGTGTTGAATTGTTTCGGGGGCGGCGCGCACAGGGGCCTGCACGCCACGTTTTGCCGGAAGATAGCCGGACTTGCCGCCCCGGCAACCGGCCACGCAGCGGACTGCGACCCCGATCGAGCCATGAAGGCAGCCCCACACCGACGCCTGCGCCACGCCAGCACGAAGCGCCTGCTCGCCGCCATCGCGCTGGCTGCCGGCGCGGCGACGGCGACGACGGCCGCGGAGCGCCCGCCGCCCGGCCAGGACGCCGGCGCCGCCACTACCCCCGCAGGCCCCGCAGGCCCCGCCCAGGCCCAGCCTGCCGCGGCGGGCCGCCCGCGCATCTGCCTGGTGCTGTCGGGCGGCGGCGCGCGCGGCGCCGCGCATATCGGCGTGCTCAAGGTGCTGGAGGCGATGCGCATCCCGGTCGATTGCATCGCCGGCACCAGCATGGGCTCGCTGGTCGGCGGCGCCTACGCCACCGGAATGGGTCCGGCGGAGATGGAACGGCTGGTCGCCGGCCTGAGCACCGACAAGCTCTTCAAGGAACGGCCGCCGCGCCAGGACCTGACCATCCGCCGCAAGCAGGACGACTACACCAACCTCCTCACGCCCGAGATCGGCGTGCAGGCGAGCGGCCTGCTGCTGCCCAAGGGCGCGGTTTCCGGCGTGCAGCTCGAGACGGTGCTGCGCCAGCTGGCCAGGACGCCGGGCTTCCGCGATTTCGACCGGTTGCCGATCCCCTACCGCGCCGTGGCGACGGACCTGGTGGCGGGCACGCCGGTGGTGTTCAGCCAGGGCGAGCTGGCCAACGTGATGCGCGCCAGCATGTCGGTGCCGGGCGCGGTGGCGCCGGCGGAATACGAGGGCCGGCTGCTGGTCGACGGCGGGCTGACCGACAACCTGCCGGTCGGCGTGGCGCGCAGCATGGGCGCCGATATCGTCATCGCCGTGAACCTGGGCACGCCGCTGATGAAGCGCGAGGCGCTGACCTCGGTCATCGGCGTGACCGGCCAGATGCTCAACATCCTGACCGAGCAGAACGTGCGCGCGTCGCTGGCCTCGCTGCGGCCCACCGACGTGCTGATCGAGCCCGCGCTGGGCGACTTCTCCGCAACCGACTTCGACCACCTGCCGACCACCATCCCGATCGGCGAGGCCGCCGCGCGCAAGGTCGCCGACCGCCTCGCGCCGCTGGCGTTGCCGCCGGCGCAGTATGCCGAGCTGCGCGCGGCCCAGCAGGCGGTGCAGCCGCCCGACCCCCGCCCTGTCGAGGAGATCCGGCTGGCGCCGCTGCATCGCGTCAATCCGGACTATGCCACCGCGGTGATGCAGACCCGGCCAGGCGAGCCGATCGACCAGGCCGCGCTGGACCAGGACATGCGCCGCCTGTTCGGCACCGGCGACTTCGAACACGTCAACTACGGCATCCTGGAAGAGCCGGGCCGGCGCGTGCTGACGGTCAATGCGGTGGAAAAAGCGTGGGGCCCCGACTACCTGCGTTTCGGGCTGGGCCTGAGTTCGGATTTCCGCGGCGACGCGTACTTCAACCTGGTCGGCAGCTACCGGCGCACCTGGCTCAATGCGCTGGGGGCGGAATGGCGCACCGACGTGCAGGTGGGGCAGACCTCGGCGCTGAGCAGCGAGTTCTACCAGCCGCTGGATACGCGCCAGTTCTTCTTCATCGCGCCGCGCATCGAGCTCGAGCGGCGCCCGGTCAATGTGTTCCAGGGCAGCACGCGCATCGCCACCTACGACGTGCGCCGCTTCGACCTTGCCCTCGACGTCGGCAGCCAGTTCACCAAGTACGGCGAGTTGCGGGTCGGGGTGCAGACCGGCTCGGAGCATGCCACCCTCAGCACCGGCCCGGCGTCGCTGTCGCCGGGCCCAGGCAGTATCCGGCGCGGGGCCATCACCGGCCGCCTCTTCTTCGACCAGCTCGACAGCGTGGACTTCCCGCGCTTCGGCTATGCGGGCGGGCTGCGGATCTACGCCTCGCAACCCGGGCTCGGCGCTGACCGCGCCTATGTCAAGGCCCAGGCCGACGGCACCTACGCCCACTCGTTCGGCGACCACACCCTGTCGTTCGGCTTCAAGGTCGGCGGCAACCCCGGCGGCAAGCCGCTGCCGAACTACGACCTGTTCCAGTGGGGCGGCTTCCTGCAGCAGTCCGGCTACGCCACCGGGCAGCTGATGGGCGGGAACCTGCAGTTTGCGCGGCTGGTGTACTACAACAAGCTGGCGCGGCAAACCCTGCTGCAAGGGGTCTACGCCGGCTTCTCGCTGGAGGCGGGCCGCGTGGGCAACCCGCTGGTGCCGGGCAGCCCCACCGGGCTGCTCAAATCCGGCTCGCTGTTCCTGGCGCTCGACAGCCCGCTCGGGCCGCTGTACCTGGCCTATGGCCGCGCGGCGGCCGGCGTGTTCAGCTTCTACCTGTACCTGGGCAAACCGTTCTGACGCGGCGCGGCAATGTGCGTCTGCCGTACCCCACCAAAGTTGTATGTAATGTCTTAATTCAAATGTCTATACTTTTTCCTGTCACCAAGACCCCCTCTTGAATGACAACCTTCCCCGGTCGCCGCTTCCCCAGCGGCGACTTTTTTATGGGCGCCTGGCCGACGATGGCGTGCCTATAATCCCTGCCTTGGGCTGCACTTGCGGCCGCCTCCGCGCCAGCTTCCGCGCGCACTCTTCATGCAGATCGACTTCCAGCATTTCACGCCGTGGCTTTCGCTCGCCGGCGGGCTTGTCATCGGCCTCGCGGCGGCGCTGATGATCCTCGGCCTGGGCCGCATCGCCGGCATCAGCGGCATCATCGGCGGCCTGCTGCGGTTGCCGCAAGGCGACACCGCATGGCGCGCCGCCTTTGTCATCGGGCTGCTGCTGTCGCCATGGCTGGCCACCGCGTTCGATGCCATGCCCGCGGCACGCATCGACGCGGGCTGGACCGAGGTGCTGGTGGCCGGGGTGCTGGTCGGCGTGGGCACGCGCTACGCCGGCGGCTGCACCAGTGGCCACGGCGTATGCGGTTTGTCGCGCGGTTCGGTGCGTTCGCTCGCGGCCACCGTCACCTTCATGGCGGCCGGCTTCCTGACGGTGCTGGTGCACCGCCACGTGCTGGGAGGCTGAACCATGGGCACGCTGCTGGCGTTGCTGGCCGGACTGGTGTTCGGCATTGGCCTGATCCTCTCCGGCATGGCGAACCCGGCCAAGGTGCTGGGCTTTCTCGACCTCGCGGGAACGTGGGATCCGTCGCTTGCCTTCGTCATGGCAGGGGCGATCCTGGTCGGCGTGGCGGCATTTGCGCTGGCACGCCGGCGCCGGCGCTCGTGGCTGGGGCTGCCGATGCAGTGGCCGGCATTGGCCACGGTCACGCCGCGCCTGTTGCTGGGCAGTGCCGCCTTCGGGATCGGCTGGGGCCTGGCCGGTTTTTGCCCGGGCCCGGCGCTGGTCGCCTTGGGTGCGGGCTATGCCAAGGCGTGGGGCTTTGTCGCCGCGATGCTGGCGGGCATGGCGCTGTTCGAAGTGGCCGAAGCCCTGGCCAGGCGCCGCCGATGACGCAGCGCAGCATGCAAGCAGTACTGGCCCGCAGCGCCTGAGCGGTTTAACATTGCGCGATTATCGAACGACCGTAGACCACCCCCAGCCTCCCATGGATGTCCTCCGCCCCATCGGTCTTGGCCATGCCCAGGCCGACACCGTCCGCGTTGCCCGGCCCCAGGCCGACCTGCTCGCCAGCTTTGCCGGCGATCCCAATTTCATGCTGTCGCTGGCGCGCGGGCTGACCGTGCTGGAAGCGTTTTCCGAGCGCAAGCGCCCGCTGACGATCTCGCAGGTGGCACAGCGGACCCAGCTCTCGCGCGCGTCGGTGCGGCGCTGCCTGTACACGCTGGAGCAGCTGGGCTATGTCAGCCAGCAGGACGGGCAGTTCGCGCTGCGCCCGCGCGTGCTGCACCTGGGGCACGCGTATTTTTCGTCGACCTCGCTGGTGTCGCTGGCGCAGCCGATCCTGGACAACCTGAGCGCGCGCATCCACGAGACCTGCACGCTGGCGATCCTGGACGGCACCGACATCCTGTACCTGGTGCGCTCCGAAGTGCAGCGCGTGCTGAACTATTCGCTCGGCATGGGCAGCCGCCTGCCGGCCTACTGCACCTCCAACGGCCGGCTGCTGCTGGCGCACCAGCCCGCCACGGTGCTGGACGGCTTCTTCGAGCATGCGGAGCTGCGCCCGCGCACGCTGCAGACCAAGGTTTCGCGGCAGGAACTGGAAGCCTGCTTCGAGCGCGCCCGCGAAGTGGACTATGTGATCGTCGACGAAGAGCTGGAGCCGGGCCTGCGCGCCATGGCGGTGCCGGTGCGCTCCGCCTCGGGGATCGTGCTGGCGGGGCTGAGCGTGAGCGTGCGCGCCGCGCGCGTCTCCGAGGCGGACATGATCACGCGGCTGCTGGCGCCGATGCGCGAGGCCGCCGCCGCGATCGGCCGGATGGTCGGGTCCTGACCTTGCCGCTAGCCGGCTGTCGGCCTTACCGGCCCGCGTGCCCGCGCAGCCGCGCGGGACTGAGCATGGCGGCGGTCACGCCATGGTCGGCGATATGCGCCGGCAGCGGCCGGCCCTGCGCCAGCGCGGCGCAGGCCTCTCCCATCGCCGCCGAGGTCTGGATGCCATAGCCGCCTTGCGCCGCCACCCAGAAGAAGCCTTCCGCCTCGGGATCGAACCCGCCCACCAGGTCGCCGTCGGCAACAAACGAGCGCAGGCCGGCCCAGGTCCGCGCGGGGCGGCGGATCGTCAGCGTGGTAGCGGCCTCGATCTGGTGGATGCCCATGGCGATATCCAGTTCCTCGGGCTGCACGTCGTGCGGCGGCACCGGGTCGGCGTTGGCGGGCGAACCGAGCAGCATGCCGGCATCGGGCTTGACGTACCAGGTCTCGTCGAAGCCATAGAACATCGGCCAACGCGCGACCTCGATCCCGTCCGGCGGGACAAAGACAAAGGCAGAGCGCCGGCACGGCTGCAGCCCCACCGGCGCCACGCCCGCGCGCGCCGCGACCACGTCGCACCACGCGCCCGCCGCGTTGACCAGCACCGGCGCGCGGTAGATGTCGGGCCCGGCATGGACGTGCCACAGGCCGTCGCGTCGCTCGATCGCCCCGGCCTCGGCGCCGCAGGCGATCACGCCGCCATGATGGCGCACGCCGCGCAGGTAGCCCTGGTGCAAGGCATGCACGTCCATGTCGGCGGCATCGGGCTCCAGCACCGCGCCCAGCACCAGTTCCGGTCGCAGCACCGGCACCAGCGCACATGCGCCGGCCTGGTCCAGCCGCTGCGCCCGTGCGCCCATCGCGGCCAGCACCTGCCAGTGCGCGTCGAGCTGATCCTGCTCGCCCGGGCGCGCCAGCATCATGGCGCCGCGCGGCGACAGCACGGGATGGTCGGCAAACCCCGCGGGCGGGGCATCGAGGAAGGCGCGGCTCGCCATGGTCAGGCCGCGCACCTGCGGCGTGCCGTAGCTTTCCAGGTAGAGCGCGGCCGAGCGGCCGGTGGCGTGGTAGCCCGGCTGCGCCTCGCGCTCGAGCACGATCACGCTGCCCGCGCGCGCCAGCCAGTACGCCACCGAGGCACCGGCGATGCCGGCGCCGATGACGAGGTAGTCAGCCGAAAACTGCTTGCCACCGGCCGGAGCCGGATCGCTGTGGACCATTGCCGTGCGCCTCCCGTGTCATGCGAACTGGCGGGCAATTTAGCGTAAACCGGGCAGGGAGCGGCGGGGTGCGCGCCGATCCGAGGCGGCGTCAGCCGCGGTGCGCCAGTTCGAGCGCGAACACCAGCCGCTGCAGGAAGTTCTCCATGCGCCCGTCCGGATTGACGAAGGCGCAGCCGAAGTGGTGGATGGCGCTGTCGTCGTGACCCACCAGCCAGTGGCCGACCACCTGCATGTCCACCTCCAGCTTGCCCAGGTCGCGGAAGTCCAGCCGGCACTTCGCCACCGTGGTGCCGACCGGCAGGTGGTCGGCGGTGACGGTCTTTGAGCGCAGGCCCACGCCGGACAGCGACAGGTCGGCGATATCGAGGCCCAGTACGGTCTTGTCCGGCATCGGCATCTCGCAGCGGTAGCCCTTGGTCACCAGCGTGCGCGCGCGGAAATGGCGGCGGCGCTGGAAGTGATAGAGCTTTTCCGGAAACTCGACGACGAAGGCGGGGCCGTCTTCATAGCGCGTGGCCGCCGGCTGGCCGACCACGAAATTGACCGGCACGCCGCGCAGCAGCCCGGAGAATGCGTTCTCTTCGGAGGTCATCAGCGACATCCGTTCGGGCTCGGCATTGCACCAGTCAAAGACGAAGGTGCGGTTGACCGGGTCGACATGCAGGATCGAGGTAACGAACTGGTGCGCGGTGCGGGTGCGCACGCTCAGCATGCACTTCTGCCACGCCAGGTCGCGCAGCACCGTGCCGATCTGCGAGTTGTGGGTCAGGCGATAGCGGTCGTCCGCCGGTTCGGCCCCGGCTTCGGATTCGGCGCCGGGATCGGCTGGCCCGTGGGCGTCGTGCTGGTTCATAGGTTCACGCAACATCTGGAGGGGCTGGGAGCGACGGCCTGGCGCAGCCGCGGACCAGCCGGAGCCCGTCGGCGGCACCGGCCTGCCGGCCGCGCGCCGCATGTTAAGCGCCTGCACCATTGGCCGGCAAGACCGATGATCTCACTTCGGCAAATCTGTGGCAGAACTTGAGCACAGACTTCCGGGGGGTAGCGCTGGCGTGGCTTTCAGGCCGTGGCCTGCGCGCACTCGCGCAGCCATGCGAGCAGGGCCAGCCGGCGCGTGTCGTGCTCGAACGGCGCGGGCGACAGCAGGTGGTAGGCCGAGCCGTCGGCCGCAAAGCCAAACGGCGCGGCCAGCCGGCCGTCGGCGATCTCGTCGGCGGCCATCAGCTGCGACGCCATGGCCCAGCCCAGTCCCGCCGCCGCGGCCTGCAGGCTCAGATAGAAATGCTCGTACCAGGCGTCGCCGTCCAGGCGCAAACGGCCCGCGTCATCGGGGCACGCCGCCTGCCAGCGCTGCCAGGCCTCGGGCCGCGTTCGCGTATGCAACCGCACCGGCGCCACCGCTGCACCCTCGGCGGCCTGAGGCCGGCACACCGGGCCCACGCGTTCCTGCACCACCTCGCGCGCATGCCAGCGCGCATCGAAGGCAAAGTCATTGCGCCGCAGCGCCAGGTCGGCGCCGCTGCGCGCAAAGTCGATCGGTCCGCCGGCCGCCATCAGGTGCAACGGAATGTCGGGATGGCGCGCGGCAAAGCGCGGCAGCCGCGGGATCAGCCAGCGCATGGCGATGGTCGGCTCGCACGACAGCACCAGGGCCCGCCCCGCCGGCTGTGTGCGGATGCGCGCGGCCGCGGCGGCCAGTCCCTCCATCGACTGCGTCGCCGCCGCAAACAGCGAGCGCCCCGCCTCGGTCAGGAAAACGCCGCGGTTGCGCCGCTCGAAGAGCGCCACGCCGAGCGTGTCTTCCAGCTGGCGGATCTGCCGGCTGACCGCGCCGTGGGTCAGGTGCAGCTCCTCCGCCGCGCGGGCAAAGCTCTCATGGCGCGCCGCGGCCTCGAAGAATCGGATCCATCCCAGCCAGTGCATCGGTCAGTTTTTCTCACGGAATCGCGCGAGTATATATCGATTGTGGGAGCCCTTCGCGGCACGCAGAATTGGGTACGCTTTGATCCCCACGAACGGGGGTCGGCCAGAAAACTCAACATAATCTGACGCAATATGCCCCCTCTCGCCGAAACCCTGGCGGTCGCCGCGGTGACCGTGCTGGCCGTGATCAGCCCCGGCCCGGACTTCGCCATGGTCACTCGCAACAGCTACCTGTACGGCCGCCGCGCCGGCCTGCTCAGCGCGCTCGGCATCGCCCTGGGCGTGCAGGTGCATGTGCTCTATACGATGTTCGGGGTGTCGCTGCTGATGGCACACGCGCATGGGGTGCTGACGGTAGTGAAGGCGCTGGGCGCGGCCTACCTGGTCTGGATCGGCCTGCAGACGCTGCGCAAGCGCGACACGCTGGCGGTAGACCTGGACGGCGGCCGCGCGCTGGCCCCGCTGGCGGCGCTGCGCATGGGCTTGCTGACCAATGCGTTGAACCCGAAGACCACGCTGTTCGTCGTCAGCACTTACACGCAGGTGGTGGACGCCCACACTCCGGTTCCGGTGCAGTGGGCCTATGGCGGATTCATGTCGGTGGCGCACCTGGCGTGGTTCAGCGTGGTGGCGTGGGTGTTCACCGCGCCGGCGCTGCGCGCGGCCATGCTGCGGCGCCAGCGGCTGCTCGACCGCGCCATCGGCTCGGCCCTGTGCGGGCTGGGCGTGGCGCTGGGCTTCAGCAACCTGGCGTAGGGCCTGGCGCCGCCAGCGACCAGGCTTGCCGCAGCACGTGTTGCGGGCCCTGCGGACCGAGCCGGCTTTCGAACAACGCCAGCCGTGCGACGCGCCACGGCGCGCTGGCCAGCGTGCGGTGCGCATCGAGCCAGGCGCGCAGCGCGCTCTCGGGCACGGTCGGCTTGCAGCGGGCCAGGGTCACGTGAGGATGGAAGCGCCGCCGCTCCGGCGGGAAGCCGGCGGCATGCGCCAGTGCCTGCCCCACCTCGGCGTGCAAGGCGCGCAGCGCGTTCAGTCCGGGACCGGGCGCGAGGCCGGCCCACAGCACCGACCCCGGGCCGCTGCGGAAGCGCCCGGTGCCATACGCCTGCAGCATGAACGCGGGGGTGCGCAGCATCGCGAGCGCGGCACCGAGCTTTTCGACGGCCTGTGTCGCCTCGCCCAGGCCTTCGCCGAGGAAGTGCAGGGTCAGGTGGACCTGCGCGGGCGTCGCGGCGCGCACGCCAGGCGCGGCTGGCAGCGCCGACAACAGCCCAAGCGCCTGTGCGGGCGGCACTTCCACCGCGATGAACAGGCGTGCCATCGCCGCGCGGCCGGTCTCAGCCCGTGGCGGCGCCGATGCCCTCGCGCCGCAGCAGGGCGCGCTTGCGCTCGATGCCGCCGGCATAGCCGGTCAGCGCGCCGGCGCTGCCCAGCACGCGATGGCAGGGCACGATCACCGACAGCGGGTTGCGGCCGACCGCGCCGCCCACCGCGCGGGCATGCGTGGGCGGCAGCCCGAGCGTGCGCGCCAGTTCGCCGTATGAAGCGGTGGCACCGCACGGGATTTCCAGCAGCGCTTGCCACACCCGCTGCTGGAACGGGCTGCCGGCAAAGCGCACCGGCACGGTAAAGGTGTCGCGGCGGCCGGCGAAATACTCGGCCAGCTCGGCGGCGGCGCGGTCCAGCACCGCGGCGTCGGCGGCAGGCACGTCGCGGCTGTCGGCAATGCCGGCGGGATGGTACTTCTGGCCCGCGAAGAAGAGGCCGGTCAGGTGCCCGTCGCGCGCGCGCAGCAGCACGGTGCCGAGCGGGCTGTCGATATGGCGATAGCTGGTCATGGGAAGGTCTCCGGTTGCGCCGCGGCCGGCGGCGTGTCCTTCATCGCTTCGTAGCGATGCCACAGGTGGATCGCGGCGTAGGCCCGCCACGGCGCCCATTGCACGGTGCGTTCGTGCATGGCGCGCACGGTGCTCACGCCCAGCACCTTGCGCAGCGCATAGTCGGTGCCAGGGAAGGCATCGGGCCAGCCCAGCGCGCGCATGGCGACATATTGCGCGGTCCAGTCGCCGATGCCGTCGATCTCGCGCAGCGCCGCCACCGCCTGCTCCGGCGCCGCATGCGGGTCGAGCACCAGCGTGCCGTCGGCCACGCGGCGGGACAGCGCCTGCAGCGTGCGAGCCTTGCCTGGCGACACGCCGGCCTCGCGCAGCGCAGCCTCGGGCAATGCCGCCAGCGCGGCCGCGCTCGGGAAGGTATGGCGCAGGCCGTCGGGCGCTGCGCCGTTCAGCGCCTGCCCCGCGCGCTGCGCCAGCGCGGCCAGGATGCGCCGCGCCTGCACCACCGAAATCACCTGCCCGACCACGGCGCGCACCGCGATCTCGAAGCCATCGACGCAGCCCGGCAGGCGCACGCCGGGCATCGCCTCGGCCAGTTCGCCCAGATGGCGGTCCACCACGTCAGGGCGGCAGCCCAGGTCGCACAGCCGGCGCACCTTGCCCAGCGCTTGCGGGATCACGTGCGCCAGCGACGCCGACAGCGTCACGCGCAGCACCAGCCGGCGCGGCACATGCTCGATGCGCACCCAGCCGAGGTGGGCGCTGCCGCCGGCTTCGACGCGCAGGGTGCGCAGGTAGGCGCCGTCGCGGATGGCCTCGATGCCGTCGACCGCGCGCGTGGCGAGAAAGCGCAGCCATGCGTCCCACGCGAACGGCGGGCGGTAGCCCAGTTCGAACACCAGCCGGTCGGCCACACCCTCGGCGGCACGCCGGCGCAACGCCAGCGGCGTCAGGCCGTAGCGGGTCTTCAGCACATCGTTGAAGCGGCGCACGCTGCCGAAGCCCGCCGCCAGCGCCACGTCCGTCACCGGCAGCGCGGTGTCGGCCAGCAAGCGCTTGGCCAGCAGCAGCCGCTGGGTCTGCGCGTACTCCAGCACCGACACGCCGAACTGCGCGTCGAACAGCCGCCGCAGGTGGCGCTCGGTCACGCCGATGCGCGCCGCCAGCGCGGCCACGCTGCCGTCGGCCATGAAGCCTTCGTCGATCAGCGTGGCGGCGGCCTGCGCCAGCCGGCCGGAAATATCGGCCAGGCCATGCCCCGGCGCCAGTTCCGGGCGGCAGCGCAGGCACGGGCGGAAGCCATGCTTCTCCGCCGCGGCGGCGCTTTCATAGAACGAGCAGTTCTCGCGCTTGGGGGTGCGTACCGCGCACACGGGGCGGCAATACACGCCGGTCGACGACACGCCCACGAAGAAGCGTCCGTCGAAGCGGCGGTCGTGCGAGGCCACGGCCTTGTAGCAGGTATCGGGATCGAGGTTCATGACGGCATGCTACCGCCAGATGCCGGCGCGCATCCGCTGGTTTCGGACATTTCCCTCTGGCGCGCGGGGATGGGTTGGGGCACAGTTGGCCTGCCCTTACTCTTACCATCGGAGACTTCATGCGCCGCACCGCCCTGCACCTATCACTGCTTGCCACGCTGGCCTGCCCCATGGCGCTGGCGCAGCCTTCGGCAGCGCCCGTGCAGGCGACACAGGTGGCGTCGGTCGAAGGCATTACCGAACACCGCCTGCCCAACGGCCTGCGCATCGTGCTGGCACCCGATGCCGCCAAGCCCACCACCACCGTCAACATCACCTACCTGGTCGGCAGCCGCCACGAAAACTACGGCGAAACCGGCATGGCGCACCTGCTCGAGCACCTGCTGTTCAAGGGCACGCCGTCGCTGCCGGGCAAGACCATCCCGGGCGAGTTCGCCCGGCGCGGCATGAGCGTGAACGGCACCACCGCGCAGGACCGCACCAACTACTTCGAGACCTTCACCGCCAGCGACGACAACCTCGACTGGGCGCTGCGCATGGAGGCCGACCGCATGGTCAACAGCGTGATCGCGCGCGCCGACCTCGACAGCGAGATGACGGTGGTGCGCAACGAGATGGAAATGGGCGAGAACAGCCCCGGGCGCATGCTGATGCAGCAGACCATGGCCGCCGCCTACCGCTGGCACAACTACGGCAAGGCCCCGATCGGCGCGCGCAGCGACGTCGAGAACGTCAGCCTCGACAACCTGCGCGCGTTCTACCGCCGCTATTACCAGCCCGACAACGCGGTGCTGGTGGTGGCGGGCAAGTTCGATCCCGCCGCCACGCTGGCGCGCATCGCGCGCTATTTCGGGCCGATTCCGCGCCCGCAGCGCGTGCTGCCGCCCGAGCCCACCGTCGAGCCCGCACAGGAAGGCGCGCGCGAGCTGGTGGTGATGCGCCCGGGCGACACCCGCCTGGTGGCCGCGCAATACCATGTCAGCCCCGGCGCGCACCCCGACGCCACCGCGCTGGCACTGCTGACCATCATCCTCGGCGACACTCCCGGCGGCCGCCTGTACAAGGCGCTGGTGGAGCGCGGACAGGCTACCTCGATCGGCAGCGCGTTCTATGCGATGAAGGACCCCGGCGCGCTGCTGTTCATGGCGCAGGCGTCGAAAGACCAGTCGCTGGCGGCCGCGCGCGCCGGCCTGATCACGCAGATCGAGGGCTTTGCCGAGGCACCCGTGACCGAGGCCGAGCTGGAGCGCGCGCGGGTGCGCATGCGCAACGCCTACGAGCAGTACATGAACGACCCCGGCGCACTCGGGATCGCTCTGTCCGAGGCCATCGCCAAGGGCGACTGGCGCCTGTTCTTCCTGGCGCGCGACCGCATCGAAACCACCACGCTGGCCGACGTGCAGCGCGTGGCGCTGAACTACTTCCAGGCTTCGAACCGCACCCTTGGCGTATTCTTGCCGGCCGAGCAACCGCAGCGCGCGCAAGTGCCGGCGGTGCCCGACATCACGGCCATGGTCAATGGCTACCAGGGCAGGCCGGCGCTGGCCGCGGTGGCGGCATTCGATCCCAGTCCCGCCAATATCGAGGCCCATACCACGCGCCAGACGCTCGCCAACGGCATGCAGCTGGCGCTGCTGCCCAAGCCCGCGCGCGGGGAAGTGGTGCACGGCGTGCTGGTGCTGCGCATGGGCGATGCGCAGAGCCTGCAGGGGCTGACCACGGTGGGCGCGCTCACCGCCGCGATGCTCCGCCGCGGCAGCGCCGGCATGGACCGCCAGCAGATCGCCGACCGCATCGAGGCGCTGCGCGCGCGCGTGGGCATCGCGGGCGGTTCGGAGCAGGTGACGGTCAGCTTCGAGACCCGCCGCGCGCACCTGCCCGAGGTACTGTCGCTGTTGCGCGACCTGCTGCGCGCGCCGACCTTCCCCGAAGCCGAGTTCGAGACCCTGCGCCAGACCAGCATTGCCGAGCTTGAAAGCGTGCAGCGCGAACCCGGCGTGCTGGCCGCCAATGCACTGGGCCGGCACGGCGACCCCTACCCCGCCGGCGACCCGCGCCATGCGCGCACCATCGCCGAGAATATTGCCGACCTGCGCTCGGCCACGCTGGCGCAGGTGCGCGACTTCCATGACCGCTTCTACGGCACTGCGCATGCGCAGCTGAGCCTGGTCGGCGACTTCGATGGCGCCGCTGCCGCGGCGCACGCGGCCACGTTGTTTGGCGACTGGACCGCGCCGCAGCCGTATGCGCGCGTCGACCGTCCGTTCGTGCCGATCGCGCCCGCCGAGTTCACGCTGTCAACGCCGGGCAAGGCCAACGCCGTGTACCTGGCCACCGCCCCGATCGACCTGACCAACGATGCGCCCGATTATGCGCTGATGATGATTGCCAACCGCGTGCTGGGCGGCGCCAGCCTGCGCAGCCGGCTGGCGGACCGGCTGCGCCAGCGCGAAGGCATGAGCTATGGTGCGAGCAGCTGGGTGCAGGTGGGCGCGCTGGACCGCGCCGGCCGCTTCGGCGTGCGCGCGCAATATGCGCCGCAGAGCCTGGCGCGGGTGCAGCGCGCCGTCAGCGAGGAACTGGAGCGGCTGGTGCGCGAGGGCATTACCGCCCAGGAACTGGCCGAGGCCGTCAGCGGCCTGCTGCAGCAGGGCATGGTCAGCCGCAGCAACGACGCCGCGCTGGCCGGCGCGCTGGCCAGCCAGCTCTACCTGGGCCGCACCATGGCCTTTACCGCGGAACTCGAACAACGCCTGCGCGACGCTACACCCGAGACCGTCAACGCCGCCATCCGCCGCTACATGCAGCCGGGCACGCTGTCACGCGCCTATGCCGGCGACTTCGCCGGCGCGGCGGCGCAGGGCGGTGCAAGCGGCCAGGCAGCGGGCACGCCCGCCGGCACGGCGACCGGCTCCAGCGCCGGCGGCAACGCAGGCGGCAACGATGGCGGCAACGAAGGCGGCAGGCCGCCCGCGCGCCTCTGACATGCGCCTGACATAGATCTGCAACCATACTCGCCGGGCGGTGGCGCCATCCGCAAGCGCGGGCAACGCGGCGCCAGGCCCTTGCCCCGACCCCGGGTTGACTGTATATTCGTACAGTATAAGTCGATACAAGAGGTGTGGATGTCAATCGTGCGAGCTGGCAGCAAGGCAGAAGCGCTCAGGCTTCTGGCCTCGGAAGGCGTGCTGGCGCTTGAGCTGGACTACGAGACCGGATGGCAGGACGCCGTCGAACTCGGCAGGCTCGGAGAAAAGCGCGGTATCAAGGTGCAATATCGCGGACAAGAAAGCATCGCCGTCCGTTCCCGCGAAGCCCTGATCGAAGGGCTGGCCAAACCCAAGGCCACATTCCGTCAACGCAATCTCTATTGCCAGTTCGATCTCGGCACGCTGGCGGACCATGAACTGCTCGACCTCGAAGCCAAGGCCACGCGGCTCGGGGACTACATTCTCGCCGGCCACCTGCTGCGCGAGGTCGATGGCGTGTGGCCGCAATAAGCGGCGTAACCGCGCCTGCGTTCACCAGAAAATAAAGAAGCCGCCCTGCAGGCGGCTTCCGTTACGTTGCGCCGGTCACGCCGGTCACGCCAATCACGCGGCTCAATGCCAGACCCGCGTCGCGTTGGCCCAGCGCGCGGCGCATGACTGTGCCACCGGCGCGTCGATGATGTCCCTGGCGGCATCGTCGGACGGTGCCGCCCCGGCGGCCTCCAGCGCGGTGCGCCACAGCACCGCCGACACCAGCGTCTTGCACTGGCGGCGCTCGCCATGCGCCAGCGCCAGCAGGCGCTCGTAGCCGTCGATCACGATCAGGCGGTCGCCATGGCGCGGCTGTAGCGTCAGCGTGAACAGGTGATCGCACTCGCACTGCATGCGGCCTCCGCTGACCGCCACCACGATGGCGCCGGGCAAGGCGATGCCGCTGCCCTGCACCTCGGTGCGCAGCCGCGCCAGGTGCGTCTGCACGCGCGGGTCCGGGGTGGCGCCGACGCTGGCCGCCATCTGTGCCGGCAGCGCGCAGAGCGCCATCAGCTCGGCCGGCGATACCGCCAGCGTGTACGCCTGCAGCGTGGGGCGATAAGTCGCCACCACCGCGCGCAGCCGGTGCGGCGCGCCGTCATCATGTCCTGCCTGCGGCGCACCGTCGCGCCCGCGGTACTGTATCGTGTCCATGTCGACTCCTGCCACGCGGGCCGTTGGGGGTCAGTCGCGCAGCAGATGCTTGGCGATGATCATCTGCTGGATCTGCGTGGTGCCTTCGTACAGGCGCAGCAGGCGCACATCGCGGTAGAAGCGTTCGGCCTTGTATTCGGCGATATAGCCGGCGCCGCCGTGGATCTGCACCGCGCGGTCGGCGACGCGGCCGACCATCTCGGTACAGAACATCTTGGTGCAAGAGGCCAGCATGCTGACTTCCGGGTCGCTCTTGCCGGCGGGCTTGGCGTCGTAGCGCTGGGCGCAGTCGCGCACCATCGACAGGCCCGCGTAGAGCTCGGCCTGGCTGTCGGCCAGCATCGCCTGGATCAGCTGGAAGTCGCCGATCGGGCGGCCGAACTGCTTGCGCTCCTTTGCATACGCCACGGCATCGGTGATCAGCCGGTGCGCCATGCCGCAGGCCAGCGCCGACAGGTGCAGGCGACCGCGGTCCAGCACCTTCATGGCGGTCTTGAAGCCCACCCCCGGCACGCCGCCGATGATGTTGGCGGCCGGCACGCGCACGTTCTCCAGCACCACGTCGCAGGTCTTGGTGCCGCGCTGGCCCATCTTCTTGTCGGGCTTGCCCAGCGAGATGCCCGGGGTATCGGCCGGCACGATGAAGGACGAGATGCCCCCGGCGCCCGGGCCGCCGGTGCGCGCCATCAGCGTAAAGGCGCCTGCGCGCGGCGCGTTGGTGATGAAGCGCTTGGTGCCGTTGATGACGTAGTGGTCGCCGTCCAGCTCCGCTTTGGTCTGCAGCGAGGCCGCATCGGAGCCGGCGTTGGGCTCGGTCAGCGCGAACGAGATGATCATCTCGCCGCTGGCGATGCGCGGCAGGTATTGCTGCTTCTGTTCCTCGGTGCCATCCATCAGGATGCCCTGCGAACCGATGCCGACGTTGGTGCCGAAGACCGAGCGGAAAGCGAACGCGGTATGGCCGAGGTCATAGACCACATCGCATTCCTGCGACATCGACAGGCCGATGCCGCCGTAGTTCTCGGGGATGGAGATGCCGAACAGCCCCATCTCCTTCATGTCGGCGACGATGTCGGCGGGCACGTCGTCGGTTTCCTCCAGCGTGTCTTCGGCGGGCTTCAGGCGTTCGTCGATGAAGCGCTGCACCGAGGCGCGCAGCAGGGCAAAGGATTCTTGGTCTAGGGCCATGGTGATTCTCCGGGTCAAGCCAGTACGTCAGTCTGGCCGCCTATGGTACGCCGGTGACGCGATTTGACAATCCATTGGATCTTGGACAGAAGCGTCAGCAAAATTTGACAATCGACCGCCCCCGGCGCCTCAGGCGACGGACAGCAAGCCGGCCATGCCGATGCCCAGCGCCGCCAGCGCATCGCCCGCAATCAGCCCCCCGCCCAGCAGCGACGCGGTGTTCATGTCGCGCGGCAAGCCTTGCCGGCGCGCCCCGGCGGCACCGAGCGCAGCCCCGGCGCTGGCCAGCACGCCGCCCGCCGCCATCCAGGCCGCGGCCGCCAGGTTGACGAAGCCGCCGAACGACGACGCATAGGGCGAAGGCAGGATCACGGCATCCAGCACGAAATCCGCCGCCCGCCCGGCTCGCCCGGAACGGGCAAGGCGCTGCCACGCGGGATGGCCGAGGATGGCGCGGCGCAACAGCGCCGTGGCCAGCCCGATCACCAGCCCCGCCGCGACCGCAAGATACTGGCCGGCCCGGTCCTGCGACAGGCCATGGAGCACGCCCACGATCTTGTAGGTCATGGCCGAAGTCCAGCGCGCCGGCTGCTGGTCGGCCGGCAGGCTGGTCTGGTCCAGCGCCAGCACCGGATAGGCCTGCAGGAACAGCCGCGCCATCGCCACCGCGACCAGTGCGCCCACCACGATACCCGCCACCTGGTAGCCGAACTGCACCATGCGGTCGCTGCCCAGGCGCCAGCCGGTGGAGCGGTCCTGCTGCATGTCGCTGGCTTCGGCGGTGGCCACCAGCAGCACCGTGGCGGCGATCAGGCCGACCTGCGGCGCGCGCAGGCCGGCCGCCGCCATCAGGATCACCGACAGCACGAACGCCGATGAAATCGGGTTCTGGTCGACCATGCCGACCGAGATGCCGTTGACCAGCGCGAACACCAGCGCCAGCAGCACGGCAATCAGCTGGAACGCCAGCGGCTGCCCGAACCACATCACGCCCGCCGCCACCGTGGCCACACCCCAGAGCAGCGCCCAGGCCGCCACCCAGCCCATGCCCGGCCCGCGCCGCGGCGCGTCCGGTTGCGGCTGGCGCCGTGCCCGCCAGCGCCGGCACGCCTGCACCACCAACTGCGCCAGGTCGACCACGGCCGCGCCCATGATCATGCCCAGCGCCACCAGGAACGTGGCCTTGCGGTACGGCTCGCCGGGCGCGAGCCAGCCGGCGTCGATGAACCACGGGGTCATGGCCCAGCCGGCCAGTCCGCCAACCAGCGCGGCAACGCCCACGCGTGCGCCCACGATCATGCCGGCGCCGAAGGTGGCCGCGGACAGGTCCAGCGCGGCCAGCCACGGCACGCGCCCGGCCCCCAGCCCGCTGGCCAGGCCCAGCGCGATGCCGCCGCCGAGGCGCGCCACCGAGCGTCGCAACAGCGCCGGATCGGTCAGCGCGCGCAGGATGTTGGCCACCGCCAGCCCCGACGGAAAGGTCAGCTGCATGCGGTCCACCAGCAACGGCGTGTACAGCATGCCCACGCCCACCCCGAACATGCCGATGCACAGCAGGTACAGCACCAGTTGCCACAGCGGCGGCTGTGCCATGCCCAGCCACGCCATCGCCTGCAGCACCACCGCCATGCCGCCCATGCCCGCCACCGACGCCGCCGCGGTCTGGATGTAGTTGGCGCCATGGCGGCCGGACGCGCCATAGCCGGCCGTCACCACCGAGCCCAGGATACCCGCCAGTACCTGCCCGCCAACAAAGAAACCCAGCGAGAAATTCATGTATGCCGCGGCGACGCCACCCAGCGGCCCCAGCACCAGCATGCCGGCCGCGCCCAGCATCAGGTGGTATTGCCAGCTGCCGGGCGGTGGCAGCCAGGCCACGCGCGGCGCGGCGTCGGAGGGCAGGACGGGCATGGCGGGGTGCCTTGAGCGGAACAGTGTGCCTGTTGCGAAGCATAGGCGAAGGGGCGGGCTGCGGCCGTTGCGGGGGTTTGCGCTACCGCAGTTCCGGCATGGGGCGGAGGGGTTTACACTAGTTTCGTGCGCAACTATATGGCAGATATAGTTGTGTACACAACCACTTGCACAGACCCATCGCCCGTCATGCCAGACCTCCACGCACCTCACCTGCCGGTGCCGCCCGCACCACCGCCCGATTCGCCCCGCCCCTGGCCCCAACGCATCCCGGTGCTGATCGCCGGCGGCGGCCCGGTCGGCCTGACGCTGGCCGCGCTGCTGGCGCGCCAGGGCATTGCCACGCTGGTGGTGGAAGCCGACGATGGCTACTGCGCCGGCAGCCGCGCGATCTGCATGGCGCGGCGCTCGCTGGAGATCCTGGGCTGGGCGGGCGCCGATCGGGCCACCGTCGCAACCGGCCTGCCGTGGGTCGGCGGGCGCAGCTATCACCGCGACACGCAGGTGCTGCACTTCCACATGCCGAGCGAGCCGGGCGAGCGCTTTGCGCCGATGGTCAATATCCAGCAGTACTACCTGGAGGCCTTCGCCCACGAAGCCGCGCTGCGCGGCGCGTCGCCTGCCGAGGTACGCTTCGGCGCGCGCCTGCGGACGCTGCGCCAGCACCCCGGTGGCGTGGTCGCCGAAATCGAGACCGGCGATGGCGCGGTGGAGGTCGATGCGCAATGGCTGGTGGCATGCGACGGCGGACGCAGCACGGTGCGCGAGCAACTCGGCCTGCGCATGGAAGGCACGCAGTACGAAGGGCGCTACGTGATCGTCGATATCGTGCAGAAAACCCGGCGCGAGGTGGAGCGGCTGGCCTGGTTCGATCCGCCCTCCAATCCCGGCTCGACCCTGCTGATGCACCGGCAGCCCGACGATGTCTGGCGCATCGACTACCAGATCCGCGACGACGAAGACCCCGACGAGGCGGTCAGGCCCGAGAACGTGCTGCCGCGCGTGCAGAGCCACCTCGACATGATCGGCGAAACCGAGCCGTGGCGGCCGCTGTGGATCTCGATGTACAACGCCAAGTGCCTGACCCTGCAGGACTACCGCCACGGCCGCGTCCTGTTCGCCGGCGACGCCGCGCATCTGGTGCCGATCTTTGGCGTGCGCGGGCTCAATTCGGGGCTGGACGATGCCGGCAACCTGGCGTGGAAGCTGGCCTGGGTGCTGCGCGGCCAGGCCGGCGACAGCCTGCTCGATACCTACTCGGCCGAACGCGTGCACGCCACGCGCCAGAACCTTGCCTACGGCGCCAAGAGCACCGAGTTCATGGCGCCGCCCGACTTCGCCTTCAAGCTGATGCGCGAGGCCACGCTGCGGCTGGCGCCATCCGAGCCGGCAGTGCGTTCGCTGATCAATCCGCGGCAGTCGGCGCCGATTGCCTATGTCGATTCGGCGCTGAACGGCCCCAGCGACTTCGGCACCGACTGCCCGGGCGCCGCGCCCGGCTTGCCCGCGCCGGAACTGCGCGTGGACGGGCCGGACGGTATCCGGCATCTGACGCAATGCTTCGGGCAGCGCTTCACGCTGCTCTGGTTCGGGCATGCCGCCGACCGATCGGCGCTGCCCGAGGCGCTTGCCGCGCTCGCGCGGGAACATCCACAAGCCCTGCACGCGTATCAAGTGGTCACCGGCGCCCCGGCCGGCGCCACTGCGCTGGCCGACGTCGACGGCCAGGCCCACGCCCGCTATGGTGCCAACCCCGGCACGCTGTATCTCATCCGCCCCGATGGCTATGTGCTGGCACGCTGGCGCGAACCGTCATGCGACGCCGTGCGCGCCACCCTCGCCCCCCTGCTGCAAACCGGAGCCCGCCATGCAAGCTGAAGACCTCGACCAGGCCTACACCCGACTGTGCGAAGCCATGGGCCGCACCGGCGAAGCGCGCGCGCCGCTGCTGCTGGCGATGGTGTGCCTGGGCCTGATGAGCCGGCAGCAAGCGCTGGCGCCGGTGCTGGCGCTGATCGACGAAGCCGAGGCACGCAGCCGGCAAGAGGCCGACGGGGGCTCTACAATGCCGACGCCCGAAACTGAAATGCCATGAAGCCACTGCCACGCCTCGAACAGTTCCTGACCTACCGCCTGCACCAGGTCAACAAGCTCAGCGACAAGGACAGCGCCGCCGCCTACCTGGAGCAATGCGGGCTGCTGCTCAGCGAGGGGCGCTGCCTGGCGGCGATCGGCGCCTTCGCGCCGCTGTCGGTCAACGCCCTGGCGCAGCGCGCCAACCTGACCAAGGGCCAGGCCAGCCGCTCGGCGCAGGCGCTGGTGGCGCGCGGGCTGGTCAGCAAGGAGGCCAGCGCGGCCGACGGGCGCGGCGTGGTGCTGTCGCTGACCGCGCAGGGCAAGCCGCTGTACCGGCAGGCGATCGCCATGATCGCCCGGCGCAATGAAGAGATCTTCGGCTGCCTGAGCGACGCCGAACAGGCGCTGCTGGGCAGCCTGCTCGACCGGCTGGTGGCGCACGCCGGCCAGCCGGACGGGGAAGGCCCCGACGACGACGACGCCTGAGTGCTCAGCGGCGCAGGTGGTCCACCTGCGCGCGGGCGCCATCGCGGCGCGCGGCCTCCGCCATCTCGTTGCTGACCACGCTTTGTCCGATCGGCGCCAGCGCAATGCCGGCCAGCTTCAGGTGCTGGATCGCGAACGGGATGCCGATGATGGTGACGAAGTTGGCCACCGCCGCCATGACGTGGCCGATGGCCAGCCACACGCCGGCAAAGACAAACCACAGCACATTGCCCACCAGCCCGAGCGCGCCGGTGCCGACATCGTCGCGCCCGGTCAGTTCGCGCCGGCTGATGGCCTGCTTGCCGAACGGAAAAAAGGTGAAGCTGCCGATCACGAAGCAGGCCTTGCCCCAGGGAATGCCGAGGATCGAGATAAAGGCGAGCAGCCCTGCCAGCCACCAGGCCAGGCCCATCACCACGCCGCCAAGGATGAACCAGAGGAAGTTGCCGATCGCGCGCATGCTGTCGTTTCACCAGTGAGGGGAGGAACACGCATGATACGCAATGGCGTCGTGCCGGCACGGTGCCAAACGGCCCGCGCCGCAAAAGCGTACCCGTTTCTGCGTGCTGCGGCGGGGTCTGGCGCGGCCAAGTCCCAGCGCCTTCGAGGCCCGCGATTTCGCGGCAAACCTCTGCACAACAAGCGCCCTTCAACGCGTGAATGACTCGGTCCGCGGGCGCAAAGCGTACCCGATTCTGCGTATGGTGGCAGGGCTGTCGCTTTCGGCAAGCCTGGCTGGCTAAACCCGAAACACCACCCTGACCCGCAACCCGGGCCCCGCATCCTCCAGCACTACTCGCGCGCCATGCGACTGCGCGATCTCGGCGACGATGGCGAGCCCCAGCCCGCTGCCGCCGCTCGGCGCATCGGCCACGCGATAGAAGCGGTCGAACACGCGCGCGCGCTCCTCGGCGGGGATGCCCGGTCCGTTGTCGCTGACCACCAGTTCCACGCTACGCGCGTCGGCACCGCGCCGCACCGCCACGTCGATGCGGCCGCCGGCGGGGATGTATGCGAGCGCGTTGTCCAGCAGGTTGGTCAGCAGGATGCGCAACGCATCGGCGTCGCCGCGTACCACGACGGGCGCGGCGTCGGCACTGCCGTCCAGACCCAGGTCGATGTCGCGATCGAGCGCGGCCTGGGCCATCTCGGCGACCACGGCCGCGGCCAGTTGATGCAGTTCCACCGGTTCGTGCGTGGGCACGGCGGCGCCCGGTTCCTGCCGCGCCAGCGTCAGCAGCTGGGTCACCAGGTGGGTCAGCCGCTCCAGCCCCTGGCGCAGCTTGGCGATGGCTTCGTCGCGCGCGGCGCCGTCGTCGGCCCGTTCGACCAGTTGTGCCTGCAGCTGCAGCGCGGTCAGCGGCGTGCGCAGCGCGTGGGCGGCATCGGCGACGAAGGCGCGCTGGGTGTCGATGGCATGCGAGAGCCGCGCCAGCAGCTGGTTCAGCGCCGCGCTCAGCGGCGCGATCTCGTCGGGCATCGGGCGCACCGCCAGCGGCGCCAGCGTGTTGGCGTCGCGCGCGCGCACTTCGGTGGCGATCTCGCGCAGCGGGCGCAGGCCGCGCCCCACCGCCATCCACACCAGCCAGCCCAGCAGCGGCAGCAACAGCAGCAGCGGCGCCACGGTGCGCAGCGCCATGCGCGCCGCCAGCGTGCGGCGCGCGCTCATCGGCTGCGCGATCTGCACCACGGCGGGCCCCAGCTGCATGCTGTACAGCCGCCATTCGCCCTGCTGCGTGGTCACGTTGGAGAACCCCAGCTCGGCGCGCGCGGGCAGTGCCGGGTGCGAGTGCGACAAATAAAGGCTGCGCCCGGACCCGTCCCAGATATGGATCACCACATCCTCGTCGGCATGCGCGAGGTCGCCGGGCGCGCCGACGAAGGGCGGCGCCACCGGGTTGGGGAACTGGCTCGGCAGCGCCGCGGCCATCTGCTTCATCTGGTAGTCGAACAGCGCGTTGGCCTCCTGCCGCGCCTGCCCGTAGATCAGCGCGGTGGCAATGGCGATGCCGGCTACCAGGCCAGCCGCGAGCCAGGCCAGCAGCGTTCGCTGGATCGAGCGCATCAGCCGGCCTCCCCGTCGCCATCCGCGGCCGCTTCGCTGTCCAGGCGCGGCACCACATAGCCCACGCCGCGGATATTGCGGATCAGCGCCGCGCCGAACTTCTTGCGCAGCGCGTGGATGTAGACCTCGACGGTATTGCTGCCGACCTCGTCGTCCCAGCCATAGAGCCGCTCCTGCAGCTGCGGCACCGACCACACCTTGCCCGGGCGCGCCATCAGCGCCGACAGCAGCGCGAACTCGCGCGCCGACAGCCGCACCGGCTCGCCGCGGCAGGTGGCTTCGCGCGTGGCGGGGTTGAGCACGATGTCGCCGTAGGTGACCAGCGGTTCGGCGCGCCCGGCGGCGCGGCGTGCCAGCGCGTGCATGCGCGCGGCCAGTTCCTGCAGGTCGAAGGGCTTGACCAGGTAATCATCGGCGCCGGCATTGAGCCCGGCGACACGGTCGGCAACGGCGTCGCGCGCGGTCAGGATCAGCACCGGCGTGGGCACGCCGCGCGCGCGCAGCGCGCGCAGCACCTCCAGGCCGGGGCGGCGCGGCAGCCCCAGGTCGAGCAGGATCAGGTCGTAGCACGCCTGGCCGTCCGCCGCGGTGCTGGCCGCGGCCAGGCCCGCCTCGCCGTCGCGCACCCAATCCACGGCAAAGCCTTCCTGGCGCAGCGCCAGCTTGACGCTCTCGCCGATCATGGCGTCGTCCTCGACCAGCAGCACGCGCATGGCTAACCGTTCCCGCCCGCGCCGCCGAGGCGTTCGGCCAGCGCCTGCGCCAGGCCTGCCAGCGAGGGATGGCTGGCGGTGATGACATGGACCGGCACCGCCTCGAGCCAGCCGCGCATGCGGCCCTTGGCGACAAAGCGCTCGGCGAACACCGAGTCCTGCAGCGCCGGCACGAAGCGCGGCAGGATGCCGCCGCCCAGGTAGACCCCGCCGCGCGCGCCGATCACCAGCGCGACATCGGCGGCGACCGAGCCCAGCAGCCCGAAGAACACCGCCATGGCGCGCTGGCACAGCGGGTCGTTGCGCTCGAACGCGCCCGCGGTGACCTGCGCCGGCTGCAGCGGCGCGAGCAAGAGCGTACCCGTTTCTGCGGCCAGCGCGGCATGGATATGCGACAGGCCGCTGCCGCTCAGCAGCCGCTCGGCCGAGACCCGGCCGACCTTGCTATGGGCCGCGCGCCACGCAATCCATTCGTCGTCGGTGTCGGGCATCAGCTCGATATGGCCGCCTTCGCCGGCCAGTGCCACGGCTTGTCCGCCCGGCACCGGCACCAGTCCGGAAACGCCCAGGCCGGTGCCGGGCCCGATCAGCGCCAGCGGCGCGGTGCGTACCGCGGTGCCGGCGCGCACCTGCGCCAGGCCGTCGGCGGGCAGGTGCGGCAGGGCCAGCGCAAGCGCGGTGAAATCGTTGATGGCCACCAGCGTCTGCAGCCCCAGCGCACGCCGCATGCCGTCGATCGAGAAGGTCCAGTTGTGATTGGTCAGCCGGACCTGGTCGCCGGTCACCGGATTGGCCAGGCCGATCGCGGCGTGGCGCAGCGTGGGCTGGCCCGCGCCGGCCAGGCCGTCGAGGTACTGGCGCAGCGCTGCCTCCAGCGACGGGAAATCCGCCACCTTCAGCGCCGTCACCGGCCCGATCCGCATGGGCGCGGTCTCCAGCGCAAAGCGCACGTTGGTGCCGCCTACATCGCCGAGCAGGCGCGGGAAGTCAGCGGAGAAGGATGCGGTAGTGGCCATGGCTGCGGATCTCGTTCCTCGCGCAAAGGTGGGGCAAGTGGGGCGGTCAGGTCTTGAACACGTCAAACCCGTGCCGGTGGCGCGACAGCACCAGGCTCACCGGCAACGACGGCGTGGGGCCCTGCAGCGCGCGCTCCAGCACCGCGGCCTTGGCCGCGCCGGAGACGGACAGGAACACGCGCTCGGCGGCCAGCAGCGCGGCCAGGTTCAGGGTGATGCGCGCATGCGGCGCCACCGACGGATGGGTGATGACGTAGCCCGGCTGCGGCTCGCTCAGCGCGCTCTGCAGTTCGGGCGCATCCGGGAACAGCGAGGCGGTGTGGCCGTCCTCGCCCATGCCCAGCACCACCACGTCGGGCTGGCGGAATGCGGCGTTGGCGCGCGCCACCGCCTGCGCGGGCGCGGCGGCGTCCTGTGCGTCGGCAATCAGCGGCACGAAGGCGGCGCTGGCCGCGGCCTCGCGCAGCAGGTGGTCGCGTACCAGTGCGGCGTTGCTGTCGGCGTGGTCGGGCGGCACCACCCGTTCGTCGACCAGCGTGATGGTCACCGCGTCCCAGCGCACGTGCCGGTGGCGCAGCCGCTCGAACATCGCCACCGGCGAGCGCCCGCCCGAGACCGCCAGCGCGGCCCAGCCCTTGACGCGCACGGCGAGCTCCAGCGCATTGCCGATCGAGATTGCCAGGGCCTCGGCCTGGTCCATCGGCGTGGGATGTTCAAACAGGCGCATGGCGACTTCCTTTGCAGTGGTGCGAGCCCATGGCTCAGGCTTCCTCGTGCCACAGGCCGCCGTCGCGCGACATCAGCGCCGACGACGCCGCCGGCCCCCAGGTGCCGGCGGTATAGGGCTTGGGCGGGACCGTGCTGGCTTCCCAGGTATCGATGATCGGCTCGACCCAGCGCCACGCCTGCACCTGCTCGTCGCGGCGCACGAACAGGCCCAGCCGGCCGCGGATGACGTCCAGCAGCAGCCGTTCATAGGCGCCGGCGCGGCGCACCTTGAACGAATTGGCGAAGTCCAGGTCGAGCGAGGTGGGCGTCAGTTCCAGCGTATCGCCGGGCTGCTTGACCAGGCAGTACAGGCGGATGCTTTCCTCGGGCTGCAGCTGGATCACCAGCCGGTTCTGCGGCGACTGCGTCAGCGGCCGCGGGAAGATCGCGTGCGGCACGTCGCGGAAATGGATCACGATCTCGGCCACGCGCGACTGCATGCGCTTGCCGGTGCGCAGGTAAAACGGCACCCCTTCCCAGCGCCAGTTGGCGATCTCGGCCTTGATCGCGACAAAGGTCTCGGTACGGCTGTCTGCCGCGATGCCTTCTTCCTCCAGGTAGCCTGGCACCGGCTTGCCGCCGATCGCGCCGGAGCGGTACTGGCCGCGCACGGTCTTCTCGGCCACGTCCTGCGGCGTGATCGGCCTGAGCGCTTTCAGGATCTTGATCTTCTCGTCGCGGATGGCATCTTCGCTGAGGCTGGCCGGAGGCTCCATCGCCACCATGCACAGCAGCTGCAGCAGGTGGTTCTGCACCATGTCGCGCAGCGCGCCGGTGCGATCGTAGAAGTCGCCGCGCGTTTCCACGCCCAGTTCTTCGGCGATGGTGATCTGCACGTCCTGCACCCACTCGCGGCGCCACAGCGGCTCGAACAGCGCGTTGCCGAAGCGGATCGCCATCAGGTTCTGCACCGACTCCTTGCCCAGGTAATGGTCGATGCGGTAGATCTGCTCTTCGGCAAAGAATTTCGCCACCGCGGAGTTGATGGCCTCGTTCGATTCCAGGTCATGGCCCAGCGGCTTTTCCAGCACGATGCGTACGTTGGGCGCGTGGCGCGTGTTCAGGCCGGTGCGCGCCAGCTGCTCGCAGATCGACACGAAAAGATGAGGCGCGGTGGCGAGATAGCACACCACCACCTCGGGCTTGCGCGACAGCAGCTGCTCGGCCAGCGCATCGAAATGCGCCGGCACGCGTGCGTCGGCCTGCACGTAGAGGATGCGTGCACAGAACCTGTCCCATGACTCGGGCGGCGCATGGGCCAGCGCGGGCCGCACGCTCTGTTCCAGCGAGGCGATGTAGTCCGCGCTCGACATCGGCTGGCTGCCGGTGGCGAGGATGCGTGCGGCCGGATGCAGCAGCCCCGTGTGGTGCGCATCGAACAGGGACGGCAGCAGCTTGCGCCGCGCCAGGTCGCCGGTGCCGCCGAACAGCACCATGTCGAAATCAGGCATGCTCACCCTGCGCTCCTTGAGGATTCGAGTTGTCGCGGCCAGCGCGCGATGGCCGGCCGGGTAGCGGCCAGTTTACGTGAGTCGCTACGGCTTGGCGAGGCAAGCGTACCCGTTTCTGCGTGGTTCGCGTTGGCCGCGGGCGGGGCACCAACCGCCCTGCGCCGTGCAGGGCCCGGCAAAGTGCGCTAGGCTGAAAGCTCCCCCGCAGGAGAACCCCATGCCACGTCATCCAGTGCTCGAGCGGGTCACCGCCCGCATCGTCTCCCGCAGCACCGCCTCGCGCCAGGCGTATCTTGACCGCACCCGCGCCATGGCCGGGCAGAAGGTCGAACGCGCGCAGCTTTCCTGTACCAACCTCGCCCACGCGGTGGCCGCCATGCCGGACGCCGCCAAGATCCGGCTGAAGGCCGACGAGCGGCCCAACCTGGCCATCGTCTCGGCCTACAACGACATGCTGTCCGCGCACCAGCCCCTGGCCGCGTTCCCGCAATGGCTCAAGGAAGCCGCGCTCGAAGCCGGCGGCACCGCGCAGTTTGCCGGCGGCACGCCGGCGATGTGCGACGGCGTCACGCAGGGCCAGGACGGCATGGACCTGTCGCTGTTCTCGCGCGACGTGATCGCGCTGGCCACGGCGGTGGCGCTGTCGCACCAGATGTTCGATGGCGCGCTGTACCTGGGCGTGTGCGACAAGATCGTGCCCGGCCTGGTGATGGGCGCGCTGTCCTTCGGCCACCTGCCCGCGGTGTTCGTGCCCGGCGGGCCGATGACCACCGGCATCAGCAACGACGAGAAGGCGCACACGCGACAGCTCTACGCCGAAGGCAAGATCGGCCGCAAGGAGCTGCTCGAGGCCGAAACCCGTTCCTACCACGGCCCCGGCACCTGCACCTTCTACGGCACCGCCAACTCCAACCAGATGCTGATGGAGATGATGGGCCTGCATCTGCCGGGCACGGCCTTCGTCAATCCCAACACGCCGCTGCGCGAAGCGCTCACGCGCGAGGCCGCGCGCCAGGCGCTGAAGCTGGTGCACGGCGGCGAGCGCTATACGCCGGTGGCCGAGGTGCTGGACGAGCGCGCCTTCGTCAACGGCATCGTCGGGCTGCTGGCCACCGGCGGCTCGACCAACCATACGCTGCACCTGATCGCGATGGCGCGCGTGGCCGGCATCGTGCTGAGCTGGGACGATTTCGACGAACTGTCGGCGGTGGTGCCGCTGCTGGCGCGCGTGTATCCGAACGGCAAGGCCGACGTGAACCAGTTCCAGGCCGCCGGCGGGCTGGCGGTGGTGATCCGCGGGCTGCTGGCGCTGGGGCTGCTGCACGACGATGTCACGACCATCGTCGGCCGCGGCCTGCAGGACTACACGCGCGAGCCCGTGCTGCGCGACGGCCAGCTGACGTGGATCGATGGCCCGGCCGCGCCGCTCGATGACAGCATCGTGCGCGCCGCCGACGCACCCTTTGCCCCGGACGGCGGCATCAAGCTGCTCGACGGCAGGCTCGGCCGCGCGGTGATCAAGACCTCCGCGGTCAAGCCCGAGCACCGGGTGGTGCAGGCGCCGGCGATCGTGTTCGAGCATCAGGACGATGTGCTGCACGCCTTCAAGCGCGGCGAGCTGGAGCGCGACTTCATTGCGGTGCTGCCATGGCAGGGCCCCGCTTCGTGCGGCATGCCGGAGCTGCACAAGCTCACGCCCACGCTGACGGTGCTGCAGGACCGCGGCTTTCACGTGGCGCTGGTCACCGACGGACGCATGTCGGGCGCATCGGGCAAGGTCCCGGCTGCCATCCATGTCTGCCCGGAAGCGCTGCGCGGCGGCGCGATCGCACGCGTGCGCAGCGGCGACATGATGCGCGTCGACGCGACCGCGGGCACGCTCGACGTGCTGGTGCCCGACGATGAATGGCAGGCACGCACGCCGGCGCGCCCGGACCTGAGCGCCAATCGCCATGGCGTCGGCCGCGACCTGTTCGCGACCTTCCGCCGCCAGGTCAGCACGGCCGAAAGCGGCGCCTGCACGCTGTTCTCGGAAGAGGGCGAGGCGCAGGACGCGCGCGGCTAGCCCGGTTGCCGCGCGGGCTGGCGCGTCGGCTGGTGCGACGGCCCGGCCGGCCGCGGCGCCGCCGACGGCGCGCTGTCGGCCACCTTCACCACGCCCGGCACCGACGACGCGCCCGGCACGTGCAGCTCCTGGATCGGCACCGCCAGCTTGCTGCCGGCTTGCTCGAGCACCTGCTTGATGCGCTCGTAGAAGGCGAAGCGCACGTTCCAGTAATCGTCGTTCGAGGTCCAGTAGCGCACGTTCAGCGTAATGCCCTGCTGGGTGTAGTTGACCACCATGGTTTCGGCGGCGGGCTCGGCCAGCAGCCGCGGCTCGCGCGCCAGCATCGCCCGCAGTGCTTCCAGGCTGCGCTGCACGTCGCTGTCGAAGGTTACCGTGGCCTCGATGTCGGCGCGCCGCGTCGCGTTCTCGCTGTAGTTGGTGATGGCGCTGCCCCACAGCTTGCCGTTGGGCACGCGCAGGCAGACGCCATCGAAGGTGGTCAGCTCGGTCATGAAGAGCCCGGTCTCGCGCACGGTGCCGGCCACGCCCTGCGCATCGATGTACTGGCCCACGCGAAACGGACGCAGCAGCACCAGCATGATGCCGGCGGCAATGTTCTGCAGCGTGCCCTGCAGCGCCAGCCCGATCGCCAGGCCGGCGGCGCCCAGCATGGCGATGATGCTGGCGGTCTGCACGCCGAACTGCGACAGCACCAGCACGATGGTCAGCACGCGCACCATCCACTGCAGCGCATTGGCCAGTAGCGGGCGCATGGTGGCATCGACATGGGTGCGGTTGAGCGCGCCCCGTGCCGCGGTGCCAACGCGGCCCGACAGCCACCAGCCGATCATCAGGATCAGGATGGCCGCCAGGCAGTTCATGCCCTGGTTGATGGCGAAGCGGACCAGGTAGGACCAGCCCGCCTCAAGCTGGTCGGCATCGATAAAGTTGAGATCCATGGGAGCGGCTCCGTTTGCGGTTGTTGTCAGGGTTGTCGACGGTGCTGGCCTGGGGCGGCGATGCGTACCCGTTTCTGCGTGCCGTGGCAATGCTCCGGAGGATTTGCCGGAACGCTGGAGAGAGGTTCGCGTTTGACTAAATGGTGCACATTGAATGCACGATGTCAGACGATCACCGACAAAGCCGGAAACACGGCACATAGAAGGGGACAAGCGAAGCGGAAGCGGGTTCCCAGGACTTGGGGCCGGATTTATGGGTGTGGGCGCCAGGCCTTGCGCCGCAACGGCTGGCGCCGGAGCGGCCGCAACCGCGCGAAGACTACGCGCCGGCGCGCCAGGCGCCGGGTGTCACGCCGAACGCGGCCTGGAAACGGCGGCTCAGGTGGCTGGCCGAGGCAAACCCGGCGCGGGCGGCAACTTCATGCAGCGGGCGGCGCGGATCGGCCAGCAGCCGTTGCGCCCGCTCGAGGCGGGTCAGCAACACCCACGCATGCGGCGGCATGCCGAACGACACCCGGAACATGCGCGCGAAGTGGAATTCCGACTGCCCCACCATGGCCGCCAGTTCGCCCAGCGTCGGGTTGCTTTCGGGATGGCTTTCGATCCAGTCGCGCACGGTCCGCCGCGCCTGCGCCGACAAGCCACCGCGCCAGTCGGTCGGGGCGGCGCGGCCGGCGTGGGTCAGTACCAGGTGGCTGACCGCCTCGTGCGCCAGCGCATTGCCGGCCATGCGGGCCTCGGGCAACCGCCAGTCGAGCGCTGCAAGCTGCTGGCTCACGGCATGCAGACGCGGATCGTCGGCAAAGGTCAGGTCGCGCAAGGCCACCGAGCGCGGTTCGCGGTCGAGCAGGCGCACGCAGTGCCAGGCCAGGGTTTCGGGACGGAAATACAGATGCAGGAAGCGCTGCGGGCCGCCGACATGCCAGCGCGACTCATGGTCGGCCGGCAACAGGCACAGCCTGCCCGGGGCGCCCTTGTTGCCGGGCTGGTCGCGCCGGTAGGTGGCGTGGCCGCCCTGCAGGTAGACCGACATGGTGTGGTGGCCGGGCCGCGCATAGCCGGTGCTGTCGTTCCGGTTGCGCCACAGCGCCACGCCCAGGCCATCGCCCAGCGCCGCGGCGCGCTCCAGCGAAGCGCGCGAGCCGCTGAGCGCGGCGAACACCGCGTGGCGCTGGAGCGGATCGGTCGGCAAGGTCATGTGGCGCAAGGCTTGACGGGCTGGGGGCGGCGATGATCGGCACGACTTTCAGCGACGAAAGTCGGCGCGCGAGGCATCACTATACCGCCGGCAGCACCACCGCCGCGCACGCAGAAACGGGTACGCCCGGCTGTCGCCATGCCGCCCTGCACGCGCCGTGCACACCGGCAAACGCCGGTTCACGCGGGCTGTTCATGCAGCTTGTCGCGCGCCGCCAGCGCCGGGAACAAGCGCATCCACACCGCCACCACCAGCAGCGTGCCGACACCGCCCAGGACCACCGCGCCCACCGGGCCGAACAGCGCGGCGGTGACGCCCGACTCGAACTCGCCCAGCTGGTTGGAAGCACCGATGAACACCGAATTGACGGCGCCGACGCGCCCGCGCATGTCGTCGGGCGTATCGAGCTGGACCAGCGTGGAGCGCACCACCACGCTGATCATGTCGGAAGCGCCCAGCACCACCAGTGCCGCCATCGACAGCGGCAGCCAGGTCGAGACCCCGAACACCACCGTGGCGACGCCGAACACCGCCACCGCAGCGAACATCACGCGCCCGGCGCGCCGGTTCAGCGGATGGCGCGCCAGCCACAGCGCCATCGCCAGCGCGCCGATGGCCGGGGACGAGCGCAGCAGTCCCAGCCCCCACGGTCCGGTATGCAGGATGTCGCGCGCGTAGATCGGCAACAGCGCCGCGGCGCCGCCCAGCAGCACCGCGACCATATCCAGCGAGATCGCGCCCAGCAGCACCGGGCGGCTGCGGATATAGGCGAAACCGGCAAAGACGGTGCGCACACTGACCGGCGCGGTCAGCCGCTGCGCCGCCTGGCGCAGCGTGATGCCGCCCACCAGCACTGCGGCGATGGCAAACAGGGTCGCGCTCAGCGTGTACACCACGCCCGGGCCCGCCACATAGGCAAAACCGCCGATGGCCGGGCCGATGATGATGGCGGCCTGCCCCGCCGAGCTGGCCAGCGCCACCGCGCGCGGCAGCTGGCGCGGCGTGACGACGCTGGGCAGCAACGCCTGCAGCGTCGGGTTCTCGAACGCGCGCGTGGCGCCGATCAGCGCGACGAAGACAAAGATGTGATGGCTGTCGATCCAGCCGCCCAGGCTGGCGGCGGCCATGCCGGCGGCCAGCAGCGCCTCGATCGACTGGCAGGTGCGCACGATGCGGCGCCGGTCGAAGCGGTCCGCCACGTGGCCCGACATCAGGATCAGCGCCACCGACGGCAGGAATTGCACCAGCCCGACCATGCCCAGCATCAGCGGGTCGCGCGTCAGGTCGTACATCTGCCAGCCCACCGCCACGGTAAAGATCTGGTAGCCGATGGTGGTGCAGAGCCGCGCGAACCAATAGCGGCGAAAGACGGAATCACGGAAGACGCTGTCCGGCTCGGCGGCCGGAACGGTGGCAGGGGAAGACATGGAATGGGGCAGGAAGGGAGCGGAGCTTGCGCACGGGAAGCGGGTGCGCCGTGCGCAAAGGGCAGATTCTAAAGCGTGTGCTTAATTGCTGCATGCAGATGCCGACGCATGCACACGTTTCCTCGAAATGTGCGGAATCGAGCCCGAATTTTGCCTTTTTGTCCGCACAATGATGCAGAGGCGCGACACCGGGTGCAGCGGGATGCCGCTCTACTCGCCTTTGAGAATCACTCGCATTTATAATCGCCGCCCATTGGCGCGACCGTCCGGACCACCGCTTCCGGCACAGCGGGACGCGCCGCTCTCCCAGGAAACCCACCTTGCAGCCCGCTTTCCGCCTGACCGGGGGTGCCATCGGCGCCGCCCTGCTGTTTGCCCAGCTCGCCGCCCTGCCGGCCAACGCCGCGGAACCGGCTTCCGCCACTACCGCCGCCACTTCCGCCGCCAATCCCGAAGCCACGCTGAACACGGTCACCGTGGTCGGCAACTGGCTGGAAAACGCCAACGAGGCCAAGGTGCTGGAGCACCCGGGCGCGCGTACCATCGTCGACCGCGAGACCTTCGCCGAAGCCGGCGCCAATAATGTGCGAGAAGTGCTGCGCCGCATTCCGGGCGTACAGGTGCAGGAGAACAACGGCACCGGCGGCAGCGATGTCTCGCTGAACGTGGGCGTGCGCGGGCTGGCCTCGCGACTGTCGCCGCGCTCGACCATCCTGATGGATGGGGTCCCGCTGGCGGTGGCACCCTACGGCCAGCCGCAATTGTCGATGGCGCCGCTGTCGCTGGGCAACCTCGAGACCATCGACGTGGTGCGCGGCGCGGGCTCGGTGCGCTACGGCCCGCAGAACGTGGGCGGCATCATCAACTTCGTGACGCGCCCGATCCCCACCACCTTCGCCGCGGATGCCTCGGTCTCGACCGACATCTACAGCCACGGCGGCAACGTCAAGACCAACCCGACCGCATTCATCGGCGGCACCAACGAGCAGGGGCTGGGTGGCGCGCTGCTGTACTCGGGCATCCACGGCAACGGCTACCGCGCCAGCAACGACCACGTCAATATCGATGACCTGCTGCTCAAGGGCGCGTACCGGATCTCGAAGACCGACTCGCTGAGCGCCGCGTTCCACTACTACGAAGGCACGGCCGGCATGCCCGGCGGCCTGACGCCGGCGCAGTACGCCGCCGACCCGTTCCAGTCGGTGCGTCCCTACGACAACTTCAGCGGACGGCGCCACGACTTCAGCCTGAAATACAGCCACAACGACGCCGACCGCAAGTTCGAGGTGCTGACCTACTACACCGACAGCTTCCGCGGCAGCAATATCGAGCAGGAAGGCAGCGGCGCGCAGGCCGGCCGGCGCCGCCTGACCGCGGCGCCGCGCAACTACCACACCTTTGCGATCGAGCCGCGCTACTCGCAGCTGTTCCGCGGCGAAAGCATGAGCCATGAAGTCAGCGTCGGCTACCGCTTCCTGCGCGAAGCCAGCGACGAGCAGGCATCGCGCACCGCGTACTACGTGCCGGGTTCGGTCGATGCCACCACCCTGCCCTCGCCGGTCTACCAGTGGCGCACCGGCGGCACCACTGCCAACGCGGTCTATATCGACGACACCATCAACGTCGGCAACTGGACCATCACGCCGGGCCTGCGCTATGAGTTCATTCGCTCGAACGTGACCGACCGCTTTACCAATGTGCGCCGCGACGTGTCTTCCAACGAGCCGCTGCCGTCGCTGGCGGTGATGTACCACGTCAGCGACCAGTGGAAACTGTTCGCCAACGCCGGCGTCTCGTTCGGCCCGCTGCAGTATTTCCAGATCGCGCAGACTACCAATGGCCTGACGCCGGAGAAGGCCAAGACCTATGAGATCGGCACGCACTTCAACGCCAATGGCTGGGGCGGCGAGCTGACGCTGTTCAACATCGACTTCGACGACGAGCTGCAGCTGCGCGGCGGCACCGGCGGCGCGCCGGATGCATGGACCAACCTGGGCGCCACCACCCACCGCGGCGTGGAATCGTCGCTGCGCTATGACTTCGGCGCGCTCGACAAGTCGCTGATGGGCCTGTCGGCCTACGCCACCTATACCTACACCGAAGCGACCTACAACCAGGGCAACTTCGCCGGGCGCGACCTGCCGTTCTATTCGCGCCATGTGGCCACGGTGGGCATGCGCTACGCGCGCAACCGCTGGTCGTTCAATGTCGATGGCTTTGCGCAGTCCAAGCAGCATTCGCCGGGCGACCCGAGCAATTCCACCACCTACCAGACCGCGGAAAGCGCCAATGGCGCGCTGGGCGATATCCCGGGCTATGCGCTGATGAACCTGCGCGTGGGCTATGACTTCGGCAAGGCGGCGCAGAACCTGAAGGTGGCGGTGGGCGTGAAGAACGTATTCGACAAGCGCTATTTCACGCGCTCGACCGACAACAATGCCGGCAAGTATGTGGGCATGCCGCGGACGTTCTATATCCAGGCATCGCTGGCGTATTGAGGCGAAATCCGGCTGACTGACGGGGTGCCCCCTTTCTGATAGCAAAACGGCTCGCAATTGCGAGCCGTTTTGCTTTTCGGGCTTCGGTGCGCGCTCAGACGATCTCGCGCGTCTCCAGGAACTGCAGCTCCGGGAACCGTTCCTGCGTCAGCCGCAGGTTGACCATGCTCGGCGCCAAATAGACATGGTCGCCGGCACCGTCCAGCGCCACGTTGTGCCCGGCCTTGGCGATCAGCTTCTCGATCTCCGCCGGCGTGCCCTTGAGCCAGCGCGCGGTGGCGCATTCATGCGACTCGAAGATGGCGTCGACGCCGTACTCATGCTCGAGCCGGTGCGCCACCACGTCGAACTGCAGGATGCCCACGGCACCCAGCACCAGGTCGTTGGAGGCGAGCGGGCGGAACATCTGCGTGGCGCCTTCTTCGGCCAGCTGCTGCAAGCCCTTCTGCAGCTGCTTGACCTTGAGCGGGTTGTTCAGGCGCGCGCGGCGGAAGAATTCCGGCGCGAACGACGGGATGCCGGTGAACTTGAGCGGCTCGCCCTCGGTGAAGACATCGCCCAGGCGGATGGTGCCGTGGTTGGGCACGCCGATGATGTCGCCGGCGTAGGCTTCTTCGGTGGTGTTGCGGTCCTGCGCCATGAAGGTGATGGCGTTGTTGATCGCCACGGTCTTGCCCGCCGACACGTGCAGCAGCTTCATGCCGCGCTCGAAGCGGCCCGAGCACACCCGCACGAAGGCAATGCGGTCGCGGTGGCGCGGATCCATATTGGCCTGGATCTTGAACACGAAGCCGGTGAACTTCGGCTCCTGCGGCTCGACCACGCGCGAATCCGTATTGCGCGCCAGCGGCGGCGGCGACAGTTCGCACAGCGCATCCAGCAGCGACTGCACGCCGAAGTTGTTGATGGCCGAGCCGAAGTACACGGGCGTCTGCTTGCCGTTGAGGAAGGCGTCCTTGTCGAAGGTGTGCGAGGCCCCGCGCACCAGCTCGATCTCGATGCGCAGCTCTTCGGCCTGGCTGCCGAGCATGCGGTCCAGCTCCGGATTGTCCAGGCCGTCCAGGATCGCGGACGTGCCCTTGTCGCCGTGCGGGTCGAACAGCTGCACCTTGTCGTCGATCAGGTGGTACACGCCGCGGAAGGCCTTGCCCATGCCGATCGGCCACGTCATCGGCGCGCACTGGATCTGCAGCACGTCCTCGATTTCATCGAGCAGTTCGATCGGCGAGCGGCCTTCGCGGTCGAGCTTGTTGATGAAGGTCAGGATGGGGGTGTCGCGCAGCCGGCAGACGTTCAGCAGCTTGATCGTCTGCGCTTCGACGCCGTTGACCGAGTCGATCACCATCACCGCCGAGTCCACCGCTGTCAGCGTGCGGTAGGTATCTTCGGAGAAGTCCTCGTGGCCCGGAGTGTCGAGCAGGTTGACGATGTTCTCCTGCGCCTTGCCATCCGCGCTGTCGCGGCGATACGGGAACTGCATCACCGACGACGTCACCGAAATGCCGCGCTGCTTTTCCAGCTCCATCCAGTCCGAGGTGGCATGGCGGTCGGCCTTGCGCGCACGCACTTCGCCCGCGACCTGGATCGCGCCGCCGAACCACAGCAGCTTTTCGGTCAGGGTGGTCTTGCCCGCGTCGGGGTGGGAGATGATGGCGAAGGTGCGACGACGCGCAATTTCAGGAACGAGCGAGCTCACGGCAGCGGAATCAGACTGGGAAATATTGGGATGGCCCGGCGGTGGCCGGAATCAGGGCCGGCAGCGCCGCGGGCGGCCGCAGGGCCGGGCCCTGCGGGCACGCGAAGGGAATGGGGCGTTATTTTACCGGTTTGGGCGCCGCTACGGGATTTGCGTTGTCGCCTGCCGGGCCCGAGCCCCGCTCCGGCGCGCTGCCGCTACCCGGCCAGCTTGTCCGCCGGCTTGCCCCGCAGGCTGCCGAACTGCAGCGCGTACTGGCGCGTCAGCTCGGCGCCGAAGAAAAAGATCTGTGCCGAGTAATACACCCACAGCATCAGCGCCACCACCGACCCGGCGGCGCCATAGGACGAGGCCACCGCGCTGTTGCCCAGGTACAGCCCGATCAGCCGCTTGCCGATCGAGAACAGCAGCGCGGTGATGACCGCGCCCATGGTGACGTCGCGCCAGGCGATACGCGCATTGGGCAGCATCTTGAAGATCACCGCGAACAGCGCGGTCACCACCGCGAACGAAAACAGCGAGGAGATGACTTCGGCCACCGGCGCAAACCACGATTGTGTCCACAGCTGGCCCCAGATGCGCTCCACCACCGCCAGCGCCGCATTGACGATCAGCGACACCAGCAGCATGAAGGCCAGCACCAGCACCAGGCTGAACGACAACAGGCGCGTGCGCAGCAACTGGCGCCAGCCGGCGGTGTCGGGCACCGGCACGTGCCAGATGTCGTCCAGGCTGCTTTTGAGTTCGGCAAAGGCACTGGTGGCGCCGACGAACAGGATGCCGGTCGCGATCAGCGCCGCCATGCCGCTGCCGCCGGCCCGGTGCGTCGCGGCCAGGATGCCCTCGATGGCGGCGGCGCCCTGGTCGCCGACCAGCCCTTCGAGCTGCGCGAAGATCTCGCCGCGCGCCGCCTCGGCGCCGAAGAACAAACCGGCGATCGAGATCACCAGCACCAGGATCGGCGCCAGCGAGAACAGCATGTAGAAGGACAGCGCCGCGCCCTTGCTGGCGGCGCGGTGCGCGAACCACGACGTGATCGCGGCGGACACGACGCGTAGCGTGCGCGCGCCGGTGTGGCGGTCGGGCAGCCAGTGCGGGCGGTGCCGGCGCGGCGGCGGCACGCCTTCGGCGGCAGACGAGGAGGAAGGTTCGGTCTTGTCAGTCACGGCCTGGTGGTGGCGCGATCCGGCGCGGGACCGCGGATGGATTGCGCCTGCCCGCGCGGCGGGCGCTGCGTTCATCATACTGCGCATTGCGCCGCTTGCCCAAGACGCGCCTGGCGCGGCGCGGCGCAGGCGACCTGCTACAGTAAGACCAGGCATACCTGCCGGCGCATCCGTTGCCCGCGCGCCGGCGCAAGGAGGCACCCGTGACCTGCAACCTCCGCGCACGTCCGGCGGCCGTGCTGGCAATCATCGCCGTGCTCGGCTGCGCCGGCTGCGAGCGCAGCCAGCCCGGCCCCAAGCCCATCTCCGGCACCGCCTCGGGCGCCGTGCCCTCGGCAGCGCCCGCTGCGACACCGTCCAGCCCCGCCAACCCCTCTGGCACCTCGGGCCAGCCCCGTTGACCGCGCGCGCCGCCCCCGGCGCGTACCCGTTTCTGCGTGGCCTTGCACCGTAGCGTCATGGTGGCGCGATGCATCGCGGTTACTCGCGTGCATGACTGATGTAAGGCCAGTTTCAACCGTGCAACGGCTGCGAGGCCGTGGCGCCACGCGTCGGGCGCACGGCAAGCCGCCGGCCAGTGCGCGCCGGCGGACGCCAGCGCCATGCCTGCGCCGCCACGGAGGCGGCGCAACGCGTTGCAGTGGCGCAACCAATTGGTCCAGCGCCGCCGCGCAGTGGCGACCGGGTACTGCGACCTGTCTCGCAAAGCCGCGTGGCACAAGCGTTTGCGGCCCTTGGCACACTTGTCGCTCTGACTTGGCCAGGGCGCACAGTGCAGGCCTGCGCCAGTTCCGTCAAACCCGTCGTTGCGCGCTGGAGATCACCACATGCGTCACCCGCCCTCCCGCATGACGGCGCGCCGGCGCGCATACCGCCTGGCCGGTCCGCCGCCGTCAGAGATGGACCTGGTGTCGGCGCCGCTGCTGCCCTATCCGCGCGCGCGCGAGCAAGTCGCGCGCAGCGCGCACGGCATGGCTTGCGTGGCGACCCGCAGACCGGCGCAGGCCAGTCCGGCATGCCGCCGGCACGCGGGCAAGCGGCGCGCATGACGGCCCAGCACAACAGGCGGGCACGCGAGCCAGCGTGACCGCACGGATTCGTGTTCCGTCCCCCGGCGGGCACTTTTTTTCCACAGGGAGATGCCGACCATGAAAGCTGCAATGCTCGCCACGGCGCTGGCGATTGGCTCGGGCAGCGCGGCGGCGGCCAGCTACGCGTGGTTCGACCGCCCCGACGCCGACGATGCGAACAGCCACGCCGCGGTCAGTCATGACGTCTATGTGCGCGGCTTCGGCTGGGCCTGGGGGGAACTGCGGCTGGATCCGGACACGACGGGCAGCGAAGCGCTGGCGCCGCCCGCGCGGCATGCACGCGACGGCCAGCGCCGCCGCGACATCGTGCCGTGGCCTTCGCAGGATGCCTGCGAGCCGCCGCGGCGCGCGCGCGGCAAGATCAGCATGAACCTCGCCACCGCGCCCGCGCAGGCGTCCGGCGGCAGGTTCGCGGGCGGGTTCGCGGACGGGAAGTGGGCCGCCAGGCCCCCGCGAGTGGTGCGCTGACGTGCCGGCCGGCACGGGGAAAGGCGGAACCGGCGAGCGGACGTCGCCGGTTCCCCTTTCCCGCTGGCGCCTGTGCTGGCCGTGTTACTGGCCGCGGTACTGGCCGCGGTACTGGCCGTGCCGGCACCCGTCACGCGACCGCAGCTGCTGACTGCCGCCTGACTGCCGCTATTCCCCTGCCGAGGCGTGGCTCTCCACACGGATGTTGTGCTTGTGCATGAGCCGGTACAGGGTCACGCGCGACACGTTGAGCTCGCGCGCGGCCGGCACCACGTGAAAACCGTGGCTGGCCATCACGGTGCGGATTGCTTCGCGCTCGGCCTCTTCGCGGATGGCGTCGAGGGTCTTGCGCGGCAGCTCGGCGCCGTTGTGCAGTTGCAGGTCCTCGGCGGTGATCTTGCGGTTGTCGGTCATCACGATGGCGCGGCGCACGCGGTTGATCAGTTCGCGCACATTGCCCGGCCAGGCGTATTGCATCATCGCCTGCGTCGCGCACGCGGAGAACCCGCGGATGCGCCGGTGCGCCTCGTGGCCATGCTCGGCCAGCACCGCATTGGCCAGCAGCAGGATGTCCTCGCCGCGCTCGCGCAGCGCCGGGATCGACAGCGTCAGCACGCACAGTCGGTGGAACAGGTCCGAACGGAAGCGCCCGTCGCCCTGCGCCGCGACCAGGTCCACGTGCGTGGCCGAGATGATGCGCAGGTTGAGCGGGATCGACTGGTGGCCGCCCAGCCGCGTGATCGTGCCCTGCTGCAGGAAGCGCAGCAGGGCCACCTGGCTTTCCAGCGGCAGGTCGCCGATTTCGTCAAGAAACAGCGTGCCGCCCTGGGCCTGCTCGATCCAGCCGACCTTGCGCTGGTTGGCGCCGGTAAACGCGCCCTTTTCATAGCCGAACAGCTCTGACTGCACCAGGTGCGAGGGAATGGCGCCGCAGTTGATGGCAATGAACGGGCCCTTGCGGCGGCTCGAGGCATCGTGGATCGCCTGCGCGGCCAGCTCCTTGCCGGTGCCGGACTCGCCCGAGATGAACACCGGCGCTTCGTTGTGGGCGACCTTAGCGAGCGAGCGAAACATCGCGCGCATCGCCGCGCATTCACCGATCATGGTGCCGCGCGACGCGGTTTCCTGCGGGCGCGTGCCGTGCAGCGACGCCATGCCGCGCGCATGCCGCAGCGTGTACAGCAGCTCGGGCATCGCGAATGGCAGGCGCACGTAGTCGACGCAATAGTCGCGGATCATCCGCCGTACGCGCTCGTTGGCCAGCATCGCATCGGAGGTGATCGCCACCCAGGTGATATGCAGGTACTGCAGCGCCTGTTCCAGCTGCGTGAACTCGGCCTCGCTGTAGTCGGACTGCAGGTCGATCACGCCGGCCGTGGGCGGGCAGGCGCGCACCGCGCGCTCGGCGTCGCGCACCTGCGCGACGCGGCGGATTTCCCATTCCGTGCCGATCACGGACGGGTCGAAACCAAAATCTTCATGACGCGACACGACCACGAGCTGTGCAGTGCGTGACGCCTTGCACAGTCGGTCCATCACGATCTCCCGGACGTTAGGCTTGTTCTTGGTGCCGGCACCCGTGGCCGCGGCAGCGGCGCGCGTCCGTGGCGGACGGTGGGGCTGAACTGGCTGCGGGCATGGGCCCGCGGTCGACGTCGGTGTCACGAGCTGGACAGACTGCGAGTGGACTCGTCAGGCGTGGCGAGGTAATCCGCCCCTGCCTGAAGCTGTTCGCGGATGCGCCGCCGCACGGCCTCCTTCTCGCGCATCAACTCCACGCGAGGCGCCTGCGGCGACTGGCCGGAGTATTGGTAGTAGAGCGTCTTGTAGGTCAGCTGGCTGAGGATCCATTCCTGCAGCAGCGAGCGCTGGCGCGCCAGTTCCCCTTCGAGCAACCGATGGCGACGCAGCAGGTTGGACACCGCCGCACGGGCGCTGTCGCTGAGTTCGCTGTCTTCGGCAAGCAGGGCGTCGATCTCCGCGGTGACAGCGTCGCTCGCGACCCGTTTGGCTGGCACTTCACCCGCGGCCTCCCCCACGGCAGCCCAGGCCGGACGCATAGATCGGATGGATCGGTTACTGGACTCCCTGACAGGCCCGATGACGGGTCGCCGGATCTCTCCTGCGGTCATGATTATCCCCGTTGAACAACATCCCCCGGCACTGCACGTCTACGTTTACCACTTTTCAGTCTTGGAATTTTCTTGCCTGCGTGGCGCGCATGTTGTCCGCACGCTCCCGGATTGTGGACGGCGCCGTCATTGATATTGACGGTCTCTGTCGCGAAAGCGCTGCCGTCCTGGCGCATTGCGCCGACGCGCTTCCCGGCGTGGCTCCGGCACCGTGCCGCATACACCGGAGTCAAGAAGGGGCGCTTGCCGCGCCCCTCTTTGCCACGCCTATAGTTCAGTGCATTTGCGGCGGTTTGTCCAGCCCCGTGTGGGTGACTTACAGCCAATCTCATCCATTGGTATGAGCCCTCGCGCACACACGCGAAAGCGCTGGCAGCGGCACGCCGCAGCGCGCTTCTATGCGCTTCTGCGGGCGCCTACGAACGCGGACATACTACGCAGAAACGGGTACGCTCCGACACCCCACCGCGGCAGGGACATGACCCTGCTGGAGCCCTGAAACGCTGCCGCGGCCTGCACGCAGAATCGGGTACGCTTCACCGGCCTCGCCGCATCGGGCGCGCGCAGAAACGGGTACGCAGCAGCTTCGCGCGGACTGCGCTGCGTGCCATCACGGCAAAAAAAAAGGCGGCCCCTGGGGCCGCTCTGCTGACGAGACTTGTCGTTGCTCCGGCGCGTGCCGTTCAGTGGCCCGGAAGGTAATAGAACTTGAAGATGAACACGGCGGCAATGATCCACACCATCACCGGCACACTGCGTGCGCGACCGGTCAGCAGCTTGAGCGCCGCATAGCTGATAAAGCCGAACGCCACGCCATTGGCGACCGAATAGGTAAATGGCATGCCCAGCGCCGTCATCACCGCGGGCACCACCTCGGTGACGTCGTTCCAGTCGATTTCCAGCAGTTCGCGCAACATCAGGCACGACACATACAGCAGCGCCGGCGCGGTGGCGTAGGCCGGCACCGTTCCCGCCAGCGGCGCAATGAACAGCGCCGCGAGAAACAGCACGGCCACCGTCACGGCGGTCAGGCCGGTACGTCCACCTGCCTGCACGCCCGAGGCGCTTTCGATATACGCGGTGGTGGACGACGTGCCCAGAAACGAGCCCGCCATGATGGCGGTGCTGTCGGCCATCAGCGCCTTGTTGAGCCGGTCCATCTTGCCGGCCTTGAGCAGGCCCGCGCGGTTGGCCACCCCCATCAGCGTGCCGGTCGCATCGAACAGCTCCACCAGGAAGAACACCAGCACCACGTTGATGATGCCGATCGACAAGGCCGCGGTGATATCGAGCTTGAACAGCGTCGGGCTCAGCGACGGCGGCGCGGAAAAGATACCGTGGAAGGTGTTGCCGGCAAAGGCGAAACTCAGCAGCGTGGTGAGCAGGATGCCGATCAGGATGGCACCCTTCACACGCAGGTGGTCCAGCGCCACGATCACGAAGAAGCCGACGATCGCGAGCACCGCCGCAGGCTGGTGCAGGTCACCGATGGTCACCAGCGTGGCCTGGCTCGCGGTGACGATGCCGGCGTTCTTCAGCGCAACGATGGCCAGGAACAGGCCGATGCCCGCAGTGATGGCCACGCGGATCGAATGCGGGATGCCATTGACAATCATTTCGCGCACGCGGAACAGCGTCACCAGCAGGAACAGGCAGCCGGAGATAAAGACCGCGCCCAGCGCCGCTTCCCACGGGAAGCCCATGCCCTTGACCACTGTGTACGCAAAATACGCGTTCAGGCCCATGCCGGGCGCCATCGCGATCGGATAGTTGGCGTAGAAGCCCATGATCAGCGTGCCGATCGCCGCGGCCACGCAGGTGGCAACGAACACCGCGTCCTTCGGCATGCCCGCATCGCCGAGGATGGAGGGATTGACGAAGATGATGTACGCCATCGTCAGGAACGTGGTGATGCCGGCCAGGATCTCGGTACGGACATCGGTATGGTGCTCGCGCAGCCTGAATACCCGCTCGAGCAGCGACGGCGCGGCGTCGGGCGCTGCGGGGGTGGATGTGCCCGGCTTGGAAGTGGGATCCGGCATCGACATGAATGGTCTCCTGGTGTCTTATCGTGTCCGCGGCAACGGCAACCCGTGGGTCAGTACCGGTGGCGGGTGGAGCTGGGCCTGGCGCCGCGCATGGCCGCCCGGGCGGCAAGCGTACTCTGTACCGCGCGGCCCGGCGCCATCACGGCGGGCACGAATAAGCAACATGCAAAAGGCGTGATGATCCCACGACGCGCACGCTGCGAGCCAGTCCCGGGACGGGCGCGGCCAGCAGGGGCATGGGGCCGTCCCCATCTTGACGCTAGCGGCAATCCCCCGTATAAACGCGCCTAGATTCAAGCGACGAGGCAACAGTTCATTCGTTAGCCACCGTCTGGTACTTCGGTTGTCCATGGTGTCCTTTCCTTGAGTTCCCCGTGTCGGATGACGTGTTCGTCATGCGATCTTTTTTGTCCTTTTTCTGGAAAGCAAATCATGCAAACCGGTATCGTCAAGTGGTTCAACGACGCCAAGGGCTTCGGCTTTATCAAGCCGGACGCGGGTGGTGACGACCTCTTCGCCCATTTCTCGGAAATCCGTGCTGACGGCTTCAAGTCGCTGCAGGAAAACCAGCGCGTGCAGTTCGAAGTCAAGAATGGCCCGAAGGGCCTGCAGGCCGCGAACATCACCCCGCTGTAAGCGTTGACCGCCCCGGCGCACCAGGTGTGCGCCGCACAGCGTAAGAACCCCGCCCCTGGCGGGGTTTTTTGTTTTCTGTCGCAGCATCCCGGTGCTGCCTCGGGTTCCCCTTCCACTCCCCCCTTCTTTCCCGTCTTTTCACGCTCCTCGCCCTGTTAAGCCGCCGCGCGTTGCCCCGTCTCGCAGAAACGGGTACGCAATGCTGCAGCGCAGAGCGGCTGGTGCCTGGCCAGCGCACGCAGAAACGGGTACGGCCTGCCCCCTGAGCCTCACGCCTTCTGCCGAATAGCCACGCAGAAACGGGTACGCATTGGCGGCCGCCCCGCCCTGCGCCTCCCTTGGGGCACGCAGAATTGGGTACGCGGCGAAAGATTTTTTTGTCCCGGTATGCGCTTCCCGCCGCCGTCCGCAGCCTGATCTATCCACATCCCATGCCCCGGCCAGCCACCGCAGAAACGGGTACGCCCCGTGTTGCGACGCAGAACCCGGCCGCTGGTGCCTCCCCATGCCCTCAGTTCGCAGAATCGGGTACGGAATCGCGCCGGTTGGCCAGCATCCGCCTTCGCAGAATCGGGTACGCACCACCGACACATCGCCATGGTGCAAGCCACGGATACCCGGACGCCCGTCAAGGGCGTCGCAGAAATGGGTACGCGGCAGCGAAGCCCCGTCTCATCACGTATACGTTAGGTGTGAGTACTAGCTTTCTGTATAGCGTCCGTGTATAATGGAAACTTGGTCAAAGGTCCGCTCGCTTCCAGGGCGAATCTGACGCAGAAACGGGTACGCCCTGCTGGGCCGCTTCATCGTTCAGGTACGCAGAAACAGGTACGCTGGAGAGCGAAACCAGGCGCGAGCTCCCGGGCGCAGAAATGGGTACGCCGCAGAAACAGGTACGCGAACACATCCAGATGCAGGCGATCTGAGGCCGGCGCAGAAACGGGTACGCTTTGGCAGGGGTTTTCGCAGAAATGGGTACGCAGGCTCGGTTCCAGGTGCACGTTGTGCACTGGGGCGCGAACTTGTTTCTGCGTGGATAACCGCCTGGCAGTGCAGTTATCCACCGTTTTTGGGCGGGAACCGGCGCTCCAGCGCGCCTGGCGGCCAAGGATCTCGCAGAATCGGGTACGCTTTGCGGGGTCTTGCCTGTGGAGAAGCCTGTGGGCGATGGCAGTTATCCCCGCAGAATCCGGTTCGCGCTGGCCGCAGATACAGGTTCGGGTGGTCGCAGATACGGGTTCGGCCCGTCGCTGAATCGGGTACGGATCGCCGCAGAATCGGGTTCGCGGGGCGGTGTTTTCCCCTTACGAATCAACGGGGTTGGCTTCACGTATACGGTTTACAAGTAGTTAACCCGTATCGGTATCGTTTACTGGTAGCTGATGGCTGGCGAACCGTGGACAACCCTGCCGGGTTGCCCACCGTCCGCCACCATGCGACGAGCCATTAGATCCTCCCGGCTGGCAAGAACCCCGCGGGCAATGCGGTCGCTTGTGTACCTGTTTCTGCGTGACAAGCTTTGCGGCTTCGAGTACAAAGGCGGGTAATCCGAAGCAAGCCACTATGCCCATCAAACGCTCCCCGGCCGCCACGGGGGATCGAAGCGTCCTCGACCTGGACGCCGAACCCTCCCGCATCATTGTTCCCGGCAACGAGAACAACCTGGTTCCGTCCGAGAAATTCCAGCGCCTGTTTGACGAAGCGCAGGCCATGGAGCGCGAAGACGCCTGGCAAAGCGGCGAGGTCGGCTTCCTCAGCCGCGCCAGCGTCCAGGTCACGCTGCCATATCGCGCACCCAAGGGTGCGCCGCCGGTCTGGACCCGCACCAGCGGCAATATCTCGCTGATGATCCAGCCGGGCTATTTCACGCAGCAACGCTCCGAGCGCGCCGCCAACGGCCGCCAGAAGCTGGTGTCGGAGACGGTGTCGCTGGGATACCCGTATGGCTCCTATCCGCGCCTGATGCTGGCCTGGATCGGCAAGGAGATCATGGCGAAGAAGAAGCGCGGCGAATTCACCGGCACGGTCGAAGACCGGCGTATCTCGCTTGGCAATTCGCTGTCGGAGTTCATGTACAACCTCGGCATCCCGATGGCCACCGGGGGCAAGCGCGGCACCATGACGCTGGTACGCCAGCAGATGATCCGCCTGTTCTCGGCGACCATTGCCATCGTGCAGAACAAGTCGACGCCGAGCCAGAACCAGAATCCCAACCACGAGCCGCTGTCGATCGATCGCGTGGGCTACCTGCTGGCCGACCAGCTGTCGACCTGGTGGGATCCGATGCAGCCCGGCCAGGGCTCGATGTTCGAGAGCTTCGTGGTGCTGTCCGAGCCGTTCTTCAACGAGCTGGTCAACCGTCCGGTGCCGGTGGACATGCGTGCGCTGAAGGCGCTCAAGCAGTCGCCGTTCGCGCTCGACGTGTATTCGTGGCTGACTTACCGGTTCTTTACGATCCAGCGCCGTACCGAGATCCCCTGGGAAGCGCTGCAGATGCAGTTCGGCACGGAGACCGAAAGCGAACGCAAGTTCCGCGCGCTGTTCCGCAAGGCCCTGAAGGACGTGCTGGTGGTCTACCCCGGTGCCAAGGTGGACGCGGATTCGTCCAAGGCGCTGATCCTGCAGCCGTCGCGCACCAGCGTGCGCAAGCTGGGCTGACATCTGCCACGGGCAGACAGGCCCGGACGCAAAAAAGGCAAGCGTGAAACGCTTGCCTTTTTTGTTGCCCGCCGCGAACGCGTCGCGGCGGGTGAGAGCTCAGCCGAGGCTGGATCAGGCCGGCTTGATTGCCGAAGCCTGCAGGCCCTTCGGGCCTTGCTTGACTTCAAACGTCACGCGCTGCCCGTCCTTCAGGGTCTTGAAGCCCGAGCCCTGGATTTCCGAGAAGTGCGCGAACAGGTCTGCACCACCGTCGTCCGGGGTAATGAAGCCAAAGCCCTTGGTCTCGTTGAACCACTTGACCGTACCGGTTGCCATAGGAATTTCCTTTTCGAAGCAAGTTCTTGTACACAACGCAAACAACCGTTCAAGCACGTTGAGTTCTCGTAGATACCGAACGGAAGCCGACGAGGTGACACGACTTGACTCGACTGTAGCGCGCATCATAACCACTTTGGATTACGGTGTCATGTGCGGCGTAATGCGCACTACAGATACTTTAGGCACATTGCGGTCCGATTTTCAAGCAATTTTACCGACTTGCATGATTTCCCCTGTTTTAAGGACAGTCCGGCGCCTGCAGTGTTGAAATACATTTTTTGTTAAATTGGAAAACGGTTGATACGTCACCTGGTTTTGGCTACAGTTGCGCCTTAAGAATCAACCGCGCTTTCAGCGCTGAAAGAGAGGTCGCAGTGCCAGCCAAAATCATTACGGTCTTCAACCAGAAAGGCGGTTGCGGCAAGACGACGGTCAGCATGCACCTTGCCGGCACACTGGGCTTGCGCGGCGCGCGCTCCATGCTGGTCGACATGGACGAGCAAGGGACTGCCACCCGATGGGCGGCGCAAGCCAGCGACGAGCGGCCGTTCCCTGCCTCGGTCATCGGGCTGGCGCCATCCGGCGGGGCCATGCACCGCGAGGTACGCAAATTTGTCCAGGATTACGACTACATCGTCGTGGATTGCCCGCCGGCGGTCCATTCGGCGGCGCCATCCAGCGCATTACTGATTTCCGACCTCGCCATCATTCCCGTCGTGCCGTCGCCGCCGGACCTGTGGGCAGCGGTCGCCGCCAAGACGCTGGCCCAGCACGCGCAAGTACAGAATGAATCGCTGCTGATCCGGGTCATGGCAAATATGGTCCAGCGCCGGGTGTCGATTGCCCGCCAGGCGATTGAAATCCTTGGCGATGATGGCGACGTCCCGCTGTTGAATTCGATGATCGGCTCGCGTTCGGCGTTCCGCGAATGCCAGGCGATCGGCTGCACCGTCCACGGCGTGGCAGGCGCCCGCGAGGCGGTGCAGGAGGTCGACATGATGGTCGATGAAGTGTTGTCTTTGATTGAGCAATAGGCATGGCTACCAAACTAAAAAGCCTGAAGGCCGGCATGCTCGCCGGCATGGCGGCCGAGAAGAGCCGAAACGATACGTTGGACCGCTTCGCACGGGCGGAAGCGGCTATTTCCCAGCATCCCAACGGCCTGCTGCAGGGCAGGGGGGCTGCCGAAACGTCGCCCGGTTTCAGCGCTGAAAGTCTCGACGACGTCGCCGCGGGCCGGCAGCTGATCCGCATTCCGCTGGCGCAGCTGCATGACAATCCGTTGAATGCGCGACGCATCTACGATCCTGCCGTGGTGCAGGAGCGCGCCGCGTCGATCGCCACGCATGGCCAGAAAACCCCGGGCCTGGCGGCGCCGGATCCGGCGCGCCCGGGCCACTACATCCTGATCGACGGCCATTACCGCAAGCGAGCCTTGGCATCCGCCGGCAAGCTCGAAATGGAATGTTTTGTCGAGAACGACCTGAGCGACCTGGATTTCTACCGGTTGTCGTTCATGCTGAACGAGCAGCGCTCGGACCAGTCCGCGCTCGACAATGCCATTGCCTGGCGCCAGCTGCTCGATGAAGGCAAGGTCCAGAAGGAAGAGGAGATCTGCGAGCTGACCGGCATTTCCGCGGGCACGGTGAACAAGACCCTCGCATTGCTGCGACTGCCGGAGTCGGTGCTGGGCGTGATGCGCGAATGCCCGAGCGCAATCGGCATTGCCGCCGGCTACGAGCTGACCCTGTACTTCAAGCTGGCGGGCGAGGAGCGGACCCGCGAGCTGGCGGGGCGCATCATCCACGACGGGCTGTCCAGCCGAGAGGTCGAGGCGATCCGCAAGCAGGCGCAGGAGGGCAAGGCGCGCAAGGTCAAGGAGATCAGCCGCCAGTACAAGATCCGCACTGACAGCGGCCAGTTGCTCGGCACCATCAAGGAATGGGATTCCGGACGCGTGATGCTGGACGTGCAACTGACCGACCGCAGTGCGCGCGAGGCGCTGGTTGAAGCCCTGAAGTCTCGCTTCGGACTCGACAAGACGTTGCTTTGAAACGCTGAAACGGACGTGCCTCCAGGTCTGGCTCCGCGTGACGCGGGCGCCGACATGCCAGGCAGGACAATATGCGGGGCAGTGGCGACACTGCCCCCCATTGTTTTCAGGCCATCAAATCCCGTGGCGAACGTGCCGCGAAGGCCGGATCGCAGTGTTTGCGATAGCGCTCGAGGGTGGTCGCCAGCAAGGCGTGCAGGCCGCGCAACGAATAGCCGCCCAGCGGTTGCGCCGCGCGCTTGCGGCGGGCACGCCCCGTGGGCGGCGCCGTCGCCGGGCCGATCAGGCAGGCGTCTTCCATGCCCGGCGCCTCCCATTGCAGGTGGCGGTCCTGCCAGTGGCGCGCCAGCGCCAGCCGTGTCGCGGGCGCAAGGCCGCTCATTGGGTGGGACGCGTCAACATGCTTGGCGAGGTCGCCCGATTCGACGGCCATGCCGCCGGCAGCCGCAGATGCGGAGAGCGATCGCAATGTTGCCGATGACAGCTGATCCAGATTGAGCCCTTGCTCGCGCAACAGCAGGATGGCGGCGTGCGCGGCGCGGTAGCGCTGCCCGTCGCTGGCCTCGGCTTGCGATGTCAGCCATGACAGGAAGGCGGCAACGTTGTCTTCCGCCAGCGGAGTGCGGGCGGACGGCGTAACCGCGTCCGGCGCCACCGCGTCCGGCGCCATCGCCATGTCGGCCCCGATCTGCGCCGGCCAGCGCGCCGCGCAAGCGTAGCCGTTATCGTGCATCCACCGGAACAACGCTGCCAGCACGCGCAGGCTGTGGCGCTGGCTGGCGGGGCTCAGCGCGCCGGTCAGCGGCCGCCAGGCGGCCTGGTGGCGCGGCGCGCGTGGCCCGCACCAGCGGCTGGCGGGTTCGGGACTGGCGAGGAACCCCAGGTAGGCCTGGCGATCGTCCAGGTCCAGTTGCGACAGCCCCCTGCCGCGCTCCAGCGCCGCCCACAGCAACAGCCGCTCAGCTTCCTTGCGATACGCGGCAAAGGTGCTGCCCTGGCCGTCGGTGGTATCGCGCAGCCACGCCTTGACCACGGTTACGCCGTGGCTGTACGGACAGGAGTCGGCGGGCCCGGCAACTGCCGCGGGCGACTCGCTCAGCCACTCCAGCGGCAACGGCTGGCGCAGCGCCGGACCCAGCGCCGCCGGTTGCAGCGGCGCGCGGTTGCCGACGTGCGCGTGCAGCAGCGGCGCGCCATCCGTGCCCTTGAAGACCGAGCGATGCTCGCCGAGCCAGCGGTTGATGGCGGTGCCGGCGAGTGCGCCAATGCGCGGCACGGCTCGCCACCAGGCGGTACCACGCTGATTGGCCAGATCTAAAAGAGCTTTAAGCGTCACAATATTGGCATTCCGCAGACGCCGCGCCAAGGCCGGAGCAAACCACAGCTCCACACTGTGCTGGGCCTGCGGAGCCGCCGTGCCCAATCTTTCCAGTTCGCCGAGCGCATCCACCCGACGATCCATCCCGCGGTTCGAGCGCCCGGGGCCGGCCAGCAGCAGTTCGGCCAGGTCCGCACGCCCGTGCAGGTGCGCAAGCTGCACCATGCGGTCGCGCAAGGCCAGCAGGATGCGCAGCGCCGACTCGGCGCCGGCGTCATCGTCGTCCGTTTCGTCGGCGAGATAGCGGGGGACCACCATCGCGGCCGGCATGCCCTGGACATAGGCCCGCACGGCGGCGAACTCGCTTCGGGTCAGGCTGACAGTGGGCGCGGAAGGAATCATGGGCAGCTTGCGCAGTATCGCTAACTTATTGATTTATAAGGCACCTGGGCGGAGGCAGAAATCGTCCGACCCGAAATGCATAGCAAAATGCAATGCCGATAATTCTATGCGCGATGGCGCAGGATGCACAGGTCCGCGGGCGAGGTTTCGTCCATATGCTGCAATCAGCCGGCATCAGACCCGGGCGAGCGGCGGCGCAAAGCGCCAGTTGGGGATTACCCGCTGCAGCGCACCATCACCTTGCATTCGCCCGGTGTGTTTCATATGCTGCAGCTCAGGAGTTATAAATACTTAGATCAGACTTCAGCCGAATCTAAGGCTCTTGCAACAGAAGCGTTTCACACGCACACCGGGGCGATCCGGTATCTCCAGGGGAAAGGACGACCTGCAGCCAGACGGGAAGGCTGTACGGCGTGCCCGGAGCACTGGCGGATCGTAGGGAGGTGCAACCGCAGGATAGCGGGGCACGTCCGACAAGCAAGCACGGATTTTCGCGGGGTCCGCGCTTGCCGCAATAATAAGAGAGCGGCCATGGCCACCATCCTCTTGATCGAGCCTCACCCCCTCCTGCGCCTGGGTCTGCGCCACCTGCTGGCCCAAGCACACCTCGACGGCGACCTGCTGGACATCGACCCGCTGGCGCCCATCGATTCCGACCTGTGGCTCAACGATGCCGACCTGATGGTCTACGGCCTGCCGGCCGACCAGGCCAGCGGCTGGTCCATGCTGGAGCAGCTGTGCCAGCGGCTGCGGCCACAGCGGGTGCTGGTCCTCAGCGAGCAGGCGATGCCGGCGCTGCCCGAGGCCGGACTGCCGGAGCCGGTGCGCGGTTGCGTGCCCAAGCATTGCAGCGCCGACGCGCTGGATGCGGCGGTGCGGCTGGTGCTGGCCGGCGGCGAATGCTTCCCGGCGTCGAGCCAGCCGCTGCCGGGCCGGCAGGCCGGCACGGACGCTGCCGCGGCACGCCTCGCGCCGGTGGTTCCGGGGGATGCCCGGGTGGTGACGCTGCGCCCCGGCGTGGACAATGCCGGCCACGACAGCGCGGCGCCGGTGGCGCAACGCCAGTTCGCCGCGCACGCCACCGCGTACGAAACGCCATCGGCCGGCGCGCACCTGCTCAACATCACCGAGCGCCAGTACGAAGTGCTGGCATTGCTGGCGCGCGGCTATCCGATCAAGACCGTCAGCCGCATGCTGAATATCTCGATCGCCACCGCCAAGACGCATGCCTGCACCCTGTATCAGCGCCTGCATGTGCGCAACAAGGGCGAAGCGGTCTACGTGGCGCTGCAAAGGGGTGCCACGCTCAACTGGGCTGGCCCGGACCAGGCTCATGCGCCGGCGCGTATGCCGGCGCCGGTAGGCCATGCGGCTTGAGCCGGTGGCGCGCGCCGGCGCTGCTGGCCGCGCGCTCCCGCGCACCTCATCCTTCTGCCGCGCGATGCTCCGCCAAAAGCATGAAGCAGGGGTGGCGGCGGCTTGCTACCTTCTGAGGGAAGACATCCGCACAGACCGACGCCGGCGGTTGGCGCTGGTGCGATGCCTTCCCCGCCGGGCCGCCCGCGGCCCGGCTCCGACCGGGCTGCCGCTGCCATGGCCGCCCGGGTTGCCGCCGGACCGAGTCAATGCCGACCTACCTGATCGCCAGCAATGAAATGATGTGCCGGGGGCTGGCACGACGCCTGCACGCGCTCGACCTGCCCAAGCCGATCAACTGTCGCACGACGCAATGGCTGCAGGCCCCGGCGCATGCCCCGTCATCGGCTGCGCCAGGCCACACGCCCGCGCACGCCGCCGCGCAGCTGCCGCCGGATCCCGCTGATATTGCCGTGATCGATTGCAGCGGACTCGAAGGCGACCCCCGCGCATGGCTGGACCAGCTGCACGCGCGCCTGGCGCCGCGGCGCTGGCTGGTGTTGTCGGATCGCCTTGATCCCGCGCTGGTCCTGCATGCCGCGCTGCTCGGCGCCAGCGGCTGCCTTGCGTTGCCAGCGGCGATGGACCTGGTGTGCGCGGCCACCGCGCTGGTGTGGGCCGGCGGCCAGTGTTTCCCGCGCATGGCGCTGTCGCTGGGCGGCGCGCGTGCGCCTGCGCCCTCCCTCCTTTGTGCGACCCCTCCTACAACCACCGGATGAGGGCGCAATATTGCTGATGGCCTATGCTTGATTCGCCCGGAGGCAGAAGCTGGCCCTCATTTGCAGGCTGGCCGTCCCGGGAAGAAGGGGGTCGTATGGAGGCCGGACTGGAGTTCCTCGTCGTGCGCGGCTTTGCGGTGCGCGAGGGTCGGGGAAAGTGGGCGTGCTGCTTCGAGATCAGGCTCGCCGCCCATCGTGAGGAAGCTTGCGGCGCGGATGGCGCTGCCGGCAGCGAAGAGCCGCTGCTGTACCGGGGAGAACTGCACGGGCGCCAGTTCGATTGCGAGCTGGCCGCCGCCGATGCCGCGCGCGCGGCCGGCGAGCGCGAAGCCTTGCTGCGCGTGGAAAGCCTCAAGGCGCTGATCATCGCGCAGCATCGGCATCGCGTGCCGCCGTCACTGGTGACCTGAACCTGCAGGCACGCGCAGCTGTTGTGCAGCGGCACCCGGCGCGAGCGCCGGGTGCCGCTGTGCGTTTGTGCAGGTCGCATCGGTTGGCCGCATCAGTGGGGCCGCACTGATGGGCCGCATTGTTCGGGCCGCATGGTGTCAGCCGCATGATCTCGCCGTTGCTGCCGCCATCTCGGCCATGCTTTCCCGGCCGGCAAAAAAAGAAGCCCGCCGACCGGGGGACCATGCGGGCTTTGAAAACGCTGCCCCGGTGATGCAAGGGCAGCGATCCCGATTGAACATATCGAATTGCGCAAAGACTCTCTATCCACCAGACGGCCAATGCAGTCATGCACTCTCAACCTGTCTGCACCCTGACCGACGCGGGCCGGGCCGCGCTGCGCGCGTGTGCGGCGCTGGACCAAGCGGCCGATGCCGGCGCGCGCGACGCGGTGGTACGCTGCGCCACCAGACCCTGACGCTTACCACTTGCGCCTGCCCATGAGCCATTGGCATCTCGTTTCGTTGTTCGGCGAATCCGCGTACCTGCTGCCTTGCGCCGTGTTCCTGGCGTTGTGGCTGTACTGGCGCGGCGCGCCCGGCAGCGCGCGCCACTGGGTGCTGGCCTTCGCCGCGGCCGCGCTGCTGGTGCTGGCGTCCAAGCTCGCGTTCATGGGCTGGGGCATCGGCAGTGCGGCGTTGAACTTCACCGGTTTTTCCGGCCACGCGATGATGGCGGCGTCGGTGCTGCCGGTGCTGCTCTACATGGCGGTGCCGGTCGCGTGGCGGCGCCTGGGCTGGCTGGCGGCGAGCGCGGGCGTGGCCCTGGCGTTGCTGGTGGGGGTGTCGCGGCTGGCGCTGCACGCGCACTCGGTGTCGGAAGTGGCGGGCGGCCTGGGCGTGGGCCTGTGCGTGAGCCTGCCGTTCATCCTGCGGCGCACCACGCCGCACGGTCCGCTGGCGATGGTGTTGGCGAGCGTGGTGCTGGCCACCGCGCTGGTGATGCCGATGACCGGCACGGTGGGCGCCTCGCACGGGCTGATCCAGCAGCTTGCCATGCTGCTCTCCGGCCGCGACCGCCCCTTCGAGCGCGGCGAATGGGCCATGCACGGGCGCGCGCCCGGGTACGCGACGGTGCACGCCGCGGTGCGCACCAGACCCTGCTGAGCGCGGCCGCCAGCGCCGGGTTCCGCGCCACGACCTGTGTGCGCCCGCCAACAGACACCGGCGGGCGGCTCGGCAACCATCGCTGCATCGTGCATGCATTCGCGGTGGGCAGCCATGGCATCCAGTTCGACCTTTGCGGCAGAGCGCCACACGGCGCTGCACTTGTTGTACCGGCTGGCCGATGCGGTGCTGGTCGGCGCCTGTGCGGTGATGATCGGTGCGCTGTACTTTCCGGAGGGCATCCGCGGCGCCGCGCCGGTGCACGGCTTTCTTGCCGCGCTGTGTTCGATCGGGGTGCTCGCGGTGTTTCCCGCCTTCGGCATCTATGAATCGTGGCGCGGCCGCAGCCGTGCGGCGCTGGTGCTGCGCCTGCTGGCCGCGTGGACCACGGTCTTCATCGTCGGGCTGATGACGGCGTTCCTGATGCACCAGATCGCCGCGGTGTCGCGGGTCTGGTCGCTGGGCTGGTTCGGTTCCAGCCTGCTGGCGCTGGCGGGGGTGCGCGCCGTCATGTTCCGCATGCTGGGCAATGTGCGCGAGCAGGGCATCAACGCCAAGCGCGTGGTGATCTTCGGCTACGGGCCGCTGGGGCGCGAGATGTACCTGCGCGTGGACCAGATCCGCGCCGCGGGCTACCGCGTGGTCGGCATCTACCATGAGGAGCCGATCTCGGTGCCCGACGGCGTGGTTTCGCTGCGCACCATGGAAGAGGTCAACCTGTTCGTGCGCAGCCAGGCCGTCAGGGAGATCTGGCTGACGCTGCCTATGGTGGCGTGCCGCGACCTGTACGACGTGGTGCGGCAGTTCCGCAACGAGCTGATCGACATCCGCTGGATTCCCGACGTGATGTCGGTGGAGCTGCTGGGCCACCGCTTCAGCGAGTTCCTCGGCCTGCCCGTGATCGACCTGAACAGCCCGCCGGTATCGGGCATCACCGGCCTGCTCAAGGCCAGCTTCGACCGCGCCTTCGCGCTGGCCGCGCTGGTCGGACTGGCGCCGCTGCTGCTGGTGGTGGCGGTGCTGGTGAAGCTGTCGTCGCCCGGGCCGGTGCTGTTCCGGCAGCGGCGACTGGGCATGGACGGCCGCCCCTTCGATGTCTTCAAGTTCCGCACCATGCGCCAGCACGCCGACGTGGGCGTGACGCAGGCGGTGCGCGGCGATGCGCGCGTGACGCGGATCGGCGCCTTCCTGCGCCGCACCAGCCTGGACGAATTGCCGCAGTTCTTCAATGTGCTGCGCGGCGAGATGTCGGTGGTGGGCCCGCGCCCCCATGCGATGGAGCACAACGAGCTCTACAAGGAGCTGATCGACCGCTACATGCTGCGGCACCGGGTCAAGCCGGGCATCACCGGCTGGGCCCAGATCAACGGCCTGCGCGGCCAGACCGATACCGTCGAGAAGATGCGCCGGCGTATCGAGTTCGACATCTACTACATCCAGCACTGGTCGTTCCAGCTCGACCTGCAGATCATCCTGCGCACCGCGCTGCACGGCTGGACCGGCGCCAGTGCGTATTGAGGCGCAGCTGCGGCGGTACCCGGGGGCGCACGGATTGGTGCGCAAACGTACCGAAGCCGCAGCTGGTTAAGCGTGCAATAGGCCGCACTCATAAAAACCGGAGGTGTTCCATGAAAGCAACCATCCGCAGCATCCTGGGCGAAGTTGCCCGGCTCGATGTGCCGCTCGCCGACCTCGCAGACAGCGATGACCTGTATGCCGCCGGCCTGTCGTCGCTGGCCACCGTGCATGTGATGCTCGCGCTCGAGAACGCTTTCGACATCGAGATCCCGGACCAGATGCTGACGCGCCAGCTGTTCCGCAGCGTCGATTCCCTGGCGGCCGCGGTCGAGCAGATCCGGCAGCAACAGGAGGCGGCATGACCCCCGTGGCCAGGGCGGCACTGGCGCCATCAGGCGCGTGCGCCGTGCGCGCGGCCAGCGCGCTCAAGGTCGCGGGCGAACGCTTTCACCTGCTCAGGATGACGCCGACGATTTCGTTTGGCGCGCGTGGCCGAGGCGGCCAGCCTGCGGCAGCTGATCGAAGGACGACCGCAGCTGGCGGGCTACCCGCTCGGCACGCCGTTCAGCCAGGGCCGCAACTTGCGCGATTCGTGGTGGGCGCCGCTGATGATCAACAACGATCGCATCCTGACCAGCACGGCCCGGACCAGCACGGCCAATCTGTTGCTGGCAGATCGTTTCCGAGGGAGATCGCATGGACCTCCATACCCTGACCGACGGCACCGCCCAGGGTGGCGCCGCGGCCGAGCCCGGCACCGCCACGCGGCACGGCAAGCCGGCGCCGCACCCATCCGGCCCCACCTTCCTCGAGCAACTGGTGGCCGAGGGCCTGATGATCCCGACCGGCGTGCCGGGCCTGTATGGTCGCAACACCACCTTCGAATCGATCTGCGAAGGCATGAACAACGTCATGACGCACCTGGGGCAAGGCCTTGGCGCGGAAACGCTGCACTTCCCGCCGGCCATGGGCCAGGCGGACTTCGAAACCAGCGGCTACATGAAGAGCTTTCCGCAGCTGGCGGGCACCGTCCACAGCTTCTGCGGCGACGACAAGGGCCACCGCCGCCTGCTGGCGCGGCTGGAAGACAAGGACGACTGGACCGACCAGCAGCAGCCGACCGGCGTGGTGCTGACCCCGGCGGCGTGCTATCCGGTCTACCCGGTGATTGCGCGGCGCGGCCCCCTGCCCGAGGACGGCAAGGTGGTCGATGTGATGTCGTACTGCTTCCGCCATGAGTCCTCGCTCGAGCCGACCCGCATGCAGCTGTTCCGTCAGCGCGAGTATGTCTGCCTGGGAACCCCGCAGCGCATTGCCGCGTTCCGCGAGCAGTGGCTCGAGCGCGTGCCCGAGCTGGCCACGGCGCTGCAGCTGCCGGTGGAGATCGACGTCGCCAACGATCCGTTCTTCGGACGCGGCGGCAAGCTCGTCGCCGAAAGCCAGCGCGAGCTCAGGCTCAAGTTCGAGCTGCTGATCCCCATCAACGACGGCGCGCCGCCCTCCGCGTGCATGAGCTTCAACTACCACATCGATCACTTCGGCCACATGTGGGACCTGCGCAGCGCGGACGGCGCCATTGCGCACACGGGCTGTGTCGGCATCGGCGTCGAGCGCATGGCGCTGGCGCTGCTGCGCCACCACGGGCTGGATCCGGCACGCTGGCCCCAAACCGTCCGCGACACGCTGTGGGGGGGGTAAATGTACGGCGACGGCAGGGCCAGGGTTCGCGCAGGCCGCTCCACCTGGCATGGCGGCAATCCGGTCTGGTCCCACGCGAACCAGCAGATCGACCTGTGGGTCGAGCTGCTGCAGGGATGGGATCTGGAACCCATTGCCGCGCTGCCGTTCACCGTGGCGCAGGACTTCGAGGGCGACCAGTTCACGCTCTCGGCTTTCCCCGCCAATGACCTCGAACGCCTGTATGGCATCGTCACGCACGAGCTGTCGATGTATGACCGGCTCGAGGCGCATGTGGCCACCCAGACCGCGCGCGGCAACGTGGTGCTGCTGGAAGTCGACAGCTACCAGTTGCCGCAGCCTTCAGGCACCTACCGCCGCCAGCATATGCGCTCGTGCATCGGCATCGACGTGCTGGTGCCCGAGGCGGCCGCCGTCGGCTATTTCCATGGCGACGGCTACCACACCGCCAGCGGCGAGGACTATGCCGCCATCTTCCGCCCGGCGACCGTCGGCTACGGCGAGGTGGCGGCGTTTCCGCATGCGTCGGTGGCACGGCGGCGTTTTGCCGCGCTGACCGATGCCGCGCTGATGCGGACTTCGCTGGAGCTGCTGCGCCACCACCTGTCTCGCCGTCCGCAGCACAACCCCATCAGCGTGTTCCGCATGGCGTTTCCCGGACATCTCGAACACCTGATGGCGCGCGGCGAGCCCAACTTCCAGGTCTATGCGGCCAGCGTGCTGCGCCAGCTGGGCGTCAATTTCGAACTGCTCGGCCGCTACCTGCGCTGGCTGGTGCTGCACGGGCACTCGATGCCCGACTGCATCGGCGAGGCTTGCTACACCATGGCCTCCGAAGCCATGGTGATGCAGTTCCGGCTGATGCGCGCGGTGATCAGCCGCAAGTCCGATCCCTGCCAGGACTGCCTGGACCAGCTCGAGCAGGCCTACCAGGGCACGGTGCCGGCGCTGGCCTCGCACTTCGGCGCGAGCGTGGCATGAGCGCATGCGACCCGGCGGCACTGGCGCCAGGCCAGTCCGCGGGAATGCCTGGCACCGCCACCGCCGCCGGCCGGCACGCTGCTCGACCGCTTCTCCGACTTCACCTGCGCATACCGTTCGGGCCGCCCGCCCACGACGCGGTGCTGGCCACGTTGCATGCCGATGACGACAGCGCCGGCACGCGCGGCTTTGCGCGCTGGGTGCCTATGCAGGACCACGCCTTCCTGCCGGAGCAGGACGGGTTACACCTGGGTCCCGGTGAAACGCGGCGCATCCGCCTGATGCATGAGAGCGGCGCGGCCGCGCCGGCCGGCGCCATCCCTTCGGGCGAGATCTACGCCATCAACGCCGAGCGGCCCGCCCGCTACGACGCGCCGCCCGGATAGGGCGTACAGGCCCCGCCAGCCGCCACCGCCGGCCGGTTCCTCCGTTGTCATGACTAGCCTGGCAGCGTGTCGGCAACGGCGCGACGCCGGCATGCCGGCGCCCCGGTACTTGCATTCGCCGCCAGCCGCGGGCGCCGCGCCGGCCTGCTACCAACCAACCAAAGGATGAACGAGTACCAACCGTCTGCCTACTGTCGCTTCAGTGCGCCATAGCACTTAATACAGTCAAACGACGAGGCAGGCACACAGCGCACCGCAGGGCTTGCGCGTCGGGACGGAAAGCGGATCGCGGCCGTCATCAGTCAGTCATACGCGGTGTCAACAAGTCGGTAAGCATCAGTCACGGGTGGAGCGGTACAGCCGGGCTTTGCACCACGCAGCCAGTGCGCGAGCGGCGGCCCAGTGCCGGTCCCGGGTCAACGGGGAGAATCAGCATGATCACGCAACGGTCGGACCTGCATGTCAATCATCTGCTCAATGCCCTGCCGCGGCAGGAATGGGAAACGCTGTCGCGCCACTTTGAACTGGTCCGGCTGCGTGCCGGCGAACTGCTGACTGACACCAGCCAGCGCATCGTGCATGTGTATTTCCCGACCACCTCGGTGGTGTCGCTGCTGTCGCTGCTCGAGGACGGCGCCACGGTCGAGTTTGCCGCGGTCGGCAATGAAGGCCTGGTCGGCATTCCGGTGGTGACGGGCGGCGATACCATGCCCAGCCGCGTCGAAGTGCGCAGCCCTGGCTTCGCCTACCGCATTCCCGCGCGCGCGCTGCGCGCCGAGCTGTCCTATCTGCCGACCCTGCAGCGCGTCACGCTGCTGTATGTGCAGGCGGTGCTGACGCAGATCGCGCAGACCGCGGCATGCAACCGCCACCATTCGCTGAACAAGCAGCTGTGCCGCTGGCTGCTGCTGGCGCGCGACCGCATGAACTCCAACGAGCTGGTCATCACCCAGCAGGTCATCGCCAACATGCTGGGCGTGCGCCGCGAAGGCGTTACCGAAGCCGCCGGCAAGCTGGAAAACCTGGGGCTGATCCACCACAGCCGCGGCCATATCACCATCCTCGATCATTGCGGGCTCGAGAAGCATTCCTGCGAATGCTACAAGTTGGTCAAACGCGAGTACGACCGCCTGCTGCCCGCGCTGGCCCACGCCTGAAGCGCCACGGGCGCGCGGCACGGCGGTGGCCGTGCGCCCGCGTTGCCGGCGGCGCCTGCCGTTGGCGTCAGGCGCAAGCCGGCTGTGCGGGATCGGCGGCGCCGAACGACGACAGCAGGCCGGCGATGACCGTTTCATAAGCGGACTCCATCGTGTCAAGGCACTCGCTGCAGCGGTCCGGACGGCCGCGCGCCATGGCCCGGGCCAGGCGGAACTGCAGCACCTTGCTTTCCCCGGCGATAGTGTTGGCCGCCCGCGCGATGCGCGCGGGCACATCGTAACCATGCTCGCCGAACCAAGCGAGGCAGTGATGCAGCATCTCGAAATTCGCCCCCAGCTGGCGCGGCAGGTTGAAGCCGTAGTGGAGAAAATACGCTTCGCCGCGCGCCAGGATCACCGCGACATGCCGGTCGAAGTCGGCGCGCCAGCGCGTGACCGGGTTCAGCGCGGGGCGGCGGCCCAGGTGGCGGCGCATCAGCGCCGCGGCGGCATCGGCCGCGTGCGCGTCCCGCAGCGGCGTGCGCACGCGCTTGGCGCATTCGGCGTACGGAAACAGGATGTTGCCGTCGCGCAGCTCGGGCGTCAGGCGCAGCAGGCCGCGGTAGTCGTCGCCGGCCGCGGTGTGGTAGCCGAGGCTGTGGTAGTAGGACAGCCGCTGCGCCGCGGGGTCGATCCGGTCGATGGCGACGGTGGTCTTCACGTGCGCCTGGCGGTAGGTGGTGGCGCGCGTGTCGGGCAGGTAGTAGCTGTCCATCTCGACCAGCACGGCATGGCCGCGCCCGACCTGTTCGACCAGGTGGGCCTGCAGCGTGTCATAGACCGCCATCTCCTGCACCACGGTGCCGTACAGCAGCTCGATATCCGCCGGCGGGTATTTGAAGTAGGTGAAATGGTCGCCCTCGTAGTCCTGCGCCACGGTGAACGCCAGCGCCGCGCGCGGGTCGAGCCCCCAGCCATACAGCAGCTCGATCCACAGGTCCATGTAGCAATTGCTCTCCTGCCAGACCGAGGTTTCATCGTGCAGCCAGCGCTGCACCGGCCTGGCCACGTGGCACCGCTGCTGGCGCGTGTAGTGGTAGCCGCGGTCGGTGGCCGTGGTTGCCGTGGTTGGTGCCCTTGTCGCAATCGTTGCCGTCGTTGCCACCGCCTGCTCCATGTCGTTCCTCCGCAGTGCGCGCATGCCGCCGGGCCGCGATCGCAGGCGCAGCGCCTGCACGGCCCACTGTATTGCAACGCCGGCGGCCGTGGCTATCGGTGCGTTCTCCAACAGAGTGCGCGCGATCGCAGGCCGCCGCGGCATGCATGCGCGCGGCCTGCCGCGGCGGCGCAAGTAGCGTGTGCGGAATCGAACAGATTGCGCCAGCACGCCTGCCTAGACTGGCTGGCATCCCCGTCATGGCGGTCAGGGACCGCTGCCGGGCGTACCCGTTTCTGCGAGACCGTCGCGGTGGTTGCGCAGGGCCGGGCCGGACGCCCGGGACGCACGGGACGCTTGGAACAGCCGACACGCCAGGAGGCATGATGCGAATTCGGACCCGGGAAGAGAACCAGACGCCGCCGCCGGTCAACGGCGAAATCCATGCAGCGCTGCAAGGGCTGGGCGACAGGGCGGCGCACTGCGCCGCGTTGCCGGTGGTGCAGCCCGTGATCCTCGCCGGCGGCGCCGGTACGCGCCTGTGGCCGCTGTCGCGCGAGCAGTTCCCCAAGCAGCTGCTGAACCTGATTGCCGAAGACACGCTGCTGGAAGCCACGGCCAACCGCCTCGCCGGCGTGGCCGCGCTGGCGGGCCGCCCCGACGGCATGGAAGCGGCGCAGATCGTGGTCTGCGGTGAAGAGCACCGCTTCATGATCACCGACATGATGAAGCGCGCCGGCAAGCCGGCGCGCGTGCTGTCCGAGCCGTGCGGGCGCAATACCGCACCGGCGCTGACGGTGGCCGCGCTGCATGCGCTGGCGGCCGCGGGCGAGGGTGGCGATGCGGTGCTGGTGGTAACGCCGGCCGACCACAGCGTGGCCGACATCGCGTCGTTCCGCGAGGCCATCGCCACGGCGATCCAGCATGCGGACCACGGTGCCATCGTCACGCTGGGCGTGAAGCCGGTGGCGCCCGAGACCGGCTTCGGCTACATCCGCGCGGCCGGCGGCGCCGAGCATGGCGCCTTCATGCTGGACCGCTTCGTCGAGAAGCCGCACCTGGAGCTGGCCAAGCACTATGTCGAGTCGGGCGAATTCTGGTGGAACAGCGGCATCTTCGTGGTGCGGGCCTCGGTGTGGCTGCGCGCGGTGGCCGAGCTGCAGCCGGAGATGGCGCGTCAATGCCGCGCCGCCTATGCGGCAAGCGAACACGCCGCCTGCGCCGGCGAGGTCCTGTGCCTGGGCAAGGAAGCTTTCCACGCGTGCCCGTCCGACTCGATCGACTACGCCGTGATGGAGAAGCTCGAGACCCTGCCGGATATCGCCGGCATGCTGGTGCCGCTGGACGCGGGCTGGTCCGACGTGGGCTCGTGGGCGGCGATCTGGGATATCGCGCCCAAGGACGCCAGCGGCAATGCCGGCCGCGGACGCGTGCTGTTCGACGGCGCCAGCTCGTGCCTGGCGCATTCCGAGGGCCGCCTGATCGCGTGCGTCGGGGTGCAGGACGTGGTGGTGGTCGAAACCGCCGACGCGGTGCTGGTGGTGGACAAGGCCCACGTGCAAGACGTGAAGAACATCGTCCAGCGCATCCGCTCCGAGCATGGCAATGAAGTGGTGAACCATCGCAAGGTGCGCCGGCCCTGGGGCTGCTATGACTCGATCGACCGCGGCGACCGCTTCCAGGTCAAGCGCATCGTGGTCGAGCCCGGCGCCAGCCTGTCGCTGCAGATGCATTACCACCGCGCCGAGCACTGGGTGGTGGTGCGCGGCACCGCGCGCGTGACCTGCGGCGACAACGTCAGCATTCTTTCGGAAAACCAGTCGACCTATATCCCCATCGGCACCCTGCACCGGCTCGAGAACCCGGGCAAGACGCCGCTGGAGATCATCGAGGTGCAGTCGGGCGCCTACCTGGGCGAGGACGACATCGTGAGGTTCGAAGACAACTACGGGCGCAAGTAAGGGGTCGGCGGCCAGTGCATGGGCCCGGGGCCGACAGGCGCGCGGGCAGGCACCGGTTGCTGCGTGATTGGCGTGAGGCAGCGTGTGGCGGGAGAGATGTCGTGAGCAGAATGTCATTTGCCGGAGCCGTACCGGTACCCGACCAGGCGTCGCCGCGCAGCGGCGCGAACGCACGCGTGCTGCTGGACCACGCAGGCTGGATCCTTGCCGCCGGGCTGACCGGCGCGGCCCTTGCCTGGCTGGCGTGGCTGTCCACCCCTGACCTGTATCGCGCCAAGTCGCTGGTGCAGCTGCAGACCCGCGATGCCGCCGGCCGCATGGCCACGCCGCAGCTCGACCTGGGCATGCTGAAGAGCCGCGCCGTGGTCGGGCCGGTGGTCGAGCGCCTGCACCTGGACATCGAGATCCAGCCGCTGCGCGCGCCGCTGCTGGGCAGCCTGGTCAACCACTTCGCCGAGCCCGGCAAGCTGCGCGGGCCATGGCCGGCGGAACTGGGCTATGCGTGGGGCGGCGAGCGCGTGGCGGTGGAGCGCCTGAACGTGCCGGCACGCCTGCTCAACGTGCCGCTGACACTGGAGATCCTGCCCGACAACGGCTTCCGGCTGAGCGGGCCGGATGCGCAGCTCGAGGGCCGCGCCGGCCAGGTGGCCGAGGCCGGTGGCATCTCGATGCTGGTGGGGCGCATCGAGGCGCGCCCGGGCACGCGCTTCCTGGTCACGCGGCGCGACCTGACGCTGACCGTCGACGCCGTCACGCGCGAACTGCGCGTCGACAGCGAATCCAGCGACGCCACCACGCTGCGCATCAGCTGGCAGAACCGCGATCCCGCGACCGCGGCGGCGCTGGTCAACGGCATTGCCGATTCCTATATCAAGGGCCAGGCCGAGCAGCGCCAGGACGACACCGCCGCGACGCTGGCCTTCCTGTCGGGCGAACTGCCGCGCGTGAAGGCCGAGCTCGAGCGCGCCGAGAGCGCGCTGACGCGCTACCGCTCGCGCTCGGGCTCGCTCGCGCCGAGCCAGGACGTGCAGTCCTACCTGAACGGCAGCATGGAATACCAGCGCCAGATCGCGCTGCTGCGCCTGGAGCGCACCAAGCTGCTGCAGCGCTTCACCACCGAAGCCAACGAGGTCCGCACCGTCGACAGCCAGATCCTGCAGCTCACGCGCGAGCGCCAGGAGATGGACGCGCGCATGCAGAACCTGTCGGCGTCCGAGCGTGAATCCGTGGCGCTGACGCGCGACGTCAAGGTGGCCGAAGACATGTACATGACGCTGCGCAACAAGGTCGAGCAGCTGTCGCTGGCGCAGCTCGACCGCACCGGGCAGGTGCGCATCGTCGACAACGCGCTCACGCCCACCGTGCCGGTCGGCCTGGGGCCATGGACACCGGCCGCGGGCGGCGGCGTGCTGGGCATGCTGCTGGCGGCCGGGGCGCTGACGCTGCGCCAGCGCGTGCGGCCCACCGTGGCCACCGCCAATGACGCCGAGGACAAGCTCGGCATCACCATGCTGGGCGACGTTGCCTTCAGCCGCGAACAGGCCGCGCTCGAGCGCATGGTGTCGGCCAAGGCCCTGCTGGGCGTGGCCGCGGGCTACGCCGCGCCGCCGTCGGCGCGGCTGGAGCGGCCGCGGCCGTCGAGCGCGGTGATCGATGTGTCCGCGCTGGAAGATGATGACAGCGCCGAGCGGATGCTGCGGCTGGGCCTGCACGACCAGTTCCTGCTGGCGCGCAACGCGCCGCACTCGCTGGCGGTGGAAGGGCTGCGCAATATCCGCGCCGCGGTGCATTTCGCGCTGCGCAGCGCGCCCGACCATGTCATCGCCGTCACCAGCCCGGCCCCGGGCGCGGGCAAGACCTTTGCATCGGTCAACCTGGCCGTGCTGTTCGCCGAAGCCGGCCAGCGCGTGCTGCTGATCGACGCCGACCTGCGCCGCGGCCGCGTGGCGAGCTGGTTCGACCAGCCCGCCGAATCCGGCCTGGCCGAACTGCTGACCGGGCACGTGCCGCTGTCCGCCGCGGTGCGGCCCACGGTGGTCAACGGCCTGTCGATCCTGCCGGCGGGCTTGCCGCCGCCGAATCCTTCCGAACTGCTGATGCGCCCGGGCATGGCCGAAGCGCTGCGCCAGTGCGCGGCCCGCTTCGACCTGGTGCTGATCGACACGCCGCCGGTGCTGGCGGTGGCCGATGCCAGCCTGGTCGCGAACCTTGCCGGGTCGACCCTGGTGGTGCTGCGTGCCGACGCGACGCTGCCCGGCCAGGTCGATGAAACGCTCAAGCGCCTGCAGCGGGCCGATGCGCGCCTGCTGGGCGGCATCCTCAACTGTGTGATCGCCAAGCGCAGCAACCGGGCCGAGTTCAACAGCGTCAATCCCTACCTTGGCATGCCGGCGACGGCGCCGATCTCGCGCCGGATCGGGCAGGCGCTGCACCGCGAAGAGAAAAAAGAATAAGGGGCGCGGAAACGGGTAGCGCAGCCGGAGCGTACCCGTTTCTGCGTGCAAAAGCGGGTCTGGCTCCACCGGCTCGGCGGCTGACCATCCGCTCGCCAGGAGGCGACATGAGGCGGCTTATGTTTGAAGGCTGTGCCGGCTGGCTGCACGAGGCACAAGGAAAGACCGGGGTGGTTTTGTGCGCTGCGCTGGGCCACGAGGCCATGTGGTCGCACCGGGCATGGCGGCATCTTGCCGACGATCTCGCAGCGGCCGGCATGCCGGTGCTGCGCTTTGATTATCCCTGCACCGGCGATTCCGCCGGCGCTTGCGAGGCCGCGCATTTCCTCGGCCGCGCCGCCTCGAGCATCGTGGCCGCGGCCGCGCAGCTGCGCGCGCTGGCCGGCGTGGAGCGCATCGTGCTGTGCGGGCTGCGCGCCGGTGCCAGCCTCGCGGTGCAGGCCGCCGAGGCAATGCGCTCGCACCCGGCATGGCAAGGCGGCGTTGCCGCGCTGGTGCTGCTTGCGCCCGTGGTCAATGGCCGCGCCTACCTGCGCGAGCTGCGCGCGCTGCATCTGAACTGGCTCGACAGCGTCGGACCGACCGAAACCCCGCCACCGCCGCCGGCCGGCGCGATCGACGTGCTGGCCTTCCGCTTCAGCGCCGACACCGTGCGCGACCTCGAGGCGCTGCGGCTCGACCGCGGCAGCAACTGCCCCGCGCCGCGCGTGCTGGTGCTCGACCCGTGGCCGGGCTCGGCCTCCGCGGCGGGTGCGCTGGCGCAGTACTACACCGACGGCGGCGCGAAGGTCGATGCGGCCGCGTTTGCCGACTACGCCGACATGATGCAATCGGCGGAGTTTGCGGGAGTGCCGGCGCAGGCCTGGCGCCAACTGGTGCAGTGGCTGGCGCCGATAGCGGCCGCATCGGCCGCCTCGGCCGCACTGCCGGCGGCGCGTCGGCGCCCGCCAGGCCCGGCGTCGCTGCGCGTGGCCGTCGATGGCGTGGTCGAAGAATCGGTCTGGCTCGACGCGCGGCGCCAGTTCGGCATCCTGTGCATGCCGTTTGACGCGGCGCCCGCGCAGGTCGCGGTGATCTTCCCGAATACCGGCGGCAACCACCATGTCGGCGATGGCCGCATGTTCGTCACGCTGGCGCGCCGGCTGGCAAGGCTGGGCGTGGTGTCGCTGCGGCTGGACGTGTCCGCGCTCGGCGACAGCCCGCGCGCGCCACGCAGCATGAGCATTCCCGAGATCTACTCCCCCGGGCCGCGCGCGGACGTAAGCGCCGCGGTCGACTGGATGCGCACGCGCGGCTTCCGCGGCATCGTGCTGGCCGGGGTGTGCTCCGGCGCCTACCTGAGCCTGCACGCCGCCCTGGCCAACCCCGGCGTAAACGGCCTGGTGCTGGCCAACCTGGTGAAATTCCGCTGGGACCGCGCCGACGACCGGAGCTCGGGCAAGGGCGCGCGCTCGTGGCAGGGCTGGCTGACGGCCGCGCGCCGCGGCGGCAACTGGCAACGGATGCTGCACGGGCAGGTGCGGATCGGCCCGCTCGCCGCGGCCATGGCACGCCATGCATACCGGCACGCCACCGAGCGCGTGGCGTTCCGTCTGACGCGGCTGCGCGGTGACGAAGACCTGGCGTCAGCCACGGCGTACGCGCGGGCCGCGATGCGGAGCCTGAACGAGCGTGGAGTGCAGACCGACATGCTGTATGGGTCCGCGGACATGGGGCTCGATGAGGCTCAGCTGCGCTTTGGCAGAGATCTGGAAGCGCTCGCGGCGTTCACGCATATCACTGTGCATCGGCATGGGTGTATGGACCATGCGTTGTTTCTGGCGGGGGGGAGGCAGGTTTTTTGCGACCAGGTGGTCAAGCACGTGGTGGCGAGATTGGCGGCGATGGAGGCGGTGGGGGATGGGTTGCCGCGGGCTGCCAAGGTGTGTTGAGGGGTTGGGGTTGGGGGATGGGGGGGGCGGTGTTGGTGACATGCTGTCGGCTGTTGAACCGCCTGGTTCCGCCCTCCTGGGCGGGTCACTTTTTGGCCGAGCGCCAAAAAGTAACCAAAAAGCGCGTTTACTGCCCTGCGGGCGGCATGTCTTATCGTAGTGTGCGCTGGGTTTTCGTACGGGGCTTTGCTTCCTCACATAGCTAGACTGCCTGCCGCGGTGGTGCGCCACGGTGGCAGGGGCGTTGGAGGGGTGATTGAACGAGCCCAGAGCGCTTGGTGGCCGCCTGCTGCGGGCCTTGTCGTAGGAACGCCTACGGCTGCTGCGCCGTCAGTATCGCAGGGCGTCGGCCCTGGCACGGAACGCGTCGCTGCGCTCGCTTGGCGCTGTCTGGCGGTGGTCTGGGCTGGCAAGCGAAATCGTACAACCCTTTGGCTGCGCTGCGCGCAAACGCCAATGACCGTCACCGCAATTTGGCCCGCGGCAGCCGCAGGCGTCCCGCGATACGGCCGCCCGCAGCCACCGGGCCGGGTCACCGACCTGCAGCGCAAAGCGAGCGCAGCGACGCGGTCGGAGCCAGGGCCCCTGACCTACGATACTGCCGGCGCGCAGCGCAGCCGTAGGCGTTCCTACGACAAGGCCCGCAGCAGGGGCCACTCCGCGCTCTGGGCTCGTTCAACCCACACTTCAACGCCCCTGCCACGGTGGTGCACCACCGCGGCAGGCAGTCCCGCTATGTGAGGAAGCCCAGCCCCGTACGAAAACCCCCAGGCCCACTACGATAAGACATGCCGCCCGCAGGGCAGTAAACGCGCTTTTTGGTTACTTTTTGGCGCTCGGCCAAAAAGTGACCCGCCCAGGAGGGCGGAACCAGGCGGTTCAAAAGCCAACAGCATGTCACCAACACCGCCCACCCCAAACCGAGAAGCGACGCTCAACCGCATGGCAACAACTGACCCGCCCAGGAGGGCGGAACCACACGGTTCAAAAGCCGACAGCATGTCACCAACAGCGACCACCCCAAACCGAGAAGCAACGCCTCCCCCCGCCACCCAAAGCCTTAAGCCCTCTTAGAACTAGCCCCCCCATACTGATTCATATACCGATACTTCCCAAAGTGATAATGCGCCCGATACCACCGCCCCTCCACCTTCAGGCCATTGAATATCACTCCCTTGATATCACTCCCCGCCTGCACGATCGCGCGTCGCGTGGCCTTGAGTTCTGATGCGGTACTGGCGTCGGCCCGCGCCACCAGGAACACGGCCCCGGCCTTGGTCGCCAGCACGCCGGCGTCGGACGTGGCCAGCACCGGCGGGGTGTCGAGCAGCACCACGTCGTAGCGGTTCCGGAGCGTGGCCAGCAGCGTATCCATGCCGCGCGTCTGCAGCAGGTCGGCGGCCAGCGGCGGCTCCGAGCCGGTGGCGATGAAATCGAGTCCCGGTACCACGTCGCGCTGCAGCACCTGCTCCAGCGGCGTGCCGGTCAGCAGCTCGGTCAGCCCCGGCACGCGCGGCTTGCCGAAATGGTGGTTGAGCCCGCCGCGCCGCAGGTCGGCGTCGACCAGCACCACGCGGCGCCCGGCGGTGGCCAGCACCGTGGCGAAGTTGGCCGAGATGAAGGACTTGCCCACTTCGGGCGCCGGCCCGGTGATCACCACCACGTTGTTGCTGTCGCTGTTGAGCAGCGCAAACTGCAGCGAGGTGCGGAAGCTGCGCAGGCTTTCCACGGCCGGGTCGTCCGGCATGCGCCTGGCGAGCAGCTTGTCGATATCGGGCCCGCCGCGCAGGCGCGACTGCGCCGCGCTGTAGGGCACCGTCGCGTACACCGTCATGCCGGTCTCGCGTTCGATCTCGTCCGCATCGGCGACGCCGCCGTCGAACAGCCGGCGCAGCACCACCACCGCGGTGCCGGCCAGCAGGCCCAGCAGCACCGAGGCCGCGGCGATCAGCTTGCGGTTGGGCTTGACCGGGCGGATCGGCACCTCGGCCGGGTCCACCAGCCGCGCCGTGCCGATCTTGCTGGCCTTGACCAGCCTGAGCTGCTGCACGTCGTTCAGCAGCGACTGGTACATCTCGGTGCTGACCCGGACGTCGCGCATCAGCCGCAGCACGTTCTGCTCGATATCCGGCAGGCGCTGGATCTTGTTGCCGACGGAGCCGATCTCGGCGTTCACGTCGGCAATCTGCTTGTCCATGATCTCGATCGCCGGATGGTTGGGCGTGAAGCGCGCAATCAGTTCCTGGCGCCGCTGGCGCAGGTCCGCCAGCTTGGTCTGGGCAGCCACGGACTGCGACAGCACCAGCCGGGATTCTTCGTTCAGGTCGATGGTGCCGCGCTGGTTGCGCATGGTGTTGTAGCGCGACTCGGCGCTTTCCAGCTGCTGCTTGAGTTGCGGCAGCTGCGCTTCCAGGAATGCCAGCGACTTCTCGGCCTCGGCGGCCTTGCGGCGCAGGTTCTGCTCGACATACTCGTTGCCGATCTCGTTCAGGATGGCGGCGGTCCTCTCTGCCGAAGTACCCTCCAGCGCCACGCCGATCACGCCGCTCTGCTTGCCGCGCTCAGTGATCATCAGCTTGCTCTGCAGGTCGGCAATGGCCACTGCGCGCGGCACGCGCGAGACATGGAACACCGCGCCGGGGCGGCCTTCGAGCTGGCTGATCTCGAGCGTGACCTTGCCGCTGTGGGTCGCCACCGTCAGCGGCACGCCAACGCGGCCTTCGGCCACGGCAGCGTCGCTGGCGAAGGCCAGGCGGTACGTGTCGTTGCCCAGCGCGGTCACCGTGATCAGCCGGCGCTCCATCGCGGGCGGCACCTCCAGGCGCGACACCGTGATCGCTTCGCCGCCCCACGCATAGCCGCCCCGGCCGAACAGCCCCGGCTGCGACAGCTCGCGGTTGAAGCCGGCCACGGCCCCGCCGATCACCGGGAAATAATTCGGCGACGCGGATATGTCCAGCTGCAGCGCGTCGACGGCCTTGCCCACCACCATGCGCGAGCGCAGCAGCTCGATCTCGGTCGAAGGGGCGGGCCTGGCGTCGTATACCGGCGACACCGTGGCGGTGGGCTTGTTGGTATTGTTGACGTTGCCGCTGTTCTGGTCCTCCACCTGCACCAGGATGTCGGCGCGGTAAACCGGCTTGGACAGCAACGCGAACAGCAGGCCCACCGCCATCACCGCCGCGGCAACCGCGAGGAAGGTCCAGCGGTAGCGGATCAGCACGTCGACATACGAAGTCAGGTCCGACGACGGCTCATCGCCTTCCGGAGCCTGGGCCTCGTAGTCACGCAGGTTCTTGATGTTGCTCATGTTGCCTCCCCGTAGCGGGTTGCCTGTGCTTCGGATTGAATCTGTGCCGTCCATGCCTGCACGCCCTCGCGGATCAGCCCCAGCACGATCAGGAACATTGCCTGCGAGCCGCCGTAGGGATCGGGAATATCCGCCTGCGCGGCCTCGCACAGGCGGAAAGTCTTGCCGCGCGCGCGCGGGAAGCGCTGCTCCAGCCATTCGCGCTGCTCGCTGTCCATCACCAGCACCAGGTCGGCGTCGTCGACCATGTCGTCATCGAGCTCGCGCGCGCGGTGCCCGGCCAGGTCCAGCCCGTCCTTGGCCAGCAGCCGGATCACGCGCGGATCGGCACCGGCGCCGACCGGTGGCGCCAGCCCGGCGGAACCGATGCGGCAGTCGGGCAAGGCCTGGCGCAGCAGGTCGGCGGCCATCGGGCTGCGGCAGCGGTTGCCCAGGCACACCACCAGGATCGAGCGGATCATTGCGGCTTCATCGGAACTCGGGAGCGGCGCCGGCAGCATGGCTCAAGGCCGCGTAGTGAGGCTGTTGACGCCCACGATCGGGCTTATCAGCAGGCTCATGACACGGCTCCACCGCACCACCTCGCGCGCATCGACGTAGACCACGTCCTTGGGCTCCAGCTCGAAGCCCTCGGCAATCGCCAGCGCCACCGGCGAGTTGCCGTCGAGGTGGTAGACCTTGGGCGCATCGCTGGCGGTCTTGCGGATCACGTAGATCTGCTCGGCGTTGGCGGAGTTGGGATTCACGCCGCCGGCATCGCCCAGCGCCTCGTTCAGCGTCATGCGCCCGTTGCGCATCAGCAGCGAGCTCGGCCGCACCACTTCGCCGGTGACAAAGACCTTGCTGTCCTCGCGCTGCTCGACGCGCACGATGTCGCCCGAACGCAGCAGGATGCGCGACGGGTCGACGCCCTTGGCCAGCATCGCCGGGATATTCACGTACCAGCTGCGTTCGCCGCGGGTCACGCGCACACGGCTGTTGTCGCCGGTGTTGTTGAGCACGCCGCCGGCGCGGTTGAGCGCCTCGACCAGCGTCATCGGCGCGTCGTCGATGGCAAGCATGCCGGGCGTGCGGACCTCGCCGTCGACATAGACGCGCTGGCTGCGGAAGCCCAGCACGCGCACCGTCATCTGCGGGTTGCGCACCACCCGCGAGAGCACGCGCGCCATTTCGTCGCGGACCTGGTTGGCGGTCTTGCCCGAGACCTTCATCACGCCGGCATACGGGAACTGGATGTCGCCGTTAGGGCTGACCACATAGCCCGGCATGTTGGAGCCGCCGGTGGAGGCCGGCACCTCGAAGCCGGCGCCGATGCTGTAGGTCTGCGTCGGGAACACCAGTTCGGGGTGGTCCCACACCACCACCGAGATGATGTCGCCCGGGCCGATCACATAGGGCTTGGGCGTGGCAAACAGTTCTTCGACGCGGTCATTGGTGGGCTTGCTCTTCGAGCGCAGCTCACGCACCAGTTCCATGGTGATCGGCGTGATGTCCGGCTTGGCGTCGGGGCCGACGGCATCGACGTTCGCGGTCGGGCTGAAGTGCATCCCGGGCGATGCGGCGCAGCCGCCCAATAGCAGCGCTGCGCCGAGCACGGCGCACAGGCCCGGCAGCGAGCGCCGGCGCGACCCTCGGACGCGGTGGGTAAGACTGGCGGTGCGGCAAGCGGTGCGGCATTGACTGGTTTCCACGACATTCCTCCTGCACATTGGGGCGCGCCCGCGCTGGGACGGCAGGCCCCTGATGCTCCCAGCCTAGGGCGGCGGGTAGCGTGAATCGGTGCGCTCTCGCACACTGCCGCGGGCGCCTTGGGTGGCCTGCCGCGCACTGGTCCAATGCGCCGCGGGCATGCGGTCCGACGCCTGGCTCATGGCTGCGGCCGGCGCTGGCCGATGGGCCGCGCGGGGGTGCCGCCATACACCGTCCACGCATCGCGCAGCGGTTTGGTCACCACCGTGCGGGGTGCAATCACCGCGCCTTCGGGCAAGGTCACGCCCGGCGAGATGAACGCTTCGGCGCACACCCACACATGGCGCTCCAGCGTGATGGGCGACGCGATCAGCTGGAAAGTCTCGCTGTTGTAGTCGTGCGACCCCGTGCACAAGTGCGAGCCTTGTGACACGATGGCGTAGTCGCCCAGCGTGATCGGACTGATGTTGTAGAGCGTCACGCCGTCGGCGACGGCGGTGTGCTCGCCCATCACCAGGTTCCACGGCGCCCAGATCCGCGCCGCGGGGTAGACCCGCGCATCGCGGCCAAGGCGGGCGCCGAACAGCCGCAGCAACGCGGCGCGCCAGGCGTGCATCGGGCGCAGGCTGGGGCGGAACAGCCACAGCCATACCCAGTTCCATAGCTGCCGGCGCACGCGGTTGGACAGCGAAAACGACGGGCCGGAGGTGCGGTGGGTGTGCTGGATGATCATACGGAGCGTTTCCGGAACGGCGGACATTGCGGCGATGCTCGCGCGAAGCCGTGCCGTGTATCGGTGCGCCGCGCCACAGAAGCCGGGCGGGAAGCCGTCGGGCTTGCCGCGGCCGCCATCACGCTCCACACAGGTGCGCCAGCGCACGGAACGGCACCCGGTGCTGGCGCATGCTGCAGGCAGGACACCGCGTGCATAGACTTGCTTGCACCCGGTGCGACCGGAGCCATGACGCGATGATGCATCCCTTGCCGCTGCGCGAGACTTCTGCGCCGCTGCCAAGCATCCTGATCTACAGCGCCCCCTTCCATCCGTTGGTCGGCGGCATGGAGCGGTTCGCCGAGGAGCTGGCGAGCGGGCTGGCGGAGCTGGGCTATCCGGTCGAAGTGGCCACGCGCACGCCGGGCGCGCCGCACGATCCCACTACCTTCCCGTTCGCCGTGACCCGGGTCAGCGGCAAGCTGCAGCTTGCGCGCGCCATGCTGCGCCACCGGCGCGTGCTGTTCGTCGGCCTGACCTTTTACGACGTGATGCTGGCCAGCGCGCTGCGCCGGCGCATCGTGCTGACGCATCACGGCCCCTACGTGGTCCATGGCCACACGCGCGGCAGCTGGACGGGTGCGATCAAGCGCTGGCTGTCGCGCTTCTACGACGGCATCTGCGTCAGCCACTACCTGGCCGGCTGGCTGCCGGGCCAGCCGCTGGTGATCCACAACGGCTATCGCGACGAACTGTTCGCGGCGGCGCCGCCCGCCGATGCGCGGCCGCCGGGAAGCTTCATCTTCGTCGGTCGGCTGGTGTCGGAGAAAGGCGTGGACCTGCTGGTGCGCAGCTTTGCGCGCCTGCACGCGCGCCAGCCGCATGCGCGGCTGACCATCGTCGGTGACGGGCCCGAGCGCGAAGCCCTGGCGCGCCTGGCCGACGGGCTCGGCTGCGCGGCCGCGGTGCACTTTGCCGGCTGCCAGTGCGCCACCGGCGTGGCGGCGCTGCTGGGCCGGCATCGATGCCTGGTGGCGCCGTCGCTGGGCTATGAGTCGTTTGGCATCGTCGCGCTGGAAGGCCTGGCGGCGGGCTGCGAAGTGATCGTCAGCCAGCGCGGGGGCCTGCCCGAAGCGGTCGGCGACTTCGGCTGGGTGGTCGAGCCGGCGCCCGAGCCACTGCACGCGGCCATGGCCGCGGTGCTGGCCGGCGCGTCGCGCCGGGACGAAGCCGGCACGCGCCAGTTCCTGCGCGAGCATGAACGCAAGGCGGTGGCGCAGCGCTATGCCGAGGCCATCGCGCGCTTCACGCAGCACCCCAGAGAGCCGCGCGAGCCCGTACCGTTCAGCACCGAGCAGCAGGGTTCCGAAGCAGGCCGCTAGGCTTCGCGCCAGCGGTCCTCGTGCGCGGTCAGGCATTTGCGCAGGAAGCCGAACATGCCGGTGGCGCAATAGACGCTGACGCGGGGCAGGCCGAACGGGTCGTCGCTGGCGCGGGCCAGCCCGCGCGCCGTGATGGTGGCGTTGGCATAGCCCGCCTCGCGCACCATCTCCCGGTGCGCGGCGTCCTGGCTGCCATAGGGATAGCAGAAGGCCGTCACCGGCACGCCAAGCCACTGTTCCAGCTCGTCCTTGGACGCGGCGATCTGCCGGCGCGCCTCGTGCGGCGCCATGCGGCGCAGGTCGACATGGTCCAGCGTATGCGAGCCGACCTCATGCCCGCCCTGGTGCCACGCGCGCATCTGCGCCACGCTCATCAGCGCCGCGGGGCGGATGCCCAGGTCGCGGTCCCAGACATTGCTGCCCGACAGCTGGCGCGAGACAAAGTAATTGGTGGCGGTGAAGCCGAGCGCATCCAGCGCGGGCATGGCGTGCTCGAACACATTGCGAAAGCCGTCGTCGAAGGTGATGCCGAACACCTTGCCGCTGCGCTCGCCGTGCAGGTACGGCATCAGGTCGCGCACGCTCAGGCCGCGATAGCCAAGCCGGTGCATCAGGCGCATCTGGCGGCGAAAGCGCGCGGGCGGCACCCACAGCCCGCGCCCGGGAGAGCGGCGTGGCGGCGGTGCGTCGATCTGGTGGTACATCAGGATCGGAATCGGCATGGCAGGGACCAGGTGCGCGCCATGCGGATGGCGCCGGTGCAGGCCATTCTGGTGCGCTGCGGGGGCCGGCTCGGTGCGCTGGTCCACATTGGCCTGGCGGCGCCGGCACTGGCCGGCGCGGGTGTGTGGCAGCGAACAGAGGCCGCGGGCGCGCTGGCTCATGCTGCGGGCACGAGGACGTATGGCCCCGCTTGCCAATGGCGCCAGCCGGGGAACCAGTGCCAGGCACACAGCGGGCACGACGCGCGGATTCCGGAGATCGCCTGCACCATGAGATTGCTGCACGTCATACCCTCCATCGACCCTGCCGGGGGTGGCCCCATCGAGGGCATCCGCCAATTGCGCCAGCCGCTGCGCGAACGCGGCGCCGAGATCGACGTCTGCTGCGGCGATGCACCCGATGCACCGTTCGTGCGCGCCAGCGAGATGAACGTGGTCGCACTGGGCCCGACCCCGACCAAGTACGGCTTCAACCCGAGGATGCTGGCGTGGCTGCGCGCCCATGCGGCGGACTACGACGCAGTGCTGGTCGAAGGCCTGTGGCAGTTCCATGCGCTCGCTACCTGCCTCGCGCTGCGCGGCAGCGAGGTGCCGTACTTTGTCTATACCCACGGCATGCTCGATCCGTGGTTCCGCGAACGCTATCCGCTCAAGCACGTCAAGAAGAGCCTGTACTGGCTGCTGGGTGAGTACTGGGTGCTGCGCGGCGCGCGCGCGGTGCTGTTCACCTGCGAGGAAGAGCAGCGGCGTTCGCGCAACGCGTTCTGGCCCTATCGCTGCCGCGGGCTGGTGGCCGGCTACGGCACCGCCCAGCCACCCACCGCGGCCATGCCGTTGCGCGAGGCGTTCTTCACTGCGTTCCCGGCACTGCGCGGCAAGCGCATCGTGCTGTTCCTCGGCCGGATCCACGAAAAGAAAGGCTGCGACCTGCTGGTCGAAGCCTTTGCCGGTGTGGCCGGTGCCGACCCGCGGCTGCAGCTGGTGCTGGCAGGGCCGGTGGAGGCGGCGCTGCGCGAGCGGCTGGTGCGCCAGGCCGAACGCCTGGGGCTGGCGCAGCGGCTCAGCTGGACCGGCATGCTGTCGGGCGACCTGAAGTGGGGCGCCTATCACGCGGCCGAAGTCTTTGCCCTGCCGTCGCACCAGGAGAACTTTGGCGTGGCCGTGGCCGAGGCGCTGGGCTGCGGCGTGCCGGTGCTGATATCGGACAAGGTCAATATCTGGCGCGAAATCGTTGCCGACGGCGCCGGACTGGCCGGCGCCGATTCCGCCGAGGGCACCGGCGCGTGCCTGCGCCAGTGGCTGCAGGCCGATCCCGGCGCGCAGGCGCGCATGCGGGTGCAGGCGCAAGCCTGCTTCCAGCGACGCTTCGAGGTGCGCCAGAGCGCGCAGCGGCTGCTGGAGATCCTGAGCGAGCGGCCGGTGCCGGCGCCTGCCGCCGATGCCGCCACCACTGCCACGCCGGGCGGCACGCCATGAAAGCGCTGCGCATCTTCGTCTTCGCGGTGCTGTCGCAGGGGCTCGGCGCCATCACCGGCCTGCTGCTGGCGCACTGGCTCAGCGTCGGCGACTACGCGATCTATACCGTCACCGGCGCCATCGTCGGCGCCATGTCGATCGTCACCAAGGGCGGCATCCATTTCGGGCTGAATGCCATCCTGGGGCGCACCTGGCCAGACCGCGAGCGCGCGGCGCAGGCCACGCGCGCCGCGCTGGCGCAGCGCAAGCGCATCTCGGCCTTCCTGCTGCCGCCGCTGCTGATCGTCGCCGGCGTGCTGATGTACCGCAACCATGCGTCGCTGGCGTTGATCGCCGCGTTGCTGCTGACGCTGCTGACGATGTGGTATTTCGACATGCAGTCGCGCGTGGTGGACCAGGTGCTGCTGTTCGCCAACCGCGCACCGGCGCTGCAGGCACTCGATGCCAGCCTGTCGGGCGCGCGGCTGCTGCTGTCATGGGGCGTCTACCTGCTTGGATGGCAGAGCGCGCTGGCGGCCAGCCTGGTCAACACGCTCTTCGCCGGCCTGCGCGTGCCGTTCGTGCGCCGCTGGCTGCGCCGCGAGCTGCCGGCGCGGGCCGCCGAGCCGGTGGCCGAGGACCAGCGTTCGATCCGCGCCATCACGCGCCGCCAGATTCCCATGGACGCGTTCTATTGCCTGCAGTCGCAGTTCGCCTTCGCCATCGTCGCGTTCTACGGCGCGGTCAGCCAGACCGCGGCGATCGGCGCGCTGTCGCGCATCGGCCAGCTGCTGGTGCCGGTCAGCATCGTGGTGGGCGCGTATGTCGTGCCGCGCTTCGCGCAGGCGCGCGAGCACGTGCTGCGCCAGTACCTGGGCTGGCTGCTGCTGGGTTCGCTGCCGGCCGGCACGCTGGTGCTGCTGGCCTGGTTGTGGCCCGGGCTGCTGCTGCGCCTGGTCGGGGCCAACTACGCCGGCCTGAGCTCCGAGCTGCTGATCGCCTGCCTGGGCGCCGGCGCCTACAGCATTGCCGGCGTGGCCTGGGAACTGCTGGCCAACCGCGGCCTGAACCACTTCAACTACATGCAGGTGCCGGTGGTGATCGCCTGGTGCCTGGTCGCGCCTCACCTGCTGGACCTGACCACGCTGCGCGGCGTGCTGTGGTTCGAGGCCGGCCTGGCGTCCGGGCTTGGCGCCGCGGTGCTGTGCGAGCTGGCGGGCGCGATCCGTGCCGGGCGGCTGCTGCCGCCGCCGGTGCTGAGCGTCGACGGGGGCCGCCCATGAAGGTCCTGGTCACCCACCCCGGCCTGCAGCATTCGCACCAGATGGCGCAGGCGCTCCACGAGCAGGGGCTGCTGTGCCAGTACTGGTCGGGCGTGCCGGTGCGCGGGCCGGGCGAGCCGGTGCCGTGGTGGCTGCCGCCCGCGCTCGGCGCCAAGGTGCGCGAGGTCGGCATCCCGCAGGCCCTGCGCCGCCACCCGCTGTGCTTTCCGGCCATGCTCAAGCTGGGGCTGCACCGCCGCGTCGGGCTCAACCGCTTTTTGCGCATGTCGCAGTCGGCCTATGCGCACCGCGTGTTCCACCTGTTCGATGCATGGGCGGCGCGGCGCGTCGAGGCGCTGCGCCCCGACGTGGTGGTGGCCTACGAGAACTCGGCGATGCAGACCTTCGAGGCGGCCCGCCGTATCGGCGCGCGCTGCGTGCTCGACGCGCCGGCGGTGCATCGCGCGACCGCGGCGGCCCTGCTGGGGCTGCAGCCCGATCCCTACCTGGCCTGCATCGACGCGCGCAAGGACCGCGAGGTGGAGCTGGCGGACCTGGTCATCACCTGCTCCGAATTCGCCGCGCAGACCTATGCCCAGGCCGGCGTGCCGGACGCCAAGCTCAGGCCGATCCTGCTCGGCGCCAGCCTGCCCGGCAACGTGCAGCGCCGGCGCACGCGCGCCGGCACGCGCTTCCTGTATGCCGGCGGGCTGACCACGCTCAAGGCGGTCGACCTGCTGCAACAGGCCTTCGCCATGGTGCGCGCGCGCGTGCCCGAGGCCGAGCTCGCGGTGGCCGGCGGCGGCGCCGAGCCCGCGCTGGCCGCGGCACTGGCGTCGACGCCCGGGGTCACGCTGCTCGGCGCGCTGCCGCAACCGGCGCTCTACCAGGAGCTGGCTGACGCCGATTGCCTGGTGCTGCCGTCGCGCTTCGATTCCTTCGGCATGGTGGTGGCCGAGGCGCTCGCCTGCGGCACGCCGGCGCTGGTGTCGGAGCGGGTCGGGGCCAAGGAGATCTTGCGGGAATTCCCGCGCGCGGGCTGGGTCGTCCAGGTCAGCGCGCAATCCTTGTATGACCGCATGCTGGAGCTTGCCACGGTACGCGCCAGCCTGGACGAGGCGCGCCCTTATGCGAGCCTGGCCGGGGAGAAGTACACCTGGGCCAGGTATCGCCGCGCCGCGGTCGCAACCATCGCGACGCTATGCTGAGCCACTCCGCCGCACCCCTGGCGCCGCCGGCGCGCTCGCGCATCCGCCGGCATGCCCGCACCACCTTCGGCACCGTGTTCCTGCTGGTGTTCCTGGTGGCCGTCCTGGAAGGCGCGGCGCGCAAGTGGGTGGCGGGCTCGCTGAGCCTGCCGCTGGTGCTGCTGCGCGACCTGCTGGCGGTCTATGGCATCTACTACGCGATGCGCTATGGCGGCTTCACGCCGGCGCGGCCGGCGATGCGGCTGCTGCTGCTGTGGAGCGCGCTGGTGCTGGCGTGGGGGCTGGTGCAGACCATCGCCGGCGACGGCACGCTCGCCATCATGCTGGTCGGGCTGCGCTTCTGGCTGCTCTATGTGTGGTTCGGCGTGGCAGCGGCGCTGCTGCTCGAGCCCGAGGACGTTGCGGCGATCTGCAAGACCACGCTGGTGCTGATGGTGCTGATGGCGCCGCTGGTGGTGATGCAGCACTTCCTGCCGCCCGGCAGCTTCCTGAACCGGCAGGTCGACGGCGACGAAGACCGGGTCTTCATGATGGTCGGCGACATCGTGCGCACTACCGGCACCTTCTCGTTCACGCTGGGCTACACCACCTTCCTGGCGATCACCATGCCGATTGCACTGCAATACGTGCTCGGCGGCGACGGCAAGCGGCACTGGCTGTATGCGCTGGTGGTGCTGGGCTGCCTGCTGGTCAGCGTGCTGGTCAGCGGTTCGCGCGCCACCGTGTTGCTGCTGCCGGGCCTGTTCGCAGTGGCGGCGCTGTGCACCCTGACGTTCGGGCGCAGCGTGGCCAGGCGGCGCGTGCTGGTCTGGCTCGGCGCGGCGATGGTGATGGGGGCGGTCGGCATGGCCGTGTTCAGCGAGTCCGTCGAAAGCACGGCGCAGCGCTTCCACGACGCCGCCGAAGACGAAGACTTCGGCGACCGCGTCGGCACCATGTTCCTGGGCGAGAGCGAGGCCTATGCCAGGCCGACCCTGCTGGGCGCGGGGCTGGGGCGCGGCAGCAACCTGGCCAGCTATCTCGAGCGCGGCGAAATCACCTTCATGCTGTCCGAGACCGAGACCGGGCGCACCATCGAGGAGGCCGGCCTGCTGGGCTATCTGTACGTGGCGCTGAAGTTCGCGGTGTGCGTGGCCGGCATGTGGCTTGCGATCGGCGCGGCGCGCCGCACCGGCAACTGCTTTGCCATCCTGCTGTGGCTGGTGAGCACGCTGTGCCTGCTGACGTGGTCGCTGATCGGCCAGCTCACCGCCAACGTGCTGGGCTTTCTCTTTGTCGGCTTCACCATGGCGGTCACGCGGCTGGAGCGGCAGGGGCGGCTGACGGGCGCGAACAAGCGCGCACGGCCGCGGCGACGACACGCGCGCTAGCGGCACGCTGCGGGCCACGCATCCCATCGGGCATCCACATCGATCCGCGAAGAAAAGCAATATGAGGCTCATCCTGTTCGGTCATCCCGTCTTTTTCGGCAGCCACAGCATGGACCGCTTCGCGGCCATGATCGTCGAGGGCATGCGCGAGCGCGGCCACGAGGCCCAGCTATGGACCCCGCCCGCCGTGCTGGTGCGGCTGTCGACGCGCCCGGGCCTGCGCAAGTGGCTCGGCTATGTCGACCAGTACATGCTGTTTCCCGCGTGGGCGTGGTGGCGGCTGCGGCGCGAGGGCGCCGGCGCGCTGGTGGTGCTGACCGACCATTCGCTGGGCATGTGGATGTGGCTGCTGCACCGGCGCCCGCATGTGATCCACTGCCACGACTTCATCGCGCAGCGCACCGCCGCCGGCGAGTTTCCCGGGCGCCAGCTGTCGGCCAGCGGGCGGCTCTACCAGGCGCTGATCCTGCGCGGCATTGGGCTGGGGCGGAACTTTGTCGCGGTGTCGGAGAAGACCGCGCACGACCTGCTGCGCCTGCATCCGGGGCCGAGGCCGCGCGTGCGGGTGGTGCACAACGGCCTCAACTACCCGTTCCTCCCGCTCGCGCCGGATGTCGCCATGCGCCGGCTGCGCGCGGCCAGCATCGACGATATCGAGCCCGGCATGCTGGTCCATATCGGCGGCAACCAGTGGTACAAGAACCGCGAAGGCGTGCTGGCGCTATACCAGGCCTATTGCGAGGCCAGCAGCGCGGGCGGTGGCAGCGGTGCCGCTGCGGCGCCGCGCCCGCTGTGGATGATCGGCCCCGAGCCGACTCCCGCCATGCGCGAGCTGGCCGCCGGCGCGGAGCGGCTGGGCGGCAAGGTGCGCTTCCTGGAGGGCATGTCCACCGCGGCCGTGCACGCCGCCTATGCGCTTGCGGCGGTGCTGCTGTTCCCGAGCCTGGAAGAGGGCTTCGGCTGGCCCGTGATCGAGGCCATGGCATGCGGCATCCCGGTGCTGACCACGGCGCGGGCGCCGATGCAGGAGATCGGCGGCGGGCTGGCGCTGCTGATGGAGCCGATGGAACCGGACCAGGCGCAGGCCTGGGCCCGGCGCAACGTGGGCGTGCTGCTGGAGCTGCTGTCGTGGCCACAGGCGCGGCTCGACCAGCTCTCGGCCGACTCGCTGGCGTGGGTGCGGCATTTCTCCGCGGAGCGCGCGCTGGACCAGTACGAGGCCATCTACCTGGCCGCGCTGGCCCCGGCCTCGGCCACTGCGGCGGCGGAGGCCGAGGCCAGCTGAGACCAGTTGAGACCAGTTGAGATCAGCAGACCCCGGCGGGGGCCGGGGCAGGCCCGCACAACGCAGCCGTTGCGCGGGCGCCGGCTCAATGCAGGATGTAGGCGACGGTCTGGATCACGCCCGCGCCTTCGCGCACCTCGCACAGCACGCGGCTGTGCACCGGCTTCAGGTTGAACGGCGGCGCGGTCAATACCACGCCGCTCGGCACCATGCGCGCCAGGCGCGTCGAGGCCCCCAGCCGCTTCTTGGCGTTGGGCGGAAAGTCCGGCGCCAGCGGCAGGTGTTCGGTCAGCACCAGCACCTGGTAGCGGTGCAGCTTGGCCAGCACGCGCGCGATCCTGTCGTTGTCCAGGTGCTGCAGCACCTGGCGCAGGAACACCACGTCGCCCGCGGGCAGCTCGTCGCCGGCAATGTCGAGGCAGCGGAAATCCACGTCGAGATGGGCGTAGCGCGCGCGGTTGGCCGCGATCAGCGGCGCCACCACGTCGCAGGCCACATAGCGCCCGCAGGCGGGGCGGATGCGGCTGCCGATATGGAAGTCGCCGCAGCCCAGGTCGACCACGTCGGGCTTGCGCGGCAGTTCGCGCAGCAGCGCGGTGACCGCCTCGGCATAGGGCTCGACGATGCGCGGATCGTGCGAGCCGGTGCCGCTGAAGAAGCCCGGCTCGTCGGCCTCGCCCCACAGGCTGCTGTGGTAGACGTCGGAAAACACTTCGCCCGGCGGCTTGGCGCCGTAGCGTGCGTCATGCTGCTGCTCGCGGCGCACGTGGTAGTAGGTGCGCAGCCAGGCGGGCACCAGGGGTTTGATGGTTCGCATCAGGCGTTGCACCAGCGCGGGGTGCGTGGTCGCGGTGTCAGGACTCATGTCGGGTTCCCCCTTGGGCGTTGCGTTGGCCGCGGCGGCGCTCAGGCCACCGCGGAGGCGTCTTGCGCGGCAGGCGGCGATACCAGTGCCTGCAGTGCGCACTCCAGTTGCGCCAGCACCGCGTCGCGGCCGAGGTGGGCTTCGGCCCAGGCGCGGCCCGCGGCGGCATGCATGGCGCGCCGCTGCGGCTGGCAGGCGAGGGTGGCAATGGCGTGCGCCAGCGCGCTGGCGTCGCCGGGCGGCACCAGCACGCCCACGCGGGCCACCAGGCGGCCCAGCTCGGTATCGGGCTGCGCGGTGGCAATGACCGCGCGCCGGCTCGCCAGCATGCCGGTGAGCTTCGACGGCATCACCAGGTCGGCGGCATCGGCGCGCTGCGGCAACAGGTGCATGTCCGCGGCCGCCATCATGGCGTGGAACTGCGCCTGCGGCTGCAGCGGCAGGAAATGCACGCGTGCCAGGCCGGCGCAGCGTGCCTGCAGCGCGGCGCGGCCGCTGCCGTCGCCGCACAGCACCATGTGGATGCGCGGGTGGCCCTGCAGCGCCTGCGCGGCATCGGCGAGCACTTCCAGGCCCTGCTTGTTGCCCATGTTGCCGGCGTACAGCGCGATCACCGCGTCGGCGGGGATGCCCAGGCCGTGCCGGAACCCCAGCGCCGCGTCGGCCGGGGCCTCGTGCAGGTCGGCCCAGTTGGGCAGCAGCTGCAGGCGCGCGGGGCTGACGCCCTTGGCGCGCAGCGCCTCCGCCATGGCCTGCGAGATAGTCGAGACGCGGTGGTAGCGCGTGGTCAGCGCGCGCTCCATGCGCGTGGCCAGGCGGCGCAGCAGCGGATGGCGCAGCACCCCAAGCGCGAACGCGGCATCGACTTCCAGGTCCTGCACATGCAGCCAGGTGCGCGCGCGCGTGCAGCTGCCCAGCAGCAGCGCCGCCGGGCTGCACATCAGCGTGGGCTCGACCGCGAAGATCACCTCGGGACGCCAGCGCAGCTGTGCCGCCATGCACGGCACGCTGCTCAGCGCAAAGCTCATCAGGTGCAGGATGCGCAGCAGTCCGGACGGTTTGCGCGGCACCCACACCGGTGCGCGGTAGACCGTCACGCCGCCGTGCGTCTCGCGTGTATAGCGCCAGGCGCTGTAGCCGTCGCCGACGCGCCATGCGGGGTAGTACGGCGGGGCGCAGACCACGCGCACCTCATGCCCGCGCGCGGCCAGCCATTGCGCCTGCTCGCCGGTGTACTTGCCGATGCCGGTCAGTTCGGGCGCGTAGTTCTGGCAGTAGATCAGGATCTTCATGGCCGCTCCGCGCGCGCTCGGGGTCAGGCCAGCGCGGCCGCGATGCCGCCACGCAAGGTGCCGGTGCGGCAGGCCTCTTCGTAGACGCCGCGCAGGCCGTCGCGCAGCGCAATGCGCGGGCGCCAGCCGGTGCGCATGATGGCGCTGCTGTCGAGGCGCTTGCGCGGCGTGCCGTCGGGCTTGTCGGTTTCGAAAGCGATGGTGCCGCGATAACCGGTGACCTGCGCCACCAGTGCCGCCAGCGCGCCGATCGAGACCTCGTCGTCGCTGCCGACGTTGAGCAAGCCCGCGGGCGCGGCCTCGCGGTAGGCCGGTGCGGACAGCGCCATCACATGCAGGCAGGCACGCGCCAGGTCGTCAGCGTGCAGGAATTCGCGCAAGGGCTTGCCGGTGCCCCACACCGACACGCGCGCGCTGCCGGCCAGGCGGGCGTCGTGGAAGCGGCGCACCAGTCCGGGTATCACATGGCTGTTGGCGGGGTGGTAGTTGTCGCCGGGCCCATAGAGGTTGGTCGGCATCACGCAGCGGTAATCGGTACCGTACTGGCGGTTGTAACTGTCGCACAGCATGATGCCGGCGATCTTGGCGATGGCGTAGGGCGCGTTGGTCGGCTCCAGCGCGCCGGTCAGCAGCGCGGCTTCGGGGATCGGCTGCGGCGCCAGCCGCGGGTAGATGCAGCTCGATCCCAGAAACAGCAGCTGCCGCACGCCGGCCTGCCAGGCGGCATGGATCACGTTGGTGGCGATGGCGAGGTTCTGGTGGATGAACTCGGCCGGGTAGGTATGGTTGGCATGGATGCCGCCGACGCGCGCGGCGGCCAGGTAGACCGCGTCGATGCGCTGGCTGGCGAAGAACGCCTGCACCTGCGCCTGGTCGCACAGGTCCAGCTCGACGTGCGTGCGCGTGACGATATCGGCGCCGCCCTGCGCGCGCAACGCACGCTCGATGGCCGAGCCGACCATGCCGCGATGGCCGGCGACAAAGATGCGCGGGCGCGCTGCCAGGGCCTGGTTCATGGGATCCTCGCGGTGGCCGTGCACGCGGCTACTCAAGATGGTTGAAGGCCTGGAAGCCGGCCAGCCTGACCAGCGCGTCGCGGCGCGCCGCGGCGTAGTCGGCCTCGATCATTTCCCGGACCAGTTCGGCAAAGCCGATGCGCGGGCTCCAGCCCAGGCGCTCGCGCGCGCGGCTGGCATCGCCGAGCAGGGTTTCCACCTCGGTCGGGCGGAAGTAGCGCGGATCGACCCGCACCACGATCTCGCCCGGCTTGCACGCCGGTGCGATGCCGCCGCCGCGCGCGGGCGGATCGACATGCTCGACGATGCCGACCTCGTCGACGCCGCTGCCATGGAAGGTGATGGTGATGCCCAGCTCGCGCGCCGCGCGCTGCACGAACTCGCGCACGCTGTGCTGCTCGCCGCTGGCGATGACGAAGTCCTCCGCCGCCGGCTGCTGCAGCATCAGCCACTGCATCTCGACGTAGTCGCGCGCATGGCCCCAGTCGCGCAGCGCCGACAGGTTGCCCAGGTACAGCGTTTCCTGCAGCCCCAGCGCGATGCGCGCGATCGCGCGCGTGATCTTGCGGGTGACGAAGGTCTCGCCGCGCACCGGGCTTTCATGGTTGAACAGGATGCCGTTGCAGGCGTACATGCCATAGGCCTCGCGGTAGTTCACCGTGATCCAGTAGGCATAGAGCTTGGCCGCGGCATACGGGCTGCGCGGATAGAACGGCGTGGTTTCCTTCTGCGGGATCTCCTGCACCAGCCCGTAGAGTTCGGAGGTGGAGGCCTGGTAGAAGCGCGTGAGCTTTTCCATGCCCAGGATGCGGATCGCCTCGAGCAGGCGCAGCGTGCCGATGGCGTCGGTGTTGGCGGTGTATTCGGGCTCTTCGAACGAGACCTGCACGTGGCTCTGCGCGGCGAGGTTGTAGATCTCGTCGGGCTGCGACTGCTGCACCACGCGCACCAGGCTGGCGGTGTCGGTCATGTCGCCGTGGTGCAGGATCAGGCGGCGCTCCTGCGCCTGCGGATCCTGGTACAGGTGGTCGATGCGCTCGGTGTTGAACAGCGAGCTGCGCCGCTTGATGCCATGCACTTCATAGCCCTTGCCCAGCAGCAGCTCGCACAGGTACGAGCCGTCCTGCCCGGTGATGCCGGTGATCAGCGCACGCCGGACGCCGTTGCGCCCGCGCGGCGCGGCTCGTTCCGGCCCGGTGGCGGTGATATGACCGAGTGTGTCCAGCTCGTTTGCGCCCATGGCTCTGATCCGTTAGCAAGTGGGGCGACTGTAGCGCCGCGCTGCGGCGCCGCACCGTCTGCTACCCCACACAACGGCGGCCTGCCGTGTGGGCGCTGCGCCACGGATCAGGTGCGCGGCATCGGTGTCGTGACCTCGGCGCCGGCGCGCTCTGCGGTGGCGTCATGGCCGGGCGCAAGCCGCAAGTGCTGCCACAGCAGGCGCGTGGTGGCCCAGAACGGCGCCACGCCGCGCCAGCCGCTGCGGTGCAGGTGGTGCCCCAGGTTGTGCGGCAACGCCAGCATCATGAACAGCGCGGCCTTGTCATGGCGGTGCTGGCTGCGCCAGTACCGATGCAGCATCGTGACCATGCGCGCGGCATCGGCGGCCGGGCTTCCCGCGCAGGGCGGCGGCCGCTGGGCATCGAGCTGATTGACCGCGCTGGGAATCAGCTCGATGCGGCAGCCGCAGCCGTAGACTGCGCGTCCGGTCAGGTCGGCGACGTCGTAGTCGGCATCGAGGCATTCGTCGAACGGCAGCCGCTCCAGCAGCGCGCGCGGGAATACCGTGCTTGGCAGCACCACCGCGCACAGCGGCCGCGCCCGCGCGCCACGGCGCGGCGGCTGGCGCAAAGGCTGGCCCAGGAAATCCTCGCGCTGCGGCCGCAGGCATTCGCCGGCGCGCATCGCCGTGCCGGTCAGCACCAGCGCGTCGGCGTTGCCGCCCGCGGCGACCCGGTAGATGAAGTCGTCGGCGAGGCGCTCGCCCATCTGCTGCAGGAAGGTCGGGCCCAGCGTGGCGTGGTCGTCCAGAAACAGCACATGGGTGCCGGTGGCCGCGCGCAGCAGGCGGTTGCGGCTGGCGGCGGCGCCGCGCCGCGGACCATCCAGGCAGGGGATGTCGGGGTAGGCGTCGCGCATCAGCGCGCGCGTGGCGTCGTGGCTGCTGTCGTCGCAGACGATCAGCTGGTGCGGCGGCGTGGTCGACGCCGCGATCGACTGCAAGGTCCGGCGCAATCCGTCCGGATGGTCGCGCGTGCTGACGCACACGGAAAAGCTGGGCAAGAACGTGCTGGCTTGCATGATGACCCCTCCCGTCCGGCAAGCGCCGGCTTGGCGCCGGCCCGTCTGTGCGGGCGCGGCGCGCGGCAAAACCTTCAGCCCGGCTTCAGACCGCCGGCCTGACCGCCTGGCACGGCGGTTCGTTGCGCCTTGGCGCCACCCCGGCGCCATTGGTTTCGCGCGTGATGCGTTCGTCGCCGCTGACCCATTCCAGCGTGGCGCCCCGCTGCAGGGCGGCGTAGACCGCCTCGCCCTTGTTGCGCACCTTGAGCCGCTGGTACAGCGTGCAGGCGTGGCTCTTCACCGTCGCCACCGAGATGTTGAGCATGCGGCTGACGGTCTTGATCGGATAGCCGCGCGCCAGCAGCACCAGCACCTCGTACTGGCGCGGCGTGATCTTCAGCATCTCAGCTTCGTCGTAGCCGGGTTCTTCCTCGGCCAGCGGCATGGCAGTGGGTGCGGGCGAAACCGGCGCCGGGGCCGCCGCGGACAGCGGCTGGCCGGGCCGCAGCTCGGTCAGGTCGCGCAGCGCCACGGTGGTACGCAGGGCGGCGCGGGGGGTGCTGGCGCAGGACGCCAGCGCCAGCTGCTCCCCCGGCGGTTGGGCCGGATGCGCGGCGCTGAGCGGCAGCGGCGCAGCCGAGGCGAGTGACTGCGTGACGGGCATGGCCGAGCGCGATGCCGAGGGCAGGGTGCCGGTCTCGGCGGTGAAGAGCAGCCCCTGTACGCCCGACACGGCCATGCGGATGGCAGCCTCGATCACTGCCAGCGAGGCGGACTTGGGCAGGCAGCCGCAGATGCCGCGCGCGCTGTCCGCGGTGGGCACATGCAAGGGCAGGGTGTCGGCCAGGATCAGGATGCGTTGCGGCGCGAGCGTCTGGCGGGCCTGTTCCAGCAGCACCCAGCCCGGCGCGGGGTCGGCGGGCATGCCGAATACGAGCAGGTCGGCGTTCTGGTGCCGGGCGTCCAGCCTGGCCATATCCGCGGGTGCAATGGCCGCCACCTGCGCGGATTCCTGGATGTTCTCGAGCATCTGCAACAGCCCGAGCCGGAGCAGCGGATGCTCCTCGATCAGCAACGCATTCATGGACTTCACTCCCCGTTTTTACCCGGGGGCGGACGGTGGGGCGCTTTGCGTATGGAAGACGTAACAGGACCGCCGTCACCGCGCTGGCTGGTGACTGGTGACTGGCTCTGTGGCTGACCCCCATGCTTCCATGCCGGGCGGTTCCGTTGTTGTGGCTGGAACTTGCCCATGGCTGGAAGGATGACCCCGAATCCGAACCCGGGTGCTTGTTACTCCTAAATCAGTTGGAATTCATCTTATGGGCTGGGGGAGGGGAATGCAAGCAAGGGGGTACGGGGTGGAATGAAGGAGGGAATGAAAGGACCTTCATAATCCTTTCAAATATATCGTATTTATACCTGCCAGGTTCCGCAAACGCCGCGCTGACGCCGTTCCCGGTGGTTTCATCGATGTGACATTCAGAGTTTAATTGGTTGCAAATCTGAAACAGATTCTATTATCTTTGGCCGGATATGACGGTTTTATAACCCTATTGAGGGGTGTCCGGAATACACCATCAGCGGTGCTGCTCCAATTATGAAACGCGCCCCGGAAATGCTGGTTGTGAAATCAATCCGGCAGATTTGCCGGCACGTCGCGCACATGGTCTAGTGCATCTGGATGAGGCGCGGCTACCACCATGGTTGAGCGCTGCGGCGCCGGCGCCACCGGCCGCGACGGGCTTGCCACCACCCATCGGTGGGGAGCAGGCCGCGCGGCGGGATGATGGCGCCGGCGGCCCGGCTCAGCGTACCCAGCGGCCCGGGCGCATGACCCAGCCGTGCGGGCCGCGTACCCAGCGCTCGGGCACATAGCGGTAGCCCACGCGCTGCGGCTGCCAGTAGCCGCCGCGCCAGGCGTAGCGTCCGCCGCGCGCTTCCCAGTGGCCCGGCACCCAGACCTGGCCGCGGCGCGCGGCCGGGTGCGGCTCATAGCGCGGCGGCGGCGGCGGATGGCCGTAGCCGCGGGCGATCGGCGCCTGATGGGCTTCGGCAGGGGCGGTCAGTCCGAAGGCGCCGCCCGTGGCAAGGACGGCTGCAGCAAGCAGGAGTTGGCGTTTCATGGAGGGCTCCTTTGGGCGGTGGCGGAATCAGTAGTGGTGATGGTGGTGGCGCGGCGGCGGGCCGCCGCGCGGGGGCACCACGATGCAGGCGGAAAGCAGTGCGGCGGTGGTAGACAGCAGCACCACCAGCGAGAGGGCTCGTTTCATCTTGGCTCCTGGCGGGATCGCGTTGGACACGGCTTCAATGTAGCGGCCGGCTGCCGCGCTGCGCGCTTGCACTTGTAAGCCTGTCTCACATGGGGCGACGGCTCGAGCCAGCCGCCGCGGCGCCCGCATGCCCCTCCGGAAACCCTTGCCAGGCAACGCTTTGCGGGCAATAAGGCGGACCCGTCGATCGGCTCGCGGGCACCGCGTCGAAGGTAATGTGACGTTACATGGGAAATAAATCTAGCAAGACAGGCAGGCTGAGTGCGGCCGCTACGGTGTCCAGGCCGGCCCCCGCGAACACGCAGAAACGGGTACGCAATGGCAATGCGGCGCGTCGGCATGAGGCGCCGCCCGGACGCGATGGGCTATACCAGTGAGAAGTGGCCACGGATGCGGGAAGGAGGCGCCATGCCGGTCATGCTTATCGTGCTTGCCCTGCAATGGCTGCAGGGCCTGTCGCCGCCTGCCGCGGCCTTGTTCGCGCTGCCGCAGGAGCGGGCGCCGGCGGATGCCACGGCCGTGGTGGAGGCCGCGCCGGCCCGCTGACCCGCTGACCCGCTGACCCGCAGCTCGCGCCGGCTGACGGCCAGCCTGGAATCTGCCGCGCGCCGTCAGCTTGACCTGGCCGGTTTCATCCCGCCTGCCGCGCGCAGCCGGCGGGCGCCGGCAAAGCAAAGGACGCGCCGTAGCGCGCCGGGTCCAGCCGCATGGTCAGCACGCCGACCACCGCCGCGCACGCCAGGTGGTACCACCAGCCCGTGGCGAAGCTGCCGGTGCGGGCCTGCAACATGGCGGTGATCCACGGTGCCAGCGACGCCAGCAGGAAGCCGCCGCCCTGCATCACCGCGCTCAGCGCGCCGGCGCTGTCGGCGTCGGGCAGGTGGTCCAGCGCCACCACCAGGTACAGCGCAAAGCAGCCGCCCAGGCCGGCGCCGCCGATCACGGCCCAGGCGTGCGGCGCGACCTCCGGCCACAGCGCCAGCCCGGCGAAGCCCGCAACCTGCATGGCCAGCGCCAGCGCCATCCACGCGCGCCGGTCCAGGCGGCGCGCCGCCAGCGTCGGCAGCAGCAGCGCCGCGGCGGCCTGCGCCACCGCCATCAGCGCCACCAGCGAGCCGCTGGCCGGCGCGCTCCAGCCATGGCTCTGGTAGAACGGCGCCAGCCACGCCACCAGCGAGGCATAGCCGCCGTTCATCACGCCGAAGCTGATCATCAGCAGCCAGGTGCGCGGGCGCCGTAGCAGCGCGCGGGTCTTTCCGGCGGCGACGGGCGGGCGCCCAGACGGCGCGGCCGGCGCCAGTGTCTGCTGGCCGGCCGGCCCCCGCGGCAGCGCCACCCACGCCAGCGCGAGCGCCGCCAGCGCGGGCACGGCCCAAAGCGCCAGCGCCTCGCGCCAGCTGCCGGCCAGCTCGGTCACATAGGGCGACAGCTGCGCGCCCAGCGCGCCGCCGCCCATTAGCGCGGCCGAATACAGTCCCATCACCGGCGCCACGCGCGCCGGGAACTCCTGCTTGACCAGCCCCGGGCACGCCGCCTGCACCACCGCCACGCCCAGCCCGCACAGCGCCGCCGAGGCGATCAGCCAGGTCCCGCCGGCCACGCCCAGCCGCAGCGCGCAGCCGGCGCCCAGCAGGGCCAGCGCGCCCAGCACCGCGGCGCGTGCGCCCAGCCGCGCGCGGATCGCCGGGCCGAAGAACGCGCCCACTCCCATCAGCAGCATTGGCAGCAGCGTCAGCCACGCCATGCCCTGGTAGCTCAGGCCAGTGCCGCCACGGATGGCCGGCGCCAGCGGCCCCACCGCGGTCAGGAACGGCCGCAGGTTCAGGCCGATGCCGGCCACGGCCGCCAGCACCAGCCAGCGCGGTGGAGCGGGGCGCGGTGGGCGCGCGCCCTCAGCCACGGCGCGGGCGCATGCCGTAGAGCTGCGCGGCGGAGAGGTCGACCGGCACCCGCGTCAGCGGTAGCGGCGGCGGGTCGAGCGGCAGGCGCAGCGCCTGGTAGGCGGCCTCGCTCGACATGCCGTAGGGCGCGGCATCCTGGTTGTCGAAGGCGTAGTAGACCGCCTGCACCCCGGCCATGGTCATCGCCGCCAGGCACATCGGGCACGGGTGGCCGCTGGCATAGACCACGCTGCCGCGCAGGTCGGGCCGGCCCAGCTTGCGCGCGGCGGCGCGCACCGCCTCCATCTCGGCATGGGTGGTGGGGTCGTGGCTGTGAACGATGTCGTTGACGCCGGTGGCGACGGTTTCGCCGTCCAGCACCAGCACGGCGCCGAACGGGCGCGCGCCGCGGTCACGGTTGGCCACCGCGAGGCGTACCGCCTCGCGCATGAATTCCTGGTGAGTAGTCATGATTGGCAGAAAAAGTGGGTACAAACATGCTCGCGTGCAACGCGGCATGGTGCGTGGAGTCGGGGCGATGGCGCCCGGACGCAAGCCGGGGCATCGTGCCGAAACTCTACGCCGGCGCTTGGTAATTGGGAAATTAAATGATGAAATCGCCGGCAGTGGAAAAACCAATGGATACGCCGCCATGCAGGACCCTCGCCTTGACCCCGTGCTGCTGCAGAGCTTTGTCGCCGTCGCCGAGAGCGGCAGCTTTACCCGTGCCGCGCAGCGCGTGCACCTGACCCAGTCCACCGTCAGCCAGCAGGTGCGCCGGCTGGAGGAGCAGCTGGGCTGCGTGCTGCTGGACCGGGGCGGGCGCTATGTCACCACCACGCCGGAAGGCGAGCGCCTGCTGGGCTATGCGCGCCGGCTGCAGCAGTTGATGGCGGAGGCGGTCGGGCAACTGCGCCAGAGCGCCGGCCAGGGCGAGATCCGGCTGGGCGTGCCCGAGGACTTTGCCGCGCGGCCACTGACGCCGGTGCTGGCGGGGTTTGCCGATGACTGGCCGGGCATGCGGCTGGAGGTGACCAGCGGCATGAGCCACGAGTTGTGGCAGCGTTTCCAGGACCGCGAGCTGGACCTGGTGCTGGTCAAGCAGCGCACCGGCCAGGCCCCGGGGCTGGCCAGCTGGCCCGAGCCGCTATGCTGGATCGACAGCCGCAGCCGTCCGGCGGTGGCACGCGACCCGGTGCCGCTGGTGGCATTCCCGGTGGGCGGGCTGTACCGCGGCGAGATGACGCACGCACTCGACGCCGGCGGCCGGCGCTGGCGCGTGGCCTTTGTCAGCGCGAGCCTGGCCAGCATCCTCGCGGCGGTCGCCGACGGCCTGGGCGTGACGCTGCTGCCGCGGCGGCTGGCCACGGCGCATCACACCGTGCTGGAGCACGGCTGGCCCGCCGCGGTGCCGGATATCGAACTGAGCCTGCACGCGCAGCCGGACCTGCCCGCCGCGGCGCGCGACATGGCGGCGCGGCTGGCCGCGTTGTGCGAGACCGTGATGGCGGCCGGCGCGCCGCCTGAGCTTCAGCCGAAGAACTCGTTGTAGTAGCGGGTGCAGGTGCCGGCCGGGCGGAAGGTGTAGGGCAGTTCGGCCATCGCGGCGGCTTCGAGAGAACCGAACGGAATGTCCGGGGCGGCGAGCGGGGAAACGTCTGCCGTGCTGTCGTGCTGGGTCTGCGCCGTCGCGGCGCGGGCGGGGGAGGGCGTGGTCATGTCAGGGCTCATGCAATCGGGCCGGGCGGGCACGGTGGCCTGCCCGGCAATGTCGGTCCGGCGTTGTCAGCGCCAGCGGCCATCGTAATGCTGCGCTGCGGCGAAGTCAGCCACCCGGGCCTCAACACACTGTTGCACGAGCGCGCCCAATGCAATGGCGCGGGATCGCGGCGGCTTGCCTCCGGATGTGGCCCGCGCGCCGCCGCCGCTGGCAGTGCCAGGGTCTATATTTGGCGGAGGGACTGCCTGCGCTGGCCGTCCCCCCTCCCATGAAAATCGCCATGTCCCTGCCCCCGTGCTTTGCCGACCGCCGCGAGGCGGGCCAATACCTCGGCCGCCACCTGGCCGGACTGGGCTTTGGTGCCGCGCAGCTGGGCCAGCCGCCGCTGGTGCTGGCGTTGCCGCGCGGCGGCGTGCCGGTGGCGTTCGAGGTGGCGCGCGCGCTGGACGGGCAGCTGGACGTGCTGCTGGTGCGCAAGATCGGCGCGCTGGGCTACCCGGAGCTGGCGCTCGGCGCGGTGGTGGAGGGCGATGCCGGCGGCGGCGGACCGCACACGGTGGTCAATGACGACCCCTGGGCGCGGCGCGCCGTCGACAGCGGCAGCTTCGACGCCGAGCGCGGCCGCCAGCTCGACGAGATCGCCCGGCGCCAGCAGCGCTACCGCGGCGGCAAGCCGGTGCCGGCCCGTGCCGGACGCGTGGTGATCGTGGTCGATGACGGCGTGGCCACCGGCGCCACCATGCGCGCCGCGCTCGAAGGCGTGCGCATGGCCGGCGCGGCGCGCGTGATCGCTGCCACCCCGGTGGGCTCGCAGGACGGGCTGGCCAGCCTGGCCGCGGCCGCCGACGAGGTGATCTGCCTGAACACGCCGCCCAGCTTCGGCGCGGTGGGCGCGTTCTACCTCGATTTCAGCCAGACCAGCGACGAAGAGGCGCTGGCGCTGCTGCGCACACCGCGCGCGGCCTGAGCAGCCGCGCAGGCGTCAGTGCGGGCGGCCGCGTTCGCGCGCCAGGCGCGCCTTCAGGTGCGGCACCAGCCCGCCGGCGGCCAGGATCGCGCGCAGGAATGCCGGAATCGGCTCGCACGCCGCCACGCTGCCGTCGTCGAGCCGTAATTGTGCGGTATCCAGGTCCAGCACCGCGTGCGCGCCGTCGACGAGCCGGCTGGTGTCGGCACAGACCAGCACCGGCAGGCCCAGGTTGATGGCGTTGCGATAGAACAGCCCGCCGAACGATTGCGCCACCACCGCGCCCACGCCCAGTTCGCGCAGCGCCTGCGGCGCCTGCTCGCGCGAGGAGCCGATGCCGAAATTGGCGCCCGCCACCAGCACGTCGCCGGGGCGCACGCTGCCGGGAAACTCCGGGCGCACCGAGGCCAGGCAATGCCTGGCCAGCACCGGCAGCGGCGCTTTCATCAGCACGGCGGGGGCCATGGCATCGGTGTCGATGTTGTCGCCGAAGCGCCAGAGGCGGCCGGCAGGGGCGGGGGCGAGGGCAGAGGTCATGCGGGAAGTCTGTCCCGCCGGCGGCGGGCACGAGGTGGGGGCCGCGCGTTACTCCAGCAGCGTGCGCGGATCGGTGATGCGGCCGGTGACGGCGCTGGCGGCCACCGTCATCGGCGAGCCGAGCCATACCGCGCTGCCGGCGTCGCCCATGCGGCCCGAGAAATTGCGCGCGGTCGAGGCAATGGCACGGCTGCCGGCCGGGAAGCGCGCCGCGCCGTAGCCCGCGCAGGCGCCGCAGGCATTGGGCAGCAGCATCGCGCCGGCATCGGCGAGGATGCCGAGCGTGCCTTCCTGCTCGGCCTGCAACTGGTCGCGGCGCGAGGCCGGCGCCACCTGCAGCGTCACGCCAGCGGCGACGCGGCGCCCGCGCAGCACGCGCGCGGCCATGCGCAGGTCTTCCAGCTTGGCGCCGGTGCAGGCCCCCAGGTAGGCGATCTGCACCGGCTCGCCGGCGGCGCGGTCGACCGGCGCGCTGTTGGCGGGCGAGTGCGGCGCGGCCACTTGCGGCGCCAGCGCGGCGGCGTCGAAGCGGTGCGTGGCCAGCACCGGCGCGCCGGCATCGCTGCGCCAGTGGCCCAGGTCGATGGCGGCCAGCGTCTGTGCCGGCACGCCGGCCTGCGCCAGCCAGTCCAGCGTGACCGCGTCGGGTGCCACCAGCCCGGTCTGCGCACCGAGCTCGGTGCTCATGTTGGTGAGCGTCATGCGCTCCTGCATCGGCAGCGCGGCGACCGCACTGCCGGTGTATTCGAGCGCCTGGTAGCGTCCGCCGCCCATGCCCAGCGTGGCGCACAGGAACAGCATCATGTCCTTGGCGCACACCCCGGGCGCGAGCTGGCCGTCCCATTGCAGCCGGATCGTGTCCGGCACCCGCAGCCAGATCTCGCCGGTGGCGAGCACGCCGGCCATCTCGGTCGCGCCCACGCCGAACATGTACGCGCCGAAGGCGCCGCCGGTGGGGCTGTGGCTGTCGCCGCCGACGATCAGGCGGCCCGGCAGCACATGGCCGCGCTCGGGCAGCACCACGTGGCAGATGCCCTCGGCGTCGATGAAGTGCGCGCCGGCCTGGCGCGTCCAGTCGCGCGTGAAGCGCAGGATCGATTCGGCCTGGGCGTCGCCGCCGGGGACGAAATGGTCGGTCACCACGACATAGCGCGACGGGTCCCAGACCCCGGTGCCAAGCTCTTGCAGCAGCGGCGCCACGCGGCGCGGGCCGCTGGAGTCATGCGACATCGCCAGGTCGACCTGGCAGATCACCACGGTGCCGGGCTCGGCATGCGCCAGCCCGGCGGCGCGTGCCACCAGCTTCTGCGCGAGCGTGGCGGGCACAGTGCTCATTCCGGCGACGCTCCCGAGTACTTGACCACGCCCGCCCAGCGCTTGACGTCCTGCTTCACGAACGCGGCGAAGGCCTCGGGCGGCGTGCCCATCGGCTGGGCGCCGTCGTTCTCCAGGCGCTTGCGCACCGCGGGGGTTTCCAGCCCCTTGCGCGCGGCCTGGTACAGCGCCTGCGTGGTCTCGTGCGGCATGCCGGCCGGGCCGAACAGCCCGAACCACGCGCTCGACTCGAAGCCCTTGACGGTATTGCCGATCGGCGCCGCGCCCGGGAATTGCGGCAGCGGTGCCGGGCTGGTCACGCCCAGCACCTTGAGCTTGCCCGCGCGCACGTGCGGCAGCACGTTGATGGTGCTGGCGAACATCAGGTCGCACTGGCCCGCCAGCACATCGGTCAGCGCCGGCGCGGTGCCCTTGTACGGAATGTTGACGATGTAGGTGCCGGTCATCATCTTGAACATGTCGCCGGCCATGTGCAGCGACGAGCCGACCGAGCCGATGGCGAAGTTCAGCTTGCCCGGCTCCGAGCGCGCCAGGCGGATCAGCTCGGGCACGTTGCTGGCCGCCAGCCGGGGCGTGGCCACCAGCACGCTGGGCACGGTGGCGACCAGCGTGATCGGCGTGAAGTCCTGCACCGGGTCGAACGGCAGCTTCTTGTACAGCGTGGCGTTGATGGTATGGCTGGTGAAACTCATCAGCAGCGTGCTGCCGTCCGGCGCGCTCTTGGCGACCAGGTCCGCGGCGATATTGCCGCCGGCGCCGGGGCGGTTCTCGACCACCACCGGCTGGCCCAGCTCCTGCGACATTTCCTGCGCGATGGTGCGCGCCAGGGTGTCGGTGGTGCCGCCGGCCGGCGCGCCCACCAGGATCCGGATCGGCTTGCCGCCGGCAAGCTGCGCCTGCGGCTGGCCTTGTGCCTGCGCGGCCGCCGACAGCGGCAGGGCCAGCGCGCATGCGGCCAGCGTGCCGAGCGTGGCAAGGCGGCGCATCGTGGCGCGGCGCGGAATCGAAGGCGGACGGGTCAGGCTGGACGGACGGAACTCAGGCATGGCGGCGGCTCCTCGCTCGATGTGATCAGGGATGCGCAGTATGGCGCGGAACGCAGTCCGGCGCACCCCCGGCAACGCAAGTCCGGGGCAATTCCCGTGGCGTCAGTCGCGCAGGCCCGGGCGGGTCTCGCTTTCCACCCAGACGTTGGCGCTGTCGACGCCAGCCGGCGACAGTTCCATCCGGTATTCGTAGCGGTCCGGGCGGTACTGGCCCAGCAGCAGCTGCACCGGGCGCCCGGACTGGTCCTTGACCACGCGGCGCACCGCCAGCAGCGCGCCGCCGACCGGCACGTCCAGCAGCGGCGCCACCACCACGTCGGCCAGCCGGGCCGACAGTACCTGGCTGGCCCGGCCAAGCTTGACCCCGCCCGCTTCCAGCAGGCGCAGCACCGGGGTCTCTTCCAGCGCCTGGCGCGTGATCGGCCGGCCCAGCGCCGCCGGCAGGTAGACCGTGATGTGCGACAGCGGACGGTTGCGGTAGTGGCGCACGCGCACGATCTTCACCACCGGGTCGCCCGGCTCGATCTGCAGCGAGTCGGCGACATCGGGCGTGGCATGGACTTCATCGATCGAGATCACCTTGACCGAGGTCTTCTGGCCCATGTCGATGATGTTGTCGAGCAGGCTGGTGCCGCGTTCCTCGCCGGCCGCCGCGGCCGGACGCACCGGATGCGGGTTGACGAAGGTGCCGAGCCCGCGGTGGCGGCGCACCAGCCCTTCCTGCACCAGCCGGTCGAACACGCGCCGCATGGTCACGCGCGACGCGTGGAACTGCTTGGCGAGGTCAATCTCCCCGGGCAAGGGACCCTGGCCGAAGCGGCCTTCGACGATCTGCTGGCGCAGCACCACGTAAATCTGGTGATACAGGGGAACGACGGCTTCACTCATGGTTTCCCTTGTGGAGAGATGACAAGTCTGTAATGCCTCTAATGTACTTTAAATCAGACATGGGGCCTAGCGAGGATAAACGCTGAGGGGTTTGCGCAACAAGGGCCTGGCGCGGGTGCGAGCGCGCGCCGCGCTGCATCAAGCCAAGGTGACGCATTGTGCCGGATTCGCCCCGTTGCGTCGCCGGCGCGCGGGCGGGCGGAAGATGCCGCGACCGCGGCCCCTGCGCCCGCTTGCCCATGCCGCCAGCGTCGCGTCAAGGCGGCAATGTGGGGCGGCCCACACGAGCGGCGGCGGCGGCACCCCGGAATCCATGTTTCACCGCCGATACGTGGCCGAAGAATCAGGGCAAATCCCGAGCGGGCGCTGCAACGGCTTGAAAACCAAGGATTTTTTAACTGGCCCCAAAGGGCCCCGGAAACCCGATGGGACCCCTCTGTCACAGCAATGTGACATGTTCCCGGCGGCACATCATCGCGGACCCATGTTGATCCGGCAAAACATCGGCCAGAGCCGTGCCCGGACCGGAGGTGGCCCTTGTAATACAAGGACTTGCCGCCGCGGGTGACGAAGCTGGCACCGATTATGCGCAGGGCAGGCTGGTTTGGCAGCAAGCCTGACCTGAACCTCCGGCCGCGCGCTCGTCGATGAGTGCCGGCCAGGAGCTGAGCCGCTGTGACTGTGAAATCCTCCTGGGAGCTTCGTATGAACAAGACAATGCTGGCGTCGGCGATTGCCCTCGCCTTTGCTGGTTCGGCGTGGGGTAACCCGACCAATACCAACACGGATGGCTGGAACCATCAGACCGCCACCGCCAATTCAACCCAAAGCGGCGCCGGGTCCCTGGCCAATGAGAACTCGACGTCCAACCAGGACAACTCCGATCACAGCACCAGCACCCGCACCACCACCATCGACGTCGACAAGTCGCAGACCAACTCCAACAACCGCACCGCGACGGTTGCGGTCGACAAGTCGACCAATGACTCCAACAACCGCACCAACTCCAACAACAAGAGCAAGACCAACTCCGACAACCGCACCCGCCTGACGCTGGACCAGGGCGGGCTGGGCAATGCCGCCGCCAACGCGGGCAATGCCTCGTCGAGCATCGCCAATTCCTTCAACACCAGCAAGGCGATCGCGGTCAGCAAGCTTAGCGGCCAGGTCACCGGCAACACGGTCGCCAACATCGGCAACGTGGCCAGGAACACCGGCAATGCCAACGGCGGCGTCGGCTACGGCGGCAAGGGCGGCACCGGCGGCAACGGCGGTACCGGTGCGGGCGGCGTGGGCGGCAACGGTGCTGCCGGCGCGGTCGGTGCGGTGGGCGCCAAGGCCTTCGCCTACAACGGCGGTGCGCGCGCCGGCGATGCCACCACCGGCAGGGCCGTGGGCGGCGACGGTGGCGACGGTGGCGCCGCGATCGGCTGGGGCGGCGATGGTGGCAGCGCCTATGGCAAGGGCGGCAGCGCGCTCAGCGCCGCGGGCAGCCAGGGTGGCAGCGGTGGCAGCGCCACCGGCACCGGCGGCGGTGCCCTGAGCGCCTCGCTCGGCGCGGGTGGCCGTGGCGGCGGCGCAGGCGCGATCGGCGGCGGCGGCCTGGGTGCCAGCGGTGCCCTCGGCGGCCTGGCCGGTTCGGCCGGCGGCGCGGGCGGCAGCGGCGGCGATGCCAACGGCCGCGGCGCGGACGCTGGTGGTGCCGGCGGCGCCGGTGGCGGGTCCGGGGCAGCCGGTACCAACACGGCCGGCGCGGGCACGGGCACGGGCGGCGGCGCGGGTGCCACCGGCGGTGCGGGCGCTTCCGGCAGCTCCAGCGCGGTCGCGACCGGCGGCGCCGGCAGCGGCACGGGCGGCGCGGGCGGCTCCAGCGGCGCGAGCTCGACCGCGACGGCTGGCACGGGCACGGCGACCGGCGGTGCCGGCGGCGCGCAGAGCAGCACCGGCGGTGCCGGCGGCGCGGGCGCGGCGGCGACCTCGGGCGCGGCCACGTCCATGGCCTCGAACGGCAGCGCCACCGCCGGTGACGGCGGCGACGGCGGCAACGGCGGCAACGGCGGCAGCGGCGGCGCGGCCACTGGCGGTACCGGTGGCATGGGTGGCGTGGGGAACGGCGGCGCCGGCGGTACCGGCGGCAACGGCGGCTACAACCTGGTCGACGCAGGCACCTTCAACATGTCCAACACCATGACCAGCGTTGGTCAGACGGCGGCGGGCATCATGATGGCCAGCCAGAACAGCGGCGTGGCCTCGCTGGTGCAGCAAAGCGTGAACGTGCAGGCCAACCTCAACGTGGGCGGCAGGTAAGACGCGCAACGCGGCCGGATCCCGCGCAAGTCCCGGGACCGGCCGGCGGTTTCGCAGTCATGCCGGCAGGACCGGCGCCCGCATCCTGTGTGCGGGCGCCCGGGCCCTGTCATGCCTACGCAAGCCAAATTGCCATGCAGCCGAGTGGAGAGAGTCGGCGCATCGGCAGGGGGGGAACACCATGCAACCGGTCCGCTTCGCCGTCGGCACTTGTGCCGCGGCATTACTCGCCTGGCCAGCATTGCCGGCCCACGCGGAGCCGCCAGGGCTGGAGGCCGCCATGGCCGCGGCGCGCGCGGACGCTGCCGCGCCCACCGCGGCGGCGGCAGCCGAAACCGCGCCGGCACCAACGCCGGCCGCGCTGTTCGCCGGCGCGGCCAGGGCCGTGCCCGTGTCGCGGCTGGATGATGTCCGCGGCGGTGCGGAAGTCACCGTCAACGATATGCGCCTGCACGGCACCGTGGCCGACAACGCCGCGGTCAACACCTTGTCAGGCACCAACCACATCACGGAAGGCGCGTTCTCGAATGCGGCGGGGATTCCCACCGCGATCCAGAACTCGGGATCGAACGTGCTGATCCAGAACGCCACCATCGTCAACGTCCAGTTCAAATGATGAAGCCGCTGCGAATCCTGCTGGCGTGCGTGCCGTGGCTGTTGGCCACGGCGCACGTGCCGTGCGCGCAGGCGGCCGACGCCGCGATGTACGGCCCGGTCGGCGAACCCTACAGCGTCAGGGTCACCAGCATCCGCGAGGCGCGCTTCAAGTCCACCATCCGCCAGCAGTTCGACTTCAGCTGCGGCTCGGCCGCGGTGGCGACGCTGCTGACATACCAGTACGGCCATCCGATCAACGAGGCCACCGTGTTCCAGAACATGTACCTCAACGGCGACCAGCAGAAGATCCGCGCCGAGGGCTTCTCGCTGCTGGACATGAAGCGCTTCCTGGCCGCGCTGGGCTATGAGGCGGATGGCTTCGAGCTGCCGCTGTCGAAGCTGGAAGAAACCCAGGTGCCGGCGATCGTGCTGATCGTCGAGAACGGCTACCACCATTTCGTGGTGGTCAAGGGCGTGAAGGGCAACCGCGTGCTGGTCGGTGATCCGGCGCGCGGCACGCGCGCGATGTCGCGCGAACAGTTCGAGCGCATCTGGGACAGCCAGCTGCTGTTCGTGATCCACAACCGCACCGAGCGGGCGCGCTTCAATGTCGCCGCGGACTGGCGCGTCGCGCCCAGCGGTCCTTACTGGATGGGCGTCAACCGGGACAACCTGTTCTTCACGGTGATGCCCCGCCATGGCGCCGGAGATTTTTGAGGAACGCATCATGTTGCAGATTTCCTTGCCGGCCCCGGCCGTGCCACGCAGCGCTGCCTCGGTCGCCGCGGCGATGGTGCTGGGCGCCGGCCTGGCGTACGCCGGCACGGCACACGCCGGCATGCCGCCGCAGCCCGGCGCGGCCGATGCCGCGGCGCCGCCGGCGCACGCAGCCATGGCCGCGCGCGAGCGCGGCGACTCCCACCCTGTGGCTGCCGCGCGCGGCAGCATGGCCGGCTGGAAGCCGGTCGCCCATGAAAAGCTCGACGACATGCGTGGCGGCTTCGAGATGCCCGGGCTGCAGGTTTCGTTCGGTATCGAACGCGCGGTGTACATCAACGGCGACCTGGTGGTCGCTACCAGCATTAACATCCCAGACGTCAGCCGCATCACTGCGGACCAGGCCGCGCGGCTCGCCGCGACGCTGGGGCCAGCCATTGTGGCCAGCACCAATGCCGCGGTGGCCAACGCCCTGGCGGGCAATCCGGTCACGGCCGACGCCGCCGCGGCGATGAACGCCAATGGCGCCGGCGCGGCGGCATCGGCTTCGGCTTCGGGTGGCGCGCAGGCGGGCGGCGCGGCTACGGCAGCGGCCAATGGTGGTACCTCTGCCAGCGCCAGCACAGCCGCTGCGGCGGGCCTGCCGACCACGGTCGCGAGTACCGCCACGGGCCAGGTCGTGACCAACGGGCTGCTGAACGTGATCCAGAACGGCCCGGGCAATGCCGCATCGGTGGGGGCACTGGCGGGTACGCCGGTGACCGTGATCCAGAACACCCTGAACAACCAGAGCATCCGGAGCCTGATGACAATCGACGCAAGCGTCAATACGCTGCAGGCCTTCCGGTCGCAACTGGCCAACACGGCGCTAAACAATGCGCTGCTGCGGGCCGCGAGCATGAGATAGCCGTTAGCGAGGTAGCGGGCAGTACAGGTCGCAGGCTCCTGCAAAACAGCCTGCCGTCCGGGGGAGGAAGACGTGATGAAGAAGCGGTCGATGCAGGGCATCCGCAATGCGGGATGCTCGACGTTGCTGTTGCTCGGCGGACTGGCGCAGGCCCAGACGCCGCCGGAGGCGGGGCCACCCGCGGCCGGACTGGAATCACTGCAGAGGGAACTCGCCGACCAGGCCAGCCAGCTCGATGCCATGAAGCGGGCGCTGGCCGAGCAGGAGGCAGTGATCCGCGAACTGCGCAGCGTGATCGGCACCGAGGTGCTGGCCGCCAAGCGCGGCGGGCAGCGCACCGGGCCCGGCGTGATGCCGGCCGACAACGCCACCAATGCCGCCACCGCGGCAGCGGCCGCCAGTGCCACGCAGAGTGCGCCGGCTCTGGCCAACGGTCCACAACAAGTTATCGCCCAGGGACCGCAGCCCGGGGCGCAGCAGGGCGAGTCCGCCAGCCCGCAGACGGTGGCCATGGAAGAGCCCGTGGGCCGTCCGCCCGAGAGCGACCAGCGCCCGCCCGAGGTGGCACCGCTGATCGACCAGCCCGGGGTGCTGACCGGCGAGGGCAAGTTCGTGGTCGAGCCGGGCTTCCAGTACGGTTATTCGTCGAACAACCGTGTCGCGCTGGTCGGCTACTCGATCATCCCGGCGATCCTGATCGGGCTGATCGACGTGCGCGAAGTCAAGACCTCGACCTATATCGAATCGATCGCGCTGCGCTACGGCGTCACCAAGCGGCTCGAGATCGAGGCCAAGGTGCCGTACGTGCAGACCTCGGGCTCGACCATCAGCCGCGAGGTGTTCACCGGCACCGCCGTCGACAACGTGTTCAATTCCAGCGGCAAGGGCATGGGCGATGTCGAGGCGACGGTGCGCTACCAGCTCAACTACGGCAATGAGCGGATTCCGTATTTCGTCGGCTGGCTGCGCTACAAGTCCAACACCGGCAAGGACCCGTTCGAAGTGGTAACCGATTGCGTGACGCGCTGCGTGGGCAATGCCACCGGCACCGGCCTGCCGCTGGGGCTGCCCACCGGCACCGGCTTCCACGCGATCCAGCCCGGCATCACCTGGCTGCTGCCGACCGATCCGGCGGTGTTCTTCGGCACCTTCAGCTACCTGCACAACTTTGCGCGCGACAACGTCAGCCGCACCGTGCTGAACGGCGAGAAGGAAAACCTGGGCAAGATCGCGCCGGGGGACATCTTCGAGTTCAGCTTCGGCATGGGGCTGTCGCTCAACGAGAAGGCGTCGTTCAGTATCGGCTACGACCAGGCCATCATCTGGCCGACCAAGCAGAACGGCCAGACCGTGCCCGGCTCGGTGCGGGTGACGCAGGGCACCTTGCTGGTGGGGTATTCGTACCGCTTCAACAACCGCTATACGCTCAACCTGTCAGTGGGCGCGGGGCTGACGCGCGACACGCCCGACCTGCAGGTCAATGTGCGCCTGCCGATCACTTTCTGACGCATCGGCACGGCGCCTTCCCTGCGGCGCATTAGGCAGACGTGACGCGTGCCCCGCCCGGGCGGGACACGCGTGCGCGTCACATCCGCGGGCACCGTGCGCCAGCGCCGAAACGCGCCTTGCGCTGGCCCCATGAACGGCGTACAAAGAAATAACCCCGCGCCGCCAGCGGTACTTTCCGACCAGCCTCAACCTCACCGGTGGTGCGGCCTGAACAAGGAGAGAGACATGCGCAAACGCATCTTCTGGTTGTTGCCCGACTTGGAGAGTGCCCGACGCACCATGGACGACCTGCTGCTGGCCCGCGTCGAGAACCGCCACATCCACTTCGTGGCGCGCGACGGCGCCGACATGACCGGCCTGCATGAAGCCAACCTGTTCCAGACCTCCGACATCGTCCACGCGGCCGAGATGGGCCTGATGGTCGGCGGCGGCGTGGGCGTGGTGGCCGGCGTGGTGGTGGCGATGTTCCCCATCGTCAGCGACACCCCGCAATGGGGGCTGGTCGGCGTGCTGGCGGTGCTGGGCGCGGTGTTCGGGGCCTGGGCCGCAAGCATGATCGGCAGCTCGGCGCCCAACAGCCGGCTGCGCGCGTTCGAGAAAGACATCGAGGCGGGCAAGATCCTGCTGATGGTCGACGTGCCGCGCTCCCGCGTCGAAGAAGTCGAAACCCTGCTGCGCAACGCGCACCCGGAAGCCAGCTTCGCCGGCGTCGATCCGGCGATACCGGCATTCCCCTGATCCGGCGCCTGCCGCCGGCCGGCGCCTCGCGGCGCCGCATGTCTCTCTGCGCGCGCCTGCGCGGCGCGCTCCGGCGCGCCACCTGCCGCGCGCCCCGGCCCGCACCGGAACCGCCCCCGGTTCCGGTGTGATGCCGCTGCAACACCCCCTGTTTTCCCGGTTTGCCCACGTCGGACGCATGCGGTACCTTGCGTGACGGCGCGCGGGCCTTGTCCGCGGCGTCGCCACAAAATAACGAAAGCAGCCGTCCAGGCGGAGGGGTCGAGACAATGAAGGCGAAATGGATCGCGTGCGGCGTGCTGGCCGTCACGCTGGGGTGGGCCGCGCACACTGCCCAGGCGGAACCGGGCGTGACCCGCAACCTCATCCGCATCGGCCAGTCGGCCGGCGTCACCGGGCCGGTGGCGGGCTCGGTCAAGGAGCAGATCGCCGGCGCGCAGGTGTACCTGCGCACGGTCAATGCCAGCGGCGGCGTCGCCGGCCGGCGCATCGAGCTGGTCACCTACGATGACGGCTTCGATGCCAAGCGCACGCCCGACAACGTGCGCAAGCTGCTCGACGAAGACAAGGTGTTCGCGCTGTTCATGGTGCGCGGCACGCCGCAGAACGAAAGCATCCTGCCCATCATCGCCGCGCAGAAGGTACCGCTGATCGCGCCGCTGACCGGCGCCATCACGCTGCACCGGCCGGTGAACCGCTACGTGTTCAACGTGCGCGCCAAGTACCAGGATGAAGTGGCGCGCGCGATCAACCACCTGGCGACGTCGGGCATGAGCCGCATCGGCATCTTCTACGCCAACGACGGCTTCGGCAAGGATGTGCTGGAAGGCTACAACGGCGCGCTGCAGGCGCGCGGTGTGCAGCCCGCGGCCATGGTCAATTTCTCCCGGCCCATGGGCGACATCAGCCAGGGCGTCGCGGCCATGCACAAGGCCAACCCGCAGGCGGTGCTGGTGATCGGCTCCGGCTCCGAGGCGGCGCGCGTGATCCGCGAACTGCGCCGCGCCGGCAGCGAGGCGCAGTTCGTCACGCTGTCCAACAATGCCGCCGATGCCTTTATCCGCGAACTCGGCGACGACGCGCGCGGCCTGATCATCACGCAGGTGGTGCCGGGCACCAACTCCAGCCAGATGACGCTGGCCAGCGAATACCGCAGCCTGGCGAAGCAGCAGGGCGTGGAGCCCTCCAACGCCGGCATGGAGGGCTTCATGTCGGCCAAAGTGCTGGTCGAAGGCCTGCGCCGCGCCGGCCCCGACCTGACCCGCGAGCGGCTGGTCACGGCGCTGGAGGGCATGCGCGACTATGACCTCGGCGGCATCCTGATCAGCTACAGCGTGGCGCGCCACACCGGCTCGTCGTTCGTGGAAATGTCGATCGTGTCGTCCACCGGCAAGCTGATCCGCTAGCGCGCGGCGACGGGCCCGGAGCCGGCCGCTGCGGTATAGTCGCCGGCATGGCGACTCCTATCCCCTCCCCCGATTCCCGAACCCCGTTCGCGCTGCATGGCCGCGTGGCGCTGGTGACCGGCGGCGCGCAGGGCCTGGGCCTGGCGATCGCCGCCGGGCTGGCCGATGCCGGTGCGCACGTGCTGGTGGTGGCCCGCAATGCGCCGCGCGTGCACGAGGCCGTTGCCACGCTGACGGCGCGCGGCGGCAGCGCCGAGGCGCTGGTGCTCGACATCACCGACGAGAGCGCCGTGGCGGCGGCCTTCGAGCGCATCGATGCCGACCACGGCCGGCTCGACATCCTGGTGAACAATGCCGGCGCGCGCAACCGCAGCAATATGGCGCAGCTCGATGCCGGCGACCTGCGCGCCATGCTCGAGACCAACCTGGTGGCGCCCTACGCGCTGTGCCGGCTGGCCGCGCAGCGCATGCGCCAGGGCGGCTACGGGCGCATCGTCAATGTCAGCTCGATCGCGGGCCAGGTGGCGCGCGCCGGCGACGTGCTCTATCCCGCCACCAAGGGCGCACTGGACGCGCTCACGCGCGCCATGGCCGCCGACCTGGGCCGCCACGGCGTCACCGTCAATGCGATCGCTCCCGGCTACTTCGCCACCGAGCCGAACCAGCCCATGGTCGAGGACGAAAGCGTGGCCGAGTGGCTGCGCCAGCGCACCTCGCTGGGCCGCTGGGGCCAGCCGCAGGAGGTGGCCGGCGCGGTGGTGTTCCTGGCATCGCCGGCGGCGTCGTATGTCACGGGGCAGGTGCTGGCGGTCGACGGCGGCTATCTCGGGCACTTCTGACCCGGTCACTTCTGGCGCATCGCGCGCCGCTTGCGCGCCAGAGCGTACCCAATTCTGCGTGCCGGTCGCGCGCGCGATTCAGCGCCGCGCGGGCGCCTTGCCACCGCGGTAGAACGCCTGCAGGGCCTCGATCATCGCGGCGGCCGCGGCCGAATCACCGCGGTCCCTGAGCCGCACCAGGCAGATATCGCGCACCAGCGAGGGCAGCTGCAGGGGCCGGATCGCCAGTCCTTCGCGCCGGAACTGGAACAGCGCCAGCGACGGCACCGCGCTGATGCCCAGGCCTGCCTGCACCAGTGCCGCCACGGTCGCGAGGTGCTCCACCTCCATCACGCTGGCCAGCCGCAACGGATGCAGCGCGGCATCCAGGTGCTGGCGCACGCTGGTCGTGCGCGACAGCTGGATGAACGGCAGCCCCGCCAGCATCTCCGGCGTGATGCGCCGCTTGCGCGCCAGCGCATGGTCCGCCGGGCACACCAGGTGGAAGGTGTCGCGCACCAGCGGCTCGACGCGCAGGTCGTCGTCCTGCGCCGGCGCGGGCGCCAGCGCGAAGTCGGCGCGGCCCTGCCGCACCAGCTCGATGCAGCCATCGGCAAGCTGGTCGAACAGTTCCAGCACGATGCCCGGATAACGCGCGCGAAACTGCGCCAGCAGCGGCGGCAGGTCCCCCCCGGCGAGCGAGGGCAGCGCCGCGATCGACACCCGCCCCTTGCGCCGCTCCGCGTGCGCGCGCAGGTCTTCGAACGCGGTCTCGAAGTCCGCCAGCAGCCGGCGCGCGGTCTGCTCGAAGCGCACGCCGTCGCTGCTCAGTTCCACGTGCCGCGTGGTGCGTTCGAACAGCCGGCTGCCGGCCTGCTCTTCCAGCGTCTGCACCAGCGCGCTGAAGGCCGACTGCGACAGGTGGCAGGCACGCGCCGCGCGCGTGAAATTGCGGTAGGTAGCCAGCGCCACGAAGGCGCGCAGGTGCTTGACCGACAGGTTCATGGCGCCAGCGGATCTATCCAGGAAGTCGATAGATTAATCCAAATAATCCGTTTTTTGGCTGGACCCGCTGACCCTAGAATGGAACCGACCTGCCCGACCCTGGTTTCCGACTTCTATCCCGACCATGACTGCTCCCTTGCTGATCGGCTCCGGCGCCGGCTTCTCCGGCGACCGTACCGATGCCGCGCTGCCGGTGGTGCGCACGCTGATCGCCGAGGCGCAGCCGGCCGCGCTGATCTTCGAGACCCTGGCCGAGCGCACGCTGGCGCTGGCGCAACTGGCGCGGCGCAATGATCCCGCGCAGGGCTACGAGCCGCTGCTCGATGCGCTGCTGGCTCCGGTCCTGGGCCTGTGCCTGCAACACCGCATTCCCATCGTCGGCAATTTCGGCGCGGCCAATCCGCGCGCGGCGGCGCAGCGCGTGCGGCAGCTGGCGCAGCAACTGGGCCTGGCCGCGCCGCGGGTGGCGGTGGTGGAGGGCGACGACCTCTCCGACGCGGCCGGGCGCGCGCGGCTGCACGGCATTCTGGGCGAGGCGTTCGACGCCGAGCGCTTTGTCTGCGCCAATGCCTATATCGGCGCGCAAGGCATTGCCGACGCGCTCGCCGCCGGTGCCCAGGTGGTGGTGTGCGGGCGCGTGGCGGACCCGGCCCTGGCAGTGGGGCCGGCGATGGCGCACTTCGGCTGGGCCTGGGATGACTGGGACCGGCTTGCCGCCGCGACCATGGCCGGGCACCTGCTCGAATGCGGGGCGCAGGTCACCGGCGGCTACTTTGCCGATCCGGGCCGCAAGGAGGTGCCGGAGGTGCACGCGCTGGGCTTCCCGATCGCGCAGCTCGACGCCGGCGGCGGCATCGAGATCTTCAAGGCCGCCGATACCGGTGGCTGCGTGGACCTGCGCACGGTCAAGGAGCAGCTGCTGTACGAGGTGCACGACCCCTGCGCCTACCTGACGCCGGACGTGGTGGCCGACATCGGCGCCGTTACCGTGGCGCAGGTGGGCCCGGACCGCGTTGCCGTGCGCAATGTGCGCGGCCACCCGCGCCCGGCGCAGCTCAAGGCCAATGTGTTCAGCCACGGCGGCTGGCTGGCCGAGGGCGAGATTTCCTACGCCGGCCCCAACGCCGCGGCGCGCGCGCGGCTGGCCGCCGACATCCTGCGCCGGCGCATGCGGCTGCTGGGCCACGACGCGCCGCTGCGCTTCGACCTGATCGGCGTGCTCAGCGTGCTCGCCGACGATGCCGGCGCCATGCTCGCGCAGCCCCAGCCGCACGAGGCGCAGGCGCAGGACGTGCGCCTGCGTGCCGCGCTGGCGCATGACGACCTGGCCGTGGCGCAGGCGCTGCAGCGCGAGGTCAACGCGCTCTATACCTGCGGCCCTGCCGGCGGCGGCGGCGTGCGCACGGCGCAGCGCGCACGGCTGAACGCGGTGTCGTGCCTGGTGCCGCGCGCCGCGGTCACGCCTGCCTGCACCTTTATCGACTGAGGAGCCCGCCATGCCCGCTACCGCCGCGCTCTACCAGTTCGCCCATGGCCGCACCGGCGACAAGGGCGACCGTTCCAACATCAGCGTGATCGCCTATGACCCGCGCGACTTCGACCACCTGGTCGCGCACGTGACCGAGGACGCGGTGCGCGCGCTGTTTCGCGAGCGCCGGCCCGCGGCGGTCACGCGCTACCTGGTGCCGTCCCTGCACGCGATGAACTTCGTCCTCGACGGCGTGCTCGATGGCGGCGTCAACGATGCGCTCAATCTCGACACCCACGGCAAGGCGCTGTCGTTCCGCCTGCTGCAGCTCGAGATCCCGCTGCCGCCCCGGCTCGCGCCGGGGGCGTCGGAGCAGCCCTGAACCCTTGCCTTCAACGATAACGATTTCGACAGGAGACCTTCATGCATCCGTTCTTCAAGCCGCTGGCCGTTGCCGCGCTCGCACTGATCCTGCCCGCGGGCCAGGCCTGGGCCGAGTTTCCCGACAAGCCGATCCGCTTCGTGGTGCCGTTTGCCGCGGGCAGCGCCACCGACCAGCTCGCGCGCGCCATCGGCCAGGCCATCACGGTGGACAGCAAGGTCACCGTGGTGGTCGACAACAAGCCCGGCGCCAACGGCTTTATCGCCGCGTCGGACGTGGCCAAGGCGGCGCCGGACGGCTATACCGTGCTGATCAGCACCAACACCACGCATGCGGCCAACGAACACCTGTTCAAGAAGCTGCCCTACGACCCGGTCAAGGACTACACACCCATCACGGCGCTGGGGCGCGGCGGCCAGATCATGGTGGTGAACCCGCAGGTGCCGGCCAAGACCGTTGGCGAGTTCATCGCGCTGGCACGGCAGCAGCCGGGCAAGCTCAGCTTCGGCAGCGGCAGCTCGTCGTCGCGCGTTGCCGGCGAGCTGTTCCAGCAGATGGCGCAGGTGCAGCTGCTGCACGTGCCGTACAAGAGCAACCCGCTCGCCATCACCGACCTGCTCGGCAACCAGATCCAGATGATGATCACCGACACCGCCACCGGCCTGCCGCAGGTCAAGAGCGGCAAGCTGCGCGCGCTGGGCGTGTCGGGCAAGGCCCGCTCGCCGCTGGCGCCGGAAGTGCCGACCATCGATGAGGCCGGCGTCAAGGGCTACGAGATGAGCTACTGGTTCGCCGCCTACGCGCCCGCGGGGACGCCGCAGCCGGTGGTGGCCAAACTCAACGCCATGATGGTGAAGGCCGCGCGCAGCGAGAGCGCCGCCGGCTTCTACAAGTCGACCGGTACGGAAGTCTTCACCAGCACGCCCGCGGAACTGGCGAAGTTCCAGTCGCAGGAGTCCGGCAAGTGGGGCCGCATCATCAAGGCGGCGAATATCCAGCCAGAGTAAAACAGGGCAGCGCAAGCTCCCATGCATGGAAAACGGGGCCACATGGCCCCGTTTTTTACGCAGAAGTAGGTACGCTTTGACCCTTGCGGCCTTGTCGGGCAAGGCGCGGCTAAGATATGCGCTGGCCGCGCGCCCTTGCGGCGCCGGCCTGCTCCTCGACAACACCAACCAGAACAGGATCAGGATATGAAGCTGCAGTCCATGGTGCGCCATGCCACCTTCCGCCGACACCCGCGCCCGACCTTGCGCCGGGCCCTGTCGCGTGCCGCCATCGCCATTGCCATGGGCGGCGCCGTGCTGGCCGCGGGCGTGGCCAGCGCGCAGACCGCCACACCGCCGGCGCAGCAGAAGACCCAGGTGCCGGGCTACTACCGCATGATGATCGGCCAGCTGGAAGTCACCGCGCTCTATGACGGCTACATCGACCTGGACCCGAAGCTCTTCAAGTACACCAGCGCGCGCGAAGTGCAGAGCCTGCTGGCGCGGATGTTCGTGGCCTCGACGCCGGGCATGCAGACCGCGGTCAACGCCTACCTGATCCATACCGGCAGCCGGCTGGTGCTGGTCGACACCGGTGCGGCGGGCTGCTTCGGGCCGACGCTGGGACGCATCGGCGAGAACCTGCGCGCCGCGGGCTACGCGCCCGAGCAGGTCGATACCGTGCTGCTGACGCACCTGCATGGCGACCATGCCTGCGGCCTGGCCAGCGACGGCAAGGCCGCGTTCCCGAACGCCACGGTCTATGTCGACAAGGCCGACCTCGACTACTGGCTGAGCGATGCCAACGCCGCCGCGGCGCCGAAGGAGGCCCAGGGCCTGTTCGCCATGGCGCGTGCCGCGATCGCGCCGTACCAGGCGGCGCAGCGCCTGCGCACCTTCAACGGCGGCGCGGGCGGCGAGCCCGTTCCCGGCGTGCGCGTGGTGCAGGCCAACGGGCATACCCCGGGGCACAGCGGCTACCTGTTCACCTCGGGCAACGACAGCCTGCTGCTGTGGGGCGACATCGTGCACAACCACGCGCTGCAGCTGCGCCGGCCGCAGGTGGCGATCGAATTCGACGTCGACAGCCACCAGGCCGTGATCACGCGCAAGCGCATCCTGGAACAGGCCGCCAGGGGCCGGCTGTGGGTGGGCGGCGCGCATATGCCGTTCCCGGGGCTGGGCCATGTGCGCCGCGATACCGCCGGCTACGCGTGGGTGCCGGCCGAATATGGCCCGATACGCGCCGACCGCTAGCCACGGACGGCGGCTTTTCGCCTAGAGTCATCCCAGGGCCGCCGCGCGTACCGGATGCGTCGGCCCGGTCTGCCGGAGGACTTGCCATGCCTGCCAATGTGACCCGCCGCCGCTGGCTGCGCGCCGGCGCCGCGGCCCTGTTGCTGGCCGCACCCCTGGCGCGCGCCGTGCGCGCCCAGCCCGGCCCGGCGCCGGCCCGCGAGGCCGCGGCGCAGCGCATCGGCGTGATCGGCTCGGGCCGCATCGGGGGCACCGTCGGCGGCTTGTGGGTCAAGGCCGGGCATCCGGTCCTGTTCTCGTCGCGCTACCCGGAGGCGCTCAAGCCGCTGGTCGAAGAACTGGGTACGCTCGCGCGCGCCGGCACCGTGGCCGAGGCCATTGCGTTCTCGGACGTGCTGTTCCTGGCCACGCCCTATGGCGCGCTGCCGCAACTCAGCCGCGACCATGCCGGCGCCTGGCAAGGCAAGATCGTGCTCGATGCCACCAACGCCTATGCACACCGCGACGGCCCCATCGCCGACGAGGCGCGCCGCGATGGCATCGGCCTCACCACTGCGCGCTACCTGCGCGGCGCGCGCGTGGTGCGTGCCTTCAACTTCATGGGGGCGGCGCAGTTTGCCAGCGAGCATCACCGGCCCGGCGGGCTGGTGGCGGTGCCGATCGCGGGCGATGACCCGGCCGCGCTGCAGGTGGCCGCGCAACTGGTGCGCGATGCGGGATTCGAACCGGTGGTAGTGGGGCCGCTGGCCAGTGCCGATCGCTTTGCGCCGGGCGGGCCGCTGTTCCGGCAGGTGGGTACGGCCGAGGAATTCCGGCGGAAGATGGGGGAACGCTGACGCTTGGGATCAAAGCGGGCGGCTCAGGGCCGGCGCCGCTCCATCGCGACCATCGAGGGCGTAAAGCCGAGCTGGCCGAAGAAGGCCGCTTCGGACGAGCGCGCCGCGCGCAGCATCCAGCTGATATCGGGGTCGCTGCCGACGATATGCCGCACCAGGGCGCGGCCGATGCCGTGCCGGCGGTGCCCGGGCGCGACCACCACCATCGACAGGAAGCCATCGCAGACGTCGTCGCACAGCGCGCGGGCGAAGCCGATCACCTCGCCTTTTTCAACCGCCACGGCCACGCGCTGCGAATTGGCCACCAGCCGCGCGAATTTCTCGGGCCCGCCGACCCGGTGAGCCCAGCCATTGGCGATCAGTAGTTGTCTGGCTGCCTCGAGGTCGTCGGGCAACAGGTTACGGATTTCCATTGGCGGCTCTCCCAGCAAAGCATGTACGGCCCCTCGCCGCCCCTTGCCACCAGGGGCGCCGCGAGTCGAGAACGGCACGGCAAGCCGTGCTGCGCAATTGGCGGAGTGTAGCGAGCGTGCGCGGGCGCGTCAATTTGGCGCCTGGCGCACCGGAGAGTCGCTCACGGCAACGCGCCGGCGCGGTATCATCGCCTCCATGAACGCCCCCGTTTTCTCCTCCGCGCATCCGGCCGACCAGCTCGCCGAGTTCAGCGACGCGGATGCGGCGGTTGCCCGCATCCGCGAGATCTACGATGCATCGGTCGGCGCCGTGCGCGCGCGCTTCGATGCCTTCGCCGGCGGCAAGCCGCTGCCCTCGGCCGCGCACGCGTGCTATCCGTACCTGGGCATCTCGGTCAACATCGAGACCATGGTCACCGACAGCCGGCCGTCCTGGGGCACGGTGGCGTATCCCGGCGTCTATGGCACCACCGTGACGCGCCCCGACCTGCTGGCCGATTACTACCGCGACCAGATCGAGCGGCTGATGCGCTATCACCGCGTGCCGGTGGTGGTGGGTCTGAGCCGGCGCCCGATCCCGCTGCCGTTCGTGATCGAGGCCTCGACCACCGACATCAGCTACACCCAGGCGCGCGAGCTGGAAGCCTCGTTCGTGCTGCCGGAGCTGAACCGCATCGACGACGGCATTGCCAACGGCACCTATGAGCCGGTGCCGGGCGAAGCCTGGCCGCTGTCGCTGTTTCCCGCCGAGCGCGTGGACCTGGCGCTGCAGCGGCTCTACCACTACACCGGCACGGCGCCGCAGCACTTCCAGCGCTTTGTGCTGTTCACCAACTACCAGCGCTATGTCGACGAATTCGTCGCGCTGGGGCGCGCGCTGATGGGCGACGGCGACGGCGGCGGCTACACCCGCTTCGTCGAGCCCGGCGACGTGGTGCAGGACCTGGGCGCGCCCGAACCCGACGACGCCACGCGCCCACGCGTGCTGCCGCAGATGCCGGCCTACCACCTGGTGCGCGGCGACAAGCTGGGCGTGACGCTGGTCAATATCGGCGTGGGGCCGTCCAACGCCAAGACCATGACCGACCACCTCGCCGTGCTGCGGCCGCACTGCTGGCTGATGGTGGGCCACTGCGGCGGCCTGCGCCGCTCGCAGCAGCTCGGCGACTACGTGCTGGCGCACGCCTATGTGCGCGACGACCACGTGCTCGACCACGACCTGCCGCCGTGGGTGCCGGTGCCGCCCATCGCCGAGATCCAGGTGGCGCTGCAGGAAGCCGTGGCGCGCGTGACCGGGCTGTCCGGCAACGAGATGAAGACGCGCATGCGCACCGGCACGGTGGTATCGACAGACGATCGCAACTGGGAACTGAAGTCCAAGTCGCTGTACGCGCGCTTCAACCAGTCGCGCGCGATCGCCATCGACATGGAGAGCGCGGCGGTGGCCGCCAACGGCTTCCGCCTGCGCGTGCCGTATGGCACCCTGCTGTGCGTCTCGGACAAGCCGCTGCATGGCGAGCTCAAGCTGCGCGGCATGGCCAACGCGTTCTATCGCCAGCGCGTCAGCCAGCATATGACGATCGGTCTGGAAGCGATCCGCATCCTGCGCGAGAACGGCGTCGAACAGCTGCATTCGCGCAAGCTGCGCAGCTTTGACGAGCCGGCGTTCCGGTAGCGGTCTGCTGGCCCCCTGGAATGCGAAAGGCCGGCGCCCGATGGGCGCCGGCCTTTCGCATTGCGTGGCGGGATCAGAAGCGATACCCCACCCCGAAGCTGAACAGCCACGGATGCAGGCTAACCTTGGACACCTTGACGTCGCCCGCCTTCACGTCGCTCGCCAGCCAGATCTTCTTGATGTCGGCGTTCAGGAACCAGTTCCTGGTCAGCTTGTAGTCCATGCCGATCTGCAGCGCCGGGCCCACGCTCCAGCTATCGAGCTGCAGCGAGCCGTTGGCGAGGTTCTCGCCCCAGATGCGCGTGAAGTTCAGGCCTGCGCCGATATACGGGCGGAAGGTGCCGTTGGGAATGAGGTGGTACTGCATCAGCAGCGTCGGCGGCAGGTGCTTGAAGGTGCCGATCTTGTTGCCGTCGAGGTAGACGTTCTGCTTCTGCGGCACCGTCAGCACCAGTTCGGCGGCAAAGTTCGGCGTGAAGAAGTAGGTGACGTCGAGTTCGGGGATCCACTTGTTGTTGACCGTGATGCGGTCCGACCGGCCGACGCCGCCGACAGGATCCGAGCTGTGGGCCATGTCGAGGTAGGTGCCGCGCAGCCGCACCATCCAGTTGCCCTGGGCGTCGTCCGCGGCGGCCGCGGGCGTGGCGAAGGCGCCAAGCATGGCGCAGGCGGCGATGGCCGAACAGGTGGCGGTGCGAAGAGACAGTGTTTTCATGAGGTCTGCTTGGTTTGTTATCGAAGCCGCGCCCAGTGTGGCCGAGCGGGCCGGCGGGAGCCTTGACACAAAACAAGCGGAACCAAATGGTGCGCGCGGCGTCGCGATCGCGCTACAACGCTGGCACGACCGCCGCGTCCTCGGACATCGCTTCTAACCACATGCGAAATGATTCGTAGCGCGGCCCGATGCTGCCGCTTACGCTGTGCGAAAGATCCCAGCACGCGCCACGCGTGTGCGGATCCGCACCAGGCATGTCGTGGGCGTCCGCAAGGGCGTCTTTCCGGGTGTGCCCCGTGGGGGCGGGGCACACCGGTTTTCTTGCGAAACGCTACACGTCAGGCATCAGGCCACGGCGGCGCTGGCCGTGGCGTGGGCGCCGGCAGCAAAGCCCGCCTGCAGGTGCCGGTTCACGCCCGACAGCACCGCCCGCAACGAAGCCGTGACGAGGTTGGCGTCGATGCCCGCACCGAACCCGGTCGGCGAATCGCCCAAGCGGACTTCGACGTAGCAAGCTGCGCGCGCATCGGCGCCGGCGTTCATCGCATGCTCGTGGTAGTCCATCACGCGTACCGGCAGCTCCAGCGCATCGATGAAGGCGTCGATGGGGCCGTTGCCGCTGCCGCGCACGCTGCAGGGCTCGCCGTCGCGCTCCATCTGCACCGTAATCACGGTGGCGCCGGTACTGTCCGTTGCCAGCTGGTGCGAGACGTAGCGCAGCGGCGCCTCGCGCGCCAGGTACTCGCGCTGGAACAGGCCGTAAAGGTCGTCGGCGCTCGCTTCCAGCCCGGTGTCGTCGGTCATGGCCTGCACCGCGCGGCTGAACTCGATCTGCAGGCGGCGCGGCAGGTAGAGGCCATGCACCTGTTCCAGCAGGTACGCCATGCCGCCCTTGCCCGACTGGCTGTTGACGCGGATCACCGCGTCGTAGCTGCGGCCCAGGTCGGCCGGGTCGATCGGCAGGTAGGGCACTTCCCAGATCGCGTCCGGCTGCTGCTGCGCGAAGCCCTTGCGGATCGCATCCTGGTGCGAGCCCGAGAACGCGGTGAACACCAGGTCGCCCACATACGGATGGCGCGGGTGCACCGGCAGCTGGTTGCAGTGCTCCACGCACTGGCGCACCGCATCGATGTCGGAGAAGTCCAGTTGCGGCGCCACGCCCTGCGTATAGAGGTTCAGCGCCAGCGTCACCAGGTCGACGTTGCCGGTGCGCTCGCCGTTGCCGAACAGGCAGCCCTCGACGCGGTCGGCGCCCGCCATCAAAGCCAGCTCCGCCGCCGCCACCGCGGTGCCGCGGTCGTTGTGCGGGTGTACCGACAGCGCGATGTGCTCGCGCCGCGCAAGGCGGCGGTGCATCCATTCGATCTGGTCGGCGAACACGTTGGGCGTGCTGCATTCCACCGTGGTCGGCAGGTTCAGGATCATCGGGCGCCCCGGTCCGGCCTGCCACGCGGCCGACACCGCGTCGCTGACTTCCAGCGAGAAATCGAGCTCGGCCAGGCTGAAGGTCTCGGGCGAATACTCGTAGGTCCACGCGGTCTCGGGCATGGCATCGGTGAGCGCCTTGATCAGGCGCGTGCCCGCTACCGCGACTTCCTTGATCTCGTCGCGCGAGGCATTGAAGACGATGCGCCGCCAGGCCGGTGCGATCGGGTTGTACAGGTGCACGATGGCGCGTGCCGCGCCGCGCACGGATTCGACGGTGCGGCGGATCAGGTCTTCGCGCGACTGCGTCAGCACGACGATGGTGACGTCGTCGGGGATGCGCCGTTCTTCGATCAGCATGCGCACGAAGTCGAAGTCGGTCTGCGACGCGGCGGGGAACGCCACTTCGATTTCCTTCAGGCCGATCTTCACCAGCTGTTCGAAGAAGCGCAGCTTGCGCGCGAGATTCATCGGCTCGATCAGCGCCTGGTTGCCGTCGCGCAGGTCGGTGCTCATCCAGCGCGGCGCGCGCGTGATGGTGCGGCCGGGCCAGGTGCGGTCAGGAAGGTCGACGGTGGCGGCGGGGCGGTACTTGGTGGCGGGATTGAACAGCATGCGGGTTCTCCTTCCTCGCAAGGGAAGATGAAAAATGGAAAAACGGGAAAAGGGTGGCGCAAGGCTGCCGAACTGCCACGGGGCCCTAGGCCCGGCAACCGATCGGTAGGCTTAGCAGTAGCGAGGAAGCGCGCAGGGCGCGGCCCGATGCCAGGGCAGCCAGCACGCGTGCGCGGGCAGCGATGCGGGACGCATCGGCAGCCTGGCGGGGAGTGCTGGTGTAACGGTTCATCGTGGCAGGAATGGGAGGGGCCGCGGCCGCTCCGCGTGGATGCGCATGCAGCGCAGGTCCTTGGGAACGGGCAAGGTTAGTCGACAAGTCCCGGCCTGGTCAAGCACGGCGCGCGTGCCGTCGTGCGCAGCAGTCTGTCGTGGCCCGATCAGGGGATCGTGGAAACGGGCTGCGCCAAACGGTTGGGGGCCGGCTGCGGCAAGTGTTGGGAGACCCCTGTTTTTCCTCGGCCGAATGGCGATGTACTGCGCTGAATGGATGACTCGCGGCGATGTTCTGTGCGCTGCACCTCAGTCCTCTGGCTGGTATTGCGCGGGCTACTTTGTGCCTAGGCTGTTAGCGCGGGAAAAACACGACACGGGGGGAACATCATGAGACTGAGAACGTGGGCATCCTGGCTGGCGGGTTCGGCCGCGGCCTTGTTGCTGGCGGCATGCGGCGGCGGCGGTGGCAGCAGCGCGCCCGCCGCGCCGGCATCGGGCGGCACCTCCACGCAGCTGACCTATACCGCGAAGATGAGCGTGACCTCGGGCGAGGTCGGCGTCGGCCGCACGCTGACCATCAGCGCGCTGGCCGTGGACAGCAACGGCGTCGACGTATCGGGCAACACCACCTTCGACTGGACCAGCACCGACAGCGCCGTCGCCACCGTGACGCCGGGCGCCGCCACGCCGGGCAGTGCCGTGGTCCGGGGCGTGGCGCCGGGCACCACCACCGTGCAGGTGGTGGCCACGGTCCGGGGCACCGACAACACCACCGTGCAGCTGCCCGCGCAAGCGGCCACCATCACCGTGGTGCCGGCGTCGGCGCTGAGCTACACGCTGTCGATGCCCGCCACCAGCCTGTCGATGAGCGACGGCCAGGAGCTGCCGGTCAAGGTGACGCTGCTCGACAGCAACGGCAGCGATGTGTCGGCCAGCGTCTCCAACTGGGCCTGGTCCAGCAGCGGCGCCGCGGTCCAGGTCGCGGCCAGCCAGAACAGCGCCACGCTGAAGGCCAGCAACGGCTCGCCGACGACCGCGGCCATGGCCAGTGTCACGGTGTCGGTGACCGCGCCTGACGGACATGCCCTCGCCGGCGTGATCGCGGTGACGGTGCAGAAGAACGGCGCCGCGGCCTATCGCGTGGTGACCACCAAGGGCGGACGCGAGGTCAATGCGCTGCAGGTGTTCAGCAATCGTCCCGACACCTTCACCGCGCGCGTGCTGCGCCACGACGGCCAGGACGTGACCGCGGATTTCGACGGCACCTGGAGCTACACGGCGACCTCGGCGACGCTGTCGGCAACCGAAGCCGCAGGTACGCATGACGCCACGGTGCGCACCAGCCTGGCCGGCGACACCGGTCCGGTGCAGGGCAGCCTGACGGTGAGCGCGGTCAGCAGCAAGCTCGGCGAGCGTCGCAGCGCCACCCTGACGGTGACGGAGAACCCGCTGTGGGCACTGGTGGGCGATAACCAGGATCCGATCACGCTGCTGCTGCTGGCGCCGATGCCGATCGAGGTCACCGCACGCATGAAGCACCTGGGCGAGGATGCGCAGTTCACCGCGTGCAAGGACTGGGCATGGTCCAGCACCGGGCCGGTGTCGCTGAGCCCGAGCATGGTGATGCTGCCCAACCAGGTACGCGCCAGCGGCACCGGGCCCGGCGACTTCACCATCACCGCGACCTGCACCGCGGTCGCCGACAATACGCCGCTGAAGCTGGTCTTCTACGGTACGGTCAAGTAAGCGCCGGCATCCCGCAGCTGGCCAGACGCCCTCCGCACGGAGGGCGTTCTGCTTTTGAAGATACAGACGGTTTGCTCTCCTTTTCCGCGCCTGAGAGAAGCACACAAGCGGCAGGGAAACCGACGAAGCGTACCCGTTTCTGCGTGGCCGCTTTCGGCACTTCCCGGCATGCACGGCAGGCGGGCGCGCACAGCGTACCCAATTCTGCGTGCATGGGCGCAAGCCTTGAAAAGGGCCGGATTGATCAGCAAAAGGCCCACGCCGCCGTCTGCAAGGACGCACGGGCGCGCGCAAACCGCCGCTTGCCGCGACCATGCGGCAGCCGCGGGCGTACCCGTTTCTGCGTGGATGTTGAAGAGGGAAAAAGCGCGCTTCAGCGCTTGCGCACGAAGCGCACCACCTGCTCGGCCGGCTTGTCCTGGCTGGTGGGCGTGCCGGTATTGGCGCCGCAGGTATTGCAGCCGCCGTCGTCGCAGCCGCTGGCGCAGCCTGCCGCGGACTGCGGCGCCAGCCAGCGTGCCAGGCGCCCGCGCCAGCCGGTGGCGGCAGGGCCGCCCAGGCGCGCCGCCAGTGCCGCCTTGACGCGCTCGCGCGTGCGCGGCGCGTAGCGCGCCACTACCGACACCGCGCACGCCAGCACGATCAGCGGGACCAGCAGGGTTTCGATGGCGTGGTAGAGGCTCATGGCGGCGGCTGGCTTCAGCTGAACAGCAGCGCGACGCGGTAGGTCACGAACGCGGCCAGGTAGGCCAGCCCGGTCAGGTAGGCGGCCGACAGCGCCATCACCTTCCAGGAATCGGTCTCGCGCCGGATCACCGCCAGCGTGGAGATGCACTGCGGCGCGAACACGTACCAGGCCAGCAGCGACAGCGCGGTGGCCAGCGACCATTGCGCGGCGATCATCGGTGCCAGCTGCGTGGCCACGGTCTCTTCGCTGCCCGACAGTGCGTAGACGGTGGCCAGCGCACCCACCGCGACTTCGCGCGCGGCCAGCCCCGGCACCAGCGCAATGCAGATCTGCCAGTTGAAGCCCACCGGCGCGAACACCTTCTGCAGCGCATGGCCGATCATGCCGGCAAAGCTGTAGTCGATCGCCGGGGCGGTCGCGCCCTCGGGCGCGGACGGGAAGGTCGACAGGAACCACAGCAGCACCGTCAGCGCCAGGATCACCTTGCCCACGCGCGACAGGAAGATGCGGGCACGCTCCCACAGCCCGATGGCGATGTCGCGCGGATTGGGGATGCGGTACGACGGCAGCTCCATCAGCAGCGGATGGTCGGTGCGGTCGCGGCGCAGGAACTTGAGCGCATAGGCCACCACCAGCGCGCTGACGATGCCGGCCACGTACAGCGCGAACAGCACCAGCCCCTGCAGGTTGAACAGGCCCATCACGGTACGCTCGGGGATGAATGCGCCGATCAGCAGCGCATAGACCGGCAGCCGCGCCGAGCAGGTCATCAGCGGCGCCACCAGGATGGTGGTGAGCCGGTCGCGCGGGTCCTGGATGGTGCGCGTGGCCATGATGCCGGGGATGGCGCAGGCAAAGCTCGACAGCAGCGGGATGAACGAGCGCCCCGACAACCCCGCGCCCATCATCAGGCGGTCGAGCAGGAACGCCGCGCGCGGCAGGTAGCCGGATTCCTCCAGCGTCAGGATGAACAGAAACAGGATCAGGATCTGCGGCAGGAACACCACCACGCTGCCCAGCCCGGCGACCAGGCCGTCGACCAGCAGGCTCTTGAGCATGCCGTCGGGCAACCAGGCGCCCAGCATCTCGCCGGCCCAGTGCACGCCGCCCTCGATGCCGTCCATCAGCGGCTCGGCCCACGAGAACACCGCCTGGAACATCAGGAACAGCAGCACCGCCAGCAGCAGCAGGCCGAACACCGGGTGCAGCACGATGCGGTCGAGGCGGTCGTCCAGCGCGGCGGTACGCGCCGGCATGCTCACCGCGGCCGACAGCAGGCGGTTGACTTCGGCATGCACGTCGAAGTCAGGGCCGGACGCAGCGCCGGCCGGCGGGGCCGGCGGCAGCGTGGCATCGAGCAGGCTGACCAGCGCCGCGGCGCCGTCGCGCCGGACCGCCACGGTGCTGACCACCGGCACGCCCAGCGCGGCCGACAGCTTGTCGCGGTCGATCTGGATGCCGCGGCGCGCGGCGGCGTCGCTCATATTGAGCACCACCACCATCGGCAGTCCCAGCTGGCGCAGCTCCAGCACGAAGCGCAGGTGCAGGCGCAGGTTGGTGGCGTCGACCACCGACACCAGCAGGTCCGGACGCGCTTCGCCGGCGCGCTGGCCCAGGCAGACATCGCGCGTGATGGCTTCATCGAGGCTGGCCGCATGCAGGCTGTAGGCGCCGGGCAGGTCCAGGATGCGTACCTGGCGTCCCGCCGGCGACACGAAGTAGCCTTCCTTGCGCTCGACGGTCACGCCGGCGTAGTTGGCCACCTTCTGGCGGCTGCCGGTCAGGCGGTTGAACAGTGCGGTCTTGCCGCAATTGGGATTGCCGACCAGCGCAATGCGCAGGGCAGAAGGGGAAGCAGCAGACATAATCCGGGGGGAGGCTCAGGCGGTCCGCTTGGCGGACGGTTGGGCAGTCTCGTCGCCCTGCGTGGCGGGGGCGAGGCGGGTGACCGAGGCGCTGGCGATTTCCACGCCGATGCGCGCCGCCTCCGAGCGGCGCAGCGCAAAGCGCGTGAAGCCTACCTGCGCCACCAGCGGGTCCATGCCGAAGGGCCCGTAGGCGATGACCTGCACGGCTTCGCCGGCAACGAAGCCCAGTTCGCGCAGGCGGCGCGCAACCGGATCCCCTGGGGTGGCGTCGTCCACCGATTGCACTACGGCGGGCGTGCGCCGTGGAAGTTCAGACAACCGCATCATGCTTCCAGTCCGTGGCGCGGCCTGCCGCCAAGCGGTCGGTGCGACCGCGCCGGGGTATGTAAATGAAAATCGTTTTCATTGTATCGCAAATGAGGCTTTACGTTGCCCCCTCAAAGGGCGGGCACGCCAGCCTTGCCGCACCTGGCACGGCAGGAGGCGAATGATAACCGCTAAGGGGACGAATGGCCGAGCGCAGGCGGTGGCGATACGGCCCCGACGAGCCCGTTATTCAAGCGATGCAAAACCGCGGTTCGGCAGTGAGACACCGAATCCGCGCGATTCCTGTCATCGCTTGCAATTACTGCATTTGCGTTATGGCTGCCGCAAGCCAGCGGCGTTAAGCTCACAGCACGCTGAACACCCCGTTCCACGCGTACTTCACAAGCCATCGGTCCCTGGACCGGTGGCTTTTTCTTTGTGGCCGCGCTTTGGCGGCGCCGCCTTGCCCGCCACCATGGCGACGAAGTGGTCGCGCGCCGGATGGTCCGGCGCCGTCTTCCATGCGCAATAGACCTCCGAGCGCACCGCCGCCTCCGCCAGCGGCCGGAATGCCGCGCCGGCCATGCCCGAGCGCGCCAGCGCCGCCGGCACCACCGCCACGCCCATGCCCTGCGAAACCAGCGACACCACCGACAGCCAGTGCCGCACCTCGTGCCGGATCTGCGGGAAGAAACCTTGCGCGGCGCACATGTCGAAGATCCGGCTGTAATAGTCCGGCGAGGCCTTGCGCGAGAACAGCACGAACGGCTCGCCGCGCAACGACGTCAGCGGCAGCTCCGCCAGCGCGGCCAGCGCATGCTCGGCGGGCAGGCAGCAGACAAAGGGTTCGGAGTGCACCAGCGTGGCCTGCAGCGTGTCCGGGACCCGGCCGGTGTGGATGAAGGCGGCGTCGAGCTCGTCATGCAGCAGCGCGTCGATCTGTTCCTGCGAATTCAGCTCGGTCAGCGCCACGTGGATGCCGGGATAGGCCGCCTCGAACTCGCGCAGCGTCTGCGGCAGCCCCCGGTACAGCATCGAGCCGACAAAGCCCACGCGCAGCCGGCCGATGGCGCCCGCTTCGATCTCGCGCGCCAGTACCCGCGCCGCCTCGGCCTGCGCCAGCAGCGCCGTGGCTGATTCTCGAAAGGCCCGGCCGGCCGCGGTCAGGCGCACGCCGCGGCTGTCGCGGTCGAACAGCCGCGCCCCGACCGAGGCCTCGAGCTGCTGGATATTGAGCGACAGCGGCGGCTGCGAGATGGCAAGCCGGCGCGCGGCGCGGCCGAAGTGCAGTTCCTCGGCCAGCACGAGGAAGTAACGCAGGTGGCGGAATTCCATGGCGATACAGAAATTATATGGATCAAGCCAATTTTAGAATTAGACGCAAATCCATGGGGTTTGAATAATGGAGCCCAAAGGGGCCGCCAGCCGGCACCGCCATACCAGGAGACCTGCCATGCCATCCAGCGCCGTGCGCGACATCCCCCAGCAACACTACGCCGCGCAAGCGCCTGCCGCCGTGCATCCGGTGCCTGACCGCCAGGGCGGCAGCCTGCTCGCCGCCGACCCGGACCTGCGCGCGCTGCTGCCGCTGTACCTGCCGCCCGACCTGTTCAACCACCTGTTGCCGCACCTCGAACGCATGGGCGCGCTGGCCGGCGGCGTGCTCGACGAGCTGGCCGGCGTGGCCGATCGCAACCCGCCGGAACTGACTTACCGCACCCGCGCCGGCGTGGATGCGCAGCGCATCGACAAGCACCCGGCCTATGTCGAGATGGAGCGTGTGGCCTTTGCCGAATTCGGCCTCGCCGCGGCGTCGCACCGCGGCGGCGTGCTGGGCTGGGACAAGCCCATGCCGCCGGCGGCAAAGTACGCGCTCACGTATTTGTTCGTGCAGGCGGAGTTCGGCCTGTGCTGCCCGCTGTCGATGACCGATTCGCTGACGCGCACGCTGCGCAAGTTCGGCGACCCGGCGCTGGTCGGGCGCTTCCTGCCCAACCTGACCACGCAGGTGTTTGACGACCTGTACCAGGGCGCGATGTTCATGACCGAGCAGGGCGCCGGCTCCGACGTCGCCGCCACCGCCACCCGCGCGGTGCGCGATGCCTCGGCCGAGGGCGGCTGGCGCCTGCATGGCGACAAATGGTTCTGCTCCAACCCCGATGCCGCGCTGGCGATGGTGCTGGCGCGCGTGGAAGACGAGGCCGGCAACGCCGTGCCCGGCCACAAGGGCGTGTCGCTGTTCCTGCTGCCGCGCAAGCTGGAGGACGGCAGCGCCAACCACTACCGCATCATCCGGCTCAAGGACAAGCTGGGCACGCGCTCGATGGCCAGCGGCGAGATCCGCCTGGAAGGCGCGCACGCTTACCTGGTGGGCGAACCCGGCCGCGGCTTCGTGCAGATGGCCGACATGATCAACAACTCGCGCCTGTCCAATGGCGTGCGCGCCGCCGGGCTGATGCGCCGCGCGCTGACCGAGGGCCTTTTCATCGCGCGCGAGCGCCAGGCCTTCGGCAAGCGCCTGCAGGACATGCCGCTGATGCGCCGCCAGCTGCTCAAGCTGACGCTGCCCACCGAGCAGGCGCGCACCATGGTATTCCAGACCGCCGAGGCGCTGCGCCGCGCCGACGCGGGCGAGCCCGACGCCTACGCGCTGATGCGCATCCTGACCCCGCTGATCAAGTTCCGCGCCTGCCGCGACGCGCGCAAGGTTACCGGCGACGCCATGGAGATGCGCGGCGGCTGCGGCTATATCGAGGAATGGAGCGACCCGCGCCTGGTGCGCGACGCCCACCTCGGCTCGATCTGGGAAGGCACCAGCAATATCGTCGCGCTCGACGTGCTGCGCGCGGTCCGGCGCGAGGGCGCATTGCCGGTGTTGCAGGCGCACCTGGCCGGGCTGCTGGCCGATACGCCGATGCAGGCCGACGCCCGCGCCGTGTTCGAAGGCGCCATCGCCAGCGCCGGGCAACTGGCCGGCCAGGCCGCCGCGGCCGGCGCCGACGGCGAACTGCTGGCGCGCCAGGCGGCCTCGGCGCTGTACCACGTGACCAGCGCGGTGGCGATGGCCTGGGAAGCCGGGCGCATCGGCTCGGTGCGCCGCATGCGGCTGGCGCAGCTGGTGCTGCGCCACCGCGTGCTGCCGCAGGACCCGCTGGTGGCAAGCGCCGAGCCGGAGTGGCTGGCCGAGACCGTGGCGCCCCCTGCTGACGGCGTGGTGCGCGCAGCAGGCGCGGTCGCAGACGTCAACGTGTTCTGACACCGCCAACCCGAAGCCCATTGTTTGCTCCCCTCTCCCGCTTGCGGGAGAGGGGCCGGGGGAGAGGGCAGGCGGTGGCATACCGACACGCCTCGCTGCGTTGACGCTCCCGCCCTCACCCCAACCCTGCAGCCCCCACCATCCCGCTTACCCCGCGGGAGACGTCCTACACCAGGAGACAACGCCATGAAACTCTGGCACCGCGTCGCGGCCATCGCCGCGTGCTCGCTGTTTATCGCCCCCGCCTTCGCGCAGAAGGACTTCCCGTCCAAGCCGATCATGATGGTGGTCACCTATCCGCCGGGCGGCCCCACCGATGCCATGGCGCGCACGCTCGCCGCCGCGCTCAAGACCAGCCTGGGCCAGCCGGTGGTGGTCGAGAACCGTGCCGGCGCCGGCGGCAATATCGGCGCCGAGGCTGTGGCGCGCGCCGAGCCCGACGGCTACACGCTGATGTTCGGCACCTCGGCGCCGCTGGCGATCAACGTCAGCCTGTATCGAAAGATCAACTACGACCCGGTCAAGAGCTTCACCCCGGTGATCCAGATCGGCCAGCTGCCCAACGTGCTGGTGGTCAACCCGTCGGTGCCGGCCAGGAACGTCAACGAGCTGATCGCCTATGGCAAGGCCAACCCGGGCAAGCTGACCTATGCCTCGTCGGGCAATGGCGCTTCGTCGCACCTGGCCGGCGTGCTGTTCAACAATGTCACCGGCACCGATTTCCAGCACATTCCGTACAAGGGCACCGGCCCCGCGCTGAACGACCTGCTGGGCGGCCAGGTCAGCATGACCTTTACCGACGTGCTGACCGCGATGCCCTTCATCAAGAGCGGCAAGGTGCGCGCGCTGGGCGTGACCACCAGGGCGCGCTCGCAGGCGCTGCCCGACGTGCCGACGGTGGCCGAGCAGGGCGTGCCCGGGTTTGACGTGTCGGTGTTCTTCGGCGTGGTCGCGCCGGCCGGCACGCCGGCGGAGGTGGTCGGCAAGCTCAACCGCGCCTTTGCCGACGCGCTGAAGCAGCCCGAGGTGCGCAAGACGCTGCAGGCGCAAGGCCTGGAGTTCGCGCCGTCGACCACGCCGGAGCAGCTCGGCAGCTTCGTCAAGGCGGAGGTGGGCAAGTGGCGTGCGGTGGTGCAGAAGTCCGGCGCCCAGCTCGATTGACGACGCCGGGGGAATCGCAGCCATGACCCAAGCCAATCCCGGCGCGCTCGCCGGCATCCGCGTGGTCGACCTGTCGCGAATCCTGGGCGGCCCGTACTGCGGCCAGATCCTGGGCGACCACGGCGCCGACGTGCTCAAGATCGAACCGCCGCAGGGCGACGACACCCGTACCTGGGGCCCGCCGTTCAAGGACGGCGTGGCCTCCTACTACTTCGGCCTCAACCGCAACAAGCGCGTGATGCGGCTGGACCTGACCGCGGAACCCGACCGCGAGGTGCTGCTGGGCCTGCTGGCCGACGCGGACGTGCTGATCGAGAACTTCAAGACCGGCACGCTGGAGAAGTGGGGGCTGGGCTACGACGTGCTGTCGGCGCGCTTCCCGCGGCTGGTGCATTGCCGCGTGTCCGGCTTCGGCGCCGATGGCCCGCTGGGCGGCCTGCCCGGCTACGATGCCGCGATCCAGGCCATGTCCGGCATCATGAGCATCAACGGCGAGGCCGATGGCGATCCGCTGCGGGTGGGCTTGCCGGTGGTCGACATGGTGACCGGCCTCAACGCCGTGATCGGCGTGCTGCTGGCGCTGCAGGAGCGCGCCCGCAGCGGGCGCGGGCAGTTCGTCGAGGCCGCGCTCTATGACTCGGGGCTGTCGCTGCTGCATCCGCACGCGGCCAACTGGTTCATGAGCGGCAAGACGCCGCAGCGCACCGGCAATGCGCATCCCAACATCTATCCGTACGACACCGTCGCCACCGCCACCGACCCGGTCTTCCTGGCGGTGGGCAACGACCGGCAGTTCCGCATCCTGTGCGAGCACCTGCAGGTGCCGGCGCTGGCCGACGACGAGCGCTACGCCACCGCCGGCGCGCGTTCGGTCAATCGCGTGGCGCTGAAGGCCGAACTGGAAGCGCGCATGCGCACGCGCGACGGCAAGGCGCTGGCGGATACGCTGGTGGCCGCCGGCGTGCCGTGCGCGCCGGTGCTGTCGGTGGCCGACGCCTTGCAGCATCCGCATACGCGGCACCGCGCGATGGTGGTGGAGATGGAAGGGGGGTACCAGGGACTGGGAGCGCCGGTGAAGCTGAGCCGGACGCCGGCGACGTACCGGCATGCGCCGTTGACGGAGGGCGAGGCGTTTCTGGACTAGGCACCACTGCGTCTACTGGCAACGCCTGATCCCGCGCCGGTTTGCTCCCCTCTCCCATTTATGGGAGAGGGGCGGGGGAGAGGGCCGGAGCCTCCACGGAGTACAGGCCTTCGGGCTTGCCAGCGCCGGCCCTCTCCCCCAACCCCTCTCCCGCAGGCGGGAGAGGGGAGCATACCTGCGGCATCGACGGCTTGTCTGTCACCCCGGAATCATCCCCGGCAGCCAATACGCCTGCACCATCGTCATCACCCCGATGATCACCGCGAACAGCAGGCTGTGCTTCACGGTGAAGCGGAACAGCTCCGACTCCTTGCCCACCAGCCCGGTCGCCGCGCAGGCCACCGCGATCGACTGCGGCGAGATCATCTTGGCGGTGACGCCGCCGGTGGTGTTGGCCGCGACCATCAGCGTGTCGGACACGCCGATCTGGTGCGCGGTGGTGTTCTGCAGCGCGCAGAAGAGCGCATTCGACGAGGTGTCGGACCCGGTCAGGAACACGCCCAGCCAGCCCAGGAACGGCGAAAAGAACGGGAACGCCGCGCCGGTGCCGGCCAGCAGCAGCGCCAGCGTCGACGACATGCCCGAGTAGTTGGCGACAAAGGCGAACGCCAGTACCAGCCCGATCGACAGCACCGGGCGCGCCAGTTCCACCAGCGTTTCCCCGAACGTGGCCAGCAGGTCGCGCGGCTTCATGCGCAGCAGCACGGCGGAGATCAGCGCGGTCAGCAGGATCGCGGTGCCGACGGCGGAGAGCAGGTCGATCTTCAGTACCGCGTCATAGGCCTTGGGCGTGGCCACGATCGGCGCGGCCTTGATCACCAGCTGGTCCAGGCCCGGGACCTTGAACTTCAGCACCGTGCCCGCCAGCGGGCCGCTGGCGGCAAACAGCGCCTTGAACGGCTGCAGGCTCCACACCGTGACGATGGCGGTCAGGATGCCGAACGGCGCCCACGCGCGCAGCGTTTGCGCGAGCGTGTAGGGCGATGCCTTGCGGCTCTGCATCGCGCCGCCGAAGCCGCCGCCGAAGCCCGCCAGCGCGACCGTGCCGCCGCTGACGTTGCCGGCGCTGCCGCCGGCGCGCTGCGATGCGCTGCGCGGCTGCCATACCTTCAGGAACGCCGCCAGCGACACCAGGCTCACCAGCGCCGAGGTGATGTCCGGCAGTTCCGGCCCGATATGGTTCGAGGTGAAGTACTGCGTCACGGCAAAGCTGCCGCCGCACACCAGCGCCGCCGGCCAGGTCTCGCGCACGCCCTTGGCGCCGTCCATCATGAAGACGAGCCAGAACGGCACCAGCAGCGACAGCAGCGGCAACTGGCGGCCGGCCATGGCGCCGATATGGAACGGGTCCAGTCCCGTCACCTGCCCGGCCACGATGATGGGAATGCCCATCGCGCCGAACGCCACCGGTGCGGTATTGGCGATCAGGCACAGCCCCGCCGCGTACAGCGGGTTGAAGCCCAACCCCACCAGCAGCGCCGCGGTGATCGCCACCGGGGCGCCGAAGCCGGCCGCACCCTCCAGGAAGGCGCCGAAGGCAAAGCCGATCAGCAGCATCTGCAGGCGCTGGTCGTCGGTGATCGACAGCACCGAGGCGCGGATCACGTCGAACTGGCCGGTCTTGACCACGATCTTGTAGAGGAACACCGCGGTCACGATGATCCACGCAATCGGCCACAGCCCGTAGGCAAAGCCGAAACCGGCCGAGGCCAGCGCCTGCTGCGCGGGCATGCCGTAGGCAAACACCGCCACGGCCAGCGCCAGCAGCAGCGTCACCGCCGCGGCGACATGGCCCTTCATGCGCCAGACCGCGAGCGCGATGAAGAAGAACACGATGGGGATCGCTGCCGCCAGTGAGGACAGCCACAGGCTGCCTAGTGGTGTATAGAGTTGGGTCCAGGGTTGCAAGGGTGGTCTCCTGATTTGGTGGTGGTTCGGGAAAATTCTTGTTCTGTGTGCGAGTACCGAGGCCGTTTTCGTTCCCGCTTGGTTGCTCCCCTCTCCCGCGCGCGGAAGAGGGGTCGGGGGTGAGGGCGGGCGGCGGCAATAGCGACGCGCGCGACTTCGTCGATGCGCCCGCCCGCTCCCCAACCCTCTCCCGCAAGCGGGAGAGGGAGTACACAGTCGGGAGCTGGAGGGGCTATCGCCCGGCGCCGCCGCCTACTCCGGCTGCCCCTTTTCCTTGAGCAGGTCCGCCAGGCTCTTCGCCGCCGGCTTCAGCGGCGTGCGGTGCTGCGTCCATCCCATCTGCCGCGCCGGTGTCAGCGCGCGCAGGCGCGTGGCGGCCCAGCGGAACAGCCGGTACGCCGCCGGGTGCGAATAGGCGCCGCTCCAGAAGCGCCATACCAGGTGCTCGCCGCGGCTGTACTTGGCGCCCTGGCCGCGCAGCGGATTGGCCACCGGTTGGTCGGGCGCGCGGTTGGACTCGGTGCGCAGGCGCACCAGCAGCTGCGGGATCGGGATGCGCACCGGGCAGACCTCGCCGCAGGCACCGCACAGGCTCGAGGCGGTGGCCAGGTCGGCGGTGGCGTCCAGCCCCAGCAGGTGGGGCGACAGGATCTTGCCGATCGGGCCCGGGTAGGTGGTGCCGTAGGCGTGGCCGCCGATGCGGGTGTAGACCGGGCAGTGGTTCATGCACGCGCCGCAGCGGATGCATTGCAGCGTGGCGCGCAATTGCGCGTCGGCGTACGCCTGGGTGCGGCCATTGTCGAGCAGCACCAGGTGCACTTCGCGCGGGCCGTCGCGCTCGCCCGTGCGGCGCGGGCCCGAGATCAGGTTGAAGTACGTGGTGATGGCCTGGCCGGTGGCCGAGCGCGTCAGCAGCGTCGACAGCGGCACGATGTGCTCGAGCCTGGCCACCACCTTCTCCATGCCCATGATGGCGATATGCACGTCCGGCACGGTGGTCGACAGCCGGCCGTTGCCCTCGTTCTCCACCAGCCATAGCGTGCCGGTGTCGGCGGCGGCGAAGTTCACGCCGGACAGGCCGATGTCGGCCTCGACAAAGGCCTGGCGCAGCGCGCGCCGGCCGGTCTGGATCAGCGCGTCGACGTCCTCGGTATAAGGCGTGTCGGGGATATGCTCGGTAAACAGCTGCGCGATATCGCCCTTGGTCTTGTGGATCGCCGGCATCACGATATGCGAGGGCTTCTCGCCGGCCAGCTGGACGATGTACTCGCCCATGTCCGATTCGATGCAGTCGACGCCGCGCTCGGCCAGGTAATGGTTCAGCTCGATTTCCTCGCTGGCCATCGACTTGCCCTTGATCACGCGCGTGGCCTGCCTGGCGCTGGCGATGCCGTGGATGATGGCGTTGGCCTCGTCGGCGGTTTCGGCCCAGTGCACCTGCACGCCCGCGGCGGTCAGCTTCTGTTCCAGTTGCACCAGCAGGTCAGGCAGGTTGGCCAGCGCGTGCTGGCGCACCGCCTCGCCGAGGTCGCGCAGGCGTTCGAGTTCGTCGGCGTCGGGGAACTGCGCCAGGCGCTTGCCTTGCAGGAAGTCCATCGCGCCGCGGAAGCTCTGGCGCAGCTTGGGGTCGTCCAGCGCCTCGCGGGCGCGCGCCTTGAACTCTCGCGGCGCAACGAATTGCAGGGTCTGCTGGCTCATCGGGCGGCCTCCGCGGTGTCGGTTTCGATCACGACCCACAGCCGGCGCGGACCATGCGCGCCGTAGGCCAGGGTCTGCTGGATGTCCGAGGTCTTGGACGGGCCGGAGACCAGCACCAGGTTGGTCGGCATGCCATCGGCCCAGCGCTCGGCGCGCGCGGCCATGTGCAGGTCGTCATGCAGCGTCGACGCGCGCACCAGCGCGACATGCAGCGGCGGCACCAGCGATACCGTGCGGGGCGAGCCCGCATCGGGTGCCAGCACCAGCGTGCCGGTGGCGGCGATGCCGGAGCGCGCCACGGTGAAGCCGGCGTCAACGGTGTCGAACAGCTCGGCCTTCCACGCCTCGATTGGGCGGTCGTAGCCGATGGCTTCGATACCGGCCGGCAACGCGGCTGCCAGCGCCGCGCCGGCCGTGGTGGCCGGATCGAGCAGCATGCGCTTCACGCCAGCACTGGCCAGTTCGCCGGCGAGCATCGCCGGCCAGGCGCCGGCGTCGGCGCACCAGACTTCGGCATGCAGGCCTTGCAGCGCGGCCTGCATCGCGGCAACGCGTGCGCCAGGCGTTGGCGCGCCATGGCGGCGCGCTTCGAAATGGCTGTCGATGCGGCGGTCCAGCTCGGTGGTCTGCGGGGAGGGCACGGGTGCGGCGGCGCGCAGCCGGCCGAGCATGCGTTCGCGGGCGCCGGGCGTGCTCATGCGGCACCTCCGCTACGGCGCCACAGGAAGCTGGCGAGGTGCTCCACCCGCAACGGCGCGCGGTCGTGCGCGGCGGTATGGCCGATATTGAGCAGGCAGCCGCAGTCGGCCGAGACCAGGCGGTCGCAGCCGGTGGCGCAGGCCGACGCCACCTTGTCGCGCACCATGGCGCCGGAGATATCGGGATGCTTGAGCGAAAAGGTGCCGCCGAACCCGCAGCATTCGGACTCGCGTTCATGCTCGACGCGGGTCACGCCCGGCAGCGCATCGACCAGCGCCACGCCGTGCTGGCGCGTGCCCATTTCGCGGCGCGCGCCGCACGAGGTATGCAGCACGATGCGCTCCGGCGGCTGGGCCGATGGCGCGGCAGTGCCGAAGTCCACCTTCAGCACGTGCAGCAGGAACTCGCCCAGCTCGTAGACGCGCCCGGCCAGTTCGCGGGCTTTGGGGCCGGCCACCGGATCGTCGGCAAAGAGCTGGGGCCAGTGGTGGCGCATCATGCCGGCACACGAGCCGGACGGCACGATCACCGGCCACGGCTGGCCGAACAGGTCGAGCTGGGCGCGCGCGACCGCACGCGCCGCGTCGGGGTTGCCGCTGCTGTAGGCGGGCTGGCCGCAGCAGCTCTGGCCGCGCGGGAAATGCACGGTCAGGCCTTCGCGCTCGAGCAGCCGCACGGCGTCGAGGCCGGCCTGCGGCACGAACATGTCGACCAGGCAGGTGGCAAACAGGTAGGCCTGCGTGGGGGCAGGGCCGCTGGGGTACTGACGATCCTTCATGTCTCGCTCCACACGTGCTGGGTCGCACGTTTGGGCGCATAATTCCCGCTTCCGCGCGGCGCTTCAAATTGGTTGGACCAATTTGAAGGCGGGCCGCGCACCCTCAGGCACGTTCGGGAGCGAGGACACACGGCATGACGGCAGCCAGGCACGGGCATACTCGCGGACGCGTGGAGTCGGTGATGCGGCGCATCGAGACCGCGCTGCTCGACGGCACCTGGCCGCCCGGCACGCGGCTGCCGGCCGAGCGCGTGCTGGCCGGGCAGTACGCGGTGGCGCGCAACACCGTGCGCGAGGCGATCCAGCGCCTGGCCGCGCGCGGCCTGCTGCAGAGCCGGCGCGGCGCGGGCGTCTATGCCACCGACCAGCTGCGCGCCGGCATTGCCTCGCCGTGGGGCCAGCTGGTGGCGGACCATCCCGCGCTGCGCGAAGACATCCTCGAGTTCCGCCGCGTGCTGGAAGGTGCCACCGCTTACTTCGCGGCGTTGCGCGCGGATGCCGCCGACGTCAGGCGCATGCGCGCGCTGATGGCCGAACTGGAGCGCGCCCGCGCCGCCGACGACAAGCAGGCCGAGGCCGATGCCGACGCGCAGCTGCACGACGCCATCGCGCAGGCCTCGCACAACACCATGTTCCTGCACCTGCATACCAGCGTGATCGGCATGCTGCGCGAGCACATCACCATCAACGGCACCGGCCTGCGCGAACAGGACGAGGGCGCCTCGGACCTGCTGTTGCTGCAGCACCGCACCCTGTGCGATGCCATCTGCGCGCGCCGCCCCGAAGAGGCGCGCACGGCGATGCAGACCCACATCGATTTCGTCCGCAGCCGGGTGGAGCAGGACGGCGGCTGAGACAGGTCCGTTGACCCGTTTTTGGTTCAACCACCGGCCCCGCGTGCCGGCCACGGCATTCAGATCAGGCCGGCGCCGGCGAGTTCGCGCTTCAGGTACGCGTAGAAGATCGGCCCGGCGATCACGCCGGGGATGCCGAACAGCGTTTCCATCAGCAGCATCACCATCAGCAGTTCCCACGCCGCCGCCTGGATGCGCGCGCCGATAATGCGCGCATTGAGGAAGTACTCGAGCTTGTGGATCACCACCAGGAACACCAGCGAGCCCACCGCGATCGGCAGCGACACCGACAGCGAGGCCACCACGATGGCCGTGTTCGAGATCAGGTTGCCCAGCACCGGCAGCAGGCCCGCGACGAAGGTGATCACCACCAGGGTCTTGCTCAGCGGCAGGTGCACGCCGAACAGCGGCAGCACCAGCAGCAGGTAGATCGCGGTCAGCACGGTGTTGATCGTGGAGATCTGGATCTGCGCAAAGATGAACTGCGAGAACGCCTGCTGCAGCGTGCGCGCGCGCGCCACCAGGGCTGCCGCGAGCGGGCGCCGGTTGGGGCGCGCCACGGCGCGGTACAGCGCCACCATTGCGCCGATCACAAGGCCGATCAGGATATGCACCAGCGTGCGCAGCACCTCGGCGCCCAGCTTCTGCGCCATCGCGGCGTGCTCGCGCAGGGTGTCGATCAGTGTGTTGGCGAGTTCGTCGACGCCGTTGGGCAGCGCGTCGCTGACCCACGGCGGCAGCTGCCCGCGCGAGCGGTCGATGATGTCGGCGACGTGGTTGAGCAGGCCGTCCAGGGTATTGCCCTCGCCGCTGACAAAGCGCACCAGCAACCAGCCCGCCAGCGTCAGCCCCAGCAGGATCAGCGCCGACAGGATCGCCACCGCGAGCGCGTCGTGGCGCTGGTGCAGGCGCTTCAGGCGCGGTGCCAGTACGTCCACCAGCGAATACAGCAGCAGCCCCGACAGCAGCGCCGCCACCAGGTTGGCATGCAGCACGGTCCAGAGCGCCAGCGCGGTCAGCAGGTAGGCAACGGTGCCGACGCTGTACCAAGCGGCCGGCGGCAGGCGCGGGGTGACGGTCGGTTCGGGGTCTTTCATCGGTGTCTCCGGCATGCAATTTGCTGAAAAGGAAGTCCTGGATTCTCGCCGATCCAGATGTAATGGCTGCGTCAGGCGCCCGTGCCGCCGCGACCTGGCGCGGATGTTGGCATATCGGCACACGCAAAGGGTGTCTATATTAGGGGGAATCGTGCACGGCCAGCCGTTCGCCGCGCTGTCTTCGCTTGTCGCCAGGTACAGGAACGCAACGCATGGCCTACACCCATACCATCGGCACCCACCGCCACGTCTTTGCCGACCTGCGCACGCTGCTGGCCAGGGCCAGCCCGGCGCGCTCCGGCGACGCGCTCGCCGGCCTTGCCGCGCAAAGCGAACAGGAGCGGATGGCGGCACGGCTGGCGCTGGCCGAGGTGCCGCTGACGCGCTTCCTCAACGAGGCGCTGGTGCCTTATGAAGACGACGAGGTCACGCGCCTGATCCACGACCGCCACGACGCCGCCGCCTTTGCCGCGATCGATGCCACCACCGTGGGCGACCTGCGCAACTGGCTGCTGCGCCACGAGACCGACAGCGCCATGCTGGCGCGGGTGGCGCCCGGCATCACGCCGGAGATGGCGGCGGCGGTCAGCAAGCTGATGCGCAACCAGGACCTGGTCGCGGTGGCGCGCAAGTGCCAGGTGGTCACGCGCTTTCGCAGCACGGTGGGGTTGCCGGGCCGGCTGGCGGTGCGGCTGCAGCCCAACCACCCGACCGACGATCCCAAGGGCATCGCCGCCTCGATCATCGACGGGCTGCTCTATGGCTGCGGCGATGCCACCATCGGCGTCAATCCGGCCTCGGACAACCTCGGCGCGATCGTCTCGCTGCTGCGCATGATCGATGAGCTGCGCAGCCGCTTCGACATCCCCACGCAGTCCTGCGTGCTGACCCATGTCACCAACACGCTGCGCGCGATCGGCCAGGGCGCGCCGGTGGACCTGGTGTTCCAGTCCGTGGCCGGCAGCGAGCGCGCCAATGCCGCCTTCGGCATCAGCCTGTCGCTGCTGGCCGAGGCGCACGACGCGGCGCAGGCGCTGGCGCGCGGGACCGTGGGCGACAACCTGATGTACTTCGAGACCGGGCAGGGCAGCGCGCTGTCGGCCGACGCGCACCATGGCGTCGACCAGCAGACCATGGAGGCGCGCGCCTATGCGGTGGCGCGCGCGTTCTCGCCGCTGCTGGTCAATACCGTGGTCGGCTTTATCGGGCCGGAGTACCTGTACGACGGCAAGCAGATCATCCGCGCCGGGCTGGAAGACCACTTCTGCGGCAAGCTGATGGGCGTGCCGATGGGCTGCGACGTGTGCTACACCAACCATGCCGAGGCCGACCAGGACGACATGGACACGCTGCTGACGCTGTTCGGCGTGGCCGGCATCAACTTCATCATGGGCGTGCCGGGCGCCGACGACATCATGCTGAACTACCAGAGCACCTCGTTCCACGACGCGCTGTACCTGCGCGAAGTGCTGGGGCTGCGCCCCGCGCCGGAATTCGAGGCCTGGCTGCAGCACATGGGCATTGCCGACGGCGCCGGCCGGCTGCTGGAGCCCGCCGCGCGCCAGCCGCTGCTGCAGATGGCCCACAGCTTGTAAGGAGCCGCGATGACCGCCAAACGCCAGGCTCCCGCCATGCCGGATCCCGCCGCGGCCGAAGCTGACCCGTGGCAACGGCTGCGCCGCTTTACGCGGGCGCGCATCGCGCTGGGCCGCACCGGCCACAGCCAGCCCACCGACGCCGTGCTGGCCTTCGGCCTGGCCCACGCGCAGGCGCGCGATGCGGTGCACCTAGCGCTGGAGGTGGGCGCGGTCACCGCGGCGCTGGATGCGGCCGGGCTTGCGCACGCGGCGGTGCACAGTGCGGCGCCGGACCGCGAGCACTACCTGCGGCGCCCCGACCTGGGCCGTCGTCTCGACGAAGCCAGCCGCGCGCGGCTGGATGCCACGCGGCCGCAGCAGGCGCCGGATGTGGTGTTCGTGATTGCCGATGGCCTGTCGGCGCTGGCCACGCAGCGCCATGCGCTGCCGCTGCTCCAGGCGGCGCGCCAGCGCCTGCCGCAGGGCTGGCAGATCGGTCCCGTGGTGGTGGCCGAGCAGTCGCGCGTGGCGCTGGGCGACGAGATCGGCGAGCGCCTGGGCGCGCGCCAGGTGGTGATGCTGATCGGCGAGCGGCCCGGGCTGAGTTCGCCCGACAGCCTCGGCATCTACCTGACCCATGCGCCGCGCGTCGGCCGCACCGATGCCGAGCGCAACTGCATCTCCAACGTGCGCCCGGAAGGGCTGTCCTATGCGCAGGCCGCCGAGCGGCTGGTGTTCCTGCTGCGCGGCGCGGCCGCGCTCGGGCGCTCCGGCGTGGACCTGAAGGACGACAGCGCGCCGGCGTTGCCCGCGGGCGGCGCCGGGCCACCGCCACAGCTGCGCTGAAAACAGCAAACGGCCACCACGCGGGCCGCGACCCGCGTGGTGGCCGTTCCCGTCGCACCGCTTACATCATGCGGCGCGAGAACTGCCCGTGCCCGGCGTCCGACATCAGTTGCTTGAACTGGTCGCCACTCATGTGCACCAGGTCCTGGTGGTCGCCGCCCTCGAAATACACTTCGGGCTGCTGCATCAGGCTGTCGTCCACATAGGTCTGCATGCCGTATGCCATTGCCACCGGCGGAATCGCGCCGAGATCGCAATCCTTGAATATCTCGCGGATCTCGTCCTCGTGCGCCAGTACCAGGTTGCGCCCGGTCTGTTCACAGATGGCGGCCATCTGCAGGTGATGGCTCGAAGGGATCACAGCGGCAACGTAGCCGCGTTCATCCTCCAGCAACAGCGTCTTGGCCAGCCGGTCCCCGGGCACGTGCGCGGCCTCTGCCGTGGCCATGCTGCTCAGGGTGTAGGGGTGGCGGATGATGTCGTAGCGGGTGTTCTTGCTGCTCAGGCAGTTTGCGAGCGTGCTAGCCAGGGCCATGGTTGCTCCTAGGTTCCGGATGCGCCGACGGTTATCCTTGTGCTCCTAATATAGTGCGCCGGCGCCATGACGATGGCCCGCGGCTAGCGGTGCAGCCGCGGCCACACCGCCTGCAGCTCGGTCTTCAGGAAGTTCAGCAGGTAGCGCGTGGCCAGGGTCTGGTAGCGGTTGGGCATGGTCAGCATGTAGAGCTTGCTGCCGAACACGCTGATGCGGTAGTCGGACAGCAGCGGCACCAGCGCGCCGCTGTCCAGTTCCGCGCCGATCGCATAGATCGGAAAGATGCCGACGCCCAGGCCGGCCAGCACCGCCTCTTTCAGGAAGGCGAAATTCTCCGAGCTGAGCGTGGGCTCGAGCACCACTTGTTCGCGTACCTCGTCATCGTTGCCGCCTGCGCGCGAGCCCGATGCCTTGAGCTTCTGCCCGACCGGCGACGCGCACACGATCGCATGCGCCTGCAGCCCGGCCAGTGCCTGCGGCGCCGGGTGGCCGGCAAGGTACGCGGGCGCGGCGCAGACAATCCAGTCGACCGCGCCGATCTCGGTGGCGACTACCGAATCCGGCGGCGTCGAGATGATGCGCAGCGCCACCTCGACGTCCTCGGACACCAGGTTGTGCACGCGGTTGTCGAACACGACATCCAGCGTGATGTCCGGATAGCGCTGCTTGAACCGCACCAGCAGCGGCGACAGCAGCGAATGGCCCAGCCCGGTGGGCACCGACAGCCGCACATGGCCCTGCAGGCTCTTGCCCATGTTGCTGATCAGCGCATTGGCCGCCGCGACCTCGCCCAGGATATTGCGACCGTGCTCGTACAGCCCGGCGCCGACCGGCGTCGGCTCGACATGGCGCGTGGTCCGGCGCAGCAGTTGCACGCCCAGCTCTTCTTCCAGCGCCTTGAGCCGGTAGCTGACATTGGCGCGCGTCATCTTGAGCTTGCGCGCGGCCGCGCTCAGGTTGCCGGCGTCGACGATGTCGACGAACAGGCGCAGGGCGTTCAGGTCCATGGGGTGATCAGAGGAAGACGGGAGCGGTCACAGCCCCCGTATATTGCCATGCCGGCGCAGCCAGCCCGGGTATGCCGCAGTTGCGATACAACCGGCGGCCAGGGGGGACGACGCCGCCAGGCGGTACTGCCACCTGTTCCGTCCCGAGGCATCAAAGCCGCACTGTCACCGTCCGGCGCCGGGCCGCAATGCGTTATTGCGTGCCGTGCGGCTTGCACTGTGCGCGGGTCTGGGCAATGATTCGAGCCGGACCCTCAACTGGCCTTCTGCGCCCCCGTTTGCCATGCACCGCTCGTTGCGCCGATGGCTGTGCCTGCCTTTGTTCTTTGCCGGCGCCAGCGCCTCCGCCCAGGATCTGGTCGAATGCAAGCGGATCGAGCATGACCAGCTCATCATCGCCTCCCAGGAAACCCTGCTGTTCCTGCGCTGCCGCGCGCGCCAGGTCGCGTACGAGGCGCCGCGCCTGAAGGGCGTCTCACAACGCGTCAAGGACGACCTGGTGTTCGCGTGCCTGGACCAGGCCGACGCCGTCGAGCACCAGCTGCGCGTGCGCCACGGCTACTCGCGCGAAGCGCTGGCGCGCCAGCGCTGCGAACTGTCCGGCGCGCTCACCCCCGGCGGCTGAAGCCGGGACGTCGGCTTCAGGCATAGCCGCCATTGGCGCGCAGTACCTGCGCATTGACCCACGCACCGTCCGGCCCCGCCAGGAAGGCCACCGCCGCGGCGATGTCGTCCGGCGTGCCGAGGCGTTCCAGCGGCGCCAGTTTCGCCAGTTTCGCCACCTGCTCCTCTGACTTGCCCTCGAAGAACAGGTCGGTCGCGACCGGCCCCGGCGCCACCGCGTTGACGGTGATGCCGCGGCCGCGCAGCTCGTTGGCCAGCACCCGCACCAGCCCTTCGACGCCGGCCTTGGCCGCGATGTACGGCCCGTAGCCGGGGAAGGCGCGCGCAATCACGCTGGTCGACAGCGCGATGATGCGTCCGCCCTGGCCCAGCCGCGCCGCGGCCTCGCCCAGCACCAGGAAGGCGCCGCGCAGGTTGGTGGCGATGGTCTGGTCGAAGGCGTCGACGCTGGCAGGCGCGACCGGCTTCAGCGTCATGATGCCGGCGCTGTTGACCACCACGTCGAGCCGGCCGAAGGCCTGTTGCGCGGCATCGAACAGGCGCGCCACGTCGGGCGCCAGCGCCACGTCGCCCTGGACGGCGATCGCATTGGCGCCGGCCGCGCGTGCCGCCGCCACGGTCTCTTCGGCGCGGGCGGCGTTGCCGGCATAGCCGATGGCCACGTCAAAGCCGTCGGCGGCAAGCCGCAGGGCGATGGCGCGGCCAATGCCGCGGGAGGCGCCGGTGACGAGCGCGGCACGGCGGGAGGCAGCGGGAAGGGCGGTCATGGCAGTTTCCTGGTCGGGGTGAGAATGACCGCATGATGGATGTTGGCGATCCCTGGATAAATGGTCGAAGGCAAAAAGGATTAGCCAAAATCAATCAACAATCCCCGACGTGATGACTTCGCCTCACCCGCGCCGGATTGGCGCTAATCCCTTGCTGGCGTTGCAGGCTCCGCCTGCGCCGAGCCGGGGCTTGCGTTAAGATCGCTTCCTTCCCAGCCGTTTTTTGGCGCGCCGTTGCGCTGCATTCCGCGTCTTGCCATGAGCAATCTGAACCAGCAATCCATCCTTTCCGTCCATCACTGGACCGACACCCTTTTCAGCTTCACCTGCACGCGCGACCCCGGTTTCCGCTTTGAAAACGGCCAGTTCGCCATGGTCGGCCTGGAAGTGAATGGCCGCCCGCTGCTGCGCGCCTACAGCATCGCCAGCGCCAACTATGAAGAGACGCTGGAATTCTTCAGCATCAAGGTGCCCGACGGCCCGCTGACCTCGCGCCTGCAGCACCTGCGCGAAGGCGACCAGATCTATGTCGGCAAGAAGCCGACCGGCACGCTGCTGGTGGACAACCTGCTGCCCGGCAAGACCCTGTGGCTGCTGGCGACCGGCACCGGCCTGGCGCCGTTCCTGTCGATCATCCGCGACCCGGAAGTCTACGAGCGCTACGACAGGGTCGTGCTGACCCACACCTGCCGCTTTGTCGAAGAGCTGGCCTACCGCGAACTGATCCAGGAACACCTGCCGCAGCACGAGCACCTGGGCGAACTGGTGCGCGAGAAGCTGGTGTATTTCCCGACCGTGACGCGCGAAGAGTTCGACAACCGCGGCCGCATCACCGACCTGATCGCCTCGGGCGAGCTGTTCGAGCGCCTGGACATGGCGCCGTTCTCGACCGAGAACGACCGCATCATGCTGTGCGGCAGCCCGGATATGCTGAAGGACGTGCGCGCCATCCTGGAAGCGCGCGGCTTTGCCGAAGGCAATATGAGCCACCCCGGTCATTTCGTGCTGGAAAAGGCCTTCGTCGGCTGAGTCCGGCCCGCCCCGGCGCGGATCGGTTCCGCGCCGGGCGCCTTGGTTGTAACCCCGCGCGCGCTACACCTCGCGCGTCATTCCCTTCAGGTCGATCCACTCGGCAAACTGCGCCTCGGTGACATGCCCCGATGCGATCGCCGCCTCGCGCAGCGACAGGTTGCGCTTGACCGCCAGCTTGGCGATTTCCGCCGCGCGGTCATAGCCGATATGCGGATTGAGCGCGGTCACCGGCATCAGCGAGCGCTCCAGCAGTTCGGCGATGCGCTCGCGGTCGGCCTCGACCCCCTCGACCATATGCTCGGCAAAGCTCGAAGCCGCGCCCGCCAGCAGGCTCACCGACTGCAGCAGGCTGTAGATGATCACCGGCTTGTAGGCGTTCAGCTCCAGCGTGCCGAGCCCGTTCGCCAGCGTGACCGTGGTGTGGTTGCCGATCACGCGGCAGCACACCATGGCCAGCGCCTCGGCCTGGGTCGGGTTGACCTTGCCCGGCATGATCGACGAGCCTGGCTCGTTGGCCGGCAGCACCAGTTCGGCAAAGCCGGCGCGCGGCCCGGATCCCAGCAGCATGAAGTCGCGCGCGATCTTCAGGAATGACGATGCGGTGGTGTTGAGCGCGCCCGACAGGTCGGCCAGCGCATCGTGCGCGGCCTGCAGCGCATAGCGGTTGGGCGCGGGCTCGAACGGCAGGCCGGTGTAGTCGGCCAGCGCGCGCGCAAAGGCGGCGGCAAAGCCGTGCGGCGCGTTCAGGCCGGTGCCCACCGCGGTGCCGCCCTGCGCCACCGGCATCGCGCGCAGCATGGCCTGCTGCAGGCGCGACTGCGCATCGGCCACCTGCGCCATGTAGCCGGAGAACTCCTGCCCCAGCGTCAGCGGCACCGCGTCCTGCAGGTGGGTGCGGCCGACCTTGACGATATCGGCAAAGGCTTCGACCTTGCGCGCGAAGGTTTGCTGCAACTGCTCCAGCGCGGGCAGCAGCTGCTGCTGGATCGCCCGCGTGGCGGCGATGTGCATCGCGGTCGGGAAGCTGTCGTTGGACGACTGGCTGGCGTTGACGTGGTCGTTGGGATGGACCGGGGTCTTGCTGCCGACCTCGCCGCCCAGCAACTGGATGGCGCGGTTGGCGATGACCTCGTTCAGGTTCATGTTGGTCTGCGTGCCCGAGCCGGTCTGCCAGACCGACAGCGGGAACTCGTCGGGCCAGCGGCCCTCGATGACCTCGTCGGCGGCCTGCTCGATGGCATGCGCCAGTTCGGGCCGGAGCACGCCCAGTTCGCCGTTGGCGCGGGCCGCGCACAGCTTCAGGATGGCAAAGGCCTCGATCAGCGCGGGCGGCATCTTCTCGGTGCCGATGCGGAAGTTCTGGCGCGAGCGTTCGGTCTGCGCTCCCCACAGATGGTCGGCGGGCACGGGCACGTCGCCCAGGCTGTCTTTTTCGATGCGGGTGGCGGCGGTGGACGGGTCTGGCATGGGCTGGCTCCTTGGCAAGGCGGCGGACGGCTGGGCCGGGGGGCGTGTTGCGGTCCATTAGAATACCGCTTCGCCATGGCGGGTGCCTGCGCTCCGCCGTCTTGCCGGGTTGCCGGCGTTCGCGACCTCTTCCCGCCGCATGCTCATCGCCCAGCTCAAATCCTTCTTCATGGTGGCCCGCATCGGCAGCGTCACGCAGGCGGCCAAGCGCCTGGGCCTGTCGCAGCCCACTATCACCGCGCAGATCCGCGCGCTGGAAGAGGCCTACGGGGTCGAGCTGTTCCATCGCGGCGGGCGCCGGCTGGCGCTGTCCGACGCCGGGCTGGCGCTGCTGCCGCGGGTCGAGGCGCTGGTGCAGCAGGAAACCGAGATCGACTTCTTCCTGCGCCATTCGGGCGACCTGCGCACCGGCAGCCTGCGCGTCGGGGCCACCGCCCCTTACTACGTGCTGGAACTGATCCGCCGCTTCAGCGAGCGTTTTCCGGCGATCGACGTGAGCGTGGTCACCGGCAACTCGCAGGAGGTGCTGGAGGCGCTGCAGGAATACCGCGTCGACCTCGCCACCTCGTCGCAGCGCGTCGACGATGCGCGCCTGTCGCGCATGCTGCTGGGGGTGGATCCGCTGATGCTGGTGGTGCACCGCACCCATGCGCTGGCCGGGCATACCGAAGTGCCGGTGAGCGCGCTGGCGGGTTGCCGGCTGCTGATGCGCGAACTGGGGTCGACCACGCGCATCGCCACCGAAGACATGCTGGCCCGGGCGCGCGTCAGCCCCGCCGCGCAGATGGAAATCGGCAGCCGCGAATCGATCCGCGAAGCGGTGATCCGCAACCTGGGCGTCTCGGTGATCGCCCGGCACGAGGTGCCCAGCCATCCTGACCTGCGCGTGCTGGGTTTTACCGATGCCGCGCCGTGCCTGCACGAATACCTGTATTGCCTGCGCGAGCGGCGCGGCGCGCGGCTGATCGATGCCTTCGCCGCGCTGGCGGACGCGCCGCCGCAGCAGGCGAGCGGCGCGGCCGACTGAGTCCGCTGGCGCTACGCCGTCATCTTCAGGCACTGCTCCATGCAGACGGCGCAGGCGCGCGCGCATTCCTGGCAGTGCTCGGCATCATGGCGCTCGCATTCCTCCTTGCACCACTTGCAGACCTCGGCGCAGTCCTCGCACACCAGCGGCGCGAACTCGCTGTTGCGCAGCATGTAGGACGAGGCCAGCTGGGCGATGCCGGCGCAATCCATGTCCAGCGCAATGCAGCGCGCCATCTTGCGCACGTCCTGTTCTTCCAGGCACGCGGCCGCGCACTTGAGGGCGGCAGCCGCCGCGGCATTGCAGGCGGCAATGCAGTCGGCGTAGCGGGCGGCGTTTTCCTGCACGGTGGGTCGGATCATGGAACGTCCTCCTTCGGGGGTAGGTGGATGGAACCGGCATGCCCGCGGTGCGGCAGGCGGCGCAACCGCGCCCGCACGGGGCATCGTTATCCACAATAGCAGGCGCTGCAGCTTCCTGTCGGCCCGGTATTTGCAGCGCCGCGCTGGTTACAATGCCATGTAGGCGCGGCAGGCAGGCGCCGGCACGCAGGCATCGCGGCCGTCACCTGCGCCACGGTCCGGGGCACCACCGGCCCGGATTGCGCATCTAACAGGCACGGCACCGGCCAGAGCGGCCGGCCGCTGCAAACACACACACCGGCAGCACGGGGAAGGAAAGACATCATGGGCGAGGCAAAACGGCGGGGAACCCCCGAGGAGCGTGCGGCACAGGCACGCGCAAAGATCGAGGCCTTGCGCCCCGCCCAACTAGTTTGTGGGCACTGCAAGACCGCCTTCGCGCAGTTCGACGCGCTCGACGTGCCGGGCCTGCCCGGCATCGACGCGGTGTTCGGCGGCGAATGTCCGAACTGCGGCAACGACGTGGTGGTGTTCAAGGGCGCGCCCGAGGCCGTCGCCCAGGCCATGATCGCCTGGGAAAAGATGCTCGGCGCCGACGCCCAGCTCGGCTACCAGTCGAGCGACGGCCGCCACGTGCCGTTCGAGCCCGAGGGCGCGGAAGGCGCGATGCCGGACAAGCCCGCGGGCACGCTTCACTGAGCCGGGGAAGGCCCCGCGTGCTGCGGGATGGGTTCGTCCGCCAGTTCGGGCGGGCCGATCTCGTAGCGGCCGCGGCCGGCGCCCTTGGCGCGGTATAGCAGCACGTCCGCGAGCCGCATCAGCTCGTGGTCCTGCGCGGGGCCGCCGCGGTACAGCGCCACGCCGATGCTGACATCGACGTCGGCGCGCACGCCCTCGAAGCTGAAGGGAACGTCCATCGCCTGCAGGACCGCTTGCGCAACCCGGCGCGCGGCAGCGGGCTGCGGCAGGTCTTCCAGCACCACGGCGAACTCGTCGCCGCCCAGCCGGGCCACGGTATCGCTGTCGCGCACGCAGCGGCGCACGCGCTGCGCGAAGTCCTGCAGCAGCAGGTCGCCGGCGGCGTGGCCGTGGATATCGTTGACCGCCTTGAAGCGGTCCATGTCGAGATACAGCAGCGCCATCAGCGCGCCGTGTTCGCGGCTGCGCGCCATGGCCGCGTGCAGCTGGCCTTCGAAGGCGCTGCGGTTGAGCAGCTGGGTCAGGTGGTCGGTGCGCGATATGCGCGCCAGGCGCTGCGTTTCGAGCTTGCGCTGCGTGATGTCCTGCACGTGGACATGCACGCCCACGACTTCGCTGCCGTCGACGCTCCATTCCGGGCGCAGGCTGGTTTCCATGCAGTGGTAGTCGGGGCTCTCGTCCTCGGTTTCGAAGGTCACCGCGCTGCCGTCCAGCGCGCGTTCCAGGAACGGCCGCACGCGCGCGAAACGGGCTTCGCCGAGCACCTCGCGCATCGGCTTGCCGCGCAGCTCTTCCGGCTTCAGGCCGAACACCCGCTCGTAGGCGAGATTGTTGAACACATAGCGCGCTTCGGTATCGACGAAGGCCAGCAGCGACGGCAGCGTGTCGGTCACGGCGCGCAGCCGCCGTTCGCTGCGGTCCAGCGCCTGGCGGCGCTCGCGCACGTCGCGCATCAGCTTGATGAAAGCGCGGGTCAGGTCGCCGATCTCGTCGCGCTGCTGGCGCGTGGGCAGCCGCTCGAACGCCGACAGGTCGTTGGCGCTGGCCAGCACCACCCGGTGCAGGCGCGACAGCGGCGTCAGCTGGCGCCGCACCGCCAGCCAGATCAAAAGCGCCACGCCTGCCATCGCCACCCCCGCCATGCCGAGGAAGCGCTGCTGCATCTGGCGCAGCGGGGCGTAGGCCTCGCGCGCCGGCAGCAATGCCACCAGTTCCCAGCCGGTGGTCGACATCAGGTGGCGCGCAATCACCGGCCGTGCCGGGGTGAGGAATTCCATCGGCGCGGGGCTGTCGTCCTCGCCGCAGGTGTCGGCCACGGGCCGTGCCGGCTGGCGCGCCTGGGCGGGGTCGGGATGGCGCACGTAGACCGGCTCGCGGCCGGCCGATACCAGGCAGTAGTAGCCGGTGGTGCCGAGCCGGTTGTGCAGGATGTCGACCAGGAAGTTGGCGCTGGACAGGTCCAGCCACCCGGCCACCAGGCCCAGGAAGGCGCGCTGCGGCGACAGCACCGGCACCGCCACCAGCACGCCCATCTGGCCGCTGGTGCGCGAGCGGATCGGCGGCGATACCACCGGGGCCAGCGTGCGCGCCGCCTCGCGGAAGTAGGCGCGGTCGCTTACTTCGGCGCCGGCGCCCTGGTCGCTGAGGACATTGCCGTGCCGGTCGGCGACCAGCAGCGCGTTGAATGCAGCCGGCACCGGGATCGCGGCGGACAGCGCCTGCAGCGCGCGCTGCCGCGCCGCAGCAGCGTGCGCGCCGTGCGCCTGCGCCATCAGGCCGTCGAGCTGGCCGGCCTGGTGCGCCAGCAGCTGGATACGATCGTTCATGGCCGTGTCGAGCTGGTTGGCGGTCAGCTTGACCACGGAGTCCTGCTGGCCCTCGAGCGCATCGTGCAGATCGCTGTGCGCGTCATACAGGGCGATCAGCACGATGCCGGTACCGAACACCGCGGCCAGCACGGTGGTGATGATCGCAATGCGCGCTTTCAGCGTGGGCGTGTAGACGTGCATGTCGGGTGCAGTGGGGGCGCAAGGCGGGCGAGGTGATCGCAGGCTTGTCGCAAACTGCAGGTCGAGTCTCGGGTATAACCCTAGCATACCCCGCCGCAGTGGGGCATCCGGCATTTCCCCGCTGCCGGCGCCATGCCGCGGCGGGGCTGTGCGCACTGCCTGCGCCACGGTATAGTCCCCCGCTAAGGCGAGGGCTGGCCGCGTGGCGGCATGCCTGCGCAGGGGCGGTGCCCCTGCCGCATGCCCGAACCCACCGACCATGAGACTGACTTCGCTTTCTCCCGCCCTGTTGTCATTGCTGGTCGCTGCCGGCGGCGCGATGCTGACGGCGGGGGCCTGGCGGCAGGCCGACCGGCTCGAGCGCCGCGCCGCCCAGCAGCACTTCGATGCGCTGCTGACGCAGGCCGGCAGCGCGCTGCGCGAGCGCATGCTGGAGAACGAACGGCTGCTGCGCGGCGTGGCCGCGGTGATGACGGCCAATCCCGGCACCTCGCGCGCGCAATGGCGCAACTACCTCTATACCGCGCAGCGTGACGACCTGCCGGCCGGCACCCAGGCCATCGGCTACGCGCCGCTCGCCACGCCGCAGCAGGCACCGCGGCTGGTGCAGACTGCCCGCGCCGACGGCCTTGCCGACTACACCATCTATCCCGCCGGCGCGCGCGAGCTGTACGCGCCCATCCTCTACATCGATCCGCTGGACGGGCGCAGCATGCGCGTCGCGGGTTTCGACATGCTCTCCGAGCCCACCCGCCGGGCCGCGCTCGAGGCCGCGCGCGACAGCGGCGAGCCGCGCCTGAGCGCCGGCCTGGATCCGCTCGGCGAGCCCGAGACCGTGGCGCACCAGCGCGGCGCGCTGGTATTCCTGCCGGTCTATGGCGGCGGTGCTCCGCTCAGCACGGTGGCGCAGCGGCGCGAGGCCGTGCTGGGCTACGTCTACCTGTCATTGCGGCTGGGCGACCTGATGCGCGCGGTCGGGGCCTCGGCGTCGAACGAGCTCGAGCTGTCGCTGCACGAGGGCGGCCCCAACGGCGCCCGGCTGTCGGGTGGCCCCACCGAAGGCGAACTGCGCGAAGACGGCAGCGCCCCGCTGCTGCGGAGCGAGCGCCAGTTCCACTATGGCGGCCGCAGCTGGACGCTGCGCGCCGCGACCCGTCCCGCCTTCGAAGCCGCGCATGGGCCCCGGCCCGCTTTCCTGGTCCCGGCCGCGGGTGCGCTGGCGACATTGCTGCTGGCGTGGCTGACCCATGCGCTGGCGCGCCAGGGCCGCGCCGCGCGCCTGCGCGAGGCGCGGGCCATGGACGCCAGGGAAGACGACAGCGCCATGCTGCAGGCCTGTCTGGCGCAATCCGCCGATGGCTTCGTCGTGACCGACGCCCGGGGCGTGGTGGTGCGCGCCAGCGAGCGCGCCGGGCAATTGCTGGGCACCGATGCCAGGCGCCTGGCCGGACGCAGGCTGGACGCGCTGATTCCCGGTGCTACCGACGTGGTGCCTGCCGACACCGCGGCGGGTTCCGCGATCCAACGCGAACTGGCGGGCGTGCGTGCCGACGGCGACAGCTTTGCGCTGCGCGTCAGCGTCGCGCCCCTGCCCGCGGGCGACGGCGCCGCGCCGCACTGGCTGTGGGCGCTCACCGACCTCGCGCCCGAGCGTCGCGCGCAGGACGCCGCCGCGGTGCAGGCCGCGCGCTATGCCGGCCTGCTCGACCACGCCGCCTTCTGCGTCATCACCTTCGACGAGCATGGCCTGATCACCGGCATCAACGCGGCCGGCCAGCGCATGCTGTGGTACAGCAGCGCCGAGCTGGTCGGCCACATGCCCATGACCGGCCTGCATGTCGCCACTGAACTGGCCGACCACGCACGCGCGCTCGGCGCCGAGCTGGGCGCGCCGGTGCCGCCGGGGCTGCCCGCGCTGGTGGCCAAGCCGCGGCTGGGGCTGACCGATGAACGCGAATGGACCTGGGTGCGCAAGGGCGGCTCGCGCATGCCGGTGCGGCTGGCGGTGTCGGCGTTGCCGGCGCCCGCGTCGCCAGTGAATTCAGGCGCCATGCCGTCGCCCGGCTACCAGGCGATCGGCTATGACCTGACCGAGCGCCTGCGCGTGGACGAGTACATCCGCCACCTGGCACTGCACGATCCGCTCACCGGCCTGCCCAACCGCGCCGAGCTGAGCGAGCGCGCCCAGGCCTTGCTGCTGCACGCGCGCACCCGCGGCGAGCGCGTGGCGCTGCTGCTGCTCGACCTGGACCACTTCAAGCGCATCAACGATTCGCTCGGCCACCCGGTGGGCGACGACGTGCTGCGCACCATGGCCGACCGCATCAAGGGCACGGTGCGCCAGGGCGACCTGGTCGCGCGCATGGGCGGCGACGAGTTCGGCGTGGTGCTGGGCGGCCTGCGCCACGACAGCGAAGCCGAACTGATCGCCGCCAAGATCCAGGCACGCGTCAATGAAGAGCTGCTGGCCGGCGGCCAGCGGCTGCGCGTGACGCCGTCGATCGGCATGGCGGTCTTCCCCGACGACGGCGACACGCTGACCGAACTGCTCAAGTCCGCCGACTCCGCCGTCTACGCTGCCAAGCAGGGTGGGCGCGCACGCCTGTGCCGCTTTGCCAGCGCGATGGCCGAGGCCTCGCTGACGCGCTTCACCATCGAAGGGCTGCTGCGGCGCGCGCTGGCCGGCAACGAATTCCGGCTGCGCTATCAACCGATCGTCGATACCGCCACGCTGACCATTCCCGGGGTCGAGGCGCTGATCACGTGGGAGACCGCGGAGCGCGGCGTGATGCAGCCGGCCGAGTTCATTCCCATTGCCGAGCAGAGCGGCCTGGTGGTGCCACTGGGCGAATGGGCCTTGGCCACCGCCTGCCGCGAGATCCAGGCCTTGCGCAAGGAACTGGGCCGCGAGCTCGAGGTGGCGGTCAATATCTCGCCGCTGCAACTGCGCCAGGCCAGCTTCCCCGATACCGTGGCGCGCTGCCTGCAGCAGGCGGGCCTGCCGCCGCAGGGGCTGGTGATCGAAGTCACCGAAGGCGTCCTGGTCGATGGCGGCGAGACCACCATCGAAACCTTCCGCCGCCTGCGCGAGCTGGGCGTGGGGTTGTCGATCGACGATTTCGGCACCGGCTATTCCGGGCTCAACTACCTGACCCGCTTGCCGATCAGCCGGCTCAAGATCGACAAGTCCTTCGTCGACGGCGTGGCCACGCCGGGCCACGACCAGGCCGTGGCCGCGGCCATCATCGCGCTGGGCCACCAGCTGCATCTCAAGGTGATCGCCGAAGGGGTGGAAACCGCCGCGCAGTTTGCCTTCCTGCGCGCACAGGGATGCGACGGGCTGCAGGGCTTCCTGTTCAGCCAGGGCGTGCCGCAGCAGGCGCTGCGCGATGTGCTGCGCAAGCCGCTGCCGGTGCCGGACACAGACTGCATGTCCCCGGCCTCCACCCCGCAACAGGCCTGACTCGCGCGGCGCGCGCCGCATCCCAAATCCCCCGATACCTCCATCGAAATACTTTGCCGATCTGCCATATGGCTGGCATCTGCGCTGCCTATGCTGGCGGCCAATTCGAGCGAGATGCAGGGAGATTCGGTGATGCAGGCAGGCAAGCCAACGCAGGGCAGGGCGTTCCTGGCCGTGGAGCAGGTCAGCAAGCGCTTTGGCGGCCCCGGCGGCTTCCTCGCGCTGGACGGCGTGTCGCTGTCGGTCGGGCAGGGCGAGCTGCTGTGCCTGCTGGGCCCGTCCGGCTGCGGCAAGACCACGCTGCTGCGCATCATCGCCGGCCTGGAGCAGGAGGACGCCGGCCGCATCCACGCCGGCGCGCGCGAACTGACCGGCCTGCCGCCGCAGGCGCGCGACTACGGCATCCTGTTCCAGTCCTACGCGCTGTTCCCCAACCTGACCGTGGCGCAGAACGTCGCCTACGGCCTGCACGGGCGCGGCATGGACCGCACGCACCGCGACGCGCGCGTGGCCGAGATGCTCGACCTGGTCGGCCTGGCCGGCAGCGAGCGCAAGTTCCCGGGACAACTCTCGGGCGGCCAGCAGCAGCGCGTGGCGATGGCCCGCGCGCTGGCGCCGGCGCCGTCGCTGCTGTTGCTGGATGAGCCGATGTCGGCGCTCGACGCACGCGTGCGCGAGCATCTGCGGGTGGAACTGCGCCAGCTGCAGCGCCGCCTGAACATCACTACCGTGATGGTCACACACGACCAGGAAGAGGCCATGACCATGGCCGACCGCATCGCCGTGATGGATGGCGGGCGCATCGTGCAGGCGGGCACGCCCGCAGAGATCTACGAGCAGCCGGCGTCGGCCTTTGTCGCCGGCTTTGTCGGGCAGGCCAACTGGCTGCCCGGGCACAGCGCGCCGGCCGGGCGCTTCACGATTGGCGAAGGCAGCCAGGCGCTCGAGTTGCAGGTCGAGGCGCCGCAGCCGCTGGCTGGCGCCGGCCGGCTATGCTGCCGCCCGGAGGCGGTGCGGCTGGACCCGGACCCCGCCGAGCCTAACCGGCTGCTGGCACGCGTGGTCGACCAGACCTATCTCGGCAACCGCTACCGTCTGGTCCTGGAAGCCGACCGTTTGCCCGGCCTGACGCTGTTTGCCGACGTGGCGCGCGAGGCGCGCCACCGGCTGCCGGAGGCGGGCGGCCACAAGTTCTGGATTGCCTTGCCGGCGCCGGCGCTGCGGGTGTTCGCATGATGCGCGCCGCCACCGCCTTGCTGCCGGCGCAGGCACCGGCGTCCCGGCAGCGCGGCACCGGCCTGGCCGCGCGGCTGGCGCACGGCGCGCCCGCGGCGATGAAGTGGCTGTGGCTGGCCGGGCTTGCCGTGGGCCTGCTGCTGCCGTTGCTGGCGCTGTTCCGCCAGGCCTGGTTCGATGGCGCGGGCCAGTGGGTGCTGGGCGCGCGCATGGCCGCGCTGGTATCCGGCCCCAACTTCCTGCCGATGCTGGGGCGCAGCGTGGCGGTGTCGCTGACGGTGGTGGCGCTGGTGGTGCCGCTGGCGTTCGGCTTTGCCTACGCGCTGCAGCGCTCCTGCATCGCGCTGCGGCCGCTGTGGCGCGGCATTGCGCTGCTGCCGCTGTTCGCGCCGTCGCTGCTGCCGGCGATCGCGCTGGTCTACCTGTTCGGCAACCAGGGCATCTTCCGCGACGCCTTCGGCCCGGGTGGCATCTATGGCTTCTGGGGCATCGTGCTGGGCGAGGCCTTCTACACCTTCCCGCATGCGCTGATGGTGCTGGTGGCGACGCTGTCGCTGGCCGATGCGCGCCTCTATGAAGCGGCGCGCGCCATGGGCGCCGGCCCGTGGCGCACGTTCCGCACCGTGACGCTGCCGGGCGCGCGCCAGGGCCTGTTCGCCGCGGCCTGCCTGGTGCTGACGCTGGTGATCACGGACTTTGGCGTGCCCAAGGTGGTGGGCGGCGGCTACCCGGTGCTGGCGCTCGAGGCGTACAAGGCCGTGGTGGGGCAGCAGCAGTTCGACCGCGGCGCGCTGATCGGCATGCTGCTGCTGGCCCCCGCGCTGCTGACCTTTGCCGTCGACGTGGCGCTGCAGCGGCGCCAGCGCACGCAGCTGGGCAGCCGCGCGCAGGTGTATGTGCCGGCGCCCGAGCGCGGCCGCGACAGCGCCTGCCTGCTGCTGGTGCTGGCCGTCAGCAGCGCGCTGCTGGCGGTGGTCGTCACCGCGGTGGGGGCGTCGCTGGTCAGGCTGTGGCCGTACAACCTGAGCCTGACGCTGGCGCACTACGACTTCGACAACATGGATGGCGGCGGCTGGCTGGCCTACCGCAACAGCCTGAAGCTGTCCGTACTGACCGCGCTGGCCGGCACCGTGGCGATCTTCCTCGGCGCCTGGCTGACGCTGCGCACGCGCGGACCCGCCTGGCTGCATGGCGTGCTGCGCGCGGGCTTCCTGCTGCCGATGGCGGTGCCGGGGCTGGTGCTGGGGCTGGGCTATGTGTTTTTCTTCAACGCGCCCGGCAATCCGCTGCACGCGCTGTACGGGACCATGGCGCTGCTGGTGCTGTGCAATGTCGCGCACTGCTACACCACCGGCCACCTGACCGCGGCCGCTGCCCTGCGCCAACTCGACCACGAGTTCGAGGCCGCCGCACTGTCGCTGGGCGTGGCGCCGCTGCTGACGTGCTGGCGCGTGACCGTGCCGGTGTGCCTGCCGGCGCTGCTCGATATCTTCCGCTACCTGTTCGTGTCGTCGATGACGACGGTCTCGGCGGTGATCTTCCTGTACAGCCCCGACACCGTGCTGGCCGCGATCTCGGTGCTGAACATGGACGATGCCGGCGATACCGCGCCCGCCGCGGCGATGTCGACGCTGATCCTGCTGACCGCCGTGCTGGCCGCGCTGTTGCTGCACGCGCTCTCGGCCGGCTGGCTGCGCCGGGCGCAGCGCTGGCGCGCCGGCTGAGCCTTCCGTTTTGTCATCCCGCTGCACTGCGCAACACACTGACCGATTCCAAAGGAGAAACCATGTCCCGCATCACCCGCCTTTCCGCGGCCATTGCAACCGTGGCCGCCGCCACGCTGCCGCTGCTGGCCGGCCACGCCGCCGCTGCCACCGTGCTGACGGTCTACACCGCGCTCGAAGCCGACCAGATCGCCGCCTACAAGGCCGCGTTCGAGAAGGTGCATCCCGATATCGAGATCAAGTGGGTGCGCGATTCCACCGGCATCGTCACCGCCAAGCTGCTGGCGGAAAAGGCCGCGCCGCGCGCCGACGCGGTGTGGGGCCTGGCCGGCTCCAGCCTGGCGATCCTGGACAAGGAAGGCATGCTCGACCCGTACGCGCCGAAGAACCTGGCCGCGATCGACGCCAAGTACCGCAGTCCGGCCAACCCGCCGGCATGGGTCGGCATGGACGTGTGGGGCGCGGCGATCTGCTTCAACACGGTCGAGGCGCAGAAGCAGGGCCTGCCCAAGCCCACTTCGTGGGCCGACCTGACCAAGCCCGTCTATGCCGGCAAGGTGGTGATGCCGCATCCGGCCTCGTCGGGCACGGGTTTCCTCGACGTCAGCGCATGGCTGCAGATGATGGGCGAGCAGAAGGGCTGGCAGTACATGGATGCGCTGCACAAGAACATCGGCCTGTACACGCACTCGGGTTCCAAGCCTTGCAAGATGGCCGCGCAGGGCGAATTCCCGATCGGCATCGCGTTCGAGTACCGCGCCATGAAGTCGAAGAAGGAAGGCGCGCCGATCGATATCGTGCTGCCCAGCGAAGGCCTGGGCTGGGACATCGAGGCGACCGCCATCGTCAAGGGCACGAAACATCTCGATGCGGCGCGCAAGCTGGCCGACTTCTCGGCGTCGCGCGAGGCGATGGCGCTGTATGAAAAGAACTTCGCGGTGCTGGCCGTGCCCGGCATCGCCAAGCCCGACGCGCTGCTGCCGGCGGACTACGAGAAGCGCCTGATCAAGAACGACTTCCGCTGGGCCAGCGATAACCGCGACCGCATCCTGGCCGAATGGAGCAAGCGCTACGAAGGGAAGGCGGAGAAGAAATAAGGCCGTTGGGCCAGGCGCCACGGCGACAACGGCGACAACGGCGGCCCGCAGAAACGGGTACGCCCGCGGCGCCGCGGCCGCCGATTGCGGCCCGATTCAGGCCGGGCGTTGCGCGTCGTCGGACGCGGGCAGGCCGGCGTGCAGGCGGCGGTAGAGTTCGTCGATGCGCTGGCGGCTGGCCTGCAGTTCTTCGCGGCCGCGTTCGGTCAGCAGGTAGACCCGGCCGATGCCGTCGCGCAGCACGCTTTCCAGGTAGCCTTCCATTTGCAGTGCGCGCAGCAGGGGGCGCACCGAACCGATATCGACCTGGAAACCGTATTCCAGCAGCATGTCGGCCAGCATGGCCACCGTGGCGGGGACTTCCAGCGCGAACTGCAGGACGTAGACGCGGGCCAGCAGGCCCAGGAACTGTCGTTTCATGTGGATTGGCAACGCGGCCGACGCCGCGCCGGTTGACGCAGGATGCGGGCAATGTGATGCCGGCAGCGCCGCGGAGCGGGCGGCCAACGAGGATGCGGCCTGCCGGTGCGCCGGGCAGCGCGCATTTTGCCGAATCAAAAAAAGAAGCCGCCAGGAGGCCTGGCGGCTTGTCGGGAATGCGTCGGAGGGGTCAATTAACTCTGGCGCAGACCAGATTTTAATTTAATCTAATGCGGCTTGTCACGCGTCGGTAACGCGTCCCCTCCTGCGAGGGGAGCGGCTGAAAGCTCACGGTAAGAATGTGACGTATTTAGGTGACATTGTGGCGGAAACGGCGCCCAATTTGCTGGTAGATCCGTCAACGCGTCGCCAATCTCGTAGTCTCTCTGACGCCTTTCGGCGGTGACCGCAGCGCCACAGGTCCGAATCCGGCTTGCGATCGGCGCGGCACCGGCGTCCAATGCGGCATCGTCCACCTGCTGGCAAGCGTCCCTGCCGACCGATGAAACCACTCGACCTGTTTCGCCTGCTGGCCCTCGCCGCCCTCTGGGGCGCCAGCTTCCTGTTCATCCGCATCGGCGCGCCGGTGCTGGGGCCGGTGCCGACGGCGTTCGTGCGCGTCCTCATCGGCGCACTGACGCTGGCCGCGTGCCTGCCGCTGCTGGGCCTGCGCTGGGACATGCAAGGCAAATGGCCGGCGGTGCTGGCGCTGGGCGTGGTCAACTCCGGCATCCCGTTCGCCATGTATGCCGTGGCGGCGCTATGGCTGCCGGCCGGTTACTCGGCGGTGTTCAATGCCATGACGCCGCTGATGGGCGTGATGATCGGGGCGCTGGCCTTTGCGGAACCGCTGACGCGCGCAAAAGCCATGGGTGTGGTGCTGGGCGTGGCGGGGGTCGCGGTGCTGACCCGCACCGGCCCGGTGGCTTTTTCCGCGGAGGTCTTGCTGGGGGCGCTGGCCTGCCTGGTCGCCACGGCCTGTTACGGCTTGTCGGGTTTCCTCGCGCGGCGCTGGATCACGCAGCGGGGCGGGCTGGACAGCCGCCTGGTCGCGGCCGGCAGCCTGGTGGGGGCGGTCGCGTTCCTGCTTCCGTTGTGCATCGCCGCGCTGTGGCGCCACAACACGCTGCCCGATGCCGGCGCCGGCGTCTGGGCGGCCATGCTGGGCCTGGGCACGCTGTGCACGGCGCTGGCCTACATCCTGTATTACCGCTTGATTGCCGACCTGGGTCCGGTGCGCTCGCTGACGGTCACCTTCCTGATCCCGCCGTTCGGCATCGTCTGGGGCGCGCTGTTCCTGGGCGAGGCGCTGTCGTGGGCGCATGCCGCGGGCGGCGCGCTGATCGGCATGGCGGTGTGGCTGGTGTTGCGGCCGGGGGCGGCAGCACCGACCGGAACCAGACAGGCCGCCGGCGCTGCCGCCGAACGTTGAGTGGGGCCACTTACACAGGTGGAAGTCGCCGCGCGGCTCGGCATTTCGCAGCCTGCCTATGCGCAGCAGGAAAACAGTGCCCGCCTGCGCAAGACCTCGCGCGAGCGGATTGCCGCAGCGCTGGGCATCACCGCAGCGCAACTCGATATCTGATCGCGGCGCCCGGTTCAGGCCTGCGCCGCGGTGCCCACGTTGTACTGCTCGCGCACCATCATCACCACGCGGCGGGCCTGGCGCCAGTGACGCACGGCGTCGGCCTCGCTGCGCTCGGGGAAATCGACTTCGGCGCTCCAGTTGCAGCCGGTATGGTCGGGGCGGTGCACGCACACCGCGCGCAGCTGGCAGTCCTGGCAGCCGGGCTCCTGGCGCAGGCACAGGTTGATCAGGTGCTTCAGTTCGGACAGGGGTTTGGTCAGGCGCTCCATGGATGGCTCCGTCAGGCGCGCGGCATGCGGCGGGGTCAGGCGCTGGCCGGCAGTTCCGGCACGCGCTCTGCGTCGGCGGCGTCGGCACGGCATTGCGGGCATACGCCATACAGCACCAGCATATGCTCGCGCAGCACAAAGGCGTTGTCGGCGGCGACCTGGCGCTGGCGCTGCTCGATGCTCTCGTCGCGGAATTCCTCTACGCGTCCGCATGCCACGCAGATCAGGTGGTCGTGGTGACCGCCTTCGTTCAGTTCAAATACGGCGTGGTCAGACTCGAAGCTGTGCCGCAGCAGGATATCGGCCTGCACCAGCTGGTTGAGCACGCGGTACACGGTGGACAGCCCGGCATCCTCGTCCTGCGTGAGCAGGATGCGGTAGACATCTTCCGCGCTCAGGTGGCGCCTGGCGCTGGTGCGGAACACTTCGAGGATGCGCATCCGCGGCGACGTCGCCTTCAGGCCGGCGCGCTTGAGATGGATCGGGTTGGTGCTCTCGGATGACATGGCGGATGGCATAGGCATGCTGCGGCTGGCGCCCCGCAGTCAGGGCGGCGCCCGGCCTGGCGCCGCACGGGGCACGGCGTCAGTGGCTTGGCGGAATTTCAGGCGGGAAGCGACAGGGCCGGCGGGCATTGGCGCTCCCGTCCCTGGCGGCGCGACGTGCCTGCACGGCGCGCGGAATAAAAAGGTGGCCTGGCTTGCCGCCGGAAGACGCGATCGGGAAAGCGGGGTCTGGTTGCTTTCCCGATCTTCCGGAGACTGGCTACTACCAAACGCTCCGCGTGACGGAGCGGTCCCCACAAAAGTCGGTATCGAAGGCCGCAGAGGCGGCTTCCGGAAATTTTTCCTGCCGGCCAGGGCTGGTTGTCGTCGCGTGCCGCGAGGGGGCCAGCCTGGCCGGGCTGCCCGTGCCGTCCGGTGCGTCGTTTGGTGCGCCGTGCGTCAGGCAGTGATCGAATAGTAAATGGGAATCGATCTCATTACAAGGAAAATTTTGGGGGTGTCGAAATTGCCGTGCCTTCAGCCACCGGATTGCCCGCGTACCGAAGCGGGGTCTCGCTCACGAGGCCCAGGCAGCGCGTATCCGCGCGCCTGGGATTGGTGCCGTCCGGGCAACGCCATGCGTATCGCCGCGCATCTAGCGCATGGGCGCCACCGCTCATACGATTCCGATCATGCACCTCGGAAAATCCTACTCGTTATCCGAATTCATCGTCTGGTCGAGACGGCAGATCTACGCCTTGCTCGCTTGTGGAGCGCTTCCCATTGTTCTCCATCAGCTCCTTGGGCTGAAATGGCTGTCGGTGCCGCTATCGGTCGTGGTGTTGCTGGGCACCGCCACCTCGTTCATCGTGGGTTTCAAGAATGTGCAGACCTACAACCGGGCGTCGGAGGCCCAGCAGGTCTGGACGCAGATCCTGAACGGAAGCCGGTTCCTGGGTGTCATCAGCCTGGACTTCACCGCCACACCGGCGGCCGCAAGAGAACTGATTCTGCGGCACTGCGCGTGGCTGACGGCGCTTCGCTATCAACTCCGAAGCCCGCGGATCTGGGAGAACGCAGGCAAGGCTGCCAACGTCGAGTACCGCAAGCACTACCGCGTGCCCGAGTGGGAAACACCCCTGGAACATGCGCTTGCCCGATATCTGCCGCCGAAGGAGCGCGATGCGCTGCGGCGGACCGATAGCAAGGCGACGCGGATACTTGCCTTGCAGTCAGCAGCAATCAAACGCCTGGTGCAAGCCGGCGAGATCGACTGCGCCTTCCATATGGAGCTCGAAAGAGCAATCCGGGATGCCTTCGAGCAGCAAGGGCGGGCAGAGCGTATCAAGGACTATCCGTACCCCAGGCAATACGCGGTCATCAACCGGCTTTTCGTCCGCTCGTTCTGCCTGTTGCTTCCCTTTGGCATTCTCACGGAATTCGAGAAGCTCAACAGCAGCGTGCCTGGCTTCATGCAAGGCCACCTGATCTGGCTGGTGGTTCCGTTCAGCGCGATGATCTCGTGGATGTATCTCGCGCTGGAACAGGTCGGTGAAAGCACCGAAAACCCTTTCGAAGGCGGCGCCAACGATGTGCCGATCGCGCACATCTGCCGCAAGATCGAGCGCGAACTGATGGAGATGCTAGGCGAGACCGACCCCGTGCCGGAACCGGCGTCGGAACACGGCATTGTCCTTTAGCCCAGCGGGGCCGGCGAAGTCGTGCATGCCTTCGTGCGCAGCCTGCGCGAGGAGGCAGGACGCCTGGGCCTGGGCGAAGGGAACGGCGCGGCAGCCGCATGGACGGCGCGCCACCCCCACCACTTTGTACCGCTTTGTATCTTGCCGCCGATACGACACGGCGGCTGACAAACGCGGCCCGCATCGGCTACATGGCCGATACACCGGTCGCCTTAAATACTTTCCGTGGCCGCGGCGTCGGATACCCTGAAAGCGAAAGCCGGCCCGCTCAATTCTCAACGTGAACTTAAGGAAACTGATCATGACTACCCAAATCGCCCGCCGCTTTGTCTTCGCCCTTGCCCTCGCTGCCGCCGCTGCCGGCGCCCAGGCCGCCAGCTTCTCCGCCGCAGGCGCACGCGACCCGTTCACCGATGGTGCCCGCAGCGCGGTGGACGCCCGCGACCCGTACAGCGAAGGCGCGCGCTCGGTCCAGGAGCCGCGCAGCCCGTACAGCGATGGCGCCCGCAGCGTCGATCCGTTCAGCGACGGTGCGCGCAGCGTCGACCCCTACACCGACGGCGCCCGTTCCGTGGCGGGGCTCGACCGCAGCGGCGTCTCGGCGGACCCGGCGCGCAGCGTCGATCCGTATCTCGACGGCGCCTACGCCTAAGCCGTGCCGGCCGGTCCGCCGGCCCGCTTCATCACCACCAACACCATCCAACAGGAACCAGGCATGACCCGTATCGAGAAAGTGCTGTACACCGGCAAGGTCCATATCACCGCGGGCGGCCGCGACGGCGAGGCGCACAGCGACGATGGCCGCCTCAACCTGCAGCTGTCTTCGCCCGGCTCGCGCGGCGCCGGCACCAACCCCGAGCAGTTGCTGGCGGCGGGCTGGTCGGCGTGCTTTATCGGCGCGATCGGGCTGGCGGCCGGCAAGCGGCAGGTCAAGCTGCCGTCGGACCTGTCGGTCGATGCCGAGGTCGACCTGGGCATGGCCGGCGACGCCTACCTGCTGCAGGCCCGGCTCAATGTGAGCATTCCCGGCATCGAGCGCGAGCTGGCGCAGGCACTGGTCGATACCGCGCACCAGACCTGCCCGTACTCCAAGGCGCTGAGCGGCAATATCCACGTCGAGACCAGGCTGGTCTGAAGCAAGGGACTGTCTCATCGTGAGGCAGCCCCCATCCTGCAAGTCATGATCGCGGCAGCCCAAGGGCTGCCGCGGTCGCATGCCGCGAGGTCAATGGCCGGCGCTCTGCCCGCCGTCGACGTGCAGGATCTCGCCGGTCACGAACGGCGCGGAATCCAGATACAGCACGGCGTCGACGATATCGCGCATCTCGCCCATATGGCCCATCGGGTGCAGCGCGCCCAGGGCCGCGTGGGTCTCGGGCGCATGCATCGGCGACTTGATGATGCCGGGCGAGACCGCGTTGGCGCGGATGCCGGTGCGCGCGTATTCGATCGCCAGCGAGCGGGTGGCCGCGTTCAGGCCGCCCTTGGTCAGCGACGCCAGCACCGACGGCACCCCGCTGAGGGCATGGTCGACCAGGCTGGTGGTGATGCTGACCACGTGGCCACTGCGCTGTTTCTCCATCTGCGCGACCGCCAGCTGCGTGATATGGAAAAAGCCCGCCAGGTTGATGCCGGTGACCGCTGCGTAGTCTGCGTTGGTATAGCTGGTGAACGGCCTGGCGACGAAGATGCCGGCGTTGTTGACGAGCGTATCGATCCGGCCGAACCTGGCCACGCCCTCGGCGATGACGCGGCGCGCGGTGGCCGGGTCGGCCAGGTCTCCGGCGACGGCCAGGAGGTCCTGGTCGTCGGACGGGCGGATGCTGCGCGCCGTGGCGACGACGCGATCGCCGCGTTCGCGGAAGGCCTTGACCAGTTCCGCGCCGATGCCCTGCGATGCGCCTGTGATGACGACGACTTTCTGTGCTGCACTCATGTTTTCACCTCGATGTAGGTTGGTCCGGCTAGCGTGCCGATCGGGCCCGCGGCGCCGATGGCTTCCAATCTAGGGGTTCGGGCCGGGCTTTCGAAGGCACCGGCCGGACAAACAGTTATGCGTGGCGCGTACTAATGTCCGACGCGTCAGTCGACTTCGGCGGGGCGCAAACCTATGATGGCGACTGCGCCGGATACCGGGCGAGGTCCGTTACCAGCAGGGGGAAGCAATGAAACGCCAATTCGATGACCTCCAGCTCGGCAGCATCGAACTGTTTTGCCTGGCCGCGGAACTGGGCAGCTTTACCGCGGCCGCGGTTGCCGCCGGCGTGACGCCGCCGGCGGTCAGCCGTACCGTGCAGAGGCTGGAAGAGCGCCTGGGCGTGCGGCTGTTCGTGCGCACCACGCGGCAGATCCGCCTGACCGACGAAGGCCGCCTGTACTTCGAGCAGAGCCGCGCCGCGCTGGCGCAGCTGGTCGATGCCGAGCGGCAGATCGGCGGCCAGCACGCGACGCCGGCCGGGCGGCTGCGCATCAGCCTGCCGACGCCGTATGCCCACTATCGCGTGTTGCCGGTGCTGCCGGCATTCCGGGCCCTGTACCCGGAGGTCCAGATCGATGTGCACATCAGCAATCGCAACGTGGATTTCGCCGATGACACCTATGACCTGTGCGTGCGCGGACGCGCGCCCGATGACTCCAACCTGATCGCGCGCAAGCTCGAGGACGCCGAGCTGGTGGTGGTGGCGGCGCCCGCGTACCTGCGCCAAGCCGGCACGCCGCAGTCGCCGGAGGATCTGCTGCGGCATGAATGCATCCAGTTCGAGCGCCCCAGCAGCGGACGCAGGATTCCCTGGACCCTCCAGGTCGACGGCACGGAAACCGATATCGTGACGACCGGCTCGTACACGGCGTCGGAGGATATCCTTGGCGGCGCCACGCTGGTGCGCGCCGGCGCCGGCCTGTTCCAGACCTATCGCTTCGTGGTGGAACAGGACCTGCGCGACGGCACGCTGGTGGAGGTGCTGCGCGAATACGGCGGCAGCGCGCGTCCGTTCGTGCTGCTATACCCGTCCGCGCGCCATGTCACGCGCCGGGTCCGGGTGTTCGTTGACTTCCTGCTCGAAAAATTCTCGGCGTAGCCGTTCGGCTCATGCCGGCCGGACCTGCGCAATGACCACCAGGATCACGGCCGCGTTGCCCGGCTGCTGGAAGTGCGAAGAGATCGTGCGCGCGTGGCCGGCCTTGTCGCCCAGCACGTCGCGGAACAGGTCCGACGCCGCGTCGAGCACCGCCGGTTGTGCGAACCATCCGGGGGCGCTGGCAATGTGGCCGTCGACACGCACGAGGTGGTCGAGCCGCGCAAAGCCGCCCAGATGCGCGTCGATCTGCGCCAGCACGTTGAGCGCGGCCAGTTCGGCGGCTCGCCTGCCTTCGTCGACGCTCAGGTCCTTGCCGACCTGGCCCGCCCAGATCACCTTGCCGTCCTGCAGCGGCAGCTGCCCGGAAATGAATAGCAGGTCGCCGGCCTGGCTGACCGCGGTATAGCTACCCAAGGGTTGAGGCGGTTGCGGCAGCGCCAGGCCGCGCGCCGCGAGTCGTTGCTGGACAGACATGGTGGCTCCCAATCGAAAGGTGGTGTCGCAAACGGCACGGCGAGTGTCGGACGTGGCGTCGGACGTGGCGTCGGACGTGGCATCGGCGCCGGCGGCAAGTGCATGTCGGACCCGGCGGCCGTGCTCACGCTACAGACTCTATGGGCTCGCCTGCACGCGATAAAGCCATCGGCGGGAACAGGACTTGATACATGACGTAACCAGTGCCGGCCGCGGCCAGCCGTGCGCCTGGCCGCGACATCAGTCCGGCATGGGTTCGCGGCTGAACGCCTCCAGTTCCCGGACCAGGCTCTGCGCCGCCAGCCGGACCAGCGCAGCGCCCTTCTCGGGCGTTGCCAGTCCGGGATCCGAGCCGATGCGGCCGTCCGGATAGCGCGCGCGGAAGTCCAGCGCCTCGCGGATGGGGCCGCTGGGGGCGATCCGCGGCGCATAGTCGGCATGTTTGCGCGCATCCGGAAAGGCCCACTGCGTGATCGCGATTTCCGAAGGCGTGGCGTGCGAGCCGTGGCCGGTCGGGAACTGGTCGCGCGCCAGTTCGCCCACGCCGGGCAAGTCCCACCAGTTGCACAGCTTCAGCGCAAAGCCGGCGCGGCGCCTGGCGAAGCTGGCTTCGGCGTAGAGCTCGGAGAAGGCCGCGTCGATCGAGGCGACGTTGCCGCCATGACCGTTCAGGAACAGCAGTTTCTCGAAGCCGTGTCCCGCCAGCGAGCGTACCCAGTCGCCGATCGCGGCAATGAAGGTCGACGGGCGCAGCGAGATCGTGCCGGCGAACCCCAGGTGATGCTGCGCCATGCCGATATTGAAGGTCGGCGCCACCAGGATATCGGCCTGCTTCTCGGCCTCGCCGGCAATGATCTGCGGGCACAGCCAGTCGGTGCCGAGCAGACCGGTCGGCCCATGTTGTTCGTTCGAGCCGATGGGGATCACGATGGTACGGCTGCGGGCCAGGTATTGCTCGATCTCCGCCCAGGTTGAAAGATGAAGTTGCACGGGAGCTCCTTGGTGGGTGAGGGTTGGGATCACGGCGGCGCGATGCCGCATCAGCGGCGCGCGGGCAGCTTGTTGCACAGGATGATGATGGCCGCCAGCAGCGGCAGCGCGGCCATCATCAGCATGCCGAGATGGAGGTTGCCGGTCGCGGTCTTGGTCCAGCCGATGGTGGCCGGCCCCCAGAACCCGCCCGACAGGCCGATGGTGTTGATCAGCGCAATGCCGCCCGCCGCCGCGGGGCCCTGGATGTATTCGGCCGGCATGGCCCAGAACACGGTGTAGGCCATCCACAGTCCCATGGTGGCGAGCGTCAGCAGCACCAGCGTCGCCGCCAGGTTGCCGTCCGCCAGCACCGAGGCGGCCAGCAGCATGGCTGCCGCCAGTGCCGGCACCGCGCAGTGCAGGCGCCGCTCGCCCGAGCGGTCGGACTTGCGGCCCATGTAGTACATGCCGAACGCCGCCGCCACATAGGGGATGGCCGCGTACCAGCCGAGCCGCACGGTATCGTCCACGCCCTGCGCCTTGATCATGGTCGGCAGCCAGAAACTGATGGCGTAGATGGCCGCGATGATGCAGAAGTAGGCCAGCGCCAGCACATAGACGCGCGGGTCGCGGGCCACGGCGCCGAAGCCATGCTTGTGCGCGGCAACCGGCGCCAGTTCAGCTTCCAGCAGGCGCCGTTCGGCGTCGCTGAGCCAGCTCGCCTGCGCCGGGCGGTCCGGCACCAGCGACAGCGCCAGCATGCCGAGCAGCACGCACGGCAGACCCTCGACAAGGAACATCCATTGCCAGCCCGCCAGTCCGCCATAGCCCGCCAGCGCGGTCATCAGCCACGCCGATGCCGGCCCGCCGACGATGCCGCCGATCGGTCCCGCCAGGAACACGATGGCGATGGCCCGCGCCATGCGTTGCGGCCCGTACCAGCACGACAGGTAATAGATCATGCCGGGCGCGAAGCCGGCTTCGAAGACGCCGAGCAGGAAGCGCAGCGCGTAGAACGTCGGCACGTCCCGCACGAACACCATGCAGGCCGAGGTAAGCCCCCACAGCACCAGGATCCGGCTGAAAGTCTTGCGGGCCCCGACCCGCGGCAGCATCAGGTTGCTCGGCAGTTCGAACAGGACATAGCCCACGAAGAAGATGCCGGCGCCCACGCCGTAGGCCGCGTCGGAGAAGCCCAGGTCGCTTTGCATCTGCAGCTTGGCAAAGCCGACGTTGACCCGGTCCAGGTAGGCGAACAGGTAGCAGACCAGCAGGAAGGGCAACAGGCGCCAGTTGATCCGGCTGTAGAGGCTGGAAGCGCCCTCCATGGCGCCCGCGTCAGGAATGGCTAGCATGCTTGCTGTCTCCGGTGTGGTTGCGGCCCGGTGGGGCTCGGTGGGGCTTGATCGTGTCCCTCGTGGGCTGAATCCTGGCAGCCGCGGGCGGGCTCGCAAACAGCAACTCGGGCCACACTTCGTTCTGTTCCGGGCAACGCACCGCTCCGGGTGGCCCACGCTGCCCGTGGCAAGCAAGGCGAGGCGCGTTCGGGTATCGTTACCGCTGCGGAAAAACGGCGGAACAGGCGTTCGACATGCGAGAGATCAATCAGCAGCGGCTGCGATACTTCCGTGAAGTGCTGGCGCACGGCACCATCCGCGGCGCGGCGGACAGCCTGAACACCTCGCCCTCGGTGATCACGCGGCAGATCCGGTTGCTGGAGGAAGAACTCGGCGCGCTGCTGTTCGAGCGCGAGCCACGCGGGCTGCGGCCCACCGCCGCGGCGGCGCACCTGCTGGAATTCTGGCGCGGCTACCGCTCGCACCAGGAGAAGCTGGAGGACCAGCTGCACGCGCTGCAGGGGCTGCAGCAAGGCGAGGTCAGGCTGGTCCTGAGCGAGGGCTACGTCGACCTGCTCGTCAACGAGGTGCTGGCACGGTTCTGTGCGCGCTATCCGCGCCTGGATATCCGCATGGACATCCTGGCGGTCGATGGCGTGCTGGAGGAAGTGGCGGAAAGCCGCGCGCATATCGGCCTGGCCTACAACCCGCCGCCGCACCCGCGCATCGAGTACCGAGCGAGCGCGTCGCAGCCGGTGGTGCTGCTGGTCAGGCCCGACCACCCGCTGGCGCTGCGCGGCGGCGCGGCCAGCGTCGCCGACCTGCAGGCCTATCCGCTGGCCATGATGCCGGCATCGTTTGGCGTCGGCCATGCCTTGCGCATGGTCGAGTTCGCCGAGAACGTCTCGATCCGCGCGACCCTGGTCAGCAATTCACTGACCGCGCTGAAGCAGTTCGTCGCCTACGACCAGTACATGACGCTGATCGGGGAATTCGCCGCGTACCGCGAGATCGCGGCGGGCACGCTGGCGGTGGTGCCGCTGGACCATCCCTTGTTTCTGGGCACGCAGGCCCGGCTGCTGGTGAAGGCCGGGCGGCCCCTGCCCGCGGCAGCGCTCGAACTGCTCGACCATATCGGCCGGCATATGTCGATGTTCGCGCGCCAGCGCTAGCCGGGCCGCCGCGTCTTGCCGGCAGCCCGCGCGCCGCTCAGGCAAGCGTCTGCGCGACGATGGCCGCTGCGGCCAGGCTCGAGGTGCCGATGGCCAGCCAGCATCCGAGCAGCAGTGCGCCATGGGCGAGGCGTCGGCTTGGGTTCATGGCGTGGTCTCCTGTCAGATGCTGGCGGCGTGGATCAGCGCTCGATTACCGGTGCGTGGACCGGGGCGATCGATTCGTGCGGCGTGGCGGTGCGTTGCGCGGCCTTGTGGACCATGGTGTAGGCGTAGTCGATGCCCATGCCGTAGGCGCCCGAGTGTTCCTTGGCGATGCCGGTGACGGCGTCATAGGTGTCGCGGTTCTTCCAGTCGCGCTGCCACTCCAGCAGGACCTGCTGCCACGTCACCGGCACCACGCCGGCCTGGATCATGCGCTGCATGGCGTAGTCGTGCGCTTCCTTGCTGGTGCCGCCCGAGGCGTCGGCGACCATGTAGATCTCGTAGTCGCCTTCCAGCATCGCGCTCAGCGCGAAGGTGGTGTTGCAGACTTCGGTCCACAGTCCGGCCACCACCACCTTCTTGCGGCCGGCGGCCTGCAGGGCATCGCGCACCTTCTGGTCGTCCCACGAATTCATCGACGTGCGCTCGAGGGTCTGCTTGCCCGGGAACACATCCAGCAATTCCGGGTAGGTATAGCCCGAGAACGAATCGCTCTCGACGGTGGTGATGGTGGTAGGCACGTCGAACACCCTGGCCGCCTTGGCCAGCCCGATCACATTGTTCTTCATGGTCTGGCGGTCCATCGACTGGACCCCGAAGGCCATCTGCGGCTGGTGGTCGATGATGATCAGCTGGCTGTTGCGCGGGGTCAGGACTTCAAGCTTGGCGTTCGACATGATGTTCTCCTATACGATTCAAAATTGTTGATAGTCTGTAGCGGCGCTTTTTATTGTGTCGCGCTGCCATGTGGAGAACTATAGCGAAGGCCGTGATGCTATCAGTCGACATGCATTGTCATTCTTATTCAAAAAAATTGATAAAGGATCGCCGCGCTCTTTAGTGGCCGGCCAGGGATTGCCTTGAGGTTGGAAATGCGAATTGTTATCATTCGTGGTCGTTCCCCGTCCGCATCGCGCCATGCCCGCCGCCCCCGTTCCCGCCTGCCATCCTTGTTCTCTCAACCACGCCGATCGCGCTGGTAATGCCGCCGCGCGCGCGGCGCTGCGGGTGCCGGCGTGAGCAGGGCGCTGCAGGCGGGCGGGTGGCGCTATCGCGCGGGCGTGGGCGCGCGTGCGCTGGCGGCAATTGCCGGCGGCTATGCGCTGGCCGCGCTGGCTACCGCGGTGCTGGCGCTCTATCTGCCGATGGCGCGGCACGATGCCGTGACCACGGCGACGCTGCTGTCGTTCGCCATCTATGCCGGCGCGGCGGTGTGGGTGTTTGCGGTGCGTAGCGCCTGGCGCGCATGGGCGGGCCTGGCGCTGCCGGCCGCGCTGCTGGCGGCCATGCTGGTGCTCGGGCGGGGGGCGTGATGCGCGCGGGATTCAGGCAGTCGATGGCGTGGCTCCACACCTGGAGCGGCCTGCTGGTGTGCTGGGTGTTGTTCCTGATGTTCTGCGGCGGCACCGCCAGCTACTACAAGGAAGAGATTTCGCTGTGGATGCGGCCGGAGCTGCATCGCACCGCGCCCGCCGAGGCCGCGCAGCTGCCCGCCGCGCAGGTGGCACAGAACGCGTTGCGCTATCTCGAGCGCGAGGCGCCGGGTGCCGCGCGCTGGTTCATCACGCTGCCGGATGCGCGGCGCGACACGGTCAACGTGCTGTGGACCTACAAGCCGGGCCAGGCGCCCCGCGATGCCGACGGCAAGCCGCGCCGCTTCGACACGCGCCTGCTCGATCCGGCCACCGGTGCGCCGCTGCAGGCCGCGCGCGAGACCCGCGGCGGCGAATTCCTCTACCGGCTGCACTTCGACCTGCATTACATGCCGGCCAAGTGGGCGCGCTGGATCGCCGGCTTCTGCGCCATGTTCATGCTGGTGGCGATCGTCAGCGGCGTGATCACCCATCGCCGCATCTTTGCCGATTTCTTTACGTTCCGGCGCGGCAAGGGCCAGCGTTCCTGGCTCGATGCGCACAACGCGCTGGCGGTGCTGCCGCTGCCGTTCCACCTGATGATCACCTACACCGGGATGGTCACACTGCTGTTCATGTACATGCCGTGGGGCATCGAGGCCGCCTACCGTGGCGACGAGCGCGCGTTCCAGGCGCAGGCCAGGCTGCGCCCGACGCCGCCCAAGGCAGCGGGCACGGCCGCGCCGCTCGCGAGCGTGCCGGACATGATGGCGCAGGCCGGGCGCGCATGGCAGGGCGGGCAGGTGCGGCGCATCGTGGTGAGCCTGCCGGGCGATGCCAACGCAACCGTGACCCTATCCCGCGCCGAGCCCGAGACGCTGTCGCACGATCCGCTCGCGCTGGAATTCGCGGGTACCAGCGGCGCACTGCTGGGCACGTACGCCGAGGACAAGTCCGCTGCGGAACTGACGCGCAGCGTCATGACCGGCCTGCATATCGCCAGCTTTGCGCCGCCCGGCCTGCGCGCGCTGTTCTTCCTGTGCGGGCTGGCCGGCACCGCCATGGTGGCCACCGGTGCCATCCTGTGGGCGGTGCGCACGCGCCAGCAGCAGGCCAAGGCGATCGCTGCGCGGGGACGGCCGGGATTCGGGCTGCGCCTGGTCGAGGCGCTCAACCTCGGGGCGATCGCGGGCCTGCCGGTGGCCTTTGCCAGCTACTTCTGGGCCAATCGCCTGCTGCCGGTGGCGATGGCGCAGCGGCCCGAGGCCGAGATCCGCTGGTTCTTCATGGCCTGGGCCGCGTGTGCGCTGCTGGCACTGTGCCGGCCCACGCGCGGCATGTGGCGCGCGCAGCTGTGGGCGGGGGCGGCGCTGTTCGGCGCCATCCCGCTGCTCAATGCGCTGACCACCGCGTCGCATCTGGGCGTGACGCTGCTGCAGGGACGCGGGCCGGCCGCCGTGGCGGGCTTCGACCTGGTCTCGCTCGCGCTGGGTCTGGGGCTGGGCGCCGCCGCATGGATGACGGGCCGCCGCCAAGCCGCCGGCGCGCGCCTGGCACCGCGCCCCCGCAACGTTGCCGCCGGCACGCAGGAGGCCGCATGAACGCGCTGGCTGCATTTGCGCTGTCGCTGGCCGGCTTTGCCGCGCTGGCGCTGTCGCTCGAGCGTCACCATGCCGATATCCATGGGCGCGGCAGCATGCCGTCGCGCGGCGCGGTGGCGCGTTTGCGCCTGGCCGGCGCGCTGGCGCTGGCGCTGGCGTGGGGGCTGCATATCGCCGCGCAGGGCGGGCCGCTGGGCACGGTGTCGTGGCTGGGCACGCTGACGGCCAGTGCCATTGCCGTGGCGCTGGGCTTGTCCTACGCGCCGCGCGCGGTGCAGCGCTGGCTGCCCGGCGTGGCGCTTATCGGGCTGGCCGGCGCCGGCTGGATGCTTGCCGGCTGAGCGGCTGGGGCGGCAAGGTGCGCCGCCGCGCGCTCAGCTCGCCGCTTGCGGCCGGGCCCGCGCTTCGGACTGCTGTGGGACATCGCTTCCGGCATCGCCGACGACATCGCGCAGCACCTCGAGCAGCCGCTGCGGCGGATACGGCTTGCGCAGCACTGCCACCGCGCCAAGCCCGGCGCGCTGTGCCGGGGTCAGGTCCAGCGCGTAGCCGGTGGCGAAGACTACGCCCAGCCGCGGATAGTGCGCGCATGCCGCCAGCGCCAGGTCCACGCCGGAAGCCCCGGCCAGCGCCACGTCGGTCAGCAGCACGTCGACCGTGTTGACGGCCAGCACGGCCATTGCCGCGGTATCGCCGTCCGCTTCCAGCGCGTGCAGGCCATAGGCGCGCAGCACTTCCGCGGTGCCGGCGCGTACCAGCGCGTCGTCGTCGACGCACAGCACGCACAGCACGCGCAGTGGCGCGGCATCTGGCGCGTGGCCGGCTGGCGTTGCATGCGCGGCCATGGCGGCGCGCTGGCCGCGGTTGGCCAGCACGTGGCGCACCTTGCGCGCCAGCGCCTCGTGGGTATAGGGCTTGCTGAGCAGTTCGATGCCGGCATCGAGACGCCCGTCATGCACGATGGCGCTGTCGGCGTAGCCCGAGGTGAACAGCACGCCCACGTCCGGCAGCCGTTGGCGCAGCCTGCGCGCCAGTTCCGTGCTGCGCAGCGGGCCGGGCATCACCACGTCGCTGAACAGCAGGTCTACCGGCACGCCGCGCTCGACGATGGCCAGCGCGCTGTGCGCGTCGCGCGCGCGCAGGACGTGATAACCCAGACTGGCCAGCATCTCGACCACCGTGGCGCGCACGTCCTCGTCGTCTTCCACCACCAGCACGGTCTCGCTGCCGCCGCGCACGGGGCCCGCGTCCAGTTCGATGTCCGGGTCTTCGTCCTGGCGCACCCGAGGCAGGAACAGCGTGACCGTGGTGCCGCGCCCGGGCTCGCTGCAGATCTTCACGTGGCCGTCGGACTGGCGGATAAAGCCATACACCATGCTCAGGCCCAGCCCGGTACCCTGGCCCTCGGGCTTGGTCGTGAAGAAGGGTTCGAACACGCGCTCCTGCACCTCGGGCGGCATGCCCACGCCGGTGTCGGTGACGGACAGCAGCACGTACTGCGTCGACGCGGCCGCCGCGTCGTCGGTGGCTTCGCCAGGCAGGGCGTTGCGCGCGGCGATGGTGAGGCGCCCGTGCCCGTGCATGGCGTCGCGGGCGTTGATGGCCAGGTTCAGCAGCGCATTCTCGACCTGGAAGGGGTCGACCAGTGTATTTCCCTGGTCGGGCGCCACCACCGTTTCAATCTCGATGCCATCGCCCAGCGCCCGGCGCAGCATGTCGTCCAGCGTGCGCACCAGCCGGCCCAGGTTGACCACGCGGGGCGCCAGCGGCTGGCGCCGCCCGAAGGCCAGCAGCTGCGACGCCAGCTTGGCGCCGCGCGCGACGCCGGCCAGCGCGTTGCGCAGGCGCGGCTCGGCGCGGTCGTCGCCGGCCAGGTCGCGCGCCAGCAGCTGCAGGTTGCCGCCGATCACCTGCAGCAGGTTGTTGAAGTCATGGGCGACGCCGCCGGTCAGGTTGCCGATCGCCTCCATCTTCTGCGCGGTGCGCAGGGCCGCATCGGCATGGCGCAGCGCGGCCTGCGCTTCGCGGTCGCCGGTGACGTCGCGGCCCACGCCGTGGATATGGCCGTTGGCCGGATCGACGGACAGCGTCCAGGCCAGCCAGCGCAGCATGCCGTCGGCGCGCTGCTGGCGGCATTCGAAGCGCACCGGCACGCCTTCGTGGCGCAGCGTGTCCAGCTGCGCGCTCGCGCCGGCCAGGTCGTCGGGATAGATGAACGACAAATACGCGCGTCCCAGCACCTGCTGCGGCGCGTGGCCGAGCGTGCGCGTCCACGCCGGGCTGACCCGCTGCAGGCAGCCATCGAAGCGCGCGACGATAAGCAGGTCTTCGCTCAGCTCCCACAGCCGGTCATGGTCGGCCACGGCCTGCGCGACGCGGCGCTCGAGCGTGGCGTTGAGTTCCTGCAGGCGGCGCTCGGTGGCCCGGCGCAGTGCCGACAGGCGCAGGTTGCTGGCCACGCGTGCCAGCAGCTCGCGCGCGGAAAAGGGCTTGACCAGGTAATCGTCGGCGCCGCTGCCCAGGCCGCTCACGCGCGCCTCCTCGCCGGCGCGGGCGGACAGCAGCAGCACCGGCGTGTCGCTCAGCGCGGCATCGGCGCGCAGCGCGCGCACCAGGCCAAAGCCGTCCAGGCGCGGCATCATCACGTCCGAGACCACCAGTGCCGGCGCGTGCGTGCGCGCCAGCGCCAGCGCCGCCTCGCCGTCGGCGGCCACGGCGACGCGATGGCCGGCAGCGCCCAGCAGGCGGCGCATGTAGTCGCGCAGGTCGTCGTTGTCGTCCACCACCAGCACCAGGGCGCCGCCGTTGGCCGCATCGCCGGCCGCGGCGTGCGCGGGTGGCATGCCAGCGTCTTGCGCTGCCAGCGCCGTCGCCGTCGCCGGCGGCGGCATCTGCGCCTGCGGCCAGCGCAGCGCGGTTTCGACATAGGCGCGGGCCTGCGCGCTGCTGCACGGGGGCGCGTCGTCAGCGTGGCTTGCCGCGTCGGTGACTGCGTCGGCGGCCGCGGCGGCTCCGGCGGGCAAGCGCACGGTGAAGCAGGTGCCCTCGCCTGGCACGCTCTGCACGTCGATCGTGCCGCCGTGCAGCCGCACCAGCTCCTGCACCAGCGCCAGGCCGATGCCGCTGCCTTCGATGGTGCGGCCCTGGGCGCCTTCCACGCGATGGAAGCGCTCGAAGATGCGCGGCAGTTCCGCCACCGGGATGCCGATGCCGGTGTCGCGCACGGTGAACGCCACCGTGTCGTCGCCCTGCGCGGCCACGGCCACGGTGATGGTGCCGGCGAAGGTGAACTTGAACGCGTTGGAGACCAGGTTCAGCACGATGGTCTCCCACATGTCGCGGTCCACCGCCACGGCGCGCGCCAGTGGCGGGCAAAGCGGCGGGCAGTCGACCTGCAGCGTGATGCCGGCCGCTTCCACGCTGGCGCGGAACAGCGAGGCCAGGTCGGCCGTCAGGGCGGCCACGTCGGTGGGCTGGCGGCGCATCGCGACGCGGCCGGACTCGATCCGTGAAAAATCCAGCAGCGCATTGACCAGCTTGAGCAGGCGCAGCCCGTTGCGATGCGTCATCTCCAGCATGGCGCGGTCTTCGCCCGCACCCGCGCGGCGCAACAGCTCTTCCAGCGGGCCCAGCATCAGCGTCAGCGGCGTGCGGAACTCATGGCTGATGTTGGAGAAAAACGCGGTCTTGGCACGGTCGATCTCGGCCAGCGCCTCGGCACGCTTGCGCTCTGCCTCATAGGCCAGCGCCGAGTGCATGGCGGCGCCGATCTGCCCCGCTGCCAGCGTCAGGAAGCTGCGGTAGCGCTCGTCGAACAGCCTGAACGGGTTCAGGCCCACCACCAGCACGCCGCGATGCGACGCGCTGCCCGATGGCGCCACCTCGATCACGGCCGCGCATGACGGCGGCACGCCCCACGCGCCGCCCGGCAGCGGCACGGCGAAGCGCGCAGCCAGGCCGCTGACCAGGCCGGGCTGCTGCTGCGCCAGCACTTCCGCCACGGGCCATGGCCACTGCCCGTCCAGCGCGATCTGTGCGGGGGCACCGGGATGGTCGGCGTCGATGCCGATGGCGCCGGCGCGCTGCAGCGTGCGCGCGCCGGGCTCGGCGATGTACAGCAGCGCGAACACGATGTCGCGCGGGTCCGACGACAGCGCCGCGATGGCGCGCGCGCACGCGTCGCGCCACGCGCGCGCCTCGCTGGCCGAGGCCGCCACGTCGCGCAGCACGTTCAGCTGGCGCTCGGCCAGCACGCGTTCGGTATCGTCGCTGTTGGCGCAGATGATGCCGCCGGTGCCGCCTTGATCATCCGGCACCGGGCTGTAGGAGAAGGTGTAGTAGGTCTCCTCCGGGTAGCCGTTGCGCTCCATGATCAACAGCTTCTGCTCGACGAAGGTGCCTTCGCTGCCGGTCATCGCGGTGGCCAGCAGCGGGCCGATCTCGGGCCAGATCTCGCGCCACACCACCGAGGTGGGCTGGCCAAGCGCGCCGGGGTGCTTGCCGCCGATGATCGATTTGTAGGCGTCGTTGTAGAAAAAATGCAGGGCCTCGCCCCAACCGATCCAGATCGGCTGGCGCGAAGTCAGCATGATGCGGATCGCCGTCTTGAGGCTGTGTGGCCAGGCCTGCGGCGGTCCGAGCGGAGTGGCGTCCCAGTCGAAGGCGCGCATCAGCGCGCCCATTTCGCCGCCGCCGGCGAGAAAGCCGGGCATGTCGGCGGGCGGCGCGGCCGCTGCGCTGCTGCCGGCGGCGGCGGATTCACCCGGTGGCGGCGGAGAGGGCAAGGGCGTCATGCTGGCGGCGGTGTCCTTTTTGGTCTTCTCAGGGGGCACGCCGGTTCGGTGCCCGGCCCGCGTCTTGGCAGACTGTGCCTAGCCTTGCCGCGCAATGCAAGCAGGCCGCGAAGCGCCTGTCCCGGCGCCTCGCGGCCCTTGCCCGCAGCGTGCTGCAGACGGATTACAGCGGCGGAGAGACCCAGTACGGGTCGCGCCCGTAGTATTCGTGCAGTGACTTGCCCCACTGCGGGTCGGCCATGCTCGGCCAGCTGTCCTTGTTGAAGCCCGGGGCGGACTTGATCCGGTCAGCCGTCACGGCGATCCGGAAGCACTTTTCGTCGGTATCCATGACCAGTGCGTTCCATGGGATGGCGTGCAGCGTGTCGCCCATGCCGAGGAAGCCGCCGGTGGTCAGCACCGCATAGGCAATGCGGCCGTGCGGCACGTCCAGCATGATCTCGGAGATCTTGCCGACATGCTCGCCGTCGGACGAATAGGCCTTGGTGCCATCCAGGCTGGAAGCCGCCATCACTTCCGGGCCCGGGCCTTCGCCCACGCCGGAACCGACGATGGCTGCGCCTTGACTGCTGGGAGGTTGGGTTTGCATGTTTTGCTCCTTGTCGCGAGACGGTGGAATGCTTGGCGTGCGCAATGACCATGCCTGCGCCGCTTTGGCGTGGTTTCGACGGGGATCGCCGCGCGGCGGCGCCCGCTGGCGCCCCCTGCGGAGGTAATTCTTTCGCGTGGCTTGCAAAAACAACGCATCCGCACGGGTGCGGCGCGGGCATTCGGCAGCCGCTTCAGAAGTGGTGCCGCATGCCAAGCATCACGCCCACGCGCGTGCTGCGCGCCACGTCGGTGGCGGGCGTGCCGGCCCAGTACTCGGTCTCGCGGCCGACCGCGCCGTCGCGCGCGCGCACCACGTCGGCTTCCAGGTACAGGCTGGTGCGCCGCGACAGGGCGTAGTCGGCCACCACCGCGACGCTGTCGGCATTGCCGCTGCCCAGTGCCACCGGCACCCGCAGGAACTGCGTGGTCACGTTGCCGCGCTGCCAGTAGCGGTAATAGGCGCCGGACAGATGCAGCGCGGGCGTGAGCTGGTAGCCCAGCCCGGCGAAGGCGATGTTGAAGCGCGCGCCGCTCGCGGCCGGATCCCGCGCCGATTCGCGCCGGCCCATGTGGCCCACGTAGAAGGTGGCCTTGCCGGATGCGTAGGAGCCGCCCACGGCGTAGTTGCGTACCGTGCTGCCGCCGTCGGCGCTGCGGCGCTGGTCATAGGCCGCGCCCAGCGCCAGCGCGCCCTGCTGCAGCATCAGCCCGCCGCCCAGCGTGGCGCCGCGCGCCACGCTGCCGGCTTGCCCGCCAGCGCCGTAGTCCAGCTGCAGCGTCAGCGGCCCGGCGCTCTTCTTGTAGACCACGCTGTGGTCGATGCGGTAGTCCTGGAAGAAGATGTCGCCGCCGAGGTAGATCGGATCGGACCAGAAGTTGCCCCAGCCCTGGTCCAGCGGATTGAAGGCCCAGCCGATATTGTTCAGCGCGTTGTACTGGCGGCCGAAAGTCAGGCTGCCCCAGTCGCCGGCCAGGCCGGCATAGGCCTGGCGCCCGAACAGCGCCTGGTAGCTGGCGCGGCCGTCGTCGCTGCCGATGCCGGCCTCGAGCTGGAAGATGGCGCGCTGGCCGCCGCCGAGGTCTTCCTCGCCCTTCAGGCCGAAGCGGCTGCCGACCATGCCGCCGGAAACCAGCGCCGCCTGGTCGTGGTGATGGCCGTCCAGGTTCGAGGTATAGCGCACGGCCGTGCTGACGATGCCGTAGACGGTGATGCCGGGTTCGGCGTGGGCACGCGCGGCCGTGAGCGCGGCGGTGAGGGCAGCGACGGGCAACAGCCCGGCCGCCAGCAGCCAGTGGCTGGCTGTCTTCTGCATGGAGGGTCCTCCGGGAGGTCGGATCCGGCCGGCGCGCGGGCGTGCCGCAGCCGATCCGTCAGGCCGATGGCCTGCGGGTTCCAGTCCCGCGTTGGGGGGCACGCGGGTCGTCATCGGGCCAAGCGCAACGGAAGCGCGCGGCCCGGGCGAGGGTCGAAGCGGGCGGCGATGCCTGGAGGGTCGGCGAATGCCGGCAGTATTGCCGGGCAAGCCTTGCGCAGCACCGGTTGCCGGTGCCACGGGAGCGGGCCCGAAGGCCACGGAGCGGGTTCGCCGGCGCCCGCTTCGGCAAGCGCTTTTCGGCAGCGGCCGATCAGGCTTGGAAGGCACATGCCGGGGTCGTACCCGGCGCGGCGAACAGGACGTAGTTTACCTGTAGTGGCTGGACACGCTCGAAAAGTGCGCCTTCCAGCGCAGTGAAGACACGGGATATCGAGCGGCCAGCCCATGCACTGGTCGCTGATAACAAGGTTGCGGGCTATGCCGCCGGTGTGCTCCCTCTCCCGCTAGCGGGAGAGGGCAGGGGAGAGGGCAGGGGTGAGGGTGGGCGCGTCGACGAAGTCCGCCGCGGCAAGGTTCGTCAGCCCGCCCGTTTCGCCGAGATCACCGCTTCCGCCACATTGGCCGGTGCTTCGGCGTAGTGCTTGAACTCCATGGTGAAGGTGGCACGCCCCTGCGTCAGCGAGCGCAGCGTGGTGGAGTAGCCGAACATGGTCGCCAGCGGCACTTCGGCGCGCACGATCTTGCCACCGCCGCCGGCGATGTCTTCCATGCCGTGCACCATGCCGCGGCGCGAGGACAGGTCGCCCATCACGTTGCCGGTGAATTCCTCCGGCGTCTCCACCTCGACCGCCATCATCGGCTCGAGCAGCGTGGGCCGGGCGCGGCGCATGCCTTCCTTGAACGCCATCGAGCCGGCCATGCGGAACGCGTTTTCATTCGAGTCCACGTCATGGTAAGAGCCGAACACCAGCGTGGCCTTGATGTCGACCACCGGGTAGCCGGCCAGCACGCCTGACTGCATGGTCTCGCGGATGCCCTTGTCCACCGCCGGGATGAACTCGCGCGGCACCACGCCGCCCTTGATCGCGTCGACGAACTCGTAGCCGCCGCCATGCGGCATCGGCTCCAGGTTCAGCACCACGTGGCCGTACTGGCCGCGCCCGCCCGACTGCTTGATGAACTTGCCCTCGACGTCGCGCGCCGGCTGGCGGATGGTCTCGCGGTACGCCACCTGCGGCTTGCCGACCGAGGCCTCGACGCCGAATTCGCGCCGCATCCGGTCGACCAGGATTTCCAGGTGCAGCTCGCCCATGCCGGAGATGATGGTCTGCCCCGACTCCTCGTCCGTGGTCACGCGGAACGACGGATCTTCCTGCGCCAGCCGGTTCAGCGCGATGCCCATCTTCTCCTGGTCGGCCTTGGTCTTCGGCTCCACCGCCTGCGAGATCACCGGCTCGGGGAAGCTCATGCGCTCCAGGATGATGACCTTGTCGGGGTCGCACAGCGTGTCGCCGGTGGTGGCCTCTTTCAGGCCCACCGCCGCGGCGATGTCGCCGGCGCGCACTTCCTTGATCTCGTGGCGCACGTTGGCGTGCATCTGCAGGATGCGGCCCAGGCGCTCGCGCTTGCCCTTGAGCGGGTTGTAGACGCTGTCGCCGGAGTTGACCACGCCGGAATACACGCGGAAGAAGATCAGCTGGCCGACAAAGGGGTCGGTCATGATCTTGAAGGCCAGCGCGGCGAACGGCTCGTCGTCGCTGGGGTGGCGCTCGGCCTCGCGGTCGTCCTCGGTGTGGCCCAGGATGGCCGGCACGTCGGCGGGCGACGGCAGGTAGTCGATCACCGCGTCCAGCATGCTCTGCACGCCCTTGTTCTTGAAGGCGCTGCCGCACAGCATCGGCACGATCTCGTTGGCGATGGTGCGCTTGCGCAGGCCCTGCTTGATCTGGTCCTCGCTCAGCGGCTCGCCCGACAGGTACTGGTTCAGCAGCGCCTCGTCGGCCTCGGCGGCGGCCTCGATCATCTTGTCGCGCCACTCCTGCGCGGTGGCGAGCAGGTCGGCGGGAATCTCCTGGTACTCGAAGCGCACGCCCTGGCTGGCCTCGTCCCAGACGATGGCCTTCATCTTGACCAGGTCGACCACGCCCTGGAAGTGGTCCTCGGCGCCCAGCGGAATCTGGATCGGCACGGCGCGGCCGCGCAGGCGGTCGGCGATCTGCGTCTGCACGCGGAAAAAGTCGGCGCCGACGCGGTCCATCTTGTTGACGAACGCGATGCGCGGCACCGCATACTTGTTGGCCTGGCGCCAGACGGTCTCGGATTGCGGCTGCACGCCGCCGACGGCGTCGTAGACCATGCAGGCGCCGTCCAGCACGCGCATGGAACGCTCGACCTCGATGGTGAAGTCTACGTGTCCGGGCGTATCGATGATGTTGATGCGGTGCTCGGGGTAATTGCCGGCCATGCCTTTCCAGAAGGCGGTGGTGGCGGCCGAGGTGATGGTGATGCCGCGCTCCTGCTCCTGTTCCATCCAGTCCATGGTGGCCGCGCCGTCGTGCACTTCGCCCAGCTTGTGGTTGACGCCCGTGTAGAACAGGATGCGCTCGGTCGTCGTGGTCTTGCCGGCGTCGATATGCGCGCTGATGCCGATATTGCGGTAGCGCTCGATGGGGGTCTTGCGGGGCACAGTGTTCTCCATGGATGAAACACGCCCGAATAGAGTAGCACCACTGGCCGCTCGCCGTTGCCCCTGCCGTGGGCAGGGACACGCGCCCGGGGACGGCCCCGCGGGAAGTCCCGCGCGTCTGAGGCCGCCCTAGGATTTTCGCTGCAACCGATGCGGATTCCTCCCATCCTGTGCGCGCTTGCCGCTCCCTATACTGGCGTGGCATCGCGTCCCGGCGTGCGCTGTTCCTGCTTTCCCGTTCCTGCCGGGATGCTGCCCGGGCCCGATGCCTGCCTGAAACCTCGGACCCGCGCATGACAACCATCCTGATCGTTGACGACCATCCGGCGATGCGGCTGGTGCTCCGGCACCATCTGTCGCAGCTGCTCGGCGTCGACGAGGTGATCGAGGCGGACAACGGCCAGTGCGCGATCGAAATGGTGCGCGCGCGCATGCCGGACCTGGTGCTGCTGGACCTCGACATCCCGCGCTCGAGCGGGCTCGACGTGGCGCCGCGCCTGCGCGCGATCCATCCGCAGGTGCGCATCCTGGTGGTGACGGCGCTGGACCCGGCCGTGTTCGTCAGCCGCTCCTGGCAGGCCGGCGCGCAGGGCTTCGTCAGCAAGACCCAGGACATCAAGGAGATCCTGCGCGCGGTCGAGGCGGTGCTGGCCGGCTATACCGTGTTTCCGGTGCTGGGCCGCGGCGGCGCGCCGCGCCAGTCGATGTCGGCAGACGACGAGATGCTGCGGCGCCTGTCCGACAAGGAACTGGTGGTGCTGCAGATGCTGGCGCGCGGCATGTCGTACAAGGCCATCAGCGAGAGCCTCTTTATCAGCAACAAGACCGTCAGCAGCTACAAGGCCCGCATCATGAACAAGCTGCAGGTGTCTTCGCTGGTCGAACTGGTCGACTTTGCACGGCGTTGCCGGCTGACACCTTAAGACCCGGCGCCGGCGTCACTATTCATTAGACATCGTATGACTTGCCGGCGCATGCCGCCCTCATGCGCGTCCCGCCTCAGCCTTGCGGGCTGGCCGAGCCGGACGCCTTGCGCAGCCGTTCGCGGCTGTTGGTCAGGTGCATGCGCATGGCCGCCTTGGCGGCATCGGGGTCGCGGCGCTCGATGGCGTCGTAGATGTTCTCGTGCTCGATGCTGACGCGTTCCAGGTACTGCACGCGCTCGGGGGTGCTGACCTGCAGGCGGCTGCGCGGAATCACCATGGTGCCCAGGTGGCCCATGATGTCGGTGAAATAGCGGTTGCCGGTGGCGCGCGCAATGGCCAGGTGGAAGGCGAAGTCGCTTTCCACCGCGTCATTGCCGGCGCCGGCGCCGTGCTTGAGCTCGTCCAGCGCCTGGCGCATCGCCGCCAGTTGCGCGTCCGTGCGGCGCGCGGCCGCCAGGCCGGCCGCTTCCGCTTCAACGCTGACGCGGAATTCCAGCATCGCCATCACGTCCATGGCCGTCCCCAGCGCGTCCGGCCCGATCCGGAACGGCGATGGCGCCTCGGGCGCGCGTTCCAGCACGAAGGTGCCGATGCCGTGGCGCGTCTCCACCAGGCCGCTGGCCTGCAGCCGCGACAGCGCTTCGCGCACCACGGTGCGGCTCACGCCCATGGTCGCCATGATCTCGGACTCGGTGGGTAGCTTGTCGCCGGGCTTGAGCTGGCCCTGGCGGATTTCCTCGCCAAGGGCTTGTACGACTTCCTCGGCAAGCGTGCGGCCGCGGCGGCGCAACGGAGTGGGGCTGGCGGGGCCCTGAGTCGGGACGAGAGGCTGGGCGTTCGGCATGGTGCGGCTGGTCGCTGGCTAAGGATACGGGCGGGCTTTCCCGGACTTGACCGGCCCGAGATTGCCTCATTATACTGGGTTATCAGTCATACGATGACAGATAACATACGCAACACAGTCGCCCGGGTGGAGGATCGTCCGCCCGCGGCAATGCCGGAGACAGTCCTGAGATGAGCCCTACCGCCACCCCCATGGCGTCCGCCCACACCCCGGTCGTGACCGAACTGACCGTGGTGCCCGTCGCCGGGCATGACAGCATGCTGATGAACCTGTCCGGCGCCCATGGCCCGTACTTCACGCGCAATATCGTGATCCTTCGCGACAGCGCCGGCCATACCGGCGTGGGCGAAGTGCCGGGCGGCGAAGGCATCCGCCAGACGCTGGAAGACGCGCGCCCGCTGCTGGTGGGCCAGCCCATCGGCCAGTACCAGGCGCTGCTGAACCGCGTGCGCGCGGCCTTTGCCAGCCGCGACGCCGGCGGCCGCGGGCTGCAGACCTTCGACCTGCGCATCACCATCCACGCCGTCACGGCGCTGGAGGCGGCGCTGCTCGACCTGCTCGGCCAGCACCTGGAAGTGCCGGTGGCCGCGCTGCTGGGCGAAGGCCAGCAGCGCGACGCGGTGGAGATGCTGGGCTACCTGTTCTATATCGGCGAGCGCCAGCGCACCACGCTCGACTACCGCACCGAGCCCGACGCGGACAACGCATGGTTCCGCGTGCGCAATGAGGTGGCGATGACGCCCGAGGCCGTGGTGCGCCTGGCCGAAGCGGCGTATGAGCGCTACGGCTTCAACGATTTCAAGCTCAAGGGCGGCGTGCTGCGCGGCGACGAAGAGATGGAAGCGATCCTGGCGCTGGCCGAGCGCTTCCCGAAGGCGCGCATCACGCTGGACCCCAACGGCGCGTGGTCGCTGGCGGAAGCCGTGCGCCTGTGCCGCGACAAGCGTGGCGTGCTGGCCTATGCCGAAGATCCGTGCGGCGCCGAAGACGGCTACTCGGGCCGCGAGATCATGGCCGAATTCCGCACCGCCACCGGCCTGCCCACCGCCACCAACATGATTGCCACCGACTGGCGCCAGATGGGGCACGCGGTGCGGCTGCAGTCGGTCGACATCCCGCTGGCCGACCCGCACTTCTGGACCATGCAGGGGTCGGTGCGTGTGGCACAGATGTGTGCCGAATGGGGTTTGACCTGGGGCTCGCACTCGAACAACCACTTCGATATCTCGCTGGCGATGTTCACGCACGTGGCCGCGGCCGCGCCGGGCCGGGTCACCGCGATCGACACGCACTGGATCTGGCAGGACGGCGAACACCTGACCCGCAACCCGCTGAAGATCGAAGGCGGGCTGGTGCAGGTGCCCAAGACCCCGGGGCTGGGCGTCGAGCTCGACCTGGATGCGCTGGCGCGCGCGCACGAGCTGTACCAGCGCAAGGGCCTGGGCGCGCGTGACGATGCCGCGGCGATGCAGTTCCTGATCCCCGGCTGGAAGTTCAACAACAAGGCGCCGTGCATGGTGCGCTGACGCGGCACCGGCGACGACGCCAACGGCCATTGCCCGTCATCCATCCCGGCGCGGCAGGCTTCTCTCATCAAAACACTGCAGGAGACAACCATGTACACCTTTCAACGCCAGGGCGCGCCGCGCCTGCCTCACTGGCTGCGCGCCTTCGCGCTCGGCTCGGTCGCCGCGGTCGCGGCACTGACCTTCAGCGCCCCGGCCGGCGCCGCGGCGCAGGACTGGCCGCAACGTCCGGTATCGGTGGTGGTGCCGTTCCCGCCGGGCGGCTCCAGCGACGCCATCGCGCGCATGCTGACGGTGCCGCTCAACGAGAAGCTGGGCCAGCCGTTCGTGATCGACAACCGCCCCGGCGCGACCGGCGCCATCGGTGCCACCTACGTCAAGCGCGCGCCGGCCGACGGCTACACCATGATGGTGGCGTCGATCGGCGTCTATGCGGTCAATCCGTTCTTGCAGAAGAACCTGGCCTATGACCCGGCCAAGGACTTCGACCTGCTGACCGTGGCGGTGCGCGCGCCCAACGTGCTGGTGGCCAACCCGCAGTTCCCGGCCAACACCCTGGCGGAACTGGTGGCGTACATGAAGAAGAACCCGGGCAAGGTCAGCTTTGCCTCGTCCGGCGCCGGCTCGTCCGACCACCTGACCGCGGCGCTGTTCTGGCAGAAGAGCGCCACCGACGGCCTGCATGTGCCCTACAAGGGCGGTGGCCCGGCCATTTCCGACCTGCTGGCCGGGCAGGTGGACGTGTCGTTCCAGAACGTCAACGCGGTGCTGCAGCATATCCGCACCGGCAAGCTCAAGGCGATGGCCGTGACTTCCGACAAGCGCTCGCCGGTGCTCCCTAATGTGCCCACCATGGCCGAGGCCGGCATCAAGGATGTCGAGGTCTACTCGTGGCAGGGCGTGGCCGCCCCGCGCGGCCTGCCGCCGGAGATCAAGAGCCGCCTGCACGGCGCGCTGGTGTCGTCGCTGAACGATCCGAAGATGCGCCAGAAGCTGTCCGAGAGCGGCTTCGAGGTGGTGGCCAACACCCCCGAGCAGTTCAACCAGTTCGAGGCGCAGGAGCTGCAGCGCTGGAAGACCGTGATCGAGAAGGGCAAGATCTCGCTGGACTGATCGCCGCCGCATAACACCCAATACCAAAGCACCGACCGCGCCGGCCCCGCACGTGCATCGTGCCGCGCCGGCGCGCGCCCTCGACTGGAGACCACAGCATGACCTACGGACGCCGCAGCTTTCTCAAGCAATCCTCCGCACTGGCCGCCGGCCTTGCCGCGGGGCCGCTCGCCGGCCTGTCGCCATCCGCGCACGGCGCGAACTGGCCCAATCGCCCGATCCGCCTGGTAGTGCCTTACACCGCCGGTGGCTCGTCCGACATCATCGCGCGCCTGATCAGCAAGCAACTGGGCGAGGCGCTGGGCCAGTCGGTGGTGGTCGACAACCGCCCCGGCGCCAACGGCAACGTCGGCGCGGCGCTGGTCGCGCAGGCCACTGACAACCACACGCTGCTGCTGTGCGATATCGGCGCGCTGGCCATCAGCCCGTCGGTCTACACCAAGCTGACCTTCAATATCGCCAAGGACCTGAAGCCGGTGTCGATGCTGGCGTATTCGCCGCACCTGCTGGTGGTGCATCCGTCGGTGCAGGTGAGCAGCGTGAAGGAACTGGTGGCGCTGTCGCAGCGCAGCCAGCTCAACTTCGCCGTGACCGCCATCGGCAGCGCACCGCACCTGGCCGGCGTGGCGGTGGAGCAGGCCACCGGCGCCAAGTGGCAATACGTGCCGTACAAGGGCGGCTCGCAGGCCATCGCCGATACCGTCGGCGGCAGCGCCCAGGTGCTGATGAACGGCATGCTCGCCACGCTGCCCCATGTGCAGTCGGGCAAGCTCAAGCTGATCGCGCAATCCAAGCGCACGCGCATGCCGCTGCTGCAGAACGTGCCGACCATCGCCGAGCAGGGCGTGCCGAACTTCGAGTCGGGCACCTGGCAGGGCGTGATGGCCCCGGCCAGCATGCCCGACGCGATGGTGGCACGCATCAGCGCCGAGCTGATCCGCATCATCCGCGCGCCGGATCTGCGCGCCCAGCTGGTGGCGCAGGGCGCCGAAGTGGTGACGATGACGCCGGGAGAAACCGGCAAGTTTTTCGTCGCCGAGCAATCGCGCTGGGAGGGAGTGGTGAAGCAGGCGGGGATCAAGCTGGAGGCTTGACGAGGATGGTGGTGATGGAACGGCCCGCATGGTCAGTGCGGGCCGTTTTCTTTTGGGGGGCTGGAAGCGGCGTTGGATGGTTTTCTCCCTCTCCCGCTTGCGGGAGAGGGAGTACACAGTGGGAAAACGAAACGGCCTGGGGCTGACCAAAAAAGCAAAAGGCCCCGCACCAGGCGGGGCCGCATCGCATCGTCTCTCGTTACTTCCGCAGCGCCGCTGGCAGCAGCCCCTGCGGCAGGTTCTGGTAGCAGACCGGACGCAGGAAGCGATCGATCGCCGTGGCACCCACCGAAGTCGTACGCGCATCCGAAGTCGCCGGGAACGGCCCGCCATGCACCATCGCGTATGCCACCTCGACGCCGGTGGGGTAGCCGTTGCACAGCACGCGCCCGGCCTTGCGTTCCAGCACCGGCAGCAGGCGCTGCGCAGCGGCGTGGTCGGCGTCGTCGAGCTGCATCGTTGCCGTCAGCTGGCCTTCGAGCTGGCGTGCCACGGTCAGCATCTCTTCCATATCGCGGCACACCACCAGCACTGTCGACGGGCCGAACACCTCGGCCTGCATGCGGTGGTTCGCCAGGAACTGCGCGGCGGTGGTTTCGAACATTTCCGGGCGGGCCTGGTTTGCGCCGCTGGCGTCCACGCCGTTGCCGATGCGCTGCAAGCCGTCGAGCGATGCCAGCTGGGCCACACCCTGCTGATACGCGGCATGGATGCCGGGGGTCAGCATCGTCGCCGCCGGCTTGCCTTGCAGCGCGCCGAGCGCCGCCGCGCGGAACTTGTCGAGGGCGGGTCCTTCGATGCCGATCACCAGTCCGGGGTTGGTGCAGAACTGCCCGACCCCGAGCACCAGCGAATCGACCAGCTGGCGGCCGATCTCCTCGCCGCGCGCGTCGAGCGCGGCGGGCAGCAGGAACACCGGATTGATGCTGCTCATCTCGGCATACACCGGGATCGGCTGCGGGCGCGCGTTGGCGGCGCGCATCAGCGCCATGCCGCCGGCGCGCGAGCCGGTGAAGCCGACCGCCTGGATCGCCGGATGCGACACCAGCGCCGTGCCGATGGCATTGCCCGCGCCCACCAGCAGCGAGAACACGCCTTCGGGCAGGCCGGCGTCGCGCACCGCTTGCTGGATCACGCGCCCGACCAGCTCGGAGGTGCCCAGGTGCGCCGGGTGCGCCTTGACCACGACCGGGCAGCCCGCCGCCAGTGCTGCGGCGGTGTCGCCGCCCGCTACGGAGAAGGCCAGCGGGAAGTTGCTGGCGCCGAACACCGCAACCGGGCCGATGGCGATGCGCTGCATGCGCAGGTCCGGGCGCGGCGGGGTGCGCTCGGGCAGCGCGGGGTCGAAGGTGGCCTGCTGCCAGCGGCCTTCGCGCAGCACGGTGGCGAACAGGCGCAGCTGGCCGGCGGTACGGCCGCGCTCGCCCTGCAGGCGCGCGATCGGGAGCGCGCTCTCCAGGTGGGCGCGTTCGACCAGCGTGTCGCCGAGCGCCTCGATGCCCGCGGCGATGGCCTCGAGGAAGGCCGCGCGCTGTTCGGGCGTGGTATTGCGGTAAGTGTCGAAGGCGGCTTCGGCCAGCGCGCAGGCGCGCTCGACCTCGGTTTCGCCGCCGCCGTGGAAGTCAGGGCCGATGGCGGCGCCCGTGGTGGGATTGATCGCCTGCAGCGTCGCCTCGGTGCCGCGCACGGCTTGCGCGCCGATCAGCATGTCGCCGGTGATTTGCATGAAAGGATCCTTGTCAGCGTTTGGAACGGGGAAACCGGCCGGAGGGCATGCGCCCCGCGGCCGGCTGGTCGGAATGCAAGGCATGGGACGGCGCGCTCGCCATCCGCGTGCCGGTTACTGCGGGCCGAGCTTGTTGATCAGCGCGCCCAGCATCTCCATTTCCGCGCCGGTCAGGTCGGTCAGCGGCGCGCGCACCGGACCGCCATCGCGGCCCACCAGGCGCGCGCCCGCCTTGACGATGCTGACCGCATAGCCGGCCTTGCGGTTGCGGATGGCGAGGTAGGGCAGGAAGAAGTCGTCGATCAGGCGGCCCACGGTGTCGTGGTCGTCCGCGGCGATGGCGCGGTAGAAGTCCATCGCCGTCTTCGGGATGAAGTTGAACACCGCCGACGAATACACCGGTACGCCCAGCGCCTTGTAGGCCGCGGCATAGACCTCGGCGGTGGGCAGGCCGCCCAGGTAGGAGAAGCGGTCGCCCAGCTTGCGGCGGATGCTGACCATGGCCTCGATGTCGCCGACGCCGTCCTTGAAGCCGATCAGGTTGGGGCAGCGCGCGGCCAGGCCGGCCAGCTGGTCGGCGTTGAGCCTGGAATTGGCGCGGTTGTAGACGATCACGCCGATATCGACCGCCTTGCAGACTTCTTCCACGTGGGCGGCAATGCCGTCCTGGCTGGCTTCGGTCAGGTAGTGCGGCAGCAGCAGCACGCCGGCGGCGCCAAGGCGCTGGGCTTCCTGCGCATAGGCGATGGCGGTGCGGGTCGGGCCGCCGGCACCGGCCAGGATCGGTACCTTGCCGGCGCAGGTGCGCACCGCGGTGTCGACCACGGCCGAGTAATCCTGCGGCGTCAGCGAGAAGAATTCGCCCGTGCCGCCGGCCGCGAACAGGGCGGTGGCGCCGTAGGGGGCCAGCCACTCGAGGCGGGCGGCGTAGGACTTCGGCGCGAAGTCGCCCTGGGCGTCGAAGTCGGTGATGGGGAAGGACAGCAGGCCTTCGGAGACGATTTGCTTGAGTTCGTTGGGTGCGAGCATTGCGGCAATTCCAGGGCGGGCCGATGGCCCGGGTGGCAGAGGCGGCTGACTTGCTGCGCGGCAGGCCAGTCGAGTTATCAGTCATCGTACGACAACGAATGGACGAAGGCAATAGGGTGCGGGCGTACCCCGGGTTAACCGGGAGTTGGGCCGTGTAGCGTCCTCGGGCGCGCCACGCGCTGCGGATGAGGGTGGAATGCATCACATTGCGGAACTCTGCCGGGCCGCAAATGCACCCTGAGCGCCAGCGGGCACAGCGACATGTTGTCGGACAACGTAAGTCAAATGCCGAGTGGCCCACTCAGCGAATTTGAATCGGCCATGCAAAGCTGCCGCGCCACGGGCCTCCGCCGGCTGGCACACTGGCGTCCTGAACAAAAAGGGGAGAGCGCGGTGGGAGAGTTACAGGCCTTGCTGGAAAACCACGGGCTGATGCTGGTGTTCCTGAACGTACTGGTCGAGCAGGCCGGCCTGCCGGTGCCGGCCTATCCGATGCTGTTCGTCGCCGGCGCGCTGGGCGTGCAGGAGACCGGGCCGTCGATCGGCGCGGTGCTGGCGGCGGTCATCGTGGCTTGCCTGATTGCCGACACCGGCTGGTACTTCGCCGGGCGCCGGCTGGGCCAGCCGATGCTGCGCACCATCTGCAAGGTATCGATCTCGCCCGATTCCTGCATTCGCCAGACCCAGTCGCTGTACCTGCGCGTGGGGCCGCGCTCGCTGGTGGTCGCCAAGCTGCTGCCGGGCGCCGGCGCCCTGTCGACCGCGATGGCCGGCATGACCGGCACGCCGCTGCCGGTATTCCTGTTCTACGACGCACTCGGCGCGCTGGTGTGGGCCGGCAGCGGCCTGCTGATCGGCGTGGTGTTCAGCGACTTTATCGATGCCATTCTGGAGGGCTTCAGCACCTACGGCCATATGGCGCTGGCGGCGGTGGTGGGGGCCTTCCTGGTGTTCCTGGCATGGCGCTCGTGGCGCCGCCTGCGGCTGCTGCGTATTACGAAACGCGTGCCGCGCATGAGCGTGGATGAGCTCGAATTGCGCCGGCTGGCCGGCGCGCTGCCGGTCGTGATCGATGTGCGCGCCCACGGCGACATGCCGATGGAGCGCATTCCCGGCTCGATGGTGCTCGACATGCAGGGCGCGCTCGACAGCCTCGACGCGCTCGGCGTGACACCCGCCGAGGCAGACATCGTGGTGTATTGCGCTTGTCCGAACGAGATGTCGGCGGCGCTGCTGGCCGAACGCCTGCGCGTGGCCGGCTATCCCAGGACCTGGGCGCTGGCCGGCGGCTTCGACGAATGGAAGCGGCGGCACGGCGAGGCCGTGCCGCCTGTCGTCACCCATCCCGGGCCGGGCCAGGCGACGGCAGGCTGAGCCGCAAGCCTCAGCGCTTGCCCGTGCGCCGTTGCCTATACTTGGCGCAGGCCGACTGCTACGGGGGAGGTGCCCATGGCTGCGGAAGACCACGGTTACGGCGACGAAGCGGCCCGCATCGCGCACCGCCGCCGCCTGCTCGCCATCGCGCCGCGCACGCATGAGGGCCAGCGCAACTGGGCGCTGGCGCTGTCCGGCGGCGGCATCCGCAGCGCCACCTTCTGCCTGGGCGTGATGCAGGCGCTGGCCGGCACCGACATGCCGGCAGACACGACCGCCCCCACCCCGCCCGGCGGCACGCCCCAGACGCCTGCGGCGAACACCGCCGCCGCGGCGCAGACCGTGCCCGGGCTGGCCTCGCTGCTGGCCCAGTTCGATTACCTGTCGACCGTCAGCGGCGGCGGCTACCTCGGCGCCTTCTTCGTCAGCCTGTTCGTGCCCGGGCGCCTGCGCCGCGGCACCGGCCCGGTCCAGGCCGCGGCCGACGCCTACCACACGCTGCAATGCGAGCCGCCGGGCCGCATCCACACTTCGGTCTCCTATGCCGCCGATCCGGGCCGCGGCGCGGTCGCGTGGCTGCGCGAGAATGGCCGCTACCTGTCGCCCACGGGTGCGGGCGACAACCTCTATGCCGCCGCGCTGGTGGCGCGCAACTGGCTGGCGATGCACTACGTGATCGGCAGCGCGCTGCTGGTGTTGCTGTCGCTGCTGGCGCTGCTGCTGCACGGCGCGGCGGGCGCCTGGTATGGCTTCGGACGCTATGAGATGGATCTGCTCCACGATGCGCGGCAGGCCTTCAACCAGGGCGAATGCGCGATCTGGTGGAGCCCGTTGCTGTGGCTGCCGCTGGCCACGGCGGTGATCGGCGCGGTGCCGCCCGGCCTGGCGTACTGGCTGGTCTATCCGCGCGCCACCGAGCCCCAGGCACCGGGCCGCTTCTTCAGCCCCGCGCCGATGGTGGCCACGCTGCTGGGACTGCTGTTGCTCGGCGCCGCGTACTGGTCGGAATGGATCGGTGCGCGGCCGGTGCCGGCGCAGTTGTTTGCCGCGCTGGGCGTGCTGACCTGGCTTGGCGTGCTGGCCTGCCTGGTGATACTGCAGGGTGAGCCGCGCACCGTGTCCGGCTATCGCGTGCGCGCCACGCGTGCGCTGCGCACCGCGGTCACGCTGACACTGTGGCTGGCGGCATTGGGCGTGGCCGATACCGTCGCGCGCACCACCTACCTGTATGCCCACGCCGCCGGGCACCCGTGGGGCGTGGCGCTGCCTGCGAGCGCGCTGGGCGTGCTGGTCTGGCTGGTGCGCTACGGCGCGCGCTGGCTCGATGAAGGCCGCAAGGGCAGCGCCGGGACCGCCTGGCGCGTACTGTGGGCACGCCTGCCGGTCTCGCTGCTGGCCGGGACGGCCGCGGCGGTGCTGGCGCTGCTGCTGTACGTGCTGTGGTCGTGGCTGGTGCTGTGGGTACGCTGGAATGGCCGCGAGCCGGTCGACTGGCTGGTGTACGGCACCGCCTACACCGGGCCGGCGCTGATCACGCTGACGGTCGTGGCGCTGGTGCTGGCGCTGGTCGCCGGCCGCTTTACCGGCTTCCTGAACCTGTCCACGCTGCAGCCCTTCTACGCGGCGCGCCTCACGCGCGCCTACCTCGGCGCTTCCAACGGCGAGCGCTTTGCCGCGCCCGATCCCGATCCGGCGGCGGACCGGCGCCGGCGCGCGCGCTTCAGCGTGGCCGAGCCCGTGCCCGGCGACCAGCTCAGCCTCAACGCCTACTACGATCCGCACGTGCTGGCGCCGCTGCACCTGATCAACGTGACGCTGAACCTGACCGTCGACCCGGCCGAGCAACTGGTCCAGCGCGACCGCAAGGGCAAGCCGCTGTGCCTGGCACCCGGTGCCGGCCTGCCGCAGCCGGGCGCGGCAAGCGCGATCGCGCCGGACGCCTATGCGCGCTTTACCGTCGATGGCTGGCAGTGCTGCCCGGATGTGTCATGGCTGTCGTCGGGCAAGCTGGCGCAAGCGCTGACGGTGGGCGACTGGATCGCGATCTCGGGCGCGGCGGTGTCCACCGGGCTGGGCCGGGCCACCACGCTCGGCACATCGCTGCTGCTGGGGTTGGCCAACCTGCGGCTGGGTACATGGTGGCCGTCGTTCCCGGCCCGCTACGCGCGCCGCGGCGGGCGCGAGGGCGAGCGCTGGCGCCATCCCGAACGGGCCACGCATCCCTGGCTGGCCGCCGGCATCTTCCGCACGCAGTATTACCTCGGATGCGAGCTGAGCGCGCGCTTCCATGGCACGCGGCGCGGCTGGCAGTACCTGTCGGACGGCGGACATTTCGACAACACCGGGGTCTACGAGCTGCTGCGTCCGGGCCGGGACGTCGCGCTGATCGTGCTGTGCGACTGCGGGGCCGATCCCGACTATCGCTTCGGCGACCTTGCCAACCTGATCCGCCTCGCGCGCATCGACCATGGCCTCGAGATCGTCGTCGATACCGAGGCAGCCACCACGCATCCGGTGCTGAGCCGGGTCTTCGGCGTGCCGGACGATTTCGCGCCAGGTCAGCCGGCCAGCGCCGGCGCCGCCGACAAATGCGCGGTGCTGCTCGACGTATACCGCACCGACCCGGCCTGCGCGGCGCCGCGCGCGCGCGTCTGCCGCATCGTGCTGGTCAAGCCGCGGCTGGTGTCATGGGCGCCGGCCGACGTGCGGCACTATGGCGCCACGCACCCGGCCTTCCCGCAGGAAGGCACCGGCGACCAGTTCTTCGACGAGGCGCAATGGGAAAGCTACCGGGCGCTCGGGCATGCGATCGGCCGGCGCGTGCTGGGCGGCGAAGTGGGGAAGGCGCTGCTGACGTGATCGCGCGCTGAACGGATGTCGGTGCACGGAGCCGATCACGTCTTCCAGCCGGCCCCAGCCGGCCGCTGGCGTCGCCCAGCGCCTCCAGCAGCCGCGGCACGGCGGCGTCGCGGCGGATACCCACGCCGCGCGCAGGGCCGCGATTCGGTCGCCAGCACGATCGGCGCAGGCTCACTACCATAGCGAACCATCCGCATCGCAGCGGGCGCGCACGTGTGGCGTACGCCGCCCGCCAGACCACGACATGAATCGCGACTCTCTCCCCGCCGGCAACGGCATCGCCTATTCGGTGCTCGACCTGGCTCCGATCCCGCAAGGCAGCGATGCCGGCCAGGCCATGCGCAACTCGCTCGACCTGGCGCGCCATGCCGAGCAGCTGGGCTACCACCGCTACTGGCTGGCCGAGCACCACAACATGCCCGGCATCGCCAGCGCCGCCACCGCGGTGCTGATCGGCTATGTCGCCAACGGCACGCAGCGCATCCGCGTGGGCTCGGGCGGCGTGATGCTGCCCAACCATTCGCCGCTGGTGATCGCCGAGCAGTTCGGCACGCTGGCCTCGCTCTATCCGGGCCGCATCGACCTGGGCCTGGGCCGTGCGCCCGGCACCGACCAGGCCACGGCGCGCGCGCTGCGCCGCCACCTGGCCAGCGACAGCGCCGACACCTTCCCGCAGGATGTTGAAGAGCTGCAGGCGTATTTCGACGAGGTGCGCCCCGGCCAGCGCCTGCGCGCGGTGCCGGGGGCCGGACTGAAGGTGCCGATCTGGCTGCTGGGATCGAGCCTGTTCAGCGCGCAGCTGGCCGCGGCAATGGGGCTGCCGTTCGCCTTTGCTTCGCACTTTGCGCCGGGCTTCATGCGCCAGGCGCTGGACCTGTACCGGCGCACCTTCCGCCCGTCGGAAACGCTGGACCGGCCCTACGTGATGCTCGGCCTCAATGTGTTCGCGGCCGATACCGGGGACGAGGCGCGCCGGCTGTTCAGCTCGCTGCAGCAACAGTTCCTGGCGCTGGTGCGCGGCACGCCGGGGCAGCTGCGTCCGCCGGTCGACGATATCGAAGCGCTCTGGAACGAGAGCGAGGCCGACCATATCCGGCGCTCCCTGGCCTGCTCGGTGGTAGGCGACCCGGAGGCCGTGCGTGCCGGCATGCAGCGCTTTGCCGATGACCTGCAGCCGGACGAGCTGATGATCACCGGCCAGATCTACGATCACCAGGCGCGGCTGCGTTCGTTCGAGATCGCCGCCGCGGCAGCGCGCAGCCTCAAGGCCAACGCCGCGCTCTGAGCTGTTTCGGGTATGACGCACGCCGCACTTGCGGCGTGCGCCGGCCGCTGTCTTTCATTTCCTGCCGGTTCTGGTTTGCATAGCGCCGAGGCGCTCGGATACATTAGAAGGCCGACACCAGACAGAGGCGTGGCCACCCGGGCACGCGCCCGCATAGTCCGCCCGATCCGCCGCCCCCAATGCAATGTCCCGCGGCCGGGGGCAGCGACGACAGGAGACAGCGATGGACCTGCGGCAACGCGAGCACATCGAGACGGTGGTCCAGGCCACCGCCTACCTATCCCCGCCAGCCCCGCTCGCGGAGCGCATCGCGCATGACGCGATCATCCAGAATTCATGGCGGCGCTGCGTGCACCAGTACGGGCTTGATCCCTCGCGCATGCAGGAGGCGCGCATCCTGCCGCAGACGCGCCTGCGCGAACACCAGGAACGCATCGACGACTTCGCCCGCATCGCCCGCCACGGCTTGCAGAGCCTGCACGCGCAGGTGGCGGCGCTGGGCTACGTGGTGCTGCTGACCGATGCGCAGGGCGTCACGGTCGACTATATCGGCGATACCCACACCGATGCCGCGCTGCGCCACGCCGGCCTCTACCTCGGCGCGGAATGGAGCGAGAGCGGCGCCGGGACCTGCGCGGTCGGCACCGCGCTGGTCACCGGGCAGGCGCTGACCGTGCACCAGGCCGACCATTTCGACGCCACCCATATCCCGCTGACCTGCACCGCGGCGCCGCTGTTCGACACGCACGGCAAGCTGCACGCCATCCTCGACATCTCGGCGCTGGTCTCGCCGCAGGCCAAGGACAGCCAGGGCCTGGCGCTGCAGATGGTGCGCATCTACGCCGCGCATATCGAGAACGCAAATTTCCTGCGCGCGCACCGGCGCGACTGGATCCTGAAGCTCAACGTCGCGCCCGAGTTCGTCGACGTCAACCCGGAATACCTGCTGGCGCTCGACGATGCCGGCCGCATCGTCGGCCACAACCATCGCGCCCGCCTGATGCTGGAAACCGAACTGGCCGGCATGCCGGGCGCGACCGTGCTCGGGCTGCCGTTCGAAACCTTGTTCGACGCCCGGCTGGAAGACCTGGGCCGCTATGTCTATTCGCGACCCAGCGAGCAGCGCCTGGTCGCGCTCAACCGCAGCGGCGGCCTGCTGTACCTGAGCGTGATGCCGCCCGCGCTGGGCTGGCAGGCGCCCGCGGCACCGGCGCAGGTGGCGATGCCCGCGCCGCTGGCCGCGCTCAGCGGCGGCGATGCCGCGCTGGCGCAGCAGCTGGAGCGCGCCGCGCGTTTGGTCGATTCACCGATCCACCTGCTGATCCAGGGCGAAACCGGCAGCGGCAAGGAGTTCTTCGCCAAGGCGCTGCACCAGGCCAGCGGGCGCCGCGCCGGGCCTTTTGTCGCGGTGAACTGCGCGGCGATTCCGGAGACCCTGATCGAAAGCGAGCTGTTCGGCCACCTGCCCAACAGCTTCTCCGGCGCCGGCTCGCGCGGCAAGCGCGGGCTGATCCAGGAGGCCGATGGCGGCACGCTGTTCCTGGACGAGATCGGCGACATGCCGCGCGAACTGCAGTCGCGCCTGCTGCGCGTGCTGGCCGAGGGCGAGGTGTTGCCGGTGGGCGCCGCGCGCCCGGTGCCGGTGCGGCTGCGCGTGATTTCGGCCACGCACCATCGCCTGGAGCAACTGGTCGCCGAAGGCCGCTTCCGCGAGGACCTTTACTACCGCCTCAACGGCGCTCGCTTCGAACTGCCGCCGTTGCGCGCCCGCACCGACCTGGACTGGCTGGTGCGCAAGCTGCTGCAGGAGGGCGCGGGCGAACCGGTAACGCTGTCGCCGGCCGCGAGCGAGCGGCTGCGCCGCCACCGCTGGCCGGGCAACCTGCGCGAGCTGCGCAACGTGCTGGAGTACGCGCGCGCGGTCTGCAGCGCCGGCTACATCGACGTGCATGACCTGCCCGAAGCGGTGGCCGGCGCCGCCGTACCGGCTGCCGCGGCGGCCGAGCCGGCACCGGTGGATTGCGCCACGGACCACGCCGCCGCACCGTTCGACCCGCACCAGCTGCCCCCCGAGGGCATGCTGCTGATGCAGTACCTGCGCGCATCGGGCTGGAACCTGAGCGCGGTCGCGCGCCAGATCGGCATCAGCCGCATGACGCTGTACCGGCGCATGGAGCGCTACGGCATCCAGTCGCCTAACCGGCGCGACGGCGGCGCGCAGTCTTAGCGCTGCACCACACCTGAAGGCGGCCGGCACAGCCAGCGTGGCTGCCGACCGTACCCGTTTCTGCGAAGGCGTTCGCGCCATCGCGTCTTCCTGACTTCTCTCTCCCGTTGGCTTCGCCAGGCGTGCGGCAAGGCCGGTCACGAGACGTTACGTGTGTCCACTGCGTGCACCTGTACTGTGACACCTGTCTCGCCATGGCGGCCGTTCCGGCCGCGCTTCTGGCAAAGCGGTAGCGGTTTTTGCGGGTTATCCCTGAAGCCAGGGGCGCCGCCATGCCCGACTTGCGCCATCGCGATGCCCTCCGGCCACTGGCACAGCCATTGCAAATACGCCTGTCACCACAACGACAACACAGGAGACAGGCAATGGGGCAGCCAAGGTTCGCCGATGCGCCGCTGGTCGGCATCATCGCCAATCCGGTCTCGGCGCGCGACATCCGCCGCGTGATCGCCAACGCCAACAGCCTGCAGCTGGCCGACCGCGTCAATATCGTGCTGCGCCTGCTGGCCGCGCTGTCGTCCTGCGGCGTGCGGCGCGTGCTGATGATGCCCGACCGCGAGGGGCTGCGCGTCATGCTGGCGCGGCACCTGGCGCACCGCCAGGGCCCGGACTCGAGCCTGCCCGAGGTCGCGTATCTCGACATGCCGGTGGCCTCGCGCGTCGATGACACGCTGCATGCCGCGCGCTGCATGGCCGATGCCGGCGTCGCCGCCATCATCGTGCTGGGCGGCGACGGCACCCACCGCGCCGTGGTGCGCGAGTGCGGCGCGGTGCCGATCGCGGGCCTGTCGACCGGCACCAACAACGCCTATCCCGAGATGCGCGAACCCACCGTCACCGGGCTCGCCACCGGCCTCTATGCCACCGGGCGCATTCCCGCCAGCCAGGCGCTGGCGTCGAACAAGCGCCTGGACATCGTTATCCGCGACGGCAATGGCAACTTCCGCCGCGACATCGCGCTGGTCGATGCGGTGATCTCGCACGAACACTTTATCGGCGCGCGCGCGCTGTGGAAGACCGACACGCTGGCCGCGGTCTACGTGTCATTTGCCGATCCCGAGGCGATCGGGCTGTCCTCCATCGCCGGCTTGCTCGAGCCGGTGGGTCGGCGCGAAGCCGGCGGCCTTGCAATCGAACTGGCTGCGCCGGGCGCGGGCGAATTCAACCTGTGCGCGCCGATTGCGCCCGGCCTGATGTGCACCGTGCCCATTGCCGGCTGGCAGCGGCTCGCGCACGGCCGCCCCCATCGCGTGCGCCAGCGCAGCGGCGTCGTCGCGCTGGACGGCGAGCGCGAGCTGACCTTCGGCCCGGACGACGAAGTTACCGTCACGCTGCACGACCACGCTTTCCGCAGCATCGATGTCGCCGCGTGCATGCGCCACGCGGCGCGTCACCACCTGATGCGCAGCGTGCCCCAGCACGCCCTGGCCTGAGCACGCCCGGCCGCGCATGCCCCGCTTTTCTTGAAGTGCAACACCTGAAAACGAAGGAGACAGACATGACAGCCAGAGCTTCGCAAGATCCGGCGCAACCGCGCGGCACCCTGCCGCTCGACAAGGAGACGCTGCTGACGGTGTACCGCAAGATGCGCACCATCCGCGATTTCGAGGAGCGCCTGCACGTGGATTTCGCGCGCGGCGACATCCCGGGCTTCGTCCACCTGTACGCGGGCGAGGAAGCCGCTGGCGTCGGCATCCTGCACCACTTGCACGACGGCGACCGCATCGCCAGCACGCACCGCGGCCATGGCCACTGCATTGCCAAGGGCGTCGACCCGGTGGCGATGATGAAGGAGATCTACGGCAAGAAGGGCGGCTCGTGCAACGGCAAGGGCGGCTCGATGCATATCGCCGACCTGTCCAAGGGCATGATGGGCGCCAACGGCATCCTCGGCGCGGGCGCGCCGCTGATCTGCGGCGCCGCGCTGGCGGCGAAGTTCCGCGGCAAGGGCGAGGTCGGCATTACCTTCTGCGGCGACGGCGCCTCCAACCAGGGCACCTTCCTGGAAAGCCTGAACCTGGCTGCGGTGTGGAACCTGCCGGTGATCTTCGTGATCGAGAACAACGGCTACGCCGAATCGACCTCGCGCGACTACGGCACCGCGGTCGACAGCTACGTCGACCGCGCCGCGGGCTTCGGCATCCCGGGCGTGACCGTGGACGGCACCGATTTCTTCGCGGTCCACGAAGCCGCCGGCGAAGTCATCCGCCGCGCGCGCGAAGGCGGCGGGCCGTCGCTGCTCGAATGCAAGATGGTCCGCTTCTACGGCCACTTCGAAGGCGATGCGCAGACCTACCGCGCCGCCGGCGAACTCGACGACATCCGCGCCAACAAGGATTGCCTGAAGCTGTTCGGGCGCACCGTGACGCAGGCTGGCGTGGTTGCACGTGAAGAACTCGACGCGATCGACCGCGAAGTGGCGGCGCTGATCGAGCACGCCGTGCAGGAAGCCAAGGCGGCGCCGCAGCCGGGGCCCGAAGACCTGCTGACCGACGTCTACGTCAGCTACTGATCCGCCACGCGCAAACCAATTATCAGGAGACAGACATGGCTCGCAAACTGAGCATCAAGCTGGCGATCAACGAGGCGATCGACCAGGAAATGACCCGTGACCCCAGCGTCATCATGCTGGGCGAGGACATCGTCGGTGGCGCCGGCGCGGACGGCGAGAAGGACGCGTGGGGCGGCGTGCTGGGTGTGACCAAGGGCCTGTATGCCAAGCACGGCGACCGGCTGCTGGATACGCCGCTGTCCGAATCGGCCTACGTGGGCGCCGCGATCGGCGCCGCCGCGTGCGGCATGCGCCCGATCGCGGAGCTGATGTTCATCGACTTCATGGGCGTTTGCTTCGACCAGATCTTCAACCAGGCTGCCAAGTTCCGCTACATGTTCGGCGGCAAGGCCGAGACCCCGGTGGTGATCCGCGCCATGGTGGGCGCGGGCTTCCGCGCCGCCGCGCAGCACAGCCAGATGCTGACGCCGCTGTTCACGCATATCCCCGGCCTGAAGGTGGTGTGCCCGTCCACGCCGTACGACACCAAGGGGCTGCTGATCCAGGCGATCCGCGACAACGATCCGGTGATCTTCTGCGAGCACAAGAACCTCTATGGCCTGGAAGGCGATGTCCCGGAAGGCGCCTATGCCATCCCCTTCGGCGAGGCCAATATCGTGCGCGACGGCAAGGACGTGACGATCGTCACCTACGGGCTGATGGTGCATCGCGCGCTGGAGGCGGCGGCGACGCTGGCCAAGGAAGGGATCGAGGCCGAGATCGTCGACCTGCGCACGCTCTCGCCGCTGGACATGGACACGGTGCTGGAGTCAGTCGAGAACACCGGCCGCCTGGTGGTGGTGGACGAGGCCAGCCCGCGCTGCAATATCGCCACCGATATCTCCGCGCAGGTCGCGCAGCAGGCCTTCGGTGCGCTCAAGGCCGGCATCGAGATGGTATGCCCGCCGCATACGCCGGTGCCGTTCTCGCCCACGCTGGAAGACCTGTATATCCCCAGTGCGGCGCAGATCGTCAATGCCGCGCGCAAGACTGTGAAGGGAGGCAAGCACTGATGGCTACGCCTGCAATTACCCCGATCGTGATGCCCAAATGGGGCCTGTCGATGAAGGAGGGCACCGTCAATGCCTGGCTGGTCGACGAAGGCACCGAGATCACCGTGGGCATGCCGATTCTCGACGTGGAAACCGACAAGATCGCCAATGCGGTGGAGGCGCCCGACGCGGGCACGCTGCGCCGCAAGGTGGCGCAGGCCGGCGACGTGCTGCCGGTCAAAGCGCTGCTCGGCGTGCTGGCCCCTGCGGAGGTGAGCGATGCGCAGATCGATGAATACGTGGCGGCTTATGAAACGCCGGCGGACGACAGCGGCGACGAGGACGCCGCCGCCGCGTACCAGTTCGCCGAGGTCGACGGCATCCGGGTCCGCTATGCCCGCAAGGGCGATGGCGCCCAGACCGTGCTCTTCATCCACGGCTTTGGCGGTGACCTGGACAACTGGCTGTTCAACCTCGATCCCCTGGCCGACGCGTACACCGTGGTGGCGCTCGACCTGCCCGGCCACGGACAGTCGTCGCCGCGGCTCGCGGGCACGACGCTGGCGCAGATGGCCGGCTTTGTAGCGCGCTTCATGGATGAGGCCGGGATCGATGCGGCGCATGTGGTCGGCCATTCGATGGGCGGCGGCGTGGCTGCGCAACTGGCGGTGGATGCGCCGCAGCGGGTGCTGTCGGTGGCGCTGGTGTCGCCGGTGGGCTTCGGCGAGGCCGTCAACAGCGACTATACCGATGGCTTCGTCAAGGCGCAGTCGCGGCGCGAGCTCAAGCCCGTGGTCGAGCTGCTGTTCGCCGACCCGGGGCTGGTGAGCCGGCAGATGCTGGACGACCTGTTGCGCTACAAGCGGCTCGATGGCGTCGACGAGGCTCTGACCGCGCTGGGGCAGGGCCTGTTCGGCGGCGGTCGGCAGAGCGAGCAACCGGGCCAGCGCCTGGCCGACAGCGGCAAGCGCGTGCTGGTGGTGTGGGGCGGCCAGGACCGCATCATTCCCGCCGAACATGCCGAAGCGGCGCCGCCGGGTGCCAGCGTCAAGGTCTTCGCCGACGCTGGCCACATGAGCCAGATGGAGAAAGCCAACGACTTCAATGCGCTGCTGAAGACCCACCTGGCTGGCTGATGCCGCCCGCGGACGGCGCCACCATGCGCCGTCCGCGCGGCTGATGCCAGCTTGGGCGATCCACTAACGGACACTTCCCTATGACCACAGACCTGAAGACCCGCCTGGCCGAGATCAACAAGCAATTCGGCGCGCTCGGCCAGGCTCAGCCCGCCACCATGAGCGCCTTCCACGGCGTGATGAAGGCCGCCACGCAACAGGGCAGCCTGCCTGCCGAACTCAAGGAACTGGTGGCGGTCGCGCTCGCCGTGCAAAAGGGCTGCGACGACTGCGTGCTGTTCCACACCAGCCAGGCACTGCGCCATCGCGCGAGCCGTGAGCAACTGGCCGAAGTGCTGGCCGTCAATATCGAAATGGGAGGCGGCCCCGGCGCGATGTACGCCGCCAAGGCGCTGGCATATTTCGATGCGCTCAATGCCTAGGGTTGCTAGACTCGGCGCATTGCCATTCCCGGGCAGTTCCCCGACCGATGCCGTTTGAGTTTGAACTTGTCGATCCCGTCGCCGCGGCCCACGCGGGCGGTGACCCGCTGCAGGAAGAACTGGCGCTGCTCGAACTCGCGGCGCAGGGCCGGCAGGTGGCACGGTTGTGGGAGGCGCCGCAGTCGCTGGTGGTGCCGCGCACCTACCTGCGCCACGCGGCGCTGGAGACTGCGCGCGCCGATTTCGCGCAGCAAGGCTGCCCCGTGTTCCTGCGCATGTCCGGCGGCGGCCTGGTTCCGCAGGGGCCCGGCATCCTCAACCTGAGCCTGGCTTACCCTGTCGGGCAGCCGCCAGGCGCGCTCAGCGATGCGGTCTACCTGCACCTGTGCGCGGTGATCGGCGGCGCGCTGCGGACGCTCGGCATCGATACCCACTGGCAGGCGGTGGCCGGCTCCTTTTGCGACGGCCGCTACAACCTCGCCTGGGGCCCGCCCGACGCCGCCCGCAAGATCGCCGGCACGGCCCAGTACTGGCGGCGTGCCCCAGCGGCGATGCAGGCGGCCGACGGCCAGCGCCACCTGGTGCTGGCCCATGCGGTGCTGCTGGTCAGCGCCGACCCGGAGCAGATCAATGCGCGCGCCAACGCCTTCGAGGCAGCCATCGGCAGCGAACGGCGGTATGACGCGGACAAGGTGGTCAGCGTGCGTGAGGCGTTGCTGTCCGCCGGACACGCCGTGACGGACGATGCCGCACTGATGGCCGAGGTCGCGGCCGCGCTGCGATGGAGCCTCGCACAGCATCCCGCCCCAGCCTAGTCCTTCGCCGCGTTTGCTGGCAGGAAGCGGATATCGCCATACCAGGCGCGGCTGGCGGCGTGGGTATTGTCGGTGTCCGTCATGATGCCGTAGGCCTTGAGCGGTCCGGGCGGCTCGTGGAAGACGCGTTCATAGTCCCGCGCCAGATTGCGCCGCAGGTTCTGCCATTTGCCGGCATCATCGGCGCCGGATACCACGATCATCTGCACGCGGCCGGTATGCGGGTTGGGGATGACGCTGCCGGGCGCGGCGCTGGTCGACCATACATACATCAGTGTGGCGTAGGGCAGTTCCTCGCCCGCCACGGTCTTGGCCAGCTGCATCGCGGCGCGCTCGCCCAGCGAAAGCTTGCCAGTGTCGCCGTCGAAGAAGAACACCAGCCGCGCCGGCGCGTCCTCGCGCGTGCCGTCGCGGTTGTCGGCGCCGGGTATCGCGCCGTCCGCCTTCCAGCGCCAGGCCACCACGGGCGTCCGCGACAGGTCCACGTTGCCCGCATGCATCAGCGCGGACGCCGAGCTATTGGCTTGCGCTCGCAACACCGTAGTGCCGCCATCGGCCACCAGCTGGTACTCGGTCCTGGCCTTGCCCTCGGCGACCGGTAAATTTTTCCAGTCCGCCGGCAGCGCGCCGCCCGGCTTGCGTTCGGACACGACAAGTCCAGGCTTGCCGCCTTGCGCCGACGCTGAAAGCGGGGCAAGCAGCAGGGTGGCACACAAGGCAAGGCGCAACGCATGGGTGGTCGTCATGGCGGATCAGCGGAATACGAGACGTGGGACCGAATGCAAACCGTGTGCCCGAGCGCGGCGCGCTGCCCAAACTGGCCAGCACAAAAAAAATCGCGGCCCGCGAGGGGCCGCAAATCGGGAATGCGAGGAGTGTCAAATTCCTCAGGAGACGTTATCGACGCAAAATGACGGTGCAAGACCCCACTTCCGTGGGGTCTATGGATCACAAGTGCGAATGCGAGCGTCCGCTTACGCGATCAGGTAGGCGGCAGGCGGTTCTGGACGGACCGAGGCGCGCAGTTTGCGGACATTCGATTCCAGCTCGGCGTGGGCCGCATCGAGCCAGTCCACGCGATGCCGAACCGGATCCTTGGCCGACAGGGCGCTGGCGGCGATCTCTCGCAAGAAGTAACGCACCATGCTGCCAGCGCGCGCCGGCACCGGCATCATTCCCAGCAGCTGGCGGCGCGCCAGCAACCGGCGCGTGACCGCGTGCTGGAGCGCGGCCCAGGCGGTGCGGCCCAATGCGATGTACAGCGCGTCCGTTCGCATCTGCCGCACGGCGCCCATGAACTGCGTCTCGAACACTTCGCGCAGCATCGGTGCGTCCAGCAGTTCTTCCAGCGGGCCGTCGAATGCCAGGCCGCGCCGCGTGGTGGCATGCGGCAACAGGGCGAGCGGCTGCAGGCGTTCGAAGCCATCGTTCCACAAGGCGGCGGCGTGTGGCAGCCCCACCAGTTCCGGCACGCGGAAGTGGTCGAGCATGCGGATCAGGTTGGGCCGCACCAGCTTGCCGCCCAGTTCGACGCGCCGCTTGTTCTCACGCTGGACTACGCGGCCCGGCGCATGGGTGTGCAGCAGTTCCTCGGTCACCGCGGCGGCGAGCCGCACGTGAGCATGGCCTGGCGTGGTGCTGACCAGGACCAGCGCTGCCTGCGGATTCAGGTATTCGCACGGCACGTAGTGCATGGCGTAGGTGCTGTCCCGCGCCACCACGACGGGCTTCGCGATCACGCTGCCGGCGCCCGCCAGCCGTATCTGCGCGCAATAGGCTTCAATGAAGTTGGTCAAGGCATCCCCCCGCTCGCTTCGTTATTTAAGCGCTTTTATTGTTTTGCTTTTCGCCATGGTAAGCCGGCGGTGCGGCGCAGAGTGTGTCGGGACCGCCGTTTTGACCCGTTCCCGGACGCCATTTGGTGGGCCAGCCAACACAGCACATGGTGGTGTTGCGTCGAACGGGGCGGATCGCACCGTAGCGTATTGCGGCTGGCGGTCAGGACCGTGACATGGCCCCCAAAAGAAAAAAGCCGGGCACGATTCACGTGCCCGGCTAACCCATTTGCTGACTCAGGTGGTGTCAGAACCCGAGAAGTCAAATGCTAACGATTCTCATTTGCCATGGCAACCCCATCGGGGGAGCGAGGTGTGCAACGTCATGCCATCGAGGTCTGGATCGAGAACTGTCCCGACAAGGTCTTGTGTACCGGGCAACGATTGGCCACCCGCAGCAGGTCTTCGAGGACCTGGGGCGACAGGTCGCCGCTGACCTTGACCTCCCGCTGCATCGTATAGGTGCCGTTGGCTTCTTCATGACCGACGGAAACATGGACGTCAGTGACCGGGTAGCCCTTGCGTTTCGCATACAGCTGCAAGGTCAGGGTGGTGCAGGCAGCCAGTGCCGAGTCCAGCAAGTCATGCGGGTTCGGATAGCGGGTGTCGCCGCCGGCGGAAGCGTCGAGATCGGCTTGCCACTCGGCGCTGCCGTTGGTCAGCTGGCAGATGCTGTTGCCCTGGCTTGGCTTCCATGTCGCTTGGATAGTCATCGAACGTCCCCATCTCATCAAAGAGCGGCCCCGCGGGCCGGAACGGTCATTCTATAAGTACCTGCCGCGGCGGGCGGGAGTGTCGAAAGAGGCTCATGCGAGCCGATTTCAGGGATTTCCGAGAAAGCCCTTGCCAACCCCGCCGCGCTCGCTTACTATTCGCCCCCTCGCAACACAACGCGGCCCCTGCAAGGCAGGCGCAGCAAGGGTTGCGGGGTTGGCCGGGAGGTTGGCGCAGCAAGGTTTGCAGCGCTGACGGCAGCAAAAAAGATTGCTGCAAACGGTTGACGAAACGAAGAAAGCTCTGCATAATCTCGTTTCTCTGCTGCAGACAA
>NZ_JACHWE010000007.1:0-270399 GCF_014191175.1 Cupriavidus alkaliphilus | reverse complement strand
CTGGCCGGCGGCCTTGAGCACGCGGTAGAAGGTCGACTCCGAGGCCAGGTAGCGGCCTTCGTCGGCCAGCCTGGGTACGATCTGGTGCGGCGTCAAGCCCTCGCAGCCGGGCTCGTTGGCCGCGGCCAGCACGGCCTCACGCTCGGCCTCGCTGAGCTTGTTGGCCGGCACCGGACGCTGCGCGCCCGGTCGTCCATCCTCAGGCGTATGGCGCCAGCGCTGCAAGGTGCGTTCGTTCAGACCTAATTCCTCGCACGCGAGAGCCTGGCGTGCACCGCTCTCTACCGCTTCATCAATCAACGCAATGGCTTCGCGGCGATCCGAGACGTTGATCAATCCTCCTCGTCCCTTCCCCAGATCGCCTCGGCTTTTTTTCTTAGCACCAGCAGCGCTGCGGTTTCCGCCAGCGCGGCGTCCTTGCGCTTCAGTTCTCGCTCCAGGTCGCGGATTCGCTTCTTCGCGGTGGCTTCCTCACGCAGCTGTGCCATGTCTGCCTTGGGCGGGGTCTTCGCATTCGCCTGCTCACAGGCAGCACGCCACTGCCGGATCTGTTCTGGCTGAATGCCCTTCCTGCGGCAGTATTCGGACAGCTCCGCTTCACTTAGGGGCGCCGTCTCCAGCACCACCCGGAACTTGTCCGCGCTGGACCACTTATCGCTCTGTTTGCCGTTGCCTGGCACCACTCGTCCTTGCTCTCGCGCCTCGTTGCGCCAGGTGCGCAGGCTCACCGTCGTGACACCGGTCTCCCTGGCCAACTCCACAACCGATCGGTTCACGGGCGGCATCATCTGCTCAACCACCCATTCCTTGTACTCCGCCGGATAGCGTTTCATTCTCCAACCGCTTCCGCCCTCCATTGTCCTTCATCGAAAGGCGGCGGGGCGACATCTATCCTGACATGGAGGGGAACAAGGGACAATCGTTGACCGATTTCGCTATGTTCTCCAACGCACCTACAAAAAGGGTTAGCTCTTGCTAGGGTGAGGGAGAATGTGCAAGGCGATGTCCGGCCTCAGCGTGTGTTGCTGTGAACAAACCCTAGAAAGGGGAGCGAGTCAGACGGTGGTACAGCACCGGAAGCTTGTTGCCAATATCCGCAGGGCCCAGTCATGCAGAAAGCAGCTTCTCGTTGCGATCACCTTTGCACACAACTTCAATGACCCTCGCCAAGCAGAGGGATTATGCGTATGAATTGTGCGCCTGAACAGAAGAATGAAAATAAACTAGGCGTAGCCGATCTTCTTCATGAGGCGGCAAGGCTATGCGCGAAGGAAGAGTATTCGCAAGCGTTTCGAATTTACCAGCAATTGGCCAATTCCGGTCATTCGGAGAGCCAGGTCTTCCTTGGTTGGATGTTTGCAGAAGGTAAGGGAGTGTGCGCTTGCCAAGAAGACGCGGCCCATTGGTTCAGACGAGCAGCAGAGCTGGGCTCAGCGAGGGGTGCGTTTTACCTGGGACGATTACTGACCAGGGAGGCGAAGCATGCTGACGCCATTCTTTGGTATCAGCGCTCGGCGGCGGCTGGATATCCCCCTTCTCAATTTCGGCTCGGTGTCTCATATTTAAGAGGGAAAGGTGTTAGAAAAGATCTCTCATTGGCTTTTAGATACCTTGAGTCGGCAAAGGCTAATGGGAATATCTTTGCTAGACGTGAGCTTGCTTTATTGGATATCCGGGGCTATAGAGGTAGCATGCGGAGGCTCCAAGGTGTATTTGAATTATCTTTTTCAATTATTTTAGGCATTGGATTTGCCCTTGCGGCCCCATACTCTGACGACCTAAGGGGGTGATGATTGGCCATTTCACAGTTACCGGCCATTCGGCAAGCTATCCGTACAACAGATCGGCACTCGCCATTGACGCTAGGAAGCCCGCGCCCGGATGGGCGATGGCTGAGACCGGCCAATCTCAGTCAGTCACCGCTGGCTGTCCAGCGGCTGGTTTGTCTGTCAACGCACACATCTGTCTGTCCGCGCTTGAGATTGCGGAACAGACTGAGGTGTGTTTGACCTAGCGGCAAGTAGGCGCTTTCAGACCAGAAGTGGGGATGCGACAGAGGAAATCAGGCGCAATGAAACACTTTGTGGTTGAAATCGCACTAGCAATAGCTTTCGGGGCCTTGCTGTTCTTTGCGTACTTCGCACAGAGCCTGCTTTCAGCTCCTCCGGCTTTGAACAAGGTGCTGTCAGCATTGGTCTTTTCCGTTTTTGCCGCATATATGGCGATCGTTGGCGATGGGAGACATTCCGCAAGGTCACCTATCTTTCGTACGATTGTTGGCATCCTTGCGGGCGCAACTATTGCTGCGCTTCTTCACGCATCGGTTGAAGGTTATCTTGCCGGAATAGTGGCGGGCGCAATTCTCGGCCGGCTGGGCTACCGCTGGGCACAGCATCTTTAGGCGGAATCTCCACGAGGCAGAGGCGAGAGGCACGATGCCTGTTGAGTGGCTGCTCGGGGTCGGTAGTCGCCCGCTGCACCAGGCGGCATGCAGCAAGGCTGCTGACGACCCAGATCGGCCATGAAGGACCGCTTAGTCGCTCCGTTGGCCGGACGTTCGGATGTCCGTTGTGCCCACGAAGGCGTCTTCTGGCTCCGGCCATGCAGCTTGCTGAGCCCCCGTGGCGTGATGACATGAAAATTCTTTCTCCTTCCGAATGTTCGATATGGCTGAAGCGTGAGGATTGCCGCGAAAACCCGTATGGGCGACGGAGCTTTAGCTCCGCGTCATCTTTGCAGTTTGCGACTTCGAGAGCCGAAGGGGCTGTCTCCCGCATGGTTCATGGCATCCGTACTATTCTTGGATCACCGCGAAGCTACTTGTTTCAGGTTACAGATTGGTCGCGGTATGTGGAGCATGAGAATTCGAATCTGAGTGACCTGGAATCAAAAGGTTCCGGCAACCCCTTTGATGCCTGGGGCATAGTATTCGAAGCCGGTGAAGCGGATGAGATGTTTGAATGTTGCATCAGCGTGGTCGATTGCGGCATGAGCGCTTACCTATACGCGCCGCAAATCGCCACCATTCTCTTCTGGGAAGGAAATCTTGTCGATGTCTGGACGAATGAGCCAGAACTGCGGAACCAGTTGGCTCAATGGGCCAGAAACGAACAATTCCGCATTACAAGATTTTAGCGGCAACACTGCATCATCTGGTAGGAGAGCCGGACGGCAAATCTTCGTCCGATTCGGCCAGCCGCCGAGCACTACGGGGCGAAGCAATGTCCGGACTTTGGAGGTGGGCGATGAGCATAGACATTTCCGAAGGTGAATCGACTCAGGCGTTGGTAACAGAACAGCGAGTTGATCCTGGATGCGTTTGGCTACTGGCCAACCTTTCACGATTCCGAGGTTGTCACCTTCTGCATTAGGATGGCTGAGGAAACAGGCCGGTATGTTGCTGACGCTACTATTTCAGTACGGCATGGCGGCCAGGACAATCCAAAGTGGACGGGTTCAGGCGAAGATCGGATTGTTGAATTCCTATGCCGGGACATAGCTGAGATCAATATCAATCTCAGTGAGCTGTCTGGCGGTGGGTGGCTGGACGAGATCGTCATATCGACGCAAAACAATGGCCGCCTAAGCTTTGATATGAGGCCTCTCGCTGGCTTTGATGTTCGGTTCAATTGTCGATCTGTCGAGATCCTGGGGGTTAGCGCGGTGCGCTCCACCTGCATCAGTACTGAGTGTCATTAAGTCCAGGAACCGCGCCTCCTGCGAATGCAGGCAAGTGCAACCGCGAAACCGGTGGCACGGGCCTGGGCCTAGCCATCGCTCACCAGCTTGCCGTGGCCGTGGGTGGCTCGCTTAAGCTGCGCAATCGTGAAAGCGGCGGCCTGGTGGCCGAGATTCGCATCGCCTGACCTCGCAATCTTCTTCTGGCCCCTTTCGGCCATCGCAGTCGCCTCTCTGCCTTCCCTATTGTGGCCGCGCCGGTTTCTGGCGCGGCCATGTCGTTTTGGCGCCACCTCGCGCTGCACGCTCCCGCCCTTCCAGGTTTTCCAAACGCTTTCCCCCGGTTTTTTGTATGCCCTTGTATCAGGCCGTCGCACCGATACGTGCCCTGACATAAGGGCCCCAAAGGCGCTACGAGCGCGATACGTGGGACGCCTTAAATACGTTCCGTGGCAGCGCAACGCACAACAGACAAAGCGAAAACGCTGCTTCAGCTTACCGGCAACACACCACGCAAACCACACAACCTCATTCAACGCAAAGGATAACGATCATGTCCAAGAACTTCGCCAAGCGCCTCGTCCTCGCTCTCTCCCTCGCTGCCGCCGCTGCCGGCGCACAGGCTTCCGTCCTCGGTGCCCGTGACCCGTATTCAGATGGCGCCCGCACCATCCAGGATACCCACGACGTGTTCAGCGACGGCGCCCGTGCCGTGCAGGACCAGCGCAGCCCGTACTTCGACGGCGCGCGCACCGTGGATCCGTACCACGACGGCGCACACACCGTTGCGGGCACGGACCGCACCGGGGTGTCGGCCGATCCCGCCCGCTCGGTCGACCCGTACCTCGATGGCGCCTACGCCTGAGTCCGGCACGTCGCCCAACCACCGCCAATCCACGGTTAAACATCCATCGAACTTAAGAAGGAAAGCACCATGACCCGCATCGAAAAAGTCCTGTACACCGGCAAGGTCCACATTACGTCTGGCGGCCGCGACGGCTCGGCGCACAGCAACGACGGCAGGCTCGATATCGCGCTGTCGTCACCGGGCACCAAGGGGCACGGCACGAACCCGGAACAGTTGCTGGCAGCCGGCTGGTCCGCCTGCTTCATCGGCGCGATCGGGCTGGCTGCGGGCAAGCAGAAAATCGCGCTGCCGGAAGACCTTTCGGTGGATGCGGAAGTGGACCTGGGCACGGCGGGTATCGAGTACTTCCTGCAGGCACGGCTGCGCGTGCGCATCCCCGGCATCGACCGCGAAGTGGCCCAATCGCTGGTGGACACCGCGCACCGTACGTGTCCGTACTCGAAGGCGCTGCACGGCAACATCCACATCGAGACCGTGCTGGTCTGACCCATGTGTCCCTCGTCCTCCATGGCGGATGAGGGACATCACTTCCGATTTCATTTCCCTGCGGACACCCGAATCATGCGCAACCTCATCCGCTTCTTCCTGGCGGCCTCAGCCATCGCTGCCATCTATACGTTCGGCACGGGTGCCATCGCTGAGAGCCCCAAGGTGGGCGATCAGGGCAAGGCACCGGAATTCGTGAATATCGACCATTGGCTGAATTCCGAGCCGCTGACGATGCAGCAACTGCGCGGCAAGGTGGTGCTGGTGGATTTCTGGACGTACTCGTGCATCAACTGCGTGAACACGTTGCCATACGTGAAGCAGTGGTACGAAAAATACAAGGACCAGGGCCTGGTGGTGGTGGGCGTGCACACGCCCGAGTTCCCATTCGAGAAATCGACGGCCAATGTGCAGGCCGCGCTCAAGCGGTTCGATATCCGCTATCCGGTGGCGCAGGACAACATGTACGGCACGTGGTCGGCGTATCGTAACCAATACTGGCCCGCCACATACCTGATCGATACCACCGGCCGCATCGTCTATCAGCACTATGGCGAGGGACGGTACAAGGAAACGGAAGCTGAAATTCAGAGATTGCTTGCGGCGAGCAAGACCGTACCGGCGCGGTAACTTCCCGGTGCCTGGCGTTCCGGTAGCCGCCCGGCAATGAAATGCACCCAACCGCTGCGCCTCCCAGTGCGTCGCGTCCATGTATCGATGCCCTCTGTGGATCCGGACCACGTATTGCGAGACGATTCGCACCGCCCCATTTCCTCGCGGAACGAACGCCACTGGCCCGGCATTGTGTATCGCTCTGTATCTGCATCGCCCAACGATACGTCTCGATGCAAAACCCACTCCCGGCTGACAACCTTGGCTCGAATGGGATCGATAGACTCCGTCGGGTTGCACAAACGTACCTGTCAATTGACGAAATCAACAAGGAGAACCAAAGTGTCAAACGCAGTCATCCGCAGCCTCCCACGCTTCCCGTTCGCTATCGCGGCCGCTACCGCATCGCTCGCCTTTGCCGGATACGTACAACCCGCCAGGGCGGTCGATGCCGCCCCGAAAGCGGTGGCCGAAAAATCCACCAACGCCGACGACAGCATCCGCCCCTTCAAGGCCCACGTACCGCAGGCCCAGCTGAACGACCTGCGCAAGCGCATCGCCGCCACGCGCTGGCCCGACAAGGAAATCGTCAACGACGATTCGCAGGGCATTCAGACCACGCAAGTCCGGGAACTGGTCCGCTACTGGGGCACCAAGTACGACTGGCGCAAGGCCGAGGCACAACTCAATGCGCTGCCGCAGTTCGTCACGAAGATCGATGGCGTCGATATCCACTTCATCCACGTGCGTTCTCGCAACCCCAACGCCTTGCCCGTGATCCTGACGCACGGCTGGCCCGGTTCCATCTTTGAGTTCGTCAATACGATCGGGCCGCTGACTGATCCCGAGAAATATGGCGGCAAGGCGGAGGACGCGTTCGACGTCATCATCCCGTCGATTCCCGGCTATGGTTTCTCGGGCCGGCCCACAGAGCTCGGCTGGAACCCCGACCGCACCGCCCGCGCATGGGATGTCCTGATGAAGCGCCTCGGCTATACGCACTACGTATCGCAAGGCGGCGATCACGGCTCGGTCATCTCCGACGCCCTCGCCCGTCAGGCACCGGCGGGCCTGCGTGCGATCCACCTCAACATGCCTGCCACCGTGCCCGGCGGTCTCATGAAGTCGATCCTGGCCGGCGACCCGGCGCCGACGGAACTGACGCCCGCTGAACGCGATGCCTACCAATCGCTGAGCACGTTCTTCGGCCGCAATGCCGCATACGGCGCGATGATGGTCACGCGTCCGCAGACCATCGGTTATTCGTTGTCGGACTCTCCGTCGGGCCTGGCCGCATGGACATACGAAAAGATCGCCCAGTGGAGCGACAGTGACGGCGTGCCCGAGCGCGTGCTGACGCGCGACGCGATCCTGAACGACATCACGCTGTACTGGCTGACGAACACCGGCGCATCGTCGTCTCGGTTCTACTGGGAGAACAACAACAATAACTTCAGCGCCGAAGCCCAGAAAACGCGCGACATCAAGGTGCCGGTAGCGATTACAGTGTTCCCGCATGAGATCTACCGTGCGCCCGAAACCTGGAGCAAGCAGGCCTACCCGTCGCTCTACTACTACAACCAGGTGTCCAAGGGCGGGCATTTCGCGGCATGGGAGCAACCGCAACTGTTCGCCGAGGAACTGCGCGCGGCCTTCAAGACTGTGCGCTAGGCCTCTCTGCAACCCGGATGCCGTGCGTTCCGAGCGCGGTTGCGTAGGCTACTGTGTGCGCACAGTAGCCTATGCCGTAAGCTCCGCAATCGTTCCGATCAAGTTGGATTCCGCGACCAGCTTATAGGCGAGCAGGAAATGAGGCACGACGACCGCCGTCTTGCCTCGTGCCTGTGCTGCTCGGATATTTCATCGACGGCTTTTTTCACCGCGCCATGCTGGCTGCTGATTCGGAGGTGCCGTGCCGCAAGAAACTGCTCGAGTGACAAGCTTCCCAGTATGTCCGGATGGACTCCGCCATGTTCGCTTCAGGCTGTCACGGCGCCGTCGTCCGCGCGCCAGAGCGCCAGTTCCACGCCCGGCTTCCCTGCGCCACGGGATGCCAGTCAGTGTCTCACATGGGTCGGTAGCTGCCGCTCCACCCACGCGGCACGCAGCAAGTTCCGCTGAGGACCAGGATCGGCCATGAGCAGACCGGCATATTCGGCTGGCAAGGTCCGCTTACCAAGGGCGAGCCGCCATCTATGCAGATACCGCCAGCGGAGCCTCGTCGGCCTAGACTCCCGCAGCCGTGACATTGGTGCCGGTGATCGGCGGCCAAATGCGCCCCCAGTCGCCTCGACAGGCGCAACAGCCATGACAAGGTTAGCGGCCGCTATGGCAAAGAGCGCTCGAATCGGCCGATGTGTCGTCTTGCGTGTGTGGACCGCGCAAGCGCTCGCGTTCGCATGCACCAAATTGGCACATGCGGGGCGGCGGCCTCCGTTCGGCCTCGACCCGAGCCTCGGCCCGCAGCGGGTGGCATTTTCGCGTGCGCTCGATATCTCGTGAAGTAGACATTCTTTCAGGCGGTTTTAAGAATTTCCGGAAGGGGCTGGCTTAGTGCCTTCCCTTCTTGAACGGCAAAAAAATGCCGCATGAGCGCATCCAATGTGACTGCGGGAAGCTATGCCCGTCGAACTGCCGTGCAGATGCTATCGGGCGCCGAAGTCGCCTTCGACGATTTTTTTTTCTTCGCGACGCAAAATCTTTCAATTGCTAAAGGGAAGATTCCCGATGGATGATCGATAACATGCAGCGGCATAAATATTAAGTGACAAGCGCATTTTTGTCTGAGAACCAGGCCCTTGATTATGAGTCTCCGCCACCGCATTGTCCGCGTACTGCTGATGGCGCAGCTTAGTCTCACTCCGCTGGCAGCCTATTCGCAGGCCAGTGCTAGCGACGCGAATCAGAGCAATAACCCGCTCAACCCAGCACCCGGCTTGAACATCCAGAATTCCTATAGCCCCAACCTCTACGGCATCAATGCCCACACCAATGATTTTCTTCTGCGCGGCACGCTGCCGATGTTGCCCAGCAGGTTGATCGGGGTACCGCAGATTCTGCGAGCCACCGTTCCGATCAGTACCCGGCCACAGGCAGATGGCAGCTATACCACTGGCCTGGGTGACATCAACATCTTCGATATTTTCCTGCTGAACAGAATTGGGGGAGCTGAGATCGGCGTCGGGCCCCTGCTAACCATTCCCACAGCTACCGACAAAGAGTTGGGGACAGGAAAAATGGCAGTCAGGCTTAGCGGCAGTGGTGGTCGGCATCTTCAACCTTCCCAACGGCTGGTATGTACGGTCAACAGGTATCTGGAGCTTTGACCTGCAGAACGACACGTTCTATATGCCAATCGGTTTAGGAGGTGGCAGGGTCTGGAGGGAGGGCAAAACCATCATGAATCTGTTCGTCGAGCCCCAATACTCGGTTGCGCACCACGGCACGGCACACCTAAGTGGACGATTCTGGCGGGCCTTAATATTACTTTCGGAAGGTAACCGCCGCTTTGCTAGCGATGTTTTCCCAAGATGGGCATGTCGGGGGTCTCCTGCATTATGAAAGCCCAGCAAACATTTCGGACAAAACCTGAAGTCCGGCAAGCTTGAAATATTTGAGCAAGGAGTAGTTCATGTCGAACAGCCTGCGCAGCAGCACAATGACACTGAAGAGAACTGCACTGGCCGCCATGCTTGGGTGCGTGGCCATGGCCACCCAGGCTGAGCAGCACCAGTACAAAATGACGACGCCTATCCCGCCGCAGATCACCACGCCGGACAACGTGGAAACACGTATCGGCACGCTTCGCTTCTTCGATGGCGTGCCAACAGCGGACACCGCATCCAAGGTCTATGATCAGCTGGATTTCAGCCGCGGCATCGAAGCTTTTCTCAACGGTATTCCCGGCGCCTCCATGGTGGGCCTGCGCACGGGCAGTCGCGCCGTCGGCGCAGTCGACGGGACCATCGGCATCTTTCAGGACCTGATGGACTCCAAGTCACTGTACCTGACGGCCAATACCGAAAGCATTTACTACGCAACCTGGGTTGACCTCAGGAACGGGCCCATCGTCATCGAGAGTCCGCCCAACGTGCTGGGCGTAGTCAATGACTTCTGGTTCCGCTATGTTGCCGACCTGGGCAATGCCGGCCCTGACAAGGGCAAGGGCGGGAAGTACCTGATTCTGCCGCCAGACTACGAGGGCACCGTGCCGGACGGCTATTTCACCTTCAAATCCCCGACCTACGGCAACCTGGTGCTGGGTCGCGGCTTTATGAAGGACGGGTCGACCCAGGCAGCAGTGGACAGCATCCGGCAGCATATGCGCGTCTACCCGCTGACCGAGGCTGGCCGGCCGCACGCGCCAAAATTCGTCGAGCTTTCTGGCCGGGAAATGAATACGGTGCACGCCAACGATTTCAGCTTCTTTTCTGAGGTTGACCAGATCATCCAGGAAGAACCCGAGGATTCGTACGGTCCCGACATGATGGGCATCTTTAATGCCATCGGACTGGTCAAGGGCCAGCCTTTTGCGCCCGATGCCCGCATGAAGAAAATCCTCACCGACGCAGTCGCCACCGGGAACGCCATTGCCCGTTCGATTGATTTTCGCAGCCGGGCCAAGGAAGCGAAGATCTATCCGGATGCCCACTGGAATACACCGTTCATCGGCGGCAGCTACGAATGGCTGACTAAGGGTGGCGCGCGCAACTTCGACGCGCGAACCATGTTCTTCTATGCCGCCACGGTGAACACCCCGGCAATGGCCGTGGCCATGCCGGGGGTTGGATCACAATACGCTTCGGCCAATTTGGATGCGAACGGCCAGGCATTCGATGGCGCAAAAACTTATCGGCTGCGAGTGCCTCCCAACGTTCCGGTCAAGGATTTTTGGTCCGTTGTCCTGTACGACACACAGACGCGCTCAATGCTGCAAACGGACCAGCGCTTCCCAAGTCTTTCCAGCCAGACGAGCCCGAAAGCGAACTCGGATGGCAGTGTGGACGTCTACTTCAGTCCCAGACGCCCGGCTAATGCTGCAAACTGGGTGCAGACAGTGCCGGGCAAGAGTTGGTTTACGATTTTCCGTCTGTATGGCCCGCTGCAACCCTGGTTCGATAAGACCTGGAAGCTGCCGGACATCCAGCGGATTGGGTAGCTGGCCGCCCTTGCAGACAGTCTTCTACGTTCAAAGGTATCTAGTTTTACCGCGATCATGCGCCTTCGTCCGCGGAACTGTATGGCGGAGAAGGGTCGGTCGCTGCCACTACGCCACGCGGCACGCAGCAAGGGCCGCTGACGACCGAGATCGGCCATTAGGCGTCGTTCGACGGCCACCGTAGTGCAGGCTGCGCCGGCGGCGCCCGACGGGAACAAGCTGCTGGTAGGCAACGGCTCGATGACGATCATGCCGCATGTCTATACCAAGCTTGGCATCGTCGATCCGCAGAAGCTGACGCCGATAGGCGTGATGCTGCAGTCGCCTCTGGTCCTCGTCGTGCCCGCCAGTTCGCCCATCAAGACTTACGCGCAGTTCGTCGAGGAGGTCAAGGCGCGCGACAAGTCGGGCAAGACCGTCGACTATGGCTCGGGCGGTACCGGCGCATTGCCGCATGTCACGATGGAACTGCTGCGCGAGCGCATGGGCGGTCCGAAGATGAACCATGTGCCCTACAAGGGCAACAGCCCGGCTATGGTCGACCTGATGGCCGGACGCCTGGATGCGATGTTCGATGCCACCTCGGTCGTCGCGCCTTTCATCAAGTCGGGCCAGTTGCGGCCGCTGATGGTCACGGGACCCAAGCGCGTGGCCATGATCCCGGACGTGCCAACGGCCACCGAGAGCGGCATCAAGGACTTCACCATCATCTCTTTCATTGGCCTGTACGGACCGCCGGGCCTGAGCCCTGACATCGTCAAGAAAGCCAACGGCGCCTTGAATACGGCGTTGAAGGACCCGGCCGTCGTCAAGAGCATCGTCGACCGCGGCGACGAGCCCGGTGGCGGCACGCCCGAGCAGCTCGCAACGCTGACGCGCACCCACTACAAGATGTGGGGCGAGGTGGTGAAGGCCAACAACATCACGGCTGATTAAGGCCGCGCAGGCCGGTGAATGCCGGTCTGTCGTCAGCGACGCGAGGGATTTGGGTTGACCAGCCTCTGCAGGATGAGCGATGCGCGGAACCACTATTCATGTAAGTCTTTGACTCCAAATGAATCGGCGAGCGTCGTCGTACCAGGGGGCCTGCCTTTGCGGGCAAGTGAAGTTTGAACTTGCTGGTGAGCCGCTAACCTTCTCCGCTCCGATGATTGCTCTACGGGCTGGGATGGCGGAAACCGTTATCCACTGCAGGTGCCTGGCGATGTGCGCGCGTGCCAGCGTCAAACACTGCGACACTGAGCAGGGCGAAAGCCCACGCACCGATCGCCCCGTACAGCATCACGAACCCGAAGCCGTGTACGAGAGCCTCATGAACGATCACACCGTGCGGGTCGACTGCCGCAATTTCAGCACCGCTCTGCGCCAGATGCCCGATATTGCCTGCGGCTACCTGTGCTGCGAGCAAACGAAGCGACGAGGTTTCTAGAAGACCGGGAAGTGCGCGCGTGAGATAAGCATGCACGCCCTCGAGAAGAATAAGGCCCATCAGCGCGATATTGATCGCCAGGCTGATCAGTCTCGCGCTCATATCAATACCCGACGCCATGCCTGCGCGGTTTGGCGAGACTGAACCCATGGCTGTATTGGTGACCGGTGTATTGGTCAGGCCCAGCCCCGTCCCGCACAACAGGCAACCCGGCAGCATTGTGAGCCAACTAGCGTCCTCCGCGCGTGCGCCAAACATCATCAGCAGGAAGCCAAGGCCGATGGTGAACATGCCGAGCGGAATGACCCTGCGCGCCTCAAACCTGAATGCAAGTCGCTCTGCAACCGGTGGCACGACAAGCGTCGGTACCGTATAGGCGAGCAGCGACAGTCCGGCGGTCACGCTCGTATAGCCAAGGGCGTCCTGAAAATAGATCGGCAGGTAGATCATGAACGGCCAGTAGCTGAAGTTCATGCCGATTGATCCGAACAGCGCGCCTGAGAACGAGCGGATCTGGAACACCGAAAAGTCGAACATGGGTCGAGAGCTGCGCATCTCGACAAAGACAAATGCAATGAAGCTCAATGCCGTCGCGGAGACGATACTCAATGCGGTGGGACTGGAATATCCGAGATCCGGGCCTTGCGTGATGAAGTAGACGAGCCCGAAACACGACACGGAAAGAGTCAGGATGCCAAGAACGTCCAGATGTTGCGCATTTGGGTCGCAGGATTCCTGTACGCCGGCCAGGACCAGAGCCAGTGCAACGATAGCAACCGGCGAATGAACCAGGAAGACCCACTGCCAGTTGGCAACTGCGACGATCAGGCCGCCGATAATCGGACCAAAGCCAAGGCCAATGCCGAAGATGATTCCCCAGGCGCCGAATGCCTTGCTGCGTTCCGTCCCTTCCGGGAATTGATGCGAAAGCACTGCCACTTGACAGATCAGCATGGCGCCGCCGGCAATTCCCTGAAGAAACCGACTGGCGATCAGGACCGGCGCGCTTTGCGCGAGCCCGCAGCCCAGGGACGTGAGCCCGAACAGCACGATGCTGGCCACATAAATGCGCTTGCGTCCGAAGCGGTCCGCCAGCGCCCCAGTCGCCATCAGCACCGTGGTGCAGGCAAGTGTATAGGCGTTCATGATCCATTGAATCTGGCTGAAATCGGCGTTCAGCACATTCTCAATGGTCGAGAGGGCCGTCGGGACACTGGATATTTCGAGACCAAACATCAGCGAGGTCAGGCAGACCGCAGCTAGCGCAAGTATGTTTTTGGGAAGGCGGACGAGGGTCATGGGAAAGTGTTGGTGAAAGGGGCAGCCGCATGTTCACATCCGATGCAGACGATGCAGTGGCCCGAAAGGAACCGGCTCCGCTTGTCTGATCCATCGCTTGGCTAGCTTACGAAACGTCGTCAGGTCTTGCGCGCCGTTTCCGGTCATCTCCTTTCTAGACCGAGTGGCAACAGTCGAGTGATCTCGGCCGATCGACAAGCACATCACAGCAACCGACCAAGTGCACCTGCAGCCTTGACCAACCTGTGGCCGAGACCCCGCTTCCCACGTCCAGCCCATCGCTGCCCTGCCGACGGGCATCAACGGCCTTGCGCTTCCGTAACTTCCCGCTGCGCCGCAGCCATTTTCCGAGGCCAGGTACTTTTGATATACGCCAGCACCGCGACGATGTCTTGGTCGGACAGCAATTGCCCGAATGCCGGCATATCGCTGACATACCCCTCCGGAGCCGTCACCCCGGCTACCAGCCCATTCTTGGTAATCGCGAACAGCACGGCGTCGGGATGATGCCAGGTATGGCCGAAAGCATCATGCGGGGGTGCCGGCATCCGGCCGTTCGGTAGCCGCTCGCGCCAGTTGGAGGATGGAGGCCCGTCGTCGTCCGCTGCTAATCGGGGTGGGCGGGCACAGGGCAGGGTTAGCAGACCGGGCACGGAATCGAGCGGGTGGGCAAGGAATACGTGATCGCCGCCGGGCCGGTGGCCGACGATGGGACGTTTGCGCTGTACCGGTGATCTGGCGCCGGCACGGATACGCCCGTGGCATTCGGTACGGACGCCATCGCCGATGTGAAGCCCGAGGGCCTGTTTGAGCTGTCGGGCACGACGGCTGTCCGCATCCTCTCTGACGACGGCGACGTGCGGTACGGCAAGCGCGTGTGCAAGGATGTGCCGCCCGCCCGCAAGCAATTCCGCAGCGTCGTCCTCACGCCATAGGCAGCAGCCCGGTACGCCGTAGCTAAACTACAGGCGTGAACCGGGCTCTCCCCATCTCATCGCAGCCCTCGAGGTCCCGTCCCGACATGGAAAATGCAGTACCGTCGGCTTACCACACGCCAAGGAGCAGGGCATGCAGTTTCTCTGGCCGCAAATGCTCTGGCTGCTGCTCTCGCTTCCCCTGCTGGCAGCCGCTTACCTGTACCTGATTGCGCGGCGCAAGAAAATCGCCCTGTTGTATGCCAGTCTTGCGCTGCCGCGCGCCGTGCTGGGTCGCAATCAACGACTGCGGCGTCACATCCCGCCGCTACTCTTCCTGCTCGCGCTGGGCGCAGCCCTGCTGGCTTGCGCCCGTCCTATCGCGACCATCACGCTGCCGACCGACACTGTCACATTGGTACTGGCCATGGATACCTCCCGCAGCATGGCGGCGACCGATGTCGCGCCCGCCCGGATCAGCGCCGCCCAGCAGGCTGCGCGGGATCTCATCGTCGGCCTGCCGGCCAGCGTGCGCCTGGGCATTGTCTCTTTTGCCGCTACGGCGACCGTGGTGCTGTCCCCCACCGACAACCGGCACGACATGCTCGACGCGATCGATCGCTTCCAACTCCAGCACGGCACGGCGACCGGCAGCGGATTGATCCAGGCGCTGGCGGTGTTGTTCCCCGACGATGGCATCGACCTGGAAGCAATCCTCTTCAGCGGCGAGTCACTCGCACCCGGGCCCGGCGGCAGATCCCGGACAGAGGCCGCCGCGGCGGCGGCCGTCCGCAAGCGCGAGCAGGAGCAGCCGTCGGCGCAGCCCGGTTCTTATCGGCACGGTGCAGTGATCCTGCTCAGCGATGGTCGCCGCACCACTGGTCCGGACCCTCTGGACGCCGCGCGCATGGCCGCCCAGCGCGGTGTGCGCGTCTATACCGTGGGCTTTGGTACGCCGCGGGACGAGGGTGCGGCAGTGTCGAGCCTCTCTGACTCCCTGGATGAACCCACGTTGCGCGAGGTCGCGACGCTCACTGACGGCGAGTACTTCCAGGCTGGCTCGGCTGCGGACCTGACGCAGGTGTATCGCCAACTGAGCGCCCGTTTCGCGCTGGAGCGCAAGGAAATCGAGATCAGTGCCTTGCTGGCAGCGGCCTCGGTCCCACTGCTGGTCGCGGCCTGCGGTCTGTCGCTGCTGTGGTTCCGGCGGTGAACTGGGGCTTGCACATCCGCATGTCTTCAATCATGCGCTGGCGCAGCGGGCTGATGGCGGGTGTCGCGACCAAACGGCTGCCTTGCCAGAACTTTAGGCGCCATGGGCCTCAATCAGCACCCGAACAGGTATCGGCCGCCCTGTCAGACCAGATCCAGGCCCGAGTTCCACGCCCGGTTCGACGGCGCTTCTGGAGGGGCTGGGGAGCGGCAGGTCGCCGCAGTATGCCGCTTGGATGAACCGCCCTCGAACTCACGTCGTCGCAATGTCCGACACGTTATTCAAAGTCATTGCAAGTAGGGTCGCACCATGGCGGCTGAGGCACGGTCGATGATATCGATGCTCGTCTTCGGCATCGCCGGTCGATAGGCGTCCGCTCTCCACCACCATGGCCGAAGTTTGTTGCGATGACAATCAGGAGCGCCTAGTTCCTGGAGCTAACGTGAAAGCCAGTGCCGAGTTCAGCGTGCATTATGAAGATGCTGATTTCTTAGAAACGTGTGTCGGCCTTTTCGCGCGCAATCAAGAATTCATTGTCATGCAAGGGGGAAAATGTAGCCCAATGCAGGAAGGCGGCCGACCACTTCTTGAATCCCAGCGACCAAGAGGACGATGGGAGAATCTGAAGATGCTTGCAAAACTTGGCTCGGCTGGAATGCGCGCCCTCAACTAATGGCTCTGTGTAACAAGGGGACTTTGCTGGGCTGGACAGTTATCGTCGGGAACGAACAAAACGAGGTCCTTCACCTCTTCAAGCGCTCCAGCAAAACAACAACCTGACGCAGACGTCCGCTATGGTCATAAATTGGTATCTTGGCATCGAGGTCGACGACGCTCTTGAGATGGCGGAGCAGACCGAAGTTTGATGACATCACGGCCGGCGAGCGGTCGCTTGCCGGCCAACTTCTGCCATCGGGGAAACGGTCGCGCAACGACCGCATTCGGCCGAGTCTCTGCCACTCACCGGCCATTGCCACTCTACCGCGTAATGCGGCGACAAAATCACACGTCGCCTCATACTTGTCATAAAGAATTCACTTCTTAGACTTCCATGATTCGACTATATTCGAATCATGGAAACCGATCACGCCCTTGAAGCGCTTGCCGCGCTCGCTCATTCGATCCGCTTATCCGTGTTCAGGATGCTGGTCCAGGCCGGTCCGCAAGGACTGCCGGCTGGCCGCGTCGCCGAACTGATGGACATGCCGGCGTCCTCGCTGTCCTTCCACCTCAAAGAATTGCACCGCGCGGGCCTGCTTTCCAGCCGCCAGGTTGGACGCTCCATCATCTATACGGCTCGGTTCGAGACTATGAACGCATTGCTGGGTTATCTCACGGAGAACTGCTGCAGCGGCAATCCGTGCTCTCCTGTGTCCAACTGCTCCGTCGCCTCCGAGCCAAAATCATGAAACGCTTCCATGTCCACGTCAGCGTCGCCGACCTGACCGCGAACATCCGCTATTACTCGGCCCTCTTCGCAGCCGAACCCACTGTCGTGAAAGAAGACTACGCGAAATGGATGCTGGAGGATCCTCGCGTGAATTTCGCGATTTCGGCGCGCGGTGCGGAGACCGGCGTCGACCATCTCGGGTTTCAAACAGACGATGCAGGCGAGTTGGCCGAACTGAAGCAGCGCGCCGAAACCGCCGACATGGCGCTGCTCGACGAGGGCGAAACCACCTGCTGCTATGCGCGAAGCGAGAAGTACTGGGTCACGGATCCGCAAGGCATTGCATGGGAGCACTTTCACACCCTCGGCAATGTGGCGGTGTACGGCGAATCCCGAAAAGCCGACGCGTCTGGTCAGGAATCGGCCTGTTGCGTCCCTCATGCTCCGAAGGGCAAGCCGCTCGGCATTGCGGTCAACTCGAAGTCCTCCTGCTGCTAATGGTGCTCCATGAGCGATAAAACCTACAATGTGCTGTTCATCTGCACCGGCAATTCGGCACGTTCGATTTTGTCGGAAGGGCTGATGAACCATCTGGGCAAGGGGCGCTTCCGGGCGTATTCCGCCGGTAGCCATCCGACCGGCGTGGTAAATCCGCTGGCGTTGGCGGCGCTGGCGCGACACGGACTGGATACAACGGCTTTTCGCAGCAAGAGCTGGGATGAATTCTCGCAGGACGGTGCGCCACAACTCGATTTCGTCTTCACGGTATGTGACAAGGCAGCAGGTGAGGTCTGCCCCGTGTGGCCTGGCCAGCCCATGACAGCGCATTGGGGCGTCCCCGATCCGGCTGCCTGCGAGGGAACGGAAGCCCAGAAGCAGCAGGCCATCAACGACGCAACCATTTCGCTCAAGCGCCGTATCGAACTATTCCTGTCATTGCCTTTTTCCAAGCTGGACGCAGTCGCGCTTCAGAAGGCTGTCCAGGACATCGGAAAGCGCTGACACGTTTTCCAATCCGCCTTCATTCTTGTTTCGCAGCGCCCCATGACGACGAACGTATTGATCCTCTGTACCCATAATTCAGCCCGCAGCGTGCTAAGCGAAGGGATGTTGAACCATCTGGCCCAACAATTCGGCCGAGACGTGCGCGCCTATAGTGCCGGAAGCGCCCCCAGCGGACGGATCAACCCGTTAGCCATCGAGGCGCTTGGCAACGCCGGCGTCGACGTCAGCGGTTATCGCAGCAAGAGCTGGGATGAGTTCACTGGCGACGGTGCCCCTGAGATGCGCATTGTCATCACTGTCTGTGACAGCGCGGCGGCCGAAGAATGCCCGTACTGGCCGGGAAGCCCAGTCAAGGTGCATTGGGGATATGTCGATCCCTCCAATGCGCCAGGCGGTGATGAAGGGAAGCGCCAAGCCTTCGAGTTGACGCGGCAGGCCATTGGCTATCGGATGATGCAACTGCTGATGCTGCCGCTGGACTCGATGAGCAACGCCGAGTTGCGGGAGCACCTCGACCGTATCTCGAAGAGTTGAGGCCATGATCGATTTACGCAACAGATTGGCCGCCGAAACGCTTGGAACCGCCCTGCTGCTTGCCATCGTCATCGGCTCGGGCATCATGGCCGAGCGGCTTGCAGGCGGCAATGTCGCTGTGGCACTCCTGGCCAATACGGCGGCAACCGTCGGTGGCCTTTACATCCTGATTGAAGTCTTCGGTCCGATCAGCGGCGCCCATTTCAACCCGGTGGTCAGTTCGGTCATGGTGGTGCAAGGAGAACTGCCTGGCGCCGCACTGGTTCCGTATATCGCCGCACAACTTATCGGCGCGGTCCTGGGAGCGTGGCTGGCTCATGCCATGTTCGACATGACAATCCTGCAGTTCTCCGCCAAGGTCCGTAGTGGTCCGGGGCAATGGATTGCAGAGACCGTTGCAACCGCCGGTCTCCTTCTGGTGATCCTGCGCGCACCGAACGGTCGGGCTTCCGCCATGGTGGCGGCGTATATCGGTGCTGCCTACTGGTTCACCGCGTCCACGTCGTTTGCCAATCCGGCGGCGGCGTTTGGGCGGATGTTCAGCGACAGCTTCGCCGGTATTGCACCGGGCAGCGTACCGGGATTCGTGCTGGCTCAATGCGCAGGTGCCGCGATCGGACTCATGCTGCATCGGATGCTCGAGCCACGCCGCGTGCGCCGTGATCATCCCAATGTGATTGAGTCTTCTGGCGAGCATCAGGTCGACTGATTCTGAGGCAGAGCACCCGAGAAACACTATGTCCATCACCATCTACCACAATCCTGAGTGCGGCACATCCCGCAACACGCTGGCGATGATCCGCAATGCCGGAATCGAGCCACTAGTCATCGAATACCTGACCAACCCTCCCTCTCGCGCCGAATTGCAGGACATGATCCGCCAAGCCCGGATCACGGTTCGCCAGGCCATCCGCGAGAAGGGCACACCGTTCAGCGAACTGGGTCTCTCCGATCCGGCGTTGAGCGATGATCAATTACTCGATGCGATGCTGGCTCAGCCGATCCTGATCAACCGGCCGTTTGTCAAAACGGAGCTTGGCGTACGGCTGTGCCGGCCCTCGGAAGTCGTGCTCGAGATTTTGCCTTCGCCACAGCAACGCGCATTTTCCAAAGAGGATGGCGAGATCGTCGTCGACGCACAAGGCCGGAGGGTCGAATGACCGTGGACTTGCCCAATGTCGTCTCCGCAGTGCTCGACACACCGGACCTGACCAAGCTGGAGCCGCCACGGATCAGCACGCATCCGCCACGTATCTTGCTGCTCTATGGGTCGCTGCGAGAGTCATCATACAGCCGCCTGCTCGTGCACGAAGCCGAACGGATACTGCAGCATTTCGGCGCGCAGACCCGCGTGTTCGATCCACATGGCCTGCCAATGTGCGACAGTGTTCCGGCGGACCATCCCAAGGTGGTCGAGTTGCGCAAGCTCTCGCAGTGGTCTGAAGGCCAGGTGTGGTGCAGCCCCGAGCGACACGGAACGCTAACTGCAGTCTTCAAGAACCAGATCGACTGGCTACCGTTGGAAATGGGCAGCATTCGGCCGACACAGGGACGCACGCTCGCTGTGATGCAAGTCTGCGGTGGCTCTCAATCCTTCAACGCGGTAAATGCACTGCGCGTGCTTGGGCGATGGATGCGCATGGTGACGATCCCGAACCAGTCGTCAGTCGCCAAGGCATACCAGGAATTTGACGCGAATGGCCGCATGAAGCCATCGTCCTACTATGACCGCGTGGTCGACGTCATGGAGGAACTGTACAAGTTCACGCTGCTGGTGCGAGATCGCAGTGACTACCTGACGGACCGCTACAGCGAGCGCAAGGACGCCGCGCCAGCGGAAGTGGCCGCCTTGAGCGCCGCGGCGATGCGCCACGAGAAGGACGCTGAAGTTGGCGATACCGATAGCGGCGAAGTCGAATAACAATAAAGGGATGGCGATGGAGCCACGCACCGGCGTGATTGCCACTCCGGCAGTTCGGCGTTGAGTCGCTGGACGGCAGAGACGGGTCGGAAGTCTCTTCTGGCGCTGCAGAGTCCGGCCCCAAATGGCCAGCGGGTCGGAGACCGGCCAAAAGCGGCCTGTACCGTGCCATCGAGCCTCTAGCTCACTAATGGTGGCTTCCAAGCTTGCAGGGACATCAATTTGGCCGGCCAAAAACGCCCCACTCCACCGAGCGGGGGCGTCCCCCTGTTTAATCCCTGTCAGCTTACCGGATTGCGTGCCATGACGATCCACGCCGCGCCGTTGATCATCACCGACCGCTCGCCAGGGAGCCCTGCGAAGGCGGCACGAACTGCGGCCGAGGCGCGGGCGCGGATGTCGTCGGGCTGATCAGCGAGCGCACGCGACAACGGGCCGACCTCGAGTGTCATCTTCACCGCGTCGTCGATCGCAGCGTCCCGCGTCCCGCCCTCGCCGAACGGGACGGCAGCGTCGAAGGGGTCGATAGCAATATCGGTGAAGCCAGCCGCCGTCAGGATGCGTGCCACGCGCCCCGGGTCGCCGAAGGAAAACGGCCCGGGCGCTTCGGGATCGGGCAGCGCGCTCGGCGGGACGATGCCCTTGAGCGCGCCCATCGGCAGGCGCACCCAATCGTTCTCGGCCGCGCCGCGCCAGCAGACGAAAGCGACCCGCCCGCCGGGCCGGAGCGCGCGTCGCATGTGGGCGAACGCCGCTATCGGATCGTCGAAGAACATCACCCCGAAACGCGAGAACAGGATGTCGAACGCGGCCTCGGGCAGCTCTGCGCTGCTGGCGTCGGCCACCTGAAACAGGGCCGGCGTATCACGCTGCGCAAGCGCGCGCGCCCGGCCGATCAGCGGTTCGGATATATCCACGCCCAGCACTTGGCCCCCTGCGCCGACGCGGGCTGCGAGAGCCAGACTCGACGCGCCCGCGCCGCAGCCGATGTCCAGCACGCGCTCACCCGTCGCAGGCGCGGCGGCTTCCATCGCGGCCTGGCCGAACACCGCCACCATAGCGTCGAGCCGGGCCTGGTTGGCAACCCAGCGCTCCCCGCTTTGACCGTTCCAGTCACCGACCTGATCGGCACTTTGCTCTGCCATGTCATCTCCTTGACTCGACGATTCGTCCTTCACCGCGCCGATCTACGCCAACCTTTTCGAAGGCGACGACGCAAACGGAAGAAAGGAGTCTGTGCTCTCAAGCAACCATCGACTGCTGGGCGAAGATACCGGCCATCGCGCCCTGCGATGATGCCTGGGTGACCGAGGGCAAGAAGGGCGTGGCGAGGTCGCCAGCGGCGTAGATGCCGGGGATGCTGGTTTGGCGGCGCTCGTCGACTTTGAGGACGATGCCAGTGGGCGTATCGACCGTGGCAAGGCCCAATGATTCATGCAGGCTTGCTGACGGTTGGTTGCGCGGATGGGCGAACAGGACGTCGACCGCGACATTGCGGCGGGTATCGAGATTGACCGTGGTGATATGGCCCTTGTGATGGGCGATCTCGACGATCCGGCCATCGACGACAGGTATGTTGCGGCGCGCCAGATCGGCCTGGATATCGGCCGCAATGTCATGACCATCGGCGAAGACAGTCAACTTGTCAGTCCAATCGCGGAACAGCCTGGCAGACTGGTGCGACTGTGGGCCGGACCAGACGAGGCCCCAATGCTGGCCGGCGACTTCAAAACCGTCGCAATAGGGGCAGGGCACGATGGATGTGCCCCAGCTTTCGGCAAAGCCCGGAACATCAGGCATCTGGTCGGCGATGCCATAGCTCAGGATCAGGCGGCGCGCCCCAAGGCTTTCGTTATCGTCAGTGACGACGCAGAAATCGCCGATGGCGCCAGACACGCTCTCGGCCCGAGCATTAACCAGGCTGATCGTTGGATAGCGCGCGAGCTGCTGCCGCGCCTCGACTAGGATGTCCATCGGCGGCTTGTGATCGTGGCCGAGCAGGCCATGCGAGTGGCCGGCAAAGCGGTTGCGCGGCCGGCCGGTATCGAGAACGGTGACTTCGCGGCGGGCACGGCCGAGCTGCAGGGCGGCGGCGAGGCCGGCAAAGCTGCCGCCGATGATGATGACGTCATTCATGGTGCTGGGCTCCGTGTTGTAGATGGAGAAGTGACTGGGCCTAGTGCGCAAGAACGTCCGGAGATAAGCGGTACCCTTGGCTTGCACATTTACGATACTCCGTGGTATCGGAGTACAAGAATTTGAATACTGTCAAGTACTGGAATTGACGTGACCGAAAACAGCCAAAGCCGGCGCGGTCGGCCCGCCAACGAGGCGCTTCGCCAAACGATAGTCGACACCGCCTGCGAACTCTTCGTGGAACTGGGTTTTCAAGCGACGACCATGGACAAGGTCGCCCAGCGGGCGAAGATATCCAAGCTAAGCATCTATCGGCACTTCGAGAACAAGGAGGCGCTGTTCAGCGCGGCCATGACGGCACGCTGCGAGCAGTTTGCACCGCAGACTCTTTTTGAAGGCGTCGACGGTTCGGCCGAAGATCAGCTCATGGCGGTGGGGTCATCCCTGCTTCGCACGCTGTTGAGCCCGGACGTCCGCAGTGTCGAAGCCATGGTTTTGGCCGACAAGACGAACCAAAAGTCGTTAAGCAAGCTCCATTACGAAGCAGGGCCCGCCCATGTCATCGCCCAAATCGAGACGGTGTTGCGTCAGTTGCACGCGAAAGCGATTCTGAACGTACCCGATGCTCGCCAGTCCGCCCGCTTGTTTGCCGCGCTTTTCAAAGGATCCGATCTTTTGCTTATCGCCCGCTTCGACGAGGCGAGAGCAGAGGACGACAACGAAATCGAATCCTATTGCCGGTCGGCCGTCGCCATGTTCATCGCCGCGCACGATGGCATCTAAAGATGCCATCGCGGCCGATGAAAAACACGCAGCAGGTGCATGCGCTGTTCGCTCGCCCTGAGCAACCTATGGATGATGCGTGGACGACTGATGGGCAAGGCCATTGCATGAGCGCAAAAGCCGTCCGCGCGGGGTAGGCAAAGGCCGCTTTACACACGATAGCGGCCGCTACTGCGGCCCCGACAGAGAAGGGTCGGTAGCCGCCGCTGCACCACGCGGTACGCAGCAAGTGCCGCTGACGACCGGGATCGGCCATAAGGCGTCGTTCAGCCGCACCTTTTCTAGGACGTCCGGAAGTCCGTTGTACAACACAAAACCGCCCTTCGAAGGCGACTATGCACGTCGCCTTATGTGCCAGGCCATCGCATGCTGAGCCGCATCGCGGGTTGCCTGTGTTTCCCAACGCACGCACAAGCCGGCGGGCCGCTGTTAATGTGTGACGGCAGCCATCAATGGTCGTTCTCAAACAACTAGTGAGTAACGCCACGTATGTCAGCACCACTGCTACATATTTTCCACTCTGGAAAGGCCTATCGCTACTCCGGCACCAAGCGAGAGACCTCGTCCTATTTTGGCGGCCCCATTTCAGGAAAACTTTCAGGCATAGGTCATGGTCCCGCTCCACTACACCAGGTGGCGAAGTTAGATGGCACCGATGTTGGGCTGTTGCCAAAGGGCGAGAGAGAACATTCTGACCTCGTGCTGATCTACGGATTCCGCTTTGACTGCTGCAAACTGGAGTATCACCTCTGCCCCGGGTCCGAAATTAGAATCGTCTCTTCGGATCAGAACAAATCATCCGACGACTGGCCATATGAGAACTACCCTAACGAATTCCCGAAGGTCTTCCTAGAGTTAACGGGTATGCGAGTGGTTTCTTACAAAGAATTTTCGTCTGAATGGCCGAACCTTCCGACATTGCAGCCGGCTGAGATTATAGTCCTGGTGCCGCCGCCATCGGCCTTGGGGGCGTCCCTATGGGGAGAAGATGGGGACGCCGAGGGTGTGACCGTCGTCTTCGAGTATGACCCAATTGGAAAGAGGATCAGAACGTACAACATCTGCAGCTAGGCCAGAATTTGGACTTCTATCCTCAATTGAATGCCATATAAGGCCCTTCGAAGTCTGACGCCCCTTGCCGGCCAATCACTGCCATAGCCTTACCGACTAGTTTCGCTCGCTTCCCTGCTAGTAACGGTCAGTCGACGGCAACACCTTGTTCATTACAATTGCCGTACCTTCGTGGAAAAAAGGAAAAAGCGTTATGGGGCATAAGTTAGCAGACATCGAACTGGAGTTGTACAAAAGAGTGGATGAAATTCTGTACTACGTCTGGGACCCCGTTGGCGTCGCGTACAGTCCGGCGGCACGCGACGAATACCAAGCGTATTTGCCTAAGGTGTTTGCCCTACTACAGGAGGGGGCTAATGCATTAGCCCTCTCGGCATACTTGGACGACGTTGCGACTGCGCGGATGGGCCTGGAAGCAAGCCCGGAGCATTCCAAGCGCGTCGCCGAATTGCTGCTCGACTGGAAAGCGGAGATCTGTCCAACTCGGTAGCCATGTCGCGACAGGCCGTCCCCGGCAAATATCAGCCATGGCTACCGAGACCTCTGGATGACCGCTTTGGGTCGGTAGCCGCCGCTGCACCACGCGGCACGCAGCAAGTGCCGCTGACGACGGGATCGGGCCATGCGCAGACCGCCATATTCGGCTGGCAAAGGTCTGCTTACCAAGGGCGAGCCGCCATCTATGCGGATACCGCCAGCGGCGCCTCGTCGGCCCAGTCTCCCGTTCACATCGTTGCAGTAGCAGACGATTGAATTAAAGGATCGCCACGGCTCGTACTTACCGCCGGAGCAATCTAATTTCTATCCGTCGTGTTCAGTTATGCTTGCCGGAATACCATGCCCGCTTTCGGTGAGACACCCTAAAGGCCGCCGCGCGACGCAGACAGGAGAACGGGCAAATGAACACAGACTCAGAACCCGCGTCAGACGCACCGCACAATCTCACGCGCCGGCGGTTGCTAACGGCGGGCATGGCAGGGGTCGCTGCCACTACGGTGCGACCGTGGCTGTCGTGGGCTGTGCCATCAGACGTCCTCGTCAACGACGTCAGCCTCCTCAACCCTGTTTGGGTAGACCGATTGCTTGCTCCGCGGACGACGGACGAGATTCGGCAAGCGCTTGCCACATGGGACGGCCCGGTCTGCATCGGAGGCGGGCGCTACAGCATGGGCGGACAAATTGTCACAGAACATAGTCTGCACCTCGACATGCGTCAGTTCAATCGAGTGCTTTATTACTCGCCACAGAACCGGGTCGTGCGTGTGCAAACCGGCATACGCTGGCGCGACCTTCAGTCGGTGATAGACCCGCATGACCTTTCAGTGAAAATCATGCAGAGCTACGCCAACTTCACGGTCGGTGGCGCGCTGTCGGTCAATGCCCATGGGCGCTACGTCGGCGCCGGCCCCGTGATCAACTCGGTGCGAGCCCTGCAGCTTGTGCTCGCCGATGGCTCGGTGGTAAACGCGTCCCGCGACACCAACGCCGACCTGTTCCACGCTGCCATCGGTGGCTATGGTGGACTCGGGATCATTACTGAGGCCGAATTGGACCTTGCGCCGAATGTCATCATGGAACGTGAGGTAAACCGCATGCCGGTTGCCCACTACCCCAGCTTTTTCAACGATCAAGTACGCGGCAACAATCTGGCTGTCTTGCACAACGCCGATTTGGTACCACCTGACTTCGGCCAAGCCACGTCCGTCACCTGGCTCAGAAGCGACAAGGCCCTGACCGTCTCTGAGCGGCTAGTCCCGCCGGGGCAATCGTACAAGTTCGACCAGGCCATCATGTGGGGCGTAGCCAGGCTCCCTAGTGGTCAGTCGCTGCGAAGGGACGTCGTAGACCCGCTGCGCTACCTCAGCCGGGCAGTCGTGAGGCGCAATTACGAAGCGAGCCTGGATGTCGCGTCGCTCGGACCGATTGCCACCGGAAACAGCACCTACGCTCTTCAGGAGTATTTTGTACCAATAGCTCAGTTTGATGCCTTTGTATCGCGCATGGCCGCCATACTGCAGACGCATCGAGCGCACTCCGTCAACATTTCCATTCGCCACGCGCCCGCCGACCATGCCTGCTTGCTGAGCTGGGCGCGCGAAGAGGTTTTTTCATTCGTACTTTATTACTGGCAGCGGGTGTCCGCGAAGGATCGCGAGAAAGTCGGCACGTGGACACGCGAGCTCATCGATGCCGCGCTTTCGCTCGGGGGCACCTATTACCTGCCGTATCAACTGCATGCGACGCCCGAGCAATTTGCGCGCGCCTATCCCAATGCGCCGCGCTTCTTTGAACTCAAGGCGCAAGTGGATCCGGGTAACCGATTTCGCAACAAGCTGTGGGATAAGTACAACCCTGGGTAGCGTGAGTTCCGTCTCGTGCCAAGCGCGGAACAGACAGTTGTAAGCTTTGCCCGAGCGGCTCTAACGGGTCGGTAGCTGCCGCCCGGTAGCCCTAACGAACGTCGCCTGACGAAGCGCACCAATATTGCGAATCGTCTGATCCCCATCCCCCACCGAAAAGGCAAAACTGAGCCCATCACCGAAACAACGGTGATCGGGAGTCGAAACCCGCATATCATCAACGGATGGTCGCTCAGGCGACCATCCCCACACGCACGCGCGCGTCGTTCCACTACGGCGGGCCGGGCGGGGCAGCCGTCAGGCTGGCCGGGCTTCGTTGGTGATCCGGTATTTCGACCCCCGCTGTCAGGCCCGCCACCCTCTTCTGTTTGCATCAGGCGGGTCTCCCACCTTTTTCAGGAGAACGCAATGCAAGAGAAACCCCATCCCCAGCACGAAACCATCTTCGTCGGCATTCCGGCGGAAACCCTTGAATCGCTCGACCGAATCCAGGCCGGGCTGGGTAGCGTGCTGTCACTGCTGGAAGTGGAAAGCGAACGGTCCGAGGGATGCCACGGCGTTCATTGCCTGCTGGCGATGATCAAAATGCAGGTGGACCAGATGGCAGAGGCGTTGCAACCTGAGACTGAGTCGTTATGACACCTGGCTATCCGGCTTTGCCCCTGCCGCGGGCGGGCCGGTGTGCACAAATTGGAGGGTGCGCAGAGAGTACAGTGTTGCGTCGTGCCCGGCACCGGCTGCCATGCAGCCGGCGAAGCGCGTACTATTTCACTCCAAGGGACGTCGCCAGAAGCCGTGTCAGGGCCTTGCCGGCCCTGTGCACGCTCTCGGCATCCCAGGCTCCGGCAAGGTCGGCGGAGATACAGGAGGACATGCCCATGGATCGCAGAAAGTTTCTTTCCGCAGGCGCCGGACTGGGTCCGGCCCTGGCCGCGGGATCGCTCATCGCCGCCACGACCTCCGGGGCGCAGACGCCCCCGGATCCCCGCACGCAGCCCCCCATGTCCAGCGCCCGACGTGGCGCAGGCCGCAAGGCCCGCGTGTTCATCACCGGCTCGTCCGACGGACTGGGCCATGCCGCGGCCCGGACGCTGCTTGCCGACGGCCACCAGGTGGTCGTGCACGTCCGCTCGCAGGCCCGGCTGCCCGCCGTGAAAGCACTGGTGGACCAGGGGGCCATCGCCACGATCGGCGACCTGTCGGACGTTGCGCAGATCCGCGATCTCGCCCGCCAGGTCAATGCGATTGGCAGGATGGACGCTGTCATCCACAACGCCGCCGTCATCTCCGGTGCGCAACTGATGGTGATCAACGTCGTGGCACCGTACCTGCTGACGGCCCTGGTCCAGCGCCCCCGGCGCCTGATCTACCTGAGCAGCAGCATGCACCGGGGCGCGCGCGCCACGCTTGCCGGGATGGACTGGTCGGGCCGCACGGCCACGGGCGGCTACTCGGAGAGCAAGCTCTTCATCACTACCCTTGCCGCAGCCGTTGCGCGGCTGTGGCCCGACGTGATCAGCAACGCCGTCGACCCCGGGTGGGTGCCGACGAAGATGGGGGGCCCGGACGCGCCCGACGACCTGCGGCTGGGGCATCTGACGCAGGAGTGGCTCGCCACCAGCGACGAGCCGGCGGCGCTGACGAGCGGCGGCTACTGGTACCACCAGCAGCGCCAGAGGCCGCATCCCGCCGCCACCGACATCCGCTTCCAGGACGCGTTGCTGGCCGAACTGGCGCGTGCCACCGGTACCAGGCTGGGGTAAGTGGCGGGAAGCGCGCCGCCACCGCTGCGGTCGCGGAAATCCGGCGTGTCAGCCTTGCGCCGCCAGCAAGGCCTGCACGGCAGGCGTGGCCAGCGCCGCGAGCACACGCAACGCGGCCACCTCCGGCGCCGACCATGCCTGTCGATCCGCCAGGTAGTTGAAGGTCCCGATCACTCCCCCCTGCCCGCACAGCGGCACATTGACCACCGCGGTGCAGCCCAGCCCGCGAATCACCTGCACGTCATCGAACACCGCTGCCAGCGCGGCATCGCCCTCGCCGACAAAGATTTCGCCGCGCTCGAGCAACTGGCGCCGCCATGCGCTGTCGCCCTTCGACTTGCGTCCGCCGACCGGGTACGCGGACGGGTCGGATGACCACAGGCGCTCGATTTGTGCCGGGCCGGCGTGCCAGGCGTTGATGGTCAGCAGGCCCGGCCCCATGGCCTGCAGCGTGGCGGCGCCGATGGCATCGAACGCCATGGCCGGCTCGCGGGCCTGCTGCATCCGGTCGCATAGCGCATTGACGGTGGCCACCAGCGCGGCCGTGCGCAGTTGGCTCACGTCATTCCCCCTTGATGCCGAGTTCGCGGATCAGCTTGCCGTAGCGGTCGGCGTCGCGCTGCAGGATGGTGCCGAACTGCTGCGGCGTGGAGGTCGCGGTCTCGACGCCAATGGCGTTCATCTTGGACTTGACCTCGGGCAGCGACATCACCGCGTTGATCTCGCGGTTCAGGCGTGCGGCCAGATCCGCCGGCATGCCCTTCGGACCGAAGGCGCCATACCAGACCGCCAGTTCATAACCGGGCACAGTCTCGGCCACGGTCGGCACATTGGGCAGCAGCGGCGAGCGCTTGCCCTCGGTGACGGCCAGCAGGCGCAGCTTGCCGCCCTTCACATGCGGCAGCGTCTGCGTGCCGGCCGAGAACAGCAGCTGGGTCTGGCCGGCCACGGTGTCGACCACGGCGGGTGCGCCGCCCTTGTACGGCACGTGCAGCATCTGCACCCCGGCCATCTTCTCGAACAGCACCGCGCTCAGGTGGTTGGTCGAGCCCGGGCCGGCGCTGGCGTAGGCCAGCTTGCCAGGATTGGCCCTGGCGTAGGCAACCAGCTCCTTGACATTCTGCGCCGGCACCGACGGGTGCACCACCAGCGTGTTGGTGACGTAGGCCAGCAGGCCCAGCGGCGTAAAGTCCTCCACGCCGCGGAATGGCATGTTCGGCATCAGCGCCGGGTTCATCGCGTGCGTGCTCATCGAACCGACCAGCAGCGTGTAGCCGTCGGGCCTGGCACGCGCCACCATGGCCGAGCCGATATTGCCCGAGGCCCCGGGCTTGTTGTCGACGATCACCGGCTGGCCGAGCGAGCGCGTCAGGTGTTCGGACAGCACGCGCGCCAGGATATCGGTCGAGCCGCCGGCGGCCCACGGCACGATCAGCGTGACCGGCTTCTGCGGCCAGTTGTCCGCGGCGCGCGCGGCACCGCCCAGGCACATGGCCAGCGCGGCCATGCCGCCCAACAGGGTTTTGGTCATCCATCGCATGGTGTGATTCCTCCTTTTTCGGGACGGGCGCACGATGCGGCCCGCCGTGTCTGTTTATTCGTGGGTTGCGCTCCGGTGCAGCGTCAGCGCCCGGCGGCATAGCCCTGCATGCCGCGCGGATTGGCGCCGGCGCGCAGCACCAGCCGGCCGCGGGCGTCGAACTGGCGCGAGCATGCCGACATGCGGCCCTCGGACCACGGCTCGCCCACGCGCACATCGTGGCCACGCTCGCGCAGCGCCGCGAGCGTGCTTTCCGGGAAGCGCGATTCGATGCTGATGCGGTTGAGCACGGTCTGGCGCGGCCAGAACGAAGCCGGGAAGTGGTCGACATGCCAGGCCGGCGCGTCGATCGCCTCCTGCAGGTTCATGCCATGCACGGCATGGCGCAGGAAGAACGCCAGCGACCATTGGTCCTGCTGGTCGCCGCCGGGCGTGCCGAACACCATGTAGGGTTCGCCGTCGCGCAGCGCCAGCGACGGCGACAGCGTGGTGCAGGGCCGCTTGCCGGGCGCGAGCGTATTGGGCAGGCCGGGTTCCAGCCATGTCATCTGCAGGCGGGTATTGAGGGCGAAGCCGAGCGCCGGGATGGTCGGGCTCGACGACAGCCATCCGCCCGACGGCGTCGCCGCGACCATGTTGCCGTGGCGGTCGATCACATCGATATGGCAGGTATCGCCGACAAAGATCTCCTGTTCGGCCCATTCGGCCACCGGCGGCAGTTCGGCAAAGGTGGGCTCGCCCACGCCGAAGCGCACGTCGGCGCGCTGCAGCGTGCGCGTGGCCGCGGCCAGGTCGGGCAGGCGCGGCGCGATGCCGTTGACCGTGCCGGGCTCGAGCGACAGCGCCGCCTGCGCGCCGATGCGCTGCGCGCGCGCGGCCAGGTAGCCATCGTCCAGCAAACCCGCCAGCGGGCTCGCGGCGAAACGCGGATCGCCGTACCACGCCAGCCGGTCGGCCATGGCGAGCTTGGCGGCCTCGGCAATGCGGTGCACGAACTCGGGCGAATCCGGCGCATATTGCTCGAGGCCAGCATGGCGCAGCATGCCGAGCTGCTGCAGGAACACCGGCCCCTGGCTCCAGATGCCGCACTTGGCCACGGTATAGCGGCCAAAGTCCAGGGTCGCGGGCGCCTCGATCTCGGGCGTCCAGCTTGCCATGTCGTCAAGGCGCAGCAGGCCGGCGTGCTTGTCGCCGGTGGTGTCACGCACGGGCGTATGGCGGCAATACGCATCGATCTCCTGCGCCACGAAGCCGCGGTACCAGCAGTCCAGCGCCGCGTCGATCTGCCCGGTGCGGGTATCGCTGCGGCGCTGCGCTTCTTCGACGATGCGCGTATAGGTGGCCGCCAGCACCGGCAGCGTGTGCAGGCTGCCGGGGCGCGGCACCTTGCCGTCGGGCAGCCAGGTCTGGGCCGAGCTGTGCCATTCGTCGCGGAACAGCGCCTGCACCGCCAGGATCGCGCGCGCGATGCGCGGCACCAGCGGAAAACCGTCGCGCGCATAGCCGATCGCGGGCGCCAGCACCTCGGCGAGCGACCAGCTGCCATGCTCGCGCAGCATGGTCAGCCATGCGCCGAAAGCGCCCGGCACGGCGGCCGGGATCAGGCCGATGCCGGGCACCAGGTCCAGGCCCATGGCGCGCAGCGCGGCAGGATCTGCCAGCGCCGGCGCCGGGCCCTGCCCGCACACCGAGCGCATGGCGCGCTCGCGCTCGCTCCAGTACAGGATCGGCACTTCGCCGCCGGGGCCGTTCAGGTGCGGCTCGACCACCTGCAGCACAAAGCCCGCGGCGGCCGCGGCATCGAAGGCATTGCCGCCGCGCTCCAGCACGCCCATGGCGGTCTGCGTGGCCAGCCAGTGCGTGGACGCCGCAACACCAAAGGTGCCAACGATCTCGGGACGGGTGGTGAACATGTTCGACGCTCCTGTGATGCCGGCCAGTATAGGATTGCGGGATAACCGGCAGCGCCTGATTGGTTATTGTGGTATTACCATTCGGTCATACAACCAGACCGCCCCATGGCGGCAGGCACCATGTCCATCGCCCCCGACAAACTGGTCCACAACCTGGTATCGCGGCTGCGCCTGCGGCACCTGCCGCTGCTGCTCGCGCTGGCGCGGCAGCGCTCGGTGTCGCGCGTGGCGGCCGAGCTCAACCTGTCGCAGCCCGCCGTCACCAAGACCCTGCGCGAGATCGAAGACATCTTCATGGTGCCGCTGTTCACCCGCACGCGGCGCGGACTGGAGCCCACGCCCACCGGCCTGGCGGTGCTGGCACATGCCAGGCTGACACTGGCCGATGCCGATGCGCTGGGGCGCGAACTGGCGGCGATCGAAGCGGGGCTGTCGGGGCGGCTGCGCCTGGGCGTGATTCCCTACATCAGCCGCGGCGTGCTCGATACGGCCTGCACCTTCGGCATGGCGCAGACCCCGCGGGTGTCGGTGCTGGTGCGCGAAGGCACCACCGACGAGCTGGTCAGCGCGCTGCGCGAGCATGAGCTGGACTGCGTGATCGCGCGCACCTTCTTTGCACCAGGCGCGGACATCGTGCAGCAGCCGCTGTATCGCGAAGAGCCGGCGCTGGTCGTGCCCACCGCGGCCGCGGCGCGGCTGGCGCGCGGCGCGCTCGACTGGCACCGTCTGGCCGAACGCGACTGGATCCTGCCGCCGCCCAACACGCCGATCCGGCGCACCATCAACACCATCTTCGCGGTGGCGGGCGTGGCGCAGCCCACGCCGATGGTCGAGACCTATTCGATCAAGACCATGGCCACGCTGATGCGCAGGCATCCGGCGGCGACGACCATCGTGCCCAGGGCAGTCGCCAACGAACTGGTCGAGGCCAGGGGCGCGGTGGCGCTGCCCCATGCGCTGAGCTGGGACCTGCCGCCGGTGGGCGTGATGTGGCGGCGCCAGCCGGTGGAAGACGATGTGGTGGCGGCGCTGGTGGCCTGCCTGCGCGCGCTGCCGGCGGACCTCACCTAGCCCGCGGCACACGCCCGGGAAAGGCCCGCATCCGCTCACCGCCACGCACTAATTCCGCGTCAACACCCGCACCGGCCCGCGCCGCTCCAGCACGTCGACCACCACGCGCTCGCCGGAGCGCCGCACCGCGACGTCGGCGCTGCCGCCGCCGACCCCGAGGTTGCGGAACACCACCTCGTCCAGGAACGGTGGCAGCGACGGGTTCTCGAACGTGATCGCCGGCTCCTGCGTGTCGAAGTCCAGCCCCAGGCAGGCCTGCAGCATCAGCAGCGGCGCGGCGGCGGCCCAGGCCTGCGGCGCGCACGCCACCGGATAGAAGGTCGGGCCCTGGCTGCGCTGGCGCGCGAAGCCGCAGAACAGTTCGGGCAGGCGGCGCAGGTCGATATAGCTCGATGCCGCGAACAGGCCCTCGAAGATGCGGCTGGCTTCGGGGTGGTAGCCGTAGCGCGCCATGCCTGCCGCGATCAGCGCATTGTCGTGGGGCCATACCGAGCCGTTGTGGTAGCTCATCGGGTTGAAGCGCGCCGCGTCCGCGGCGACGGTGCGGATGCCCCAGCCACAGAAGGAAGTACTCTGCATCAGCGTGCCCACCACGGACGGCGCGCGCTGCGGCAGCGCGATGCCGGTAAACAGCGTATGGCCCGCGTTGGAGGCGCGGATGCGGCACGGCTGCTTCTTGCCATCCAGCGCCAGCACATAAGTGCCCAGCGCGGGGTCATAGAAGTGCTTGTCGAAGGCATCGCGCAGCACTTCCGCCCTGGCGGCATAGCGGGCGGCGCCTTCGCTGTCGTCCAGCGCCGCGCGGATCTGCGCCGCGGCCTGCCAGGCGCCGTAGGTGTAGGCCTGGACCTCGGCCAACGCGATCGGACCGGCGGCAAGCCGCCCGTCCTCGTGGAACACCGAATCGCGGCTGTCTTTCCAGCCCTGGTTGATCAGGCCCTCGGGCGACTGCCGGCCATATTCGACGAACAGGTCGCCGTCGCGGTCGCCGTATTCGCTGATCCAGTCCAGCGCGGCCTGCAGCCTGGGCCACAGCGCGCGGACAGTGTCGATATCGCCGGTGCGCCGCAGGTAGGCGCCCGCCAGCAGCACGAACAGCGGCGTGGCGTCGACGCTGCCGTAGTAAAGCGCGAACGGCACCTCGCCCAGGCGCGCCATTTCGCCATGGCGCATCTCGTGCAGGATCTTGCCGGGCTCGGCGTCGGCGCCGGGGTCGACCGTCTCGGCCTGCATCGCGGCGAGGTACTGCAGCACGCCGCGCGCGATCTCGGGATCGAGCCATAGCGTCTGCAACGCGGTGATCAGCGCATCCCGGCCGAATACCGTGCTGAACCATGGGATGCCGGCATACGGGTAAGGCCCGTGCACGGTGTTGGTCAGCAGCATGTACAGGTCGGAGACGCTGCGCCGCGCGACTTCATTGAACAGTTCGTTGGACGTGGTGATCGACGCCGCGCGCCCGGACGAGCGCCGCAGCTCGCGCCGCGACTGCAGCAGCGCGCCGAGAAAGGACTGGGCCTCGCGCTCCTCGTGGTCCACCGACTGGCAGCGGATCTCCATGCGCAGCAGCTGCATGCACGACGGCTTGAGCAGCAGCGTGAAGCTGGCTCGGCTGCCGCTCAGCGCCTGCGGCACGGGATCGAACGAGAGCCGGGTCTCGCGCCGCGCCTGGTCCAGGCCGGTATAGCTCAGCGTGACCGCGGCGCCGTCGACTTGCGGCGGGTGCATGGTGCCGCGCCGCAGCCGCTGCGTGCCGCGTACTTCGAACAGGTCGGCAAAGTCCGCATCGAAGGCGATGTCGATGCACACGCGCCGCGGCCGGTCGTCGAAGTTGCGCACGCTCAGGCGTTCATAGCAGGCGCCGTTCCACAGGAAGCGCGAGCGGCGCAGGTGGATCAGGTCGTGCTCGAGCCACAGGCCGCCCTCCTGGTCGAACAGGTCGGGATTGGTCAGGTCGCAGGTCAGCGAGGCATTGTCGTCGCGCAGCGTTGACGACAACAGCATCGGGCGCTGCCCTTCCACCGTCAGCCGCAGGAAGGACAGGTGGCGCGTGTCGAAGTGGAACAGCCCCTCGGGGCTGCCCGGCGCACCGATCGCATCGCCGTTATGGTCGAAGAGGGCGAAGGTGTCGCCATGCTTGAGCGTGCGCGGACGCCGTTCTTGCAACGACGCGGCCGCGGGAATATAGAACTGCGCGACGTCGCCGGCCCCGGCGACGGCCACCGAGCGGTTGGGATGTTCCGTGGATTCTGCAGGCATGAGCGGGTCTCTCAGCAGTGGTCGTGTGCGGTTATGCGAGCGCGAGTCCGTCGGCCTCGCCATGTGCCTCGCCCGCGTCCCCGGGATTCGGCAAGCCTTGGTAGATGCGCACGTAGTCGCGCGCCATCCGCTCCGCGGTAAAGCGCGCGTCGAACGCGGCGCGCACGCCGGCGCGCGGCAGCGTGGCCACGCGGGCGACGGCGGCCACCGCTTCGTCGACGCTGTGCACGATATAGCCGCTGATGCCCGGCTCGATCACCTCCGGCACCGAACCGCAATCGAATGCAATCACCGGCGTGCCGCAGGCCATGGCCTCGATCATCACCAGGCCGAATGGCTCGGGCCAGGCGATCGGGAACAGCAGCGCGCGCGCATTGCCCAGGAACGCCGACTTCGCGGACTCGTCGATCTCGCCGATGTATTCGACTTCGGCGTGCGCGGCCACCAGCGGGCGGATCACTTCCTGCCAATAGGCGCGGTCGACGCGGTCGACCTTGGCCGCCATCTTCAGCGGCAAACCCGCGCGCGCGGCCACCTCGATGGCATGGTCGGGCCGCTTCTCCGGCGAGATGCGGCCAAGGAATGCCAGGTAGTCGCCCGCCGGATTGGCGCAGTAGTCCAGCAGCGTCGCCGGGATGCCGTGGTAGACCGTGCCCACCCAGTTCACCGGCGGCATCGGTGCGCGCTGCGCGTCGGAAACCGACACCAGCGGGAATTGCGGAAAATGCGCATAGAAAGGCTGCAGCTCCTGCAGGTCCAGCCGCCCGTGCAAGGTGGTCACCGCACGCACCGGCAGGCGCCGCAGCAGCGGGCATTGCAGCATGTCGATATGGAAATGCAGGACATCGAAGCGCGTGGCGGCAGCCATCACGCGGTCCAGCATCATCACGTAGTAAGGCAGGTGGTCGCCGACGTCCGCATCGAGGCGCAGTGCCATGTCGCAGCACGGCACCAGTTCGGCGCCGGTGACCGAGTCGCCGCTGGCGAACAGCGTGACCTCGTGGCCCTGGCGCACCAGTTCCTCCGTCAGGTACGAAACGATGCGCTCGGTGCCGCCATACAGGCTGGGCGGGCAGCGTTCTGCGAGTGGTGCAATCTGCGCAATCTTCATCGGCTCTCCCCCTGGTCATCAGCAAACTGCAGGGTGGATTGCCGCGACAGTGCCTGGGGCTGATGAAGGCACCATAGAAAGCGGCGGCGGCTTTTTCAAGCTGGTCCGGACCATGCAGGCGCGGCATGGAAACCATGTAGCGCAGCGATGATGGCGGCCCGCTCCGTCAGGGCTTACCCGAAGGCGCGGCGGCTGCTATTTCGCGGTGCGGAATAGCAGGCCGCTTTCCTTGACGGTGCCCGCGGGCCTATGCAAAAGTCGGCGAAAACGAACGATCGTGCGGGAACGCTTTCCCGACACGGCGTCACCGGGCAGCAGCAACGTCCGGCTTGCCGGGCGGCCATCGCGCCGCATCGCACAGGAGACACCGCCATGCAGTATCCGCAGCACCGCATTGCGCACCGCCATTGCCTCGTCCCGCAGGTGGACCCGGCGCCCCCGCGCAGCAACGCACGCACCGCCGCACGCATTCCGGCACGACAGCCCGCGCTGCCGCCGGCCTGACCCACTGCGCCCCGATTTCATCTGCGCGGCCGCGCTTGTCGCTGCCGCGACGGAACACGCACGGCCATTGCCGGCGCGTGCCTGGTTTTCTGAACCGTAAGAGGTACCCCCGTGGCATTGTTCCTTCAACAGTTCCTGAACGGCCTGACGCTGGGCGGCGTGTACAGCCTGGTGGCGCTTGGCCTGACGCTGGTCTACGGCATCCTGCACGTGCCCAATTTCGCGCACGGCGCCTTCTACATGGCCGGCGCCTATGTGTCGTACTACCTGATGACCGCGCTGGGCGTGAATTACTGGCTGGCGATGCTGGGCGCGGCGCTGGTGGTGGCGGTGCTGTCGATGCTGGCCGACCGGCTGGTGTTCCACCCGCTGCGCAATTCGCCCGAGCTGCACGACATGATCGCCGCCATCGGCATCCTGCTGTTCCTGGAAGCCGGCGCGCAGGCGCTGTGGGGCGCGGACTTCCACCGCATGCCCACGCCGTATGGCCAGATCGTCGACGTGTTCGGCCTCACCGCGCCGCTGCAGCGCCTGCTGATCATCGGCGCCGCCTTTGCGCTGATGGTGCTGCTGCACCTGTTCCTGACCCGCACCATGACCGGCGCCACCATCATGGCGATGGCGCAGAACCGCGAAGGCGCGGCGCTGGTGGGCATCGACGCCACGCGCGTGACCCTGCTGGTGTTCGCCATCTCCGGCGCGCTGGCCGCGATCGCCGCCACGCTGTACGCGCCGATCAACCTGGTCTACCCGAGCATGGGCAACCTGGTGATCACCAAGGCCTTCGTCATCATCATCCTGGGCGGCATGGGCAGCATCCCCGGCGCCATCGTCGGCGGGCTGATCATCGGCATGGCCGAGAGCTTCGGCGGCTTCTACGTTTCCACCGACTACAAGGACATCATCGCCTTCGTGCTGCTGGTGGTGATCCTGTCGATCCGGCCGCAGGGCCTGTTTGCCGGCAAGGCAGCCTGAGGAGTACGACATGAAAGCACTGCAAGGAAAGACCGGCTGGATGCTGCTGCTGGCTTGCGCCATCGCCTTCCCGCTGGTCACGCCCAACAGCTACTACCTGACCGTGATGACGCTGGCCTTCATCTATGCCATCGCCACGCTCGGACTGAACCTGATCACCGGCTATACCGGGCAGCTGAACCTGGCGCACGGCGGCTTCATGGCCATCGGCGCCTACACGCTGGGGATCCTGACCGTGGACTACCAGGTGCCGTTCTGGCTGGCGTTCGTGCTGGCCGGGGTGCTGTGCATGGTGCTGGGCTATGTGGTCGGCGTGGTGTCGCTGCGCCTGAAGGGCCATTACTTCTCGATCTTCACCATGTGCGTGGGCTACATCATCTACCTGCTGATCGAAAAGTGGGAGAGCCTGACGCACGGCACGGTGGGCCTGATCGGCATCCCGGTGCCGGCGGCGATCGGGCCGATCGGCTTCGACAGCGTGCAGGCGCAGTATTACCTGGTGCTGGCCTTCCTGGCGGTCGGCGTATTCCTGATGCACCGCATCGTCACCTCGCTGCTGGGGCGCAGCTTCATGGCCGTGCGCAACAGCGACGCGCTGGCCGAGGCGCTGGGCCTCAACCTGATGCGCACCAAGGTGCTGTCGTTCGTGCTGTCGGTGGGCTACGCCGGCTTTGCGGGCGCGCTGTACGCGGGGCAGGTGCGCTTCCTGGGCCCGGACATTGCCCGCACCGACCTGACTTTCGACATGGTGATGTCGATGCTGGTGGGCGGCATCGGCACCATCTTCGGGCCGCTGCTGGGCGCGGTGCTGGTGCCATGGATCACGCAGTCGCTGCAGTTCATGCAGGACTACCGCATGCTGGTGTTCGGGCCGGTGCTGGTCCTGCTGATCATCTTCGTGCCCGACGGCATCGTCGGCTCTTACCTGAAGAAGCAGGCGCGCAAGGCCGCCGCCGAGCGGCGCGGCAAGCTGGCGCAGCCCGCCGCCGCGAGCAACACCGCCTCTGTACCGACCACCCGCGCCGGAGCCGACCATGCTTGAGATCCGCAACCTGACCAAGAAATTCGGTGGCCTGACCGCCGTGCACGATGTCTCGGTGACCTTCGAGCAGGGCCATATCAACGCCATCATCGGCCCCAACGGCGCCGGCAAGACCACCTTCTTCAACCTGGTCGCGGGCACCCATGCGCCCTCCTCCGGCCAGATCCTGTTCAAGGGCCAGGATATCGCCGGCCTGCGCGCCGACCAGATCGCGCGCCTGGGCGTGGCCCGCACCTTCCAGGCGACGGCGCTGTTCGACCGCGCCACCGTGCTCGACAACCTGATCGTCGGCCACCGCCTGCGTACGCGTTCCGGGCTGGGCGACGTGCTGTTCAACACCCGGCGCCTGCGCGAGGAGGAGCGGCTGTGCCGCGACAAGGCCGAGGCCGCGCTGGACTTCGTCGGCCTGTCGCACCTGGCGCACGAGATTGCGGCCGACATCACGCAGGAGGCGCGCAAGCGCGTGGCCTTCGCGCTGGCGCTGGCGACGGACCCCGAGCTGCTGCTGCTCGACGAGCCGGCCGGCGGCGTCAACCCGGAAGAGACCGTCGGCCTGGCCGAGCTGATCCGCAAGATGGTGCGCCATGGCAAGACGGTCTGCCTGATCGAACACAAGATGGACATGATCATGCGGCTGGCCGACAAGATCATGGTGCTGAACTACGGCGAGAAGATCGCCGAAGGCACGCCCGCGCAGATCCAGCAGGATCCGCATGTCATCGAGGCCTATCTGGGAGCCGACCATGTTGCAGCTTGAACGCGTCTCGCTGTCGTACGGCAGCTTCCGCGCGCTGGACAACATCACCCTGCACGCCGGCGCCGGCGAGCTGGTGGTGCTGCTGGGCGCCAACGGCGCCGGCAAGAGCTCGATCTTCCTGGCGATGAGCGCGATCCACCGCATCAGCGGCGGCAGCATGCGCTTCGACGGGCGCGAGCTGTCCGGCATGAAGCCGTCGCAGATCGTGCAGGCGGGGCTGGTGCATTGCCCGGAGGGACGCAAGCTGTTCCCGGCCATGAGCGTGGAGAAGAACCTGGTGCTGGGCGCGTATGTGCACCGGCGCGACGGCGCGGGCATCCGCAAGACGCTGGACGAGGTCTATGAACTGTTCCCGATCCTGCGGCAGAAAAAGGACGATGCGGCCGGCTCGCTGTCCGGCGGGCAGCAGCAGATGGTGGCGCTGGGACGCGCCCTGATGAGCCGCCCGCGCGCGCTGCTGCTCGACGAACCGTCGCTGGGCCTGGCGCCGCTGGTGGTCAAGCAGATGTTCGAGATCATCCAGCGCATCAACCGCGCGGGCACGACGGTGCTGCTGGCGGAGCAGAACGCCTACGCGGCGCTGGGGATTGCGCATCGCGCCTATGTGATCGAGAGCGGAAGGATCGTGATGGAGGGAGACCGGGATACGTTGCTGAAGGATGAGGGGATTCGCAAGGCGTATATCGGGGGCTGAATCCGAAAGGCCTCCACTACCGATTGCGTACTCGCTCTCCCGCAAGCGGGAGAGGGAGAAAACAAGCGGTCGAACAGAACGACAGCAGGCAAAACAAGCGCAGTACTTTCAGGAGACAACACCATGCAAAACAACCTCATGCGCCGCATCTTCCCGCTGGCCGCCACCGCCGTGGCCGCGATGCTGGCCTCGGGCGCCGCGCTGGCGCAGGAAGTGGTCAAGATCGGCTACACCGGCCCGCTTTCCGGCGGCGCCGCGCTGTATGGCAAGAACGTGCTGTCGGGCGTGCAGATGGCCGTCGACGAGATCAATGCCTCGGGCCTGGAGGTCAAGGGCAAGAAGGTCAAGCTGGAGGTGGTGGCCCTGGACGACAAGTACTCGCCCGCCGAGGCCGCCATCAACGGGCGCCGCCTGGTGCAGCAGCACAAGACCCCGGCGGTGTTCGTGCCGCATTCGGGCGGCATCTTCGCGCTGCAGGCCTTCAACGAGCAGGAGAAATTCCTGGTGATGTCCTACTCCAGCGTGCCGCGCATCACCGATGCCGGCAACAAGCTGACCATCCGCATCCCGCCGGCCTATACCGGTTATATCGAGCCGTTCATCAAGGCGCAGATGAAGCGCTACGGCAAGAACGTGGCGCTGGCGCCGGCCGACCACGACTACGCCAAGGCCTGGGTGCAGGCCTTCCAGCCGGCGTGGGAAGCCGCCGGCGGCAAGGTGGTGGCGAACAACCCGATGTCGTACACCAAGGCCACCGACTTCTACAGCGGCGTGTCGCGCGCCATCAGCGAGAAGCCGGACGTGATGTTCGTCGGCGGCCCGTCGGAGCCGACTGCGCTGGTGGTCAAGCAGGCGCGCGAACTGGGCTTCAAGGGCGGCTTTATCGTGATGGACCAGGCCAAGATGGACGAGATGGCCCGCGTCACCAACGGCCTGGGCATGCTGGAGGGCTCGATCGGCGTGCTGCCGCTGGTCAACGACAGCCGTCCCGCCGCGCAGGCCTTCAACGCCCGCTACAAGAAGCTGCACGACGGGCGCGATGCCACCACCGAGATGTCGCTGAACTACACCATGGTGTATGCGCTGGCCGGGGCGATGAAGCTGGCCGGCACCACCAGCGATGCGGCGGCGATCCGCGCGAAGATGCCGGATGCGGTCAAGGGCCTGGCCAAGGAAGTCAATCCCAACGAAGTCGACGGCATCGACGCCAAGGGCGGATCGATGGCCGACACCGTGGTTGGCTGGGTGCAGAACGGCAAGATCTCGCAGGTCCGCTTGTCGGAACTGGCGAAGTAAGGCGAGACACGCTGCCGGTTCGGCACCGCGCAACACAAACCCCGGCATGCCGCCAGGCATGCCGGGGTTTTTTCATTGCGGCGGCCGGGCGTGACTAGCGGCGATCGCCGTCGCGGCCCTGGCGCGCCTCCATCTGGCCACGCTCCTGCTGCGCGCGTTGCTGCTGTTGCATCTGCCGCTGCTGGTCCATTTGCTGGCGCTGGCGCTCCTGCATCTGCCGTTGCTGCTCGTGCATCTGCCGTTGCTGCTGTTCGGCCTGGCGCTGCATGGCCTGCTGGCGCTGCTGCTCATGCATCGCCCGCTGCTGTTCCTGCATCGCGCGTTGCTGTTCCTGCATATGGCGCTGCTGCTGTTCGGCCTGCCGCTGCATGGCCTGCTGCCGTTGCTGCTCCTGCATGGCCCGTTGCTGCTCCTGCATATGGCGCTGCTGCTCGGCCTGGCGCTGCATGGCCTGCTGCCGTTGCTGCTCCTGCGCCGCGCGCTGCTGGTCCTGCATCTGCCGCTGCTGGTCCGCTTGCCGCTGCATGGCTTGCTGGCGCTGCTGCTCCTGCACCGCGCGCTGCTGTTCCTGCATCTGCCGCTGCTGGTCCGCTTGCCGCTGCATGGCTTGCTGGCGCTGCTGCTCCTGCACCGCGCGCTGCTGATCCTGCATCTGCCGCTGCTGCTGTTCGGCCTGGCGCTGCTGCCCTTCCTCCCTCTGCCGCTGCTGCTCGAAGCGCTGCCGCTGCATTTCCTGCGATTGCCGCGCCGGATCGGGGCGCTCCTGACCATCGGCCCACTGGCGGGGCGGCATGCCGTGCTGGCGCTGCTCGTCCAGTTGCCGTTGCTGCTCGCGCAGGGCACGCTGCTGCTCGAAGCGCTGGCGCTGCATTTCCTGCGATTGCCGCGCCGGGTCAGGGCGCTCCTGACCATCGGCCCACTGGCGGGGCGGCATGCCCTGCTGGCGCTGCTCGTCCAGTTGCCGTTGCTGCTCGCGCAGGGCACGTTGCTGCTCGATCTGCTGGCGCTGCTGCTCACGCTGCATGGCCTGTTGCTGCCGCTGGGCATCCCCTGGCACGCCCGGCTGCCCGGCAAAGCCGCGCGCCTCGTCGGGCCGGGTGCTCTGGCCCCGCCCAGGGCCGCGCCAGGACTCACCCCGGGGCTGGGCATCGTTGCGATCCGCGCGGCCGTCGCCGTCGGCATCGATACGCCCGGGGCGCGGCGGGACTGGAGCGTGGTCGCGCGATGCGATCGCGGCCTGGCTCATGCGCACGTCCGGCACCGGCCGTGCGTCGCGGCCGGGCCGGCGCTCGTTGCCGCCGCGCCAGGCCGGGCCGGCACCGGGCACGACCCCGCCCTCGCGCGCAAAGCGCCGGGCCAGGTCGTCCGTGGCCGGGCGACCGGGCGCGCGCGCGGCGATGGCCTGGCGTTCGAAGCCGTGGCGGGCCTGCGGCGGCAGCGGCCGCGGCGGCGCCGCGCCTACCAGGCTGCCCTTGACCGGCGCCACCGGCGGCGCGCCGTGGGCCTCGCCCGCCGGCACGTTGCGCCATTCGGGGCGGTGCAGGCCGCGCGCGGGGCGTCCTTCGACAAAGTTGCGCGCCGGCATGCCGGTGATGGCGCCGGGCACGGTGCGGTTGACGTAAGGCGGCGGGCGGCGGTCGCCCATCACGAAGTTGTTGACCGTAACCCGGTTGATGCGGGCGACGTAAGTCGGGCTGGCGCGATAGACCGGCCGGTAGGCGTCGCGCGGACCCAGCGGATACCAGGCCACGCCCGGTCCGCTGCCGACGCGCACGCTCCAGTTGGGCCCGGCGGCGCCGACAAAGGCCACCAGCGCCGGGGCATAGCACGGGCGCACGCGCGGCCCGGGAACCCAGCCCCAGCGCGAGCCCACATAGGCCCAGCGGCCATAGTGCGACGGCGCGAAACCCCACGGCGCGTCGTCGATCCAGGTCCAGCCCCACGGCGCGATCCAGGCCCAGTGGCCGGTGCTGTACGGCACCCATCCCGCGCTGACCACGCGCGGGAACCAGATCGCGCCGTAGCCCGGGTCTTCCTGCCAGTCGCCATAGCCGTCCAGCGCGGCGTAGCCCGGCATCTCGCGCGGCACATAGCGCGCCGACTGCGAAGCGTCCTCGCGCGCGTCGCGCGCCGCGGTCCAGCGATCGAACCCGTCTTCCGCCACCGGGCCGCCGCCCGCATCGGCCAGGTCGGTGCCGGCAAAGCGCATGCGGTCGCCGCGCTGCAGCTCGATGGTGCGGCTGTCGCCGTAGACCACCGCGCTGCCATGGCGCAGCGTGACGGTGGTGGTGCTGCCGTCGGGCGCCACGTCCAGGCGGTAGTCGCCGGGCTCGCGCGGCACGAAGGCCAGGTTCGGGGTATCGACCTCGACCGTCTGGCCCGGCGGCAACGCGCGCACGCGCACCTGCAGCGTGCCCTGCGTCAGCTTGACCTGCGTGGTGCTGTCGTCCAGGTTCAGGATGCTGGCGGCGGTGGCGCCGCCCATGCGCAGCGCCACCGTGCCGGCGTGCAGCTCGGCACGTCCGCCCGGCTCCAGCCAGAGCCGGTCGCCGGTGGTGACCGGCCGGTTCAGCCCGGCCGCGGCCCAGGCGTCCGAGCCGGCGGGGGCAAAGCTGAGGTTGCCGTCGACCGCGGTCAGCGTGGCGATGCGCGAGGAAGGGTCGGCCTGCTGCTGCGCCGCGTCGGCCACCGGGGCATCGAGGTAGGGTTCGCCCGGCGCGCCGGGCACTTGCGCCAGTGCAGCAGCCGCCACTGCAAGGCCGGCTGCGGCCGCCAGCGCGGTCAGCACCATGCGGCCGCCAGGGCGGCCCGTATAGCGGCCAGCAGATTGGGAAGAATCAGACATGGAAGGGCAGGAGCGAGACCCGACACGGGTCGGCGGGCAGGCCGGCCCACGCCGGCGGCCACCCTATTGTCACCATACATGGCCCCGGATGCGGCGGCGCGTTCGGCGCGGCACAGTTTGTAAGCTCGTATTTCGCCTGGCGCCGGCGCCGGGCGGCCCGGCCGGTGCGCGCGGCAGGCTGCGGGCGGGCCGGCGAGCGGCGCCCCCGTGGCCACGGCGGACCGGCCGTCAAAGGTGGAAACAACTTCGGTGCGCCCGGACAGGCTGGCCCGGGCCGGATGCCGCTCAGCGGCCGGATTGCTGGCGCAGCATCTCGGTCAGCCGCTCGGCCGGCATCGGGCGCCCGTACAGGTAGCCCTGCGCCTCATGGCAGCCGTTGGCGAGCAGGAAGTCGCGCTGTTCGGGGGTTTCCACGCCTTCGGCCACCACGCCGATGTGCAGGCTGGCGCCCACATTGATCACCGAGCGCACGATGGCCGCGTCGACCGGGTCTGCGGTCACGTTGCGGATAAAGGACTGGTCGATCTTGAGCCGGTCCACCGGGAACGACTTCAGGAAACTGAGCGAGGCGTAGCCCGTGCCGAAGTCATCGCAGGTCAGCGTAATGCCGTCGCGGCGCAGCGCCTGCAGCTGGTCCGAGACTTCGTCGCCCTGCTGCAGGGCGATGGTCTCGGTGATCTCGATCTCAAGGCAGTCAGGCGCCAGCTCCAGCGCCCGCAGCACGTGGCGGACCTCGGTCAGCAGCCGGCTTTCGGACAGCTGGGCCGCGAACAGGTTGATCGCCACCCGCGGCGGCCGCGGAAACGCCAGCGCCCAGGCACGGGCCTGGGCGCACGCAGTCTGCAGCAGCCACATGCCGACATCGCTGGCGATGCTGCTGCCGGCCAGCGCGTCGATGAACGCAGCCGGCGACAGCAGCCCGCGGGTGGGATGGCGCCAGCGCATCAGCGCCTCGGCGCCATGGACCCGGCCGTCGCGCAGGTCGACCTGCGGCTGGTACAGCAGCTCGAACTGGCGCTGTGCATAGGCCTCGTGCAGGGCCTGCACCAGCGACAGCCGCGTGGTCACGTCCGAGCGCATCTGCGGCTTGAAGAAACGGATGGTGCGGCCGCCGTCGTGCTTGGCCCGTGCCAGCGCCAGGCTGGCCGCCGCCAGCATGTCCGAGGCCTGTTCGCCGGCCGCGGGCGCGACGCACGCGCCGATGCTGGCCAGCACGTGATGGCGGCGCCCGGCATGCTCGTGGGGAGAGGACAGCATTGACAGGATCGCGGCGCTGACATGGCGCACCAGCGTGGGATCGGCAATGGACGGCAGCAGCACGCCGAATTCGTCGCTGCCGATGCGGCCGATGATGGCGTCGCGGGGCGAGGCATCGCGCAGGCGCCGGGCCACGCGCTGCAGGATGATGTCGCCTTCGGCATGGCCATGCATGTCGTTGAAGGCGCGGAAGTCGTCAATGCCGATCAGCAGCAATGCGCAGCGTGGCACAGCCTCGCTATGCAGGCGTGCCTCCAGCCGTTCCAGAAAGCCCTGGCGATTGTCAACGCCGGTCAGCGGATCGAGATCCGAGCCTGGCGAGGCGCCAGCCGACTTCGCCCCCGACTTGGCCACCATCCCTGCCCCATCTGTGATTGTCGACATTGTTACCTGCTAGCAATTTAGCAAGTGTGACGAAAACTTGGAAAAAATCAAGCAGTTCCGATACACGCCAAAACCCCTAGGCGCCGGCGCAACGCCGGGCCCGCGCGGACCGTGCTGCGCGTTGAATCGGGCGGCCGCATACAGTACCCTACCGCGCATCGGCGCCCTGCCCCCCTTCAGTCTGGCCCCGGGCCGCGCCCTGAACAAGAACATCACCGGGATCTCACCGTGAATGAATGGACCATCCGCACGCGCATCCTGGCAAGCTTTTCGCTGATCCTGCTGGTCATGGCACTGATGGGCGTGGTCGCCTATACCCGCCTGGTCGCGATCGAGCGCGAAACCGAGCTGATGCGGCGCGACGCGCTGCCCGGCCTGAACTACAGCACCGGCATCCGCGGCATCTGGGGCGAGCGCTATGTGCTGGCCTGGCAGACCATCAACGCCACCGACCAGGCTGACCGCCAGCGCTTCCAGCAGCAAGCCAGCGAGGCGGTCGGCCGCCTCGACAAGCTGGAGCAGCAATACGAAACCACCATCACGCGCGCGGAAGACCGGACTGCGTTCGAGGCCTATCGCGACATGCGCGCCCGCTACGATCAGGCGGCCCAGGTCCTGTCGGGCCAGGCCGAGTGGAACGGCGCCGCCGCCGCGACAGCGCTGCGCGGCGAGGCGCATGACCGCTGGCTCGACGCGCGCAAGGCGACCCAGCGCGTGGTCGACGACAACGCCGCGGTCAGCGCGCGCGCCGCGCAGGGCATCGACGATGCCGTCAATGCCGCGAAGATCGGCATCGAAGCAGCGCTGATCGTGGCGGTGGCGGTGGCGCTGGTCTGCGGCTACCTGCTGCTGCGCGCGATCACGGTGCCGATGCACTCGATCGTCGGCCTGCTGGCCGGCATCCGCGGGGGGGACCTGCGCCTGCGCATGGCGCTGCGCCGCAAGGACGAGTTCCAGGAAGTGGAGGAAGGCTTCAACCAGATGACCGGCGAGCTGACGTCGCTGGTGGGCCAGGCCCAGCGCACCGCGATCCAGGTCACCACCTCGGTCAACGAGATCGCGGCCACGGCGCGCCAGCAGCAGGCCACCGCCACCGAAACCGCCGCCACCACCACGCAGATCGGCGCGACCTCGCGCGAGATCTCGGCCACCGCGCGCGACCTGGTGCGCACCATCCACGAAGTCTCCAGCGCCGCCGAGCAGGCCGCGGCGCTGGCCGGTACCGGTCAGGTCGGGCTGTCGCGCATGGAAGGCACCATGCAGCATGTGATGGATGCCGCCGGCTCGGTCAACGCCAAGCTGACCACGCTCAACGAGAAGGCCGGCAACATCAACCAGGTGGTGACCACCATCGCCAAGGTGGCCGACCAGACCAACCTGTTGTCGCTGAACGCCGCGATCGAAGCCGAGAAGGCCGGCGAATACGGCCGCGGCTTTGCCGTGGTGGCCACCGAGATCCGCCGCCTGGCCGACCAGACCGCGGTGGCCACCTATGACATCGAGCAGATGGTGCGCGAGATCCAGTCGGCGGTGTCGGCCGGCGTGATGGGCATGGACAAGTTCTCGGAGGAAGTACGCCGCGGCATGTCCGAAGTCACCCAGGTGGGCGACCAGCTGTCGCAGATCATCGCCCAGGTGCAGTCGCTCGCGCCGCGCGTGCTGATGGTCAATGAAGGCATGCAGGCCCAGGCCGGCGGTGCCGAGCAGATCAACCAGGCGCTGATGCAACTGTCCGAGGCCGCGCAGCAGACCGTGGAATCGCTGCGCCAGTCGAGCCAGGCGATCGACGAGCTGACGCTGGTCGCCAACGACCTGCGCAGCGGCGTGTCGCGCTTCAAGGTCTAGGCTGCCGGTTCCCGCACCGGGCCGTCGCGCGCCGCCGCCATGAAACTCTTCCTGCTGTTCCGCCTTGGCGCCGACCACTACGCGCTCGATGCCACCGAGATCGCGGAAGTGCTGCCGCTGACGCGGCTGAAGCAGATTCCCGGCGCGCCGGCCTGGGTGGCCGGCCTGATGGAGCGGCGCGGCCGGCCGGTGCCGGTGATCGACCTGCCCGCGCTCGCCACCGGCGTGCCCGCGGCGCCGCGCACCAGCACGCGCACGGTGCTGGTCCATTACCGCCGCGACGAAAGCGAACCGGCGCGGCTGCTCGGCCTGCGCCTGGAAGCGGCCACCCAGACCCTGCGCTGTCCGGCGGAATCTTTCGTCGACGCCGGCGTGGCCGGCGCCAGCCCGCGCTACCTTGGCCCGGTGCGGCATGACGCGCGCGGCCTGGTGCAATGGGTCAGGGTCGGCGCCCTGCTGCCGGACGAGGTCCATGCCATGCTGTTCGCCGACGCTGCCGGGGAGACCGCCGCGTGAGCACCGCCGCGCATATCGAAGCCTTGCTCAAGGCCCGCATCGGCCTGGACGCCGGCGCCATCGGCAGCGGCGCGGTGGCACGCGCCGTGCGCGAGCGCCAGCAGGCGCGGCACGCGCCCGATACCGAGGCCTACTGGCAGCTGCTGCAGGGCACCGCCGACGAATTCCAGGCGCTGATCGAGGCCGTGGTGGTGCCCGAGACCTGGTTCTTCCGGCACCGCGAAGCCTTGCTGGCACTGGGCCGTTTTGCCGCCGAACGCGCCTTTGCCGACGGCAGGCGCACGCTGCGGCTGCTGAGCCTGCCCTGCTCCACCGGCGAAGAGCCGTATTCGATCGCCATGGCGCTGCTCGATGCCGGCGTGCCGCCGGGGCGCTTCTATATCGACGCGGTCGACATCAGCGCGCGCGCGCTCGCCCGCGCGCGCCAGGCGCAATACGGCGCCAATGCCTTCCGCAGCGCGCCGCTCGACTTCCGCGACCGCTATTTCACCGCCACGCCCATGGGCTACGTGCTGGACGCGCGCGTGCGCGCGCAGGTGCGGCTGCTGCAGGGCAACCTGGTCGAGCCCGGCCTGCTGGCGGGCGAGGCGCCCTATGACTTTGTGTTCTGCCGCAACCTGCTGATCTACTTCGACGCCGCCGGACAGCGGCAGGCGGTACAGACGCTGGTGCGCCTGACCATGGCCGACGGCCTGCTCTTCGTCGGGCCGGCCGAGGCGAGCGTGCTGAGCGCGCAGGGACTGGAGCCGGTCGGTGTCCCGCTGACCTTTGCCTTCCGCAAGCCGGCGGCCGCAACGCAGCGTGCGCGGGCCCCGTCCCACCCGCCGGTCCACGCCACCCAGCCACCCCGCATGGCGGCGCCGCCGCGGCTGCCGCGCCCGCCCGCGACCATGCGTCCGCCGGCGCCGCGGGCACCCGCGCCGGCCATACCGCCGCCCGCACCGCCCGCTGCCGATGCGCGCGCCGCAGAGCTGGCCGCCATCGCGGCGATGGCCGACCGCGGCGAGCTGGACGCCGCCACGGCCGCATGCCTGGCGCTGCTCGAGCGCGCCGCGCCGGATGCCGATGGCGCCGCGCTGGCCGATGCCTATGGCATGCTCGGCGTGCTGCACGACGCCGCCGGCCGCGTGGCCCAGGCGCATGCGGCCTACCGCAAGGCGCTCTACCTGGATCCTTCGCACCAGGAAAGCCTGTATCACCTGGCCGCGTTGCTCGACACCGAAGGCGACCACGACGGCGCCACCCGCTTGCGCCAGCGCGCGCAGCGCCACACCCGCAAGCACCATGGCTGAAACCCGCGACCGTACCTTTGCCACCGTGGTGCGCACCGAAGGCGTGGACGACTGCTGGCGCCGCATCGGCGTGCGCGGCGACGGCAGCTGCCCGGCGCTGGCCGAGCACGCCCACTGCCGCAACTGCCCGACCTACGCGCAGGCCGCCGCCATGTTGCTGGACGCCCAGCAGCTGGAGCAGGATCTGCAGGGCTTGCCCGATGCCGCCAGCCTTGCCGGCGGCGGCGCGGGCCACGACGGCGACGATAGTGACGATAGCGACGACGCCGGCACCTCACTGGCCTGCCTGGTGTTCCGCATCGGCGATGAATGGCTGGCGCTGCCGACCGCCGCGCTGGGCGAAGTCACCGCGCCAGCCCCGGTCCATTCGCTGCCGCACCGGCGCGATGCCGCCGTGCTGGGGCTGGCCGCGGTGCGCGGCAACCTGCTGGCCTGCCTGTCGCTGGCGCATGTGTTCGACACGGGCGCAGCCCGCGCCGAGCTCGACGCCGCGGGCAGCCGCTTCCTGATCCTTGGGCAGGGCCGCGCCGCGATTGCACTGCCGGTGGCCGAGGTCGCCGGCATCGTGCGGGTGCGGCAGGCCGCCCTGCTGCCGCTGCCGGCCACGCTGGCGCGCGCCTCGGCCCGCTATACCCAGGCGCTCTTCGTCGACCAGGGTCGCAGCGTCGGCCTGCTCGATGCCGCGCAGGTACGCCAGGCCCTGGCACGGAGCCTGGCATGAATCCCGAACAATTGCGCGACGCCTCGCTGCTGGAACTGTTTGCGCTCGAAGCCGACGCCCAGGCCGAGATCCTCAACGCCGGCCTGCTGGCGCTGGAGCGCAACCCGGGCGCGCTCGAGCAGCTCGAGGCATGCATGCGCGCGGCCCATTCGCTCAAGGGCGCGGCCCGCATCGTCGGGCTCGACGGCGGTGTGCGGCTGGCGCATGCCATGGAAGACTGCCTGGTCGCCGCACAGGGCGGCATGCCGCTGGCAGCCGCGCACATCGATGCGCTGCTGCAGGGCACCGACCTTTTGCTGCGCATCGGCCATCCGCCTGGCGGCGATCCGGACTGGTCCGAGCATGCCGGCCGTGCCGAGATCGACGCGGTGGTGCAGCGGCTGAGTTCGCTCGATGGCGGCGGCGCGCCAGCGCAGCCCGCCGCCGCGCACGCGTCCGCCGCCGCGGCGACGCCGGCCGGTACACCCGCCCCCGCGCCCACGCCCGCCCTCGACCCCGAACCGGCACCGCCGGCACCGGTGGCCGCGCATGCCGCCGACGGCCACGAGCGCATGCTGCGCATCAATGCCGATGCGCTGGACCAGCTGCTGGCACTGTCGGGCGAGGCCATGGTCGAATCGCACTGGCTGCGGCCATTCGGCGAGTCGCTGCAAAAGACGCGGCGCCAGCAGGCGCGCGCGCTGCGCGCGGCCGACGCCCTGCAGCAGGTCTTGCGCGAAACGCAGGAGGGCGCCGGCGCGCATGCGTTATCCGTCGCCCAGGCGGCGCTGGCCGAACTGCGCCAGTTGCTCGACGATGGCCAGCAGCAACTGGCGGCGCGGCTGGACGAGTTCGAACAGTACGACCATCGCGCCACGCGGCTGGCACGCCGGCTCTATGACAGCGCGCTGGCGTCGCGCATGCGCCCGCTGTCCGACGGACTGGCCGGCTACGCGCGCATGGTGCGCGACCTTGGCCGCTCGCTGGGCAAGTCCGTGCACCTGGAACTGGCCGGGGCCGGCACGCAGGTGGACCGCGACATCCTCGAGGCGCTCGACGCGCCGCTGGCGCACCTGCTGCGCAATGCCGTGGACCATGGCATCGAGGCGCCGGCGGTGCGCCAGGCCCAGGGCAAGCCGGCGGAGGGCCGGGTGACGCTGCACGCGCGCCACAACGCCGGCCGGCTGCAGATCGAGATCACTGACGACGGCGCCGGGGTCGACCTGGATGCGCTGCGGCGCGCCATCGTGCGCCGGCGGCTGGCCTCCGAAGACACGGCGGCGCGGCTGTCGCAGGCGGAGCTGCTCGACTTCCTGCTGCTGCCCGGCTTCAGCATGCGCGACACCGTTTCCGAAGTGTCCGGGCGCGGCGTCGGCCTCGACGCGGTGCAGGAGATGGTGCGCCGCGTGCGCGGCAGCCTGCGCCTGACGCAGCAACCCGGCCACGGCCTGCACTTCAGCCTGGAGCTGCCGCTGACACTGTCGGTGGTGCGCACGCTGCTGGTGGACGTGGCCGGCGAAGCCTATGCCTTCCCGCTGGGCCGCGTGCTGCGCGCGACCTCGGTGGCGCGCGGCGAGATCGAACAGACCGAAGGCCACCAGCATTTCCGCCACGAGGGTCGCGCCATCGGGCTGGTCAGCGCGGCGCAGATGCTGCAGAGCGCCGACGCCGATGCCGCCCCGGCGCGCGAGCAGGTCCCGGTGGTGGTCATCGGCGAGGGCGAGCGCACCTATGGCATTGCCGTCGACCGCATGCTGGGCGAGCGCCTGCTGGTGGTGCAGCCGCTGCCCGCGGCACTGGGCAAGGTCCGCGACATTGCCGCCGGCAGCCTGACCGACGACGGCACGCCGGTGCTGATCTTCGATGTCGAGGACATGATCCGCTCGGTCGAGAAGCTGGTCTCCGAAGGCCGCATCGAAGGCGTGCGCCAGGCCGCGGCGGCGAGCCTGCAGGCACGCGCGCGCCGGGTGCTGGTGGTGGACGACTCGCTCACCGTGCGCGAGCTGCAGCGCAAGCTGCTGGCCGGTCGCGGCTACGACGTGACAGTGGCGGTCGACGGCATGGACGGCTGGAACGTGTTGCGCGCCGAGCCGTTCGACCTGGTCATCACCGACATCGACATGCCGCGCATGGACGGCATCGAGCTGGTGCGCCGGATCCGCCAGGACGCCGCGCTGCGCCAGCTGCCGGTAATGGTGGTGTCGTACAAGGACCGCGAACAGGACCGCCAGCGCGGCCTGGAGGCCGGCGCGGATTATTATCTGGCCAAGGGCAGTTTCCACGACGCCGCGTTGCTCGACGCGGTCCAGGACCTGATCGGCGAGGCACGTCCATGAACATCGGCATCGTCAATGATTCCGCGCTCGCCGTGGCCGCGCTGCGCCGCGCGCTGGCGCTGGATCCGTCGTTCGAGATCGCATGGATTGCCGGCGACGGCGCCCAGGCGGTGCAGATGGCCGCGCGCCAGACCCCGGACCTGATCCTGATGGACCTTCTGATGCCCGTCATGGACGGGGTCGAGGCCACGCGCCGGATCATGGCCGCCACGCCCTGCGCCATCGTGGTGGTGACCATGGACCTGGGCCGCAACGCCACGCAGGTGTTCGACGCCATGGGCCATGGCGCCATCGACGCGGTCGACACCCCCACGCTGGCCGAGGCCGACGCGCAGCTTGCCGCCGGGCCACTGCTGCGCAAGCTGCGCAATATCGCGCGCCTGCTGGCGGGCCGGGTTGCGCCGCAGCACGCGCTGGCGGTGGCGCCGCGCGCCGCCAGCGCGCCGCGGCTGGTGGCGATCGGCGCCTCGGCCGGCGGTCCGGCCGCGCTGGCCGCGCTGCTGGGCGCGCTGCCCGCGGACTTCGGCGCCGCGGTGGTCACGGTGCAGCATGTCGACGAGGCCTTTGCCGCCGGCATGGCCGACTGGCTCGACGGGCAGTGCGCGCTGCCGGTGCGCATTGCGCGCGCCGGCGAAACCCCGCAGGCCGGCACCGTGCTGCTGGCCGGCACCAACGACCACCTGCGCCTGGCCGGCCCGAACCGGCTGGCCTACACCGAACAACCCTGCGACTACCTCTATCGCCCCTCCATCGATGTGTTCTTCGAAAGCGTGGTGGAACACTGGCGCGGCGACGTGATCGGCGTGCTGCTGACCGGCATGGGCCGCGACGGCGCGCTGGGACTGAAAGCAATGCGCGACCGCGGTTTCCTGACCATCGCCCAGGACCGTGCCACCAGCGCCGTCTACGGCATGCCCAAGGCCGCCGCCGCGCTCGGCGCCGCCGCCGAGATCCTGCCGCTGCCGCGCATCGCGCCGCGGCTGGTGCAGGCCTGCGGCCCCGCGGCACTGCCATGGCCCGCGCCGCCCGCGTGAACGCATGCAGCGGTTCCCGGCCGCGCCGGGCCCGCGAGAACAGGAATTGAATATGCAACCCGAATCCTCCAACCCCTCCGCCGTCCCCGCGCCGGCGCCCGCCACCGACAAGCAGGAGTACCTGGCCATGGTGCTGCTGGTGGACGACCAGGCCATGGTCGGCGAAGCGGTGCGCCGCGCGCTCGCCAGCGAGCCGGATATCGACTTCCATTACTGCTCGCAGCCGGACGAAGCCGTGGCCGTGGCGCAGCGCACCAAGCCCACCGTGATCCTGCAAGACCTGGTGATGCCGGGCGTGGACGGCCTGACGCTGGTGCAGCGCTATCGCGACAACCCCGCCACGCGCGATATCCCGATCATCGTGCTGTCGACCAAGGAAGAGGCCGCGACCAAGGGCGCGGCGTTTGCCGCCGGCGCCAACGACTACCTGGTCAAGCTGCCGGACAGCATCGAGCTGATCGCGCGGATCCGCTATCACTCGCGCTCCTATGTGAACCAGCTGCAGCGCGACGAAGCCTATCGTGCACTGCGGCAAAGCCAGCAGCAACTGCTGGAGACCAACCTGGAGCTGCAGCGCCTGACCAACTCGGACGGCCTGACCGGCTTGTCCAACCGGCGCTATTTCGACGAATACCTGGGGGCGGAATGGCGCCGCGCGCTGCGCGAGCAGACCGAGCTGGCGCTGCTGATGATCGATGTCGATGCCTTCAAGGCCTACAACGACACCTATGGCCACGTTGCGGGCGACGAGGTGCTGCGCCGCGTCGCCACGGTGATCCGCGATAACTGCGCGCGTGCCACCGACCTGCCCGCGCGCTTCGGCGGCGAAGAGTTCGCCATGGTGCTGCCGGCGACGTCGCCGGGCGGCGCGCGGCTGCTGGCTGAAAAGGTGCGGCGCGCAGTGCAGGGGCTGGCCATCGCCCACAGCGGCTCGCCCACCCTGGATTGCGTCACGGTCAGCATCGGCGGCGCGGTACTGGTGCCACAGCCCGGCACGCAGCCAGGCCAGCTGGTGGAAGCGGCCGACGCGGGCCTCTACCAGGCCAAGCGCAATGGCCGCAACCAGGTCACGATGTCGCCGGGCTGAGCCGCGCTGGCACCCTCACGCGGGTGCCGGCCAACCCTCGCAACATCCGGTGGCAACAACCGGTTACACATCTGTGCAGGCGGCATCGCCGCCTGCGGCCGCGGCCCGTCGCGCCGCCGCGCTTGCGCTGCCAAGGCGCGCCGCCCCGCCCCCGCGCGCCGGCATCACCTCCTGTCGGAATCGTCCGACACTGAATTCGGAGCGTCGCGCCTGTCTGGCCTATCGCTTCAAACCTATCGTTGCATCACGGCAAGCGTGATCCCGCGCCTGCATACCAGATAGCAACTGGCCACGGGGCCGCCGCGACCCGCGCCGGCATGGGCCAGCTCGTCTCTGACTCTAACAGCAAGAGGTGACCCATGCTTCGATCCAAGACCCTTTTCCTCGGCCTCGCGCTGGCCGCGACCGCAGTGCTGACAGCGTGCGGCGGCGGCGATGACGGCATCGACGACCGCATCGGCCTGAGCAAGCCGAGCGTGCGCGTGATCCACGCCGTCACCGGTGGCCCCAACGTCGACGTGCTGCAGAACGGCACGCTCACCAGCATGGTCAACAAGCCCTACAAGTTTGTCTCGACCTACTTCAACGTTGAAACCGGCAACCAGCTGATCTCGTTCAACGCCGCCGGCACGCAGACCGAACTGGCCCGCTCCAGCCTGGTGGCGGCCACCGGCCACAAGTACACCGTGGTGGCGCTGCCGGGGGCGGCAACCGCGGAAACGGTGACGATCGATGATCCGTTCGGCAAGGGCCTGCTGTCGAACAAGGCGCGCGTGCGCGCGCTGAACGCATCGTTCAATGCGCAGAACGTCGACATCTACGTGACCATGCCCGCCATCGACCTGAACTCGGTCGGCCCGACCTTTGCCGCGGTGGGCTACAAGCAGGCCTCGCCGGCCTCGGGCCAGGACTCGATCGACCTGGACGGCAACACCACCTATCGCCTGCGCATCACCACTGCCGGCACCAAGACCGTGATCTTCGACTCGGGCGCGCTGACGCTGGCGAATAACGCCGACTGGCTGATCACCACGATCCCGTCGGATGGCATCGCCGGCCTGACGCCGAACAAGATCAAGGTACTGGTGGCGCGTGGCGACGACGAGTCGCAAGCCGGTCTGGAACTGGTGACGCAATAACCGCTGCCGCGGTTGCCCGTGGCAGGCGGGCAGCGTGCGGGAGGCCGGTCCGGAAGGACCGGCCTCTTTTTTTGGTTCATCGCCGGCACGTGACCACAGAACGCCATCCATTCCGCAGGTGGATCCTCAAGAGCCCCCGGATATCTCACTTTCCAGCCGTCGCATCCGCGCCTGTATCGCCGCCGCAAGGTCCATCAGTGGCTCAGCCAAAGCAGCCTCGACAGCCTCGGCATCTTCCTGGGTCGATACACTCACGTTCAAGGCATGGACTCCATAGCCGCCGATCTGTAATGGCGTCGCCATCGCCATGACCTGAGGCTGCCATGAAGCAACGCAGTAGCCCTTTTCTCGCACCGAAAGGACTGCGGACTCGATTTCCCGACGCAAGCTCCGCCAGCCGCGCCCCTGGTGTTTTTCGGCGAGAGCCAACAGCGTCGCGCTGAACGCCTCGGGTGCAAGCGTCGCAAGGTAGGCACGGCCCAGCGAAGTCAATGCCATCGGGATACGCTGCCCGCTCACCACCGTTCGTAACGACTGCCGCCGGTTGTAGCGAAACGACTCGAGATAGACCATCTCATCCCCGTCGGGCGCCGCCAGGCCGACGTTAATCTTGTGTCGCATCGCGACCTCGACCATCATTGGCGCCGCGACTTTGAGGACCTGCGAGCTGTCTCGCATGGCGTGTGCCATGCTGAGCACCGGCACTGCGAGACGATATGCCCGAAACTGCGGGATGTATTCGAGCATACCTGTCTCGATCAACGACTGCGTCAGCCGGCTGACGGTCGACCGGGACAAACCGGTGCGCTCCGCAATCTCACTGTTGCCCAGCATCGAGGAACCGGCACGGAAGGCGCGCAGCACGGCAATGCCACGTTCGAGCGAGCGATTCGGCGTTGCCTTGCCCTGACCTGGTTTTATCCGTTCAATGCTGAGCGTGCTGTTTGACATGAAAGCTTTCCAAGGCCCGTCAGGCCGTCCGGACGGTAGCTGGCGTGGCTCCAGGGAATGCTACTCGATGCGGATCTCCTTGTCCTTCACCACCTGCTTCCATCGGCCGGCCTCTCCGGTGTAGCCGGGAAGCAAGGCCGGAGCCCCTTCACCCAAAAAGTTCGCGGGTACTTTCGGATTCAACATGCCAAATCCGCGCTGCCAGCCGACGTGCGGCATCAACGCCCACAATCGGGGACGCCAGTTCCATCAGCTTGCCGTCGAGATCCGCGTCCGACAACGGATCCTCGGGATCGCCCTTCCGGTTTGGCTGAAGATAGTCGGCCCTGGCGCCGTCCAGGGTTTCGATCTCCACCCTGGCTGCGCGCTTGCCGGGAAACCACCCATCGATCTCGGCATCGATCTCGATTGTCATGCAATCCATTAGCCGGCGCGTCTCGACGTCCCGCAGCCGCTCCGGCGTGTAGGCCGACAGGCGCACGCTGCCGTGCACCAGTGCGGTAGCAACGATGTACTTGAGGCTGAACTTGGCTTCGTTCTCCGTCCTGGGATCGAGGTAACAGGCGATCTCCAGTGCAGGACGATAGGTAGCAACGTGAATGCGCCGGATCTGCGAGGTATCGATGCCCAGCTTCGCTTTCAGGGCGAGCGCGCCGTCAATGGCCGCAAACGTGTGGCCGCAGCCGATATGGTTCTTGAAGGTCAGTCGGCAGATATGGAAATCCTTGCCCAGGGTCGCGGCCAACTCGCCCCATTCCGGGCCGTCAGACATGGCACGGCCAAGTCCCGTCTCGCCGTCGAGCACATCCAGCGAACCCGTGACACCGGCAACGGCAGCACGGGCAGCCAGCACGCCTCCCTCTGCCGCGCGGCCCACGTGCAGGGGCTTGGACATCGAGTCCATGCGGAATGCCTGCTGCAGGCCGGCGGCGAAGGTTGCCGCGGTTGCCAGCGCGTGCGCAAGCTGCTCCTCGGTCGCGCCATAGATAAACGCGGCCGCTGCCGCCGCGCCGAAGGTGCCAACGGTGGCGGTGCTATGCCAGTAGCGATAATGCGCGCGGCCCAGTACCACGCCGATGCGGGTCGACACTTCATAGCCAACCACGATCCCCTTCAGCAGCAGCTCACCGGTGGCGCCTGCGTCCTGCGCGGCAGCGATAGCGGCGGCAATGGTGGGAGCACCGGGGTGATACATTGCGTCGCGAAAGCTGTCGTCGATTTCGGCAGCATGAGCGGCGGCGCCATTGAGCAACGCCGCAACGCGCGCCGTGACATGTTGCCCGCCAGGCAGCGTGGCGTTGCCGCGGCCGAACTCCTCTTCCAGTGCGCCGCGGAGTCGCTGTATCGCCTCCGTGTCGAGGCCCGGGAACAGTGCTGCATGCCAGTCGATCAGCGCGCGCTTCGCATGGTGAAGTACCTCGGCGGGTAGCGGTCCAGCTTTGACGGTGCTGAAGAATGGCCCGAAAGCCTCTGTTGCGTACATGGATGCTCCTCTCAGCCGGCCCTGGCCGGCTTATGTCATTGTCTGAGCGCGCTGCCGCAGCCACGCGTTCAGCATCGTGTTGACTTGCTGGTGGGCCTCGTATTGCACCCAATGCCCGGCGTGCGGGACTAGTTGGACGCTGACTGGCTGCGCTCCTGCTGGCGCCCCTGCGCGAGCGTTACGGGTGATTTCCACGAGCGATTCAGGTGACATGGTCACGTCCTTCTCGCCCCAGATCATCAGTGTTGGCCCGGCAAAACGGGCAAGGGCGTCCTGCAACCCGCCGGCACGCGAAATCGCCTTGCTGCGGAAGCGCGTCGCACGGCAAGCTTCGGTATGGATAGCCACGGCCTCGCTATCGATTCCGGCCGGATCTGCAATCATGAATGCCGCCAAGTTGTGACGCATCGCATTGGCCAGCGCCGCCGGGCTGTCACAGCGGCGCCAGTCGACCAGCGCCTGTGTCATGCGCCGTGGCCCGCCATGGCCAGCCGGCCCGATCAGCGCCAGACGATCGACGCTCACCTGAACCAGGCCCGCATGGGTTGCCAGGTGTGCAGCCACCAGCGCCCCAAAAGAGAAGCCCACAAGGTCAACGCAATCCAGCGGCAACTGCGCCAGCGAGCGGGCCAGGACATCGACGAAGCCAGGCAAATCCGAGCATGGTGCCGGCCCGGCCTCGCCAAAACCCGGCATGTCGGGCACCAGCAGCCGGCGTGTCCGGGAAAGCGGCTCGATATTGCGCGCCCAATGCTGCCAGTTTCCGTGACCGCCGTGGAGCATGACGGTAGTCGGTCCGGTGCCAAAGCTTCGCCAGGCGACCTCGCAGCCGTCGACAGAAGTCACCAGGTCACTCTCCCGCTCACCGCGCATGCCGTTGCCTCATTAGCGATTGCCGCCGTCGGCCAGTACCGCCACGCCGTCTGCGGCCACCACGCCCTGCCCTTCCGGTAGTACGAACACAGGATTGATCTCGGCCTCGATCAGCCTGTCGCCCAGCGTGGCCACCATCCGCGAGAAGGCGACAATGGCGTCGGCCAGCGCATCCACGTCCGCCCTGGGCCGGCCGCGGTAGCCCTGCAGCAGCGGAGCCGTCTTCAGCCGCTGGATCATTTCCAGTGCGGCCTGGCGCGTCAGGCCGTGGCCGGTAGGCAGCAGCCGCAGCGTGGTATCACTGAACAGTTCGGCGGCAACCCCACCCATGCCAAGGAGGATGGCGGTACCCAGCGCATCCCGATGCATGCCGAGAATCACCTCCACCCCGCCCTTGACCATCTCCTGCACCAGGTAACGCTGAGGCACGATTCCCGTGGCGGACTGTACGTCCGAAGCCATCTTCGCGAGCCGTCCTGCCACTTCGGCAGGCGAAACATTGACGGCCACGCCGCCGACATCGCTCTTGTGCGTGATCTCGGCCGATAGCACCTTCAGCACGACATTGCCGCCGAAGCCCTGCGCGGCCGCCCGCGCCTGGTCGCCGCTGGTAACCACAATCTCTTTCGCAACCGGCACATCAAAGCCGGCGAACAGCGTCTTTGCCGCGGCTTCGTCAAGCGGGCCGGTGCCAAAGGCGTGCAGATCCGGCAGCGGCAGCGAGGCAGTCCCCGCTTCTTCGTCCGCCCCGATTTCGTTCGCGCGGAGCATCGCATCGAATGCTACCGTGCATGCCTCTGGCGCCGAGAATGCCGGCACGCCGCGGCGACTGAGCAGCGATGCGACTTCCGGCGCATGCGGGCTGACATAGGCGATCACCGGCTTGTCGCTGTCGGGCAGGCAGTCACGGATCGCATTGGCCATCAGGTCCGGCATTGCCAGGCTTGACGAACCCACGATCACCGATACCGCGTCATAGCTCGGGCTTTCGAGCAGGATCCGGATTGCGGCACGCAGCAGGTCGGGCTGCAGCCCAGCCAAGGTCACATCGATCGGGTTGCGGTCCAGCGCTGCATGGTCACCCTTCTGCAATGCCCGCAGCTTCGCCGCGGTCTCTTCGTCCGGTGCCGGCGTCTCGAAGCCGGCCACGCCCAGGCTGTCGGAGACCAGCGTACCCGCGCCGCCGGTCGAGGTCAGGATGGCAATGCGCTTGCCGCGCAGCTTGCGGCCCGTTGCCAGTGCCGCAGGCATGTCGAGCAAGTCGGAGAAGGTTTGCGCGCGGATCACGCCGACTTGCTCGAACAGAGCGTCGTACATGCGGTCGGCGCCGGCCAGTGCGCCTGTGTGGGAGACCGCGGCGCGTGCCCCGCTTTCGGAGCGGCCGATCTTGAACGCCACCACCGGCTTGCCGGCGCGCGCCGCCTTCAGCGCGGCGCGGCGGAACGTGTCAGGGTTGCGCACGCTCTCGACATAGAGCGCGATCACGCGAGTGGCCTCGTCGTCGGCGAGGTAGTCGATAAAATCGGCCAGGTCCAGGTCGACTTCATTGCTGGTGGAGATCAGCTTGCTCAGGCCGATACCCCGCGCCGCGGCGCGTGACAGGAGGGCGCCGAGGATACCGCCGCTCTGCGAGACCACACCAATGCTGCCGGCCGGGAACTGGTCCATCTCCAGCGCGCCGCTGGCCGACAACGGAATATTGTCGGTCAGGTTGACCAGCCCGATGGTGTTGGGGCCCAGCAGGCGCATGCTGCCGGCTGCCTCGATCAGCTCGGCCTGGCGCCGGGCGCCCTCCGCGCCGGTCTCGGTATAGCCGCTGGCCAGCACGATGGCAGCTCCCGCACCGCGAGCCGCCAGGTCGCGCACCGCCAGGTGGGCGCGCTCCGCGCCCAGCAGCACGATGCCGACATCCGGCACTTCCGGCAGCGACGCGATGTCGGGATAGCAGCGCAGGCCATCGATCGATTCGACCTTGGGGTTGACCGGGTAGATCGCCCCGCTGAAACCGTGCTTGCGCAAGTAGGACACCGGACGGCCGGCGGTTTTGGCGGGATCGGCGGAAGCCCCGATCACGGCGACACTGCGCGGCGTGACAAGTCGTTGGATGGCGTTCATGGTGTCAGGCCTTGCCGGCGGCTTTATTGAGGAAAGCCAGCACGGACTCGCGATGCTCGGTGCTGGTGTAGCAGATGCCCTGCGCCTGGCTGCCTTGTGCAAATACCTGGTCGGCGGGAAGCTCGAACGACTGATTCATTATGCTCTTGCCCAGCGCGATGGCGGTGGCCGAGCCCTGGCTCAGCTCTGCCGCCCACGCCAGCGCATCGCCGATCAGCGTTTCGGGCTTGCTCAGGCGGTCTGCAATGCCCAACGCCTTGGCTTCCTCCGCCTCGACTTTTCGGCCGGTGAAGACCAGCTCCTTCGCAGTCGACAAGCCTACGCGGCGCGGCAGGAAATACATGCCGCCGCCATCCGGGATCAGCCCGCGGTTGATATACGACCACGAGAACGAGGCCGATTCGGAGGCCACGACGAAATCGCAGCATAGCGCCGTATCGGCTCCCAGGCCCGCCGCGGCGCCATTGACCGCCGCAATCGTGGGCTTGGGCATGGTATGCAGCAACTTGATGGTGTGGTGCACCCGCTGCTGGCGGCTCCACCCGTTAAAGCCAACTTCACCCTGCGGCGCTTCCATGCGGCGCTGCATCCCCGCCACGTCGCCGCCGGCGCAGAAGCCCTTGCCATTGCCGGTGAGCACCAGCGCGCGGATTGCCTTGTCGGCCGCGACGCGCTCCAGCGCATCGATGAATTCCGTACGCATGTCATCACTCATGGCATTGCGCTTGTCGGGGCGGTTGAAGGCGAGCAGCGCGATGCCCGCTTCGATCTTCAGTTCGATCAGGGAATAGTTGTCCATGAATTGATCCGGTCCGGTGTATCTGATGTGTTCTGTCGTTGGCGCCGCGCTCAGTCGGCGGTGATGTTGGCTTCCTTGATGATCTTGCTCCAGCGCTGGCTCTCGGCCTTGACGTAGCGGCCAAATTCGTCCGGCGTGCCGCCACTCACGGCGAGGCCCTCTTGCTCGGCGCGCTTGCGGAATGCCTCGGTATGCACGGCTTTCTTCGCCGCCGCGTTCAGGCGCGTGATCACCGCCGGCGGCGTACCCGCCGGCACAAACAGGCCATACCAGCTGTCGGCCACGTAGCTGGGCACGCCGCTCTCTGCGATCGTCGGCACCTTGCTCAGCGCGGGCGCCTGTGAACGCTGCGCGGTCGTGACCGCCACCGCGCGCAGCTTGCCGCTCTCCAGGTGCGGCGCCACCGCAGCCGCCGTGGCGAACATCACGTCGACCTGTCCGCCGAGCAGATCCGTAATGGCCGGGCCGGCGCCACGGTACGGGATGTGGTTGATCTCGACCTTCGCCAGCTTCTTGAACAGTTCGCCTGCCAGGTGCGCGGAGGTACCCGCGCCCTGCGATGCGTAGTTCAGCTTGCCCGGCTTGGCCCTGGCAGCGACGATCAGGTCCTGCACGGTCTTGATCGGGCTGTCCGGCTTCACTACCAGGACATTGGGTGAGCGCCCCACCAGCATGACGGGCGAAAAGGCCTTGTCGGTATCGAATGGCAGCTTCTTGTGCAGGCTGGGATTCACAGCGTGGGCCATGGTCGCCATGACCAGCGTATAGCCGTCGGGCGCGCTTTTGGCCACCGCGTCGGTCCCGATGATGGTGCTGCCGCCGGGCTTGTTCTCGACGATGACCGGTTGGCCCAGATCCTCGCCCATGGTGATGCCCATTGCCCGCGCCACCAGGTCGGTGCCGCCACCGGGGGCGAACGGCACCACCAGGCGAATCGGCTTGTCGGGGAACGCTGCCAGGGCAGGGAGCGGCACGGCGGCAACCATCATGAAGGGGATGGCAGCCTTGGCAAGCTGGCGGACGAATCCGGTACGGATCGAATGCATGGAGTGTCTCCTGGAAGGATTGGAACGCTGCCGGCTTACTCACCAAACTACGCCGCGTGCGTCTTATTTGTTGGAGACAGCTTAGGCCTTGTCACGTTGACATTCACCCCCGCAATTCCACTGTATGGAATTTGCATGTACCGGCAAAGCGCCGGAACGAAAAAAAGCCCGGCAGAGCGCACAAACTCTGCCGGGCCCACGCCCTCTCCAGACCGGTCCCAGAACGCCAGTCCGAAGCTTGAGGACCTCTAACCAGACGCCGGAGCAAGATCCGGCCAACACCTTACTCGGGCTTGACGTTCCGCTCCGCAATCAATCTGGACCACTTTCCCCCGTCCGCGCGGATGCGATCGGAGAACTCCGCCGCGGTGGACGGTGCCGGCGTCAATCCCATCTTCGCGAGACTGGCCCTGACGTCCTTGTTTTCGAGTGTTCTTCGGACAGCGCCATTCAGCGCCTGCACAATCCTGGGAGGTGTGCCAGCGGGGACCATCAGACCGTACCAGTTTTCGGCATACACGCCCTTGATGCCGCTTTCGTCCAGCGTCGGCACGTCCGGCAGGTACGGTAGCCGCCTGGCCGTGGTCACCCCGACAGGCTTCAGTTTTTTGCCCTCGATGAACGGCACAAGGCCCGACGCATCGCCAAAGAATGCGTCGACCTGCCCGCCAATCGTGTCGGTGATGGCCGGCGCTGCGCCCTTGTACGCCACATGCAAGAATTCAGCCGAGGTCGAGGCCTTGAGCAATTCGATTGCCATGTGCGGCATACTGCCAATCCCTGACGATGCCAGCGACACCGAACCGCCCGCGCGGCTCTGGGCCACGAGGTCCTTGGCGGAGTTCACCCTGGACTGGAGGGGCACCACCAGGACCTGGGGCGTCGTGACCACCATGGATACCGGCACCAGGTCACGCTCCGGACGGTAGGACAGGTTCTTATACAGCGCAGGGTTGATAACGATCGCTCCAGCGCTGGTCAGGAAGAACACCGAGCCATCTGCCGGGCCTTTTGTCACGGCACTGATCGCGATGGCGCCGTTGGCACCCGGCCGATTGTCGATGATCACGGTGCGTTTCAGTTCCGTCTCCAACTGCCTGGAGATGGCACGCGCCAGCGCATCGGCCGGCCCGCCGGCGGGGAACGCCACCACCATCCGCGCCACGTCGCCGGCGCTGGCTGCCTGGCCGAACGACATCGCCACCAGCGCTGCCAGCGACCCCTTCAGGAAAGCCCTGCTCATACTGCAACTCCTCGCTCGTGCGGATATCCGCCTTTAGCCGCCCTTACTCGCCCTCAGCCGCCCTCAGCCGCCCTCAGCCGCCTGGTGCGCCCTGCGTATTGACATACAGCGCATAGATCGATGTACACGACGCCATGAACAACCGGTTGCGGTGTCGCCCGCCGAAGCACAGGTTGGCGCATCGCTCGGGTAAGCTGATATGCCCGATCGGTTCGCCATCCGGCGCGAAGACTCGCACGCCATCCAGCTCGGGCGTACCCATGCCCCAGCCGCACCACAGGTTGCCGTCGACATCGACACGAAAGCCATCCGGGGTCCCTGGGCCGGCATCTGCCAGCACGCGACTTTCGCCCAGCGCCTTGCCACCGTTGCTAACCTGGAAGGCGCGAATCCGCCGCGGGCGGGTGCGTGACTCGATCACATAGAGCACTTCTTCGTCGGGCGAGAAGGCCAGGCCATTGGGACCGCTGACGTCGTCGGCAACCACATCCAGTCGACCCGTGTCGGGATCGATGCGATAGATCCGCTCGGGCAGTTCTGGCTGCGCCTTCTCGCCTTGGTAATAGCCGGCGATGCCGAATGGCGGGTCGGTGAACCAGATCGAGCCGTCTGACTTCACGACCACGTCGTTGGGAGAGTTCAACGGCTTGCCGCCAAAGCTGTCCGCCAACACCGTGATGCCGCCGTAGTACTCCGTGCGCGTGACCCGCCGGCCACCGTGCTCGCAGGAAATCAGCCGCCCTTGCCGGTCACGGGTATTGCCGTTGGCATGATTGGAGGGACTGCGGAACACCGTGGTGTGCCCGCTTTCTTCGTCCCACCGCAGTATCCGGTTGTTCGGGATATCGCTCCACAGCAGGTAGCGGCCGTCGCCGAACCAGACCGGCCCTTCGCTCCAGCGGCTGCCGGTGGCGATGCGGTCGATCGCAGCCAGAGGCAAGTGGTATTTGTCGAAGCGCGGACTCAGTGCCAGGACGCGCGCATCCGGATAACGCACCGGGTCGGCCGGTGCAAGAGTGGATTCCGTGATTCTCATCGTTTTGCCGGGAAGGTTATAGGTAAAGGCGCGACGGGTTCTCGGACAGCACGGCATGCAGCACCGAGTCATCCCCCGCGGCCGACTGCAGCCATCCCATCAGCGCGCGGTCGTCCGGCACCGGATAGGACAGGTTCGGGTGCGGCCAGTCCGTGCCCCAGATCGCGCGATCTGGCGCCACCGCAAGCAGGCGTTCAAGGACGGGCCGGGCTTGTTCGGCGTCCAGATTCCCGGCGGTAATGCGATCTACGCCGGATACCTTGATCCAGACTGACTCATTGCGCAGCAGCGCACAGACACGATCAAGCTGGAACGTCACCCCAGGGTCGTTCACGGCCACCCGCGCCATATGGTCGATGACAAGTATGGCGCCGAGATGGCCAACGGCTTCCACCGCCTGGACGACATCGCCGGCTGTGCCATGTACCAGTGCGTGCCAACCGTACGGCAGAATGCGCTCGATCGCCGCGCGTACCCTGCCCGCATCGAAGGCATTGCCAAGATGGCTCATCAGGCCAATACGTATCCCCCTTACGCCTTTGGCCGCCATGCCTGCCAGCAGTGCCTCGTCGATGTCGGGCTCGATCACGGCTATGCCGCGATAAGTCCCCTGGGCGGACTCGAGCGCATCCAACAACGCGCCATGGTCGCTGCCATAGCAGGCCGCCTGCACGATCACGCCATGCGTGATGCCAAGCGACCGGTGCATCGCGCGCAAGGCGTCGAATGGCGCCGGCTCGGGTGCATACACGGCGCCACGGCGCAACGGGTGCCGGCCGTAGGGTCCGTAAATATGCGTGTGGCAGTCCCACACAGCCTTTGTGGGCGACATGGCGCTCTCGTACCCGTTGCCCATCAGTTCGCGGTCGCGCCGGTGTCTTTGACCACCTTGGTCCAGCGCACATACTCGCCGTGGATCAGGTCACGATACTGAGCTGGTGTGCCACCGGTCGGCTCAGCCCCTTGTGCGTGCAGGGCCTTGATTACCTCGGGCGACTTCAGCGCAGCGTTCAAGTCGCGATTCAACCGCTCGACCACCGGTGCAGGCGTTCCCTTCGGCGCCACGATGCCTTGCCAAGTGCCTGAGTCGAAGCCGGGAAGCCCGGACTCGGCCAGCGTCGGAACATCTGGGAGCACCGACACACGCTTGGCTGTGGTCGCTGCGACCGCACGCAGCTTTCCTTCCTTGATGAAAGGCAGCATTGCGTTCAGGCTGCCCGACATCATAAAGTCGATGCGCCCCGCCAACAGGTCAGGCAACGCGGCAGCATTGCCCTTGTAGGGCACATGATTGAACCTGGTGCTGGTCTTTTCTGCGAACACCACGCTTGTCAGGTGATCGATCGTCCCATTGCCGGAGGAGCCGAAATTGAGCTGGCCCGGCTTTGCCTTCAGCAACTTGATGAAGTCTGCCGGCGTCTTCACCGGCGAATCGGCGTTGACGATCAGAACCAGTGGCACATTTGCCGCAAACGCAACAGGCGCGAAGATCTGATCGGGATTGAGCCTGGTGTTATTGAACAAGGCCGGCGAAATCGCGATCGACGAGCTGTTGTACAACAGTGTGTAGCCGTCCGCCGGGGCTTTTGCCACGAACTCGGCAGCAATATTGCCGCCTGCGCCAGGCCGGTTGTCAACGATGATCTGCTGCCCCAGCCGCGTGCCCATGTCCCTTGCGATCACGCGGGCAATGATGTCGGTCGGACCGCCGGCGGAGAAGGCGACAACCAGCCGGATTGGCTTGTCCGGGAATGCCCCGGCATGCGCGCCAGGCGCAAGCATGCCGAGCATCGCGCCGGCGATCATGGCCAGGGCCTGGCGGCGGCTGCTATGGAAAGACTTCATTTGAAACTCCGGATCTCTACCTGCTAGTGCGTGTGGCGATGTCAATCAATCGCAGCGCACGCTCATGCCGCCATCCACCACGATCTCCGCGCCCGTTACGAAGCGTGCTTCGTCGGACGCGAGAAACAGCGCCGCGTTGGCGGTATCGCGGCCGTCGCCCATGAAGCCAAGAGGAATGCGGGCCTGGCGCTGCGCCAGCAGCGCGTCCACGTCGCCGCCTGAACGTTGGCCGGCGAGGCGCACTTCCACCATTGGTGTGTGCATCTGGCCGGGAATGACCGTGTTGACGCGGATGTTCTTCCTGGCATACTCAACGGCAACCACGCGCGAGAGCTGGATGATCCCCGCCTTGGCCGACGCGTAGCCGACCTGCGCCGAGCCAGTCCAGCGGATGCCGGAGGTCGATGCCGTGTTGACAATGGCCCCTCCGCCTTGCTGCTCCATATAGGGGAGAACATGCTTGCAGGCGAGGAAAACGCTCTTCAGGTTGAAGTTGAGCTGGCGATCCCAGTCCTCTTCACTGAGTTGGACCGGACCGCCCTTGGCCGATCCACCCACGTTGTTGACCAATACATCCACCCGCCCGAAGCGCGCCACGCAGGCGTCGACCATGGCCTTGACCGCAGCCGAGTCCGTCACGTCGCACAGATGGGAGGCATGCTCGGCGCCGGTGGCCTCAAGCCGCTCCAGCGTTTCACGCATCGCGTCGCCGCTCTTGTCGACCGCGAAAATCCTGGCGCCTTCCTGCGCAAAGCGCACGGCAACCGCACGACCATTGCCCCAGCCTGGGCCAACGCATCCAGCGCCAGTGACAATGACGACCTTTCCTTCGAGACGGCGAGACATACGGAATCCTTCCTTGCTGCGGATAATGGGTGGTTTGTGGGGTTCAGGCTTGCGCGAGCTCGGGCGCGCTGCCATCGGGCGGCACAACGCCAAAGACATTGATGGTCATGGAAATCAGCGTGTAGTAGCCGGCCAGGCCGACGAGATCCACCACGCGGTCCTTGCCCAGCACCACCATTGCGCGCTGGTACAGCGCATCCGGCACGTTGCGGGTGGCATGCAATACCGTCAGGAATTCGTAGATCACCTGCTCGTCTTCGTTGCCAGACACCGGCTCCTGTCCCGTCCGGATCGCCTCCACCACCTCTTCGGCTACCCCGGCCTTCAGGGCGATGGGCTTGTGCGCCCACCATTCAAATTCCGACATCCAGGTGCGCGCCATCACCAGAATGGCGAGCTCCGACAGCCGGGGCGGCAACGATGAGTCATAACGGCAGTACTGGCCCAGCGCCTGGGCACGGTTGGCCAGTCCCGGACGGTGCAACCACATCGCAAGCGGACCGCGAACCTGCCCGCGTGGACCGGAAGCGATCGCAGCATGGACTTCCTGCTGCTCGAGTGTCAGTTCTTCGGGTTTCAGTGGCTTGAGACGTTCCATCTGTCGCTTGCGCTCCGTCTTGAGTTCGGAAACGGGGCGCGCGCCATGGCACCGCTCGAGCGCCGTCCGACGAGATCGGCTGCGCTGTCTCCGCTTCATTGTTGGTTTGATGAAGGGTATTCTGGTCGGCGTCCGCGATAGCGTCCAATACAGATTTCGGAAGAGACTGATTCCGTTCTAGAATAAGTCGCAACCTGCCCGAACGACCGCCACTGGCCGCCAATGCTCGAACTCCGCACCCTCCGCCTCTTCCTTGTGCTGTCCGAGGAGCTTCATTTCGGCCGCGCCGCACAGCGCCTGCTCATCTCACAGCCGCCCTTGACCAAACACATTCAGCAGCTTGAGGAGGATCTTGGCGTCCGACTGTTCGACCGCAACCGGCGCACCGTACGGCTGACGCCCGCAGGCGCGGCGCTGGTGCGGGAAGCGCGCCGCATGCTCAATCAGCTCGACGCGACGGTGGACGCCGTGCGCAAGGCGGAGCACGGCGAGATCGGTCACCTGCGCATCGGCTTCGTCGCGGCAGTGCTGTACATGAACGTCGAGCGCATCGTCCAGAAGTTCGAGCAGGACATAGGTGAAATCGACCTCACCTGGGAAGAGACCAGCACCGCTGAACAAGTCGATGCGCTGCAGCGAGACCGCATCGATCTGGGACTCGCGCAGATCGGCACGCCACCAGGCGAATTGCAATCACATGTCATCCACAAGGAGCGACTGGTGGTTGCCTTGCCCGCTTCGCATCCCTATGCCAAGCGCAAGCGCATCGACCTGGTGCGGCTGGCAGAGATGCCGTTCGTCACGATTCCCCGCGACAGCGCGCCGGCCTACTTCGACCTGGTCACGTCCACCTGCATCCAGGCAGGTTTCAGTCCGCATCTCCGCCACTACGCCAAGCACTTGCTGTCAGTGGTCAGCCTGGTGGGCCTGGGCCGCGGCATCGCTTTGGTACCGGCTACGCTGGCCAAGGCATCACTGCCCGGAGTGGCCCTGCGCGACATCAACGGGGAGCCCGCCATTGCTGAATACTCCGCGATCTGGCACCCCGGCAACAAGTCGCCGGTGCTTCAGCGTGCGCTGCGCTCGCTCGGCGTGCCACAGAGGTAAGCCAGGTCAGGCGACGGGTTCGGCGGTGTCCAGGATCCGGCATACGGGTGTTGTCGCCAGGTTGCCAAATGCGTGGATCAGCGCTTGCGCCCGATCGGCGACCAGCACATCCGCAGTCAGCGCACGGAACTTTTGCTGGATCGCGTGCGTGCGGAGCGGGTTCTCGGCCGAACCCGAAGGATTGGTCTGGTCCTCGCGACGTGGCACACCGCTCCTCGACTGCAGTTCCACCCAGCCACAGAAGCTGGCCGGGTAGAGGGCGTCGAGCGCCGGATCGCGGACGATCTCGATCGCGTTGGCGAGTGCGACGACCTCAGGATCCGACAAGCGGCCTGCAGCGAACTGCGCGGGCAGCACCTCCCCGTCCAGCAGGGCCACCGCCAGCGCGTAGCGGGCGCTCATCTGCGCGTTGAGCACGCTGCCCGGCACGTAGCGATAGCCGCATTGCACATCGACCACGGTGGGCATGCCGACGCGGATGGGTCCAGTACCCGCCCAGTCGCCGCGCAGCCGCAGCGCGCAATCGACATGGGCGTGCGCACTGCCGCAGCAGGCATAGGGCTTGAAGTTGGTCCTGGGCATATGCCACTCGCTACCCAACCCGTTCAGCAACTCCTCCGGCCGGGGAGACTCGGAGAAGGCCTTGAGCCAGCCGCCGTCCGCGGTTTCGAATAGTCGGGTCGGGCCGGAAAGGCCCCGCGCTGCGAGTTCCGCAGCCATGACACCTGCCTGCGCACCGCGTCCCGGATGAAAGCGCTTGGAATCGGTGCCATCACAGGCGAAAGCAAAGAGGCCGCCGGACTGGGTGCCGGCGAGGCCCAGGGCCCAGCCGGTACGCTCGGCATCGAGGCCGAGCATCACTGCCGAGGCCGCTGCCGCGCCGAGCGGCGCGCACACGGCCGTCATATGCCACCCCTTCATCCGCGCCCGCGCCGGCTGCAGCGCCAGCGAGCAGCGGATCATCGTTTCGTAGCCGACTGCGATGGCGGTCTCTACCCGCCCGGGCGGCGCGTCCAGCGTCTCCGCCAGCGCGAATACCGCAGGCAATACCACCGCACCCAGATGGACCTTGGCGTTATGGAAGTCGTCCAGTTCGTAGGCGTGTGCCGCGGCGCCGTTCACCAGTGCCGCGTCTGCGGCGCGGTATCGCCTCCCCCGCCTGCCCCATGCCCGGGCCCCGACGCCGCGCGGAGCGGCGTAGCCCTCGCTCGCCCAACCGCTGATTGCCTGCGACCAGGGCTCGTCATGCCCGGTCAGCCCGGCGCCGAACGTATCCAGCGAGAGTTCTCCAACCGCCTGGCGCACCGCGTCTGGCAGATCGGTATTGCGTATCCCTGCGACCCATCCGGCGATATCGTGCGTGATGGCCATCGATTTCGTTTGCTGATGCATGATTGCCCTCGACGCCTGCTCAGTCGATCCGGATATTGGCTGACTTGACGATGCCGGCAACCTTGTCGATCTCGTCCTTGATCACCACCTTGAATTGCTCCGGCGTGGACTGCGCCGTTTCGAACGCCAGGTCGTCGAACCGCGCTTTCATGCTGGTTTCCCGCACGGCCTTGTTGACCTCCTGCGACAGCTTGCGGGTGATCTCAGCCGGCAGGTTGGCGGGACCCCAGAGCCCGTACCAGGAGAGCAGTTCGAACCCTGGCAGGCCGCTTTCGGCGACCGTCGGCACGCCGGGGAGCTGCGGGATTCGCTTGCTGCTGGTGACCGCCAGAACCTTCAGGCGTCCGGCCTTGACGAACGGATAGGCGCCCGGCATCGGCGACACCGCCGCCGATACGTGCCCGCCCATCACGTCGTTCAACTGCGGCACGGCACCCTTGTAGGACACGATATCCATGTCCAGCTTGAATGCATGGCGAATCATCTCTTCCGCGAGATGGCTCGTGGTGCCGAGGCCCGAGGTGGCCCAGGTGTAGGTCCGCGGCTTGGCCTTCGCCAGCTTGACCAGGTCGCGCAGAGAACCAGCAGGAAGGTTGGTGTTGGCTACGACGATCAGCGGCACGTGGCCCACTTGCGCAATCGGCGTGAAGTCCTTGATCGCGTCGTACGGTGCGTTCTTCGCAACCAGCGGCAAGTAGACCTGGCTGGAGGCATTGAAGAGTAGCGTATAGCCATCGGCCGCTGCCTTTGCCACGGCTTCAGATCCGATCATTCCCGATGCGCCGGGCCGATTTTCGATCACAATCGCCTGCCCCATCTGCCGTTGCAGTTGCGCCGCGACCAGGCGACCCACCGTGTCGATCGACCCTCCCGGGGTGTAGGGAATGATCATCTTGATCGGGCGATTGGGATACGCGTCGGCAGCAAAAGCGGCCGGATTCCACCCGGCCATCATCGCCACCGCGCCAATTGCGCCAACTGCGCCAAGCGCCGCGCGGCGCCGCATACCAACCTTCCTTTCCATGCCTGTCTCCTTCGGTGGCTACGCGGTCATCGCGCCGCGCTATGCAGGGCACTGTAGGGACGGGCATGGATGCCGTCCAATACTGTTTCGCACCATGAGTTATAGGGCTCGCGTATGACGCGGCGCGGGACCTGTGCAAGCGCGTTGCGGCTATCCTAGTGGCCTGTCACGCATGAAATATCAACGGCATGGAACTCCGACAACTGCTTTACTTCGTCACCGTCGCGGATGAACTGAACTTCAGCAAGGCCGCCGTGCGCCTGCACATGTCGCAGCCGCCGCTCTCTCAGCAGATCAAGGCGCTGGAGGACGAGATGGGTGTCGAACTGCTCGTCCGGAACCGTCGGGAAGTACGCCTGACCGATGCGGGTCGCGCATTTCAGGCGGATTGCCGGGCCATGCTCGAACAGGTCCGCGTGGCCGTGACGAAAGCGCAGCGCACCGCGGCCGGAGAGATCGGCACGCTGCAGATCGGGATGGTGACATCGGGAATCTTCCATGTGCTGCCGACCATCTTGACGCGCATGGCGGAGCGCTTTCCCGGCTTGCACATTGCCGTGACCGACATGGGCTCGGCAGATCAGGCGCATGCCGTACTACAGGGCAAGCTCGATATCGGCATCGTGCATTCGGTCCCCACGCGAGGTGGACTGGGCAAGGCCCCCATTTTCACCGAGCATTTCACGGTCGTCGTGCCGGAAGGCCATGCGCTGGCAACGAAGACTGATCTGACGCTCAGGGATCTGGAAGGCATACCGTTAGTCGCGTTCTCGCGCGACCATGCGCCTGCACTGTTTGACGGCATGATTGCCTCATGCCTGCATGCGGGTTTCAGTCCCGTCATTGCCCATACGGCACGGAACCCGCTGACCACCTTCCAGATGGTGAAGCTCGGCTTGGGCGTGGCCCTGGTGCCTCGCTCCTACGCACGGGCTGGACTACCGGGTGTGGTGTTCCGCGAGATCGGACAGACCGCCGGCCATATCCAGCTCTATGCAATCTGGCGAGAACAGGCGCCCAGCGACCTGGTCCAGCGAGTCCTGGATGAGGTGATGAGCGAGCCGATCGCGGAATAGCGCGTCATGCGGCCACGCTTTCCCCAGGCGCAAGCGCGGTCAGGTAGCTGAGGATGGCACTCACCACCTCATCGGGCCGCTCCGGTAGCAAGGCATGCGCGGCACCGCGGATCGTGAGGTTGGTGACACGGTCGCCCAGGTACTCCCGGAGCACGCCGGCATAGCGTTGCGGCGCGATGACGTCGAACTCGGCCTGCACGTTCAGGATCGGTACGTTGCCACCCGCAAAGAAGTCATCGACTGGCGTGCGCTTCTGTGCAAGCGTCTGCATGGTCATCAACTCCGTGTTCCAGCCGTGCAGCCATGGCTCAGGGTCGTTACCGGGCGCGAAGAACACCGCTCGCAGGCTTTCCAGACGTACCGGATCCGGCAAGGCTGTATCCCCGCAACGCTCGATCTGGGCGCGCACTTCCGGTGGAATCGGCACGGCATCGACGCCCTTCGGCACCTTCCCTGCCGAGCCCGCCAGCAACACCAGCGCGCGCACCAGGTCCGGTCGATCGCTCGCCACGGTGCGCGCGATCCAGTTGCCATGTGCGTGCCCGACGATCACGACTGGGGCCTGGCCGGCGTGCTCGATCACCGCCGCGATATCTTCGGCCCAATCATGCAAGGTCTTGTCGGCCAGCGGGCCCGTGCTGCGGCCATTGCCGCGCGGCTCCGGGCAGAGAACCCGGTATCCGGCGGACGACAGCGGCTCAGCAAGTTCCAGCATGTCGGTAGCGCCGCGCCCGAGCGATGGCAACAACACAATAGTCGGACCGGTACCCAACTCATAGACCTCGATCGAAATCGATGCTGAGCGCGGCACGTCATATCTCCGTACTACGCTCGACTGGATGTCCGCATGGGATGTCGGGAGGGCTTGCTGTTCCGTATTGCTTGCCATGAGCTGGTCTCCTTAGTGTTCACGCAAGGACAGCGAACTGCTGTTCCTTGGCCAGTCCACTGTACCGAGGCCGTCGCACAAATTCCAATACGGAATCTGACTGACAGTTATAGGGCTGGCGTCGGATGCGCCCACCCCTGCTTGCGATTCGTCAGCCTTGATGCCGAGCCCGGCTACGGTCCCGCTCCGGGTCTTCACTTTCCGGCCGATCAGCGCGGCGAACTGCTGCGGCGTTCCACATGCCGGGGCTGCACCATCGGTTCAGACTTGGGCATCGCCCCGCCCCAGCGCTTCATCGGCAGGTTCCAGCTCCGCCTTCAGCACGGCCAGGTGCGAGAGATAAGACTCCAGTTCCGCCCGCCCCTGCGCGGTGATGCAATACACGCGGCCGCTGCCTTCGACCAGCTCCGCGGTAATGGCGCGGGCCATCATCAGGCTGCGCAGGATCGGCCGCAGCGAGCGGATGTTCTTGTCGATGCCGCGCTCGCGCAGCCGGTCGACCAGGCTGAGCACCGTCGACGGGCTCGACTGGACCAGCTTGAGCACATAAATTCTGGAGAAAAACCGGTCAAGGGTAGGCGGTTTCATGGGCGCTGTCGGCGCACCCGATGGTGCGGAATCCTGATCATCATGCGCAGCCCATGACTGCTGCCGCAGTCGGGCACTCTCTGGGGAATAAGGGCGCGGATGCGCGGCGCGTCCGCGAAAGAAAACGGGGTGCGCGAAGGCACCCCGAATGCTTGCATTGCGTACGCCGGTCGCGGTCAAGGCGCCGGCGCCATTCCGGGGCGCGCGCAGGCGCTAGTCTTCCTGGAACGCTTCCTCGCGCTTGGCCTTGATCGACGGCAGCGCCACCACTGCCACCAGCGCGGCGGCTGCGATCAGCAGGCCCACCGACAGCGGCCGGGTCACGAACACGCTGAAGTCGCCACGCGACAGCAGCAGCGTGCGGCGGAAGTTCTCTTCCATCATCGGCCCGAGCACGAAGCCGAGCAGCAGCGGCGCGGGTTCGCACTTCAGCTTCAGGAACAGGTAGCCGATCACGCCAAAGCCGGCGGCCATGAACACGTCGAAGGTCTGGTTGTTGACCGAGTACACGCCGATGCCGCAGAACACCAGGATCGCCGGGTACAGGAAGCGGTACGGCACGGTCAGCAGCTTCACCCAGATGCCGATCATCGGCAGGTTCAGGATGATCAGCATCAGGTTGCCGATCCACATCGAGGCGATCAGGCCCCAGAACAGCGACGGGTTGCTGGTCATCACCTGCGGGCCGGGCTGGATGTTGTGGATGGTCATCGCCCCCACCATCAGCGCCATCACCGCGTTGGGCGGGATGCCCAGCGTCAGCAGCGGGATGAACGAGGTCTGCGCCGCGGCGTTGTTGGCCGATTCCGGACCGGCCACGCCTTCGATCGCGCCCTTGCCGAATTCGTGCGCGTTCTTGGACGTCTTCTTCTCGAGCGAGTACGCCGCGAACGAAGCCAGCGAGGCGCCGCCGCCCGGCAGGATGCCCAGTGCCGAACCCAGCGCGGTGCCGCGCAGCACGGCCGGGATCATGCGCTTGAAGTCTTCGCGGGTCGGGAACAGGTTGGTGACCTTGTTGGTGAAGGTCTCGCGGGCTTCCTTCTGTTCCAGGTTGGCGATGATCTCGGCAAAGCCGAACATGCCCATCGCCAGCGCCACGAAGTCGATGCCGTCGGTCAGCTCCGGCACGTCGAACGAGAAGCGCGCGGCGCCGGAGTTCACGTCGGTGCCGATCAGGCCCAGCAGCAGGCCCAGCACGATCATCGCGATCGCCTTGGGCAGCGAGCCGGAAGCCAGCACCACGGCACCGATCAGCCCCAGCACCATCAGCGAGAAGTATTCGGCCGGGCCGAACTTGAAGGCGATTTCCGACAGCGGCGTGGCGAAGGCGGCCAGGATCAGCGTGGCCACGCAGCCGGCGAAGAACGAGCCCAGGCCCGCTGTCGCCAGCGCCACCCCCGCTCGTCCCCGGCGCGCCATCTGGTAGCCGTCGATGGTGGTCACCACCGACGACGATTCACCGGGCAGGTTCACCAGGATGGCGGTGGTCGAGCCACCATACTGCGCACCGTAGTAGATGCCGGCCAGCATGATCAGCGCGGCCACCGGCGGCAGCGTGTAGGTGATCGGCAGCAGCATGGCGATGGTGGCCAGCGGCCCCAGGCCCGGCAGTACGCCGATCAGTGTCCCCAGCACGCAGCCCAGGAAGGCATAGGCCAGGTTCTGCAGCGACAGGGCCGTGGAGAAGCCCAGCGCGAGGTGTTCAAACAATTCCATGATGCGGCGCTCCTTAACCGGTGATGAAGGCCGGCCACACCGGCATCTGCAGGTTGATGCCGTACACGAACGCGCCCAGGCTGATCAGCACCAGCACCACCGCGTTGAGCAGCGCGCCCTTCCAGCTGAACTCATGGCTCGCCATCGACGACACCAGCACCAGCACGAACACCGACAGCACCATGCCCAGCGGCTTGAGCAGCAGGCCGAACAGCACCACCGAGCCCAGGATCCACAGCAGCGTCTTCAGGTCCCAGCGCGCCAGATGGTCTTGCTCGCCTTTCGGCGACATCGAGGTCAGCAACACCACCGCGCCCAGCACGGCAAGCACCAGGCCCAGCAGGAATGGAAAATATCCGGGTCCCATCTTGGCGGCCGTCCCCATGGAATAGCCGCGAGCGACCCAGGAAAAGCCCAGCCCGACCAGAATGAACATCAGGCCGGAGGCAAAGTCCTTTTGGCTGCGTATGCGCAAAACGATTCTCCTCAAAGTTCACGAAATGCCGTGCCGGGGGCGCACTGGCTCAGGCGCGCCGCGCATGCAGGACGGCATGCTTCCCGACGGTTGACCCGAACCTTAGAGACGTGATCTTTCAGGTGCCTTTCATTTGTCCGGTTTTAGGGGTATTTACCAATAACCGCTTAAAACAAGGCAAAGCCGGCGATGGCGCACGCGCAAATGCATCACGTCGTGATGTATTTGGACGCAAGGAATCCGAACGGAAAGTCGACAGGAACGCCAGGCGGAACAAGACGGCGCGCACCCTTGCATCGACGCAAGGGTGCGGCCGCAAAGACGCGCGCCGCTGCCGGGTCGGCGGGCACGCGCGCGCTGGGAGGGAGTGCCAGCGATGACACGATGACACATCGATCTTTCGGAAGGCTTTCAATGCGGGCGCCGCAGAGCAATCAGCGCGCGGCTTCGGCAGCTGGCCTGGCACTGCTCGCCGCATCGACAACCTCGCCGGCGTCTTCGCAGGGCGTGCCCATGCTGGTATCGGGCGCCTGCCCCACCGCCTCCGCGGGATGCGCCACGGCGGGCAGGATCTGGCTGCCACGCCAGTTGCCGAAGCGGTAGTAGCCGAGCGCCAGCGCCAGCGACACCACCGAGCCGAGCGGGAAGCTCCACCAGATCGCGTCGGCGCCGATGCGCGGGCCCAGCGCCCAGGCGAACGGCAGCCGGATCACCCACATCGACAGGAACAGGATCACCAGCGGCGCCATCACCGCGCCGGTGGCGCGCACCGTGCCGAAAATGACGATGGTGAAGCCGAACAGGATGAACGACCACAGCACCACCACGTTGATATGCTGGGCGATGCCGATGGCGACGCCGTCGGTGCCGAGGAACAGCCCCAGCGAATGGCGGTTGAACAGGTAGATCAGCGCCACCAGCGCGCCGGTCATGGCCACGTTGAACAGCAGCCCCATGCGCGTGATGCGCGCCACGCGCTGCCACAGCCCGGCGCCGACGTTCTGCGCCACCATCGACGACACGCTCGCGCCCACCGCCAGCGCGGGCATCTGCACATAGGTCCACAGCTGCGACGCCACGCCATAGGCGGCAGTGGTCTGCGAGCCATAGGCGTTGACCAGCGCCATCATCACGATCGCCGACGACGAGATCACCACCATCTGCAGCCCCATCGGCAGGCCCTTGACCACCAGCGCGCGCAGGATCGCCGGGTCCGGCACCAGCAGCGCCAGCTGGCCGCGATGCAGCAGCAGGAAATGCCGGCGCCGGTACAGCAGCGCCATCATCGCCGCCAGGCTCGCCAGCTGGGCGATCAGCGTGGCCAGCGCCGAGCCGGCGATGCCCATGGCGGGGATCGGACCCACGCCGAAGATCAGCACCGGGTTGAGCACCACGTCCAGCACCACCGACAGCAGCATGAACCAGAACGGCGTGCGCGAGTCGCCGGCGCCGCGCAGCGTCATCATCACGAAGTTGTAGAAGTACATGAACGGCAGCGCCAGGAAAATGATGCGCAGATAGGCCACCGCCAGCGGCGCGGCATCGGGCGGGGTCCGCATCGCTGCCAGGATGTCGGGGGTGTAGAAGTAGCCGAACGCCGAGGCCAGCACCGACAGCGCGACGAAGAAGGTGGTGCTGGTGCCGACCACGCGGCGCGCCTCGTCGACGTCGCGCGCGCCGACGGCCTGGCCGATCATGATGGTGTTGGCCATGCTGATGCCAAACACCACGCCGAGCAGGAAGAACAGGATGATGTTGGCGTTGGAGGTGGCGGTCAGCGCGGCCTCGCCCAGGAAGCGCCCGACCCAGACCGAGTTGATCGAGGCGTTCAGCGACTGCAGGATGTTGCTGCCGAGCACCGGCAGCGAGAACAGCAGCAAGGTCCGGCCGATCGGGCCGGTGGTCAGTCTGGCATCGGGCTTCATGGGGCGTCGGCTGGCGGCAATCCGCCCAGTCTATGCCTGCCCACAGGGCGCTTCAAGCACGCCAGGCTGCGTCTCGCGCCGTTTTTTACCTGAATGAGTTATTTTCCGGCGATGGCCGGCGACCCCATACTCCGCAAGGGACCAGCGCGTCCCGGGCCGGCTGCCGGACGGTGATATCCGGGATTATCCGGGCTTATCCGGATGGATCCGACCGGCGCGAGCGCCTTCCGTCGCTGTCAAAACAAGGAGGTGGGGTCATGTTTGTCGGTTTCGAGCCTGTTGCCGGCGCCCTGGTGCCGTTTGCCTATGACTGGCCGATGGTGGGCCTGTCGTTCCTGATCTCGGTATGCGGCGCCTATGTCGGCCTGCGCTGGTCGCGCCGCGTGCGCCAGCCCGACGGGCGCCTGGACGTCGACCGGCTGCTGTGCGCCAGCGTGGCGCTGGGCGGCGGCGCGGTCTGGTCGATGCATTTCATCGGCATGGTGGCCTACCAGACCCCGACCCACCGCGAGTTCGGGCTGTTCACCACGCTGGCCTCGCTGCTGGTGGTGATGGTGCTGGCCGGGGCGGGCCTGGCGATCGCGTCGCGGCCGCGCGGCAGCCGTACCGGCAACGTGGTGCAGGGTGGCGTGCTGACCGGACTGGGCGTGGTGGCGATGCACTACACCGGCATGGCGGCGATCCGCTCCAATACCCGTTTCGACTGGGATCTCGCCATCATCGGGCTGTCGGTGGTGATCGCGGTGGTGGTATCGGTGGTGGCGCTGTGGCTGGCGGTCACGGTGAAGACCGGCGGCAAGCAGCTGGCGGCGGCCGTGGTGATGGGCGTGGCGGTCTGCGGCATGCACTACACCGGCATGTCGGCCGGCACCATGATCTGCACCAGCCCGACCTACGCGCCCAGCCTGTTTGCGATCGAGGGCGACAGCATCGGCTATGCGGTGTTCGGGCTGAGCCTGATCACGCTGCTGGTGATCCTGGTGGTGGAGGCCACGCGCACCGGCACCGTGGCCGGAACCCCCGCCATGGCACGCACCCGCGATCCCGCCTGACCGGACAAACGGGCCGGCGGCCAGCGCGCCCGTTCCCGCACATTCCTGGCGGACCGGCACCCGGCGCGCTGCATGAACGCGGCGGCCGGGTTAAGCTTGCGGTTTCACCGCCCACCAGGAGAACACGCATGTACCAGGATCTCGCCCTCTATATCGACGGGGAATTCATCAAGGGAGGCGACCGGCGCGAGCAGGAGGTCATCAACCCGGCCACGCAGGAAGTGCTGGGCCAGTTGCCGCACGCCACGCGCGCCGACCTGGACCGCGCCCTGGCCGCCGCGCAGCGCGCCTTCGAAACCTGGAAGAAGACCTCGCCGCTGGAGCGCGGCAAGATCCTGCGCCGCGTCGGCGAGCTCGCCCGTGAGCGCGCCCGCGACATCGGCCGCAATATCACGCTGGACCAGGGCAAGCCGCTGGCCGAGGCGGTCGGCGAGATCATGGTCTGCGCCGAGCACGCCGACTGGCACGCCGAGGAATGCCGCCGCATCTACGGCCGCGTGATCCCGCCGCGCCAGCCCAATGTGCGCCAGCTGGTAGTGCGCGAGCCGATCGGCGTCTGCGCCGCGTTCACGCCGTGGAACTTCCCCTTCAACCAGGCCATCCGCAAGATCGTCGCCGCGGTGGGCGCGGGCTGCACGCTGATCCTGAAGGGGCCGGAGGACTCGCCCAGCGCGGTGGTGGCGCTGGCGCAGCTGTTCCACGATGCCGGCCTGCCGCCGGGCGTGCTCAACATCGTCTGGGGCGTGCCGGCCGAGGTCTCGACCTACCTGATCGAATCGCCGATCGTGCGCAAGATCTCGTTCACCGGCTCGGTGCCGGTGGGCAAGCAGCTGGCGGCGCTGGCCGGCGCGCACATGAAGCGCGTGACCATGGAGCTGGGCGGGCATTCGCCGGTGCTGGTGTTCGACGATGCCGACATCGACCCGGCCGCCGAGATGCTGGCGCGCTTCAAGCTGCGCAACGCCGGCCAGGTGTGCGTGTCGCCCACGCGCTTCTACGTCCAGGAGAAGGCCTATGACCGCTTCCTGGCGCGCTTTACCGAGGTGATCGGCTCGATCAAGGTCGGCAACGGCCTGGAAGACGGCACCCAGATGGGCCCGCTGGCGCACGAGCGCCGCGTGCTGTCGATGGAACAGTTCCTCGACGATGCCAGCCAGCGTGGCGGCAAGGTGGTGGCAGGCGGCTCGCGCCTGGGTGACAAGGGATACTTCTTCGCCCCCACCGTGGTCACCGACCTGCCGGACGACTCGCGCCTGATGACCGACGAGCCCTTCGGCCCGGTGGCGCCGGTGACGCGCTTCAAGGACACCGCCGAGGTGCTGCGCCGCGCCAACAGCCTGCCCTACGGCCTGGCGTCGTATGTGTTCACCAACTCGCTGAAGACCGCGACCGAGGTGTCCAACGGCCTCGAAGCCGGCATGGTCAACATCAACCACTTCGGCATGGCGCTGGCCGAGACCCCGTTCGGCGGCATCAAGGATTCGGGCATCGGCAGCGAAGGCGGCCTGGAGACCTTCGACGGCTACCTGGTGACCAAGTTCATCACCCAGGCCTGAGCGCCCGGGCACCGTGCCAGGCGGCGTGCCGCCGGCTCCCTCCCCGGGGCCGGCGGCGCCTCCCCGTCAGCGGAAGAAGATGCCGCGCGTCAGGAACGTATGATTCGCTTCTTCCGCCATCAGCCAGACCAGCACCAGCAGGCACAGCGGCGGGATCAGGATGGCGCAGATCAGCGCCATGCGCTCCCAGGCCATGTGCATGAACACTGCCACGATCAGGCCCGCCTTCAGTCCCATGAACAGCAGGATCAGGGTCCAGCGCAGGTAGCCGCTGACATGGAAGTAATCGACCATGTACGACAGCGCGGACAGCACGAACAGCAGCAGCCAGATCTTCAGGTACAGCCCGATCGGATGCTGCTGGCCGTGGTGCGCGGCGTCCCCGCCAGCAGCATGCGCAGGCGTTGCTGGCGCCGCGGGGGTTGCAGGGTTCGATGCCATGGCCACCCTCACCAGAGATAGAACAGCGCAAAGATGAATACCCACACCAGGTCGACGAAGTGCCAGTACAGGCCGGCAATCTCGACGATCTGGTAGTTTCCGGTTGCTTCGTAGCGCCCGCGCAGCACGCGCGTGGCCACCACCAGCAGGTAGATCACGCCGCATGACACATGCAGGCCGTGGAAGCCCGTGATCATGAAGAAGGTGGAGCCGAACTGCGCCGCGCCCATCGGGTTGCCCCACGGCCGCACGCCCTCGTCGACGATCAGCTTGGTCCATTCGAAGGCCTGCATGCCGACGAACAGCGCGCCGAACGCCGCGGTGATGAACATCAGCGTCGCGCATTCGCGGCGCGCGCGGCGATAGGCAAAGTTGACCGCCATCGCCATGGTGCCGCTGCTGGTGATCAGCACGAAGGTCATGATGGCGATCAGCAGCAGCGGGATGTCGGCGCCGCCCACGTGCAGCGCGAACACCTCGCTCGGGTTGGGCCACGGCACCGTGGTCGACATGCGCACGGTCATGTAGCCGGTCAGGAAGCAGCTGAAGACGAAGGTGTCGGACAGCAGGAAGATCCACATCATCGCCTTGCCCCACGACACCTTGAAGGCCTGCTGGTCCGCCGACCAGTCGGCCAGCATGCCGCGCACGCCGCCGACCGGCGGCGCGGGCGGCGCGGGCGCCACCGCGGGGGCGGCCGATGGTGAAGACAGTTGCGTGGACATGCCGGTCCTCCTTGCCGCCGGCGCTAGGCCGTGCCGCAGATGTAGCGCACCAGTTCGGGCGTGAGCCAGCCCAGCGCCGCCAGCAGCACCGCCCACACCGCCAGCAGGAAATGCCAGTAGCGCGCGCACAGCCGCAGGCGCAGCACCGCGGCCTCGCCGCTGCCGCGCGCCGTCATGGCGAAGCCCCAGCCAGCCAGGCCGCCCAGCACGTGCAGCCCGTGCATCGCGGTCAGCAGGTAGAAGAAGCTGCCGGCCGGATTGCCGGCCGGCATCACCTGCATCGCGCCGAGCGCCTGCCATGCCCACAGCTGCGAGGCGACGAAAGCGGCCGCGCCCAGCCCGCCCAGGCGCAGCGCGCGCCTGGCCGCGGCCATCTCGCCCCGGCCCGCCGCGCGCGAGGCCACCGCCATCGCCACACTGCCCGCGGCCAGCAGCGCGGTCGACAGCCATACCTGCCACGGCAGCGCGATGCGGTGCCAGTCGGGGCTGTCCATGCGCAGCGCGTAGGCCGTCAGGAACAGCGCGAACAGCGACGTGACCACGCCCATGAACACCCACAGGCCGATGCTGGCGGGTGCGCGGCGCTGCGGGTGGCGGTTGGCGGCGTTCTCGCCGGACGGGTTGCCGCCGAAGTCGTCGCGGCTGACCTTGTAGACGGCGTCGGCGTTCATGCTACGGCTCCACGGCTGGCGTGCGGTTCAGGCTCCGGCCCGCCTTCCTCCGGCGGCGCGTTCTGGGCGATAAAGTCGTCGCGCGCGCCCGGCACGCTGTAGGCATAGGCCCAGCGGTACACCACCGGCAGGTGCGGGCCCCAGTTGCCGTGCGCGGGCGGGGTCTGCGGCGTCTGCCATTCCAGCGAGGCCGCGCGCCACGGATTGCCATCGGCCTTGCGCCCGTGCCGCAGGCTCCAGAACAGGTTGAAGACAAAGATCAGCTGCGCCGTGGCGACCACGAACGCGGCCACCGAGATATACATGTTCATCACATGCGCCGATTCCGGGATAAAGGCGTAGTTCTCCCAGGCGTAGTAGCGCCGCGGCATCCCGAGCACGCCCAGGTAGTGCATCGGGAAGAAGATGGCATAGGTGCCGACGAAGGTCACCCAGAAGTGGATGTTGCCCATCCTGTCGTCCAGCATCCGCCCCGTCACCTTGGGATACCAGTGGTAGAGCCCGCCGAACACCACCAGGATCGGAGACACGCCCATCACCATGTGGAAGTGCGCCACCACGAAGTAGGTGTTCGACAGCGGGATGTCGACGCTGACGTTGCCCAGGAACAGCCCGGTCAGCCCGCCGATGATGAAGGTGCTGATGAAGGCGATGGCGAACAGCATCGGCACGGTGAAATGGATATCGCCGCGCCATAGCGTGATGACCCAGTTGTAGACCTTGATCGCGGTCGGGATCGCGATGATCAGCGTGGTGGTGGCGAAGAAGAAGCCGAAATACGGGTTCATGCCGCTGACGAACATATGGTGCGCCCACACCACCACCGACAGCACGCCGATCGCCAGGATCGCCCAGACCATGGTGCGGTAGCCGAAGATGCTCTTGCGCGAATGCACGCTGATCAGGTCCGAGACGATGCCGAAGGCCGGCAGCGCGACGATATAGACCTCGGGGTGGCCGAAGAACCAGAACAGGTGCTGGAACAGCAGCGGGCTGCCGCCCTTGTACTGCAGCTGCTGCCCCATCGACACCATCGCGGGCATGAAGAAGCTGGTGCCCATGGTCTTGTCGAGCAGCATCATCACCGCCGACACGAACAGCGCCGGAAACGCCAGCAGCGCGAGGATGGTCGCCATGAAGATGCCCCACACCGACAGCGGCATGCGCAGCAGCGTCATGCCCTCGGTGCGCGCCTGCAGCACGGTGGTGACGTAGTTGAGCCCGCCCATCGTCGCCGCGACGATGAAGATCGCCAGCGATACCAGCATCAGGATGATGCCCCAGTCGTGCCCCGGCGTGCCGGGCAGGATGGCCTGCGGCGGATACAGCGTCCAGCCCGCGCCGGTGGGCCCGCCCGGCACGAAGAAGCTGGCCAGCAGCACGATCACCGACAGCAGGTAGACCCAGAAGCTGAGCATGTTGAGGAAGGGGAACACCATGTCGCGCGCCCCCACCATCAGCGGGATCAGGTAGTTGCCGAAACCGCCCAGGAACAGCGCGGTCAGCAGGTAGATCACCATGATCATGCCGTGCATGGTGACGAACTGGTAGTAGCGGTTGACGTCGATAAACTCGAAGCGGCCCGGGAAGCCCAGCTGCATGCGCATCAGGTTGGACAGCGCCACGCCCACCAGGCCCACCACGATCGCCACGATGGTGTATTGCACGGCGATGACCTTGTGGTCCTGGCTCCAGACATAGCGCGTCCAGAAGCTCTGCGGCGCGTGATGGGCGGCGTCATCGGCGTAGGCCATGCAGGTCTCCTCACTGGCGCGGCGGCGCGGGCGCGGCCGTGGGCGGCACCGCGACGGCCGTCGAAGTGGTATAGGTGCCGGACGCGGCGCCGGCCGTGGCCGCGGGTGCTGCCGAACCCGCCGCCGCGGTCGTGGCGGCGCTGGTGGCGGCGGCTGGCCCCGGCGGCACGTCCGCGGGAGCGACCGGCGCCACCGTGCCGGCGTCGGCCGCGCCGCTGCTGACCGACTTGATATACGCGGTCAGCGCCGCGACCTCGTCGTCGCTGATCGGCACCTTCGGCATCACCGGACCGTAGCCCTTGACCAGCCGCGCATGCGGGTCCGCAATCTCCTTGTGCAGGAAGGCATCGTCCACCTTGGCGCTGCTGCCGTCGGCAAAGCTTTCGGTCTTGCCGTACAGGCCCTTCCAGGTCGGCCCCACGCCCGGATTGCCATCGATGCTGTGGCAGCCGACGCAGCCCTTGCTCTGCGCCAGCGCGCGGCCCTTCTCGATGGTGCCGGCCGCACCCGCGGCACCTGGCGCTGCCGCGGCCATCGCAGCGGGCGGCGCCGCGGCCTTCGCCAGCGTCATGGCAAAGGTCTGCTGCTTCGCCAGCCACGCCTCGAACGCGGCCGGCTCTTCCACCACCACCGTGCCGCGCATGTTGTAATGCCCCACGCCGCACAGCTGCGCGCACAGGATGTCGAAGCGTCCCGTCTGCGTCGGCGTGAACCAGAATGACGTCACCATGCCGGGCACCATGTTCATGCGCGCGCGGAACGGCGGCACGTAGAAGTCATGCAGCACGTCCTTGGAGCGCAGCAGCACCTTGACCGGCTGGTTCAGCGGCAGGTGCACTTCCGGGCCGACGATAACGATGTTGTCGAGCCCGCGCGGATCGTCCGGATCCAGCCCGAGCGGATTGGCGCCGGTGACGAAGCGCGCGTCGGAAGCGCCCAGCTGCCCGCTCTTGCCGGGAAAGCGGAAGGCCCATGACCACTGCTGCCCGACCACTTCCATCACCATCGCCTCGCGCGGCGGGCGCACGTAGTCGGCGTAGACGAACAAACCCGGCGCCAGCAGCAGGATCACGCCCAGCGTGGTGCCGCCGATCAGCCAGAGTTCCAGCCTGCTGTTTTCAGGATGATAGGACGCTCGGTGGCCGCTGCCGCCGTTGGGGTGCGGCGCATCATGGCGGAAGCGCCAGACGATGTAGCCGACGAACAGGTTGATGCCGATAAAGAAGATGCCGGTGATGACGAGGGTAATGGTCAGCGTGTCGTCCATCTGTTTCCAGTTGGACGCCAGCGGCGTTGCCCACCACGGGCTCAGGAAATGGAAGAGCACCGATGCGGCAACCATGACGACGAGTGCGATGGCCATCGCCATATCCACCCTCCTCCTCGCGCGCGGCGAGGGATGCGCAAGTCACGCAGGTAGAGATAAGACTAGTGCATGCCGTCAGGTCACTGCAAGGCGACACGCCGGCGCATCGGTGTCGCACTGCACAAGCGCGCGCGCAAGGAAAAAGCGGCGGCGGGAACCCGTGATCCCCGCCGCCGCTGCAGCGCTATGTGCCCTGCCGTGTACTGGCCGCGTATCGGCCGCATACCGGCCGGCTTCGGCTCAGTGCGACACGTCCTTGCTTTCCAGCTTCCAGTAGCACGCCGCCGCCGCGATGCCGAAAATCAGGTGTCCGACAAAGGTATGCCAGCCGCGCACCTCGACAAACCACGGGAACGCCCGCGTCATCACATAGAAGTTGAAGACGTAGACCACCACCCCGAACACCGCGCCCGCCAGCATGGCCAGGCCCAGGCTGGAATCGAGCGTGAACGGCGCCAGGATTGCCGCCAGGATCATGCCCAGCACGGCGCCCAGCACGAAGTGGATCACCAGCGCCGCGGCCACGGTGCCGACGCTGAACAGCGAGGTCTGCAGCACCTCAGGCCCCATTACGATCGCCGCGATCATGCGCGTCGCCACCCAGGGGTTCACGCCCGACACCATCGACGACCAGAACAGCTCCAGCACCAGCAGCAACGCGCCCGCCGCCAGGCCCGAAACCGCTGCCGCGGTCCAGTCCGGCAGGCGCCGCACGTAGTGGTGCGATCGCATGTGAAGTTCCATAGCCACCTCCGTCTCTCGTCGGCGGGGCATCGCACGAAAGGGGAAACACGCCCCGCGTCTCTGCTCAGCATAGGACACGGGTTATGCGCTTCGAGAGCGGCAAGCCGAAAAAAGGCTCGGATTGCGTACGTCGCGCAACGGCCCGGCCCGGGCAAGTGCGGCCACCGATACCTGCCGGACAAGGACAAGCGCCGCATCGGGGACAATCCCGATGCGCACACCATCCATACGGCACACACTGCCTATACTGGAATCACAAAAGAGAGAGACAGGAGACCGCCATGCACTTCACCGCGCATGATCTTGTATTCCTGATTCCGATGGCGCTGGTAGGCGTGATCGCCATGGGCTCGATCCCGGTGACCGCCAAGTTCCTGCGCATCAGTTGCCGCACCATGGGCGCGCTGATCGGCGCACTGGTCGCGGTGCTGGTGCTGGAGGCATTACCGCTGCTGATCTGACTCCGCCGGGGTCTGCTCGACACCCAGCGGGAGGAGGGCCGCCATGTCGATCGGCCTGCTTGCCGTCATGATGGCGGCGTTGCTGTGCATTACCGTATTCTGGGCGCTGTGGCGCTGCAGCCATCCGCATACGATGCGGTATCGGCGCTGCCTGGCGCAGCGTCAGCGCGCGGGGTTGAGCCGGCACGCGCCGCGCAGGCACGGCTGAACGACCAGCGCCACCGCAGCGTCCGGGAGTCACGCGTTTTTCTTGCCCGCTTCAACTGTCGGCGCGCGCAGCGCCGCAAACGGCGCTTTCACGGTACCCCAACCTCTCCATCACCGAGTCCTGTCGTTCCGCCAGCTCGGCATCCCGCCGCGTCGCCGATGAGTTATTTCGCTGGGCAAACTAGGTATTCCCTGCGTCACTTATCCGCCTAAACTGCGCCACATTGGCACCCGCTTTGTGGCGCAGTTCAGAAAACTGCGCCACAATCGCGCCATCATCTTAAGCGAACTGCGCCACGGCCGATTATGTCAACCGCCCATGCCTTGCTAGAAAGCATCAGAAACGCCTCCGCCGGATTGATGCTCGCCGAGTTGCTGGCACAGCATCCCGACCTTGCGCGGCGGACTGCCCAACGCTGGATCAGCCAATGGATCGATGGCGGACAGGTCACGGCAATCGGCGAAGGGCGCGCACGTCGTTATTTCGGGGCGAACACGCCGGAGGTTGCCGCATCCTTACCTGAGCGAGACCGCTTCCCGGATTACATCCCGCTATCGGCCGACAGCCGCGACATCGCGGCGTATATCGATCGGCCTCCGGAGGCACGCAAGCCAGTGGGCTACCAACGCGACTTCCTTGACGCCTATCGGCCTAACGTCACACGATATCTTTCGGAATCGCTTCGGCGTCAGTTGCACAAGATGGGCAAGACAGCGCAACCTGACGCGCCCGCCGGAACCTACAGCAGGGCCATCCTCAACCGGCTGCTGATCGACCTGTCATGGGCGTCCAGTCATTTGGAGGGCAACACCTATTCCCGCCTCGACACCCGCGAGTTGATCGAGCACGGGAAGGCGGCGCAAGGCAAGGCGGCCATCGAAACACAGATGATCCTCAACCACAAGACAGCCATCGAACTGCTAGTGGAGAACATCGGTACGGTGGGTTTCGACCGCTATACGTTGATGAACCTGCATAGCGCGTTGTCGGAGAACCTGCTACCCAACCCCGCCGATGAAGGCCGGATTCGACAGCACGTCGTGGACATTGGCCAAAGTGTTTACCGCCCCCTGTCAGCACCACAGCAAATTGAGGAGGCACTGAATATCCTGCTCGGGAAAGTGGACCGGATCTCCGATCCCTTCGAACAGTCATTCTTCATGCTGGTGCACCTGCCATACCTGCAACCATTTGCGGACGTCAACAAACGCACCTCGCGCCTCTTGGCCAATCTGCCGCTGTTCCGTGCAAACCTTTGCCCCCTGACCTTCCTGGATGTACCGGAGCAAGCTTATAGTCGCGCCATCCTTGGCGTGTATGAGATGACCCGCGTCGAATTGCTGCGTGATGTCTTCGTTTGGGCCTACGAGCGTTCAACCCAAGAGTACGTGGCCATCAAGCAGGATCTGGCGGAACCCGATCCGCTCCGCCTTGCCTGGCGTGATGTGGTCAAACACGCAATACGGGACGTCGTGCTTCACCCTGACCAGGATGCGCTAGCTGTTATTCGGCAGGTCGTACTGGCAAAAGTGCCCGAGGTCGAACATGACAACGTGCAGGCGCTGATCATAGAAGAGCTCCGACGGCTGCATGAGGGCGTGCTGGCCCGCTACGGATTGCGCCCTTCGGAACTCGCAGCCTGGAAGGCAACCCAGGTGGCTGCGCCTTCCAACTGATGTCACGGCGCCGGCGGCGATGGCGTCAGCCACAACGAGATCGCGTGACGATGAACCCGCCAGAAAAAACCAACTAAGAAGTGCCTGCCGCGTTACAGCTCGATCATGGCGAATTCGCCCTTGCCGACGTCGCATTCCGGGCAACGCCAGTCATCGGGGATGTCCTCCCAGCGCGTGCCGGGGGCGATGCCGTCTTCCGGCCAGCCCTGCTCTTCGTCGTACACCCAGCCACAGATCACGCACACCCACGTCTTGTAGGCGACGGCGGCTTCCATTGGCTCCTGCTGCAAAATTCACTCCTGATTCGGCGATGGAACGGATTGTCCGGGCCGAATCATACCGGTTTTCGGCGCAGGGCCCGTGGCGGCGCCGCAGGTTGCGGCGCCGCCACCCGGACTAGCCGCGGACGGAAAAGTCCACGCGGTTGGGCGTGCCCTTGTCCTTGAGGCCCTCGGCGCTGAGCTTGGGTGCGGTCAGGAACAGCCGGCTTTCCGGCACCTTGCCTTCGCGTTCGAGCGCCTGCTTGACCACCAGCGCGCGCTGCTCGGCCAGGCGCTTCAGGTCGGCCTCGGTAACGGTGGCGTTGGCCATCAGCAGCTTTTCCATCTCCTCGGGCGGCAGGGTCTTGGCAAAGCCGACGAAGTTGCGCGGCTTCTTCATCGAAGTGCGCTTGTAGACCTGCTCCAGGTATTTGGGGTATTCGGCCTTCGATACCTTGACCTCGGCGCCCTGTTCGCCGGCTTCGTCGTCGCCGGCCTCGGCGCCGGCCTGCGCGTTGTCGCGCAGGTCGCGGCGCTTCTGCTCGGCCACGCGCGCATCCAGCCAGGCGCGGCGCGCGCCGGCCTCATCGGTGGCGGGATCGATGCGGCCGCTGATTTCCAGCCGCAGCGAGGGCCGGTCATTGAGCGCCTGGCCCAGCTTGGCGATCTTGTCCTTCGCCGCCGGGGTCAGGGTGGCGGTGCCGGGCGCGAACTCGACATAGCCCAGCTCCTCGCCGCTGCCGCCGAAGGCCGAGGCGATCAGCGAGAACGGCGACGTGATCGCCTTGGTCAGCAGGTTGACGATCACGCGCACGATCACGCCGCCGATGCTGAACTCCGGATCCGACAGCGAGCCCGACACCGGCAGGTTCACGTCGATCACACCATTCCGGTCCTTGAGCAGCGACACCGCCAGCAGCACCGGCAGCTTGGTCGCATCGGGACTGTCGACGCGCTCGCCGAAGGTCAGCTGATCGAGGAACAGGTGGTTGCGCGCATCGAGCTTGCCGTTCTCGATCTTGTAGGCCAGGTCGACGGTCAGCTTGCCCTTGGTAATGGGGTAGCCTGCGTACTTGGCGGCATAGGGGGTGAGCCGCGTCAGTTCGACGCCCGCGGCCTTGGCGGCAATATCGAGGAACAACTGCTCGCCCAGCGGATTGAGCTTGCCGCTGATATTGACCGGCGCGTCGTCGTCGATGCGGCCGTCCAGCACCAGGTCGGCCGGCGTGGGATCGCCCGACGACACCTTGGACACCGAGCCCTTCATGCCGGTCAGGTTGGCGGTGTAGTTGGGCTTGACGAAGAAGTCCGAGAAATTGATGTTGCCCTTGTCGACCGAGACCCCGCCAATGCGGATCTGCGGCTTGGGCCCGCCCGGCTTCTGCTCGACCTGGGCGGTACGCGTGTCACCGACCTGCACCGGCGGCGCGGCCGGCGCCGAGGCCGGGTTGGCCTGGGTCAGGCTGGTCGACGGTGCGGCCTCGCCCTTCTCCGCGCCACCGGCCAGCACGTCCTGCAGGTTCAGGCGGCCGTTGGCGTTCAGGATCACGCGGGCGTAGAAGTCGGACAGCGCGATATTGCCCAGGCTGACGCGCATCGGTCCCTTGCTTTCGTCCATCGCAAAGTCGATTCCCGACACCGCCAGCGAGCGCCAGCGCAGGAAGTCGTCGCCGCTGACGCGGTCCACCGTGCGCACATTGCCGGTCTGCACATTGCCATTGAAATGCGCGGCAAGCGGCTTGCCGGCGGGCGCATCGACATTGAGCCGGCCCTTGACCGTGAGCGTGCCGCTGCGCAGCGCGGCGTTGAAGCGGTCGGCCAGGTAAGGCTGCAACGGGCTCACGTCCACCTGGCGCAGGTCCAGCTGCAGCCGGCTGGCCGGCAGCGCCGGCAGCACGGTGCCATCGAGGCCGATCACGCCGCGGCGGCCGGATTCGGCATGCAGCTTGACCGGCACCGCCGCCGGCGTCAGCGGCCAGGCCACGGCGCCGGTGCTCAGCCCGATATTGCGGAACTGGTGGATCACCGGGCGGCCGCGGTTGGCCTGCGCCGGCTGGTAGTCCGCCAGGCGGGCGCTGCCGCCTTCCACCACGACCTTGCCGATATTGGCCTTCCAGCCGCCGCCGGCAGCAGCGCCGTTGGCACCATTGGCGCTGGCCGGGGCCGTGCGCCGCGGCGCGGCGCGTGCCTGCTGCGCGGATTCGCTCGCCCACAGCCGCGCCATCTCGAGCAGTTCGCCGCGATGGTCGCGCGTGGCGGCGACCTGCGGCTGCGCCAGCGTGACCTGGCTGGTGGCAAAGGTCTGTTTGGCGAGGTCGAACTGGATATCGTCCAGCACCAGCTTCTGCGCCTGCAGCAGCGGCAGCGCGGCACCATCCCGGCCACTGCTGCGGTCGCCGGCGCGGTCGCGCGTGCGGCGGCCGGCGCCCTGTGGCCTGTCTCCGGCATTCGCGTTGGCTTCGCTGCCGCGCGGCGCGGCGGCCGCCGGCATCACCACCGGGTCGCGCGTGGCGAGGTACAGCGGTGCCAGCTCCAGCCGCGATTTTTCCAGCACGAACTGGAACTGCGGCGTGCCCCACGCCATGCGGTAGTGCAGTTCCGCATTGACCGCGGTGGTGCCGAACTGGCTGCGCAGCTCGCGCGGCCACCAGGCGGCAAACCCCTGCGGGCGCAAGCCGGTGGTTTCCAGCGTGCCGGCCATCGAGCCGTCGCGCAGCAGCAGGTCGCCGGTGTGGTGCAGGGTCTGGCCGTCGGCCACGGTCAGCGTGGCCTCGACGCGCACGGGCTTGTCGCCGTCGGTGCCGGCAAAGCCCTTGACCTCGGCATCGAGCGGCCCGAGCGCGAGCTTGCCCGGGCCCGACGGCGCCAGCGCGTCCTCGAATCCCAGCCGGGCCTGCCTGACGACGATGCGGTCGACGGCGTAGCGCCACGGCACTTCCTTGGATGCGGCCGTCGCGGGGGCGGCCGGTGCGGCCGAAGCGGCAGCCGGGGCCGAGGCCGGCGCGGGTGCCGGCGCCACGCCATCGGTGGACCGGCTCACCGCCTGCGGCAGGAAAGCCGTGGCCAGGTTCAGCGAGCCGTCCGCGCGCCGCGCCGCCTCCACCGCCAGTCCTTCGATCTCGACGCTGCGCAGCTGCGCGCGATGCGCCAGCGGCTCCAGCCTGGCGATATCGACCGCCAGCTTGCCGCTGCGGACCAGCGGCTGGCCAGCGCGCGTGCGCACGTCGGCATCGCGCAGCGCGGCGGTGCCCAGCACCACCATCTCCTGCGTGTCCTTTTGCTGGCGGAACGCCACCGTCAGCCGCGTATCGAGTTTGCCGGACTTGACCTCGGCATCGCGCAAAGCCGGCGCGAACGCCATCATCCGCGCCACCTCGAGCCCGTCCAGGTTGACGTTGAGCCGGGTCTGGCGCGAATCGGCAAACGGCAGCACTTCGCCGTCCAGTGCCAGCGGCGTGCCGTTGACCCGGGCGCTCAGCGTGGGCCGGGTCACGATCTCGACGTCGTGCGGCAGGTTGGAAAGGAACGGCAGCGTCAGCGTCAGGTTGTCGACGCGCAGCGTGGTGTCCAGCAGCTTGTCGTCATAGCGCAGGCTGCTGCCCGTTACCGCGATGTTGTTCACCGAGAAGCGCGCCGGCTCGGCATCGGCCGGCTTGGGCGGCAGCGCCGCGAACTTCTCCTGCACATCGGCAAAGCTCATGCGCCCGTCGGCGCCGCGCACCACGTGCACGGCCAGGCGGTCGACATGCAGGTTGTCCACCACCGGCGCCAGATGCCAGATGGAGGCCAGCGAGGTATTGGCCTGCGCCTCGCCCAGCGTCAGCGCCGGCGTCTTGCCATCGCGCTCATAGATGGTCAGGTCGGTCAGCGTGGCCGCCAGTTCGAACGGCCGCACATGGGCCTGCCCCAGCGTGACCTTGCGCCCGAGCGCCTCGGTCGCGTTCTTTTCGACCAGGTACTTGATCAGCGGCGGGCCGCCGAAATACCCCGCCAGCCCGAACACTGCCAGCGCCGCCGCCACGCCGCCCGCAATGCGCACGGCCAGCCGGCCGCGCGGCGTGGCAGCCACCGTGGCTGCCGCCTGGATGGATTGCTTGAATGCCATGACGTTCCAGAAATTCCGACCCCGCGTACCGGCGCTGCACGCTGCTTTGTGCCCCGGATTTCGAATTTCTCGACATTATGGCAGCATCTGCGACATCTCCACCAAGGCAGGCCTCGACCAGATCGAAGTCAAGGCCGGTGACCGGGCGCGCAACGCCAGGGCGCGGCCACCATCGGCGGATGGCCACACGCATAGACTTCTACTCCACTCATATCGGGAAAGTCGCGCCCGCCCGCTTCCTGCACAACGCCTTCGCGCCCCGTCCATCCCTCTGCCGGCTGGAAAGGGACCGGCACAAAGCGAAACTGCGCCGCCAGCGTCTTCCATTCCCGCACCTCGTCGATCGCATCTGGGTCCTCTTGTCTGCGCCCACCCGAGTGGCTTCATCGCTTGACGTTCGGCGGCCGATTGGCAAGCGCGGCGCCGAACTCGGCTGCCGCCCAATGCAGCAGCCGTTCCCGCTCAGAACCTGCCGCAGTTGTAAGGCGCCGGCAGTCCGTCGAACCGGCTCTTTATATAGGCAAGGGCCAACGGTATCGCGGCGACAGCGGCGGGCACATGGCCGGGCACGTCCAATGCATCGAACTGCACGGTCGCGCCACGGTTGCACCACCTTACCGCGCCATCGTGCCCGGCCCGGTACGACACGATGTCGTCGAGCTGGGAGTGCACCACGTACACCGGCGCAGCCGGGGCGACAAGTCCCAACAACTGCTGGTTCACCGCTGGCGCGAGCGGTTGCTCGCCCAAGTGTGCCGGGACCGGACGACCGTCGTTGGTGAGTGTCGAGGTCTGCAGGAAACCGTGCTGCACGACAGACTGCGGCGCGCATTCCTTGATCACCTGGGACATAGTCTGCTGGCCAGCAGCGTTGAACATGTCAAGGAACCCCTGTTTCGGGTAAGCCGCGTTCAGCCCCTGGACCATATACAGCAGGAAGGCGACACTTTGCTTTCCATCCAGAAACTGCGCCACTTGCTGCAGGTCGGCCGGCGCCGAACCGACATAGGCACCCTTCAACTGCAGTTCCGGTGCATAGCTCGACTGCAACTCAGCGGCTGCACCCGATGCCAGGCCACCCTCCGAATAGCCCCAGAGGGCCACAGGGCCTGCGGCGGGCAGGAAGGCTGAGGTCAGGCGCTGCGCCGCACGGAGCGAATCCAGCACCGCGTGTCCCAGGGCGTTGCGATTGAGGTAGGTCGGCACTCCTGGCGTGCCCATACCCTGATAGTCGGAGACTGCGACACCGTAGCCGGCGTTCAGCAGTGCTGCAATGCCGGCGGTTTCATACTCCGTCGCGGTGGTGAACTGGTATGACGGCGCGCATTGGTCGCCCATGCCCTGCGTACCGACGGCAAAGCCGATGATCGGGCGCGGCCCCGATCCGAGCCATGGCAACGCAGGAGTGATTACGGTACCGGTGACCGCCATGCGCGCACCGCCGGTGTCCCGGCTGCAGTACATGATGCGGCGGGCCGAATACGGCGTCTGGGTCGGGAGCACGAAGCTGGACGGTTCGTCCTTGATAACGTCACCATTGTTGAAACAATAAGATGCCAATGGCGACGGCGGGGCGTAGAAACCTCCCACGTCACCGGCCTGTACCGGGCTGGTGCGCAGGCCGATGGAAAGCACGGCAATAGTCGCTGCAAAAGCCGCAATCCTGTTATGGCGACATGGCATATGCATGATCTCTCTACCCCAAAGTTGAAATAGAACTCCCGCCCCGCCTCTCGCATATCGCGGCAGCAGCACATGACGCAGTGGCATATCCCGCGCATCCTGGTCCGCTCTTATGGCCGGGAAGAACGTTTGCCACTGCCTGTCGACAACATAGGAAATGCGCTGCCGGCGGACTGTCATCCGAATTACAATCCGGCGCTAGGAATTTCCCTAAGGCCATGCCCTTGGCGCAGACGGTCGGCTACTCACGGCGCAGGCGCTACCGCCCTGCCGGCTCGCGGGTCACCAGATCCGCACAGGCAGGGAGATTCCAGTAGTACGCGCCGACCTGCATGTCCTTGTCGAAGACCGCTTTCAGCTGGCACCTCAGCACGTCGGACTTGTGCTTGCCGGTGCGGAAGTTGAACAGGTAATCCCATTCTTGCGTACCATTAACCTCGTTGAAGTGCGGGGGCCCGGCGAGCGCGTAAAGCTGGTCCTTCGTCAGGCCAACGTTGAGCGACCGAAGTTCGCTGACATTGGGGAAGGTCCCCCCAGCCGGCCAGGCGCTGTCGGCACGCGGGAAGTCTGGATTGGTGGCGTGGCCGTCGTCTGTTGCCTGGCTGGAAACCATGGTGCAGCCTTGCATCGCTGTGGCAAGCGCGAGCACGGCAAGCGTGGCCGCCCATTTCCGATTGATAGCCCTAGCAAGAGCGTTGCGTAGGATTCGATGCCCCCGTGGTGCCGGGCCACGGGGAGATGGCTGTCTTGCGGCGATCACCAGTGGAAGCCAGCGCCGACGGCTACGCCGACGTTTCCGCGGGTGTTGGTGGTCGCGTTCGCGCGATAGACCCAGCGGCCGCTGTCCGACATGGCCGAGAGGCCCAGCGCCATCGCTGATTGGCCACCGTAGGTGCCGCCGGCGATTGCTGCCATGCCCTTGCCCGGCAGGGTGGACTGCGGCAGTGCCGCCATGGCCATTGCTGACGCCGTGCCGCCATAGGCGTCCTTGCGGACGTTGCCGATCTGCTGGTCGGTATAGCTGTTGGCCATGCTTTGCGTCTGTTGGAGCTGGCTGACGTTCACGGCATCGGTGTCTGCGGTGCCGGCGGCAACGTTGGTGATCTGGCGCTCATTGCCCACCGCGCCAACCGACACCGAGTTATCGCGCGAGGCGGCGGACCCTGCGCCCAGCGCGACACTGTTGGCGCCGGTTGCCACCGCACCGCTGCCGAGCGCGACTGCGGCGTTGCCCGTAGCCTGCGCGTTGGCGCCCTGGGCTACTGAATTGCCACCCGAAGCCAATGCCCTGTAGCCCGTCGCAACATCGTTCTTGGCCGCGGCCACTGCTTCATAACCGACCGCAGTCGCGCCCTCGCCCTGGGCGTGGGCGTCTGCGGCAGGCAGCCCGGTGTCGTTGGTGCGGACATACTTGACGCCGGTGCCGTTCTCGGTGATGTACGTCGCGCTGGTGTCGCCCGTAATGTTGTACAGCTGCGCGCCGTTGACCGCGTCGGCGCTGGTGGCCGAGATGTCGCCCTGGGCCACGTTTCGGATCCGGGTGCCACCGGTCTTGCCGCCATCCTGCGAGGCCGTGGCGCCCATCGTCACGCTGTTGTAATTGACCGTGCCGTCGGCATTGGTGTCGTACTGCACCGCCTTGCCGGCCAGGCTTTCGATGGCCTGGTCGGTCGCGTAGAGTTGCGAGCCATTCACCGCGTCAGTACTGGTCGCGCTGACCCGCCCTGCCGCGACGTTGGTGATGGTGCGCTCGCTGCCAGCGTCGCCCACGCTGACGGTGCTGGTCGGGCTGGTTCCGGCATAGTTATAGCGCTGTCCGTTGATGGTGGTGCCGGTTGTCGCCACGGCTGCCGCGGTGACGGAATTCGCGCCCAGCGCCACATCGCCCGCGTTGTTGGCTACCGCGCCCGTGCCGACGGCAACCGAGTCGGCACCGCTGGCGACGGAGTCGACGCCGGTGGAGTTGGCGTGGAAGTACTTGGAGCCGGTGTTGTAGATGTTATTGACTTCGTTGGCGATGTTCGTCACGTACTGGTTGGTCTCATACAACTGGGCACCGTTCACCGCGTCCGTGCTCGTCGCGGACAGGTCGCCTTGAGACAGGTTGGTGATACGGGTACCACCGGTCTTGCCGCCATCGGACGACTTGGTGCCGGCAAGCGTGACCGTGCTGTAGTCAACGGTGCCGTCGCTGTTCACGCCGTACTGGACGGCGCGGTCGTTCAGCGTGTTGACGGTAGTGGAGATCGCGTTCACCGCCTGGTTGGTCGCAGCGAGCTGCGAGCCGTTCACCGCATCGGTGCTATTGCCGTCGAGTCGGCCGGCTGCCACGTTGGTGATGGTGCGTTCACTGCCCACGTCGCCAACGCTGACAGTACTGGTGGGGCTCGCGCCGGCAAAATTGTAGGGATTGCCACCGATGGTGGCGCTTGCCGTGCCCACCGCCGCTGCCGTTTTCGAGCCTGCGCCGAGCGCGACGTCACCGGCATTGCCGGCCTGCGCCCCGGCGCCGAGCGCCAGCGCATTGGTGCCGGCGGCATTGGCGTTGGCGCCGGCGGCCAAGGCGTTTGCGCCCAGCGAAATCGCGTTCATGCCGATCGCGATCGCGTTCATCCCCAGCGCTTGCGAGTCGAGGCCCGTCGAGTTGGCGTGGAAGTACCTGGTGCCCTTCTCGTAGATATTGTCGATGTCGTCACCCAGGTTGGTGATGTCGCCTTGCACGGCGTACAGCTGCGCGCCATTGACCGCATCGGCGCTGGTGGCCGAGACCTCGCCCTGGGCCACGTTGCGGATCCGGGTGCCGCCGGTCTTGCCGCCGTCGCTCGACACCGCGCCCGCCAGCGTCACGGCGTTGTAGTTCACCGTGCCATCGGCATTGGTGTCGTACTTCACCGACTGATCGCCCAGCGTCTCGACATGGGTCTGAATCTGGTTGACGGCCTGGTTGGTCGCGTACAGTTGCGAGCCGTTCACGCCGTCGGTACTGGTGGCGCTCAGGCGGCCGGCCGCCATGTTGGTGACGGTGCGTTCGGCACCCACGTCGCCCACGCTGACAGTGCTAGCCGGCGCCGTGCCGGCAAACGTGTAGGCCGTGCCGCCGATGGTGGCGCCGGTCGTTGCCACGGCGGCTGCCGTCTTCGCGTTGGCGCCCAGTGCCACGTCATCCGCGTTTGCCGACACTGCGCCCACGCCAATGGCCACCGAATTTGTACCCGTGGCCTGTGAATCGGCACCCGCTGAGTTGGCGTGGAAATACTTCGTGCCTGTATTAAACAGGCTCGACATGGCATCGCCGACATTGCTATAGGTACCGTTGCTGCCCAGGTTGAAGGTGGGAGCGCTGATGCTGCCGGACGTAGGATCATAGGCAGCGCCGCCCCCCAGTGCGGCCGCCGCCGAGCTTCCGGCATGGTCGATCTTGTCGGAGGCGGACATGAGCTGGCTGACGTTGACCGCATCCGTCGCCAGCTGGCCTGCTGCCACGTTGGTCAGCAAGCGTTCCTGGCCGGCCGTACCGAAGGACGCTTCGCTGAACGGCGCGGTGCCGGAGAGCGCGGTATTGCCTGGGTTGTATCCGCCGGTAGCCGGCAGGCTCGTAGCGGTCCTGCTGCCAGCGCCGATCGCAACCGAGTTGTTCGCGGTAGCGCTTGCTCCGTTGCCGAGTGCCGTGCTGTTGGTGCCAGAAGCCTTCGCGGCGGTTCCGATGGCGGTCGCGCTGGCCTCGGCCGAAGCGGCGTTGCCGACGGCCATGGCGTTTGCCCCATTGGCCCGCGCAGTCGTGCCTATCGCGGTGCCATTGGTTGCCGCGGTGGCCTGCTGGCCGATCGCCGTGGCGTTGGCGCCTAACGCCGTGGCAACCGCCCCCAGTGACGTTGCATTCGCCGCTGCCTGGGAGCCGTTGCCGATGGCCATCCCGTTCGTGCCTGTCACGACCGCGCTGCCGCCGATTGCTACGGAATTGTCCCCCGTGGCATTGCTTCCCTTGCCGAGTGCCACGACACCGCCATTGCCGGTGCCGGTGGCCTGGTAGCCAATGGCGATGTTTGTACTGTGGTTAACATTGGCACCTGCGCCCAGGACAACGGTATTCACTCCGTAACTGCTGGCACCGTCCCCGATCACCAGACTCCCGGCACCCGTGACGAGGGGATTGCCATAGTAGTTCAGGATCGTTGCATTGCGGCCAATGACGATGGCGCCACCGCCCCCGATCTGGTTCAGGTTCTTCGCATTTTCGCCGATCGCGATATTGCCGTCCGCGTTGCCGGCGCTGGACTGGGCGCCAGCGCCAATGGCGACACCACCGGTACTATTGCTGCCGCCCGTATTGGCGCCATTGCCGATGGCAATGGCATTGGTGCCATTGGCGGAACCGCCGTCCCCGACGAAGTTGGCTTGGGCAACGCCGCTGGCCAGGGCGACCGTGACCAGCGTCGCTGCCAGCCCGGCGCGGCACGCAAGGAGACGGATACGCCGCTTCCCGCCCGCACCCTTGCCCCGCCCCATAGCGGTCTCGCTGACTGCCACCCATCCACCAAGTGATTCATTCCAAATCAAGCGAAAAGCCTTGTTCATGATTATATTTTTCCAGACTGATTTGCGATTAATTAACCAGCGGGTCGACCTGGCCACGGCCATCAACCCGAATAAACCGAACCCCGGGAGAATAAAAAAACGCAAAAATGCGCTCGACCCTGAATGGGTAGGGCATTTTGGATACCGGCGTGACGGAGAATGAGAGCTAGACTCGCCTTAGGCGATGTGGGATTGCCAGGCTAAGTGGCGAGGGAGAGATACAACATAGAAATGGTGTTCACTGAAGCACCACTTCTATCGACGTGCAAGGCAGCGCAATGTGGGTTGGTGCCTGCCCTCAAAGCGACGCGTCGTGGTGCAGGACGGACCGCCTGTTGACACCTTCTAACGGTGTTCCGCAACGGCCTGCCGGCTGACATCGACAGAATGGAGGAAATGCACCAGAAATGTAATAGAAGAAATTCGAAAATCTACCGGCGTTTTCTTCCTGGCAGCACTTCGTCGCCCCAACGCGGGAACCTTTTGACGATTTGACTATTCACTCTGCCCATACCGCTGGGATCGCCGTGCGCGACAGCGGCGCACCGATGCCGAATAGGGCGATCACGATTTCAAGCCATGGGCCTGCGCATAGTCGAACAGTTCCGCATCGTTCGTCACGCCAAGCTTGCGCATGGCACTGTGCTTCTGCGTGCTGACGGTATTGGCGCTGCGGTGCAGGTGCCGCGCCACTTCCGTCGTGGTCATCCCGCTGACACAGAGCCGCACCACCTCTAATTCGCGCGGGCTGAGGTTGCGCGCGGTGCTGTCCGGCGAAATCCGGGATGCCCAGTTCTCCATCTCGGCCCGCAGCGATGTGCCCAGGCCCGTCCGGCCCTGGTAGGCGGCGCGGATGACCGCAGGCAATTCCGACAGGTCGTCACGCTTGTTGACAACGCCCAGCACGCCGGCGGCCTGCATGCTGGCGACCAGCCCGGCGTTCTCCAGCATGGTCAGCACGACCACCCGAAGCGCGGGAAACTTGATGCGGATGGCATTGAGCATCGCCAGTCCATCCGGCGCGTTCTCGCACGGCATGGAAAAATCCGTGACCAGGACATCGCAATGCGTGGTCCGAAGGATATCCATCAGCACGCGCGAATTGTCGGCATCCGCGACGACCGCTATGTCGCCGGCATCCGCCAGCTTTTGCCTGACCCCGACGATGATCAGCGGATGGTCGTCCGCCAGTACCACTCTGATTGTCATTCGTTCGTCTCGTTCTTATACCGATTCGTTTTTCCGTTGCGGCGCCTGGTTGCATTCGTCGGGCGCACGCCCACACTCGCGGCAACTTGGCGGCGGGCGGACCGCCTCGCCCACGCCGCCCCTTGCGCTATCCCCCCCGTCAAGCACGCCGAGCAGATAATCCAGCATGTCGAGCACCGCGCCAGCGCTGCCGCGAATGGAACCCATGGCACCCGACTTCACGATGTCGTGGAACGCATCGAGCAGCGCATCCACGTGGGGCTGGCGGAACAGCGCTAGCGCACCGCCGACACGATGGCACCACGCGCGAAGCCCGCTGACGTCGCCCCGGTCGAGCAGCGTGACGAGCGTCTCGCGATCCGGTACGAACGCCTCGCGGCAAGCGCGCAGCATAGCGTCGTTGTCGCCAAGATTGAGCGCGTTGCGCACGGCCTGGGGCTCGACGCAACTCGGGTCGAAGTGCAGGCTACCGGACCGGTTCGCGCCCGGTGCCGGCGATCCAGCCGGTATATGGCCGCGCGCGGTGCTGTCATCGGTGGTTGCTGGGCCCGCGCCGGCCTGGTGCGCTTGCACCGCGCTTGCCAGCCCGGATTGCAGCGACGCCAGCGTGGTTGGCTTCAGCACGCAAGCATCCATACCGACTTCGAAACACTGATCATGTTCTTCCCGGACCGTCGTAGCCGTAATCCCGACCACTGGCAGCGTCCTGACTGTCTTACGTTCGTGCGCACGTATCCGCCGGGTGAGTTCGAAGCCGTCCATGACCGGCATGTGGCAGTCTGTCAGCACCAGGTTGAACACCTCGGCGTTCAACGCCTCAAGCGCATCCCTGCCGTTCTCGACGATCGTCGGCGCATAGCCCAGCAGGATGAGTTGCTGCCGTATCACCTCCTGGTTGATACGGTGGTCCTCGGCGACGAGGATGCGCTGCCGTGCACCGAATTCAGCGGCCTTCTCCGACAACCAGTGCTGCGGCGCGATAGCCTTGTGCCGGACCGCGCTGGTCGCGCCAGCCGCGCCATCCGCCTGCAGTTCCAGCGCGCTTTCCGCTGCGCCGATAAAGGCTTCCCAGCGCAGAGGGTTGACGCTCAGGCGTACCCCAGCCTTGTCGGCCTGGAACCCGCGCTGCTTCCACTTGGTCGTCACGCCGATCACGCACGATGTCGCGGCGGGAGACGGCATTTGCCGGCTATCGGCAAAGACCAGTGCCGCCGCGTTGGTTTCCTGGACGCAGCGCATTCCGGCGGCCCGCGCATGCTCGCGCAGTGCATCGGCCACTTCGGTGTCGCTGACGTGCATCGCGACGCTGCGCCCTTTGAGCAGCGGCAGGTCATACTGCTGGCACAGCACCGAGCACGGCACCAGCAAGGCGGCAGTGGTGCCCACGCCCTCCTCGCTTTCCAGCGTCAGGCGCCCACCCATCATATCCGCCAGCCGTCGCGAGATCGCCAGGCCGAGGCCGGTGCCACCGAAGCGCCTGGTGGAACTGCGCTCGCTTTGCACGAATGGCGCGAACAGCCGCTGTACCTCTTCCCTGGGAATGCCGATGCCGGTGTCCTGCACTTCGACCAGCACCGTGGCGGTATCCGCTTCGCGCGCATGCACCATCGCCCGCAGCGTCACGCTGCCGCGATCGGTGAACTTGATGGCGTTGCCAAGAAGGTTGAACAGGATCTGGCGCATGCGGATGCCGTCGGCCGCCACGGTGGCCGGCACATCGGCGTCCACGCTGACGCGCAGCTGCAGCCCTTTTTGCTGTGCCTGGGCCTGCAGCAGCGCGCACACGCTGTCGAACAGCTCGCGCAAGTCCAGCGGCATGGGCGAGATGGTGAGGCGGCCGGCCTCGATCTTGGCGTAATCGAGAATATCGTCAAGGATTCGCGCCAGCGCCTCGCCCGATTCCCTGGCCAGCGCGAGCATGCGCCGCTGGTCCAGGTCGAGGGGCGTGTTCTGCAGCAGCTCGACCAGGCCGAGGACGCCGTTCATCGGCGTACGGATCTCATGGCTCATCATGGCCAGAAAACCTTCTTTTGCGTGCAATGCCGCTTCCGCGGCATCCTTGGCGTCGCGAAGCGCTTCGGCCTGGCGCATGCGGCCGGTCACATCGGACATCACGCCATTCCACACGGTCACGCCCCCTGCCAGGCGTGGCACCGCGCGCACGTGGACCCAATGCAGCCCCGTACCCACCATGATCCGGGCCTCGAATTCGAACGGTCGCCCCAGGCGCGCGCTTTCGCGGATGGCCGCGTGGATGCGCGGCAAGTCCTCGCGGCAAAAACAGCTGTTCTGCTCGGACCGTATTCCCACCAGCGATGCCGGATCCAGCCCCAACCCGATGCAGTCGCCCGCGGCATAGGTCACTTCCCAGCTGTCCTTCTGACCGTCGATGGGGAAGCGGGTCTGGAATACCGTTACCGGCAAGCTATCGATGACATCGGTCAGTCGGCGCTCCAGCATCTCGGCCCGCTCACGCGCCTCGTCGATATCCGTGACATCGAAGTGCACCGTGACGACGCCGCCGGGCGCCTTCTCCGGGGTGCGGAAAGGCACCACCCAGTACACCAGCCGCCGCACCTGTCCCGCCGCATTCTGGAACTGGAACTGCGTATGTTGCGGCACCATCGAAGCAATGGCGGCATCATGCAGCGCCAACACTTCGTCGGCAATATGGCGAGGCAGGCTGAGCACTTCGGACATCGGCTTGCCGATCGCGTCGGCCTTGCGTATGCCAAAGAAGTGCTCGAACGCCGGGTTCAGATCCATGTAGCAGTAGTCCGCGCTCTTGGCCGAAACGGGTTCCGGCAAGCAGGCCAGCAGCGCTTCCTTCAAGGCGAGTTCATGGGCAAGCCTGGCTTCGGTCTTCAGCCGCAGCGCCACCAGCCGGCGCATGCGCACGTAGCTGATCGCACCCGCAATACCGATGCCGGCGACAAGGAGAATGAAGGGCCAGGCGCGTCGCATCAGGTCCTGCCACGGCGTGCCGAACTGGTAGACCGCTGAAGTCCAGCGGCGCTCGATGCGGAACCGGTCCAGTTCCGGCATGCTCGCCAGCGTGCGTGCCATCACCTCATGCAGCGGCGCCAGCGAAGCGGCGGTTTGCAGCCCAAAATCTTCGTCCAGCCCGGTCGCCCCTGCAACCTTGAGCTTGTTCGAAAATCGATCGCGGACCATCGCATCCATGGTGTTAAGGTTACCGATCGCGGCGTCGGCACGGTTGGCGTCGACCAGCTCAAGGCCAGCTTCTATGCTGGCCACTTGGATGATGTGGGCTGGCGGCATGCGCGCCCGCAACACAGCCGACATCGGATCGTCGCGCACCAGCGCCACGCGCTGCCCCACCAGCCCGCCCAGCGACTTGACATAAGCAGTGTCCTTGCGCGTGACGATCACCAGGGGAACATGGCTGTACACACCAGCATCCAGCGCGCCATGCGGGGCATCCTTGCGCCGCATGGCGCCTGCGATCAGGTCGACGCGGCCGTCGCCCAGGGCTGCGTAGGCGGCCTCCGGGCCGGCTGTCCGCACGTACAAGAAGTCTACGTTCAGGATCCTGCCAACTTGGGTAAGGAAGTCAATGGTCAGGCCTTCAGGCTGCCCCCGCGGACCTTCCATGGAGAACGGGGGCAGCAGGCGCGGCACGGTATAGCGCAGGGTCTTGTGCGCGGACAAGGCCTCGCGCTCGACGGCCGACAGCTGCACCGTCGTGGGCCCGCCACCGTCCTCGCGCAACCATCTGTCGCGCAAGGTTTCCACGACGCTGTCGGGCAAGTCGGCAAGACGCCGGTCCAGTTCATGGATCAGCGCAGCGTGCCCCGCGGCCGCCGCGAAGCGAAAGGCCCCGACCCCGACGTCGATCCGCCGCACCGCCTGCAGCGCCGAGAAACGCGGGTCGCGCAACATCCGATGGGCGGTGAAGTTGAGCCCGACAAAGGCGTCTGCCTTGCCGTCCACCACTGCCTGCAGCGACGCCTGCAAGCCGTCCGCCTCGACGCGCTTCGCGGCAGGAAAGCGCTGCGCCACCTCTGCGCCCCACGCCGACGCGCGCTCTGTGACAATGGTGCCGTCGCCCGGAAACGCAGCCTCGCCGGAACCGGCGCGATCGTGGCGTGCCACCAGCAGCGCGGCGCGCTCCAGGTAAGGCGACGAGTAGACCAGGCAGTGCGTGAACTCGTTGCGCGGCACCGCGTCGAGCAGGATGTCGACCTTGCCTTCGCAGGTTGCGCGCAAGGCATCGTCGCGGCGATCGAAAATGCGGACTTCCAGCGTTGTGCCGCTGGCATCGATCAACCGGTGCAGCAGTTCGCCGCTGAAGCCGCCAAGCCTGCCATCGATTATGCTTTCGAGAGGCTCACGCTCGGAGGTGACACCCACTACCAGGTGCGTGGGCACACCGCGTGCGCCTGGGCGGGGGTGAACGTCCGCCGTGGCTGCCAAAAGGGAAAGCAGCATGAACCCCGCGGGCAGCGCCCGGGACAACCATGGCATCAACCGGTGCTCCTCCTTCTGCATGGCAGTTGTAACGCGGCAAAGCAATGCCGCGCTGCCATTTGCCAAATGCCGGCCGCCTTGCGCAAAGCGGTGGGTCGCTGGCTTCGGACTTCACTGTAGAAGGTCGAAACTGATTCGGCAACCCGGAGCTCATGCTGCAGCGCAGCCGTCAATCGATTGACCATCTCCGGCGGCTTGTTGCCTGGCCTCTCGCCGGCGAAGCTTCCTGCCAGAATTTGGGGCAAGCAACGGCCCGCCCTTATAGCGCCTGGCACCGGCGCGCGCGACCGCAACGCCACGGAAGGTACCGGAGACCTCGGTAAAGAGTCTGTTCCACATGACAGATGCTGCGCAGGAATGCAAGCCATGATTACTGCCGTGCCGATGGCGCAGTGGCTCCGACAACAAAAAGGCGGCTGTGCGCCAAGCGCTACGGAACCATTCGGAGCGTGGCACCGGGCATCGCACCTGGACGCCGATGTCAGCGCGAAGGAGTCTACATTCTAGTGTCCGGGCGACTCTATAGAAAAAGTTCGAATCTTCAGAATCTTCAGAATCGTCGCCGCATTTGATTTGCGACATCAAAGCCTTCTTTTCTCTTGCCTGACAGCCCCCATGACCGCCATGGCTGCTCACCAGGTGTACTTCACCCCCATCCGCAGTGCGTACTGGTGAAAGCTCTGCCTGCCCCAGGCACCCGCCACATTGGCCCAACTCGTCCACCGCTTGCGCATATCGACGTTGATGCCCAGCTTGACCTCGTAGCGATTGGACGGGTACATGCTTCCCAGCGGCAACTGATTGAAAGAGACGCTGCTGTCGGTGCTCGTATGCCACCAGTTCAGCGTGAGGTAGGGCTGCAGCTTGCGGCCGTCGTCGCGCACGCTGGTGCGATGCAGGCGCGCACCCAGGCGCGTGATCAGGCCGCTCGAATCGGCGCCACTGATGCGCGTGCCGTTCGGCTCGGTGAAGTCGTCGTCGCTGTAGTCCACGTAGATCAGCTGGGCCTGCGGCTCGATGACCCAGTTGCCGCGCAACGGCATCGCATACCCCACCTCGCCGGACATCGCCCAACCCTGCGCGTCGTACTTGACGGTGGGAAGCTGGTCGCCCTCGACCTTGTTGTCGAACCAGCCGTACTGGAACCAGGTATCGACGTAGGCACCGAGCTTGTTCTCGTCGTTCTGATACCAGGTGCCGTACGCGCCCAGACTGAATCCCTCTACCTTGCCCGTGGCACGCGCGGCGTTGCCGGCCGCCTCCGCATCGCTGCGGGCTGTGCCGTACGACGCCATCACCCCGCCGTGAAGCCGGTCGGTGTCGCTGGCGATGTTCCAGTCGGCCAACTCCAGGCCACCGTGCAGCAGGAAGGCGTCGGTGTCGACCTTGAAGTTGCCATCCCGGCTGTGGCTGCCTTCCCATTTGCCGACGGCGCGCAGCCAGCCCGAACGCGGTTCCTGTTGTTCCCGGTTGAAGTCCTGCCCTTCCACGTACTGCGGCTCGCCGAGGCGGTCATGCAGGCTGTGCACGAACATCTGGCCGGCGAGGCGCTGGTTGGCAAGGTAGGCCGCCACCTCGGGGCGAAACAGTGGGATCGGCACCGGATCGGGATCGGGCGGCACCGGCGGCGTGGGTATCCGTTCCGAGCGCAGATACCACGCATCTGGGTTACTGGCGTCCGTGCTGCCCCGGAAGAGCCGATACTCATAAGCGCCGGCCACTGCACGGCCGTCCAGCGCGAAGGCGGCTGGCGCGGTCGTGCCGCCATTGACGGCGTCCACGACCAGGATGCCATTGCCTTGCGTGACGGCGCCTGTGCCGCCGGCATTGGTAATACGCAAGCCGGTCTGTCCGGTGGCGGCCCCGCCGTCCACGATCAGCTTGTCCGAAGGGGCACTATCGCCCGCCAGTTCCGTATGCAGTCCGATCAGCGCCCCGTTTGTCCCCTCGTAGCCATTGACCGTCAGCGTCTTGAACGCGCCGCCGACCGGCGCGGAAAACAGGATCCGGCTTGCGTCGTTGGTCAGCAACGACAGGTTCGAACTCCCGGTCAGGTTCCACAGCGAGCCGGACTGCATCGTGACATTCGACACGGCGCCCGACAGCGTGGCAGCAGAGCCGGTCACGGTCGAGCCGGATAGCACGATATTGGCCGCGCCGGGGACGCTGGGATCGAGCATGGGCAGCTTTCGCACCGGCACGGCAGTCGTGGCATCCTGCACGGCGAGCAAGTCCGGTACCGGCTCGGCCGGCTCCACCGGATCGACGGTGCCGGGAGGCTCCGCGCCGGGGTTGGTCAGCGGCAGAAAATCCGTTGCCGCGCCCACCTTCAGCCATTGCCCGCTGCCTTGCACCGTGGTGCCGGTCAGCGCGATGTCGGCCGCGCCAGCCACGCCGATGGTCGGCCCGTCGACATTTGACAGCCTGCTGTTGCCGAAGGACGCTGACGATGGCGACGCCGCCTCGCCGATCGCGAAGAGCGCGGAACCTCCCACGCCGTTCGCGATAACGCTTGTGCCCGCTCCACTGATGCGCCCGCCCGCTTCCGCCACGGCCCCATGAGCGTTCGCGCCGCTAACGGCCACCGAACCGCCGTCGATACTGACGCTGCTGGGGCCGAACCGCGCCAGGGCCCCGTGCGCGGCGGTGCCGAGCGTCTGTACCTGCGTGCGGTTCGAGACGATGGAGCCGCCTGATATCGCCCGCAGGCCAATGGCGTCGGCGGCCTGGGTAGCGACAGAAGAATCGGTGAGCATGACCGTGGCAGCGCCCGGCAGGAAGCCCTGTTGCGCCAGCGCGCCGTAGGCCCGTGCGCCGTCGGTGCGGATGACGACCCCATTCGCCTGCAGCGTCGAAGCCTGCGTCGGCGCGGACGGCTCGACAATGGCATAGAGCCCGATCGCAAACGCTCCACTGGTGTCGATGCTGCCGCCGTTGACCGTTGCGGTGCCGCCATAGTCCGCGACGGCACCATAGGCATAGTCGCCGGTCGTCCGCACGATGGTATTCGTGGTGCTCAGCGCAGCGTTCGCCTTGCGTGCGGCGAGCGCAGCGCCACCGGTCGTGCTCACCGAGCCACCCGTCATGGTCACGGTAGAGTCCGCATCCACGACAATGCCCATCGCATTGCCGCCGCCGGTAGCACTGATGACTGTGCCGTCCACGGTCACAGTCGTGCCGGCCGTGGCCCATAGTGCTATCGACCCCGCCCCCGTGGTGGAGACGGCTCCACGGGTCAGCGTGACGGCGGTATTCACCCCTCTGACGCCATGCCCTCCATCCCTTGCCGTCGACACCGTGCTGTCGACCAGTTCCAGCAAGGACTCCGCGCCGTCGACATAGGCGCCATAGACGTTCCCGAACACCGTTGCGCGAGTCAGCGTCGCCATGCCGCCGGCTGCTACGCTGAGCCCTCTGGACGTGGCATTTTCAGCCGAAAGGGCCGTGTCCGTGATGTCCGCGCGGGAACCGGTGCCGGTCACAACCAGGGCGTGGCTGCCCTGGCCCGTGGTGCGAATGACCGGAATGGGCGACGTCGGGTCGCCGGACGCATTCGTTTTGATAGCGCCGCCCGCCGACGCAAGGAGTCCGTAGGCATTGCGTCCCTCGGTGGTGATGGAGCCTCCCGCTATGGTGACGGTGCTGGCCACGCTGCCGTCCATGCCGGTCGCCTGAACCCCATGATTGCTGCCGCCGGTGCCGCCCGCCATCTGCACCGTTGTATCGGTGAGCGTGATGGCGCCGCCGTTCTCGGCAGACGCGCCCACCATCAGAGACGGCGCTCCCGCGGTGGGGCGCAGATCGATCGTCGATCCGGTTGCCGACACCTCGCTCCCCGCTCCCGTTGCCCGCAACCCCACCTGCCGATTTGTCGCCGCCGCCGTTGCCGAGGTGGAATCTACCACGCTGCCGTCAAACAAGATGGACGCACCGCCCGCAGCGCTGGCCCCGACGGCGCTGGCCCCGCCGAGATTGATCGTAATGCCGTTGCCGACGATACTTCCCCCGGCGCCATTGGCCGACAGGCCGACGGTATTGGCAGCCACGGGGACCGTGGTCCCGGCGGGTACGGTGCAACCGGCGCCATTGACGATCACGGGCGAGGGACAGGTCTGCGCCAGCAACGATTCGACCTGGACCGACAAGGACGCGAACGCGACGATTCGCAATACCGAAGGCTTGTCCACGCTGTCTCCTGAATCGTGCTGATGGGCGATGCTGCCCAGGCCGCGCGGGCGGCTCAGCAGATCATTCTAGGAAGCGGGGCAAGCATGCGTATTGAAAGTTTTTTTTCGCCGCTTTACTAAGGACCCTTCGACACGGACCGCGACCCTGCAAGCCTCGGAGGCATGGCGTCCGAACATCATGTTTCTTAACTGTGAAATAAAAATTTTGCATCAGCCATCCAGGGGTTACGTGAACATCGAGCGGAGGCAGGCACTCCTGACCTTCGCTAGGCAATCCGGCACCGTGGCACGCATGCATTGCGTCCCCCGACGTACCAATACGCGAGCGGCACCGCATAGTGCGTCGTGGCGAAAACTCGACCATGGCCGGCGCAGCGATATCCGCGGCAGCCGCCCGGACCCGATCAGTGTTTGCACAGGCCATGCTTGCGGGCGGCGATGATGGCGTCATATCGACTGGTCACATTGAGCTTGACAAAGATCTTCTTCAGATTCCACTTCACTGTCTGCACACTGATATTTAGGGCCATCGCGATGCGCTTGTTGGACATGGACTGTTCCAGCAATGCCAAGACCTCTTGCTCGCGGTGCGTCAGCGCAAGCGACGCCTCGGCGGGGACGGGCGCTCGCGGCAGCTCGGGATTGGCTGAAGCGACCGGCTCGCCAAACAGCTTTGCGACGTAGGCCGCAAGTGGTACTGCTGCCTGCGCGGCTGCGCTGCGCAGCAGCTCGCGCAGGTCCGCGCCTTCGTCGATCAGAGTGCGATACAGGCCCATCCGGTAGCAGGCGGCCAATGCGGCCTGCGCACAGGCTTGGGCTTGCGTGTGCTGGCCAAGCGCCTGCAACGCACGCGCTTGCAGCAAGTCGCTCGCGACCAGAAGCCGACCGCACCCCAAGACTCCTGCAAACCGGCGCGCCGCCTCGATCGCGTCCATGGCCGCATGCGCATGCCCGTGAACCAGCGCCAGCCGCGCGCGCGAGATGGCGACCATGGCGCCGATCTCCGCAGCGCGCGAGGCTGTGCCCGACTGACGCGCGGCAAGGTCGTCAAGCACGATCTGCAAGGCCTGCGCATGGCGCCAGTCGCCGCAAGCCAGCGCGATACGTTGCTGCTCGGCCACCATGTGAACGACGCCGCGATCCACGCCGAGGGAGCGGAAATGCAATTCCGCGCTGGCGAGATAGGTCAGCGCGTCCTGTGGACCTTCACGCAGCGCCTTGATGCGCCCAAAGGTAAGGGCCGCATGCAGCTTCAGAGCGGGCGACGCAGCGCGCAATGCGGCCCTGCAATACAGCAATGCCTCGTGTGCCTCGTCGATCCGGTCAAGCTCATACCACGCCTGCGCCGTCACGGCGGCACAGACCGCCGCACAAAGCGAGCGGCCACCATGGATGGTTCTTGCCCGACGCAACGCCACCACACCGATACGCTCGGCTTCGACCGCGTTGCCTTCGCGCATCGCCACGCCTGCCGCGACCGCCGCGGCGACCAGCGCCAGTTCTCCGCGGCCGGTGCGCGTGCGCCGGGCCGCCGCCGAGTTGTACAGGCCGCGCGCCTGCGGGTGGTGGCCTTGCGCTGCCAGCCAGTGCATGCGCAGAGCTATCTCGAGGTGTTCATCGGCGCCCGGCACCGGCACCGGCCCAATGGTCTGCAGTGCATCCAGCGCGGCCAGTGCGGTGGCGCCATCGTCGCGCTGGGTGGCGATCAGAGCCTTGAGCAGCCAGACATGGCGTGCGTCCGCCGGCTCCGTACTGGCTGCCTCGAGCCTCGAGAGCCAGCGTTCGGACAGGTCCTGGCGTCCCGTCAACGCATAGGCCCACGCACCGATGCGAAGCAGGCCGGGATAGCTGGCCAGCCGCTCGCATCCAAGTCCCTCCAGCCACCGTGCCAGGACACCGAGCCCGGCAAGGCTGTCCCGTGCCGGAAATGCACGGCCGACCAGTTGCGCCACCATTTCGAGATCATCGCTCAGTGCGGCGCTGCGCATGGCATCGGCGAAGCGCCCGCGCTGCAGGAGCCAGTGCGCCGCCCGCCGGTGGAGAGCCGCGACATCCATGCCGCTTTGCTCGCGCCGCTTGTCGAGGTAGGCGTCAAACATGGGGTGAAAGCGGTACCACGATGGTCCATCGCGCCGCTCGAGCGGCAGCAGGAACATATGCCCGGCAAGGATCTGCGCGATCAGGTCCGCGGCATCGCCACGGCCGGTGATCCAGGCCGCCAGCTCCGCGTCGAAACAGCGCAGCGCCGAGACCTGCAGCATGAAGTCGAGCAACGCCACCGGCACCTCGCCGACCACTTCCTCCGACAGGTAGTCGTCGAGGCTGCCGCTGTCGCAGAGCCTGGTCCGCACAGTCTTGCCATCGGAACAGCTGAGGTCCGATAGCGCCCGGCTGGCCAGACGCACCCCGACTGGCCATCCATCGGTGATATCGTGGATCTGCCGTGCCGTTTCGATGCCGAACCGGCCGTCGGACCGGACCTTGAGGAAGGCAGCCGTTTCACCGAGGTCGAATGGCAACTCGGCGCAACCAATGGCCGTGAGTTCCTCCATTGCCCGCAGCCGGCCCAGCCGCAAGGCCGGCAAGGTCCGTGAGGCAATCACCAGATGCAGGCGCGGCAGTATGGCATCAGCCATCCCCTGCACCAGACGCACGGTAGCGGGATCGTGCACATGGTGGAAGTCATCGAGCAGAAGGTAGAGATTGCCGGGCGTGCGCGCCAAGGCATCCAGCAACACGTCAACGGCTTGCTCGCATCCGGTGCCATCATCGGGCGGGATCAGCGCGTCCGGGTCGACGGGCACGCCCCCTTGGCGCAACGCGCCAGCCAGGATTGCGCAGAACCGCGGGAGGGAGCCGTCCCCGGGGCCCAGGCTCAGCCAGACCACTTTTGCACCGGCGTTTTCCAGGTGCTGATGCCATTGGATCAACAGGGTGGTCTTGCCAAATCCTGCGCCGCCCGTCACGAGGACCAGCTTGCTGTCGCCGGCAGCCAGCAGCGGTGCTATCAGCCGCCGGCGCACGATCACGCCGCTGCCGGGGCGCGGCGGCACGGTCTTCGACAGGAAGGGCGGGGCCGAACGCATCGCTTCAGGGCTCCTTGCGGTCGTTGCGCATCGCTGCCGGACCGAGCCTGCGCGAGGGAGCACACCCCGCAACTCGTCGGCGGCGAAGGGTCAGGCTGGCCCCCAGCATCGGGCCGATGCCGACGCATCACCGCCTGATGTTCCGCTGTAGAGATCAGGGGAGCGGGGGAAAGACCCGTCGGAACTATGCCTTCCGATAACGGCGGCGAAGGTCGTTCTTGAGGACCTTGCCAACGCTGGACATCGGCAGTGCTTCCGCGAACTCGACGCTGCGCGGTATCTTGTAGCCGGCAATCCGTTCGCGGCAGTGGGCCTGGACCGATTCCAGCGTGGTGCTGGCCCCCGGCTTCAGCACGATCACCGCGTGCACCGACTCGCCCCACTTTTCGTGCGGTACGCCGATCACCGCTGACTGCGCCACCGCCGGATGGCTGGCCAGGGCCTTCTCCACCTCGGCGGAATAGACGTTTTCGCCGCCGCTGATGATCATGTCCTTGAGGCGGTCGACCAGGAACAAGAAACCGTCTTCATCCATGTAACCGCCATCACCGGTATGCATCCAGCCGTTGCGGATCGCCTCGGCGGTCGCTTCAGGCTGGTTCCAGTAGCCGAGCATGACGTTGGGGCCGCGCACGATAATCTCCCCCACGGTCCCGCGTGGCACCTCGCGTCCCTCCGGGTCGACCACCTTGACTTCCACGGTATGCGTCGGACGGCCCACAGAATGCATTTTGCCGCTCGCCTGCGCTGCCTCGTTGTGGTATTCCGGGCCCAGCAAGGTCGCCACCGGGGCCAGTTCGGTCATGCCATAGCCTTGCGCGAAGGTCACGCCCGGAAAGGTCTGCCGCGTGCGCGCCAGCAATGCGGGCGTCATCGGCGAAGCGCCGTAGCGCAGGCTCGTCAGCGACGACACATCCAGTTCGGCGGCACGCTGCGGGTTCGCTTCCAGCCAGTCCAGCCCCATCTGGATCATGGTGGGAGCCAGCAGCACGGAAGTCACCTGTTCCTGCGCGATGACCTCCATCATCCGTCCCGGCTCGTACGCGGACATCGGCACATGCGTGCCGCCCACCAGGAAGACACCATTGATGGATGCGAAGCAGGCGAGGTGGAACATCGGCATGACATGCAACATCACCACCGCCTCGTCCATCGTTCCGGACATGGGCTGGTTGCAGGCCGAAGAGATCAGGTTGGTGTGGCTGAGCATCACCCCCTTCGGGAAGCCCGTGGTGCCGCCGGTGTAGAAGATGCCGGCAAGATCGTCGCCATGCCGGTAGGCATCTTCCACGGGTTCGCTGTCGGCGATCAGGCTTTCATAGTTCAGCATGCCAGCGGGCGTTTCGCCATCGCCGGCATAGATCACATGGCGCAGCGTCGGGCAGTCTGCCGCCACCTGCCGTGCAACGGCGGTGAACGGGTCATCGACGATCAGCACGGAGCTGGCTGAATCGTTCAGTGAATACAGGATCTCGGCCGCGCTCCAGCGGAAATTGACCGGATTCAGCACGGCGCCGGCCCACGGCACCGCCATGTAATACTCGATATACCTCACCGAGTTGAGCGAGAGCATCGCCACGCGCTCGCCGTCGGCCACGCCCAGCTTGCGCAGTGCGCCAGCCAGTCTCGCCACGCGCGCCCCAAGTTCGGTGTAGCTCAGGCTGCGCCCGTTGCATCGCACAGCGGCCTTGGCCGGCCGCTGCTGGATCGAGCGGTGCAGTCCCTGTGTCATATACATGTCGATGTCTCCACGTTATCTCCGCAAGTGCGGAGGGACGGCCTCTTTCCGGGCCGCTTCGGTGAGCGAGAATGCCCTCCCCGCCAACGGCGGGCAAGGCACGGGCCGCACGCTACCTCAGAAGTTTGCGCCAGGACCGCCGCCACAGTACAGGACCTGGCCGGACAGGAAGTTGGACTCCGGCGTGCACAGCAGGTACACGGCGCCGGCGGCCTCTTCGGCCTTGCCGGGCCGGCCAAGCGCGATCATGCGGCTGGCACCGTCCAGCATGGCCTGTTGCACGCCCACCTTGATCTCGCGGCCTTCGATATTGACACTCTTGCTCTGGTCACCGGCCAGGGCCTGCGTCAGGCGCGTCTCGATCAGGCCGAACGCCACGGCATTGACGTTGACCTTCAGGCGTCCCCACTCTTTCGCCAGCGTCTTGGTCATGCCCAGGATGCCCGCCTTGGCAGCGGAATAGTTCGACTGACCGGCATTGCCGCCAGCTGCACCGGATGAGATGTTCACGATCTTGCGGAACACTTCGCGTCCTTCGGCTGCCTCTGCCTTCGCGGCGGCGCTGATGACCGGCTGGGCCGCACGCAGGATGCGGAACGGTGCCGTCAGGTGGCAGTCGATGATGGCGTACCACTGCTCGTCGGTCATCTTCTGGATGACATTGTCCCAGGTGTAGCCGGCATTGTTGACGATGATGTCGATGCCCTTGAAATTGTCGACGGTGGTCTTGACCAGGCGGTCGGCAAAGTCCGGTGCGGTCACGCTGCCGGTACAGGCTACGGCCTCGCCGCCCTGCGAGCGGATCAGCTCGACCACTTCCTGTGCCGGTTCGGCATCGAGATCATTGACGACCACACGTGCGCCTTCAGCGGCCAGCTTCAGGGCCACTTCACGGCCGATGCCACGGCCCGAGCCGGTGACGATGGCTGACTTGCCTGCGAGTTTGCTCATTTGTCTGCTCCTGTCTCTGTTCAATGCAGCGGCCGTCCAGGTACCGCCTGCGGATTTCATTCGATATGCGGGATGGCTTAGTCCAGCGCAACAATGGCTTCGCCGACGAGCTTGTCTTCGCCGTACTGATTCGCGCATCGGATCGCCACCTTCACGCGCTGCTCGCCGTTCTCTTCGAACTTCTCGGTCACCTCGCCGGTGCACGTCGGCTGGTTGCCCAGATGGGTGATGCCGGTGAAACGGATCGATACATTGCGCAGCTGCGCCTGTGGCACCCATCCGGTCAACAGGCGGCCCAGGTAGGCTGCCGACAACATGCCGTGCGCAAAAACGTCCGGCATGCGCGCCTTGCGGGCGAAGTCGATGTCGATGTGGATCGGGTTGTGGTCACCGGAAGCGCCGCAGTACAGTGCCAGCGTGGTGCGGTTGATGGCAGGAAGGACCAGCGCCGGCAGCTTGTCGCCGACCTTGATGTCATTGAAGCGGGGGGATTGCATCTCTGTTGTCTCCTTAGCCACGGCGTTCCACGAGCGTGCCGCGCATATCGGCCACATGCTCGCCATGCTGGTTGGTCACGCGCGTGGTGGTGACCACGAAATGCAGCGCGCCGCCCTTCTTGTCATACACGTCCGTCAGCGTTGTTTCGAAATGCAGCGTGTCGCCCTGATATGCCATGCGGTGGTAGTCAAAGGCCTGCTCCGCGTGCAGGATGCGGGCCAGGTCCAGCTTGAGCAGGCCCATGCGGTCCACCCCGGCCGACACATCGCTGTTCAGGCACATCAGGAACGTCGGCGGAACCGGCAGGGCGCGATGCCCGGCATCGCGCGCGGCCGCCTCGTCGAAGTAGATCGCGTTGGTCTCGCCGATCGCCTTGGCGAAGAAACGCAGGCGCCCCTTCTCAACTTCGATCGAGCCCTTACCCAGCCCGAGCCCGATCATGCTCTTGTCTGCCATGTCTGTGTCTCCTCGTTCAAATGGGTGCGGCGATGAGGCGCGCAGGCCCCGCCTCGCCGCTTCGGTGCAGCTTGTCAGCCGCGGCCGTACAGGGTCACCACGCAGGCGCCGCCCAGGCCCAGGTTGTGCTGCAAGGCAAGCTGAACGCCTTCGACCTGGCGCTTCTCGGCAGTGCCGCGCAGTTGATGCGTGAGTTCATAGCATTGCGCCAGACCGGTCGCTCCCAGCGGATGGCCCTTCGACAGCAGGCCGCCAGACGGGTTGATCACGACCTTGCCGCCGTAGGTGTTGTCGCCGTCCTCGACCATCTTCTCGGCTTCGCCCACCCTGGCGAACCCCAGCGATTCGTAGGTCAGCAATTCGTTGTGGGCGAAGCAATCGTGCAGTTCGCAGACCTGGATGTCGGATGGGCTGACGCCCGCCTGCTCATAGACGGCCCTTGCGCCCTTCTCGGCCATGTGGAAGCCAACCAGACGGATCATCGACGGCGGATCGAAGCTTTCCGGCACGTCGGTGGTCATCGACTGCGCCAGGATGCGCACATCGACGCGCAAGTTGTGCTTCTTCGCAAAGGCTTCGGTGCAGACGACCGCGGCAGCGGCACCACAGGTAGGCGGACAAGCCATCGAGCGCGTCATCACCCCGGGCCACATCACCTTTTCGTTCATCACGTCGTCCGGCGTGACCACGTCGCGGAAGACGGCCAGTGGATTGTTGGCGGCATGCCGGCTGGCCTTGGCGCGGATCTTGGCGAAGGTTTCGAGCTTGGTGCCGTACTTCTGCATGTGTTCGCGGCCCGCACCACCGAACAGCGTCAGCGCACGCGGCACGCCGGCTTCGACGGCATCGCTCACCATGGGATTGGCGATGCTGGTGAACTGATCCAGGGCGCCCTCGCGGTCGGTCCACTTGCTACCAAGCGCACCCGGCTGCATGAACTCGAAGCCCAGCGCCAGCGCGCATTCCACCGCGCCGCTTTCCACCGCCTGGCGAGCCAGGAACAGCGCGCTGGAGCCGGTCGAGCAATTGTTGTTGACGTTGACCACGGGAATGCCGGTCACGCCAATCTTGTACAGCGCGGCCTGGCCGCAGGTCGAGTCGCCGTAGACATAGCCGACGTAGGCCTGCTGGATCTGGTCGTACGGCAACCCCGCGTCTTCCAGCGCCAGCCTGGCCGCCGTGGCGCCCATCACTGCGTACGAGTCGCTCTGGCCCGGCTTCTTGAACGGGATCATGCCGACCCCGGCTACCACCACATGCTTGGACATTTGCTGTTGTCTCCTGGCTGAATTCTTCGGCACTACATCTTGCGCGTGATGATGTCGCGCATCACTTCATTGGAGCCCCCGTAGACGCGCGCAATGCGCATGTCGACAAAGGCGCGGGCAATCGGGTACTCCAGCATGTAGCCGTAACCGCCATGCAGCTGGACCATGTCGTCCAGGCATTTCCACAGCACCTCGGTGGCATGCAGCTTGGCAATGGCGGCTTCCTCGCCCGACAGGCCGCGGCTGATGTGTTTGCCCAGGTAGTAGTCCACCATGGTGCGCAGTGCGACCGCGTTGGCCTTGACGTCGGCCAGCTTGAACTTGCTGTTCTGGAAGTCCCATATCGTGCCGCCGAAGGCCTTTCGGTCCTTTACGTACTCGAGGGTCTGTTCCAGCAGGCGCTCAAGCTTGGCGGCTGCCATCACAGCGACGATGAAACGCTCCTGCGCCAGGTCGTGCATTAGGTAGCCAAAGCCTTTGTTGACCTCGCCCAGCAGGTTATCGGCCGGCACGCGCACGTTGTCGAAGAACAGCTCGGCGGTATCTTGCGAGTGCATGCCGACCTTCTGCAGCTTGCGGCCGCGGCGGAAGCCTGCGCGGTCGGTCTCGACCATGATCAGGCTTACGCCCTTGGCACCGGCCGCGGGGTCGGTTTTGCACACCACCATCACCATGTCGGAGATGAAGCCGTTGGAGATGAAGGTCTTGCTGCCATTGATGACCCATTCGTCGCCGTCGCGGACGGCCGTGGTGCGGCAAGCCTTGACGTCGGAGCCGCCGCCGGGTTCGGTGATGGCGACGGCCAGGATGGTCTCGCCGGCGCACACCCCGGGCAGCCAGCGCTGCTTCTGCGCCTCGGTGCCCAGACGGGCGATATAAGGAGCGACGATGTCCGAGTGCAGCCCGAACGAAACGCTGACGCCGGTATAGGCCATTTCCTCGGCGATCACGGCCGCGTGGCCGAAATCGCCGCCACCACCGCCGTACTCGGCCGGCAGTGCCGTGCACAGCAGGCCCTCGCGCCCGGCCTTGAGCCAGGTTTCGCGGTCAACGATGCCATCGGCCAGCCATTGTTCCTGGCGCGGCAAACATTCTCGCTCCAGAAAGCGGCGCACCGTGGCGCGAAACTGCTCGTGATCTTCACGATAGACACTGCGGACGACTTCCACGAAGGCTTCTCCTTGTTCGATGTTGGCCGGGCGAGCCGGGCGGCGCATGGCGGCCGGCCCATGACGAACAGATGATGCGTCGTGGCACCCCCCACCACCCCTCCCCGATATGGGTAGTCGTCGCGATGCGGCGCTCGCTACCCTCTGCGCACGCTGCCCGCCGCCATGGCATGGGGTCGGATGGAAAAAAGCCGGTGCGGTCGCCAGCGATGGCGATACGGCACCGGCCATGTGGTGGTCCAGGAACTCAGTGGTGAGAGCGCCGCACCGGGCACGGAGGCGGTCGTGGTCCGTCAACCGACGCGTGCTCGCGTCAGCCCGGTGTCAGGCAAGGCAAGGCGGGAATTTAAGGGTCTCAGCGGGGGCGGGTTGGCCTGGCCCCTGGCTCGTCCGCGGCCAGATCGCGCAGCAGGGCCACGGCTTCGTCCCGGCCGGTCACGCCCAGCTTGATGTAGATGTTCTTCAGATGCCACTTGACCGTCTCTGGCGAAACCGCCAGTGTGCGCGCCACCATCTTGTTCGACATCGCCTGCGAGATCAGCGTCAACACCTCGGCCTCGCGCTCGCTCAGGGCCTTGATCGGTGCCGTGCGGCGCGCAGTTTCGAGCGGCGCCGCCCGGGTACGCCATCGCTGCGACGCTTCCAGCAAGCGTTTCGCATAGAAGGCGAGCACCAGGTCAAGCGCCTGCTCGTCCAGCATGGCGCGCATCAGCCGCTGTCCACCCGCAGCGGCGTCCAGCAGGCTGCGCACCAGCCCGAGCCGCTGGCCGAGGCGCAGGGCTTCGCACAGGTGCTTGCGCGCGCCCGGCACATTGCCGCGCCCGTGCTCGGCCACGGCACATTGCATGTGCACAACGGCAATGTGCCGCCTTCGTGTAAGCAGCTCTGCGCTGGCCAGCATCGGCTGCAACCGTGTCATGGCGCCGTCATAGTCGTGGCGATGCAGGCATAACCCGATCCTGGAGAGCTGCGCGTACACACCGATTTCCCAGCCGGAACTGCGGACCGCATTGGCTTCGGCCAGCGCCAGCGCACGATCGATGGACGTCTCGGCCAGGTCGGTTTCGCCATCCCGCAACTGCCAGCGCGAGCGAACATGGAGCGCCATGACCAGCAGGCGGTCAAGGCGATGTCGCACGGCGTAGTCTTCGAGACGGTCAAGATAAGCCGCTGCCTCCAGGCGCCGCCCCGCGACCCGGTGCGACATGGCGAGCATCAACAACGCACGCAGCACGGCATCCGGCACCGAGACCGCTTCCAGCTGCACGATCCGCTTCTGCAGCAGCTCGCAGACCGCATCGATCTCGTTCAGCTCGTAGAATGTCTCGCTCAGCAGGACCGCCGCCATGTGCGCGACGCCCGCATACGCGCTGCCCAGTTGCTCGGCATCTTGCAGGACCTGGCGCAGCACCGGCTCGGCCAGCTGGATCTTGCCTTCGATGGACAGGCTGAGTCCGGACAGGCATCTTCCGATCAGGCCGCCCTGCGTGGCACCGCCCTGCAGGCTGCCATCCGCAAACACCCGGCGCGCCCGCTCGTACTCGCCGCGGTGCATATAGACCCAGCCCATCACGTTGCCGCGCCCGGAAATCATGAAATCGTCTGCACCGGCAGGCAGGACTTCCATCTGCGGCAGCAAGGCGGCCGCCGCGCCGATATCGTCCTGCATCAGCGCCAGACCACCCCGCAGCAGCAGCACCGCGTAGCGCTCACGCTCGCCCAGCGCGGCAGCCTTCGCCTCCAGCGGCGCAAGCGCCTGCACCACCGCATCGAGCTTGCGCGAGCGCAGATTGACGTGGGCCTGGATCAACTGCAGAAAGAAACGCGACGCGATCTGCCCGGCCGGGAAAGGGCGCAACAGGCCGGAAAGCAGGCTGTAGTCGCCGCGCGCCAGCAATTCCGGGGCGCAGCAGTCGATTGCATCTGCCGCCGCACTGTCCTCGCCCGCGAGCACCGCATGACGGACCGCCTCTTCGACCTGCCCGCGCTGATCGAACCAACGCCAGGCCGCGGCATGCAGCGCGCGCTGTTGCTCTGCCGGCATGGCCGACACGCGCGCCAGCAGCACTTCACGCAACAGCGGATGCAGGCGATACCAGATCTCACGGTCATTGCCACTGACCTGGATGATAAACAGGTTGCTGCTGTCGAGGCGCACGAGCCGCGTGGTCATGCGCGCCACTGCATGCGGCTCGCCCATCAGCGTTGCGCACAGCGGTGCGCAGAAACGGCTGCAGATCGATACGCTGCTGAGCAGCGCCTGGTCAGCCGCATCGAGCCGACGCAAGACCTCGCGCTCGAAATAGTCGGCAAAGGCGCCCGCTTCACGCAGCACCATGGGGAAAAAGCTGGCGCCGCGCTTGGCTTTGATGTCGAGCGCGAACAGCTGCAGGCCGGCGATCCACCCGTCGGTCAGTTGGTACAGACGCCGGGCATCGCGCGGATTGATTTCGCCGAGCTGCTCGTGCAGATATCGATCCGACTCCTCACGGCTGAAGCGCAAGTCACGCAGGTCGAAGGTGGTAACCAGGCCTTGCGAATGCAGGCGAGCGAGCGACAGCGCCAGCTGGCCACGCGAGCACAGCACCAGGTGCAAGTGAGGCGGGGCATAGTCAATCAGCCATTGCAAGGCTTGCCAGATGACCGCGTCTTGGATGTGGTGGAGGTCGTCGAGCACCAGCACCAGGTCCCGCGGCTGGCTGGCGATGGCCTCGATCAGGGTGACGACCCAATGCTCCACAGCCGAGGCATCGCTGCCATCGCCGATGACATCAGCGGCGTCGCGCACGATGTCGGCGTCGACCATGGCGATGCTGGCCAGCATGCAATCGAAGAAGCGCGCGGGTTCATTGTCCTCTTCGGCCAGCGACAGCCAGGCAACGCCGAAGCCCAGCGCAACCAACTCCTGTCGCCACGACACCAGGGATGACGTCTTGCCACAGCCGGCCGGTCCCTGGACGATCACGCAACGCTGATGCCGTGCCTCGAGCAACCGTGCGGCCAGCGCCTCGCGCGCCAAGGGCCTGCGAGCCGGGCGCGGCGGTACCAGCTTGGTGCCGGCGATGGGCTCGAAGTTTCGCGTCGAAGCATTGGACAACGGCATCGGATGATACGAAGACATGTTTCGGTTGCGACCGGTACGGCACCCTAGGCAACCGCACTGCTCGTTGGGAACAAGACATTATAGGGTCGTGGGTATACAACAGCACCCGCCGCTGCGCCCCCACACTTTTCGGGTGGGCCGGGCCACCGGGCACAACATGCATGATTAGTACATAAATGGCAACCACCGCGTCCTTCCGGCCGCGGGATTGCCGGATGTCTTGAGGCCCACCAAGGGCCATGGCCACACATGAAGCGGGCCGAGACCCGCTCCAACAAGGAGACCACAGTCATGCTTAAGCGATGGACTTGCCTGCTCGCGCTGACCCTGATAACCCAGGTGGCGTCGGCGCAATCGCCATATCCCAGCCGTCCCATCACCTTCATCCTGCCGTTCTCCGCAGGAGGCGCCACAGACATCGTGTCGCGGGCGCTCGCCGAAGACATGAGCAAGCGCCTGGGTCAGCCCATCATCGTCGAGAACCGCCCCGGCGCATCCGGCATGATCGGCACAAATGCAGGCGCCAAGGCCCCGGCCGACGGGTATACCGTGCTACTGACTCCAACACAGGCCATTCTCAATAACCAGTTCCTGTATGCCCGACTGCCCTATGACACCCGCAAGGACCTTGCCTTCGTTACTGAGGTCTGCAGCGCTTCGGTCCTGCTGGTGGTCAATCCGCGCGTGCCGGTGAACAGCGTGAGGGCACTGCTTGACTGGTCGGCGCGCAACAGGACGAACGTGGGCTCGTGGGGCATCGGTTCCTTTGGCCACCTGGCCAGCGCCCATCTTGCGCGAACCCGCAAGGCGGACTTTACCCATGTCGCCTATAAGGGCGAAGCCCCGATGATCCAGGATCTGGTGGGCGGTCAGCTCGACATGGCATTCATTTCAGCCTTCGGAGCCAAGCCCTTTATCGACTCAGGAAAATTGCGCGTGCTGGCGGTGACTTCCGAACACCGTCTGCCTGTCTTGCCCAACGTGCCGACCCTGGCCGAAGCCGGTCTGCCCGATCCGGAAATGCAGCCGACTGGCAAGCTGGTGATGATGGTGCCTGCGGCGACGCCTGCCCCGATCGTCGACCGGCTGGAGCAGGCAGCGCGTGCTGCGATCGGGACCGATGCCATGCGCAGCCGCATGCGCGGCATCGGCCTGGAGCCGATCGGCAACAGCGGCAAGCAGGCACTGGCGAGCTATGAGGCCATGTACCCGGTGCAGCAGCGGCTCGTCCAGCTGACCGGCGCCCGGCTCGACTGAGTCCTCCGTCCAGGCTGGCAGCACACCGCATTGGGGGCAGCACCCGCCATGCGGCGAGGCGCCGGTCCCCCGGCTTGCCCGCGCGGCAGCGCGAAGTGCTGCCGTCCACTGCTGCATCCCCCGAGACGACGCCTGCATCGCCCACCTACCCGATGCGGGTAGGCCGGCAGGCACATGCCCGCAGCTACGCTTGGCTGGTCTGTCGCCTTGCCGTCAAAGCCCGGTACACCAGCGTGCGAGCGGCCCAACCTTGGAGAAGTGAACCCATCATGCTGTCTGGTATCAAGATCGTGGAAATTTGCGGGATCGGGCCCGGTCCGTTTTGCGCCATGCACCTTGCGGACCTCGGTGCAGACGTCATTGCGGTGGAGCGCACTGTCCCGGACGAGGCCGCCGCGGCGCTGGCCGAGGGCAGCGTACTCAATCGCGGCAAGCGTTCGGTGGTTGCCGACCTGAAAACGGCCGAAGGCCGCGAACTGGTGCTGCGCCTGATCGAAGACGCCGACGCGCTGATCGAGGGCATGCGCCCGGGCGTGATGGAACGGCTGGGGCTGGGCCCCGATGTGTGCCACCGGCGCAATCCGCGACTGGTGTATGGGCGCATGACCGGCTGGGGCCAGTCCGGTCCGATGGCGCAAGCCGCCGGCCATGACAACAACTACATTGCGCTGTCTGGCGCACTCTTCTATAACGGCAGCCCGGCTGAACCGCCCTCTTCGGCCATCACGCTGGTTGGCGATATCGGCGGCGGCGCGCTTTACCTGGCGGTGGGCGTGCTGTCCGGCATCCTGAATGCACGCGCAACCGGCAAGGGCACCGTCGTGGATGCCGCCATCGTCGATGGCTCGGCGCATATGCTGCAACTGCTGCTCGCCACCGGCAAGAAGGGCTTCGTGACCGGCGCGCGCGGGCAGAATATCCACGACAGCTCGCACTTCTATGCGACCTACCGCTGCGCCGACGGGCACTTCGTCACGTTGGGATCGATCGAGCCTCAGTTCTATGCGTTGCTGCTACAGAAGCTGGGCGTGGCGGCGGACCCGCGTTTTGCCCGGCAATGGGACCGCAGGCACTGGCCGGAACTGCACCGCCACTTTACCGAGCTGTTTGCCAGCAAGACGCGCGCCGAATGGTGCGCGCTGCTGGAAAACACCGATGTCTGCTTCGGGCCGGTACTGAGTCCGCAGGAAGCGGCACAGCATCCGCACAACGTCGCACGCGGCGTGTACTTCGAGCGCGATGGCCAGTTGCAAGCCACCCCGGCACCGCGATTCGACGGCAAGGCCCGGTCGGCGGGCCGGATTCCGAAACGCGGCCAGCATACCGGCGAGATCACCGCCACCCTTGGCAGTGGCAATGCCAGCCAGGTCTGGCGAGCTGCGCGCGCAGACTGACACGCTACGCTGGCAAGGCATGGAAACGCGATCCGAAGCGGGTCCAGCGCGCGCCGGACGGCTGCAACCGAGGCTATCCGCCTTGATTGCCGAGGTCCGCGCCGTGCGCGCCGAAGTCGAACTCGCGCTGGAGCGCAATGCCATGCCCGGCCTGGGCGACGCAGCGGCACAGCGCGCGCACTTGCTGGATCAATGGATCCGGCAGGCAAGCGGACGCCGGCAACTGGTCTGCCTGGCGTGCGCGGCCGAGCACGGGATGATCCAGCAGCACCATCTCGAGCTGGTCCGCCAGACCGCCCTGAAAACGACGGACCGCGCCCTGCGCGCTCTGTACTGGGCAAGCGTCAAGCGCTGGACCCGCATGCCTGTCTTCGGCCGGGGAAGCGCCACCGGTCCGGTCCCGGCCCGCGGCGCGCCGGGCGCCACCTCGCGCCAACTGTGCGAGCGGTGCGACGAGCTGAGGCATGACGTCAGGCGATTCTCCCCGCATGCGAGATTGCAGGAGGATGGCTTCGATAGCGAGCCGACAAAGCGATCACGGACAGCGTCATGGTATCGGTGCGGCGCGTGCCATACCCGATGGGTGCGGCGGGTGCCGCCGTCCGAGCACTTTGCCGTCTGGTCCGTCGTGTCATGCGTGCCGCTTGATGCCGCACCGCCGACGCACCCGCTGGCGCCGTTGAAACGCTGACAACCAGAACGCCGGCACATCGCCCTTCCTTGGGGCGGGCCATTCCGGCGAGGCTGCGCTGCGCGCGCTCCCTATCTCAGGTCTTGGGCTCGGGCACAGAGTGCCTCGCTGCGCTCGCACCCGTTGTCGCGGCCCAGCCCCAAGGCTTTTCTCTCCCGCTGGTTTGCTCCCCTCTTCCGCTTGCGGGAGAGGGGCGGCGCTAACGCAGACTGACGTTCCCGGCTGCGCCGGAGAACGAGCATCGATCGCTGCCATTTTCGGCAACGTCAATGATCCGCAACGTGCAAGCCAGATCAAGCAAGGGTCAGTACGGATGGGTAGTGTGCAAATGCGACACGCTGGCCATTTGGAGTGGCCCGCTTCTCCACGCATCTGGGGTCTACTGAGCGTGCGCCATGGACTGCTGCCTGCATCCCCTTGCAAGCGCATAGCCGCCAGGACGCGCACCGAGCCCCGGCGGGGCAATGAGACCTCAGACCGGGCTGTCGGATACCTAAAACGATATGGAGACCCTCAAGCATGAAGCGGAAGTTCCTTACCCTGGCCGCATTCGCCCCCGTCGCGATAGCGGCCCATGCACAAACGAGCGTAACGCTGTATGGGGTGATTGACGGATCAGTGGAGTATGTCAATCGGGTGGCTGCGTCGGCCGCGACGCCAACGCAGGGAGGCAGCCGCTTTGGCATGCCCAGCGTAGGAGGCCTGTCCGCATCGCGCTGGGGCCTGCGCGGCGTAGAAGACCTCGGCTCGGGCAACCAGGCCTTGTTCGTGCTGGAAAGCGGCTTCCAGTGGGACACCGGAGCGCTGCAGAGCGTGCCCCTCTTCAACCGCCAGTCGTTCATCGGCGTGCAGAACAAGGACCTCGGCAAATTGACCTTTGGTCGCCAGTACACATCGTTCTTTGACGGCATGGCCAATTTCGCGCCCATGCGCTTCGCGGCCACGTATGAGCCGGGCATCTGGTGGATGGGCCTGAACTACCGTGAAGACAATATGGTCAAGTACACGGGCCAGTTCGGGCCGCTGCAGGCGACGACGCACTTCTCGTTCGGCACCGGGGTGGCCGTGCAGAATGCCAGCATCCTGCTGGCCAATGGAGGTGCCGGCGAGGTGCCCGGGCATTTCAGCGACAACATCGGCTACGGTGGTTCTCTGATGTACCTTGGCAGCAACGGCATTGGCGCGTCGATTGCCGCCGACGTATGGCGCCCCGCCGCCGTGACCGGCCAGCCCGGCACCATGACCAAGCTGGGCGCCGCGGCACTCTATCGCACCGGCCCGTTCAAGTTCACGCTGGGCTACCGCTACAACAAGGGCGAATTCTCCAACCGCAACACGCTGCTGCGCGATGACTACTGGTGGGCGGGCGTGAACTACCAGGCGACGCCCGCGCTGGGGATGTCGCTGGCCTACTACTACGCCGACGTCAAGGCAGCGCGTGCCAACGCCACCGGGCCCGAAGCCAATCCGGCCAATATGCAGCAGGTCAGCTTCATTGCCGATTACAACTTCAGCAAGCGCACCGACGTCTATCTGTCCGTCGGTTATGCGCACAACGGCGGCCTGAGCTTCGACAGCAGCGCCACGGCCTTTGCCTTCAGGTATCCGACGATGGCCGGACAGCAAAACATGGTGGGCGTCACGGTAGGCATCAGGCAGATCTTCTGAGGTCGCGCGGGTACCGGCAGGCCGACCGGCCCGCCGGTATCGGCAGCCACACGATGACATCGATCTGCCGACCCCAGGCACTTGCCACCCATTATCGGGGAATCAAGGCAACCTTCACGGGCTCCCCCGGTTGCCCACATCGGCCAGCCGCCCTGCCACTACCGGAACCACCCGCTTCGGGTAGGGGTCCCCGCCCTGATTCGCGCCAGACTTGTCCCCAGGCATTGGCATTGCCGTCACGCGAGCCGGGGGGATGACAACGTGCGAGAACACACGATTTCCGACAGCATGGTCGACTGGATCCTCAGTGGCGCGCGCGAGCGCGGCCATGAGGTGGCCGGCATCCTGCGCCGCGCGGACATTGCATCGCCCACCGGGCAAAGCAGGCGCGTCCCGCGGGCACGCTACGCCGCGCTGCTGAACACGCTCAAGCGCGTGATGCGCGACGAGCTCTGGGGCCTGTGCAGCCGTCCGGTGCCACCGGGCACCTTTGCCGCCACCTGCTGGGCCGTGATCCACTGCAGCAACCTGCGCGAAGCGCTGACGGTTGGACTGGCCTGCTACCGCCGCCTGGCTCCGGAGCTGCACGCCCGCTTGCATGCCGGCGGCACGCTGGCCACGGTCACGCTGAATCCGGTTGACGACGGCGCAGGGCCGCTGCCCCGCATCGCACAATCGGTATTCCTGTTCCATGTCATTCAGCAGGCGTGGTGGCTGACCGGGCGCCGCTTCCCGTTGCGCGAGCTGGCCTGCAGCCATGCGTCGGTGATCGGCAGCGATGAAACCCCGCGCCTGCTCAATACCTATTGCCGCTATGCGCAGCCGCGGGCCTCGCTCAGCTTCGATGCCCGCTGGCTCGACCTGCCGGTCATGCAGACGCGCGACAGCTTGCGCAGCCTGCTGCGCGACGCGCCTGACAGCCTGCTGATCCGCCACCGCGAAGCGGCGACGACCGCTGCCCAGGTTCGCACCCATCTTTCCCGTCAGCTCCCGCTCGGCGCAATCTCTCTGGCGGCGGTCGCCGATTGCCTGAACCTGACCGAGGCCACGCTGAACCGCAGGCTGCGCAGCGAGGGCACCAGCTTCCAGGACATCAAGGACACCTTGCGGCATGACGAGTCGGTGCGCTATCTCGAATGCACGGATCTTCCAGTGAGTGCCATTGCCCAGGCGCTGGGCTTCTCCGAGCCGGCCACGTTCTGCCGCGCTTTCAAGAAGTGGACCGGGCTCGCGCCAGGCCAGTATCGCCGCGGTGCGAGGCCTTGGCCTTAGGCCAGGCATGGCGGCAAGGCCGCAGGAATCGGCCAACAATTTTGCAGAAGTTGGCCATTCCCGCACTGCCTGCCCCTGCCGATACTGGTCCACATCGCATACGCCTGGCCAACGAAGCCTGGAGGAGAACAGCATGCCGACCAAACACCCAATTCTGCGTGCCTGGTTCATGGTGATCATCGTCGCCTGGGGATTCGCCGCGAGCGGCGTCCAGGCACAGGCATTTCCCTCGCGGCCATTGCGCATCGTCCTGCTGATCGGCCCCGGCAGCAGCGGTGACGCTGTCGCGCGCTTTGTCGCCGACAAGCTTGGCGCGGCGCTGGGACAGCCCGTGGTCATCGAGAACCGGCCGGGCGCCGAAGGCCTGGTGGCCGTGCAAAGTGTGCGCAACGCGCCGGCAGATGGCTACAGCATCCTGCTGGCAAGCCCGTCCATGCTGAGTGGGCCGTTGCTCAACAAGGCCGCTGACTATGACCTGCAGCGCGACTTCCGCATGGTGTCCTTCCTGTACCGCAACTCGGCCTTGCTGGTGACCGGTCGCAGCACGCCGTTCGTTTCCGTGGGCCAGGCCATGGCGCAGGCACGCCAGCAGCCCGGTACGGTCAGCCTGGCCGACTACGGCAACTCCTACCGCATAGGGGGCATGCTGCTGGCGCAGCAGGGCGGGCTGGCTTTCAATGCGGTGAGCTACAAGGGGTTTTCCCAGGCCTCGGCGGACGTGATCGGCGGCACTGCCGACCTGGGCCTGCTCGATGCAGGCGCTTCGATGCCGCTGGTGCGCGCCGGCAAGCTGCGCGCGCTGGCCAGCACGGCCAAGGAACGCCTGGCAGGGCTGCCCGAGGTCCCCACATTGCAGGAAAGCGGCTTCGCCGGCTATGAACTCTATGTCTGGGTGGCATTGGCCGTGCGGCGCCAGACCCCTGACCCGGTGGTACGGCGGCTGGAACAGGAAGTCGCTGCCATCACCCATTCACCGGCATTTCGGCAGTTCCTTTCCACCTTTTCCGGTACCGAGCCGATGCCCGTCAGCGGCGTCCAGGCCGACCAGGAGCTCGCGCGCGAATCCGCCCGCTATCGCGGGGCTGTCGATGCGATCCGGAACGCGCAGCGCTAAGCCCCACCTTTTCACTTTCCGTACAGGAGACATTGCTCATGAACCAGATTTGCAAGGATCGCGTAGTCGTCATCACCGGCGCTGGCCGCGGTATCGGGCGCGAGTATGCGCTGCAGTTCGCCCGCGCAGGTGCGCGCGTGGTGGTCAACGACCTGGGCGCGGCACCGGATGGCGCCGGTGCCCAAACGGGCCCCGCGCAGGCCGTGGTGGAGGAGATCCGCGCCTTTGGCGGACAGGCCGTCGCCAACACGGACGACATCTCCGACTGGGACGGCGCGCAGCGACTCATCCAGACCGCCATCGAGCGCTTCGGCGCGCTCGACGTGCTGGTCAACAACGCCGGCATCCTGCGCGACCGCACGCTTGTCAATATGACCGCAGAGGACTGGGACGCGGTGATCCGGGTCCACCTGCGCGGTACCTTCGCGCCGATGCGCCATGCCGCCGCCTACTGGCGCGATGAAGCCAAGGCGGGCCGCACGCGGGTCGCGCGCGTAATCAACACCAGCTCCTCGTCCGGTCTGTTCGGCATCGTCGGGCAGACCAACTATGGTGCGGCCAAGGCGGGCATCGCCAATATGTCGATCGTCGCCGCGCGCGAGCTGGAACGCTACGGCGCCACCGTCAACGTGATCTACCCGACCGCGATGAGCCGCCTGACCGAGGACCTGTTCCGCCAGAACGGCATGGCCGCACAGGCGGAACAAACCCAGGCCGGTGGCGGCTTCGACCCGCTCGACGCGGGCAACGTGGCGCCGCTGGTGGTATGGCTCGGCAGCACCCGTTCGAGCGGCGTGAGCGGCCGCGTGTTCGGTGTGCGCGGCGGCAGCATCACCGTGGCGCAGGGCTGGCACGCCGGCCCGCGCATCGAGAAGGACGGCCGCTGGCTGCCCGAGGAACTGTCCAGCCACATCCCGGCGCTGGTGGCGCGCGCCGCGCCCAATGCCCTGATCTCGGGCGAGATTCCTGCCCGCAAGGAGGCCGTCGCATGAGCCAGCCCATGGCAAGCGCTGGCGGCGCCGCGCCGCAGCCACTGCCCGGCACGCGCCCGTTCTGGGAAGGCACGCAGGCGGGCGAATTGCGGCTGCAGTTGTGCGACTGCTGCGACACGCACGTGCTGTATCCGCGCCCGCATTGCCCGGCCTGTGGTGCCGAAGCGCTATCGTGGGTGCGAGCCAGCGGACGCGCGCGGCTCTACTCCTATGTGATCAACCACATGCCGATGCCAGGCTGGACCGGTGCCATGCCCTACGTCATCGCAGTGGTCGAACTCGAAGAAGGTCCCCGCATGATGACCAACCTTGTCGGCGTGCCGCCAGACCCGAAGCACCTGGTGCTGGACATGCCGTTGCAGGTCGTGTTCGAGCCGCGCGGCGAGGTCATGCTGCCCCTGTTCAAGCCCGCTGCGGAGGCTGCCCGATGACCCGCCTGGACCAGATCATTGCCATTGCCGGCGCCGCTGAAACCGAGCTTGGCGCGCTGCCCCACATGTCGGAAATGGACCTGCGCGCGGACGCGGCACGGCGAGCACTGGCCGATGCCGGGCTCACCCTGGCCGACGTCGATGGCATCACCAGCGCCGTGGACAACCCCATCGACGTAGCCCACTACCTGGGCATCACCCCCGCCTGGTACGACGGCACTTCGGTTGGCGGTTGCTCGTTCATGGTTCACGTGCGGCATGCCGCCGCGGCCATCCGGGCCGGCCTGTGCCACACCGTGCTGGTGCTGCACGGGCAATCCGGGCGCTCGCGCGTCGGTTGGCCGCCGCGCTCGGTACCGCCGTTCTCGATGTTGGCGCAGTTCGAGCTACCGTACGGCAGCGGCGCGCCGCCGAACACCTTCACGCTGCCTGCGCTGCGCTTCATGCACGAGACCGGCACCACGCATGAGCACCTTGCCGAAGTCGTGGTGGCGCAAAGCCATTGGGCCCAGGGCAACCCGCGCGCCAGCCGCAACAAGCTGCTGACGGCAAGCGATGTCATGGCCTCGCCAGTGATTGCCTATCCGTTCCACAAGCTCGAATGCTGCGTGGTGACGGATGGCGGCGGTGCACTGGTGATCACCACCGCCGAACGTGCGCGCAACCTGCGCCGGGCCGACCGCCCGGTCTACCTGCTGGGCTCCGGCGAGGCCTGCGACAGTCCGCTGATCTCGATGATGGACGACACGACGAGCTCGAAGGCATTCCGCCTCTCGAGCCGGCAGGCGTTTGCCGAGTCAGGTCTCAGCCATGCGGATATCGACCACCTGATGATCTATGATGCCTTTGCCCACCTGCCGCTCTATGGCCTTGCCGATCTCGGCTTCGTCGAGCGTGGCGAAGCCGGGCCGTTCATCGCGGAAGGCCATACCCGGCCTGGCGGCAAGCTGCCGATGAATACCAATGGCGGCGGCATCCTGTACACCCACACCGGCATGTATGGCATGTTCGCCATCCTGGAGGCAGTGCGCCAGCTGCGCGGCGAAGCCTTCCGGCAGGTCGAGGACGTGCAGTGCAGCTTCGTGCAAGGCGTGGGCGGCATGTTCACGGCTGCCGCCGCGCTGGTGCTGGCCAACGCCTTGCCGTAGCCATCCGCAAGCCATGCCAGCGCAGAAGACGGGACGGTGCCAACGGTGCCGCCCCGCCTGGCGCACCCGCTGCCGCTGGCACCGTGCGCGCGCAAAAAAAACAGGAGACATCCGATGCACAGCGAAAACTGGACCCACCTGGGCGATCGCGCCCAACGGCATCCCGGGCGGACCGCCGTCATCCATGGCGGCAACGGGCTCACGCTCTCGTACGGCGACCTGGACCGGCGCGCCAACCAGCTGGCCCGCTACCTGCGTGCCCTGGGGCTGCGCCCCGGCGACCATATCGCCATGGTGCTCGAGAATAATATGCGGTGCTTCGAAATCGGCTGGGCAGCGCTGCGTTCCGGCCTGCTGCTCACGCCGGTGAACCGCTTTCTGACGCCGGCCGAAGCCGCCTACATCGTGACGGACAGCGAATCAAAGGTGGTCATCAGCTCGTACGCCATGCGCGAACTGGCTGAAGGCCTGACCACGCTGATGCCCGAGTGCCATGCGCGCCTGATGGTCGATGGCACCATCGATGGCTGGGACAGCTACGAGCGCGCCATCGACGCCATGCCGGGGGACCCCCTGGAAGCCGAAACGCTGGGCGCGCTGATGCTGTACAGCTCCGGTACCACGGGCCGCCCCAAGGGCATCGTCCGCGCTCAGTGGTCGCACGACATGGCTGACTACCTGGACCCGTTCCGGCGCCGGCAGCTGCAGGAATATGGGTTCTCCGGCGACATGGTGTACCTGTCCACCGCGCCGCTTTACCATTCGGCGCCGCTGGCATGGGCGCTGCAGATCCAGGCGGTCGGCGGCACGGTCGTGTTCATGGAGAAATTCGATGCGCTGGCATCGCTGGCCATGATCGAGCGTTACCAGGTCACGCATAGCCAGTGGGTTCCGACCATGTTCGTGCGGCTCCTGAAGCTGGCGGAACACGAGCGCAACGCCTTTGACCTGTCGAGCCTGCGCATGGCGGTGCATGCCGCCGCGCCGTGCCCGGCAGACGTCAAGCTGCGCATGATCGAATGGTGGGGCCCCATCATCCACGAGTACTACGGCGCGACCGAAGGCTGCGGGCTGACCATGATCGACAGCGCGGACTACCTGGCCCACCCTGGCTCGGTCGGCCGCGCCGCAGTCGGCGCGATCCATATCTGCGACGACGACGGCAACGAACTGCCGCCCGGCAAGCCGGGGCTGATTTACTTCGAACGGGACGCCATGCCGTTCCGCTACCACAACGATCCACAGAAGACCGATGCCACCCGCCACCCGCGGCATCCCAACTGGACCGCGGTGGGTGACATGGGCTACGTCGACGAGGCAGGCTATCTCTACCTGACCGACCGCAAGACCTTCATGATCATCTCGGGCGGGGTCAACATCTACCCGCAGGCGATCGAGGATGCGCTGGTCGCCCATGACAAGGTGGGCGATGCCGCGGTCATCGGCGTACCGGACGCGGAGATGGGCGAGCAGGTGAAGGCCATCATCGAGCCGGCGCCCGGGGTCGAGCCCGGCCCCGCGCTGGGCGAGGAACTCATTGCCTACCTGCGCGGCAAGGTGGCGCGCTACATGATCCCGCGCTCGGTCGATTTCATCGACCGCATGCCGCGCCTGCCGACCGGCAAGCTGTACAAGCAACAGCTGCGTGAGCGCTACGGCGCCGCCAACCCGGCCGCGGCGCAGCCGCGGGCGGATTAGCCGGCAAGGGCGCGCTGCGCCGCCCGCAGCAGGGGAACGCTGGGCGGCGCTTTCAGCCCTGCTGCCACGCGGCGATCTCGTCCGGTGCCAGCCAGCCGGCAAGGGCCTCGCCGAGATCGCCAGGTGCCTGCGGCGGCGTCGGTTCGGCCGCGGGCGTGCGGCTGAAGCGCGGCGCCGGCGCGGGCTGCACCACGCCATCGACCTCCACAAAGGTGCCGCGCGCCTTCAGGTGCGGATGCTCCGGGGCCTCGGCGAAGGAAAGCACCGGCGCGAAGCAGACGTCGGTGCCTTCCAGCAACGCGCACCAGTCCGCGCGCGAGCGGGTACGGAATGCAGCCGCCAGCACCGCCCGCGCGCGCGGCCAGCTGGCTTCGTCCATCTGCCCGCCGATAGCCTCGGCGCGCAGGCCCATGCGCTGCAGCAGTTCGGCGTGGAAACGCGCCTCGATCGGACCGATCGAGATCCATTTGCCGTCGGCGCACTGGTAGACGTCGTAGAACGGCGCGCCCGAATCCAGGATATTGCTGCCACGCTGCGCACGCCATTTGCCGGCGGCGGCCAGGCCGAAGAACGTCATCGCCATCGAGGCGGTGCCATCGACGATCGCGGCATCGACCACTTGCCCCTGCCCGGACGTGCGCGCTTCAAGAAGCGCCGCGAGCATGCCCATGGCCAGATACAGGGCGCCGCCGCTCATGTCCCCCAGCAGCGCGAGCGGGACCGCGGGCGGCTCCCCGTTGCGGCCGATGGCGTCAAGCGCGCCGGTCAGCGCAATGTAGTTGATGTCATGGCCGGCCACATGGGCCAGCGGCCCGTGCTGGCCCCAGCCGGTGATGCGGCCGTAAACCAGGCGGGAATTGCGAGCCAGGCATTGATCCGGCCCCAGTCCCAGCCGTTCGGTCACCCCGGGACGGAAGCCTTCGATCAGCCCGTCGGCCTCGGCGACCAGCCGCAGCACACGCTGCACGGCTTGCGGTTGCTTCAGGTCCAGCGCGATCACCCTGCGGTTGCGCAGCGTCAGGTTGTACCGCAGAGGCTTCGGCACGCCCAGGTCCACCGGGGTCTCGCGCTCGATGCGCAGGACGTCGGCGCCCATGTCGGCAAGCAACATGGCGGCCATGGGCCCGGGGCCGATGCCGGCCAGCTCTACGATCTTCACGCCCGCCAGGGGACCCTGCTTGCGTCGTGGCACGGTGGAGCCGGTCATATGGCCTCCACTGCCATCGACGGCCGCCCTGCCACCAGCCGCGTGCGCACGAAGTCGAACAGCGACGGCGCGGCATCGGCCAGCAACGCGCTGCCCAGGCGCGCGGCGCATCGGTTTTCCGCACCCGGCGCAGCGCGCCATTCGTGCAGGCGACGCGTGAACAGCCCCAGCACGTGCTCTTCCGTCATGCCGATGGCACCGTGCACGGCGTGCGCGATGGCGGCCACACGTGCCGCGGCGCCGGCGCACCGCATCTTCGCCGTGGCGGCGAGCAGCGGGTCGGGCAGATACCCGTTGCTGGCCGCACATCCCAGCCGTGCCGCCAGCGCTGCGGCGACGACCTGTTCGGCCAGCACGCTCAGTTCCTGCTGCACCGCCTGGAACTGGCCGATGGCGCGCCCGAACTGGCGACGGTCAACGGCGTACGCCACGCAGAGCGCCTGGATGCGTGCCATGGCACCGGCCATGCCGGCCGCGTGCAGCGCATTGCAGATCGTCTCGGCATCGGCGCCCGGCGCGGCGATGCGCGCCACTCCCGCGTCCGTGCCGGCCCAATGCAGCGATGCCGACAACTGCGGTCGATAAACCCCGGGCTCGCACCGGGCGCCTTCTCGCGGCATCAGCAGCCAGTGACCGTTGTGGCTGACCAGCACCGAGGTGGCCACCGCCGCGCCCGGCACGTCTCGACAGGTAATGCCGCCCGCTGCATCGGTCTGCGCCGGTGCGATGGCGATGCAACCGCGGCCCGCGTCAACGCCAGCGTCAGCAAGGACCGCGCGCGCCACCGCGGTCTCCGCGAATGGCAGCGGCAGTCCGGCGCGGCCCGCGGCAACGGCGAGCGGGAACAGGTCGGACAGCGCCAGCCCGGCGCCGCCGTGTGGTTCGGGCACCAGTGCATCGGTGTAGCCCAGCGCATCGATGCGCGCCCACAGTTCGGCCGCGCCCTCGCCCGCTTCGGCGCGGCGCAGTTGTTCGTCGTTGCAGAGCGTGAGCAGGGGCCGCTCGAACCCGTCCAGCAGGGAATCGTTCATGAAGAATCTGCCTATCAGCGAAGACCGAGGCTGCGGGCGATGATGCCTCGCAGGATCTGCCGCGTGCCGCCGCGCAGCGAATAGCTCGGGGCAATCTGGTTGACATAGGCCAGCGTGCGCGCCAGCCCCGGTGAAGCGGCGCGTCCGTCGCGCTCCAGTGCGGCCTGGATCCAGCCCGGCAGCGCTTGTTCGAACTCGGTGCCGAGATCCTTCACCAGCGCGGCATCGAACTCGGGGTTCAGGCCCTTGTCGAGCTGGTCCGCCACCGCGAGCGACATCGCGCGCAGCACCGCCAGGTTGCCGGCGATGCGTCCGGCTGCCTCGGTTGCGGCGGCCGAGACCGCGCCGGCTGCGCGCAACTCGCCCAGCCAGGCCTCGGCCAGCACCAGGCTGGAATAGATGCGCTCCGGCCCGCTGCGCTCGAAAGCCAGTTCCGCGGTCACCTGCTTCCAGCCGGAGCCTTCCTCGCCGATCAGCGCGTCAGCGGGCAACTGCACATCCTCGAACAAGACCTCGCAGAAATGCGCGTCGCCAGCCACATCCCGGATCGGGCGGACCGTGATGCCAGGCAGCGACAGGTCGACGATCACCTGCGACAGGCCCTGGTGGCGGTCCTCGGGCGTGCCGGAAGTCCGCACCAGCGCGCACATATAGTGCGAGCGGTGCGCGTTGGTGGTCCAGATCTTGCGCCCGTTGAGCAGCCAGCCGCCGGCGTTGCGCGTGGCGCGCGTGCGCACGCTGGCCAGGTCCGAGCCGGTGTCGGGTTCGCTCATACCGATGCAGAAGAAGGCCTCGCCGCGGATGATGCGGGGCACGTAGAAATCGCGCTGAGCCGGCGTGCCATAGCGCAGGATCAGCGGCGCGGTCTGCCGGTCCGCGATCCAGTGCGCCGACACCGGTGCGCCCGCCGTCAGCAACTCTTCCAGCAGCACGAAGCGCGCAAAGCCGCTGCGCCCGCCGCCGCCATACGCGCGCGGCAGCGTAAGCCCGATCCATCCCTGCTGCGCCAGGGCTCTGCTGAAGTCCGCGTCAAAGCCGAGCCACGCGCGCGCGCGGGCCTCGGGGCCGATGCCGCGCATGGCCGCTTGCAGGAACGCCCGCACGGGCGCGCGCAGGGCCTCGTCCTCGGGCGGGATCGCGGTGAGGCCGGGCGTGGGAAGCATGAAGGTCAAGGTAGCTCCGGAAAGTCAGCGGTTAATCCGACGGGCCGCGGCAACGCGCCGTCGGATGGCATAATTTATGGTTCCATCGCGGCGTCCGTCCAATACCGGATAGAGACCGCCCGATATGTCCTACGTATTGCGCCGGCGCGGCAGCCGGTGCCGACCCGTTGCCCAGGCGCGTTGCCGCCCTTGCCCCCATGGAGCTTCGTCAACTCAAGCAGGTCCTGGTCCTGGCTGAAACGCTGAACTTCCACCGTGCCGCCGAACGCCTGCACATGGCACAGCCGCCGCTTTCCACTTCCATCCGCAAGCTGGAGGAAGAACTCGGCGTGACCTTGTTCGACCGGCTACCCACCGGCCTGCGCCTGACCCCGGCGGGTGAAGTCGTGCTGCGCAATGCGCGCCGTGCGCTGTTCTATTCGGAAGAGCTGCGCCGCGCCGCGCGGGAAGGCGAAGCCGGCGAGCAGGGGCTGCTGCGACTTGGCTTTGTCGGCTCGGCAACGTACTCGATGATGCCGCAGCTGATCCGCAGCTATCGGCGGCAATATCCGGGCGTGGACCTGACGATCGAGGAATCCACCACCGCGGAGCTGCTGCGGCGGCTGGAACACCATTCGCTGGACGTGGCGCTGGTGCGCTACCCGGTATTGGAGCCCACGGACGCGCAGCTGACGCTGCTTCAGCACGACAACTTCATGCTGGCCGTCAGCGCCGACTCGCCGCTGGCCGCTCGAGCGGAGGTGGCGCTCGCCTCGCTGGCCGACGAGCCCTTCATCATGTATTCGCGCGCCATGGTGCCGTCAATGTACACGCTGATCACCCATGCGCTGCACGAGGTAGGCGTCAAACCCCGCATTGCCCAGCACGCGGTGCAGGTGCAGACCATCCTGAGCCTGGTGGAGAGCGGACTTGGCGTGGCGCTGGTGCCCGGCGCGGCGCTCAGGTACAGCGGCGACGGCGTGCGCCTGCTGCCGCTGACCGACTGGCCGGCACGCCAGGCCGTGGGCATCGCGCTGGCAACACTGCCCGACGCGGTGACCGCCACCGCCGCCAACTTCATCGCCTTGGCCCGCACGCTGGTGCCGGCCGCGCCGGACTGAAGGCCTACTCCTGGTGGATGCCCGCGGTCTTGACGATGCGCCGGGTACGATCGATCTCGCTCAGCTGGAAGTCGCGCAGTTGCTGCGGGCCGCCCGGGAACACGCTGCCGCCCAGGGTCTCGATGAAACGCGTGCTTTCCTGGGTCATCAGCAGTTCGCGCACGGCCTGCGACAACTTGTCCACCACGGCCTGCGGCGCCTTGGCGGGCAGGAACACGCCGGTCCACGCGAAGGTCTCGTAGCCCTTGCTGCCCGCCTCCGCGATGGTCGGCACGCCGGGCAGGTCCTTGAGCCGTTCCGGGCTGCTGACCGCCAGCGCGCGCACCTTGCCGCCGCGGACCAGCGGCATCACCGCGCTGACTTCGGCCATGGTGTAGTCCACGCTACCCGCGGCCAGGTCGGCCATGGCGAGCGAGGTGCCCTTGTACGGAATCGGCGTGGCGCGGATGCCGCGGCTTTCGTGGAACAGTTCCAGGGCCACCTGGTAGGTCGGCGTGCCGCTGGCGTAGTTAAGCTTGCCCGGCGCCTTGCGCGCGGCGTCAACGAGGCTGTCGAGCGTCTTGTACGGAGAATTGGCCGGCACCGCCAGCACCATCGGGAAGCGCGCGATGCGGGCTACCGGGGCGAAATCCTTGATCGGGTCATACGGCAGGCTCTTGAACACGGCCGCATTGGTGACCATCGGCGAATTGCTGGCGACAAACAATGTATAGCCATCCGGCACGGCCTCTGCAACCTGCTTGGCCGCAATGAAGCTGTTCGCCCCTGGCTTGTTCTCCACCACGAAGGGTTGGCCGAACTTCTGGCTCAGGTGCTGGCCGATATAGCGCGCCGTGGTGTCCGCCCCGCTACCCGGCGGCAGCGAGACAATGATCTTGACTGCCCGCTCCGGGTACTGGGCCGCGGCGGTACCGGCACCCAGCATCAACAGGATGGCAGCCAGGCAATGGCCAACGCGTAGTCGTTTCATGTTGTCTCCGTGCTTCGTGCTTTGGTGCACTGTAATGGGATTGCGGGCTACCGGCTGACGGCCGCGAGCCTGGCCGTGCGGGTGGCTCCTGTCATTCGGGTTCGATCCCTGCGGCGCGTGCGGCGCCGCTCCATCGCGCTGTTTCCGACCGCAAGTATGCGGCAAAGCGTTCTGGCGTCGAGTGGTGAAGCTCGACCCCTTGCGGCGCAAACTGGCTGCGCAGCCCGGCGTCGTCCACCGCGGCATTCGCCGCCTGGTTCAGCCGCTGGATCATCGCCACGGGCGTCTGCGCCGGCACCAGCATGCCGTGCCAGGTGGGCGCGGCAAAACCCGGCATCAGGCTCTCGGCGAGCGTCGGCACGTCGGGCAGCGCCGCAACCCGACGCTCGCTGGTGAGGGCAAGCGCCCGGGCCCGGCCATCACGGATGAACGGCAACGCTGAACTGACCGCATCCAGCATGAATTGCGTACGGCCGCCGATCAGGTCGGTCATGGCCGGCGCGGTGCCCTTGTAGGGAATGTGGTTGGCCTGCAGGCCACGGGCTTGCAGCAGCAGCGCCACGGCCAGATGCGTGATGTTGCCGACGCCCCCGGTGCCATAGGACAGCTTTCCGGGATTCGCCTTCAGATACTGCTCGAACTCGGCGATCGTCGTGACCGGCAGCGACGGATTGACCATCAGCACCGCTGGAATCGTCGCGGTCAGGGCAACCGGCCGGAAGTCACGCAGCGGATCATACGGCAGCCGCTGGTACAGCGCCGGGCTGATCGCAAAGCCGGACGAATGGTAAAGCACGGTATAACCATCGGCGGGCGCCTTCGCCACCAGCTCGCAGGCGATGTTGCCGCTGGCTCCGACCCGGTTTTCCACCAACACCGGCTGGCCCAGCTGCTGTGCCATCTTCAGCGCAAGCGCGCGCGCCACGACGTCAGTGGGCCCGCCGGCGGCATACGGCAGCACCAGCCGCACCGGCTTCGATGGCCACCCCTGCGGCAGTTGCGCGGCGCGCGCCAGTGGCAGCGCGGCCATGGCGCCCAGCATGGCGAGCGCCTGGCGGCGGTTCGTTGTCATGGTCTCCTCCTGTTCTGTTGTTCCACATCGGTTCCACATGGCTCCGGCGTCAGCGCCGGAGAAACCCGTCGAGCGCGGCCTCATGCTCCGCGGTGTGGTGCGCCAGCGCCTGGAAGCCGGCAGACATCTCGAGCAACGACGACAAACGGGTATGCTGCCCTTCACGCAACAGCCGCTTGGTCATGCGCAGTGCGTGGGCCGGGTTGGCGGCGATACGCTGCGCCAGCGCCAGCGCGGCCGGCATCAGTTCATCCGCCGGCACCACGCTGGATACCAGTCCCCACGCCAGGGCCTGCTGCGCATCGACAGGTTCGCCGGTAAACGACATCTCACAGGCGCGCGACATGCCCACCGCGCGCGGCAGCAGCCAGGCCCCGCCATCGCCGGGCAACAGGCCAAGCTTGACGAAGCTCTCGGCAAACACCGCTGTCTCCGAGGCGATGCGGATGTCGCACATGCAGGCCAGGTCATTGCCGGCGCCATAGGCGGGCCCGTTGACCGCGGCAATGGTCGGGACCTCGAGCTCGTACAGCGCCAGCGGCACCCGCTGGATGCCGTCGCGATAGGCGTAGCGGCTCTGCGCCGGCTCGCCGAGCCCGGTGCCGACCGAGTCGCGCAGCGTCTTCAGGTTGCCGCCCGACGAAAAGGCCGGCCCGGCGCCGGTCAGCACCAGCACGCGCACCGAGAGGTCGCGGTTGACTGCCTCGCACATGGCCACCAGCCCGGCGATCGCGTCCGCATCGGACAAGGCATTGCGCGTCTGGGGACGGTTCATGGTGGCCACGGCCACGTGCCCGATCTTTTCGAACTTCAGGAATTCACTCATGGCGGGATCCTTGTGCCGGTACGGCGTGTTTCATGCGCATCAGGCGCAGGGGTGAATAGGTCAGCACGGTCTGGCCATGCTGGTTGACCACGGCGTTGCGGGTACGCACCAGCCCCCGCCCCGGCCTGGAGGTGGCACGGTGCTCTACCACCTCGCATTCGACACGAATGGTGTCGCCGACGAAGGTCGGCGCGCTGACGTCCAGGCTGGCGTTCAGGAACGCGAGGCCCGTGCCCTGCATCGATGGCGTGACCAGGCCTTCGGCGCAGGCGTACAACAACGCCGCCGGCACGACGCGCCCCGGAATCGCCATGTCCGAGCGGTCGCCCGCGTTGGTGAACAGCTCTTCATTGAGCCAGCTCAGGTTGACGAAGCTGACCAGGTCGGCCTCGGTAATGGTGCGGCTGCGCGACCGGAATCGCGTACCGGCGGCAAGGTCGTCCCAGAACAAGCCCGTGTTGAGCACGATCATGGCGGCCTCCGTTCAGTAAGACTTGGGCAGGCCGAGCACCTTCTCGGCGATAAAGCACAGGATCAGCTGGGGGCTGATCGGGGCGATGCGCGGAATCAGGGATTCGCGCAGGTACCGCTCCACGTGGTACTCCTTGGCGTAGCCATAGCCGCCATGGGTCATCACCGCGGTCTGGCAGGCCTTGTAGCAGGCTTCGCCGGCCAGGTACTTGGCCGCATTGGCCTGGGCGCCGCAGTTCTCGCCGCCATCGAAGCGCCGCGCCGCTTCCAGCATCATCAGGTGCGCGGCCTCCAGCTCCATCCAGCATTCAGCCAGCGGATGCTGCACGCCCTGGTTCTTGCCGATGGCCCGACCGAAGACGACGCGTTCCCTGGCGTACTGCGCCGCGCGCGCCAGCGCCGCACGGCCCAGCCCGACCGCCTCGGCGGCCACCAGGATGCGCTCGGCGTTCATGCCGTGCAGGATGTAGTGAAAGCCCTTGCCCTCGTCGCCGATGCGGTCATCTGCCGCAACCCGGAGATCATCGATGAAGACCTGGTTGGTATCGACCGCCTTGCGCCCCATCTTGTCGATCTCGCGCGTTTCCACGCGATCCCGATCGATCATGGTGTAGAAAAGGCTCAGCCCATCGGTCTTGCCGCTCACCGCCTCCAACGGCGTGGTGCGTGCCAGGATCAGCATCTTCTCGGCGCAGCTGGCGGTCGAAATGAAGGTCTTGGTGCCGTTGAGCAGGTAGTGGTCGCCATGCCGCTGGGCGCGCAGTTTCAGCTGCGTAGTGTTCAGGCCGGTATCGGGCTCGGTGACGGCGAAGCACGCCCGTTCACGCCCGGCCACCAGCGGCGGCAGCATGCGCCGCTTCTGTGCCTCGGTGCCGAATGCCACCACCGGGTGGAGCCCGAAGATGTTCATGTGCACCGCGGAGGCTCCGCTCATGCCCGCACCGGACTCCGCAATGGCCTGCATCATCACCGCGGCCTCGCTGATGCCGAGGCCGGTGCCGCCGTATTCCTGCGGGATGCAGATGCCCAGCCACCCCGCCTCGGCGAGCGACTGGTGGAATTCGGACGGGAAGCCGCCAACGTGGTCCTTCTCGAGCCAGTAGTCGGCGTCAAAGCGCGCGCAGATCTTCAGGATGGCATCGCGGATCTCGCCGTGCCCTGGGGAAAGATTCAGTTCCATGGATAGCTGTGGGTAAGGGATCAAGGCTGTTCGGGCACATAGGTGGCAGACGCGGCCGCCATCGCTTCGATCTGCGCGGCGCTGTAGCCCGCCTCTGCCAGCACTTCGGCGCTGTGCTCGCCCAGGCGCGGCGCGTGCCGCTCGAGGCCAGGCTGGGAGCGCGACCAGCGGGTAGGAATCGCCATGGAACGGATGCGACCCTCGGTGGGATGCTCGACCAGCTCAAAGAAGCCCACTTCCTGCAGATGCGGGTCGCTCATCAGCGAATCGAGCGTGTGCATCGGCATCACGGGAATGTCGGCGGCTTCGAGCAACGCGGTCCACTCCGCCGAGCTACGCGTGGCCATCACGTCGCTGAGCATGCGATACAGCTCGTGGATATGCCGGGTGCGCTCGCCGATCGAAGCGAAACGCGGATCCGAGGCCATCACCTCGGGCTTGCCGATCAGCGCAAAGAACGCCTGCCACTGCTTGTCGTTGTAGACCATCACGCACAGGTAGCCGTCGCGGGTACGGTAGGGCCGGCGGTGGTCATTGAGCAGGCGCGTATAGCCGGCCGGCCCCTCCGGCGGCTCGAAGGTCTGGCCGTACATGTGGTCCCCCAGGACAAACTGCGCCATGGTTTCGAACATCGGCACTTCAACCGACTGGCCCGCGCCGGTACGCTCGCGATAAAGCAGCGCAGCCGTCACCGCATTGGCCGCGCTCATGCCGACGATCCGGTCGGCCATGGCGTTCGGTGCATAGCGCGGCACCTCCGATCCCGCCAGCATGCTGAGCGAGGGGATGCCCACCGCGCCCTGGATCAGGTCGTCATAAGCGGGCCTGGCCGCATAGGGGCCGCGCTGTCCGTAGCCGTACACGCCGACATAAATGATGCGGGGGTTGACCGCCGCCACTTCCTCATAGCCCAGCCGCAAGCGCGCCATCGCCTGCGGACGCACGTTGTAGATCAGCACGTCCGCGTCCGCGGCAAGGCGCAGCAGCGCCTCGCGCCCGGCGTCCTGCTTCAGGTCCAGTACCACACTGCGCTTGTTGCGGTTGGCATGCAGGAACACGCTGGCCATGCCCGGATTGCGCCCCGGCCCGATGGCCCGCACGTTGTCGCCCCCCGGCGGTTCGACCTTGATGATGTCGGCGCCGAGATCGCCAAGGATCTGGGTGGCGTACGGCCCCATCAGGACGGTGGTCAGGTCCACCACGCGCACGCCTGTCAAGGGTCCGCTCATATTGACCGCCCTCGCGGCGCCGTCGTTCGTGGCGATTGCTGCACCACCGCACACCCTGCCTTGCGCACTTGCATTGCTGTCTCCCCTTTATCGATGGGGCCATGCTACGAAACCCGGCATGCCGCGAAAAATACTTTGTTTGTGTCGCGCGATACCTGGTTCGTATCGGCTGCGCTATCGGCCCGGCTGCGCGGCCGCCCCGACATGCCGGCGCACTACGGCCAGCCGGCGCCCCCCCCTTTCCGGGGAGTCCTGCCTGCCTTGCCCGCCTCCCATCATGAATGCATGCGATGTCGCAGCACGCCCGAGGCGCGGCGGCATCATCCTGAAGCCCGATCCGTGAGGAGAAACCGGTGGACGTCATCCGTACCGTTTTCCGTGAAGACCATGAAATGCTGCGCGAGACCGCGCGGCGTTTTTTCGAGCGAGAGTGCGCGCCGCGCCAGGCCCAGTGGGACGAGGCCGGCCGCGTGGACCGCGAGACCTGGCTGCGTGCCGGACGCGAGGGGCTGCTTTGCGCCGCGATTCCGGCGGAGTACGGCGGCGGCGGCGGAGATTTCGGCCATTCCGCCGTGATCCTGGAAGAGATGCATCGTGCCGGTATCTCGGGCGCCGGCTTTTCCCTCCATTCGGACATCATCTCGCCCTATATCAACCGGCTCGGCACCGAGGAGCAAAAGCGCAAGTGGCTGCCGTCGGTCTGCGCGGGGGAAACCATCCTGGCAGTCGGCATCACCGAGCCCGGCGGCGGCTCCGACGTCAAAGCCGCCCGGACCACCGCGGTGCGCGACGGCGACGAGTACGTCATCAACGGCAGCAAGACCTTCATTTCCAACGGCATGTCGGCGGACATGATCATGCTGGTCTGCAAGACCGATCCCGCTGCGGGCGCGAGGGGCATCAGCCTGATCATGGTGGAAACGCATCGCGAGGGGTTCCGCCGCGGCCGCAAGCTGCAAAAGGTGGGCCAGCCCGCCGCCGATACCGCGGAGCTGTTCTTCGACAACGTGCGCGTGCCCGCCAGCAACCTGCTTGGCGAAGAAAACCAGGGTTTCAGCTACCTGATGCAGGAACTGGCGCAGGAACGGCTGATCATCGCGCTCTACGCCGCCGTCGCCCTGGAGCGCCTGCTCGGCATCACGCTGGACTACGTCAAAGAGCGGCGCGCGTTTGGCCAGACCGTATGGGACTTCCAGAACACGAAGTTCAAGCTGGCCGACGTCAAGGCCCATGCCGTGGCGTTGCGCACCATGACTGACTATTACCTGGCCGAACACCTCAGGCGCAAGCTGACGGTGCAGGAAGCCGCCATCGCCAAGCTGCATGCCACCGAGACCCTGTGGAAATGCCTGGACGACATGGTCCAGCTGCACGGTGGCTATGGCTACATGCTGGAGTACCCCATTGCCCGGGCATTCGCCGACTATCGCGTTTCGCGCGTGGTCGGCGGCGCCAACGAGGTCATGCGGGACCTGATCGCGCGCAAGCTCTGACCGGCGCTTCCATTACCACGACAAACATGGAGAACACATGAGCGAAAAAGCACTGGTGGGCGGGGTCGGCATGATTCCGTTCAGCAAGCCTGGCGCCAGCCCAAGCTATACCGACATGGGCGCCGACGCCACGCGCCGCGCGCTGGCCGATGCCGGCATCGATTACCGCTTGGTGCAGCAGGCTTACGTCGGCTATGTCTACGGTGATTCCACCTGCGGACAGACCGCACTGTACGAAGTCGGCCTGACCGGAATCCCGATCGTCAATGTCAACAACAACTGTTCGACCGGTTCCACGGCGCTGTACCTGGCGCGCCAGGCCGTTGCCACCGGCGACGCCGACTGCGTGCTGGCGCTCGGCTTTGAACAAATGCAGGCTGGCGCGCTGAAGTCGCACTGGGACGACCGTCCTCGCACCCGTGCGCGCTTCCAGCACATTATGCAGGCGCTGACCGCGGACGTGCCGGAACTGCCGCAGGCCTTGCGCACGTTCGGCGGCGCTGGCCGCGAGCATATGCAGAAGTACGGCACCACGATGGAGGCCTTTGCCGCCATCCGTGCCAAGGCCAGCCGTCACGCCGCCAACAACCCGCTGGCGTTGTTCCGCAATGTGGTCACCACCGAGGACGTGATGAACGACAAGGTGATGTGGCCCGGCGTGATGACCCGTCTGATGGCCTGCCCGCCCACGTGCGGGGCCGCGGCGGCGTTGATCGTGTCGGAGAAATTCGCGAAGCAACACGGCCTGCGCAGCGATGTGCAGATCCTCGCGCAGGCCATGACGACCGACCCGGTCGATTCCTTCGATCCGCCTTCGCTGATCAGTTACGCGGGTTTCCATATGGCGCGTGCGGCGGCGGCAAAGGTGTACGACCAGGCCGGCGTGGACCCGAAGGACATTCGCGTGTGCGAGCTGCACGACTGCTTCGCGCATAACGAGCTGCTGACCTATGAGGCGCTTGGACTGTGCGAGATCGGCGCGGGCGAGAAGTTCGTGATGGATGGCAACAACACCTATGGCGGCCAGGTTGTCACCAATCCGTCCGGCGGGCTGCTGTCCAAGGGACACCCGCTGGGCGCCACCGGCCTCGCCCAGTGCTATGAGCTGACCCACCAGCTGCGCGGCACCGCCGAGCATCGGCAGGTCGCCAACGCCAACGTGGCGCTGCAGCACAACCTTGGCCTGGGCGGTGCCTGTGTGGTGACGCTGTATGGCAAGAACGCCGCCTGAGCGCGACCTCAATCCGGTTTTGCAGGCCGGGTGTTCCCGCCTGCAGATCCCATGGAGCCGCCGCAGAGCGGCCCTCAAGGAGACACCCATGCCACGCAACACCTTGCTGGCGCGATGCCTGGCCGCCGCAGCGCTGCTAGGCGCGCTTCCTGGCGCCGCCCTCACATCCGCACGGGCGCAGGGCTACCCCGAGCGCCCGGTCCGCATTGTCTCGGTCACCAGCGCTGGCACCGGGGTGGACGACTACACCCGGCTGCTGGCGAAGTACCTGCACCAGAAAACCGGCCAGAGCTTCTTCGTCGAGAACCGGCCCGGCGCAAACACCATACTGGCGGCGGACTACGTAGCCAAGGCAGCGCCCGACGGCTATACCTTGCTGCTGGCGTCGGCATCGACGATGTCGGCCAACCCGTTCCTGTTCCGGTCCCTGCCCTACAACCCGCAGCGCGACTTCGTACCCGTGGCGCGCATGTCCGCCCTGCCGGTGGCGCTGGTCGTCGCCGCAAGTTCTCCCTACCGCAGCGTGGCCGACCTGACCAGTGCAGCGCGAGCCAGACCGGGCCAACTGAACTACGGCACAAGCAGCGCGGGCTACCGCGTCATGCTGGCCGCGTTCAACGATGTAGCCGGCATCCGTACGGTGGACGTGCCCTACAAGGCCATGAGCAATCTGCTGCCCGACCTGATTGGCGGCACGCTCGACTTTACCGCGCTGGAAATCTCGGCGGCGGTGCCACTGGTGGCATCGCGCAAGCTGCGGGCGCTGGCGGTGTTGGGCGACCAGCGCGTGCCGGCACTCGCGGACGTGCCCACCATCGCCGAGACCGGCATGGGCGGGGTCTCGGTGGTGAGCTGGATCGGGCTGTTCGCGCCCAAGGGTACGCCAGCCCCGGTGGTCGAGAAGCTGCAGGCCTGGGCATTGGAATTCGCCACTTCGCCAGAGGCGAAGCAGCACTACGTGCAGCGCGGTAGCACCGCCTACCCCGCTTCCGGCGCACAACTTGCCCGCATCATCGTCGAGGACCAGGGCAAATGGCAGCAGCTGATCAAAATGGCCGGCATCCAACCCGAATGAACGCCCGTGGCAGCGGCACGCTGCCACGCGTACGCTAAGCCGCGATCGGTCCATCGCAATCATGCGAGCGCGTGTGGTTGCCCCACATCGACGCAAGCCATCGGCCTGAAGCCGCCGCTCAAGCCACTCAAGCCGCTTCCGAACCCAGCTTGGATTCGATATTCCTGACCAGGCTTACCAGCCGCGGCCCCAGATTCTTCTCCAGGTGTTCTCGATCCGTGGCATACGCCGGCACGGTCAGGTTCAGCGCCATGGGCATGCCATGTACCGGCTGCCGCAGTGGCACGCCTACACCGGAGTAGGATGGGCTCCACTCCCCTTCGACCACGCAAAAGCCCTGCTCCGCAATCTGCCGCTGGGCAAGCTCCATCGGGACACGGTACTTCGCCCAGTCGTCGGGCTGCGCTTCACGCAGCCGTTCCAGCACCATCGTGCGTTCACGCGGATCCAGCGCATAAAGCAGCGCGCGGCCGATCGCTGAACGCAGGAAGGGGCGGGTCGAGCCGATGTCCGGTTTGTTGGAGCTCACCTCGCGGCCCTGCACCGTTTCGACGTAGACCACCTGAAGCCGATCGCGGGTTCCGATCGACACCGGACCCCGCGCGTACTGAGCCAGTTCCATCATCTCCGGCGCTGCCATCTGGCGAATGGTCATCTGCGACAGCAGTGGATAGCCCAGCGTCAGCACCGCCAGGCCCAGCGAGTACTTTCCGCTGCGGTCTCGCCTCAGGTAACCCAGTCCCATCAGCGTAAAGGTCAGGCGCGAGACCGTAGGCCGGGTCATGCCCAACCGTTCGGCAATGTCCTTGTTGCCAAGCGTCGTGCCGGCGCCGGCAAAGCAACCCAGCACGGCCAGGCCATGCGCGAGCGTGGAGGCGAACTGGGGGTGGTCGGACAGCGCCTCGGTGTCCAGAAATTCCGGGCTTGCGTCGTTGAATTCACTCACAAAGATGCTCCTTTTCCGGTGCCGCGCCCCAGATGCACGGCCAGTCGAATTAGACCTTGACATTGTACCCGCCGACGCCAAGACTGATTTCATCATACTGAAACACAACTGAGTTTTAATTCCACTATTCGGAATTCAAAGGGCCGCAACAACATACATATGAAAATTATCAAAAGCAGCCGCCAGGCGGAGACACCTCTGTTTTCTTTCGTGATCGTGGCGGACACGCATGTCAATGAGCACGATGAGGTGACGACGTCGCCATTTCTGACCAATGGTCTTGCCAATGGGCGTGCGCGTCACGTTTTCCAGCAGATCGCCGCCATGGACCCGCCACCGCGCTTCGTCATCCACCTTGGCGACATCGTCCACCCGGTGCCGGCGCTGCCGACCTTTCATGACGCCGTGGCTCGCTTCCGCGAAATTGCCGCGCCTGTACAGCCGCCACTGCACCTGGTGCCCGGCAACCACGACGTGGGCGACAAGTGCGTTGACTGGATGCCTGCGGATCAGGTATCGGACGATTATCTGGCGCTCTATCGCGACGTTTTCGGGGCCGATTTCTATGCCTTCGAAGAAGGCGGCCTACGGTGCCTCGTGCTTAACTCGTTGCTGCTGAATTCAGGGCTTGCCGACGAGCCGCGCCAGCAGGCATGGCTGGAAGCACAGATCACGGAGGCCGAGGCCGCCGGCCAGCGCGTCTTCCTCTTCATGCATTACCCACCATATCTCCATCGCCCCGATGAGCGCGGCAATTACGACAATATCGACGAGCCCGCACGCACATGGCTGCTGGCGCAGATGGCGCGGCCCGCCGTGGAGGCGGTGTTCGCCGGGCATGTCCACAACTTCTGGTATGACCGTGTCGGCACCGCCGACTTCTACATGCTGCCCTCCACTGCCTTCCTGCGGCATGATTTCTCCGAGTTCTATCGCGTCGCGCCACAAACCGAATTCGGTCGCGGCGACGCCGACAAGTTTGGCTATTTCGTGGTGGATGTTTTCGCCAACGGTCATGTTGCCTATGCGGTGCGTACGCAGGGCGTGGTGGCACAGCCCGACGAGCCATCCTCCCATCCGCAACTGCGCCTGCTGGCACACCCTCAGACCAGCGACTTTCACTGCGTTGGCGTAGAACTGCGCCATCCCTGGACCGAGGCCATGCAGATTACCGCGACCGGCGGCGTGCAGGAATTCGGCCGGAAGTGGGCGCGCAATGACTATCCGCTGCTGGCGCTTTGGGAAATGGGAGTGCGGTTGGCGAAAGTACCCGAGGTAGACCTCCTCGATGCGGACTGCCGCGCGCGCATGAAATTGATGGCCCCCAAGGGCCTCAACTATCTGGTCACCACCCTTGGCACGCCCAAGCCTGCCTTGCTCGACACGCCATTGCGTGACTGCGGCGTTTCCGGCTTTGAAGTCAACGCCACTTTCGCCAATTTCGAGAAGCAGCGCGACAGGTTGCGCACTCTTCGCGCGACCACCGGCGCGCAAATCTGGTACGCGAAAATCCTGAGCTACGAGCACGCCCAATATGATGGCAAGACCTTCAGTCACTACGTGAAATCCGGCTTTGGCACCGGTGAACTCGCCGAGTATGGTGAGCGACTCGCGGCCGCCCGCGAAGCCGGCGAAATCGACGGCGTCACGGTGCGCGTGGCCTCGCATGAATCGCTGTGCGAGGCGGCCGCCACCGCCGCCGCCTTTGCCAATCGATCCGGCTGTGGCGTACTACTCTCGCTGAAACTGGCCGGCGATAGCCTGGCCCGAGAGCGGGCAGATGATCGCGCGAACGTGGAACGGGTGGCACACGCGATGATCTTGTCCAAGGTGTTTCCGCGCCTTCGCTTTGTATTCGATACATTTATGGATGTGGATCGCGGCTATTTCCCTCGGCACGCCTTCATCGACCGCCGCTTCACACCGCGCGTCCCGGCGCAGGCCTACACCATGCTGTCAGCCCTGCTCTCGAACACCGGCGCCATCACGCTGGAGACTCCGCTGACCGATGCGCGCACATCGCTGCGCTTCAAGGCCGGCGGCACGCATTACTGGCTGGCCTGCGGCAACACCGATACCGTACGCGCCGTGCTCGCCGGCGTGCCGCACGACGCTGCCGTGTTCGATTTGTGCGGGGGGGACGGAGCCGCCCCCCAGGCTGCTGCGGCAGTACGCGCCACGCTTGACGCGCCAAGCCTGTGGCCGCGGCATGAAGTCATGCTCGTCCGACTCTAGGCATCGTTGGTACAGCGCCTTTTTCCCGGTCCAAATCATGATCCAACGTCATGTTCCGGCGGCCACCGCAGGCATGGCACACTTTCCGAAGACACCATGAAAGCCTCCGCCCCCTTCCGTTTCTCGAAAACCAGGCTGGCCGCAATGGCTGCCGCACTTGCCTGTGCCGCCCTTGCCGCTCCCGCGCAGGCGCAGTCGAAATACCCGTCGCGACCCATCTCGCTGGTGGTCGGCTACGCCGCCGGCGGTTCCACCGACAAGCTCGCGCGACTCGTCGCCCAGGCCATGCAGGACGATCTGGGCCAATCGGTGGTGGTGGAAAACCGACCTGGTGCCGCAGGCAACCTCGGCGCCAGCGCTGTAGCCCTCGCGAATCCGGACGGTTACACACTGTTCATGGCAACCGTCAGCAGCCACGCCATCAATCCCTGGCTCTACCCCAAGAGCGGTGTCGACCCCCTCAAGAGCTTCGAGCACGTGGCGCTGGTGGCACGCTATCCGCTGCTGATGGCGGCCACGCCAAACTCCGGCATCAAGACGCCAGAGGAAGCGTTGACGTTCCTTCGTAACAATCCTTCCGGGGCGTTCTATTCGTCAGCTGGCGTCGGCTCAGCCGGGCACCTGAGCGGCGAACTGTTCAAGCTGATGGGCAAGGTGTCAATGACCCATGTTGCCTACAAGGGCGGCGGCCCGGCCATGATGGGTGCCATGAGCGGCGAAGTCTCGGTGATGTTCGATCCGATCCCGGCGATGCTTCCGCAAGTCAAGGCAGGCAAGCTGACCGCGATAGCCGTCACGTCGAACCTTCGTTCGCCAGCCTTGCCCGATGTGCCGAGCCTGAACGAGCAAGCGCTCCCCGGCTTCGATGTCACCTCATGGGCAGGCATCGTGGCGCCGGCCAAGACGGCTCCCGAGATCCTGCAGCGGCTACGTGCCAGCGTGGCCCGGGCCCTGGACACCCCGCGCGTGAAAGCAACGCTGCAGGCCGATGGGGCGCAGGTTTCCTTCCTGCCAGGTGAGCAATTCCGCGTCTTCAACCAGGCCGAGATCAGCCGCTGGGGCGAGGTCATTCGGAACGCAAAAATCTCGGTTCAGTGAATGACGCAGGGGACTACGTCTCCAACACGGAAGGCCGCCCCATTCCATGGCGGCGGCCCGACAGTCGTTCGCCGGCGTTCCGCTAGAACTTGTGCCGCATGCCAAGCGCCACCCCGGTCTGGCTGCGCGCGCCGGGTGCAAGCGTCGCCAGTGCTGCGAAATTCAGGCCGGCATTGCGCACGTATGCCACGGCCCCGTACAGATCCGTGCGCTTCGAAGCGGCATAGACACCCTGCACGACATACTGCCTGGGATTGGACGGACTGGCGTGGCCAACCGTGGCTTTCGTATCGTCATAGTAAAAGGCTGCATTCACCTGGAACGCCGGCGTCAGCCGATATCCCACGCCCGCCCACCACATATCGTCGCGTTGCTTCCTGTCTCCGCTCGCTGTGGTTTCCTCCGCCCAGCGGTAGCCGGCCGTCAAGCGCCATGCGCCTGGCGCATAGGTAGCCGCGACCGCCACCTTGCGCATCCTGCCGTAGCCAGTCACCGTATCCAGGCCGTTGGCCTGGTCATACACCGCAGCGAGGCCGAGCTCGCCACTGATATAGCTGGCGCCGCCTCCCCACGAGGCATTGCCCTGCCAGGACCCGGCCTGCTCGCCGAATCCGTAGTGCGCCTGCGCAGCGAAGGGCCCGCGCGCAATGCGGTACTTGACGGCATTGTCCACGCGCAGCGGGCCCATCAGGAACGGCATCGGCTCATAGGCCCCGGCATAGGTAAGCGGCATGAACAGCGGCAGCAGATCGAACATGCTGGTGTACTGCCGCCCGAATGTCAGCCTGCCGAAGCCCTCGGTGTTCAAGCCCATAAACGCCTGCCGGTTGAACAGGCGGCCAGCCTCGCCCATGGTGCCGGCATCGATATTGAAGCCGCTCTCCAGCGCAAAGACCGCTTGCAAGCCCCCGCCGAGATTCTCGACGCCACGCAGGCCCCATCGGGATCCGGCCAGCCCGCCAGAGTTCACCCGCACCCGGGATCCGCCCTCCGCTGCAGCGTCCGCGGCCGTACGCAGATGATTGCTGTACTCGAGGAAGGTGTCCGCCACGCCATACAGCGTGACGCTTGACTGGGCATTCCCCGCTGGCACGACACCGGCTATCGCAAGCAGTCCGCAAAGATGGGTAAGGACGGTCACCCGTATGCTTTTCTTCATGAAGTCTCTCCTTGGTCGTTTGCCGCTTCGTGCGCCGGTGCCGGTTCTGCAAGGGCTGCAGGCAATAAGATCCCGTGCCGCGCGATTCCGGATCGCGCGGCAGCCGAATGGGTGGATGGTGAAATCGAAGGGTTTCCCGCTTGGAGCCCGTTCGCTGCGCTACCGTCGCCGGCGCCAGGCCGACGTCAATGGCACCGGGCTTTCGTTACCCGGGAAATCGCGTTGCCGGAAGCGGATCAGGCGGTGAAGGTGATGGTCGCCATTTGCCTGGCGAGGCGTTGCTGTGCGGCGGCCAGTTCCCGCTTCAGCTTGGGCCAGTCCACGCCGAGCATGGTCCCGTTGCGCTTGCGCGCCTTGCCTGCGATCCAGACACTGTCGACGTCCGCGAGCGAGGCAAAGTTCGCCACGCGGTCGGCAAGACTCCCCTGCATGGCGAAGCCGATCCGGTCGGTTCGCAGCAGTACCAGATCGGCACGCCTGCCGACGGCGACACTGCCGACCTCATCACCCAGCCGTACCGCCTTTGCACCGAGTGCCGTCGCAAAGTCCAGGCTGTCCTGCGACTTGTAGGCGCGCACGATGTCACGCCCCTCCGGTTCCAGGAAGAGACTGAGGAACGCGCCACGCACGTGCTCGAAGAAGTCCTGCTGCACGACCAGCGGCCCGTCGACGCCGATCCCTGCCGCAACGCCCGCATGCCGGGCGCGGCCGTGCGAAGATGCCATCATGTGTGGCGTCAGCATGTAGGGGAACTCGCCGACAACCGTTGAACAGAGCATGCCGCCGGTGTCGCGAAGCAGGCCGAGTTCTTCGGCGGTCAAGCGGTTGCCATGCGACGCGTGATAGTCCGGCCCGAGCAGGCCTGCATCATGGAGATCCCGGATGCCGGAATCGCGCTGGCCAATGGTTCCCGGCGCGGTGGGCGCGGCAGGCTTGTGCAAGTGCGCGGCGAGCATTCTGACTCCGGTGCCGCGCGCCCGCTCCCATTCCCTGCGGACCTCCGCCACGGGGCGTCCGATCGCGTTCGATGGCGCCAGGCCAAGCTGCAATGGCGACGCGCTATCCGAAAAAATCTCCCTCTGCAGCTGTTCGGCAATCTTCCAGCTGTGCTCGGTGGTGGTATTGAGGTCCGCGTGGACACGTGCCATCGAGACCGTCGATCCCGGTCCAAACGCCACGGCACGGCCCAGCTGGTATGCGAACCATCCCGACACGCCGGAATCCCGTACGCCACGGGCCGCGGCCAGCGCCGTCTCTGCACTGGGCTGGCCATGGGCAAAATCGAGCACCGTCGTCACGCCGGAATCGATCGCCTGGAGGCCACCGATCAGTTCCGCCAGATAGTTGTCTTCCGGCGTCATGCACGCCATCATGCGGCGCTGCCACCCCAGGTAGGCCCGCGAATAGCTCGACGGATCCATCTTGATCAGCCGGCCGGCATCCACGCATTGCCACAGATGCCGGTGGCCATCGACCATGCCGGGCATCAGGATCATTCCACCCGCGTCGATCGTTTCAGCGTCAGCCGCCGTGATGTTCTTCCCTATCGACGCAATCCGGCCATCGTCGATCAACACATCGACAGCATGCAGTTCACGGAACTGAGCGTCCATGGTGAGCACATCCGTGTTCCGGATCAAAGTTCGACGCGGAGCGTTGCTCGCCGCAATGGCTGCGCCCGTGGCCCGCGGCGCTGGCTGTGCTCCGGCCTTTGCCCCCATCGCCGCAGCAACGATGCCTGCTCCCGACAGGCGCAGGAACGCCTTGCGCGACATGGTCAGCGGCTCGCGCGCATCATCCGAAATCTCAGTCACTCTCTTGCTCACGTCTCGCTCCGTCGTTATTGTGTCGGCCATATTGACAGCGATGCCTCCGGGATTGAACATTCGTTCCCGAAAAAATGGGTTTCCGGGCGAGAAAGAGTATGGACCGTCTTACAGCGATGAACGTTTTCTGCAGGGTGGTCGAGCGCGGCAGTTTTACCGTCGCGGCGGAACGCCTGGACATGTCGACGGCGTCGGTCAGCAAGTATGTCTCTGCATTGGAAAGCCACATCGGGACGCCGCTGCTGGCCCGCACAACCCGGCGCATCGTGCTGACCGAGGCAGGCAAGAACTATTATGAGAAGTGCACGCGCATCCTCGATGAAATCGAGGATGCCGAACGCTCGGCTGGCGTGGTGCAGACTGTCCCGCGTGGCCTGCTGAAGGTGCGCGCCCCGGTATCGCTTGGCAACGCCAGCCTCGGGCGTACCGTGGCGGAGTTCACGGCGAGGTTCCCGGAGGTCAGTGTCGAGATGACGCTCAACGATCGTTTCGTCGATCCCGCCGAGGAAGGCGTCGACGTCGCCTTCTACATTGCCACCACGCCAAAGGGCTCGGCCGAAGGCGCCCATCCCATCGCCGCGATGCCGCGGCTGCTGGTCGCCGCACCCGGTTACGTCAGCCACCGCGGGTTGCCGCTCGATCTTGCCGACCTGGCACGACACAGCTGCCTGGTCTACACGCGCGGCATCGCACCCAACGAGTGGCGCTTCACCCGAGAAGGCGAAGAAAGCGCGGTGCATGTCACCGGCGCGTTCCGCTGCAATCACAGCCTGACCCTGCGAGAGGCCGTCCTCGACGGCGCAGGCATCTGCCTGCTGCCTGCGTTTCTCGTCATCGACGACCTGGCGGCGGGGCGATTGTGCACCATCCTACCGGACTGGTGTCCGCAGGCCAGGACGCTCTACGCCGCCTATCCGCAACCGCGGCGCGCCTCGCCGAAGGTCCGGGAATTCGTCAGCCTCGTATCCCGGCGGTTCGACTTCGGCTCGTCCTTGCCGGCCGAGAGGCAAGACGCCTGACATCATCCGCCCTGCGCCTTGCATCGAATCGTCTCGCCAGCGGCGGCGAGCGCTGCGCGATCGGCCGGCGATTCTTTTCCTGTGGGAAAGCCATTGTTTCGTGTACGCCGGTTTATCCGGCCACCAGGGAATGACAGCATCCAGGCTCCCCTATAGGAGCCAATGGAACCATGAACAGAACCCTGATCAAGAACGCCGACGTCCTGACGATGGATGCAGGTCTCGGCGAGTTGCGCGCAGACGTGCTGATCGAAGGCGATCGTATCGCTGCAATCGGCGTGGACCTGCCCGTGCGCGATGCAGAGACGATCGACGCCACCGGCATGATCCTGATGCCCGGGATGATCGACGGCCATCGGCATGTCTGGGAGATCATCGACATGGGGCGCTTGGTCAAGTCCCGGCCCGCCGATTACGCAAGGTACTACCAGCAATGGAAGATGCGGACCATCGTCTGCATGACCCCCGAGGACAATTACCTGGCAGAGCTGATCGGCGGCCTCCAGGCGATCGATTCCGGCGTCACCACCCTGTTCGACTTCGCCCACGGGCAGCCGACCGAGGCCTGCGCCATGGGCGCCGCACAGGGCTTGAAGGACTCCGGCATCGCCGGCTGGTTCGGCTTCCAGCTAGGCGTGTCTTCCTCATACAAGGCGGGGGACACCGTGCCGCTGGCAAAGGCGGACGCCGAACGCATTGCCCAGACGACCGAAAGCCACTGGGCAACGGCAGAGCGCCTGCAACGCGAGCTGTTCTCTGACAGCGAGGCGCCGCTGCAGCTGGCCCTGGCACCCAGCGGCAACACCGGATCCAGCCTGGCAGACATCCGCAGCGAATGGACCCGTGCGCGCGGCATGGGCGTCGGCATGCTCGCCGCACATATCCACAAACCCGAGAACCCGTACCCAGCCGGGTTCATGGGCCACCGCGACTCGGGCATCCGTGACCTCTATGAAGCCGGCCTGCTGGGCCCCGACTACCAGGCCACCCACGCCAATCGCCTGACGGCCGACGAACTTGCCATGCTGCGCGATACCGGCGGCATGATCTGCGCCACGGCGATGGGAGAATTTCCCTATGTCATGTCCGAAAGCAAGGGGCCGTCGGTGCATGGGCGTTCGCGGCGTGCAGGCGTGCCCACCAGCATGGGCATCGACATCTCGCTCGCGCTGCCGGGCGACTATTTCGAGCACATCCGGGCAACCTATTGGAACCTCTATCTCGACCCTGAATGCCGCGAAGTCATGCGCGCATGCAACTCTGAGTACATTCTCGACTTTGCCACGGCCCACGGTGCGCAAGCGCTTCGGCTCGGCGATACCACCGGCTCGATCCGGGTTGGCAAGCGTGCCGACCTCGTCCTGCTGAGCACGGAGCGAGTCGGTTTCGGCATGGCGGGAAGCTTGGCGGACCGCGTGGTCACCTTCGCCAGTACGGCTGACGTCGACAGCGTCTGGATCGCCGGCAAGGCGCGCAAGCGCCACGGCAAGATGATGGGTGTGGACTGGCGCGCGCTCAAGGCACAGCTCGTCGAAGCCCAACAGCGCATTGGCCGACAGGCAGCCACCATCCGCTTTACCTGAGCCGGACCACACCGCAGCAACACGCCGCCCGCCCCGGCCCCCGCCGCCGATCGGGCGCCAACAGATCGGCCCAAGCATCGACCTTCGACCACGCCAATGAAAAGACGCCACCTTATCCTTGCCTTCGCCGCATTGCACCTTGCCGCCCAAGCCGCCTTCGCCCAGGCGCCAGATGCCTGGCCAGGCAAGCCCGTGCGGATCATCCACGGCTTCGCCCCGGGCGGGCCCATCGACAGCTTCGCGCGGCTGCTCGCGGCCCAATTCCAGGAGCGCTTCGGCCAGCCTGCCATTGTCGAGGCCAAACCCGGCGCAGGCGGCACCATTGCGGCCCGGTACGTGGCGCGCAGCGCCCCCGACGGCTACACGCTCTACCTGATGGCTTCCGGGCATGCCACCGCTCCCGGACTCTACAAAGCGCTGGGCTATGACCCGGTGAAAGACTTTGCCGTGGTCTCCATGATCGCCCGCAGTCCTTACGCGATCGTCGCGAACCCGAAGGCGGGATTCGACACCATCGGTCAATTGGTCAACACGGCAAGGCAGCAGCCTGGCAAGGTGGACTACGGCAGCGGCGGCAATGGCACCGGCATGCATTTGGCGGCGGCGCTGCTGCAGGCGAGAACAGGAGTGCGCCTGAGCCACGTCGCTTACAAGGGAGGCAGTGCAACGGCGCTGGCCGTGGTCGGCGGAGAAGTCCCGGTGATCTTCACCTCGCTGGCTGGCATGAGCCCTTACATCGACAGCGGCAAGGTCAAGGTGCTGGCCGTCACCACCCGCGAGCGCTTCCGCCTGTACCCGAACGCCCCGACCATCTCCGAGACCGTGCTCCCCGGCTTCGATGTCACTGCCTGGTATGCCTTCGCCGGCCCGAAAGGCTTGCGTGCCGACATCATGGCGAAGCTGGGCGAGATGGTCCGCGTGACCCTGCAGCGCGCCGATGTCGCCGAATCGCTTCGGATGCAGGCGGCCGAACCGTGGCACACCAGCCACGACACCGCCCAGCGCTTCGTGGCCGAAGAAGTCAGCCAGTGGCGAAAGGTGATTCAGGACGAGAAGCTGTCCGAGTTGAACTGAACGGCTGGCGCCGGGTCCGGCGCCGCGCAGGGCCGGTCGCGGAAGCACTCCCGGCAGCACTCGAAGGTCACATATAGTTCATCGTGAATGTCGCCACCGCGTTGACGGCCCCGCCGGTCACCGGAGTTCCGGTCCGGTAGTAGTAGGCAGTCAGAGGTATGTTGAGGAGTTGGTTGTCATACGTTGTCGTGGCATAGGAAACCATGCTGCCCAGAGGTACCGGCGTGGTAGTCGAACGCTTCCGGATCTGGATGCCCACACCGGCCGCTTGGTTGGCTCCCCCTGCCGTTGCCAGGACCCCTGTTGCTGCGTCGGTTCCCGGCGCCACCGTACCGTCGATCCGGTAGGAAACCGCAACACCGGTGTCACATGACAGATCAATGGAGAAGTCCTTTCCGCCGGAGACGTCCCCAACGTTGTTCAGAGAACTGGCAGGCTGCGTGGGCAGCGTCACCGTGATGTCGCCTCCTCCCAGAACTCTGCAACCTATGCTTTGAATGTTCACCGTTGTCGTAGTAAAAGTGACAATGTTCGTGGCGAGACTTCCATAGCTCGTCCGGGCGGCCGGACTCGGGAGTTGCATGGTTCCGGACGCTAACGGACCGGTGATGATGTACTGCACGCGGAAAACTCCGGCGGGCGTATAGGTTGCGGCGGTCGGGGTAGTCGTCAATTGCCTCGGGGGCGAATCCAGCAGCCATGCCGCATAGTTGTCCACTGCATCGATATCGGCCGGGTGATAGCTGGCCGTAATCGTATTCGAGTATGCCGCCTTGATCCCGACCCCGCGCACTCCGGTCTCGTAGACATGCGGCATGCCCGGTACCGGCGTCAAGGATCCGGCGAAGCCAATCGTCACCGGCATGCCGACCGTGCAATAGATATGCGCGCTGCCACTGGCGACCCATTGCGAATCATAAATGATCGTCCCAACCGGCGTGTTCCGCTTGAATGACAGGTTACTTGGCAATGCCAGCACGGTATTGGTCTGCGGCGGCGATCCAGAAGGCGAACAGTCGGCAAACGCGCTCCCGGCGTGAATCAGAAGCATCGAAAGAGCCAGGTAAACAAGCTGTTTGAATTGGTTCACATCAGACTCCGGTAATACAAAGGAAAACGCAGGACAAGCAAGAGCTCTCTTTCAACAGCGATTCTTGCCGGCGCCGCATCCTGCCAAAGCAATTGCATTTCAATCTCATCGGCCCGTACTAGAAAGCACAGCGAGAATCAAGTACCACGTAGCCGGAGCCCATGTCGCTCTTCCCCTGCGGCACTTCGTATTTCAGTCGGCATGCGGAAGTCCCCTCCCCCCATTTCACGGTCAGTTCACCAGTGTCCTGATGTACGTTCGCGAGAATCTTGCTGCCTTGGCTGACGAAACCAACTTCCTTACCTGAGACATCGATCACCGAGGCACCGAACGGTAGCGGCTTGCCGTCCTTGCGCGTTGCGCGAATCAACACCGGCGTACCGAGGTTCTCCGTCTCAAACTTCACGACAGTCACGGCACCGGCGGTCGGACTGGTCCCGGTAGTCGTCGACTTCAGACCCACACTCATCGGCAGGCCCTTGGGATCGATCTCAATCTGGTTACGCGAGAACGGCATGACGTTGGCGGCAATCGCTCGTCCCCATGGGTCCAGGCGCAGCCCGGCAGCGTTGGTCACCCGGGCGCCCGCGGCTTCCTTCGCCTCGATAATGGTCATGGTCTCGCCCATGATCGGCGTGAAAGCCACACCGCCCGGGTAGGCCACGATGCCGCCGGAGATGCCCGCACTCGCCTGGGTGTAGTTGTTGCCCTTGCTGACGCTGCCGTTGAGTGTGGTCATGGGCGCCACGTAAATGGCTGTAGCGCCCACCGAAGCATCCGAGTTGTTGCCGCCACCGGAGGTGTGAGAGGCATTCACGCCGTAGCTGAATTGGTTGTCCGCGCCCAGCGTGCCACTCACGGATTCACGCACGCTGGTCGCGCCGGTCGAGTCGTGCTGGAGGCTTGTCACGGACATCGGCGCACGCGCGCCATTACCCAACGGGATGCCGAACGTCAGCATGACGCGATTGACCCATTCCCTCTGTGTCAGATTGAACTCGCGCGAAGCGGAGACACCGTAGCTGATGCGCTTGTAGAAATTGTTATAACCCAGGGTGAACTGCGTATCGCGGCCGCTCCGGTTCCAATAGTCCTGCGTGGAGCCGCTGAAATAGAAGTTGCCCCAACCTTGCGGCAAATTCTGGTTCAACGTCAGCTGCAAGCGACCGCGCTGGACGCCCACCATCCCCTGCGCGATGTGCCGGCGATCCAGATCCATCAGTGTCATGGCATCAGCCACGCCGAGATAGCCGCGGGTCGAATAGCGGTAGGCTGCCAGCGTCAGGTTGGTATTGGTCGGTGCGACCAGCTTGGTATAGCTGAGGCGGTAGCTCTGGCCATCGCGGTCCGGCTCGTTCTCGAGCCTGGTACGTGCGTAGGTAACGTCCGCGCCAAACGCGCCGTAGTCGGTGTTCAGGGCCGCGCCCATCATCACCGCGCCATAGTTTTCGCTCAGCGTGGCGCCGCCGTAGCCGGTCACCATGTTCGACAAGCCGTGCTGCACGGTGGCCTGAATCATGAACGGGCTGATGCGTGCGCCGGTATTACGGTATTGGCCAGCAGTGACCGAATAGCGTGTAATGCCCGGTCGCAGCGCATTCACCGCCGCGGCGTAAGGGACCTTCGAGACGTGGACGCTGCCGTCCGCTTCGGTGACAACCACTTCCAGATCACCACCGTAGCCCGTGGCGTACAGGTCGCTAATCTCGAACGCCCCAGGCTGGACGGTGGTCTCGTAAATGATGTTTCCATTCTGGCGCACCTGAACCCGGGCGGCGGACGAGGCAATGCCCCGCACCGTCGGCGCATAGCCGCGCAGCGACTCCGGATACATCCGGTCGTCACTGGCCATCTGCACGCCGCGAAAACCCACCGAATCGAACAGCGCGCCATCGGTAAAGCCATCACCGATCGTCAGCTGACTCTTGAGCGCGGCAATGGCACGCCTGGCGTTGGTCTGCAACGACTGATACTGATTGCCGGCCTGATCATTGTGGGTATAGGTTCCCATATGACTGAGCCGCCATGGCCCGACATTCAAGCCGGCGTTCACCCCAATGTAGCCCTGGGTGTAAGAAGTCCCATAGCTCTCCGACCGGTAGATGCTGGCGTTGTATTGGAGCTTGGCCGCGTTGACACCATCGTCCCAGAACTTCGGGTCGACATAGCCGCGGGCGTTGCGCGACATGAAGGCCTGAGGCACGCTGACGTCCAGCCGGAGTTCGCCGCTGTCGTAGCTGGCGGTAGCGTCTGCAATCAGCTCAGGCAGCGTGACGCAAGACGTCCCGGCAAGCAAATCAAGCGCCTTTTCTCCGAGCTTCGCAAGATCGACCCCGAGACGCTCGAGCGCGGCCCGATCGAAGCAGGCCTGTACATTGGTCTTGTCGTCGCCAATCTGCCGCAGTGTCACCTCGGAGCGGCCCAGCCAAACCTGGTTCACAAAAAGCTCAGCACGGTACTGGCCGGGCGCAGCAATGTTGCCCTTGCTGAACCGGCTGATATCGATATTACCGCCAGGTCCCTTTTGTAGAAACGCGTCGTTGAACTGAACCTCGGCAACCAGGCTGCCCTGCTCGGCAGGCGTAGCGGCAAACACCGGCACCCCACTCACCAGCATCAGGACAACGGCGCTGATCGGGCACAGATGCGAGGGGAAGGGGTTGCGCTTGGACTTTTGCATGATGGTGGACGCGGACTAAGGTCGAACGCATCCTTACCGCGCCTCGGCGGCATCGCACACATTCGTTGGATGACTGGATCTATGCGGGCTGCGATGTCAACACAGCCCGTTGCTTTCACTGCTTCTGCAAGGCAACTTCGTTGCGGTGCGGACCGCCGAAGTCGTTGATGGCCTGGTACCGGACCTTAGTGCCGGTCGCCATGTGCCAATCGCCCTTGAGCGGGAACACCTTGGCCTCGCCAGGGCGTACCATGCCGCCCTCTTCATACTTCGCCGACCGCTCACCGGCCACGATTTCTATTTCGGCAAAGGAGACGTGATAAGGCGTAGGGTTGCTGGCCTCGATGCCGCCCGACACCAGGCGCCATTGAATTTGATCCGGAGCTTCTTCCGGATTGCCCGGCAGGTTTGCGGGGCGGAAGAACAGCTTGATACGGGAGCGAATCGCAAGTTGCAGCAAGTTCAGCTTGCCACCTTCGTCTTTCGCCTTCGGCGGGATATCCAGCACATTCAACCAGAACACCGACTCCTTGTCGGCGGGCAACGCCTCGCCGGTATAGGCAATGCGCAACGTCTGGGCTTTGCCAGGATCAAGGCGCGCGACCGGCGGCGTGACAGTGAATGGCACATCCACGGAGGCTGGTTCTGCTTGCTCGTCGCCTTTGTCCACCCACACCTGCGTCAGACTTGGCGTCTTGCCTTCATTACTCAGCTTGATGGTGGTTTCCCGCTCTTTCGCGTTGTAGATCACGCGCGTCGCGGCAATCACGACAGAGGCGTGCGCCTGCATGGGACCAACAATGCCGCCCAACAACAGCGCCGAGCAAATCACGGTCCGGATGATTCGCCTCGTGTTCATGATCGTATCCTTAATACACTCTTTACTAAGCCAACGAAGATGGTGCACGAGGCACCATCTTCCCTCATCGCCTGCCGAATGCTTATTGGTAAGCGATCGAGTAGGTCACGTAGGAGTTGACGGTGCCCGCCGTGGTGGCACCGGTCGCGAAGTAGCGGCCGATGTACGGCAGCGTCGCGGCACCCGAAGCAATCGTCGTCGGCTTCGAACCTTGCGAAGCGACCGGGTCGCCAGCCTTGATGATGGAGCCATCGCCGTTCAGGAGCTGGATTTCCACGTTGGCGGCGGTACCGGTTTGCTGAACCAGGCGGCCGTTGGCGTTTACGGTCGAGCCGGCTTCGAACTGAGTACGAACCGGTCCGCTGTCCGGCGTGCAGTTGGTCAGTTGGATCGAGAAGGCGGAGTCACCAGCGGTCTGGCCTGCAGCGTTCAGCGTCGAGGTGGAGACCGTGGGCAGCACGACGGTGAAGTCCTTGCCCCCGATGCTGCTGGAGATGTCGCAGGTCTGCGCCGTCAGCGCGCCGTTGAAGGTGATGGTGCCGTCCGAAGCGAAGGCGCTTTGCGACGCGATGGCTGCACCAGCAACGATCGCTGCCGAGAGAAGCTTGGTCTTCATGATTTTTCTTTCCTTAAGGTTGAGGACTTAGAATTAGGCCGATCATGGTGCGGCCAAACACCGTTTTCCCGAATGTTGCCCACCAGATGGAGGAGCACTCAAAGCTTGAGCATTAGGCTCGCAACCATTCTGGATCGCATTTTCTTGTGGCTAGCAAAAACCAGCGTGACGCTATATGGCGTGGCCGACGCAGGCATCGAGTAACTCAGCAAGATGGCCAACGACCATAATGAGTCTGGAGTCCATGTAATCTGATTACTACAATGATTGCGACTGCGCGGCCGGGTAGCATGCTGGATCGCCACCCACGTTCCGCAAGCATTGGCTGCGGACAGGGTGAAGCGTAATACTCTTGCTAAATGCCAACAATGGAAGGAAATCGAAAAATAGCCAAAAGTGCGTCGGTCTCGTCAAGCTTCCGCTGGCTGCATTTATCCGATTATCAAAGCTTGGTTTGAATAGTGCGCGTGGAGCTTTGCGAGGCGAAGTCGGGGAAAGTCATGTGCGGAGCGCAATGGGCATTGCGGTTCCGTTTTTTGCCTGGGGCGGCAAGTAGCAAATAAGGATCGGACAGCTTTTTTTTACTTGTCCGAATGCTGCCGGTCCATCGGTGTGAGCAAGACCGTGCGTGGGCGGGCCAGGGCGGCGAAACGCTCAGCCATGTACAAACCGGCTGCGCAGCACCTTCCCCGCATTCGCCAGTTTCCCGTCCGCCACTTCCACCGTGCGCTGCACGGAATCCTCGCTCGCCGCCAGCAACGCGCCATACATCGCGCTGAACATCTCCCGCGCCGTCCTTCCCGGCCAGTCCTGCGGCAGCAGCGCCTCAGGCAGATTGGGTCGCGCAGCAGCACGCGCCGGTATTCATGCACCAGTGCAGATGGCGCAGGACGCGCTCAACCGCTGGTGGTGGCCCGGTGCTGGACCGCTCGGCGCAGGCAAGCGCCGAACGCCAGCGCTACGGTGCGCAGTTCGTGCGCGCCATGACTGGCATCGGCGCGGCCGGTGCCAGTCAGCACTGAGTCAGCACTGAGCCAGCCGCGCGCTCGGTCGGTGTCCCGCTGTACCTTGTGGCGGGACGCCATCTACTTCTGCTGCCCGCGGGCTCGCCTTAGCGCCGGTGCTGCCGGAAAAACTGCCACATCATGGTGCTGGCATCGGGCCCGATCTCGCTGTGGTAGTGGTAGCGGTGGTCGCCACCGCTCCAGGCGTGGCCCAGTCCCTCCACCTCGACCAGTGTCACTAGGTCGCGGTGCCAGCGGCCGAAGCGGTATTCATGCGACCGGCCCGGGACATTGCCTTCCGGCTCGAAGCGCGCGGGGCGGCCGGCGAGGCGGTCTTCCAGGCCGTTGTAGGCCAGGAACTGCCGCGCCAGCAGCCGTCCGTTGACCGGATGCACCGCGTCATCGGCCAGTCCATGGATCACCAGCGCGGGCATCTCCGGGCCGCCCGGCGTCACGCCGGCGGCATCGAGCAGCCAGGCGGGCTCGGCCTCGGAGCCCGCCTGCATCGCGCGCAAGCCGGCACGCGGGTTCCCGGCCGCGCCGATGACCACGCCCGAATGGAGCGCCACGGCCGCCGCCTTGTCCGGATAGCGCAACGCCACCACCGCGGCCATGGCCGCGCCCGCGGACATGCCTGCCAGGTAGATCTCCCGTTCGCGCACGTCATGGCGCGCCGCCAGTGCGTCGACCAGCGCGGCCACCGCCTGCGCCTCGCGTCCGCCGTCGGTCGCGCTCAGGTCGAACCACTGCCAGCAGCGCTGCACCTGGCGGCGCAATGGCTGCTGCGGGTAGGCGACGATAAAGCCCTCGCGTTCGGCCAGCGCATTCAGGCGCGTGCCCGCGGCCAGGTCATCCGGCGTCTGGCGACAGCCGTGCAGGACCACCACCACCGGCAGCGGACCGCGATGGGCCTTCGACGGGATGTAGAGGTGATACGACAGTTGCGGCACCAGTTCGCCCGGCATGGGTGCCAGGCGCAGGCGGTGGGCCTGCCAGGTGCCGGGCAGGATGCCGGGATCGGCGACCGGGCGCGCAGGCCGGACAGGCCGGGGCGGGTCGGGCAGGTGCGTCGGTGTAAGTGGATTCAGCGAATCCATGCGCCGGAGCCAGGATTTCACCTGGGCTTCCGTGCGGGTCTGCACGCGGCTCAAACGCCGCATGCGGGCATGCCAGTCTGCTGCAAGGCTCTTCGTCATGAGGACTCCTTTGTGACGGAATCTCCCCCTATGCCTTTATTGTTGCGTTGCAGCATACCACAGGCGTGAGTCGTCCATCCGCCATGGACGGCTATGCGTCGGAAAAACGAAACGAAACTTTGACGATGCCGTGGCCCGCCGGCGGCCCATCACCGCCGGGCGGCGCAAGCGAAAGATGTCAGCGATCGGCCACGCGCTTCCAGCCTTCGGGCGAGAAGCTGCGTATGGCCCGCGCGCGCGATGCCGTGCCGGGTCCGAAGTCCCGTTCGTAGAACACACGGTCGCTGCCGAGCATGAAGGTATTGACACCGGTATCGCCGTAGCGGGCCGGCCACGCGATCAGGCCGTACGAGGCCTCGCCGCCCTTGCCCACCGGCAGGATGCGGTAGTGATAGCCATAGAAGGCGTCGGCGGCGGGCGTTTCGGGACCCATTGCCAGCGCGTCGGGACCGAGCGGGCTGGCGTCCTGATCGCTGGCGGCGGGCCAGTAGAGTCCGTCGGTCTTGCCGGGCGTGCTGATCAGGCGCCGGGCGAAGCGGCCCTGGCCTACCTGATCGGCATAGCGCTGCTGGGCGTCTGCCAGCTGCAGCAAGGTTTCCATGGTGACCAGCTCATTGCGACCAAGGCGGCGGCGGCGCACTTCCTGCTTGCCGGCGGGCAGGTCGAACTGCCAGCCGCCATTCTGCCGGGCCAGCGGCACGGGGAAGGTCCAGCCGCTCTCTCCCACCGCAATGCGCGCACGGTTGTCGCCTTCGGGCTGCACGGCGTGGTGGCGCGCCCATGCGCCCAGGAAGTCATAGACGTCGTCCTGGTCGATCGAGCCCTGCGGCACCAGCGACTGGTATTGCCGCCCAAGCACGCGCTTCAGCGCGTCGCCATCGCTGCGCGCGATGGCATCGCCGAGCGCATCGGCCGCCGCTTCGGGGTTCGGATAGACCTGCTGAGCCGCGGCGGGGGCGGCCAGTGTCAATGCCAGGGCTGCAGCCACCGCAGGCAGCACGCGCGCACCGCGGACGAAGGCGACGGCGGAGATCAGGTTACCGGTCTTGCGCATCATGCTTTACCTCCGGCCATGGCCAAAATGTTCACCGCCGCCCCGCCGGCCCCCGCCCCCCAGCCCGCCGCCTTGATGCATGCCGCCAGCGTTGTGCGCGGCCGGACGCACCTGCTGCTGGGACAACCCGGCGCGCTGGGTCTGCTGGCGCATGCGTTCGCCGTTGCCGGCGTCGCGCAGCGCACTGTCACGATTGGCATTGCGGGCGCGGTCGCGCGCCGCGGCCTGGTCCGCGCGCTGGTGCTCGGCACCCGCGGGGCGCGGATTGCGCGCGCCGGCGTCGCCCGCGCCGGGCCGCGTACCTTCGGTGCGGCCGGCATGGCCGGGAATGGACTGGCCGGTATGCCCTTCGAACGAGCGCGCGGCGCGATCACGTGCCTGGTCGCGTGCGGACGGTTCGCGCTGCACCGCACCGGCGGCGCCGACGCGCTGGCCCGGCTGCGCCCCCGCCTGGCGATTGGCCAGGCCGGCCTGGCGCTGCTGGTCATAGCGGCCGCGCACGGCCGCATTGTTGTAGGGCACATTGCCGCGCTGGGCCGGATTGTGCTGCCAGTTCACGTTGGCGCGATTCACATCCAGGCGCTGGTTGACGTTGATGTTGTTGTAGCGGTTGACGTTGATATTGACATCGTGGTCGTGCCAGTCGAACCCGCCCCACATCGCGTCGACCGCTGCCACCCCCAGCCCGAAGCCGATGCCGGACACCAGCGCCGTGGCGAACACCGAGCCTGGCGGCGGCGGGTAATACGCCGGCGGATAGGCCGGATACGGCCAGGTGCCGTAGACCGTGGTCGGGTTATAGGCCGGCACGTAGACCACTTGCGGATTGGCCGGCTCGATCTGCACGATGGTGGTACCGCCCGAACTCTGGGTCACCACCTTCTGCTGTTCAGTGGTCTTGAGCGTGCCCGCTTTCTGCGCTTGCGAGCGCAGCCGCTGCACCGAGTCCATCACGTCGTTGGGCTGCGCCAGGAACGCATCGCCGATCGACTGCACCCACTGCGGCTGGCGCCCCATCATGTCGAGCACCGACGGGAAGGCTGCCAGCGACTGCACGCTGGGATCCCAGTTCTGGCCGGCCACCGCCTTGGTCGCGGCATCGCCCGACAGGCTGGGATTGGCCTTGGACCACTGCGCCGCCGCGGCCACGTCGGCCGGATACGTGGCGGCCATCAGCACCTGGGACAGAAGCGCATCCGGATACAGCGCCACCGGTGCGGTCAGCTGGTCCAGCTGCGCCTGGCTCAGCGTGGCTTGCGCCAGCGCGGGCTGCAGCGGCGCCATCAGCATCAGTGCCAGGCACCATGCGAAAAGCTGTTGAAGACGATGCATGTTGACGCTCCACAAGTCCGCAAGTGACAGCGGCCGCCCGCAGTGCGCCGCTCAGCGGCGCTCCTGCGCGCACTGCTGGCGATACGCTTCTTCCAGGCGCTTGCGATCCGCCTGGCGTTCCAGTGTCGGGTAGGTGCGCCCGTCAGCCGCGGTGACCGAACCTTTGCCGGTGGACCACTGCGGTCCGCCGGGCAGTGCGTTGATCTGGTCGAGCAAGCCCTGGCAGTGCTGCCGCTGCGACGCCGACAGCGTGCCGCCAGGCCCTTCCACCACCGCCGTGGCCTCATCCAGCATGCGCGGCGGTGGCGGCGCCACCATCGGCGTACCGGCCGCCGAAGCGGCCGCGGCCGCGCTGGCATTGCCAGCTGCCCACATCGGGGCAGCCACCATGGCGCCGCATGCCAGCATGCCCGCCTTGATCAGAAACTTCGTCAAACCCATCACTCCAGAGCCGTCCACGGCGTGTCGTCTGCCGTGGGCATGTTGCGGGAACCGTCCGCCGCTAGCGGTCCTTGCTGTTGCCGCCGCGGCGGCCGGTACGATTGCGCATCAACTCAAGCTTGAGCAGCGCATCCGCAAGCATACTCTTCAGCCGGGCATTCTCTTCCTGCAGCTCGCGCAGCTTGCGCCCGTCGCGCGCCTCGCCGTTGCCGGGCTGGCCATAGCGGGTGCGCCATCCGTAGAACGATGCATCGCTGAAGCCATAGCGCGCGCACAACTCGCGCACGGGCACGCCGCTGGCCGCCTCGGCCAGATATCCGCGGATCTGTTCTTCCGAATACCGTCTGTTCACGAATCTCTCCGCTTCGCAACGGCGGGGCCCAGGCGTCGCTCAGCCGCGACCCCAACCGTGCCGACTCTCGCCCTAAGTTAGCCCAGGGCCGCCGCAAAAGGCAATTCAGTGTCTTCGCAATGCGAGTTAAGAAAATTATCGCGGTGCACCGGCAGCAGCCATTGGCATGCGTCACCAAATTTCGTTATTCCAATTTGGAAATTGCATGGACTGATTGCATGCAAATATCACCCAAGCGGGGGATGAAATACCGTCGCCAGACCGGTATTTGGCGCCAGATCGGCCCTTAAACGCTGATGGCAAGCCATGTATTCGGAGCGATACAAAAGCATCAAAAAAGAATTGACAGGTCAGTCATCAATTCAAGTTTCTATGACTTTTGCTAAGCATGTATTAAGATTCCTCGGCATAACTAAATTTCACACGCCTTCGCACGGCGCCCCTGCGGCGCCGGCAGAAGTGCGGCCCGGCAGCGCACTACCCAGAAGTCGCCCCGCATGCCGGTACCCATCCCGGCCGTCGGCATGCGCCGGATTTGATGGATCAAAGAGTCGCTAAGCTGTGGCTCTGAGCTGCGTGGACACTGGCGTGTCACGCGTGTGGTGAAACATCTTGCCGACGCCTTGCGTGCGGGACTTCATGCCTGACCCCTTGGCTCGCGCGGCATGGTCAACGCGCCGCGGGGCGCCCTGGTTTCATGCGCGCCATGACTGGCGCATCGCTGTTTGGGTCGGACAGACAAAAAGAACAAGAAAGCGAAGCTGTGTATCAGGAGAAGTCGGAATGCGTCATGTCAGCACGAAGTTGTTGCATGTCTTTGTTCTCGTCATGGAGTACCGTGACCTGAGCGCGGTTGCCGCCTGCACTCAGGGACGCGTGCCCACCGTGGCCTATAGCCTGGCGCGCTTGCGCGAGATCACCGGCGACCCATTGTTCGTCAAGCGCAACGGCATGCTCGAGCCCACGCCGCATGCGCTGCGGCTGGAACAGACGGCGCGCCAGATCCTGGCGAAATGGAACCATCTGGTGCGGCCCGGCGAACCGGGCCTGAGCAAACGCCGCGACGGCGGCCGGCGTGTCTCCATCGGCTTTTCCTCATCGATCGGGGATCCCGTCATCACCGAAATTCTGACCGCGCTGTGCGAGCAGTTTCCGCAAGATACCTTCGTCACGCGCCCGGTAATTGCCGACGCTGCGCTTGCCGGCCAGCTGGGCGACGGCGAACTGGACTGCGCTTTCGTCGTCGACAGCGGACATGATCCGGAACACGTGCGCCAGCACAACATCATGGCGACGCCGCGCCGGCTGGTGAGCGCCACGCGCGGCGGCAGCCAGGAGAGCGAGAGCGCGTGGATCCTGTTGCAGGAAGACAGCGAGGCCGGCAGCCCGCTGCGTGCGTTCCTGAGCCGGCAAGCCAACACACCCGGCCATCGCGAGACGGTAGTGCCGTCCTGGCATACGCAGATCACGCTGCTGCATTCCGCAGGCGGCGTCTGCCCGGTGCTGGATTTCAACGTGCCGCTGGTCACGCGCGAGCGCAAGACCCGGCTGCTGGCGCCGCCAAGCACCTTCCCGGAATGGGCCGCCGTGCATTTCTGGGGGCCGGAGCGCAGCCGCGACCAGGGCGTGCTGCACGACGTGATGGAGGTCGGCAGCGCCGTGCTGCGCGACCCGCTCAAGGCCATTGACGGGCGCCGCAACGGCCGTCCGGCAGTCCCGGCCGAGGCCGCCACGACCTGACGCCAGGCGCGATAGCCAGGGTGCGAACGGGAGCTGTCCGCCGCAAGGCGGCTGCGCCCTTTCGTGTCACGGATCGTTGTCACCGATCGTTGTCACGGATCGGCGACACCCGCGCCGTTCATCCTCTTCCCGAGATGGATTTCCGAATTGCCGGCCCGCGCTGCGCTCGCACGCGCTGGAAGGCGCAAGGATCTTTTCGGGCCCTGATTTACGAATCCTCCTAGTTCCGCCGGGCGGGCTCGCCGCTATGCTGCCATGGCATTGCCGCAGTCCGGCCGTCTCCCGTCTGGCCCGGACCGGCGGCGATGCGAGCAGTTGTCCGGCGCCTCCTTGTCTGGCGTCATTTTTGCGCCGCACGTCCTCTTGGCGTGCGGCGTTTTCTTGACGTTCGCCGAAGGCTGCGCCGCCTGAACGAGAATCGAGGAGCAACCCGATGGCATTGAGGATCCTGCTTGCCGACGACCACCCGCTGGTCGCGGCGGCCGTCGCCGACCGCCTGCACACCCAGACCGGCTGGGAAGTCTGCGGCAGCGTCACCAGCGCGACGGCGCTGCTCAACAGTATCGACAGCCTGCGCCCCGATGTCGTCATCACGGACTACCACATGCCCACGCAGGGCGAACGCAACAGCGACGGCCTGCGGCTGCTGGCAAGCCTGCGGCGGCGCCATCCGTCGATGGCGGTGATCGTGCTGACCATGATCACCAACCCGCTGGTACTGCGTTCCATCCTCGACACCCAGGTGCATGGACTGGTGCTGAAGGACGCGCCGCTGACCGAACTGGTCACGGTGGTGTACCGCATCCAGCGCGGCTTTCACTACATCGGCAAGTCGGCCATGGAAGTCCTGTCGCAGGCTGACCCGGGCAGCCCGATAGGCGCGGGCCGGGCCGGCGCGGAACGCCTGTCGCGGCGGGAAATGGAAGTCTTGCGGCTATACCTGACCGGGCGCTCGGTCAGCGAAATCGCCATCCAGCTGTGCCGCAGCGTCAAGACCATCAGCCGGCAGAAGAACTGCGCCATGCAGAAGCTCGGCGTGACCAACGACCGCGAGCTGTTCGAATTTGCCGCGCTCAACGGCCTGCTGCTAAGCGGCTAAGCGACTGAGCGCAATGCCGCGCGCCGCCGGGGGCGCCGAGGCATCAGGCCGCGTCGGCCGGCTCCGCCGCGCGAGCCTGGGCATGGGCGATGCCCGCCTCCAGACGCGCCAGGCCGCGCGACAATTCGCGCATGGTCGTGGGCGACACCTCGGACAGCACGTCCTCGAGAAAGGCCGAGCGCAGCGGCATGGCGCGCGCCACCACCTCGCGCCCGGCCGGCGACAGCGTGACATGGGTCACGCGGTTGTCCCGTTCGGACGTGGTGCGCTCGACCCAGCCCAGTTCCTGCATGGCCTTGAGCTGGCGCGTCAGCGCGCCGGGGTCCATGACGACGAGGTCGGCCAGTGCCTTCTGGCCGATGGCGCCCTCCTGGTGATGCAGCGCATGCAGGATGCGCCAGCGCGGCAAGGGCAGTCCCATGCGCTGCTCGAACGCCCCCGCATAGGCGCGGTAGGTTCGGCCGAACTGCTGCAGTACGGCCACGCTCTGTCGCTCTAGTTCCATCCGTTCTCCTCAGGGTAAGTTGCCGCCGGGCTTCAGTCCGCCGCCATCGCCGGCGCGGCGGCGCGGGTCAGCTTGATCGACGGCACCTGGCGCGCGCACCACACGCCCAGCGCGGCCGCCGCACCCGCCACCACCAAGCCAAGGTGGATGGACCCCACCAGCGACACGCGCGCCTGCTCCAGCAGCAATGCGCCATTGTGCCCGGCGTGCTCCAGCTGGCCGAGCAGCGCCAGCTGCGACGCCTTGTCGATCAGCACCTGCGGGTCCGCCATGCGCGATGCCCACTGGGTGGCATTGGCGCCGGACAGCGCCTGTTCGACGCCGCCGGTATAGCTGCGCGTCACCAGCGTGCCCACGATCGCGGTGCCGACCATGCCGCCCACCATGCGCAGCGACTGCAGCATGGCCGTGGCGATGCCAAGGTGCTCGCGCCCCGCGGTCTGCTGCGCGAACACCGTCAGGTTCGGCATGATAAAGCCAAGGCCCAGGCCGCCGACCAGCATGATGGCCATCAGCACGCCGTGCGGCATGCCGCGCGTGGCCTGCGACAACCCCAGGCACGACAGCGCCAGCATGCCGAAGCCGGCGTAAAGCATGGTGTTGGGCCGGCGGATGCGCGTCACGATGCGGCCGTTCAGGATGCTGCCGACGGTGATGCAGACCACCAGCGGCGTGATCAATACCCCGGCCTCCTTCGGCGAGTAGCCGAAGCCGCCCTGGAACAGCAGCGGCGCATACAGCAGCAGCGCAAACATGGTGAAACCGGCAAACACCGAGAGCTTGAACAGCGGTGCCAGCCCCGGATCGCGGAACATCTCGACCGGCAGGATCGGATTGGCGCAGCGCCGCTCCCACTGCCACAGCGCCACCAGTGCCACCGCCGCCAGCACGAGCAGCCCCGCGGTATAGGCGTCGAGGCCACGCGCCGGCAACAATTCCACACTCATCTGCAAGCTGCCGAGCCCGGCCGCGATCAGCAGCGCCCCCAGCCAGTCGACGCGGATCGGTCCGCGATGCGCCTGCTGGCGCAGATGCGGCAGGTAGCGCCAGGCGAACCACAGTCCCAGCACGCCCACCGGCAGGTTGACGTAGAACACCGCGCGCCAGCCGTACCACTCCGTCAGCAGGCCACCCAGCGACGGACCTACCGCATTGGCAACGCCGAACGCCGCGCTCAGCATCACCTGCCAGCGCAGCCGCACGTGCGAATCCGGAAACAGGTCGGCGATGCAGGCGAAGGCCGTACCGACCAGCATGCCGCCGCCGATTCCCTGCAGCGCGCGCGCTGCCACCAGGAACGGCATGTTCGGCGCCATGCCGCACAGCGCCGAGGCCACCGAGAACACCACGATCGAGGCCAGCACGAAGGGCTTGCGTCCGTAATAGTCGCCCAGGCGGCCGAACACCGGCACGGTGATCACCGAGGTCAGCAGGTAGGCCGTGGCCACCCATGCGTAGTACTCGAACCCCTGCAGCTCCGCCACCACCGTGGGCAGCGCCGTCCCCACCACGGTCTGGTCCAGCGCCACCAGCATCACCACGAAGGCCACGCCCAGCATGGCCAGCAGCGACTCGCGAAACGGCAGGACCTGGCCGGCCGGCTGAGGACTATGTGGTTCGGGAGTCATTTTATTGCTCGATCAATCGTTGCATTGTCAAGAATTATAGGGCAACTTCCGCGGCCTTGCCTTGCCGTTTCAGAGACGGTTGCCATGCCGGCGCCCTCGCCATGCGCGGGCGGAAGCCTCACTCCACCAACAAGGTTGCGCCGGCCCAGACGATCAACAGGACACCCAGCACTCGGCCGGCACGCTCGCCGCCAGGCAGGATTTTTTCAACGAAGACCACCAGGGACAGCGCGGCGATCCAAACGATGTTCATGATGCCGCCGACAAACAGTAAGGCCATCAGCATCCAGCAGCAGCCCACGCAGTAGGCGCCGTGGCGCACGCCGAGCAGGAAACTGCCGGCGACGCCGGGACGCCAGTGCGCGACCAGGAACGCTGCCGGCGAGCGGCACTGTGCCAGGCAGGCACGCTTGAGCGGCAAAAACTGATAGACGCCCGCCGCGAGCAGCACGGTCGCCGAAAGGAGAGCGCTCTTCGACCACAGCATCATTGCCGAAATAAGGCCGCTCGGCTGCAGCGCCAGTTGCAGCGCTGCCGCTCCGATGGAGAACGCCAGCCATGCAGTGAGGTAGCCGGCCAGGAGAAACATCGACGTGGCAGCAGGCCTGCCACCGGAAGCGTCGTGATGCCGCAATACCCGCCGATACAGCAGGACGACCGGCGCCGCGCTGGGCGTCATCATGGCGACCATCATCACCCACCACATCAGGATGACGGTGGACAACGGCGTATCCATGCCGCCCATGCCGCCCGGCAGCCGATGCGGGAAAAGCGTGACTGCCGTCATGTCGAGCGCAGACATGCCGGTGCCGGCCCCCGTCCACAGATAAGCCCACGACAACGCGACAATGACGACGATGCCGAGCGACGTGATGGCGCGCTCGCGTCCGAGGACGTATTCGAGACCGCTCATGCGGCAGTGCGATGCCGGATCAGTCCCTTGTTGTTCATGTGCAATCGCGCGAATTGCGCGTAGGTGCCGTTGAGATCCAGGGCGATATTGCCTTGCGAGCGGCTGGTGCCGGACCCGATCTCGGCAAGCTCGTACTCGAAGCCGTGCGGCAGATCGATCCGGACCCGATGTTCATCCCCGGTCACCAGGTTGCGGATCGGTTCGGCGACGGTGTCGAACACGCCTTCGACATGGATGCGGCCGCGGCGGGCATCGACATCGGCTTCGAAGTCGATCTTCGTGAAGATCGGATCGAAGGCTTGCTCGAGCGTCGACGCGAATACCGCGAACATTGTTGCGAACGGCTCGGTGTCCTGCCCTGTCATGATCTTCAGGAGGGCTTCGCGCTGCTCCGGGGCTGCCCGTTCATCAACAATGGGCTGACACTTGCCCCTCCCTTCGTGGATAGGGCCGGGCCACTGGAACACCACCGCGATGTTGAGGCCGTCGAGTCGCACCTCGCCGTAATGGCCGTTGTTGATGGAGATCGCCCCCATGGCTTCGCAGAAGCCGTTGGTTGGCAAGGCGTTAAACTGGCACGGGCAACCGTATGAGCAATTGCAGTTGATCAACTCGGTGCCTTGGATTTCCCAGGGAGTCATGGCTGTTCTCCTTGCGCTCGACTTCTTACGCGCCTGCCTCTCATCCCCGCATGATGGGCATGCCTGGCTTGAATCTAGTGTGCTGTAAAGGGAAGTCAAGAGGGGAAGCTGCGAACGCCTACGCGCTCGCTGGCAACGCAGGCCGCCGCCGTGCATCAGGTCTTACGCGCCGCCGTGTGATGTACCATCGCCAAAAATTGAGATCTCCATGCCTGCACCGATGCGGAAGTGCCTGTGGTGGTACAAGTTGTGCTGGGTCCTGGTATTGCTGTGCGCCTGCGCCTTGCTCGCCGGTGCGCCGGGGCTGCTTGTGGCCTGCCTCTTTATAGCCGCCGCATCGGCGGGCGGCATTTCGGCGGCGTACCTGGAACAAATCCGGCCAACCATCGTTGCCGATTTCGTCTGGTTCGCTGCCACCGCGGCACTATTTCTGTTCCCGCTTGCGCTGGCGATCCACAGCGTGCGCGTCTATCGCCTGAGCCGGACGAACTTGGCGTAACGCCCGTCTCGAGCGCCGCTATCGTCGCAAGGGCCGGCAGGCCCCACGGATTATTCGGGCTGAATACCCGATTGCTTCACCAGGCTCCCCCAGCGGTCCACCTCCATGCGCAGCCGATCGCCCAGCTGGGCGGGAGTGGAAGCCTTGAGGTCGATGCCCTGGCTGTCGAGCCGGGCTTTGGTCTGCGGACTGGCCAACGCCGCGCGGACTTCGTCAGCAAGCTTGTTCACCACCGCCGTCGGTGTCCGCGCCGGCGCGACCAGGGCCCACCACTGGCTGACCTGCATGCCGGGCAGTCTGGCTTCGGCGGCGGTCGGCACGCCGGGAAGCGCGGCCACGCGCACCGGGCCGGTCACCATCAACGCCGAGATCTTGTTGCCGCCAAGCAGGCTGCTGCCGCTTGCCAGCGTAGCGAAATGTCCCTTGACCAGTTGCGCGGAGACATCGGTCAGCGCCGGGGCGGAACCGCGGTACGGCACCGGGTCGACTGGAATACCCGACTGGCTTTCCAACATCTTGGCGGCCAGATGGCTGATCGAGCCGTTGCCGCTGGTGGCCAGCTGCAGCGGCGTTCCCGCCTTGCGCGAGTCCGCCAGGAAGCGCTGGATCTCTCCGGCGCGGTACTGCGCGCTGTCCGCGAACAGGACCAGCGGGGCCTCGCCGAGTAGTGAAACCGGCGTGAAGTCGCGCAACACATCGTAGGGCATCTGGCGGAACACAGACGGCGCTACGGTGTGCGCCAACTCGATGATGCCCAACGTGTAGCCGTCCGGGGCGGACTTGGCCAGCGCGTCGGCGCCGATGCGGCCGGAGGCACCGGCACGGTTGTCGACCACCACGGGCTGGCCCATCGATTCGCTCATGCGCTGCGCGACGGCGCGGGCCAGCGCATCGGTGCTGCCGCCGGCGGCCCAGGGCACGATCAGCCGGATCGACTTTTCCGGATAGCCGGCCAGGGCCGGCGGGACGTGGACCGCGAGGCAGCAGGTGACTGCAGTCAACAGGTAACGCAACTTCATGAGTGTCTCCCCAAGGTGTTTGAAATCATGCCTGGCCAGGATCGCGGTCGCCGCGCGCGGTCAGCAGCAGCATGACGGCTTCGGTCCGGTCGATGCGCCCGTCGGCGCGTAGCGACTGCGCCGCGGCAAGGCCCGCGCCGGCGCACAGTTCGACCCACCATCCCGCGGCTGCGAGATGGCCGGTGCCGTCGCGTGCCGCCGCATCGTCGACGACCACGGCGCCGCCGCCCGAGCGCCTGACGGCAAGGACTTGCTGGGCGGTCACGGTAGAGCCGGCGGTGGAAAACTGAAGCGTCGCGCCGGCGAAGTCGGCCTGCTGCGACGCGCCCGCCAGCACCCGCGACAGCCGTGGAAACGGCTCGACCGCCCAGAGGCGCGGCAGCTTCGGCAGGTGCCCCAGCGCGACCAGGTCCCGCAGTGCGCTATAGATGCCCCACAGCAGGTCTCCGCGCGCAGTCGGCACGATGACATGGTCGGGCCGGCACCCTTGCGCCACCCACTCCAGCGCAACGGCCCGGTAGCCTTCCACCCCGAAAACGGGGCTGCCTACCGCCGGCACGCTGTAGTTGGTCAGCGCGAAGGCACCCTCTTCCCGGACGCGACGGCGCACATGCGCCCAGCGCGCATGACCGTTATCGCAGACGACACGCCGTGCGCCGTAATGACGCAACGCCGCGTCGAACACGGCGGGCAGCGCCTGGTAAGTCGCAACTTCGCAGTCCAGCCCCGCGGCGGCGCAATAGGCCGCGGCCGAGACGGCGGCATTGCCGCTTGACGCGAGCACCACCTCGCGCGCGCCGATATCGAGCGCCCGGCTGATGGCCTGCGCCGACATGCGGTCCTTGTGCGAGCCGGTCGGGTTCGCGCCTTCGTTCTTGATCCAGACCGACGCCACGTCGGCCAGCGATGCCAGCGCTGGCACCGGAATGCATGGCGTGGCGCCCTCTCCCAGCGACACGCCATCCAGGTAGGGCTGCCAATGGCCCCATGTATAACTTCCGCTTTTCGGTGCAAAATCCAGTGCCTGGGCGTCGTAGACCGCTTCAAGGCTGCTGGGATGACCCGCCGCCGCGCAGGCCGGGCAGCCTTCCGGCATGTCACCGAGCGGATAACGGGCGTGGCAGGTGACGCATCGCAGCACTTGCATTGCCGGGTTGATGAGCGGTTTGGTCTGAGGCGGATTGCCGCTGGCGCGCATGGTAAAGACCGGAGTGAAAGTGGCTCGAGTCTATGCCAGGCCACCACCCCGTTGCGCAGGCACGCCGATGATCGACTTAAGTAAAACTTATAGGTTAGAGATGGAGACGACCGCCGAAGCCGGCATCAGCGCCCGGCAGATCGAGGTGTTCCGCATGGTCATGCGCCTGGGATCGGCCCGCCGGGCCGCCGAAGCCCTGCATATCAGCCAGCCCGCCGTGACACAGATCGTGCTGCAGCTGGAAAAGGCGGCGCGGCTAAGGCTGTTCGATCGAAGCAAGGGTCGTATTGTGCCGACGCCCGAGGCGGCATCCCTGATGGATGAAGTCGAACGCGTCTATGTCGGCCTCGACGCCGTGCAACGCAGGATCGATCAATTGCGTGCCCATGAGGATACGGTCCTGCGCGTGGGGGTGTTGCACGCCATGGCGTCCAGCGTGATGCCGACGGCGGTGGCGGACTTCGTCCACCGCTATCCGCGCGTGCGTTGCCAGCTGGAGGTCGACAGCTCCAGGGGCCTGCGCGAACGCTTGCTGCAGCGCGAACTCGAGATCGCGTTCATGGGCGACGAAGCGGACACCAGCGGCCTGACCGCTTCCGAGTTCTACGCGGTGCACGCCGTTTGCGTCGCGCCGGCGACGCATCCGTTCGCAACGCGCACGAAAATCGGCATCGAGGATCTGGTCGACGTGCCGCTGATCGGCCTGGACGCCGCGGATCCCGCGCAACGCCGGCTGCAGGCGTGCTTTGCCGAACTCGGCATTGCCCCGCGTTTCGTGGCCACGACACCGTACAGCCATACGCAATGCTCGCTGGCCCTGGCCGGTGCCGGGCTGGCGATCACCAATCCCCTGGTCGCGCGCACCTACGTGGCGCTCGGGCTGCGCAGCGTACCCCTGACCGCTCCGGTGCGATTCCGCGCCATCCTGGCCTTCCATCCGACCCTGGGCCAGTCCACGGCGGCACAGCAGTTCGTCAGCCTGTGCCGTCAGCGTCTGGCCGATCTGCAGTGATGCACGCGCGACTGCGGCGCCTGCGTCAGACGGCGTAGAGACAGAGGCGAAAGGCGGGCGCCCATGCGCCCGCGATTGTCACGTGCCGCCAAGCAAGCCGCTGGTCCGGGCATACTCGTAGAGCTCATAATCGTTTGCCAGGCCCAGCTTCTTCATGGCAACGCTTTTTTGCGCGCTGATGGTCTTGCTGCTGCGATTGGCCTGGCGTGCAATCTGGATGACCGGCACGCCGGCCGCCCACTGCCGGATCACTTCGAGTTCCCGCCGCGTCAGGATCGGGCGGCGCGACCGTTCATCGAGACCGCCGGAGGCGAGAATGGCGCGCACCGATGCCGGCTGGTAGCTCAGCCCGCTGAACGCGGCGCGCACCGCGGGAATCAGTTCCTGTACCGGATCGGTCTTGTTGAGAATCACTGAAATCCCGACCTTCTGGACATTGCGGATCAGCACCGGATTATCCAGCATGGTCATGACCACGATGCGCGTGGTGGGATACCGGCGCCGCAGCATCTGCAGCATCGGCAGTCCGTCGCCGAACTGCCCGCCGGGCATGGAATAATCGGTCACGATGACGTCGCAATCGGTGCTTTCGAGCAACGCGACCAGCTCCGTCGAATTCGCGGCGCCGCCCACGACCTGCATGCCCGCTTCAAGCGCCAGCACACGACTCATCCCGCCCAGGACGACGGGGTGGTCATCCGCGATGATTATCTTGATCATGCTTGCCTTCTGATTTTCGGTTCCGTGGCCACACACCGGTGCGCCTGGGAACCGAGCCGGTATTCAATACCGGTCATTTTCGCGGATTTGCATATTAGGAGTTTTTCGAACCACCCGAACTAAGGTATTCCTTAAATGGTACTCCGCCAGTCGCCACGATGGCTGTTGTGGCTGCCGTTCTGGCTGCTTACCGGCCCCTCGGGATCGTCAAAGTACGCTGCGAGATACAAAGCCAGGTTATCGACATGGGCCTGCACGGCCTCCTGCGCCCGCGCCACGTCCAGTTCCAGTTCCCGGCACAAGGCGACGATTTCGTCGCCGTCTTCGGCGAGCGCCATGGCGCCGCGCATGCGATGGGCGTGGTGGCGAAGCGCCTTCAGCTCCCCACTGGCCGCGGCGGCGGACAGCGCCGCAAAATCGTCGCGCATGGTATGCGCCAGCAAGGCCAGGCTGTCGGCGCTGTCGGCTATCGGGGGCAAGGCGCTGTGGTTCGCCTCATGGTTTGCCTCATGGTCTGCCTTATGTCCGGCCTCACGGTCAACCGACTGCGCCGGGGAGGCGGCATGCCGCGGCAGCACCGCGCGCAGGCACTCGGCCAGGGGGCCCAGCAAGACGGGCTTGGACAGGTAACGATCCATGCCGGCTTCCAGGCAGCGCTCCGCCTCGCCCTGCGCGACGCTCGCGGTCAGCCCCACGATCGGTACCGTAGCTCCTTGCGCGCGCAGCCTGCGGCTCAGTTCGTTGCCGTCCATGCCGGGCATGTGGACATCGGTAAGCACCAGGTCGAACTTGCGCTGCTGCCACAGCCCCAGCGCTTCTTCGCCACCGGCCGCCAGCGTGGCGCGGCAGCCAAGGCGGTCGAGTTGCTGCTGCATCAGCAGACGGTTGTAGGGATGGTCGTCGACCACCAGGATCTCCAGGCCCAGTCGCGGGACGGGATCGGCTGCGGTCGGCGCTGGCTGCGCACTCGCCGGCGTCATGCCGGCGGCGAGGCAAAGCGCGCGCAGGATGCCGGCCTGGTGATAGGCATTGACCAGCCAGCTGCCGCCAACGAGCTGCGGTTCGGCCGGACCATCGGCGCGTGCGAACACCACGCCGGCATAGCCCTCCGGAATGGCCGCGATACGGCGGGTGGCAACGAGCAGCACCATGCCGGCCGCAGGCGCCGGCCCGCTGCAGGCGATCGCTTTGCACCCCATCGCACGCAGCGTATCGATGGCATGGTTGCGGATATCGTCGTCCTCGGTCAGCACCGCCACCGGCGGCAGCACCGGCTCCAGCGCCGCGCGCGGCCCCGCCTGCGGCAGCCTCAACAAGACCCGGAACACGCTGCCCTTGCCGGGCTCGCTGTGCACCGAAACGCTGCCCGCCATCAGCGCGGCCAGCCGCCGGCAGATCGACAAGCCCAGGCCCGTCCCGCCATAGCGCCTGGCGGTGGACGGGTCAGCCTGCACGAACGGCTCGAACAGTTTTTCTTGTATCTCGGGTGCGATGCCCGGCCCGGTATCCGCCACCTCGAGCTGGATCGCGATCCTGCCTGCCGCGTCGGGAGCCTCCGGCACATCGGACACATCAGCCCGCGGCGCGCGCCCCAAGCGCACGATGACATGGCCTGTGGCGGTGAACTTCAGCGCATTGCCGAGGAGGTTGCCGATGATCTGGCGCACCCGCACCGGATCGCCGGCCAGGCAGGGCAGGCCTGGCTCCGGATAGCACGACAGCGCCAGGCCCTTTTGCAGCGCGATCGGCGCGTGCGCCCGCACCGTCGACTCGAGCAAATCGACCGGATCGAACGGCACGCTGTCCAGCTGCATCTGCCCCGCTTCCGCGCGCGAGTCATCCAGCAGGTCGTCCAGGATCTGCAGCAGGACCTGCGACGAAGCGCGGATGGTCGACAGCATCTCGCGCTGGCTTGGCGCCAGTCTGGTCAGCGACAGCAGTTCCAGCGTGCCCAGCATGCCGTACAACGGCGTCCTGATTTCATGGCTCATGGTGGCCAGGAAGCGCAATTTGGCGGCGCTGGCCTCCTCTGCGAGCTGGCGTGCGCGTGCCAGCCTGCGGTGCGCCTCGCGTTCGTCCGTGACGTCATGAATCGCGCACAGCAACACGTCCTCGCCTTCGAAGCGGGTGCGGCGGCCGACCACCAGCACGTCGCGCGCGGCACCGGCACCCGCCGGCACCCGCACCTCCAGCCGCACGGGCGCCTCGCCGCGCCGCGCCAGGATCGCGTCCAGCCATGGCCGGCCTTGCGTGCGTGCATCCAGCGGCAGCCATTGCGCGGCCAGCGCGTTCTCGACCCGCACATGCGCATCGGCGGTGCGCACCACCCGCAGGCCCACCGGCGCGGCCTGCATCACGGCCCGGTTGAAGCGCTCACTGTCCTCGATGCGTTCGGCGTTGCGCTGCATCGGCACCAGGATCCGGCGCCGGACCATGCGCGCACCTTGCAGCACCGCTGCGACGCCGAGCCCGTAGAGCAGCAGTGCCACCGCCAGCGCCACGCCGTGGTCCGCCAGCCCTTGCGACAGCGGATAAGCGTAGGCCGCGCGCCAGCTCTGGTCGCGCGCCGTGCTGCCGATCATCAGGCTGCCTTGCTCGAACCAGTAGGCCACGCCCGGCTCGCTGGCTGACAGCTCACGGGCGACCCGCTCGCTCAGGGCGTGTGGACGCAACCAGCCGGCATCGCGGCCCTGGAACAGCAGCTTGCCGCGTTCATCGAAGAATACGGCGCGCTTGCCGGATACCGGCTGGCCCGCCCGGGTGCCCCCCGGCATGCCGACATCGGCCATCAGCGCGCGCACGGGAATGGCCGTCGCGACATAGCCGAGCAGCGTTCCCGCGGCATTGTGAACGGGCAGGAAGCAGCTCAGCATCGTGTCCTGCCCGATCATGCCAGGATAGGGCCCGGCCCACAGCGGCGTGCCTGCCGGCGTTGGCCCCCGCGCCTCACCTGAGCGGCGCGCCAGCGCCTTGGCCCAGTTGCTGACGGCATCGGCCACCTGCGGCCCGCTCAGAGGCAGCGCTGCCGGCAGCGCGGGGGTCACCAGTGCCTCGCTGCCGTCCGCCAGCAAAAACACCGAGCGCACGCCTTGCGGCGCCGTGCCCCAGTACGCGCGCTCGAAGATGGCAAAGCGGATGACATGCGACACCGCCACGGACCGCTCCGCGCCAGGTACCGGCGCGCCGCGCATCAGGGTCGCGGGGTTGATCAGTCCGGGCACCTCGACGGCACGCGCGCTGCCGGCCGGCACGGCCATCAGCAAGGCTTCGAGCCGGGTCGCGGGCCGGTCGCTGCGCACCAGCGGATATTCAGGCCCGGTAATCTGTGCCATGCGCCGGATAAAGTACTCATGGGTGGCCTTGGCCGCCAGCACGGCGTCAAAATGCTGGCGCGAAGCCCAAGCCTGCTCCCAGACGATCCTCTGGAACCGGCTATGCAGAAACAAGGCGAGACAGCCGCTGATCACCACGATCAGCAGGGCGGCAACAACGGCGAGAAGGCGACCGGGAAACTGCTTGTTTGCGCGAGACAGCCAATTGGCCATTGGCGAAGCTCCTTCTCAGCAACCTGCCTGACGCCCGCTTGGAAACCGGGCGTCGCCCGGCGCGCACTGGCTAGGGAATTGCCTATGGATTATGCATCAACATCCCGGCCCATCCTGGCTCATCCCGGCCTGCCCAACCCCGTCGTACTGCAGCCGCGCCGCGGTGACGCCGTCGTCCCAATACCTGGGATCGAATGGCTTCGCCCTACTGCAGGGCCGTCCAGGCGCGCATCATGCCGGGCGCGGCAGGCAAACCGACACCGCCAGCCCGCGCGGCGCGGCATTGCGGGCGCACACCGTGCCGCCATGCGCGGCAATACCCGCGTGCGCAATGCTGAGCCCGAGCCCCGCGCCGGCCGGATGGCCCTGGCCGCTGCGCACGCGATAGAAGGGTTCGAACAGGCTTGCCAGAGCCTCCGCCGGCACGCCGGGGCCGCCGTCGACGATGTCGAGCCGGATCCCGGCCGCGTCGGCCTGCAGGGTCACGGTAACGGGCGTGGCCGGGTCGGTGTACCGGATGGCGTTGCGCAGGATGTTCTCGATGGCGCTGCCCAGCGCCGCGCCGTCGGCGTCGAAGATCAGTTCGCCTGGTGGGGTCCAGCGGATCGCCACGCCGCGGGCCGCGGCCTCGAAACGGGCATCGGCCACGATCACGTCGACCAGTTCGCCGAGATCGATGGGATGGCGCACCGGCGCCGTCGCATGCAGGCGCGCCAGCTGCAGCGTGCGCTCGACCAGGGCATCGAGCCGCCCGGTCTCGCGCTCGATGCGCTCGAACTGCAGCCCGAGCGTGGCGTCGCGGCGGCGCGCCAGCTCCAGCGACAAGCGCAGCCGTCCCAGCGGCGAGCGCAACTCATGCGCAATATTGCGCAGCAGTTGCTCGCGCCAGTCCACCAGGCGCTGCAGCCGGTCGGCCATGGCGTCGAAATCGCGCGCCAGCTGGCCCAGCTCGTCGGCGCGGCGCGCCAGTACCGGCGGCGTGCGCGTGGCCAGTTCGCCTCCGGCCAGCGCCTGCGTGGCTTCGCGCAGGCGCCGCACCGGGCCGGTGACGTGCCGCGTCAGGGCCCAGCACAGCGGCGCCGAGACCGCCAGCGCGAACAGGCCGAGCGCCAGCGCCACCGGCGACAGGCGCAGCACCTCCCAGCGCGACGAGTCGAACGGCAGGAACAGCATCAGCACCTCGCTGCCGTCCGGCAGCGCGATCGGCTGCGGATCCCACCATGACACGCGCGCGCCGGGGCGCGGCACCTGCGCGACCGCATGGCCGATCATGGCCGCGCGCCACATCGGCACGATCCGGTCGACGAGATGGTCGTGCAGCCGCGCCGGCAGTTGCCGGCCGAGCATGTCCTGCAGTGAGGGATCGACGATATAGACGTCCAGCGCCGAGGCATGCGAGTCCATCGTCCGCAGCCAGCGCCTGAGCCCGGGGCGCCCCTCCCTCCGCGCCACCTCGACCGCATCTGCGGTCAGCGCGGCCGGGCTGAGGCCGTCGAGCGCCTGAAAGCGGTACCAGGCCACCGCGGCCGTGAGCGCCATGCCGATGCCGACGATCGCGGCCATGCCCAGCCAGAAGGCCAGGAAGTTGCGCCAGAACAGCGGCAGCGGAAACAGCGCACGCACGCTGCGCCAGCCGTTCACGGGGCCTGCACCAGCAGGTAACCCTGGCCGCGCAGGTTGCGGATGCGCAGCGGCGCAGACGTGCCGTCGAGCGCCAGCTTGCGGCGCAGCGCGCTGACATGGGTATCGAGGCTGCGGTCGTAGCGCTCCGGCGCGCGTCCCAGCGCGAACCGCCCGATCTCCTCCCGCGCGACCACCCGGCCCGCCGAACGCATCAGGATTTCCAGCACGCGTTGCTCGGCGCCGGTCAGCGCGGCCCGCGCCGGTCCGTGCATGGCTTCGCCGGAAGCCAGGTTCAGGCGCAGCGCGCCGGCTTCCAGCCACGGGCTCGCGGCGGTGGCCGGCAGCGCGCACTGGAACCGGCGCAGCACCGCGTGCATGCGCGCCCGCAGTTCGCGCGGGCTGAAAGGCTTGCTCAGGTAGTCGTCGGCACCGAGTTCCAGTCCGAGCACGCGGTCGGTCTCGTCGCCATGCGCGGTAAACATGATCACCGGGCGCTGCGAACGCGCGCGATGCAGCCGCAGCAGGTCCAGCCCGTTGCCATCGGGCAGCATCAGGTCCAGCAGCGCGACATCGTAGTCATGGCGGGCCAGCAGGGCCTCGCCCTGCTCGCGGGTGTGCGCCAGCGTGACGGTGCAGTGGTCGGGCTCCAGGTATTCGCGCAGCATCTGCGCCAGTTCCAGGTCGTCGTCGATCAACAGCACGCGCGCGGGCGGCGGGTGAGAACACATCAGCATGCAGCTTGCCGGGGCCCTGGCGGGCGAGGAGCGGGCCGCCGGCCCCCGGTTCCATCAAGAAACGTCAAGAAAACAAAAGCTTTCCAAAGTGACTGGTTAGCAATTTGCATCCCCGATTCTAATATGAGAATGATTGTTATTTGCATACAGCGGGGAAAATAATGACGGACAGGCAGGCCGCCGGAAGCGGATGGGCATTGAGGGCGGCAGCACGGGCAGCGGTCGGGACGGCATTGCCGCAGGGCATGCTGCGAGCGCAGTGGGTGAAGAGGCTGGCAGCGGTATGCGCGGCCTCGGGCATCACGGGGGCCTGGGCTCAGGCGCAGGAAGCCAAGGCGGAAGCCACCCTGGCCACCGTGGTGGTGACCGCGGCCGGCAGCGCGCAGGATATCCGCGATGCGCCCGCGTCGATCAGCGTGGTCACGCGCGCGGATCTGGAAAACAAGGCTTACCGCGACATCAACGACGCGCTGGTCGAAGTGCCGGGCGTGATCGTCAGCGGCGGCGGTGACCGCACTGATATCAGCCTGCGCGGCATGGGCGCCAAGTACACCCAGGTGCTGATCGACGGCAAGCGGCAGAGTTCGCGCGAGACCCGCACCAACTCCGATTCGTCCGGTGTCGAGAGCAGCTGGACGCCGCCGCTGGCCGCGATCGAGCGGATCGAAGTGGTGCGCGGCCCGATGTCGTCGCTGTATGGCTCCGATGCCATGGGCGGCGTGGTCAACATCATCACGCGCAAGGTGCCGAAACAATGGACCGGCGAACTGCGCGGCGATGCCACGCTGCAGCAGCACAGCGACTCCGGCAATCTCTACCAGGGCAATTTCTATCTGGCCGGCCCGCTCAAGAGCGACCTGCTCGGGCTGCAGCTGTACGGCCAGAGCACGCACCGGGTCGAAGACGACATCGACCACGGCTTCCGCGGCCGCCGCGCGGAAAGCCTCACGGCCAAGCTGGCACTGACGCCCACGCGCCAGCACGACATCGTGTTCGAAGCCACCGGCATGCGCCAGCAGCGCAGCGAGACCGTCGGCAAGACCGTGCCGCCGCTGCCGCCCGGCACGCCCTGCCCGCGCACCGGCTGCCCGGCCTCGTCCGAGACCGACTACCGCAGCGAGAAATACGCGCTGTCGCATACCGGCCGCTGGGGCTTCGGCGTCTCCGACAGCTATATCCAGCAGGAGGAGTTCGACAACCGCAGCCGCCAGATGAAGATCAAGAACCTGGATGCGCGCACCAGCTGGGCCATGCCGCTGGGCAGCCACATGCTGTCGGTCGGCGCCGAATACCTGAACCAGCGCCTGAACGACCAGACCGGCAACCAGATCGCCGGCGGGCCGAACCGGGTCGAGCGCTACCAGTGGGCCCTGTTTGCCGAAGACGAGTGGCGCCTGGCGCAAAGCTTTGCGCTGACCGGCGGCGTGCGCATGGACCACGACCAGAACTTCGGCCAGCATTACAGCCCGCGCTTGTATGGCGTCTGGCACGCGGCCGAGCGATGGACCGTCAAGGGTGGCGTGTCCACCGGTTTCCGCGCGCCGGACCTGCGCCAGACCGTGGCCGGCTGGGGCCAGACCAGCCGCGGCGGCAACATGTATGGCAACCCGGACCTGAAGCCCGAGACCATGGTGTCGCAGGAACTCGGCCTGCTCTATGACAAGGGCAATGGCCTGCAGGCCGGCGTGACGCTGTTCAACAATGACTTCAAGGACAAGATCACGCGCGTGGCCTGCCCGCTCACGCAATGCACGGACGGGCCCAACCAGTTCGGCGCCGCCCCGACCACGTACATGAACGTTGACCGGGCCTATTCGCGCGGGGTGGAAGCCAGCCTGCGCTGGCCCATCGCGCAGGCGTGGTCGCTGACCGGCAGCTATACCTACACCCGGTCGGAACAGAAGACCGGCCAGTACCAGGGCCAGCCGCTGAACCAGTTGCCGATGCATCTGCTGGTGGCCACGCTGAACTGGCGCCCGTCGGAAAAGCTCAACGCCTGGGCCCGCGTCAACTATCGCGGCAAGGAAAGCCAGCCGATCACCGGGCCGTCTTCCAGCACGGTGGTGGCGCCCTCGTACACCTTTGTCGACCTGGGCGCGACCTACGCGCTCACCAGGAACGTGTCGCTGTTCGCTGGCATCTACAACCTCTTCGACAAGCAGGTGAACTACACCGACTACGGCTATGTCGAGGATGGCCGGCGCTACTGGATGAGCGTGGCGGTCAAGTTCTGAGCCCGCCCTGTTGTCGTGCGTCCCCGCGCCCGTGCGCGCCGGCCGGGCGCATTCATCTCCAAGAGGAATCCCGATGACGAAGTACCAACCCACCCGGCGGCGCCTGCTGGCCGCCTGCGCGGCGGCAATGCTTGCACCCGCCCTTCCCGCGCAGGCGCTGCCGGTCAGGCATGCGCAGGGCATCACCGAAGTGCCCCGGCATCCCGCCCGGATCGCGGTGTTCGACCTGGCCACGCTCGACACCCTGCGCGTGCTGGACGCCCCGGTGGCCGGCGTGCCCGACGGCAAGCTGCCCGGCATGCTCGGCATCTACCAGGATGCGCGCTACACCCGGCTCGGCTCTGCCAGCGAGCCCAACGTCGACGCCCTGCGCGCGCTGGCGCCGCAGTTGATCGTGGTCGGCGGGCGCTCGGCATCGAAGTATGAAGCGATGGCGAAGCTGGCCCCCACGCTGGACCTGAGCCCGTCCCGCGATGACCTGGTCGGCAGCGTCGCCGCGCAAGCGGAACTGCTGGGCCAGCTGACCGGCCGCCAGGCCCGGGCCGCGCAGCAGGTTGCGGCGCTGCGCGCCGCGGTGGCGCGCCTGCAGGCGCAGGCGGCGGGCGCCGGTACCGCGCTGGTGGTGCTGACCACCGGCGGCAAGATCAGCGCACAGCCACCCGGCACGCGCTTTGGCGTGATCCATGCGGCGTTCGGCCTGCGTCCGGCGCTGGCCACCGCGCCGGACGCAGGCGCGCGCGGCATGCCGATGACGCCGGCGGAGATCCGCCAGGCCGATCCAGACTGGCTGCTGGTGATCGACCGGGATGCCGCCATCGGCCGCGCCGGTCCCTCGGCACAGGAACTGCTCGACGTGGCGCCGTTGCAGGGCGGGCGCGCCTGGCAGCGCGGCCAGGTGCTGTACCTCGATCCCGCCAACTGGTACCTGCTCGGCGGCGCCGGGCTGGGCGCGATGCAAGACAACGTGAAGCAGATCGCCGACGCGCTCGCGCGGCAACACTGACCGCAAGGCACGCGCGGCTCAGCTCGCCGCCCCATCCGCGCGGCAAGTAGCCGGCACCTCGCCGTAGCGTGCCATCAGCGCACCGGCGATCGCATTGGTCCAGCCAAAGCCGTCCTGCAACGGATACTCGCCGCCGCCCCCGCCCTGGGCGGCCCCTTCGATCCGCCGGATGCGGTATTTCTCGACCAGCTTGCATTCGTGGGTGTACAGGCTGGCCACGGTGGCCAGCCAGCGCCGCGCAATCTCGCGCGCGAGGGCCGCGTGGCCATAGCGCTCCAGGCCGCATACCGCCAGCCACTGCAGCGGCGCCCAGCCGTTGGGATGGTCCCATTGCTGGCCCGAGGTGCACTCCGTGGTGGCCAGGCCGCCGTCGACCAGCAGCCGCTCCTGCACCGCCTGCGCCACCGCTTGCGCCTGCGCCGGACTGGCCAGGCCGAGATAGAGCGGCATCACGGTGGCGGCGGTGAGAAACCGGCGCGGCGCGCCGCGGCACCAGTCGTAGTCGATGAAGACGCCCGCGGCCTCGTCCCACAGGTACTGCAGGATGGCGGCCTCGCGCCGCTGCGCCGCGGCGCGGTAAGCCTCTGCCGCGGCATCGCCGGCGCGCTCGCACAGCGCGGCAAGCCGTGTTTCCAGGTGCCACAGCAGCGCATTGAGATCGACCGGCAGCATCGCCGTGGTGCGGATGGTGGCCAGGTCAGCGGGCTGGCCGGCGGCCGGGTCGGGCGCATCCAGCCAGCGCGAGCTGAAGTCCCAGCCCGACTCCGCCGCGGCGCGCAGGTCGCGGAACACCATATGGTGCGGGCGGCCGCTGCGCAGCGCGGTCTCCATGTCCTCGAGGAAAGCCTCTTCGCGCGGACATGGGCGGTCGTCCCAATAGCGGTTGAGCAGCGCGCCGCCGGGCAGGCAGACCACGCGGCGGTGCGCATGGCCGGGACACAGGCCGTCGGCGCCGTCCATCCAGAACGCATATTCGCGGCGCAGCTGCGGCAGGAAGTCCTGCGCGCTGGCCAGTTGCTCGCGTTCGAGCAAGTCCACCATCAACGCAAACACCGGCGGCTGCGAGCGGCTCAGGTAGTAGTTGCGGGTGCCATTGGGCACCAGGCCGTAGTGATCGATCAGGTAAGCAAAATTCCGCGTCATCTCCACCATCAGGTCGCCGTGCCCGCTGCGAGCCAGCCCTTCCATGGTGAAGTAGGAGTCCCAGTAATAGAGTTCACCGAAGCGCCCGCCCGGCACCACGTAGCGGTGCGGCAGCGGCAACAGCGACGACAGCGGCGGATGGGCCATTGGCTCGCGCGTCAGCACCGGCCACAGGCCGTCGATGTGCTCGCGCAAGGTGCTGGCCGGGTCAGACACGTAGTGGCTTTCCGGCACGGTGGCGCGGGTGAAATACGCCTGCACGAAATCCGGCAGCGAAAAGCCGGGCGTGTCGCGGGTCGCGCGATAGCGCGCCACGATCAGGTCGGGGTCGCAGTTGGGAATGCAGTCCGGGAAGGTCTTGCTGTCGGCGAACAGGCCGCTGTGCTGGACGTCGACGAACAGTTCGCAATAGCGTGCCGCGGGCGACAGCATGTCGGCGCACGCGCAGCCTGGCAGCGCGTGCGGCGGCGGGCAGTCGCGGTGCGTGATCAGATCCGGCTGCGCCGCCGCATGGATCTGGCCGGGCGCCGCGGCGGGCCCGGCCACGGCGCCGGCCCCATCGGGCGTGGCCGGGGCGCTGCTCGGCACCGTGCTGCCGCTGGTGGCGGTGCCGGGCGGCGGTGGCACCGCGGGTTCGGAATCGGGCTTACCGGTCGGCCGCATGGACGCCTCCTTGTACCGGCAACGGCCGGCTCCAATGGGATAGAAATGGGAGCCGCAAAGCGCACGGTAAGTTCGCCGCCGCGGCGCAAAGCGCCGCATGTGCCACGCCCAGGCCGAAACGCTGCGCGCGCTACACCTCCTTCTCGCCATGCTGCACCGGGATCGCCGGCGCGGCCTCGCGCACGCCCAGCTGCATGAAGATCCAGGCCGACGCGCAGGTGATCAGCCCCATGCAGATAAAGGTGGCATGGAAGGCCGGCAGCACCGCGGCGGGATCCCCGCCGAAGCGGTGCTGGAAGGTCGCCAGCAACGCCCCTGCCGCCGTCACGGCCAGGCTCATCGACAGCATCTGCACCATCGACAGCATGCTGTTGCCGCTGCTGGCACCGGCGCCGCTGAGGTCCTTCAGCGTGACCGTGTTCATCGCCGTGAACTGGATCGAATTGACCATGCCGAACACGGCGAGCAGCGGCACCAGCAGCCACAGCGGCAGCTGCGGCGTGATCAGCGCGAAGGCCGCCATCACCAACCCTACCACGAAGGTGTTCGACACCAGCACGCGCCGGTAGCCATGGCGCTGGATCAGCCGCGTGGCGAGCCGCTTGGACGCCATGCCGGCCGCTGTGACCGGCAGCATCATCAGGCCGGCGTCCAGCGGCGCATAGCCCAGGCTGACCTGCAGCGTCAGCGGGATCAGGAACGGCATCGAGCCATTGCCGATACGCGCGAACAGGTTGCCCAGCAGCCCGACGCTGAAGCTGTGGATGCGGAACAGCCGCAAGGGGAAGAGCGGTTGCTTGCGCCGGTTGGCGTGCAACCCGTAGGCCGTCAGCGCGGCCATGCTGCCGATCAGCAGCATCAGCACGGTGGCGTGCTGGAAGCCCAGCCCGGCCAGGCCGTCGAGCGAGAACGACAGTGCCAGCATGGCGGTCGCCAGCAGCAGGTAGCCCGCGAGATCGAAGCGGCCGACGCCGGCCAGCCGCGCATTGGGCATGTAGCGCACGGTGGCCAGCGCGCCCAGCACGCCGACCGGCACGTTGATCAGGAAGATCCAGTGCCAGGACAGCGCCTGGGTCAGCCAGCCCCCAAGCGTGGGCCCGATCAGCGGGCCGATCATGCCGGGGATGGCGACAAAGCTCAGCGCCTGCAGGTACTGCTCGCGCGGGAAGGTGCGCAGCACCGAGAGCCGCCCCACCGGCAGCAGCATCGCGCCGCCCACGCCCTGCACCACGCGCGCGCCGATCAGGAAGTTCAGCGTCGGCGCGTAGGCGCACAGCAGCGAGCCGGCCACGAACAGCGCGATCGCGGCCTGGAAGATGGTGCGGGTGCCGAAGCGGTCGGCCAGCCAGCCCGAGGCCGGGATGATCACCGCCATGGTCAGCGAGTAGGCGATCACCACCGACTGCATCCGCAGCGGGCTCTCGCCCAGGCTATGCGCCATCGACGGCAGCGCGGTGTTGACGATGGTCGAGTCCAGCGTCTGCATGAAGAAGCCGACCGCCACCACCCACAGCATGATGCGGCGGGTGCGGTCGTCGGGCGCGGGCGAGGTCATGGTACGGCTCCGGGTCCGGCCGCCGCCGCCGTGACACGGTGCGCGCCGGCCAAAGCCAACACCTTAAAGGGCAACGACGGCCGAGGCAATCGGCGCGGCGCTTACAGCGCGGCCCGCAGCCCGATGAAGAAGCGCCGGCCCGGTGCCGGCTCGAAGTAGCGGCCGTTGGCCTCGTTGACGATCACCGAGCCGATGTAGCGCCGGTCGGCCAGGTTGTCGATACGGCCGAACAGGTAGAAACGCGTCGGCCCGATACGGAAGGCATAGCCCGCGCGCAGGTTGAACACGGCATAGCCCGGCGCCGCCTGGGTGTTGAGGTCGTCGGCATAGACGCGGCTGTCGACGCGCAGCTCGGCACCCAGTGTCAGCGGCGCGACGGGTCGCCACGACAGGTCTGCTGCCAGGCTGTGGCGCGCGGTGCCGGGCAGGCGGTTGCCGGCCGCCACCGCCTGGCCCTGCGCATTGATAAAGCCATCACCAAAGTACGCATTGAGCCAGGTATAGGCCAGCCCCGCTTCGATCCGGCTGCCGCCGCCCTGGCCCGGCGTGCCGACCTGCCCGAGAAAGCCGCCGCGCCAGCCCAGCTCCAGCCCGCGCCCGCGCACGCCGCTGACATTCTGGTAGACGGTGCGCCCCGCATTGTTCGATTGCGGCACCACCTCGTCATGGCTGTCGGCATCGAACAGCGCAGCCTCCAGGCGCTGCCCCGACCCTTGCCACTTGATGCCGATCTCGCCCTGGCGGCTGGTCGATGCCTGCAAACCGAGGTTGCTGCCGACGCCGCCGGGGCCGTAGGCGACCTCGGTCAGCGTCGGGGTCTCGAAGCCGCGGCCGAGGTTGGCGTAGACGTTGAGGGAATCCAGCGCGTGCCAGACCACGCCGAGCACCGGACTGACATTGCTGTAGCTGGCGTGGCCACTGTCGTCGGGGCTGGCCGCGGTGATGAAATGGTCGTCGATGCCCAGCCGCACCCGGCTGGCGCGCGCCCCGCCCACCAGTTGCCAGGCCGGATGGAAGGTCCAGTCGAACTGCGCGAAGGCGCCGATGTCGGTCGCGGTATTGGTTTCATCGCGGCGCAACGCCCCCTGGGTGCCGTTCTGGTTGACGTAGCCGTTGCGGCCGTCGCGCATGCCGTTGGCTTCGAGCCCGGCGCTCCACAGCAAGGGCAGACCTGCGGCAGTGGTGGTGCGCCGGTTCCAGGACAGCGCGGCACCGCCGAACGTGCGGTCGAGGTCGACGATGCCGCCGGACGACGTCGGCGCGGCGCCGCTGAAGCCCAGCCGCTGGTACAGGTTGCGCGTGCCGCCGTACAGCCGTGCCGACAGGCTGTCGGTGCCGCTGACCTGATGGTCCACCACCACCCCGGCCTGCGCCTGCTCGACGGTCTTGCCGGTATCGAACTGGGTGGCCGCGGCCACTGCCTGGCGCGGGTCGGCATCGGCCTGCGCGCGGGTCAGGCCGAGCGGGTCCTGCGCCAGCGGCTGGTTGAAGTAATTGAACTGCCCGGTCACGCGCGTGCCGCTGGCCGGCTGCGCCACCACTTTGGCATTGAGCTGGTAGCGGCGCGCCGCGCTGTGCTCGCGATAGCCGTCGGTCTGGTAGGTCCACGCATCGAGCGAGCCGCCGAGCCGGTCATTGCCGCCGGCCAGCGCCACCCCGGCCTGCCACTGGCCGTCGGCGCCTAAGCCGGTCGAGACGCGCCCGGTGAACCCATCCGTGGGCGGATCCGGCGTGAACACCTGCACCACTCCGCCGGAGGCATTGCCATACAGCTGCGCGAACGGGCCGCGCAGCACTTCGACCCGGCTGGCGTTGGCCAGGTCCGCCGTCGATGCCTGCCCCTGCCCGTCCGGCATGGTGGCGGGAATGCCGTCGACATACAGCCGCACGCCGCGCACGCCGAAGGTGGAACGCGTGCCGAAGCCGCGCACCGACAGTTGCAGGTCCTGCGAATAGTTCTGCCGGTCGCGCACCGCCACGCCGGGCACGCCGGCGAGCACCTCCGACAGGTTCACCAGCGGCGTGGCGCTGCGCAGCGGATCGACCGGCACGCTGTCGATCGCGGCGGGCGCGTCGAAGCGGCGCTGCTCGCTGCGGGTGGCGCTGACTACCACGTCGGGCAAGGTCTCGCCGGTGGCCGCGGCAACGGCCGTGCCGGGCGCATCCGCGGCCCGCGCCGCGCCGGCCAGCGCCAGCGCCGCGCACGCCAGCGTGCGCACGGCAAGGAAACGAGAAGGGGGACGGCGCTGTGGCCTCACCGCCGGGATCTGCCTGCCGCCTGGGTTCATGGGAATCGGGAGCGGTTGCGGGTTGGGGCGCGAAGCCGGGCAGCGCCGGGCGTGAGCGGATATAGCGCAACTTTATCCCGGCCGCGCCATGCTGGCTACGCGCGGCGCCGCCGGGAAAACCCGTGGATCGGCTGGCGGGACCGCCCCTCGGACAGATATTCAGAAAATTTCAACAACTTATTGCAGAACCGCCCCTGCCAGCGGCGTTTCACCCCCCTACACTTTCCTCACCAGCCGCCGCATTGCCCGCCACGATAAGGAGGCGATGCAGCACAAGCATATTCAGATTTTCGAAATTAAAGGGACCCGATATCATGACCACCACCTCCACCCGCGTTGCCATCGTCTACCACAGCGGCTACGGCCACACCGCCAGGCAGGCCCAGGCCGTCGCCCGCGGCGCCGGCAGTGTGGCGGGCGCCGAAAGCCTGCTGATCCCGGTCGAAGACATCGACCAGCACTGGGATACCCTGGAACAGGTCGATGCCATCGTCTTCGGCGCGCCGACCTACATGGGCAGTGCCTCGGCCCAGTTCAAGGGCTTTATGGACGCGACCTCGCGCAACGTGTTCGCCAAGGGCGGCAAGTGGGCCAACAAGGTAGCCGCCGGCTTTACCAACGCGGCCTCGCGCTCCGGCGACAAGCTGGCCACGCTGCAGCAGATCGCCATCTTCGCGGCGCAGCACGGCATGCACTGGGTCAACCTGGGCCTGCCTTCGGGCCACAACAATTCGAAGTCGACCGAGGATGTGCTGAATCGCCATGGTTTCTTCCTGGGTGCGGCCGCGCAGTCGGATGCGGATGCCAGCGCCGAGGTGGCGCCGCCGCCGGCGGACCTGCGTACCGCCGAACACCTGGGCGCGCGCGTGGCCGAAGTGGCGCAGCAGCTGGTCGCGGGCCGGCAGGCGCTGGCGGCACTGAAGGAAGCTGCCTGAGAGAAGTGAGCGCGTCGCACGCTGGCCGGTCCGGGTGTTGTCCTAGCGCGGCAGGCAAGAACAGCACCGGCCTGGAGGTCCCAGGCCTGGTCCTGGCGCCAGTCGTGACGCTCAGTAAAGCACCTCCAGTGCATCGAACAATTCGATGTCCTTCTGCGCCGCCGAACGCGCGCGGCGCCGGATTTCCTGCAGCAGGCAGTCGATAAAGCATTGCGCCGCTCGACTGCTCACGGCGTTATGGCGTGTAATGATGCCAAGCCGGCTGGTCTCGAACCGCTCGGCTAGTGGCAGGGCTTGGACCCAGCCCCGCATCGGCTCGGCCAAAAGCAGCGGACGCGGGCAATAGCTGATCATGCCGGCATTGCGGACCAACTCGAGCAGCAATGCGGTCGAGTGCGCGCAATGCAGGCGCGCGGGATCGATACGGGCTTCATGCTGCCAGAACAGGTTGCGCATGAACGGCTCGTAGCTGGCCGCGGTGTAGTTGACGACCCAGTCCTGCTCCAGCAGTTCGTGCAGCGAGCGCGCCTCCGCGCACGGGTGGCCGCGCCGCGCGATCACGCACGCGGTGTATCCAAGCAGCGGCTCGCATTCGAACTCCTGCGTGGACATGGCCGCGGTGAATGGCCCCACCGCGAAGTCCAGGGTACCTTCGCGCAAGCGGGGCAAGGCTACCGCGGTCAGGCCTTCGAAGATCTCCACCTGCACGCCCGGCATGCGTTCGCGAAAGCGCAGCAGCACGCGGGGCAGGAACGTCAGCATGACCCACGGCGTGACGCTCAGGCTCACCCGGCCCACCCCTTCGCCGCGTAGCGTAGCCAGTTCCTCACTGGCGCGGGCGAGTTGCCCCACCACCAGCCTGGCATGGCCCAGCATGCGCTGCCCCGCTTCAGTCAGCGCCACGCCGCTGGCGGTGCGCGACAGCAACGGCAGGCCCGCTTCGCTTTCCAGCTCGCGCAGCGCCTTGGTCAATGCCGCCTGTGACAGCCCGACCAGCCGCGCAGCGGCGCGGATGCTGCCGGCATCGGCCACCGCGACAAGGGCCTGGATCTGGTGCAGTTTCATCGGCATGGCGGCTCGGGGAGGGTGACAACCAATGGTTGTCAGGATAACAGTATTGCGGCTGGCGGCACCTGCGGGCACTGCATAAGATCGGTCCACACCGTTCCCCGCCAACGCCTCCACGGAGACTCCATTGCATCCCGATCCTGTCCTGCCCGGCATTCGCGCCATCGAAGCGGAGATGGTGGACCTGCGCCGCCGCATCCACGCCCATCCCGAACTGGGCTTCGAGGAATTCGCCACCAGCGAGCTGGTGGCGGAATGCCTGCAGGCCTGGGGCTATGCGGTACATCGCGGACTCGGCGGCACCGGCGTGGTCGGCACGCTGCGCCATGGCGAGGGCCGCGCCATCGGCCTGCGCGCCGACATGGATGCCTTGCCGATCCAGGAAACCACGGGCCTGCCGTATGCCAGCAAGCTCGACGGCAAGATGCATGCTTGCGGCCATGATGGCCATACCGCCACGCTGCTGGCCGCCGCCCGCTACCTGGCGGAATACAAGCCCTTCCACGGCACCCTGCATGTCATCTTCCAGCCGGCCGAGGAAGGCATGGGCGGCGCCCGCGAGATGATCCGCGACGGCCTGTTCCGCCTGTTCCCGTGCGATGCGGTCTTCGCGCTGCACAACATGCCCGGCCACCCCACCGGCAAGTTCGGCTTCCTGGGCGGTCCGTTCATGGCCTCGTCCGATACCGTCACGATCCGCGTCGACGGGCGCGGCGGCCACGGTGCGGTGCCGCACCGGGCGGTCGATCCGGTGGTGGCGTGCGCGTCGATGGTGATGGCCTTGCAGTCCGTGGTCGCGCGCAACGTGAACCCGCTCGACATGGCCATCGTGACCGTTGGCGCGATCGAAGCCGGCCAGGCGCCCAACGTGATTCCCGAAAGCGCCGAGCTGCGCCTGTCGGTGCGCGCGCTGAAGGCCGAGGTGCGCGACCTGCTGCAGGCACGCATCACTGCGCTGGCGCAGGCGCAGGCCGAGAGCTTTGGCGCCAGTGCGGAGGTGCGTTACGACCGCCGCTACCCCGTGCTGGTCAACGATCCGGCCACCACCGCGATGGCACGCGAGGTCGCCCGCGACTGGCTGGGCGAGGATGGGCTGATCGACGACATGGTGCCGCTGACGGGCAGCGAGGATTTCTCTTTCATGCTGCAAGAGTGCCCGGGCTGCTACCTGATCGTCGGCAACGGCGACGGCGAGGGCGGCTGCATGGTCCACAACCCGGGCTATGACTTCAACGACGCCTGCCTGCCGCTCGCGGCCACCTACTGGGTAAAACTGGTCGAACGCTACCTGGGCTGACCAGCGCCCGCCATCTGCCAAGACCGGCCCGGAGGCCGGCGCCACCTTCTACGGAGACACCATGTCGACACCACTTCCCGCGCAGCCGCTGGACGGCGCCTTCGTCGCGCCGGTCCCGCGCGCCGCGCCCCGCCGCCGCGTGATTGCCGCCATCACCATCGGCAATGGCCTCGAGTTCTACGATTTCACCGTCTACAGCTTCTTCGCCGTTCTGATCGGCAAGCTGTTCTTTCCGGTTTCCGGCAGTATTGGCCAGCTGATGCTGTCGCTGGCGACCTTTGGCGTGGGCTTTGTCGCGCGCCCGCTCGGCGGCCTGCTGATCGGACTCTATGCCGACCGGGTCGGGCGCAAGCCGGCGATGGCGCTGACGCTGTGGCTGATGGGGCTGGGCTCGCTGCTGTTCGTGGTGGCGCCCACCTATGCGCAGGCGGGCATGGCCGCGCCGCTGCTGATCGTGCTGGCGCGGCTGCTGCAGGGCTTCGCGCTGGGCGGGGAAGTGGGCGCCTCCACGGCGCTGCTGATGGAGTATGCCGATGACCATTCACGCGGCTACTACGGCAGCTGGCAGCTGTTCAGCCAGGGCGTCAGCGTGCTGCTCGGCGCGGTGGTCGGCCTGTCGCTGACCAACGGGCTGTCGGCCGACGCGCTGCAAAGCTGGGGCTGGCGCGTGCCGTTCGCCATCGGCATCCTGGTCATCCCGCTGGGCCTCTATATCCGCCGCCATCTGGAGGAAACCGCCGCAGCGCCGGCTGCGGACGGCAGGGGCCATGAATGCGCCGGCCTGAGCGAAATCTTCCGCGCCCACGGCCGCGTCGTGGCGGCCGGCGTACTGGTGACGATCGGCGGCACCTCGGCGACCTATATCGTGCTGCACTACATGACCAGCTACGCGGTGACGGTGCTGAAGATCCCGCTCGGGCTCAGCATGTCCGCCGGCTGCGTCGCCGCGCTGGTACAGGTGGCGCTGTCCGCGTATGCCGGCCGTCTCTCCGACCGGATCGGGCGCAAGCCTGCCATCCTCTGGTCGCGCGTGGCCATGCTGGCACTGGTCTATCCCGCCTTCATGCTGCTCAACGCGCGGCCGTCGCTGGCGATGCTGCTGGCGGTGGTTGCGACGCTGGCCCTGCTGCTGGTGCTGAACACGGTGCCGTCGGTGGTCCTGATCACCGAACTGTTCCCGCGGCGCATCCGCGCGACCGGGCTGTCGGTGGTCTATTGCATCGGCGTGCTGGTATTCGGTGGCTTTGCCCAGCTGATCGCTACCTGGCTCATCGGGCTGACCGGCAACGCCAGCGCGCCGGCGCTGTATGTGATCGGCTGCGGCCTGCTTTCACTGGTCGGGCTGGCGATGGTGCCGGAGACCGCCGGCAAGCGGCTGGATTGAGTCACGGACAGCCCGGGATGCATCGGCCGCATTCCCTGGCATGGGCGGCCCATCCGGACGCTGCCCCCGCAGGTCGCCTTCGCTCCCAGGAATCTGCTAAAGCCCTCGCCCCTCCCGACCGTTAAGCAATAGGGTCGCATTAGGATGGACACGGGAGACTGACATGCAGAACCTGGGGATTCGCTTACGCCTGGGCGCGGCGTTTGGCGCCATGTGGTCGCTGATGGCGATCGGGATCGCGGTGGCCTTGCCGCGCATGCAGGAAGCCGCCGATGCCCGGCGCTTGCTGATCGCGCTGGCCGCCGCAGGCCTGTGCGTGGCGGTGGGCGGGGTCTGGGCGCTGGCGCGCGGCATCGAGGCGCCGCTGTCCGAAGCCGTCCACATCGCCGAAACCGTGGCCGCGGGGGACCTCAGCCAGGAGTTCAACACCGAACGCGGCGGCGAGTTCGGCCGGCTGCTGGGCGGCCTGGGCGAGATGGAAGACATGCTGACCGACCTGGTGACACGCATCCGCACCGCCACCGATTCCATTACCGACGCTTCGCACCAGATTGCCGCCGGCAATACCGACCTGTCGCAACGCACCGAAGAGCAGGCCGCGGCGCTGCAGCAAACGGCGTCGAGCATGGGCGAGCTCACCGCGATGGTGCAGCAGAACACCGAACGCGCCCGCGCCGCCAACGGCATGGCAGCCAGCGCCTCGGGCATCGCCGCGCGCGGCGGCGAGGTGGTGGGCAACGTGGTGCAGACCATGTCGGCGATCAGCGCCAGTTCGCGCAAGGTCACCGACATCATCGAAGTGATAGAAGGCATCGCCTTCCAGACCAATATCCTGGCACTGAACGCCGCGGTGGAAGCCGCGCGCGCGGGCGAACAGGGCCGCGGCTTCGCCGTGGTCGCGGGCGAGGTGCGCACGCTGGCGCAGCGCAGCGCCGCCGCGGCGCGCGAGATCAAGCAGTTGATCGACGATTCGGTGCAGCAGGTGGACAGCGGCTCGGCGCTGGTGGGCCAGGCCGGCGCAACCATGCAGGAGATCGTCCAGGCGGTGGCCAGCGTCACCGGGCTGCTGGGCGAGATCACCGCGGCGTCGGAACAGCAAAGCGCCGGCATCGCGCAGGTCAACCAGGCGGTGGCGCAGATGGACACCGTGACGCAGCAGAATGCGGCGCTGGTGGAGCAGGCGGCCAGTGCGTCGCAGGAACTGGCTGGGCGGGCGACGGAGTTGCAGCAGGTGGTGGGAGAATTCAGGCTGTAGGATTGAGGGCCGGCACTGGCTTTATAGCTGGGGCTCAAACAAGTTGAATTGCCGGAGCCAGCCCTCAACGGCAGGATCGTCGCAGCGTCCAGATCAGCATCGCGCAGGTCAGGGGAGCCGTGGCGCAGATGCCGCCCAGGCATCACGACCGACTGTGTACTCCCTCTCCCGCAAGGTGGCCCTTTCAGTGAATCAAGCCGCAACGCTCGCCGGCAGCACCGCCTGCACCGCCGCGGCAAAGCGCTCGACGATGTTGTCGATATCCCGCGGCGTGCAAATGAACGGCGGTGCGAACAGCACGTGGTCGCCATGCACGCCATCGACGGTACCGCCCATCGGATAGACCAGCAGCCCGTTCTGCATCGCGGCGGCTTTCAGCCGCGCATGCGTCTTCAGGGCCGGATCGAGCGTGGCCCGGCTGTCGCGATCGGCGACGAACTCCACGCCGACGAACAGGCCGCGTCCGCGCACGTCGCCCAGGTTGGGGTGCTCGCCCAGCGCCTCGCGCAGCCGGCTGCGCAGCTGCTCGCCGCGGGCCAGCACGTTGGCCAGCAGCTTGTCCTCGACGATGGTGCGCTGCACTGCCAGGGCCGCCGCGCAGGCCGTGGCATGGCCGATATAGGTGTGACCGTGCTGGAAGAAGCCGCTGCCGCCGACAATGGCGTCATAGATCCGGCGCGTCGACAGCATTGCGCCGATGGGCTGGTAGCCGGCGCCCAGGCCCTTGGCGATGGTGACGATGTCCGGCACCACGCCGTCCTCTTCGCACGCGAACAGGTAGCCGGTGCGGCCCATGCCTGACATCACTTCATCGAGGATCAGCAATACACCGTACTTGTCGCATACGGCGCGGATGCGCTTGAGGTAGTCGCCTACCGGCGGCACCGCGCCGGCGGTGGCGCCCACCACGGTTTCGGCGACGAATGCCGCCACGGTTTCCGGGCCCAGGTCCAAGATCTTCGCTTCCAGTTCGTCGGCCAGGCGCTGGGCGTATTGCGCGTCGGTCTCGCCCGCGAGCCGGTCCCGGTACGCATAGCACGGCGACACGTGGTGCGCCGGCACCAGCAGCGGCAGGAACGGCTCGCGCCGCCAGGCGTTGCCGCCGATCGCCAGCGCGCCCAGCGTATTGCCGTGGTAGCTCTGGCGGCGCGCGATAAAGTGGCGGCGTGCCGGCTGCCCCATCTCGACGAAATACTGGCGCGCCAGCTTCAGCGCCGATTCCACCGCCTCGGAGCCGCCCGAGACAAAGTAGACATGATCGAGATCGCCGGGTGCGGCCTGCGCCAGGGTTTCGGCGAGCGTCTCCGACACCTCGGTGGTGAAGAACGAGGTATGCGCGTAGGCGATGGTGTCGAGCTGCGCCTTGATCGCCTCGATCACGCGCGGATGGCCGTGCCCCAGGCACGACACGGCGGCGCCGCCGGAGGCGTCCAGGTAGCGCCGGCCGGTGCTGTCGATCAGTTCGATGCCCTGCCCGGCAACGGCAACGGGCAACTGCTGGCGCGGATTGCGATGGAATACGTGGGTCATGATGAGAGGGTGGTGGCAGTGCCCGGCCGCGCGTCAGCGGCGCGCGGCGAAAGGATTGTGGGTGGCAACGCGCCGCAGCACGCGACCGGAGAAAGCGGGGCGCGCACTGCCGGTGCTGTCTTCGCCCCCGGCGGACTGTTGCCAGACCTGCGCGCCGTTGACCCAGACCCCGTCGATGCCGGTGCTGAGCTGCAGCGGGTCTTCAAAGGTGGCGCGGTCCTGCACGCGCTGCGCATCGAACAGGACCAGGTCGGCAAACGCGCCAACGGCGATACGGCCGCGGTCTTGCAGGCCGTATTGCTGCGCGGCCAGCCCGGACATCTTGTGGATCGCGGCCTCGAGCGTCATCAGCTGGTCTTCGCGCACCATGCGCGCCAGGATGCGCGGGAAGGTGCCCCACTGGCGCGGATGCGGGCGCGGATCGAACGGCAGGCCATCGGAGCCGAAGATGGTCAGCGGGAACTGCGCGATGCGCGCGACGTCGCGCTCGTCCATGATGAAGTAGATCGCCGCCGCGGGACGCAGCCTGGCGAGCAGCGCCTCCTCATCCAGCCCAAGCTCCTGCATCAGCTCGTGGAAGTCACGACCGCCCGCCGCGGGATAGCCGGTTGACCACGTGATCAGCGTGCGCGTGGACTGGCGTACGCGGTCCAGCCGCAGCATGGTCGAGGTCGCGGGATAGGGATGGCAGTCCAGGCACAACGGCTGCAGGCGCGCGGCCTCGGCCAGAAGGCCCAGCGTTTCGGCCGAGCGGCCATGGTTGCGCTTGCCCGCCACCTTGTGGTGCGAGAACACCACCGGACAGTCCAGCGCGCGGCCGATGCGCAGCGCCTCCTCGATCGACGGCACGATGGCATCGGTTTCGTCACGCAGATGGGTGGAGTAGAGGCCGCCATGGGTGCGGACCGGCTCGCACACGGCGATGATTTCCGCTCCGGTGGCCGCAGCTGCCGGCGGATAGAAAGTGCCGGTCGACACCCCGAAGGCGCCCGCCTCCATCGCCAGCCCGACCTCCTCGCGCATCGCGGCGATCTCCGCGTCATTGGCAGGACGGTCCAGTTCCGGCATCGCGCGCACGCGCAGCGTGGAGTGCCCCAGCAGCGGCACCACGTTGACGTTGGCGGGCGCCGCGCGCAGCGCGTCGAGCCACTGCGCAAAGGTATCGAAGCGGAACAGCGCGGGCGGGCCCAGCAGGTCCAGCGGCTGCGGCGGCGCGCCGCTGAGCAGCGGCGCCACGCTGATGCCGCAGTTGCCGGTCACCACCGTGGTGATGCCCTGCGACACCTTGGGCGTCATGTCCCGGTGCACCAGCAGGTAGCCGTCATCATGCGTATGCGCGTCGATAAAGCCCGGCGCCAGCACGCGGCCGGTGGCGTCGACGGTATGGTCCGCGGCGATGCCGCCGCAGTCGCCCACGGCAACGATGCGGTCGCCCGCGACGGCGACATCGGCCAGGCGGCGTTCGGTCCCGGTGCCGTCCACGACCGTGGCGTTGCGGAAGATCAGGTCGGCACGCCGGGGCGCGGCGGGTTGTGATGCCATGGTCAATCCTTGTCTTGCTGGCGGGCTCATTGCGGCGCGATGCCGGCCTGTTTGACCACCGCAGCCCACTTGTCGGTTTCTTGCGCGGCATAGCCAGCCAGCGCCTGCGGCGTGCCGCCGACCGGCTCGGCGCCCAGTGCGGCGAACTTTTCGCGAATTGCCGGATCCGCCAGCGCGCGGTTGAAGGCGCCGTTGAGCCTGGCCACCACGCCGGCGGGGGTGCCTTGCGGCGCCACCAGGCCGCCCCACGCCACGCCCTCGAAGCCGGGCACGCCGGACTCGGCGATGGTGGGCAGCGCCGGCAGCAGCGGCGCACGTGCCAGGCTGGTCACGGCCAGCGGCCTGAGCTTGCCGGCCTTGATCAGCGGCAGGATGGTCGGCATGTTGTCGATCAGCACGTTGACCTGTCCGCCCACCACATCGGTGGCGGCCTGCGGGCTGCCCTTGTAGCCGACATGGGTCCAGGCAAGCCCCGCCTTGTCGGCCAGCAGCTGCCCGGTGAGATGGCCGGACGTGCCCTGCCCGGGCGAGGCGTAGGTGACCTTGTCCGGGTTGGCCTTGATGTGGGCCACCAGCTCGGCAAAGGTCTTCACCGGCATGTCCGGACGGACGGCGATCACGTTCGGCACCTTGAACAACAGCACTACCGGCACAAAGGCATCGGGCCGGTACGGCAGCTTGCGGAAGGTGCTCTTGTTGATCGACAGCGTGACGTTGTTGGCGTAGCCGAGCGTGTAGCCGTCGGGCGTGGCGCGCTCCAGCTCCGAGATGCCGATCACGCCCGAAGCGCCGGGCTTGTTGTCGATCACGAACGACTGGCCGAGCGATTTGGCGGCCTCGGCGCCTAGCGCGCGCATCAGCACGTCCGGACTGCCGCCCGCCGCCGACGGCACCACCAGACGGATCGGACGCGCCGGATAGGTGTCTGCCGCAGCGGGGCCAGCCAGGACTGCCGCGCCCAGCCACAACAGGGTAGCCAGCGACCGCCTCCGTTGCTGTCTTTGTTTTTGCATGTCGGTATCCCGTTCAGTAGCTGGGTTCGCGCGGTGATGCGCTTGCAGTATAGGTGCACGACCGCGATCAATGCAACATTTGTTTCTTTCATCATAGAAACGAAACAAACCGGATACGCGTTCGCGGCCAGAGTGCTTCCCGTAACGGTCATTCGTCATGAAACAAACGTTACAGCGATCGAGGCACAGCCCTGCTGCACAGGCCTTGTGCCTCGAGGAAATGCCCTGCCGCCAGCGCCAGGCCTTCCCGCCACGGCGGTGCCACGATCTGGATGCCCACTGGCAAGCCTTCGCCCGCGCAAGGCGCGGCCACCACCGGCAGGCCCGCCAGCGACAACGGCCGCGTCATGTGGCCGGCATCGGCACGAGGCCGGTAGATGCGCCCAACACCTTCGACAACATCAGCGCCGATCGGCGTTGCCGCATAGGGTGTCGAAGGCGCCAGCAGCAGGTCGACGTCATCGAACAGCGCCAGCAACCGCTGTCGCCACGACGACTGGTACCGGCACGCGATGTCATACCAGTCCCGCGGCATGGCCAGCCCGGCCAGGATGCGCTGGCGCACGAAGGCGCCATAGCCGCCATGGCGCGTCGAAAAATCCATGGCCTGGTGGTTGCGTCCGACTTCATAGGCGGAGATCACCGACGCTGCGTTGCGCGCGGCGTCCGCGTCGGGCAGGTCGATGGTGCGCACCGCGCCGAAGGCTGAGGCCACGCGCAGCACGGCGGACTGCGCCGCGGGCTCGGCAAAATCGGCAAAGCCTCGGCCGAGCACGCCGACGCGCAACGTCGTCGGGCGGCCATGGCGCTGCGCAGCCTCCGGCGCATCAACGCCGAGCATGGCCGCGTAGGCCAGCGCGAGGTCAGCGGCGCTACCCGCCATCGGTCCGACCGTATCCAGGCTCTGCGCATACGGCACGCATCCCCGCAGCGATAGCCGGCCCGTGGTGGGGCGCAGCCCCCAGATGCCGCAGAACGCGGCCGGCGCGCGGATCGAGCCATTGGTGTCCGAGCCCAGCCCGAACGGCACCACGCCGGCCGCCACCAGCGCCGCGGTGCCCGCCGACGAACCGCCGGTGATGCGCAAGGGGTCGAGCGGGTTGCGCACCGGGCCGCCGATCACGTTCTCGCCGGTGGCGCCGCACGCGTATTCGTCCATCGCCGCCAGCGCGACCGGCACCGCGCCCGCCGCCACCAGTGCCTCGACGGCATCCGCATGGCGCGTGGCCGGCGGATCCTGCGCGCGTGGCTCGGCCCCGGCCAGGGTGGCATGGCCACGCACGTCCAGCAGGTTCTTCACCACGAACGGCACGCCGGCAAGCGGCGGCATCGGCTGGCCCCCGGCGCGCCGGCGGTCCAGCGCCGCCGCTTGCGCCAGCGCGCTGTGCGCGAGCAGCGCCGAGCAGGCGTTGAGCGGCGCGGCGGCTTCGGCGCGCTGCAAGGCGTCGCGCACCAGAGCGGTGGCAGGCCGTTCGCCGCTGCGCACTTGCGCCGCCATGGCCGCCGCGCTCAGGATGTCAGCCGCCATGCTGCCCCGCCTCGCGCGCCAGCGCGTCGCGCAGGCCCGCCACCATCGCCGCCATGCCGGCCAGCAGCGCCGCGGCCTGCTCGCAATCGTGCGGCGCGACCGGCCCCTTCAGGTTGGCCGCGGCTTGCGCGGCCAGGCCGGCGGGATCGCTGTCGTAGGCATTCACCATGATTCAGCTCCGCGATTGCATCAGCTGGCGCGGGATCGCCAGAATCAGCACCGCCGCGGCCAGCATCAGCCCGGCCAGCGCCAGCACGCCCAGCGAAATGCTGCCGGTGCTCTGCTTGATGCCGCCCATCAGCACCGGGCCGATCAGGCCGGCCAGGCTGGCGGCGCTGTTGATCATGGCGATGCCGCCGGCCGCGGCGGTGCCGGCCAGCACGCGGCCAGGCAGGCCCCAGAACATCGACAGGGTGGCCATCAGGCCGGAGATGCCGATGGTCAGGAACACCATCGCCAGCACCGTGTCGTGCGGGAACAGCGTGCTGGCCCACATGCCGACGGCAGCCACCAGCAGCGGCAGCGCGGAATGCAGGCGCCGCTCGCCGGTGCGCTCGGCATGCGCGGCATTGAGATTCATGACGACGCAGGCCACCGCGTAAGGGATCGCGGTCAGCATGGCGATCTCCAGCGGCGACGACATGCCCGTGGACTGGATGATGGTCGGCAGCCAGAACACCAGGCCGTAGTTGCCGATATTGAACAGCAGGCAGATCGCCATCAGCACCCACAGGATCGGCGACTTCAGCGCGGCGATAAAGCGGGTGTTCTTCTTCGCGTTCTCGGTGCTGAGCGTGCTCGTGATGGTGGCGGCCTCGGCCGGCGTGAGCCAGGGCGCGGTCTCCGGCGCTTCGGGCAGCATGCGCAACAGCAGCAGGCCCAGCAGGATGGCCGGCAGCGCCTCGATCAGGAACATCCACTGCCAGCCGTCGAGCCCGTGCAGGTCATGCGTGGCCGACATCAGCGCGCCGGACAACGGCCCGCCCAGCACCATGCCCAGCGGCATTGCCAGGAACAGGATCGACATGATGCGCGACTGGCGGTCGGCCGGGTACCACTTGTTCAGGTACATCACCGCGGCCGGGAAGAAGCCGGCTTCGGTCACGCCCAGCAGGAAGCGCGCGGCGTAGAACTCCACCGGCGTGGTCACGAACATGGTCGCGGCCGAGACCAGCCCCCACAGGATCATGATGGCCGCCATGCAGCGGCGCATGCCGAAGCGGTAGATCAGCAGGCTGCAGGGCACCTGGCACAGCATGTAGCCCCAGAAAAAGATGCCTGCGCCCAGGCCGTATACCACATCGCTGAGCCCCAGCGCCTGCTGCATCTGCAGCTTGGCAAACCCCACGTTGACGCGGTCAAGGTAGCTGAAGAAATAGCACAGCACGATGAACGGCACGATGCGGCGCGTGACCTTGGCGAACGCCGTGTCGGCGGCGTCTGGCAGCGCGCCGGCGTGGCCCGGCGCCTGGGGCATGGCTGGCTTGGCCAGGGACATGATGGATTCTCCTCCGTGTACAGGCGCGCGGGGGGCCGGCGCCAGGAGATGCCATCATAGCCGGCAATGAAACAAACGTTCCAGCATGGTTTACACTGAAACAAACGATATTTTCGTGGTGCCGGATGACGGGAACGGCCCCACAACGAAACAGGGCGGCAATACCTGCCGCCCAAGACCTGCGTGCGTATCGCGCTGCAGGGGGCAAAGGCTGGTGCTCGACCTGTAAGCACCGCTGTCCGGGACGAAAAGCAACCATTTGGTTGCGCTTTCCGCGCCGATCTCCTAACCTGCAACCACAGCGTTGCACGCAACGCCTTGCACAGGAGACCGGACATGCCCACAGAAACCGACCGCATCGAACGCAGCATCCTGATCGAAGCCCCCGTTGCGCGCGTCTGGCACGCGCTGACCGATGCCGATACCTTCGGCAGCTGGTTCGGCGTCCGCTTCGACGGCGCCACCTTCGCCCCGGGCGAGCGCGTGGTGGGCAGCATCACCTATCCGGGTTACGAATACCTGAAGTTCGACGTCCACGTCGAACGCATGGAGCCGGAACGGCTGCTGTCGTGGCGCTGGCATCCGGCGCCGCTGGAACGCGGGCGCGATTACTCGGACGAGCCGGCCACGCTGGTGGAATTCACGCTGCGCGAGGTGGAAGGCGGGACCATGCTGACCGTGGTCGAGTCCGGCTTTGACCGGATCCCGCCCGAACGCCGCCAGGAAGCCTTCCGCATCAACAGCGGCGGCTGGGACGCGCAGGTCAACAATATCCGCGAGCATGTTGCCGGCACTGCCTGAGGCGCTGCCGGACGCGCCGGCGCTGCGGCAGTCGGCCACGGTGTTTGCCGCGCTTGGCGACGAAACCCGCCTGCGGCTGGTGGCGGCGCTGTGCGCCGGCGGCGCGATGTCGATCGCGCAACTGACGGCGGGCAGCGCGATGACGCGGCAGGCGGTGACCAAGCACCTGCAGGTACTGGCGCAGGCCGGGCTGGTGCACGACAGCCGCGCCGGACGCGAGCGCCTGTGGCAGTTCGAGCCCGGCCAGCTCGATGCCGCGCGCCGGTCGCTGGAGGCGATCGGGCGGCAGTGGGAGTTTGCGCTGGGCAAGCTGAAGCTGGCGGTGGAGGGCGAGCATTAGCTGGTTGGCTCCCCTCGCCCGCTTGCTCCCCTCTCCCGCTTGTGGATGCTCCCGCCCTCTCCCCAACCCTCTCCCGCAAGCGGGAGAGGGAGCAAACAAGCGTCGTTTGGCTGCCTCGACGGTCACGTGGTCCCGCGGCATCACCGCTATACTGACAGCCCCCCGCCCATTCCAGCGAAAGGAAGCGCGCAGTGGCTGACCACGACCTGTCCAGGCTCAAGATCGACCGGCAAGCCGCCGCGTCCGGCGTCCATATCCGCCCGCGGCGCCGATGGGTGCGCTACGCGGCCGTCGCGGTGGTGCTGCTGGCGCTGGCCGGCATTGCCATCCGGCTGGCCGGCCCGCGGCCGGTGCAGACCGCCACCGTTACCTCCGCCTACCCCACGCAGAACTTCACGCTGCTGAACGCCACCGGCTATGTCGTGCCGCAGCGCAAGGCGGCGGTCGCGTCGAAAGCGCAGGGCCGGCTGGAATGGCTGGGCGTGCTCGAAGGCTCGCGCGTGAAGAAGGACGAGGTGATCGCGCGGCTGGAAAGCAAGGACGTGGCCGCGTCGTTCGCGCAGGCGCAGGCGCAGGTCCAGGTGGCACAGGCCAACCTGGCGCTGCAGCAGGCCGAGCTGAAGGACGCCGAGGTGAACTTGCGCCGCTCCAGGGTGCTGATCGTGCCGAACGCGATCTCGCGCACCCAGTACGACGCCGACGTGGCGCGCTTCGACAAGGCACGGGCGTCGGTGAACAGTTCGCGCGCCTCGGTGGCGTCGGCGCGGGCCAATGCGCGCGCGGCCGAGGTCGCGGTCGAGCAGACCGTGGTGCGCGCGCCGTTCGACGGCGTGGTGCTGGTCAAGCATGCCAACGTGGGCGACAACATCACGCCCTTCTCGGCCGCGGCCGACACCAAGGGCGCCATCGTCACCATCGCCGACATGGAAACGCTGGAGGTCGAAGCCGATGTTGCCGAAGCCAATATCGCCAGGATCCGCGTCGACCAGCCCTGCGAGCTGCTGCTCGACGCCCTGCCCGGCCTGCGCCTGGCCGGGCAGGTCTCGCGCATCGTGCCGACGGTAGACCGCTCCAAGGCCACCGTGCTGGTCAAGGTGCGCTTCGTCGACCGCGATGCGCGCGTGCTGCCGGACATGAGCGCCAAGATTGCCTTCCTGTCGCGCGCGGCCACCGCGCAGGACCGCCAGCCGGTGGTTGCGGTGCAGCCGGCCGCGATCGCCACGCGCGACGGCCGCCAGGTGGTCTACGTGGTCAGGGACGGCAAGGCGCACGAGATGACGGTCAAGACCGGCGACAAGCTGGGCGAGCTGGTCGCCGTGCAGGGCGTCAAGCCTGGCGACGTGGTGGTGCTGTCGCCAGGCGACCAGATCGGCGACGGCAGCCGCGTCAGCACCGCCAAGCCATGAGGAGGGCCGCATGAGCGCCGCCCCGCTGGTGCAGATCGACCACGTTGCCAAGTCGTACCGGCGCGGCGTGCAGACCGTGCCGGTGCTGACCGATATCTCGCTGGAAATCGACGAAGGCGACTTTGTCGCGCTGATGGGGCCGTCCGGCTCCGGCAAGAGCACGCTGCTGAACCTGATTGCCGGCATCGACCGGCCGGACCGCGGCACGCTGCGCGTCGCCGGGCTGGATATTACGCAACTGCCCGAAGCGGCATTGGCCGACTGGCGCGCCGCCAATGTCGGCTTTATCTTCCAGTTCTACAACCTGATGCCGGTGCTGACCGCATTCGAGAACGTCGAGCTGCCGCTGATGCTGACGCGCCTGCCGCGCGCGGAGCGGCGTGCGCGCGTGGAACTGGTGCTGGACATGGTCAACCTGGCCGACCGCATGAGCCACTATCCGTCGGAGCTGTCGGGCGGCCAGCAGCAGCGCGTGGCGATCGCGCGCGCGCTGATCACCGACCCCGCGCTGATCGTCGCCGACGAGCCCACCGGCGACCTCGACCGCACCTCGGCGGCCGAGATCCTGGCGATGATGCAGCGGCTCAACGCCGATGCCGGCAAGACCATCATCATGGTCACGCACGACGCGCACGCCGCCGCCGCGGCCGGCTCGCTGGTGCACCTGGAGAAAGGGGAGCTGATCCGTGGCGAGCCGGCGTAGCCTCCATTCACCATGTACGCGCTCAAGCTGATCGCCCGCAATGCGCTGCGGCACAAGCTGCGCACCACGCTGACGGTGTTCGGGCTGGTGATCGCGGTGCTGGCGTTCGGGCTGCTGCAGACCGTGATCGACGCCTGGTACGCCGGGGCCTCGGCCGCCTCCAGCGCGCGGCTGGTCACGCGCAATGCCATCTCGCTGGTGTTTCCGCTGCCGCTCAGCTACGAAAGCCGCATCAAAGGGATCGACGGCGTGACGATGGTGGCGCGCTCGAACTGGTTCGGCGGGATCTATCGCGATCCCAAGAATTTTTTCGCGCAGTTCGCGGTCTCCGACAACTACCTCGACCTCTACCCTGAATTCATCGTCCCGGACGCGCAGCGCGCCGACTACCAGCGCGACCGCAAGGGCGCGCTGGTGGGACGCCAGCTCGCCGACCAGTTCGGCTTCAAGGTCGGCGACGTGATCCCCATCAAGGGCACCATCTACCCCGGCACCTGGGAATTCGTGGTGCGCGGCATCATGGACGGGCGCGACGAGAGCACCATCACACGCCAGATGGTGTTCCACTGGGAATACCTGAACGAGACCGTGCGCAAGCGCACCCCGCGCCAGGCCGACCAGGTCGGCGTCTATATATTGGGCGTCGGCAACCCCGACAACACCGCGGCGATCTCGCGCCAGGTCGACGGCGTGTTCCGCAATTCGCTGGCCGAAACCCTGACCGAAACCGAGCAGGCCTTCCAGCTCGGCTTTGTCGCGATGTCCAACCAGATCATCGCGGCGATCCGCGTGGTGTCGTACGTAGTGATCGTGATCATCATGGCGGTGATGGCCAATGCCATGGCGATGAGCGCGCGCGAGCGCACCGTGGAATACGCCACGCTCAAGGCGCTGGGCTTCGGCCCCGGCTTCCTGGCGCTGCTGGTATTTGGCGAATCGCTGGCCCTGTGCGTGGCCGGCGGCGCGCTCGGCATGCTGGCCACGCCGCCGATGGCCGCCGCCTTCAAGCAGGCGGTGGGCGGCGTGTTCCCGGTGTTCACGGTATCGCCCCAGACCATGCAGTTGCAGGCGGCGTGCGCGCTGGCGGTGGGCATCTTTGCCGGCATCGTGCCGGCGGTGCAGGCGGCGCGCGTGCGCATCGTCGAGGGCCTGCGGGCCATCGGCTAGCGCGAGGGGACCGCCATGGCCATCCCGCTGACCTATATCGCGCGCAACCTGTGGGCCCGCCGCCTGACCACCGCGCTGACCGCGGCCGGCCTGGCGCTGGTGGTGTTCGTCTTCGCCACCATGCTGATGCTCGACGCCGGCCTGAAGAAGACCCTGGTCACCACTGGCGAACACGACAACGTGGTGGTGATCCGCAAGGGCGCCGAGACCGAGATCCAGAGCGCGGTCAACCGCGACCAGGCGAGCATCATCGAGATGCACCCCGCCGTGGCCATGAGCGGCGCCGGCCGGCCGCTGGCGTCGCGCGAGGCCGTGGTGCTGATCTCGCTGACCAAGGCCAGCACCGGCCAGCCGTCCAACGTGGTGATCCGCGGCATCTCGCCGCCCGGCATGGACCTGCGTCCGCAGGTGCGGCTGGTGGCCGGGCGCATGTTCCGGCCGGGCTCGTCCGAGATCATCGTCGGCAGCAGCATCGCCGGCGGCTTTGCCGGCGTGCAGCTCGGCGAGCACCTGCGCTTTGCGCAACGCGACTGGACCGTGGTCGGCCACTTCGATGCCGGCGGCAGCGGCTTTGACTCCGAGATCTGGGGCGACGTGGACCAGCTGATGCAATCGTTCCGGCGCAATTCGTATTCGTCGATGGTGGTCAGGCTGGCCGATTCCGCGCTGTTCGAGCGCTTTCGCGCCGATCTCGACGTCGATCCGCGCCTTGCCGACGAGGCCAAGCGCGAGCAGGCGTTTTACAGCGACCAGTCCAAGGCCCTGTCCGGCTTTATCAATATCCTGGGCTTCACGCTCTCTACCATCTTCTCGGTCGCGGCAATGATCGGCGCCATGATCACCATGTACGCCTCGGTGGCCAACCGCGTGGCGGAGATCGGCACGCTGCGCGCGCTCGGATTCCAGCGCGCCAGCGTGCTGGCCGCGTTCCTGGCCGAAGCGGCGCTGCTGGGCCTGGTCGGCGGCGCCGCGGGCCTGGCGTGCGCGGCGCTGATGCAGTTTGCCTCGTTCTCGACCACCAACTTCCAGACCTTCGCCGACCTGTCGTTCCGCTTTATCCTGACCCCGGCCATTGCGCTGCAGACCCTGGCGTTCTCGATGGCGATGGGGCTGGTGGGGGGATTCCTGCCGGCGGTGCGGGCGGCGCGGATGAATATCGTGGACGCGCTGCGGGCGCGTTGAGGCTGATGCTTCCCTGCCAGTTTGCTCCCCTCTCGCGCTTGCGGAAGAGGGAGTACCGCGTCGGCATTCCAGAGCCTTCAGCGCTGTGCGCGGCCCCATCCTTTCCTTGCCTTCTCCCCGGTGTCCGACTACAACCCGTAGTGATGCATGCTACGCGTCAGGACGCCCCCCGATGAACCTTGACCTGCTGGCCTCATTGCTGACAGCCGTGGTGGTGCTGTTGATCGGTACGCTGGTCAACCGCAGCGTCGGCGTGCTGTCGCGCTACAACATCCCCGATCCCGTCACCGGTGGCCTGCTGTTTGCGATCGTGGCGTCGACGGCGATGGCCGCGGTGAACTTCCGCGTGGTGATCGATCCCGGCATGAAGCCGGTGCTGCTGCTGATGTTCTTCGGCGGCGTCGGCCTCTGCGCCGACCTGCGCATGCTCAAGCGCGGCGGCAAGGCGCTGGTGATCTTCCTGGTTATCCTGCTGCCATATATCGTGGTGCAGAACGTGGTGGGCGTGGCCATGGCGCGGGTGCTGGACCTGCATCCGATCTTCGGCCTGGTGAGCGGCTCCATCACGCTGGTGGGCGGGCACGGCACCGGCGCCGCCTATGCCGAGCGCTTTGCCGAGGTCAACAACCTGCAGGCGGTGATGGATTTGTCGATGACGGTGGCCACCGTCGGCCTGGTCGTCGGCGGCATCATCGGCGGACCGGTGGCGCAATACCTGATCTCGCGCTACCGGCTGCGCTCGACCGCGCGCGAAGCCGGCGACACCGAGGACGAAGCGGCGGCGGTCTCGCCCATCACCACCGTGGGGGCGCTGGCGTCGCTGGCCGGCATCCTGGCCGCGGTGATCGGCGGACGCTGGATCGCCGCGCAGATGCCGACCGGCGCCATCACCATCCCGGGCTTCCTCTGGTGCATGATGCTCGGCATCGCCATCCGCAACCTGCTGCCCTTTGCCGGCATGCGCTTCGACGACCGCGCCACCGACCTGATCACCAATGTCTGCCTGTCGCTGTTCCTGGTGATGACGATGATGGCGCTGGACCTGGCCGACGTGGCGATGTCCGCGGGTCCGTTCCTGCTGATCATCGCCATGCAGGTGGTGTTCATCATCCTCTACGTGGTGCTGGTGTGCTTCCGCTTCATGGGGCGCGACTACGAAGCCGCGGTCAGCTCGGCCGCGTTCATCGGCTTCAACATGGGCTCGACCGCCACCGCCATGGCCAATATGCGCGCCATCACCGCGCGCTACGGGCCGGCGCCCACCAGCTACCTGATCACGCCGCTGGCCGGCGCGTTCTTCGTCGACCTGATGAACGCGTTCGTGCTGACCATGATGCTGGCGCTGCCGCTGATCGGGGGCTGAGATGGGGGCTAAGATGCGGCGCCGCGCCCTGCTGACCCTGCTGTTCGCCGTGCTGGCCAGCGCCTGGCTGGCGGGATGCGGCGGCGGCCCGGCCGCCGACGGCATCCGCGCCGGCGTCGAAGAGCGGCTGGCGCTGGCGCTGCCGCCGGGCACGGTGCAGGTGGTGGAACTGGAGCGCCGCGGCTCGCAGGCCGATACCAAGGCCCCGGCGGGCGAGACGCGCCGCATCGTCTATTTCGACGCCCGACTGAAGCTGCTGCGCGACTATGACTTCGGCGCCTGGGATTCGCCCGGCGTGGCCGGCCTGGTGTCGGCGCTGGGCGCGGGCCCGCGCGGCATCACCGGCATCACCAGCGGCGGCAACAAGGCCGGCGACATCATCCGCGCCCACGGCACCGCGCTGTACCGGCGCGACGGCGAGCGCTGGGTCGGCGTGCTGCCGGCCGGCTACCGCCCCGCCGAGGCCCCGACCGTCGCCACCAATGCCCAGACCGGTCCGGCGGCGATCCTCGACGCGATGCGCAAGGTGATCGACTCGGTGCAGAAGGATGCCTCGCCGGCGCAGCGCGCGGTGATCGAGCAGGAGCTGACCACCGCGCACGCCAATATCCGCGCGCGGCTGGCGCGGGTCAACGAAGGCTATGCCATTGCCGCCGGCGCCGAGCACGGCCAGTACCTGCGCTTTGCGCAAGCGCTGGTGGCCGGCACGCGCGTGCGCGCGATCCCGTTGGTCACGCACGGCGGCGAAGAGAACCTGCGCCTGCTGCGCGCTGGCAAGGTCTCGGTGGCGCTGGCGCAGGGCGATGCCGCACTCGACGCCTACGAGGGCAAGGACGCCTTTGCCGACGACGGCCCGCAGGCCTCGCTGCGCGCCATCGGCAGCCTCTATCCGGAACCCGTGCATGTGCTGGTGCGCGACGCCGATCCGGCGCGCTCGGTGTCGGACCTGCGCGGCAAGCGCATCGCGGTGGGCGAGCGCGGTTCGGCCTCGCGCGGCACCGCGCTGCGCGTGCTGGCTGCGCACGGGCTGGCAGACAAGGACTTCAAGGCCGAGGAAGTGGGGCTGGGCACCGGCCTGGTGGCGCTGCGCCAGAACCAGGTCGACGCCGTGATCCAGGTGATCGGCGTGCCCGCCGACAGCATCCGCGATGCGCTCGCGGAAATGCCGCTGCGGCTGCTGCCGCTCGACGAAAAGGCCATCGCCGCGCTGGTGGGCCGCAAGGCGGGCTATTTCCGCGCATCGATTGCGCCGGGCACCTATCCCGGCCTGAGCGCGCCGGTGCGCACGATCGCCACCGCGGCCGTGCTGGTGACCGGCCCGGACCTGTCCGACGCCGAAGTGGCCGACCTGACGCGGCTGGTCTACCGCAACGGGCGCGACCTGGTCGCGCGCGGCAGCGCCCAGGGCGGCCAGATTGCGGTGGCTACGGCGCGCCAGGGCCTGATGATTCCGCAGCATCTGGCAGCGGCCAAGGCGCTGGACGCCATGGGCCCGGCCGGCGCCGCGCCGGGCGCGGCAAGGCCCGCTCGGCCGCCGGCAGCGTCCGGGACGCCGGTCAGATAGGGATGCGGGGGATGCGCTGGCCGGCTTCAGCGCCGGCCCGATACGCCGTAGAACGTTCCTGCGCGTGGATTAGACACCACATAAGCGTGGCGCTGCGCCCAGAACTGTGCGGTACGGAAGGCTTCGGCCTCGCGCTCGCTCCAATCCGTTGCCAGCAACGGCAGGGCCTCGGCATCGGTGGTCAGGTAGACGCGCGCCTGGTAGCGCGCGGATTGCATCGTGCCGGTACGGATGGTGCGGATCGTGACGTGGAGGGTCATAGGCAGCTTCTCGACAGGGCAACTACCAGATCATAACCACTTCCATGTGTTGGATTGGTGAAACCGTTGCGAATGTGCCAATGCCGCCGACATGCCGCGGCGCTGTCAGGTTCCGGCACCAGCGCCGACATACCGGCATCATCGTGCCTACTGGAGCCAGACATGCCTGCCCGGCCCGCCATTCTCGTCGTGACCCACCTCGCCATGCTGGCGGTCGGCTTCGCCGCCGGCATCTATGTGCTGCCGATCCTGACGGCGCAGCCGGGCGCCAGCGCCGGCCAGGTGCAGGCGGTATCGCAGCAGGCGCGCTATACCGGCACCTTCCGCAAGGATCTGGCCGGCAGTGATGCGCTGCACTGGGCCAGCGGCCGGCTCCATGTCTCGGCCAGCGCGCTCGCCTTCGAAGGCAGCGTGGCACCGGGTCCGGATTACCGGATCTACCTGGCGCCGGCGTTCGTCGACAACAAGGAAGCCTTCCTGCGGATCAAGGACCAGTCCCTGCAGGTGGCTGAACTGAAGACCTTCGGCAATTTCACCGTGGACTTGCCGGCCGGGGTAGACCCGTCCCGGTATGCGGCGGTGGTGATCTGGTGCGAGCGGTTCGGGCAGTTTATTGGCGCTGCGGGGTATCGGTAGGGACCGCGGGCAGGCCGCGGAGCAATGGCGCGGACCGAGCAGCGAAGCACCCGGCCAAAGGGAAAAAAGGGCCGATCAAGGCAACCGGCCCAACGAACCCCGCAAGACCAGCCGCAGGTGTCGATATGAGAGTTAAGCACCCGCCCGTGCAGGCATGGGCGCCTGCCGGGCGGGCATCGGATGGCAATGCTCAGAAGCGGTGACGCAGGCCGATGGTGGCGCCGGTCTGGTTCTCGCCCGCGACCACGGTACCCACGCCGTTCAGGCCCAGCGCCGAGCCCGACTTGTTCTTCGAGTAGCCCACGTTCAGGTACACGTCGGTGCGCTTGGACAGCGAGTAGTCCGCCGACAGCACGAACATCCACGGATCCGCATCGCTATTGCGGGTGTCGTTGTAGTACGCGGCGCCGGTCAGCTGGAACGCCGGCGTGAAGCGGTACTGGGCGCCGGCCCAGTAGACGTTGCTGCGAGTCGCGGCCGCGGTGGCGCTGGACACGCCGTCGTCGCGCAGCCAGCGGTAGCCCGCGAACACCTTGGCACCGCCGAAGGCGTAGGCCGCGCCCACGGCCGCGCGCTTGGCGGCGCGGTCCTGCAGCGCCACCGTGCCGCCCTGGAACTGGTCGTAGGCCGCGCCGACCGAGAAGCCGCCCGCCGCATACGACAGGCCGCCGCCGAAGTTGCGCCCGACCTTGGTCTCGCCCGGGATTTCGTTGTTGTCGCGGCCGAAGCTGTAGAAGCCGGTGGCGGTCAGGCCGCCGAACTTGCCGGTGTACTTGACGGCGTTGTCGGCGCGGCCGTTGAAGGCCGAGTCGACGCTGTTGAGCGAGTAGCGCGGGCCCACGCCCATCGGGTCGAAGGCGCCGAACAGGTCGTACAGCGCGTTCTGCTGGCGGCCCAGCGTGACCGCGCCCCAGCCGCCCTGCAGGCCGACGTAGGCCTGGCGGCCGAACAGGCGGTTGCCCTGGCCCGAGGTGCCGGTGTCGACATCGAAGCCGCTTTCCAGCACGAAGATGCCCTTCAGGCCGCCGCCCAGGTCTTCGGTGCCACGCAGGCCCCAGCGCGAACCGGACAGGTTGCCCGAGTTCAGGCGCGCGGCCGTGCCTTCGGCGCCGCCGCTGCCCGGCACGTTGCTGATCACTTCGACGCCGGCGTCGACGATGCCGTAGAGCGTCACGTTGGACGTGGATTGGGCCGACGCCACCCCGGATGCGGCCGACGCGGCCGCTGCTGCCGTCATTGCAAGGAGAGCTTTCTTCACTGTAGTTTCTCTGTGTTCTGTTTGAGGCACGACACCGCACCGGACCCAGGGCCCGATCGTCATGGAGCGTCATGGCGACCTGGCCCAGCCGGGCAACCCGGCAACGGCGCATCGTCCGCACGAGTGGCGGCCCCGGCATTGTGGCGGCGCAATATGAAAGCTTTGTGACCCATGATACGCAGCAGGAAGTGGCGCATCCCGCCCGGCTGGGGGTTTTCCCTGTAACGGGTGGGAACGTTTTGGTAGGATGCAGGCTTTTCCGACGACGGTAATGCCAGTGTTCCGTGCCGCCCCGCGCCTGTGCCTCGACCGCTTCGCCTCATGAAGCTGGCTGAGATCAAGACCCGGCTTGCCCCGCTGCTTGCCTCGTTTCCGGCTTCACTGCCTGCCCCCCTCCGGCGAGGCCTGTCCCGCCTGGCGGCGCGCGCCGCGCGCGCCGGCCTGACGCACCCCGGCACGCTGCGCCCCACCCGGCGCGGCGTGCTGCTTGGCCTGGCCGCGATTCCGGCGGCGCTGCTGCTCTATGTGCTGGTGCTGATCCCGTTCACGCCGGGCATCAGCGATATCCGCAAGGCCAAGTCCGAGCAACCGGCCCAGGTACTGTCCGCCGACGGCAAGGAGCTGGCCGTGTTCAAGTGGGCCAACCGCGACTGGGTGCCGCTCAAGCAGATCTCGCCCAACGTGGTGGCGGCGCTGATCTCCACCGAGGACCACCGCTTCTACCAGCACCACGGCCTGGACTGGCGCCGCATCGCCTCGGCCGCGCTGCATACCTTCTCCGGCGACCGCCAGGGCGGATCCACCATCACCCAGCAGCTGGCGCGCAACCTCTATCCCGACGAGATCGGCCGCGCCCCCACGCTGACGCGCAAGCTCAAGGAAGCGATCACCGCACTGAAGATCGAGGCGCTCTACACCAAGGACGAGATCCTCGAGACCTATCTCAACACGGTGCCGTTCCTGTACAACGCCTTCGGCATCGAGATGGCGGCGCGCACCTACTTCGACCGCCCCGCCCGCTCGCTCGACGTGCTGCAGAGCGCCACGCTGATCGGCATGCTCAAGGGCAACAGCTACTACAACCCGGTGCTCAACCCCGAGCGCGCGCTGGACCGGCGCAATACCGTGCTGGGGCAGATGGTCAAGCGCGGCAAGCTCGACGCGGCGCGCTACGAGCAGCTGAAGAAGCGCCCGCTGCGCATCGACTTCGAGCGGCAGACCGAGCCGCCCGGCCCCGCGCCGCACTTTGCGCAGCAACTGCGCAAGTGGCTGATCGGCTGGGCCGACCGCAACGGCTACGACATCTACGCCGACGGCCTGGTGGTCCACACCACCATCGACGCGCGCCTGCAGGCCATGGCCACGCAGGCCGTGGCGCAGCAGGGCAACCGGCTCCAGGCAGTCGCCAACGCCGCCTGGGCGCCGCGCGCGGGCTGGGCCGCCAACAAGCCGCTGGTGCAGGCCTTCGTGCGCGAGACCCCGGAGTACCGCGCCGCCGTCGCCGCCGGCACGGCACCCGACGAGGCGCTGCGCCACCTGATGGCCGACAGCGCCTTCCTGCGCGCGCTGCACCAGAGCAAGACCCGGATCCAGGCCGGCTTCCTGGCCATCGACCCGCGCAACGGCGAGATCCGCGCCTGGGTCGGCAGCCGCGACTACACCCAGGACGCGTTCGACCACGTGCAGCAGGCGCGCCGCCAGCCGGGTTCGACCTTCAAGCCCTTCGTGTACGGCGCGGCCTTCGACGAGGGCAAGACCCCCGACGATACGCTGGTGGACCAGCCGGTGGAAATCGAGCTGGCCGGCGGCGAGGTCTGGCGCCCCAGCGACGAAGGCCGCCCCACCGGCCGCGCCATGACGCTGCGCGACGGCCTGGTCTATTCGCGCAACACCATCACCGCACAGCTGATGCAGGAAGTGGGCCCCGCGCGCGTGGCGCGGCTGGCGCGCAACATGGGCGTGCGCGACAGCCAGCTCGACGTGGTGCCGTCGCTGGCGCTGGGCACCAGCCCGGTCACGCTGAAGGAAATGGTGGCCGCCTACGGCACCATCGCCAATGCCGGCGACTACATCGCGCCGACCATGGTGACCCGCATCGAAGACCGCCGGGGCAACGTGCTGCAGGTGTTCCGCCCCGCGCGCGCCGAGCACGCGCTGCCCGCCGCCGCCACGCAAACCCTGCTCGACGTGATGCGCGACGTGATCGACCGCGGCACCGGCGCCGGCATCCGCTCGCGCTTCGGCATCCGCGCCGACGTCGCCGGCAAGACCGGCACCACCCAGGACAATGCCGACGGCTGGTTCATCCTGATGCATCCGGAGCTGGTGGCGGGCGCCTGGGTGGGCTTCAACGACAGCCGCATCACGCTGCGCAGCGACTACTGGGGCCAGGGCGCGCACAGCGCGCTGCCGATGGTGGGCGACTTTTACCAGCGCGCCCTGCGCGCGCGCATCATCGATGGCCGCGCGCGCTTTGCCGAGCATGAGGAAACGCACGTGTTCGCCTCGCTGGGCACGCAGCTGCGCGGCTGGTTCAGCCAGCTGTTCACGCGCGACAAGGCCAGCGAGACCACGACCCCGCGCCCGGCGCCGCGCCGGCCGGCGTTGCCGGCGCAGGAAGCCGAACTGCCGCCGCCGGCGGGCGCGGCCTCGGCCGTGGCGGCGGACGGTGACCACGATGAGTCCAGCCTGGCGCTGGACCGGGGGGAAACGGTGATAGCCGTGCCGCCGCCGGACCTCAACGCGGGCAGCGCGCCGGTTGCGCCGCCCCCGGCGCATGAACCGGCCCCGCCAGCCATCCTGCCCCCGGCCTCCCCCACGCCAGCGACCCCGCCGGCTCCGGCTCCGGCGCCAACTCCTACTCCGACGCCAACGCCAACGCCCGCGGCACCGATCACGCCGCTCGCACCCACCATCATCACCCCCGCCGGCCAACGATAGTCGCTGAACCAGGCGCTCCGTCCGCCGGGACGCGGCTCATGCCAATCCGATATCCCGCCCCGCGACGCCCGGAAACACCTGCGCCAGCCGCGCCGGATCCAGCCCGTACAGCCTGCGGAACAGCCCGCCCAGCAGCGCCCGGTACTCGTTGCGCACCGGCCAGTCGCGATCCTGGTTGAGCGTGGCCGCTTCCACCGCGACCTGTTCGCCCGCGATGCGGCCACCGCGCACGCTGCCGCCCAGCACCCAGTAGACCGTGCCGTGACCGTGGTCGGTGCCGCGCGTGCCGTTCTCGCGGAAGGTGCGGCCGAACTCGGACAGCACCACCACGGTGGTCTTGCTCCAGGCGGGACCCATCTCCGCGGCAAAGGCCGACAAGCCGCGGCCCAGGTTGTCGAGCAGCCCGGCCAGCTGGCCCTGCGCGGCGCCCTGGTTGACGTGGGTGTCCCAGCCGCCCACGTCGATAAAGCCCAGGTTGAAGCGCTCGCGCATCAGCCCCGCCATGCGCCGGGCCTCGACCTCGAAGCCGCGCGCGCTGAGCGCGCGGCGGCTGGCAGCCTGCATCTCCTGCTGGCGCGACGCCATCGTGGCCGGGCCGGCGCCAGCCATGCCGCCCTTCGGCGGCTCCGCCTGCGCCTGGCGCGCGACGGTCTCGCGCAGCTCGAAGCCCTCGTCGATCAGTGACTCGAAGCGCGTGCCGCGATACATCTGCGCCAGCAGCTTCGCCTGGCGCGCATCGAACGGGGCGCGGCCACTGCCCTTGAGCGAGACGTTGGGCACGTCACGCGGGCCGGACAGCACCAGCGGCAGCCCGTCGGTGAACGCCACTGGCGCAGCCTGGCCGCCCATGGCCTGGGCCAGCCGATTGAGGAAGCCGCTGCCGCGCGGCGCAGCCGCGGCCTGGCGGCTTTCGTCATGGCCGGGCAGGCCGGCCTCGATACCGTCCTGGGTCTCGAAGTGGCTGCGCGACAGGTCGTGCGTGCCGGCGAACGGCACAAAGGCCAGCTGGCCCTGTTGCCACAACGGCAGCAGGGTCGGGGACAGGGCCGGGTGCAGGGCCCAGTCGCCGATGCCGCGCGCGGCGCTGTCGGCGTTAAAGGCGGATGCCAGCGCCACCGCGGCGTTGGGATCCGCGTCGGCACCCGGCGCGGGCGGACGGCGGATGGCGATATTGGGCCGCGCCGCGTAGTAGAAATCGCTGCCAGCCGGCACCAGCACGCTGGCGGCGTCATAGCCGCCGCGCAGGAATACCAGCAGGAAGCGCGCGTCGGCCTGCGCGGGCAGCGCGTAGACGCGCGAGGCGATGGCGGGCAGCGCCAGGCCTAATGCGGCGCCACCCATCGTCTTGAGCCATTGTCGGCGTTGCATGGTGCTCTCCGTTGCCTTCAGCGCTGCATCCATTCGGGCGAAGCCAGCAGCAAGGTGTTCCATTCCGCCTGCGACTCGGCCTGACTCAGCGCGGTGCGCGTGGCGGGGCCAAGGGTGGCTTCGATCGCGTCGTAGTAGAGCTTGTTGCCGATGGTCGGGAAGCGCGCCCCGCGCGGCGTGGCGCCATCGCCCGCGAACAATCCCGCCGGCCCCGAGCCGATCGCGCGCGCGATCTCGAAGCGCCGCACCATCTGCCCCGAACTGGCCCAAGCGCTTTCCGCCGACGGATAGCCGTCGGGCGCCACGTGGCCGTACAGCGGCTCACCCAGCTGGTTCAGCCAGTTCATCACCGGGCGCAGGTTGGCTACCTGCCGGCCTTCATACGCCAGCCGCAGCGACGACACCACATAGACCATCGGGTCCTTGAACTTGCGCGGCGACGCGTCCGCCTGCCAGTCCAGTCCGGGCGCCAGCAGCATGGTGCGCAGCACCGCGGCGATATCGCCGTCGGTGCGCGTGAAGGTCTGCGCCATGCGCTCGACCAGCGCGGCAGGCGGGTCGTCGGCGATGAAGTGAGCCGCCATCCTGGCACTGACAAAGCGCGCCGTGGCCGGCTCGCGCGCCAGCATCGACACCGCGCGCGCCACTTCGTCCAAACCGGACGGCTCGATGCGCTGGCCCAGCAGCAGCTTGGCGCCGAAGTCGTGGCGCGCGGGGTTGAACTCGAACAAGCCGTCGCTGCGGTACAGGCTTGCGCGCGCGGGGGGCAGCTTCGGCGGCGGTGTGCCGCGCAGGTTCACGCCCACGCCGGTCAGCACGCGCGCCAACTCCTGCACGTCCTGCTGCGTATAGCGCGAGCCGCTGGGCCCACCAGACACGCCCAGCGTATGCAGCTCCATCAGCTCGCGCGCGTAGTTCTCGTTGACGCGGTTGGCGCTGCTCTGGGCATTGTCGAGATAGACCAGCATCGCCGGCGCGGTCACCGTCGCCATCAGCAGGTCGCGGAAACGGCCGAGCGCATGCGGCCGGATGGCGCGCTCTTCGTAATCGGCCAGCAGCAGCCCGACCTGGCCCTTGCCCGCGTACACGTTGAAATGGTTCATCCAGAACCATGTCATCTGCTCGCGCAGCTGCGCCGGCGAATACAGCGCGCGCAGCAAGTGGCGCCGCGCCACATCGGCCACGATCTCGCGGCCCTGCATGTTGAGCGCCTGGCGCGCCTGCTGCCGGCTGGCGTCGTCCGGCAGGGCGTCGATACGCTGGCGCGCCTCGCGCGCGGCCTGGACCTGCGCGGCGGCGCCGTCGCGCAGGTTGGGCAAGGCGGCAATGGCGGCCGCCAGCTCGGGCGGATCGGCCAGCGGCATCGCCAGCTGCTGCGCGAGAAAGTCCTTGCGGCCCAGCCGGCGCAGCGCGTCCAGCGAGGCCTGGTCGGCGCCGTAGGTGACGGTGTTGAGCCAGCGCAGGTCGGCGGCCGCCGTGGCCACATGGCCGTCACCGTTGCCCGGCCCCGCCTGCAGGCCGGCACAGCCCGCCAGGCACGCGGCCAGCGCCAGCGCGGCGGCGGCGCGCCAGGCGGCAACTCGTCCACGGCCATGTGGTCTTGCATGCTGCGCTGGATCCATGTGTTTCACCTCTTCCGGTTCGATCCCCATCACCATGTTACGTGGCAAGCCCAGAGCGGTTGACGCGGCGACGCCACGCGAGTGTTACCAATGCTTTCAGTGCGAGATTGCCGGATTTGCCAAGACAGCGGCGCCGCGCCTCGCTAGCCTTGCCGTTTTCTGCCCTTTCCGCTCCCGCAGCGGAACCGCCTGACCGCATGTCGCGACCCCTGTCCACTGCCGCCTGGCTGCCCGCCATGGCCTTCGTCCTGATCTGGTCCACCGGCTTTATCGTCGGCAAGGCCATCGTGCCGCTGGCCGACACCAGCCTGTTCCTGCTGGGCCGCTTTGCCGTCGCCGGGCTGATGTTCGCGGCGTGGTCGCTGGCCGCGCGCGCGGCATGGCCGCCGCTGCGCGAAGCGCCGCGCCACCTGCTGGCCGGGGCGCTGATGCAGGGCTTCTACCTGTGCGCCGGCTACGGCGCCGTCGCCAGGGGCCTGCCGCCGGCGATCATGGCCCTGCTGGGCGCGCTGCAGCCGCTGCTGACCGCGCTGCTTGCCATCCCCCTGCTGAAAGAGCTACCTTCCAGGCGGACCTGGCACGGCCTGGCGCTGGGTGCGCTCGGCGTTGCACTGGTGGTCGCCCCTGCGTTGCACGCTGGCCCGCACGGCGCGGCCAGTGCGGTATCGCCGGCGACGGTGTTGCTGGGAGTGCTGGCCATTGTCTCCATCACCATGGGAACCCTGTTGCAGAAAACCGCCATCGCCGCCTGTGACCTGCGCGCCAGCTCGGCGTGGCAGAACCTGGGCGCCATGCTGGTCGCCGCCGCGATGGTGGTGATCCAGGCAGCCAGCGCGCCGCTGCACTGGCACGGCGGCCCGGCTCTGTGGGCCGGGCTGGCCTGGGCCGCCATCGGCCTGTCCGGCGCCGGCACCTGGCTGCTGGTGAGCCTGGTGCGGCGCGGCCAGGCTGCCAATGCCGCGGCGCTGATGTTCCTGGCGCCGCCGCTGGCCGCGCTGCAGGCCTGGCTGCTGTTCGGCGAGCGCCTCGGTGCAGTGCAGATACTTGGCATGGCGGTGGCAGGGGCCGGCGTCTGGCTGTGCCAGACCCGTGGCAGGATGCGGCATGCCGAAGCCCGCTGAAGCGCGCGCCGCGCCGCTGGTCGAGCACCGGCGCTACCGGCCGCAGCCGGACGGCCACCAGCACGGCTACCACCAGCTGCTGTTCGGCCTGGCCGGCGCCTCCGAACTGGAGCTCGACGGCCATCTCTACCGCGTCGACGACCGCACCGGCCTGATCGTGCCGGCCGGCAGCCATCATGACTACATGGGCTACCAGGGGAACCTGCAGCTGGTCGCGGACTTCCCCGCGCAATCGGTGGCGCTGCCCGCGCGGCTGATGGCGCGTCCGCGCGCGTTCGCGCTGGAGGGCGCCTTTGGCAACCGGGTGCGGGCCCTGGCGGCGGGGCGCACGGCGTGCGCGGCACGCGCGCCGCAGGCGGACTGGCAGCTTGCGGCAACCCTGGCCGCGACGCTGGCCGACAGCCTCGGCATGCCCGCGGACCGCGATGTCTTTCCGCTGATGGCCGTCGACGGCTACCTGCGCGCCAACCTGGCCGCGCCGCTGCGCGTGCCGGAACTGGCCGCGCATTTCGGCTGGAGCGTGCGGCGCTTCCAGACCCTGTTCGCCGAGGCTTTCGGCGATACCCCGCACCGCTACCAGACCCGCCTCCGGCTGGATCGTGCACTGCAGTGGCTGTCGAACTCCCGGCTGCCGCTGGCCGAGATCGCGCTGATGTCAGGCTACCCGGACCAGACCACGTTCACGCGCAGCTTCACGCGGCGCTTCGGGCTGCCGCCGGGGGCATGGCGGGCGGCCGCGCGCAGGTAAAAACGCGGGTGCTGGCCGCCTTGCGCGACCGGGTTACCGCGAGACAATATCCTTGCGCATCGGCCCCAGAATACCCAGCAACTCCTTCTGCTCGCGCGCCGGCACCTTGAACTTGTTGAGCGATTTCACCAGGTCGTCGACCAGCGCATCGAACTCGTCGTTGCTGATGGCCATGCCGGCATGGGCGGTTCTCATATCGCGTCCTGAATAGGTGCAGGGCCCGCCGGAACCCGCGCAGATCTGTTCGACCAGCCTGGTCTTCAGCCGCGGAATATTGGCATTGGCGAACCTGGCATTGATGCGCGTGTCGGTCGCCACGTTGCCGACAAAGTCGTCGACCACCGCGGTAATGGCCTGCATGCCGCCAAGCCGGTCATATAACGACGAAGTCGTGGCAGGCTTGGCACGATCCGGCGTTGCGCAACCGGCAAGCCCCAGCACCGCCGCCACAACAAAACCGCACAGAACAGGCGAGATACGCATGGCTGCCTCCTTCCTTAACCCGGTAGCTGCGGGATCGGAGCCAGTGCCGCGGCGCAAATTGCATTGACCGCATGCTGGGATAGCGCAGACAGCGCCGGCTTCGGCTGTTTCAGCATAGCAGGTTGGTTCCGCTTTGCTTTCAAGCCGATGACGGCATGGCGCTTTCGATACCAAACGGCTAGAGTCGGAGACGACAAGACACGGACGCGGCCATGCCCAAGCCCCAGATTCTTACCTATGTCGACGCCGGCGCGTCGGACTGGACCGCATGCCTGATGCGAACCATCGGCCATCAGCTGCCTGCAGGGGCCTATGAAATCCGCGCGGTGATGGCAAGCGAGATCCGGCACGACGCCACGCTGTTCGACGATGCGGTGATGTTCGTCATGCCGGGCGGCGCCGACCTGCCCTATTGCGCCTTGCTGAATGGCGCGCCGAACGCGCGCATCCGGCAATTTATCGAACAGGGCGGCGCCTACCTGGGGATATGCGCGGGCGCCTACTACGCATGCCGCGAACTGGCATTCCATGCCGGCACCCGCGGTGCAATCTGCGGCCCGCGCGAACTGCGGCTGGTGGATGCGGTGGCCGTCGGCTCGCTGCCAGAACTGACCGGCGGCAAGCTCTATGACGGCACCCCGCGCACCACGGCCGCGGTGGAACTGCGGACCACCGACAAGCTGACCGAAGTCCCGCTGTCGGTCTACACGCATTACCACGGCGGCTGCCGCTTCGACTTCGCCGACACCCCCGGCCCCGGGACCGAGGTCCTGGCCGTCTACGCGGGCATCCCCGGCACGCCGCCCGCCATCGTCAGCGCACAGGTCGGCAAGGGCCGCGCGCTGCTGAGCGGGGTCCACCTGGAGATTTCGGAGCGGGAGTGCAAGGATGCGTTGCGCGGACACAGCGATATGTCCGAATACCTCCACGTGTGCGACCGGCTGGCGCAAACGGGCGATGCGCGCCTGGCGGTGTTTCGGCGGTTGCTGGCGCAGGGTGGGCTGTCGCTTGGCTGAAAGGGCCGCATCCTAGCGCGTCATCTTCCCCGCCGCATCCCCGGTAAAGTGATAAAGGTGCGTATTGTCCGGCGCCTCGCTGATCCCCTCGCCGCTCGGACGGAATTCAATATGGCGCTGGAATTTTTCGCTGTCGGCCCGGGCGTCGCGCTCGGCGGCCCGCAGCGCCTCGGCATAGGGCATGGGGTCCTTCGATGTCTCGATTTCCAGCAGCAAGGTCTGTTCGTTGACCCGCACGCTGTACTTGCCGAGATTGAACAGCAGGTACATCGCCAGCAGGTTGTCATAGTCCTGGTAAGCCCCGGCTTCGCGGCGAAAGTCGAGCGACAGCACCGAGGGAAAGCGGTCAGGCAGGTCCTTGAAGGCGATTTTTTCTTCCTCTTGCGGATCGACATAAGTCGAGCCGCGGTACTTCTTGTACAGCACCACGTCCATGCCGTAGCTGCGCTGGCCCCATTCCCGGATCAGCTTCATCGCCATCTCGGTCGGGATATTGGCGGTGGCTGCCGCGACCATGCGCTGCCCTGAAAACAGCGTCGCGCCGGTCACTGCCAGGTCGCGGTAGCCGGCGCCATACTTGAAAGCGGCGCCGATGGTCTTGGCGCAGTTCAGGCGCAGGTAGTCGTAGCGGATCGGCCCGTGGTGATATTCGGTGTTGCTGCGTTGCTGGTGATAGTCGTCGTTGATGCGGCGGAAATAAGCGGCCAGCGCCGCCTTGTCCGCCGCCGGCACGCCATAGACCCGCACCCCGATGACCGAACGCTTGTAGATTTCGCCGAAGTCGAGCCCGAACGATGCGGTATCGGCGACCGTGGATACGGTCTTGAACAGATATTCCTGCTTGGGGATGGCGATCATCAGATCGGTGGTGTAGCGGCCGCCAGCGTGGGCGGGGTCGCGGTCCGCGTAGAAGTTGGCCGAGTACACCCGCTCTTCGCCCGCCGCATCATCGCGCAGTGCCAGCGCGATATGGCCGGCGGATCCGCCCTTGGAGGTGCCGAAGCTGATCAGCAGCTCCAGGTCATATGGGTCTTCGCGCAGCCGTGACGCGATCTGCCCGAGGTTGGCGGGCTCCGGCCCGCCCTTGCTGCCGAATTCGCTGGCCAGCGCCAACCGCGGCAAGAGCAACACCATCGCGACAAACCACAGCACCGACCTCATTCTCATTATTTCCCCCGATTCTGGACGTCCCAGGGCATGACCATGACATGCCGACGATACCATGCTGCCCATCGCCACGGCACACCCCTGCCCCCGCGATCCGGTACAATGCCCTGCTTTCGAGGACGACCTCGCCCGCACCGGGTATGAATGTCCGGGACGGCCCGGCTCTTGATCAAGGAGCCATCATGGCTTGGATATATCTCGTCATCGCCGGAGTGCTCGAGGTGCTTTGGGCGTACTCCATGAAGCTGTCCGAAGGCTTTTCGCGCCCGGGCTACTCGGCCATCACCATCGTGGCCATGATTGCCAGCTTCGCCCTGCTATCCCTGTCAATGAAAACCCTGCCGCTCGGCACGGCCTACACCATCTGGACCGGCATCGGCGCCGTGGGCGCGTTCCTGGTGGGGCTTTTCGTGCTGGGCGAACCGGCCAGCGCAGTCAGAATCCTGGCGGCGGGGCTGATCGTCAGCGGACTCGTCATGATGAAGATGGCTTCCTGACGGTCCGGCATGCGTTGGCTTGCGCCGGCCGCTGAATCCCGCGCCGCGGCCGCCCTGGCCGCTCGTTTAGAATGCCTCGCACGCGCCGCGATTCGGACGGGTCCGGCGCGTTGCCTTGTCATTCACACCGTGCGCAATGAATGCTCCCCTGGAACTCGTCGGAAACCATCCGTCGGTCGCCGCCCTGCGCGACCTGGTCGCGCGCGTGGCAAGAAGCCAGGCGCGTACCGTGCTGCTTTACGGTGAAACCGGCACCGGCAAGAGCCTGGTGGCGCGCCTGCTGCACCAGCAGTCCAGCCGCGCGGACGCGGAGTTCATCGACATCAATTGCGCGGCCATCCCCGGGCAGTTGCTGGAGTCCGAGTTATTCGGCCACGAGCGCGGTGCATTCACCGGCGCGGTGGGCAAGAAGGAAGGGTTGATCGAGGCCGGCAATGGCGGCACGGTGTTCCTGGATGAGGTGCGCGAGCTGGACCTGGTGATGCAGTCCAAGCTGCTGACACTGCTGGATACCCGGCGCTTCCGCCGCGTCGGTGCGATCAGGCCGATCAGTGTCGACGTGCGCTTTATCGCCGCCACCAACAAGATCCTGCTCAGCGAAGTGAAGGCCGGCAAGTTCCGCGAGGACCTGTACTACCGGCTGCAGGTCATCTCGATCAATATCCCGCCCTTGCGCGAACGCGGCGACGACATCCTGCTGCTCGCCCACAATGCGCTGCAGCGCTACAACCGCCAGTACGGCAGCCGCATGGAGCGACTCGACCCGGAAGTCGAGCGCATCTTCCGCGCATACCGCTGGCCCGGCAATGTGCGGGAACTGGAGAACCTGCTGGAGCGCATCTGCCTGCTCGAGCCAGGCCACTGCGTGTTGCCGGCCCACCTGCCGGCGCGGATCCTGCGCGAGATGAACCTCGCCGCCGCGACGCCGGCCGACCTGATGCCCATGCCTGCTGCGCCAGCCGGCCCGCTGGATTACCACGCCGCCACGGCACAGTTCCAGGCAGGGTTGATCGAACAGGCCTTGTCGGCCTGTGGCGGCAATCTCGCCGAGGCCGCACGCCTGCTTGGGCTGAGCCGCCATGCGTTGCGGCACCAGATGAGCAAGCTCGGATTACCCGCCGGCTGACGCGGCGCGCATTCCGCGCAAACGCGTGGACTTCACGCCAACCAGGCGCGTGAAGATCGCGCACCATTCCTTCCCATCGTCACAACCCTTTGATCTTCAAAGGAAATTTCGTCATCGCCCGGCTGGCACAGCTTCTGCGTATTGGGTGTCGCGTGACTCGCTCTAACGAAGCGACACCTAACCGGAGAATGTTGAATGCAGTCGCTGAAGATCATTTGCCCCAATGGCCATCTCGGCTTTGCCCCGCTGCGCACGGGCAGTTTCGAGATCGGCGTGGCCGCCGGTCCGCACTACATCGCGGCCGATTCGGGCAGCGATGATGTCGGTCCGGTGCCGCTCGGCTCCGATACCTCGACCAGTCCCGAAGCGTGGCAGCGCCACGACCTCGAACACATGCTGCTGGCCTCGCGGCGGCTGGGCGTGCCGATGATCATCGGTTCGGCCGGCGATACCGGCACCAACAGCCGCGTCGACCTCTACGTGGATATCCTGCGCGACATCGCGCAACGGCACCGCCTGCCGCGCTTGCGCATCGGGTATTTTTATTCCGAAGTGCCGAAGTCGCTGGTGCGGGAGCAAATGGGCGCGGGGGAAACCATCCGTGGCCTCGACGGCTTTGCCGACCTGACGCTGGCGGAACTGGACGCCACCGACCGCATCGTCGCCATGGCCGGCGTGCACCCGTACCTGGAACTGCTGCGCCAGGGCGTCGACGTGATCATCGGCGGCCGCAGCTCCGATGCCGCGGTATTCGCCGCGCCGGCGCTGCACCATGGCTTTGCTGCCGACCATGCGTACTACCTGGGCAAGGTGCTGGAGTGCGCATCGTTCTGCGCGGAGCCGTACGGCGGCAAGGAGACCGTGCTGGGCGAAATCACCCGCGACGACGTCCGCGTCACGGCGATGCATCCCGAGCAGCGCTGCACCGTTGCCTCGGTGGCCGGACATGCGATGTACGAGCGCTCCAATCCGTTCGAGGAATTCGTCGCCGGCGGCAGGCTCGACATGAGCCAGTGCCGCTACGAGCAGCTCGATCCGCGCACCACCCGCATCACCGGCGCCCGCTTCGAACCCGCGCCACAGGTGCGCGTCAAGCTGGAGGGCTCGGGCAAGGTCGGCGAGCGCTACGTGGGCCTGTGCGGCATCCGCGACCCGTACACCATCGCCAACGTCGACCGCGTCATTGCCTGGGCGCGCGAACAGGTGCGCGCGCGCTTCGGTGACAGCGGCTATTCGCTGCACTACAACGTTTATGGGCGCGACGGGGTGATGGGCGAACTGGAACCGCTGCGCGACCGCCCCGGCCACGAGCTTTGCGTGATGGTGCAGGGCGTTGCGCCCACGCGCGAGATGGCGGAGGAAGTCGCGATGATCGGCCTGCGCCAGATGTTCTACGCGCGGCTGCCGGACGTGAAGGGCACCGCCGGCTCGGTGTCGTTCCCGCTGGACGAGGTGCTGCACGCCAGCCCAGCCTACCGCTGGACGCTGAACCACACCATGGCCGTGCGCGACCCGCTCGCGCTGTTTCCCACCCATATCGTCGAAGCCGGCGTTTGACGCGCCCCGTTGCCAAGGAAGCCACCATGACCATTGCCGAATCCTCCTCCCCCGCCGCGGCGCCGACGCAGCCGCTGCACGCGCTCGCCAAGACCATCCGCAGCAAGAACGCCGGCGTCAACAAGATTACCTTCGACATCATCTTCCGCGAGCAGGCGGCGTATGAACGGGTCAAGCGATCGCGCGTGCTGACCCGCGAAAGCATGGCCGCGCTGTTCGGCGTCCCGGTGGCGCGTATCTCCGATTTCGTCGAATACGAGCCGGCCTTCGCCATCAAGTTCACCATGTACCGCGCGCAGCCCAGCGGCAGCGCGGGCGATGGCGACATCTTCGGGGCGCAGCAGTATGCGCCGCTGCTGACGCTGGAGATTCCGGCCTGATGCCTCCGCGCGGCCTGGCGTGGCCCGGACCGGTCCGGGCCGCGCCGGCCGCTTCCGCAGCGTTGCCCGCTGCCTTGCTGCAACACGACGAGTTCGGGAAAACGTATGGACAAGACCCTTTTCAAGCGCATCTGGCACCGGCTGGCGCGCCGCCTGCCCGTGGCGATGACCGCGGCCGTGCTGGCCACCTCTCCACTGTCCGCCACCGCTGCGCCGGCGGAGCCCGGAGCCGCCGTACCGCCGCTGATGCGGATCGTTGTGCCGTTCTCGGCGGGCGCCAGCAACGACGTGATCGCCCGCGCCCTCGCGCCGGCGCTGGCCAAGCGCCTGGGCAACACCGTCATCGTGGAGAACCGTCCCGGTGTCGCGGGCGTGCTGGGCGCGGACTACGTGGCCAAGGGGCCGCGCGACGGCTCCGTGCTGCTGCTGACGTCGTCGACCTTCCTGACCGCCGCCGCCACGCAGGCGCGCTCGCCGTATGACCCGCTGACCGCGTTCGCGCCGGTGGCGCTGGTGGCCGACGGTCCGCTGCTGCTCGCGGTATCGTCCACCATCGCGGCATCGCGGTCGATCCGCACGCCGGCCGATCTCATCGCCGCGGCCCGGGCCCGGCCGGGAGCGATCAGCTACGGCTCGGCCGGGGTAGGTTCGCTCGGCCAGCTCGCCACGGAACTGCTGTGCGACACCTCGAAGGTCCAGATGATGCACGTGCCGTACAAGGGCGCGGCCAACGCGCTGATCGACCTGGCCGCCGGGCAGATCGACGTGATGATGTCGAACTACAGCTCGATCGCCACGCAGATCAAGTCCGGCAAGGTCAGGCCGCTGGCGGTGACTTCCGCGGCGCCGAATCCCGCATTTCCGGACTTGCCGCCACTGGCTGCGTCGGTGCCGGGCTATGGCATCGAGATCTGGGTCGGCGTGCTGGCGCCGGCCGGCGCGCCCGCCGCGCTGGTACAGCGGCTCAACCGCGAGATCGCGGAGATTGCCGCATCCGCGGAAGTGCGCACGATCCTGGAGCCGGACGGGTCGCGCCCGCTGGCCGCTACCCCCGCGGAGTTCGGCGCGCGCATGAAGCAGGACCTTGCGCAATGGAAGCGCATTGCCATCGAACGCAAGATCGTCGCGGAATAGGCGCTGCCCGCGAGCGGGGCCCTGCACCGCCGCGCTTCCGGGGGTAGAATCTGCGGCTCACACCGAAGAGGGCCGTCCAATCCGCATGCCGGCTGAATGGCGGGCCTTCTGTCGTTTCGGAGGTCCCCTTGCTGCGCGCGTTCGAACGTCTGCTTGATCCATTCCCGCCCGACGAGGCACCGCCGCCGCCCAAGGGCCTGGCGGCTTTCCTGTGGGCCTGCACCCGCGGCACCCGCCGCTATTTCGTCGCGCTGGCGCTGCTGAGTGCCGGCGTGTCGATCTACGAGGCGTGGCTGTTCTCCTTCCTCGGCCAAGTGGTGGATCTGCTGGCGGCGTGGCAGGGCAACCGGGAAGCTTCGGCACAGGAGCAACGCGTGCTGTGGGGGATCGGCATCGTGCTGGTCACCAGCATCGGCCTGGTGGCGCTGCGCACCATGGTGCAGCACCAGGTGCTGGCGATCAACCTGCCGCTGCGGCTGCGCTGGGACTTCCATCGGCTGATGCTCAGGCAGAGCCTGTCGTTTTTCTCCGACGAGTTCGCCGGACGGGTCACCACCAAGGTCATGCAGACCGCGCTGGCCGTGCGCGAGGTGCTGTTCACCTTCATCGAGATCGTGCTCGCCATCGGCGTGTACTTCATCACCATCATCGCGCTGGCGGGCGGCTTCGATTTCCGGCTGATGCTGCCCTTCATCGGCTGGATCGTGCTGTTCGGCCTGGCCATGCTGTACTTCGTGCCGCGCCTGGGCAAGGTCGGGCAGGAGCAGGCGCACGCCCGCTCGTCCATGACCGGCCGCGTCACCGACGCCTACACCAACATCACCACCGTCAAGCTGTTCTCGCACACCCGGCGCGAGGCCCACTTCGCGCGCGCGGCGATGGAGGATTTCAAGGAAACCGGGTTCCGGCAGATGCGCCTCGTCAGCCAGTTCGAGGTCGTCAACCAGGCCCTGGTGGTGGGATTGATCCTGGGGGCGGGCGGCTATGCGCTGTGGCTGTGGCACGGGGCCGAGATCGGCACCGGCGCGGTGGCGGCGGTTACCGCCATGGCGCTGCGCATCAACGGCATGTCGCACTGGATCATGTGGCAGATGGCCTCGTTGTTCGAGAACATCGGCACGGTGCAGGACGGTATTGCCACGCTCACGCACGTGGCCAAGGTGCAGGACGCGCCCGGCGCGCCCGCGCTGCAGATCCGGCGCGGCGAAGTGGAATTCGACCAGGTCCGCTTCAACTACAACGGCGAACGCCAGGTGCTCGACGGCCTCAGCCTGACCGTGCGTCCGGGCGAGAAGATCGGGCTGGTGGGCCGCTCCGGCGCGGGCAAGTCCACGCTGATCAACCTGCTGCTGCGTTTCTACGACGTGGACAGCGGCCGCATCCGCATCGACGGGCAGGACATCGCCAGGGTGACGCAGGACAGCCTGCGCGGCGCCATCGGCATGGTCACGCAGGACACCTCGCTGCTGCATCGCTCGATCCGCGACAACATCGCCTATGGCCGTCCCAACGCCACCGATGCCGAGATCCGCAACGCCGCCGTGCACGCCCAGGCCGATGACTTCATCCGCCAGCTGAGCGACCAGCACGGCCACACCGGCTACGACACGCTGGTCGGCGAACGCGGCGTCAAGCTCTCGGGTGGCCAGCGCCAGCGCGTCGCGATTGCCCGCGTGATGCTCAAGAACGCGCCGATCCTGCTGCTGGACGAAGCCACCAGCGCGCTGGACTCCGAAGTCGAGGCCGCCATCCAGGAAAGCCTGGACGAAATGATGGAAGGCAAGACCGTGATCGCGATCGCCCACCGCCTCTCCACCATCGCCGCCATGGACCGCCTGATCGTGATGGACCAGGGGCGCATCATCGAGCAGGGCACGCACGCCGAATTGCTGGCGAAGAACGGCACCTATGCGCGGCTGTGGCGGCACCAGAGCGGCGGCTTCCTGGGTGAAGAGCAGGACGAGGTGTCCGAATCGGTTCAGTAGGCGGCGGGCGACTGGCGGGAGCGTATCCCGGCCAGGCGGCGATCGCCCGGCGCTCTTCTTCGTCGAGCACGGGCCCGTCGAGCGTCACGCGCGAAGGGTCGGTGCGGAATTTCCGGATGACGCCGGGCCGTTTGCAGTCAGCCATGTCAGGTCAGGTCAGCGCGATCCCGCCATCGACGCGCAGGTTCACGCCGGTGATGAAGCTGCCTTCCCCGCTGGCCAGCATCAGTGCGGCAGATGCAATCTCGTCGGCACGCCCAAGGCGACCAAGCGGAATGGCACTTGCCACGCCGGCCTCGAAAGCTGGCCTGTCAGCCTCGGCAACGCCGAGCTTGGACAGGATCGGCGTATCGATGGGACCTGGGCTGATGACGTTCACCCGGATGCCACGCGCCTTGAACTCGAGCGCCCAGCTCTGCGCAAACGCTTCAATCGCCGCTTTGGTACCTGCATAGACGGCGTGTCCATCGAGCACCTTGGCGCTGGCAATCGAGCTGACAAGGAGGATGGAGCCGCCGTCGCGTAACACCGGCACGATCTTCTGCACGCCAAAGAACACACCTCGCGTGTTGGTGGCGAACTGTGCGTCGTATTCGTCGATGCCGACCTGGCCGGACGGCCTGATCTGGTTCATGCCCGCGTTGGCCACGTAGATGTCGGCCCCGCCAAACCGCGTGGTGACCGCCGCCGCCACACGATCATGCGTGGACAGATCGGCGATATCGCCTGCCAGGCCCATCGCCCGCGGCCCCAGTTCGGCTACCGTCGCGTCAACGGCGTCACTACGCCGGCCAACGATGACCACCTGGGCCCCCTCGTTGACGAACCGCCTTGCCATCGCCAATCCTATGCCGCTGTTGCCACCCGTAATGACCGCGACCTTTCCTTCAAGCTTGCTCATCGTGTACCTCGACATTCCTGTTGGATGAGGTTAAGAATCTAAAGGATCCGTCGCAACCGGGGCAGCCCTACAATGGACGCATGACTTGTGCCAAATTGTCTTCTATGTCGATAGAACGCCTCCATGGCCTTTCAGCCTTTGTCCGTGCGGTGGAAGCGGGTTCGTTCACCGGTGCCGCCAGGCTCCTCGGCACTACGCCTTCGGCCATTTCGAAGAGCGTGTCGCGACTTGAAGCCAGGTTAGGCGTGAAGCTCTTTCACCGATCCACCCGCGCCTTCGCATTGACCGACGAAGGGACCGTCTTCTACCGACGCGTCGCGCCGCTGGTACGGGGACTCGAAGAAGCAAGCGAGGGGCTGGTCGCGCCGTCGGAGATGGCGGTGGCAGGTCATCTTCGCATCAGCATGCCGGGCGATCTGGGCACTACATTGCTGGCCGCGATCGCGGCGAAACTGATGCCGCGCCATCCGCGTCTGTCGCTGGACGTCAGCTTCAGCGACCAGCACGCCGATCTGATCCGCGAGGGGTTCGACGTGGCCTTTCGCGCCGGTCACGCAACGGACAGCGGCCTGCATGCACGGCACCTGACAAACCTTCCTCTGGTGCTGGTGGCGTCGCCTGCGTACCTGGAAAGTTACGGGGAGCCTCGCACGGCGGCGGACCTGCTGCACCATCGCCATGTGCGTTATCGGCTGGCCGGACAAGTCATGCCAGTCACGCTTGCCGACGGCACGCGGCTGCAGACAAAGGGATCGTTCGATGCCGACAATGGCGCTGCGATGCGCACGGCAGCGCTCAACGGCCTCGGTATCGCGCAACTGCTGCAGCTCGCCGTGCAGGCTGACCTCGATGCCGGCCGGCTGCAGCGCGTAATGCCCGCCCTGGCGCTACTCGCGGTACCGCTGCAGGTGCTGCACGGATTCGGTCGACGTATCCCAGCGCGCGTACGCGTACTGGTGGACTTTGTCGCAACGGAGCTTGCCGGCCAGTCCGAACGCTGGACAAACTCTACCCGTCAATAGGCAGCTATCAATTGGAGGATGCCGGCTGGGAAGACCTGGTTGCGCTGGCCAGGGCTGCCAGGGCGTAGTGCAGTCAGTCGATCACGCTCACGATGCTGTGAATGCCCCCGCGAGCCATCTTGGCGTAAGGACAAAGACGCTCGGTGTTGCGTACCAGTTCCTCGGCCTGGCGGCGCTCCACGCCCGGCATGCGGACGCGAATCTCGGCAATCAGCGCGTAGCCGCCATCAACGGGATCGCGGCCGAAGGACACCTCGACCGCCACCGTAGCCCGGGTCGTGTCGACCTGCGCGCGCTGGGCAAGAAGACTCAGTGCCCCGTGAAAGCAGGCGGCATAGCCTGCCGCGAAAAGCTGCTCCGGATTGGTGCCGCTGCCGGGCCCGCCCATCGCCGCAGGCAGGCGCAGCTCGACGATGAGATTGCCATCGTCGGACCTTGCCACGCCGGACGCCCGGCCATGCGCGGCCTCGCCTCCGGACACCGTGACGGTCGTGGTGTACAGCGCCAAGAATCCCTGTCCCCGATATCTGTCGAGCAAGGTCAATGGCGGAGGCTGCAACCGCTCGCTATCCATCATCGTCTCCGCCTATTTTGTCTGACGAATCCCTTCCCGCAGTGGATGTGTCCAAGCCGTGCCTCGCCTTCCGCCGCCGGATCTGCAACGATGGCGCGCTTGTCGCCGGTCGCCTGCAGGTAGCGCTGCACGAGGTCGCTCAGGCGAAAGCGTTCGGGGACGGCGATGTGACCATGCCATGATCGGGGCCACCAGTGCGGCATCGGCTACAGCTAGCGCCTTGCCACAGTACGTGCATGCTACGTGTGGCCGTGGGCCGGCACCAGACCGGTGCGGGGCCCACGGTGTTTCCTTTTTCGCATCAATCGGATCCGGGAGCGGAGCGAGCGATCCTAGCGGTTGACCTTCAGCCGGTACTCACTTGGAGACATTCCAAAGTGGCGCTGGAACACCACGCGCATCCGCTCTTCGCTGCCGAAGCCGCACTCGCGCGCGATGACGTCGATGGGCCGGCCCGGATCCTGCAGCTGCCGCCGCGCCGCTTCGAGCCTGAAATGCTCCACGCCCTTGGCCGGCGTGCGCCCCGTCTTTTCCTTGTATATGCGCGCGAAATTACGCGGACTCATGCCGACGTAGTCGGCAAGCTGTTCGACGGACAACTCCTGCGTGGAGAGGTTCTGCAGGATCCACAAATGCAGCGACTCAAACACTGGCACCTGCCGGCTCTGGGAGATCAGGATCTCGCTCAACTGCGGCTGGGCCCCGGGGCGTTTCATGTAGACCGCCAGTTCCTTGGCGGAATTGAGCGCGACCTCGTGTCCGTAGTCGGCTTCCACCATCGCCAGGGCCAGGTCGATGCCGGTGGTCACCCCGGCCGACGTCCAGAGGTTCTGCTGCTGCACGAAGATCGCGTCGGGATCGAGGTCCACTGTGGGGAACAATTCGCGGAACCGGTCCAGCATGGCCCAGTGCGTGGTGGCGCGCTTGCCGTCCAGCAAGCCGGCGAATGCCAGCAGGAATGCGCCGCTGCACACAGAGGCCATGCGCCGGATCTTGCCCGACGCTGTGGCCAGCCAGTCGATCAGCGCCGTCTCGTTCTTCGCCACCTCAAGGATCGTGGGTGACCCCGGTACGATCACCGTGTCGACGACCCGCAGGTCGAACGACGCCAGGGACACCGAACTCATTGCGGTGCCCTCCACCGTGGCAACCATTCCACCGGAGAAGCTGGTGGTGTGGCACCGGTAACCCGCCATCCCGCGCGCCCGCGCGTAGTTGGAGGCGGCCCAGAACACGGTCTGGGGTCCGGCGAGATCGAGCAGGCTGACATCGGGATACGCCACGAACAGGATGTTGCGCGGCATGTCTTCAATGTTCTCTGAGGCGGGGAGTGACTGATGTTGAACCATAAGAGGAATCGCGGGCATCGAGCGATGCTATGTCAATAGGGCAATCCCGCGCAAGCCTGTGCCCCGACCGTAACAGGACGGCCAGCGGGCGCTGCTGCACGACGGCAATCTCCCCGGTACATGCCTGTCGCCCGACGGTCTCGGGTATCGATAGTGCTGTCATCATCGGCTTCCGTATGTCACATCCAGTGGCATCGCACGACTCTCAGGCATAGGCCAGGCGTCCCGCGTCGGTCAGTCCGGCGGGTGTCGTCGCGACAGGGCAATGTGGCCGCGAGTCTAGTGCGCGCGTGGGTGCGTCACAAGAGGGTCCGGAGCGCGGCGCCGTTTCCCGGAATGCACCAATGCCGGATGACATTCTCATGACGTGGTCCGGAGGGCTGGCAGTCTGGCAGAAAAACTGGGAGCGCTGTCATTTACGGTCTATTAAGCGCTCATTACCATGGCGGTCACACCATGGCAGACAAGCCATGGCAGACACGCCAAATGTTCATACATCTGGCCGCCGGCATGCACGACGCCGTCGTGGCGGTCGGCGACCGTAGCTGCGGCTTTGCCGGCGACGCCGTGCTACGCCTGTTCGATGCGTTCTATACGACCAGGGATGAAGGGATGGGGATGAGACTGGCAATCTGCCAGTGCATCGTGAACGGCCACGGCGGCAGCATTCCGTGCGGAATGGGCGCCCCGGTGGCGGCGCACGCTTTGCCGTGCGCCTGCCCCGCCAGGCTCCGGCGGCCGTTGAGCGCCCCTCGCAAGAAAGCCGACACCAGGCAGCGCAATGCATTGGGGGAAGAACACATGGAATCGACGCAACAGGCGGACGTATTGGACCGCAATTTCCGGATCGGCCAGCCGAATCGCGCTGACGCGCTGTCGACAAGCTTTGCCGCGAGCTACGCGGGGATCATGGCATTCATGGCCGTCGCCAGCGAAGGCAGCTTCGCCAAAGCCGGCGAGCGCCTGGGCATCGGACGGTCAGCCGTGAGCCGCAACGTGCAAAAGCTGGAAACACAGTTGAGCACCCGACTCTTCCTGCGCACCACACGTGCGACACAGCTCACGCGCGAAGGTCAGCGCTTCTTCGAGAACTGCCACAAGGGCGTCACGCATATCGTAGAAGCCATGAACGACATGCTCGAGTTGCGCGAGGGCCCCCCGCGTGGCCAGCTGCGCATCAGCGCCACCGTGGGTTTTGGCCGAAAGGTCGTGGCACCGTTGCTCGACAGCTTCGTCAAAACCTATCCGGACATTGCCATCGACCTGGTGCTGGACGACCGGCCGACGGACTTCGCATCGGCGCAGATCGATGTCGCATTTCGCAATGGGCGGATCGAGGATTCCAGCATCATCGCCAAGCAACTGATCCCGATGCAGATGGCACTGTGCGCGGCGCCGTCGTATGTAGCCCGGCACGGACTGCCGGAGACACTGGACGACCTCGCACACCACGAATGCATCAACTTCCGTTTCTCCAGCGGACGCATCTTCGAATGGGAGTTCAAGGTCGACGGCATCGTACGCAAGGTCCTGCCCAAGGCGCGTATGACATTCAACGATGCGGACCTCGTGCTGCACGCAGTGCTGCAAGGATGGGGGATCGCACAAATGGCCGGCTACCAGATCCGGGATCATGTCGCAAACCATGAACTCGGAATCGCCTTGGCACGGCACGCGCCAGACGATCGCGGCCACTACATCTGCTACCTGAGCCGCCAGCACCTTCCCACGCGTATACGCGTGTTTATCGACTTCATGACTGACCACATCCGCGCTCTCGGTATCGACTTCATGACGAATTTCAACGGGGAAACCTTCGAACCGCTTTCAGCGCCCTCACCGACAATTCGCATGACGGGAGCAGCGGCATGAGCATGATGGCCTGGATCTGCGCGACCGGCGCGATTCTGCTCTGGGCGTCGTTCGCCACGCTGGTGTCGTACGCGCCAGACTTGCCGCCGCTGTTGCTCACCGGGCTGGCACTTTCGGCGGGAAGCCTCACCTGCCTGCATCGCGTGCGCGCCTGGCGCGTGCCGTTTCGCACGCTCGCATTCGGCGTGGGGTGCCTGTTCATCTATAACGCCGGCCTCGTCATGGCCTTCCGGTTGGCACCGATCGTCGAGGCGAACCTCATCAACTATCTGTGGCCACTGATCCTGGTACTGCTGGGCACAACGGCCTGGCGCGGAACAGAATGCGCGGCCAGGCTGCTTGGCGCCCTGCTGGCCTTTGCCGGGTGCGTCATTGCCATCACCTCCGGCTCGGGCGCAGTGGCGTTCAGCAGCGACCACGCCACCGGCTATGCCCTCGCATTGCTCGCAGCCTTCGTATGGGCCGTTTATTCGCTGGGCACGCGCTGGTTGCCTCCGTTTTCATCGTGGGCGACGGGCGGCTTCTGCCTGGGCGCCGGCTTGCTGGCCCTCGCCAGCCACCTTGCATTCGAACCACGCACCGCAATCTCCGCCGCCGACATGGGCTGGATATTGGCGATCGGCCTGGGACCGCTCGGTGTCTCCTTCGTGCTTTGGGACGTTGCCATGCGCAGCGGCAACGCCGCGCAAGTCGGCATTCTCGGCTACGCCACGCCCGTACTATCGATGCTCTGCCTGGCTTTGGCCGCCCGGGTGACGGAGCGAGACTGGTCGACAGTCTTCCTGGCCAGCATACTTATCGCGGCAGGAATCGCCATAGCGGCCAAGGGACCTGAGGCATTGCGGTGCAGGACGAGCGCGAGTCGATGCGAGCTCTGATTTGGGTGACAATGGATTGATGCCATCGATCACCCCCCCCCGGCATGAGCCGAGGGGCAACTATTCCTGGTCCGCTTCGAAGCAGACCAGGCAGTTGTCTCCGGCTTCGGCCGATCAGGCCTTGAGGAAGGCCGCGAGATCGGCGTTGATGACCTCCGCCTGCGTCGTCGGCATTCCATGCGGGAAGCCTTTGTACGTCTTCAGGATGCCCTTCTTCAAGAGCTTGGCCGACAAGGGTCCGGATTCTGAGTAGGGCACGATCTGATCGTCATCGCCGTGCATCACCAGCACGGGTAGATTGATCTTCTTCAGATCCTCGGTAAAGTCGGTCTGCGAGAACGCCACGATGCCGTCGTAATGCGCCTTCGCGCCACCCATCATGGCTTGCCGCCACCAGTTCTGGATAACGCCTTCCTGAGGCTTTGCGCCCGGCCGGTTGAAACCATAGAACGGCCCCGCGGGAAGGTCCCGGAAAAACTGTGCCCGATTGGTGGCCGTCTGCAGTTGCAGGCCGTCAAACACCTCCCTCGGCAGACCGCCCGGATGGGATGACGTCTTGACCATGAGCGGCGGAACCGCCGCAATCAGGCAGGCTTTCGAGGCCCGCTTCTCGCCGTGTCGCGCCAGGTAGCGCACAACTTCGCCACCGCCAGTGGAGTGGCCCACATGGATGGCGCCCTTGAGGTCAAGATGCGTTATCACTGCTGCCAGGTCGTCGGCGTAGTGGTCCATATCGTGGCCTTCCCAAACCTGCGACGAGCGGCCATGGCCGCGCCGATCATGGGCAATGACGCGATAGCCCTTGGCTAGAAAGAACATCATCTGGGCATCCCAATCGTCGGAACTCAGCGGCCATCCGTGAGAGAAGACGATCGGCGTCGCATCGGCAGGGCCCCAGTCCTTAAAGAATATCTGGACACCGTCCTTGGTCGTGACATAGTTCATGGCGAGATTCCTCTGTGAGGTTGCCGCGCTGTTCGGCGCGGTGGACGTCTTCGAAGCGGCCATAGCCGCGATGGGCAAGGACGCAGCGACTGCGGCACTCGTTCCGAGCGAGAGCACTTGGCGGCGGGTGATTCCCCCGGGGACAGACAGCGAGGTAGATGCAGGTTTCATGGCATTAAGACCTTTCTTGGTTCGTGCAAACGAAATGAACGGATAAAGCAGCGCCCTCGTCTTCCATTGGATGAATGAATGGCGACGTGATTGGGTCAAGAAAATGGGCTGGCATTGCACCCACCGCCATCGCAATGGACCGATGAATCGATACTTGGCGGGTTGCGTTGAATCCTAGCCGTCGTTTTTAGTCGGCACTAGGCAAGCGCGGAGAAACAGCATGTTGTTCGCGCAGCGCCAATCCCCTCGCCTGATTGTGAGACTCGTGGAATTGCAAAATCTGGCTCGCCTTTGTGGGCGTGGCAGTAGCTGCGGAATTTCGCGAAGACGGCAAGCGACGGAGCGAGGGGTCGGACAAGGGTCCAGGGCAGCAGGCGTTTGCAGGTTCCCTGGCCATGCGGGGAAGATTTCAGCGGGCGGCCCGGGAGCAGCTTTCCCGGAGGACTTGTCGTGTGGTACCGGTTCCACGCAGGCCGCCCTGCGTGCTTACGAGCGCAGTATCGAGCTGGCGCCGGGGGACGCCGATGCGCACTACGACGCCGCGTGCTTGCATCAGGGAACTCGGCCAGGTGCAGAAGGTGATTCGGTACTTCAATCAGTATGGGAAGGTCGACGCAGCGAAATAAAAGGAACAAGCACAGAAGTTAATCACTGTTCCCTACGCCGCGGTGATGCCGGTCCTGAAGGCATTCGAAGCCGAATTCCCATTTGTCCATGACCGGGCCTGGCCAAGGAAACGGTACGCCGGATCATGATCGACGCCGGCTTCTGGGTCCCTAGGAAGCTGCGCTCGTCCAAGGCGCGCCTGTCTGGTCGGATCGAGCTATTCCACCGCACCTGCATGTGCGCGACAATGCCTTCCTGAAATCAAAATTTCATCCATCCAGTTTATTGACATCAAAGTTTCAGTCACCTATATTTCTGAAACCGAAGTTTCATTCGGACCAAAACATGACCTCATCGTTGCAAGACAAGATCCTAGCCCTGAACGACCAGCTCACCGAAAGCGAGCGCCGCCTGGCCGCTGTGACCCTGGAGTGCATCAGCAATCTGGCGGCCTACTCGGCCACCGAGCTGGCGCAGAAGGCCAGCGTGTCCAAGGCGACCGCCGGTCGATTTTTCCGCCGCCTCGGCTATGAGAACTTCAACGAAGTCCGCGCCCTGCTGCGCGACGAGGCCGACCGCGGTTCGCCGCTGTACGAGCTGGCCGGCGTGCAAGCCCCTGTCGATGACCAGGCGCCGCTGGCGCGCCATCTCGCCAACGACCTGCAGAACCTCGCCCAGACCTTCGACCGCCTGCACCCAGCCGATGTCGAGCGGGCCGTCGCGCTGTTCGCTGGCGCCGGGCGCGTCTTTATCGCCGGTTTCCGCAACGGCCGCGTGCTGGCGCAGTACGCATGGGCGCTGCTGACCCAGTTGCGGCCGGGCGTCACGCTGGCGCCGGGCGCCGGCCTGAACCTTGCCGAAGACCTTGCCGATCTGGGCGCGGACGATGTGCTGCTGGTGATGGACTTCCGCCGCCGCGTCACGCTGCTGTGGCCGATGGTGGCGCACGCCAACCGCGTCGGCGCCAAGGTCGTGATCCTGACCGACCCCAGCGCGACCGACCTGCCGGCACGCTCCGACGTGGTGCTTCGCTGCGTCAACCACGGCGCGGCGGTGTTCGACTCCTATGTCGCGGCCGTCAGCCTGATCAACCACCTTTGCACAAGCCTCGCGCTGATCCTCGGCGACGCGGCGCGCGAGCGGCTCGAGGAAATCGAGTCGCTCCATGACCACTACGGCGATTTACATCGCTAGATCCCAACCCAGGAGACTGTCTTGAACCACCCGCTCCCCAACTTGAAGCTGCAGTGCGCGCTGAACCCGGCCGCCACGCCCGGTGCCCCTTATGGCGCCCGTCAGCAAGCCGTGCTCGGCGGCGCAGCCTTTGTCCGCGCCGCTGAGCAGATCCGCCGCTGGCCGGGCTACGCGCCGACGCCGCTGGTCGCACTCGATGGCCTTGCACAAGCCGCCGGTGTCGCACAGATCCTCTACAAGGACGAAGGCGACCGCTTCGGGCTGGGCAGCTTCAAGGCGCTCGGCGGTGCCTACGCGGTCAGCCGCCTGCTGGTGCGCGAGATCGGCAGCCGGCTGGGCGTGAGCGACGTGTCGATCGATGACCTGCTGTCGGGCCGCTATGCCAACGTGGTGCGCGACATCACGGTCACCTGCGCCACCGACGGCAACCACGGCCGCTCCGTGGCCTGGGGCGCGCAGCGCTTCGGCTGCCAGTGCGTGATCTATATTCACGCCACCGTCAGCGAGGGCCGCAAGGCCGCTATCGAGCTGTACGGCGCGCAGGTGGTCCGCACCGCCGGCAACTACGACGACTCGGTGCGCCAGGCGGCCGAGGACGCGGCACGGCTAGGGCGCTTCGTGGTCTCCGACACTTCCTATGAAGGCTATATGGAGGTACCCAAGGACGTGATGCAGGGCTACGCGGTGATGGCCGACGAAGCGCTGCGCCAGTTGCCAGACGGCAAGTTGCCAACTCACGTGTTCCTGCAGGGCGGCGTGGGCGGGCTTGCCGCCGCGGTGTGCGCGCATTTCTGGGAAGCGCTCGGCGACAAGCGCCCGCGCTTTATCGTGGTCGAGCCGGACAAGGCCGCCTGCCTGTATGAAAGCGCGCGCGCCGGCAAGCCGGTGGCGGTCCATGGCGACCTTGACACGGTGATGGCCGGGCTCGCCTGTGGCGAAGTCTCGCTGCTGGCGTGGGAAGTGCTGCATCCCGGGGCGCATGCCTTCCTGACCATCGACGATGCCTCGGCGCTGGAAAGCGTGCGCCTGCTGGCCGACGGCCGCTATGGCGATGCCCCCATCGTCGCCGGCGAATCGGCGGTGGCGGGGCTGGCCGGCTGCCTTGGCGCCATGGCCGATTCCGCCACGCGTGAACAACTCGGCTTGACCGCGGCCAGCCGGGTGCTGGTGTTCGGCAGCGAAGGCGCGACCGATGTGGCGCTGTACCAGCGCATCGTCGGCCGCCTGCCCGAAGACGTGAGGAAAGCAGCGTGACCGCGACCCTCGACCTTGAACGAACCGCGAGGATCGACCTGGCTCGGCTGCTGCACCGGATCGCCATGCTCGGCGAAGTCGGCGCCATCGAAGGCGGCGGGGTCTGCCGGCTTGCGCTGACCGACGAAGACCGCGCCGGACGCGACCTGGTAGTGTCGTGGATGCGCGAGCTTCGGCTGGCGGTCAGCATCGACGGGATCGGCAACGTGGTCGGCGTGCGTGCCGGCCGCGAAGACTTGCCGCCGGTGATGACCGGCTCGCACATCGACACCGTGCGCACAGGCGGGCGCTATGACGGCAACCTCGGCGTGCTTGCCGGCCTGGAAGTGATGGCCGCACTGGACGATGCCGGCATCGTCACGCGCCGTCCACTGGCCGTTGCGTTCTTCACCAACGAGGAAGGAGCGCGCTTTGCCCCGGACATGATGGGTAGCCTAGTGTTCCAGGGCGACCTGCCGTTGCAGCAGGCGCTGGATACACGCGGCATAGACGGCACCACGGTTGGCGATAACCTCGCGCGGATCGGCTATGCCGGCCCTGCGCCAGTGGGTCGCAATCGCGTGCATGCCTTCGTCGAACTGCATGTCGAGCAGGGCCCGGTGCTGGAGCACGAGGACATCGCCATCGGCGCGGTCACCGGCGTGCAGGGCATCCACTGGACCGAGTTCACCGTGGAGGGCACGTCCAACCATGCCGGCACGACACCGATGCGGCTGCGCCACGACGCCGGCCTCGTCGCCGCGCGCATTGCCTGCTTCGTGCGCGACCTGTCGCGCGAGCTGGGCGGCGCGCAGCTTGCGACCGTCGGCCAGGTACAGTGCTTCCCGAACCTCGTCAACGTGATCCCGAACCGCGCGGTGTTCACGGTCGACCTGCGCAATACCGATGGCGCTGTGCTGGTGGAAGCGGTGCAACGCACACTGGCCTATGCGCAGGAGATAGCGAAGGCCGAGGGTGTTCGGCTCAGCCAACGCACCCTCGCCGACTTCGCGCCGGTGGCGTTCGATGCCGGCATGGTCGACCGCGTCGAGGCCATCGCGCGCCGGCATGGGCACAGCGTGCAGCGCATGCCCAGCGGCGCTGGGCACGACGCCCAGATACTCGCCCGCATGTGCCCGGCTGGCATGATCTTCGTGCCCAGCGTGGCCGGCCTGTCGCACAACGTCGCCGAACTGACCCTCGACCGCGACATCCAGGCCGGCGCAGACGTGCTGCTCGACCTGATGCTCGAACTTTCCGCCTGACATTCCCTGCATAACCGGAGACTTCCCGATCATGTCCCGCTTTGTTCATGTCGCCGCAGCCCAGCTCGGCCCGATCCAGCGCAGCGACTCGCGCCGCGACGTTGTCGCCCGCCTGCTGGCCCACCTGCACCATGCCCACGAGATGGGCTGCCACCTCGTGGTGTTCCCAGAACTTGCGCTGACCACTTTCTTCCCGCGCTGGTACATGGAAGACCCCGAAGCGCTCAACGCCTTCTACGAGAGCGAAATGCCCGGCCCCGAGACGCGCGTGCTGTTCGACACCGCCGCGCGGCTCGGCATCGGCTTTTACCTCGGCTATGCGGAACTGGCGCTCGAAGGCGGCGCGGAGCGGCGCTACAACACTGCCATCCTCGTCGGCCGAGACGGCAAGATCATCGGCAAATACCGCAAGGTGCACCTGCCCGGCCACGACCAACATGAGCCGTGGCGCGCCTTCCAGCATCTGGAAAAGCGCTATTTCGAGCCAGGCGACGAATTTGGCGTCTGGCAAGGCTTCGGCGGCGTCATGGGCATGGCGCTGTGCAACGACCGCCGCTGGTCGGAGACCTATCGCGTGATGGGCCTGCAAGGCGCCGAGATGATCCTGCTGGGCTACAACACGCCCGTGCACAACCCGCCCGCGCCGGAGCACGACGACCTGTCGATGTTTCACAACCACCTTGTGATGCAGGCCGGCGCCTACCAGAACGGCACCTGGGTGGTCGGCGTAGCCAAGGCCGGCAAGGAAGAAGGCTGCGAGATGATCGGCGGCACCTGCATCATCGCACCCTCGGGCGAGATCGTCGCGGCCTGCTCGACCAAAGGCGACGAACTGGCCATCGCGCGCTGCGACCTCGACCTGTGCCAGTCGTACAAGTCCACGACCTTCAACTTCGAGCGGCACCGCCGCCCCGAGGCCTACGGCCGCATCACCAGCCAGCGCGGCGCGATACCGCCGCAGGCCCTGGCCGCGTAGCCGGCGGCCTTTTCCGCCCCCTTCCCTAGTCGAAATAAAAAAATACATGCAGGCGCCTGCGGGCGCCCGCAGGGGCGTTGTTGTCTCATCAAAATCCAAAGGAGGAACATAGTGAGCGATTCCCTGCATTCCGCGCCGGCGCTGCGCGCGCCGGCCGCGACCCCGAACACATCGGACATGACGGCAGCGCACGACAACGCGCTCTACCGCAAGGTGGCCTGGCGACTGCTACCTTTCCTGATGGCCTGCTACGTGGCAGCCTTCCTGGACCGCGTCAACGTCGGCTTTGCCAAGCTGCAGATGCTGGACCAGCTGAAGTTCAGTGACACAGTGTACGGTCTCGGTGCCGGCATCTTCTTCATCGGCTACTTCTTGTTCGAAGTGCCGAGCAACGTGCTGATGCACCGCATCGGCGCCAAGAAGACGCTGGCACGCATCATGGTCCTGTGGGCCTGCATCTCGGCCTGCATGGCACTGACCAAAACACCGACGCAGTTCTACATCCTGCGCTTCCTGCTGGGCGCAGCCGAGGCGGGCTTCTATCCCGGCATCATCCTGTACCTCACCTACTGGTTCCCGTCGCACCGCCGCGGCCAGGTGATCGCGGTCTTCATGACCGCGGTGCCGGTGGCAGGCATCCTCGGCGGACCGCTGTCGGGCTGGATCATGGAAAGCATGCACCAGCACTACGGCTTTGCCGGCTGGCAATGGATGTTCCTGCTCGAGGCGATTCCGTCGGTGGTACTGGGCCTTGCCGTGCTCTGGTACCTGGACGACAGCATCGCCGAGGCACGCTGGCTCAGCGCGGCCGAGAAACACCGCCTCGCGCACAACATCGCGGCGGAGAAGGCAAGCAAGACCGAGCATGTGTCGCTGCTGAAGCTGTTCCGCGACCGCCGCGTAATCCATATGGCGCTGATCTGCTACTGCACGGTCTCCAGCCTGTCTGGCCTCGCGTTCTGGATTCCGTCGGTGATCCGCTCGACGGGCGTGGTCTCGCTGCTCGACGTCGGCCTGCTGACGGCGATCCCGAACGCGTTCGCGGTGGTGTCGATGATCCTGGTATGCCGACATTCCGACAAGACGCGCGAGCGGCGCTGGCATATGGTCATCCCATTTCTCGTCGGCGGCACCGGCCTCGCGCTCAGCACGATGTTCAGCCATAACCCGGCGTTCGCGGTAGCGATGCTGTCGGTGGCTGCGGCCGGGTGCATGGTCTGCTCGCCGCTGTTCTGGAGCCTGCCGACCGCCTTCCTCGAAGGGCGCAGCGCGGCGGCGGGCATTGCGGCAATCAATTCCTTCGCCGGCCTCGCCGCCTTTGCCAGCCCCTATGCGATCGGCTGGATCAAGGACCTGACCGGCTCGACCGATTGGGGCATGTACTTCCTCGCTTCCTTCACCGTGATCGGTGCGCTGCTGGTGCTGCGCGTGCCCGCTGCGCTGGTTAACCGCTGATAAAAAGGAAATACCGTGATGATCGATCCGGCAAGCAATCTCAGTGATGTCGCATCGCTGGCGCGCGAGATGGTGCGCATCCCCAGCCTTTCCGGGCAGGAGGGCGACCTGGCCGCGCTGCTGTCACGCCGCATGGCCGAAGCCGGGTTCACGTCGGTGACAATGGACCGCAACGGCAGCGTGCTCGGGCTGATCGGCCCCGAGGACGCAGATGTGGCGCTGTTGTTCGACGGTCATATGGACGTGGTGCCGGTCACCGGCACGTGGCGCTTCGAGCCATTCGGCGGCACCATCCACGACGGCCGGCTGTACGGACGCGGCAGCACCGACATGAAGGGTGGCATCGCTGCCGCCATCTGCGGCGTCGCCGCTGCGGCGCGGGAGCGGCCGCTGCGCAAGCGCATCGCAGTGTCCGCCAGCGTGCTGGAGGAAGTCATCGAAGGGCATGCGCTGGCATCAGTGCTCGGCCGGTGCGAGCCCGCGGCGGTGGTCATTTGCGAGCCGTCGAAGCTGCAGGTCAGGACAGGACAGAAGGGGCGGCTGGAAATCCAGCTCACCTTCCACGGCAAACCCGCGCACGCGGCAACGCCGCACCTCGGCGTCAATCCGCTGCACGCCGCCGCTCGTGCGCTGACGGCGCTGGAAGGCCTGCAACTGCCGGTCGACCCGGTCCTTGGCGCCGCGCTGCTGGTGCCGACGGACATCGTCTCGTCGCCGTATCCGTCAATCTCGATGATCCCGACGTCGACGACCATCCGGTTCGACCGTCGGACGCTGGACGGCGAGACGCGCGAGGACATCCTCGGCCAGATCGACACCTGCCTGCGCGCCGCCGGGCTGCAGGCCTACGAACTGGCTGTCTCCGACGATGAGGTACGGACCTTCACCGGTGAATCGGCGCGCCCGACACGCTGGCTGCCGGCATGGCAACAGCCGGCAGGCACGCCGCTGGTGCAAGCTGCGGTGCGCGCTATCGCGCAAACCGGGCGCCCGCCGCAGGTCGGAAGCTGGGCCTTCTGCACCAACGGCTCCGAATCGGCCGGCCGCCGCCGCATCCCCACCATCGGGCTGGGGCCGGGATGCGAGGAGGACGCGCATACCATCGATGAATCGATCGCGCTGGAACAACTGGATGGTGCGCGCGAGATCTATCGCAACTTGGTTTTGGAGATGGCCTGACACTACAGCTGAACCAGGCATTTGCGCGCTGCTTCACAGCACGCGCGCCGCCTCGTCGACTCCGGCAAAGCCGGCCAGCGCGAAGGTGCGTCCGATGAAGAAGCTGAAGGACGCTCCCCTGTAGGCAGGCATCGCGTAGAGGAAAAAGGCCCCGGATCGCGAAGATCTCGGGGCTTTTTCCATTCTGCTGAAGAGCACTCCAGACGGAGGGTGGCGTTCGGCGTCAAGAGTTATCGCCGCCGGTGGCCGCTGGAACGCTTCCACTGGAATCTGGAGACGTTGTCGTGGCGCGGCGTACGCCTAGGTGATTGCGCCTTCGCGCTGCCGCCCGGCGCTATCAATCAACGACCGCCAAGGTGCACATTCCCCGCAGAGTTCGCGACTCTCGCCGCTGCCGGCTCAATCGAGCGTGATGGCTTCGCGCTGGATCACCGCCGTCCAATTGCTCTCCTCCCTGGCCACGCGCTTCGCGAAGTTGGCCGGATCGATCATCACGACATCGCCTTGCTGCCCCAGCGCTGTCTTCGCCTTGCTGTCCTCGAGAAGCCCTTGCGCGACCGAATGAAGCTTCTGGACGATCTGCGGGGGCGTGCCGGCCGGTACCAGCATGCCGATCCAGAAAGTCACGTCGAAGGGCGAGATGCCAAGCTCCTCCAGCGTTGGCACATCCGGCAACTGCGCCATGCGCTTCGGTGCGCTAACGGCGAGAGGCTTCAGCTTGCCCGCTTTTATCTGCGGCAGCGCCGTCCACGTGTCGAAGGCGGTATCCAGCTCACCGCTGATCACGGCCAGTTGCGCCTGTGCCGCGGACTTGTACGGAATGTGCGTGGTCTTGATTTTGGTCCGGTTGTTCAGCATGGCGAAACTGAGATGCGCGATATTGCCCGGCCCGGCTGATCCATAGCTGACCTTGCCGGGATGCTGCGTCGCGTAGCGCACCAACTCCGGCACCGAACCGATCGCGTTCTTCTGCGACCAGTCAGGATTGGTGACGAGGATGAAAGGGGCCTCCAGGACCAGGGTGACCGGCGTGAAGTCTTTTGGCGAGTAGGTGCCCTTCTTGTAGATCTGCGGGTTGATGGTGATGCTGCTGGAGTTGGTGACCAGCAAGGTATACCCGTCGGACGCGGACCTGGCGGCCTCGCCGACGCCGATCAGTCCGTTCGCGCCGGCCTTGTTTTCCACCACCACAGGCTGGCCGAGAGACTTGGTCAGGCGCTCGGAAAGCACCCGGGCCACAGTATCCGTGAATGATCCTGCAGGAAAGGGAACAATCATCCGGATCGGCTTGCTGGGCCAGCCGGTATTCTGGGCCGCGGCCGGCGCGGCCATGGTCGCGGCCACGATGCCAAGCGCGGCTGCCGCCATGCTGAGTTTGCCGGCCTTTGCGCCTGCCAGGCAGCGCTGGATCCATGTCGGTTGGTTCATGTCGTCTCCGAATCTTAATAGTGGTGTTGCTGAATACCTGCAGGGCTCATGGCAATTGCTTCGCCTGCTTTGGCTTCGCGACGGTGCCGGTGATGCCCCGTTGTTCCAGGCTTGCGATCTGGTCTGCGCTGAGCCCAAGCACGCGGCGCAGCACCGCATCGGTGTGTTCGCCCAACGTCGGCGCGACACGGCGGATGGGCACGGGGTCCGGCCCGGTCCTGAACCATGCGGTGCTGGATGTGTAGGTGCCGACGTGGGCGCGCTCGACCTGGCGCCAGAATCCGCGCGCACATAGATGGGGGTCCTGCAGCACCTGCGACATGGGCCGCGCCACGCCGGCGGCGATGCCGGCCCGTTGCAGCTGCTGCATTGCCGCTTCGGCGTCGCGGACCACGCACCAGGACTCGATCGCCCGTTCGATCCTGTCCTCCTCGGCGCGCCGCCCGGAGGCCTGCGCCAGCCTGGGATCGGCCGCGAGGTCCGTCCGGCCGATCACCCGGCACAGCGCGGGCCAGTCCGCGTCGGTCACTGTCAGCACGATCCACGCATCGTCGCCTGCGCAACGGAAGCACCCATGCGGGGCATGCATCGGATGGCGATTGCCCTGCCGCGGCGACACGGCGCCGGCAACGGATTGCTCCAGCATGAACGGTGCGGCCATCGGCAACATGGCCTCTACCTGCGACAGGTTGATGTGCCGCCCCTGCCCCGTCGCCTGCTGGGCAAACAGCGCAAGCAGGATCGCCGCGCCGCCGTTCAGGCCGCCGATGGGATCGCCATAGGCGTACGAGGTCATGGCAGGCGGACCATCGGGGTGCCCCGTGTATAGCGGCAGCCCGCTGGCCTGCTCGAGCGTGCCGCCGTACGCGCGGGTATTGCTCCACGCGTTGCCGAGCCCGAAGGCCGGCATCGACAGCATCACCAGCCGTTCATTGCTGGCACGCAGGGCTTCGTAGTCCAGGCCGAGCTTTGGCAGGACCTCGGCGGAGTAGTTCTCGATGACCGCGTCGGCACCTTCGACCAGCTGCAGCAGCAACTGCCTGCCTTCGGCCCGCGTCAGGTCCAGCGTGATCCCCAGCTTGTTGCGGTTCATCAGGTTAAAGTTCGCGTTCTTCTCGTACAGCCTGTCCCGATAGAATGCCTCGGTGAAATTGGCACCGCGCCACCAGTCGGGATAGCCGGTGCTCTCGACCTTGATGATCTCCGCGCCAAAGTCGGCCAGCGTCCGCGCCGCCAGCGGCCCCGCCCAGCCCATCGTCAGGTCGACGACGCGAATGCCCTCGAGCGGCAGGCGCTCGCCGGCCGTTCGCTTCAGCGTCAGTCGCGGGCGATGATCCAGTCCCGCGGTGCGGTAGTGCAGGTCATGCGCGCCCTTTGCCGGCGCAATGCCCCCGGGCAGCGGCCCCGCCGCATCGAGGCGCAGCGGCACCACCGGGCCTTCGAACGAAGCGCCGCCCAAGCCGACCGGCACGAAGGCGCCGCGCTGCCGGTGCACCGCCTGGGCAAGCAGGGTCTCCATGGTCGGCACGATCACGGCCGGATGCTTCTTGTCGCCCAGGATCTCGAACCACTGGCTGGCCGTGCGCGCCAGGAAGGCAGGCGACAGCAGCGCGTCGATCTCGTCCGCCCGTTCCATCCGTTCCGGGCCGCTTGCGTAGCGTGGATCGCTGCCAAGGTCCGGACGGCCGATGGCCTCGCACAGGCCCTTCCACTGCGGCAGGGTGTGCGTAAAGATGCCGATCCACCCTTCGGCGGTCTGGTAGATCCCGGCCGGATGCGTGCCGCAGAACCGGTTGACGCCAAGGCGCTGCAGCGGATGGCGCTGGTCCTGCACCATGCCCGCTTCCATCTCGACCACGCCGAAGACCGCTTCGTGGGCGCTCAGCACATAGCGGCGGCTGCCCTGCGCGCTTCCGATCAGCGCCGCGACGGCGGCCGAGAATGCGCTCAGCCCGACCACGATCGCCGACTGCACGTCGTGCGGCATGTGCGGCGGCCCATCCGCGGGGCCGCTGCCGTGCACGGCGCCGGCAAGCCCGCGGCACACGGCTTCGGCGCCGGCGTAATGGCTGTACGGCCCGCTCTCGCCGAACCAGGTGAGTGCCACCTCGATCGGCTCGTGCCGTGGCGCGTCATCGGCCGCCCGCTGCCAGACCGGGGCGCCGAGAATGTCCGGGCCTGCATCCAGCGCACGGGCGTCCAGCACCACGTCGCACGTCAGCGCCAGCTGTGCCAGCCAGGCGCCGTCCTCGGCCTTCCGGTCATCGGCGGTAACGCTGCGCTTGTTGGTGTTCAGCCACGCAAACAGCGCGCTTTCCGGATGCGCGGCGCCCGGTGCGCTGACCAGCGGCGGCATCCGCCGCCACGCGTCGCCCGCCGGGCTCTCGACCTTGATGACTTCGGCGCCGAAGTCGGAGAACAGCTTGCCCGCGTACGCCAGCGCCGCGCCGCTGCCGACCTCGAGCACGCGCAAGCCGCCCAGCGCCAGCTGCGCCGGGTCAAACCCATGCTTGATCATGGAAACCTCTTGGCTCTGTGTAGGGATTCGACGGGCACGGCGCTTACCACGCATCGATGAATCCGCGGCGCTCCCGGCGTCCGCGCAACTCGGCCGAGGCAATGCCCTGTGCGATCCACTTCCGTGTCTGCGAGGGATCGATCACCGCATCGATCTCGACCGCGGCCGCGGTGTTGATCGCATGGCCGCGCTCGTAGGACTGGGCCACCAGCCTGTCGAACAGCGCCTTGCGCTCGGGGCCATCCGGCACGGCCTCGAGCTCCTTCTTGAAGCCCAGCCTGACCGCGCCCTCGAGACCCATCGGCCCGAATTCGCCGGTCGGCCACGACACGGTAAAGCTTGCCGAGCGGAAGCCACCGCCCGCCATGGCCATCGCGCCCAGGCCGTAGCCCTTGCGCAGCGTCACCGCCAGCAGCGCGACACGCAACTTGGCCGCCGTCAGGAACATGCGCGACACGTGCCGCACCTGGGCCCGGGCCTCGCATTCCGGACCCACCATGAAACCCGGGGTGTCGATCAGCGAGATGATCGGCAGCCCGTGCGCATCGCACAGCTGCATGAAGCGCGATGCCTTGTCCGCGGCGTCCGCATCGATGGCGCCGCCAAGGTGATACGGGTTATTGGCCATGATGCCGACGGGCTGGCCTTCCACGCGGGCCAGCGCGGTGTGGATGCCCGCGCCGAAGCCGGCGCGCAGCATCAGCACGCTGCCGGCGTCGGCGAGGCCCTCGATGGCCTTGCGGGTGTCGTACACGCGCAGCCGGTTCTCGGGCACGACATGACGCAACGCCAGCGCTTCCGGCGCGCTCCAGTGCGTCACGCGCCCCTGGAACATGGACAGGTAGTGCTTCGCCGCCTGCACGGCTTGGGCCTCGTTGTCGACCAGGATATCGACCACGCCGTTGGCAACCTGCACCGATGCGGGACCGACTTCCTCCGGGCGGAAGATGCCGAGGCCGCCGCCTTCGATCATGGCCGGTCCCGCCATACCGATATTGGCTGACTTGTCGGCAATGATGACGTCGCAGCAGCCGAGGAAGGCCGCGTTGCCGGCAAAGCAGCGCCCCGAGACGATGCCCACCACCGGCACATTGCCGCTCAGCTCGGCAAAGGCAGCGAACGACGGCTGGTACAGCCCGGACACCGAAGGGAAATCCACGTCCCCGGGCCGGCCGCCACCGCCTTCGCCGAACAGCACCAGGGGCAGCTCGTCGCGCAGCGCCACCTCGACGATGCGGTCGGTCTTGATGTGGTTGCGCTTGCCCTGCGTGCCGGCCATCACCGTGGCGTCGTAGGCCATCACCGCGCTGCGTGCCCGCTCCTTGCCGACCAGTTCGCCGTTGATGTTGCCGATGCCGGTGATCAGGCCATCGGCGGGAGTGTTGACGATCAGGTCCTGCTGGCTGCGGCGCGACGCCTGCGCGGCGAGCGCGAGCGCGCCGTACTCGACGAAGGAATCCGGATCGCACAGGTCGGCGACGTTTTCGCGTGCGGTGCGCTGACCGCGCGTGCGGCGCCGGGCGACGGCATCGGGGCGCGCGGCGTCATCCAGGTAGGCATGCCGGTCCAGCACGCGCTGCAGGTCCGCGCGGATCGCATCGGGGTCGGCCTGCTGCGCGGCGGCCACGGCGATGCCATCGGCCTGGAGCTGCTCCAGCACGATCAGCACCTGGTTTTCCGAGGCCAACGCGCCCGGCTCCAGGCGCAGGTCGACCACGCGCCCGCCGCATTCGGCGACGATGGCGTGCTCCATCTTCATGGCGTCGAGCACCGCAACCGTCTGGCCGGGCTTGACGACTTCGTCCAGCGCGACGCCAAGCTCCACCACCCTGCCCGTCAGCGGCGCACGGACAGCCACCAGGCCCTCGCCGATTTCCGCTTCCGGATCGGCGGGGCGCGGCGCCAGCGCCTGCGAAGGAAGGGTCGCGCCGCCCAGCAAGGCTTCGTGCGCGCGTCCGGCCTGCGCAATGGCCTCCGCCGCTGCGGTCAGCTCCTGCGCGATCGCCTCGAAGTGCCGGGTATGGACGTCCTGCGCGAGGAAATCGGCACGCTGCACCAGCGCGCGCAGGAGGTTGAGGTTGGTCGGCACGCCGGCGATGCGGAACTCCGCCAGGCTGCGCTGCAGGCGCCGCACAGCCGCGTCGAACTTCGGCGCTGCGCTGGTGACGATCAGCTTGGCCAGCAGGGTGTCGAAATTGGGCGACGGTTCATAGCCGGTGTAGCCATGGGAATCGACTCGAACGTCCGGGCCCGAAGGCGGGTCGAAGCGCTCCAGGCGGCCGTGTGCGGGACGCGCCAGGCCTTGCGCATCGGTCATTTCGGCGTTGATGCGCACCTGGATGGCATATCCGCGGGCTTGCGGCGGCGCAGCGGGATCCAGGCCGAGATCGGACAGCGTCTGCCCCGCGGCGATCCCGATCTGCAGCGCGACCAGGTCGACGCCGGTGACCTGCTCGGTGATGGTGTGCTCGACCTGCAAGCGCGGATTGGCTTCAATGAAGACAAAGTCCTTCTGCTCACCGGATTCGGTTTCCTCGACCAGGAACTCGAACGTGCCCAGGCTCTGGTAGTTGACGCGGCGCGCCAGCCTGAGCGCCGCCTTGATGATCTGCTCGCGCAGCTGCGGCTTCAGTACCGGGCTGGGCGCGATCTCGACCAGTTTCTGAAAGCGGCGCTGCAGGGTGCAGTCGCGTTCGCCGAGGGCAATCACGTGTGTGCCGTCGCCGGCGATCTGCACTTCGATATGGCGCGCACGCGCAACCAGCCGCTCGGCGTAGACGGCATCGATGCCAAAAGCCGAGCTGGCCTCGGAACGGCAGCGCGCATACGCTTCGGCCAGGTCTTCGCGCCGTCGTACCACGCGCATGCCGCGGCCGCCGCCACCGCCGACCGCCTTGATCACCACGCCCGCGCCGGCTTGCTGGTCGAAGAAGCTGGCGATTTCCTCCAGCGACGCCGCGCCGCGCGTCGCTGGCATGACCGGCACGTCGCTGTCGGCCGCCAGTTCAAGCGCCCGCCCCTTGTCGCCGAACAGCGCGAGCTGCTCGACGGTGGGGCCGATAAAACGGATGCCGGCGTCGTGGCACGCTTGGGCAAAGTCTGCCCGTTCGCTGAGGAAGCCATAGCCCGGATGGATCGCATCGCAGCCGGCTGCTTTCGCCGCGGCGACGATGCCTGCCATCTCGAGGTACGCCGCCGGCCCGGCGCCGTCGAGGGCAACGGCCTCGTCCGCCAGGATCCGGTGCAGCGCGCCCTGGTCGTCGTGCGAATAGACCGAGACGGTCCCGATCTCGAGATCGCGTGCGGCGCGCAGCACGCGTAGTGCGATCTCCCCTCGATTGGCGATCAACAGCTTCTTCAATGCAGTCTCCTCTCTGTAATTCGATGTCGGCGGCGTGCCCGTGATGCCTGGCCTCGCCGTTCAGGGCCGGATGCCAAAGCGGCTGATTCCCGCCTCACGCAGCGGCGCCGCCAGGTTGGCGAACTCGCACAGCAGCGTGCGGGTGTCGCGCGGGTCGATGATGTCCTCGATGACGAAGGCTTCCGCGCTGCGGAACGGCGACGTCAGGCTGCGCACGCGCAGCTCGATCTCGGCGCGCTTCTGCACCGGATCGTCGGCGCCTTCGATCTCGGCCTTGTAGGCGACGTCCAGGCCGCCTTCGAGCGGCAATGCACCCCAGTTGGCGGAGGGCCAGGCATAGCGGAAACTGAAGCGACCCATGTGCTGGTGGGCGGCCGCCGACACGCCATAGGCGCGGCGCAGGATCACCGAGCACCACGGCACGGTGGCCTGGTAGAGCGCTGACAGCGCGCGCACGCCATAGCGCATGATCCCGGCTCTTTCGGCCTCCAGGCCGACCTGGAACCCGGCCGTATCGACCAGGTTGACCAGCGGCAGATGGAAGGCCTGGGCCATGTCGACGAAGCGCGTGAATTTCTCGGCGCTGTCGCTGTCCCAGCTGCCGCCATGGAAGGACGGGTCGCTTGCGATCACCGCCACCGGCCAGCCATCCAGGCGTGCCAGCGCGGTGATGACGGCGCAGCCCCAGTGCCTGCCGATCTCAAAGCAGGAATCGGCATCCACCAGGGCCTGCAAGATCGGACGGATCTTGTAATCCACTCGGCTGTCGCGTGGAATCGCCGACAGCAGCCATTCATCGCGGCGCGCGGCATCGTCCTCGGGCGCGCTGCGCGGCGGCAGTTCAAAGACGGAGGGCGGCAGATAGGACAGGAACCGGCGCGCGCGCGCGAAGGCCTCCTGCTCGGTGCCGACCTCATCGTCGACCACGCCGTTGCGGGTGTGGATCTGGCTGCCGCCCAGCTCGTTTTTGCTCAGGGCCTCGCCCACGCGGGCCACGACCGACGGCGGTCCCTCGCTGAACAGTTGCGAGGTTTCCTTGACCATCACCGAATAGTGGCTGGCGGCCACGCGCGCCGCGCCCATGCCCGCCACCGAGCCCAACGCCAGCGACACCACCGGCACCACCGACATGTTCTCCACCACGTGTTGCCAGACCTTCATGGTCGGGATCAGGGTATGGCCCTTGATCTCGATATTGCGCACCGATCCGCCGCCGCCGGTACCGTCGACCAGCCGGATCATCGGCAGCCGCAGGTCATGCGCCATCTTCTCGGCGTGAACCAGCTTGTCCCCCACGGCGCCCTCGTTGGCACCGCCGCGCACGGTGAAATCGTCGCCCACCAGGACCGCCGGCCGGCCGCCGACCTGCGCACGGCCCATCACCAGGTTCGATGGAACCAGGTCCACCAGCCGCCCGTTGCTGTCGTAGCGGCCGCTACCGGTCAGGCCCCCGACCTCCTGGAACGAGCCGGGGTCCGCCAGGGCGTCGATCCGCTCACGCACCGTCAGCTTGCCGGCTGCCTTATGGCGCTCCACCTTGCCTTCGCCCCCCATCCGGGCGGCGAGCCGACGACGGTGGGCCAGTTCATCGATTTCAGGCTGCCAGCTCACGGCCTTCTCCTGTGTCTTTGTGCGATACATGTATTGCCAACATCTCGCAGGAGCCGTGCCAGCCTGCCACAACGTAGTTATGCATTGATTTCATTGAATAATTTCTTGGTCGCCATTACGATGTCTCCAATGACTACACGATGTGTCCACAGAGAAGGCACGCACGGAGACACGAAATGTCCTCAGTGACGACATACGACGCAGACAAATTCGCGCTTGGCGTGCTCGTCTGTGCGCGCAACGGGGCCCGCGAAGCGGCACTCGGCGCCTGTACCGACCCCGCCATCGCCGACGCGGCGTTCGCTGCATCCGCGCGCGCCGGCGCACCCGGTTCGGCACGCAGGCTGTTTCCCGTCGACGCAGCCGACCGGCGATTCATCGGCCTGTCCCTGGACGACGGCGACCGCCAGCTGATCGTTCTGCATCGCGCCGATACCCAGGCCGTGCTGCTCGACTTCCTCGTCGCGGTGCCCTTCGCCGGCGCGATCCTGGATTACTTCCTGAACGACCCGTACCAGGCGATCACCGTGGTCGACAAGGTGGGACGGGTGCGCTTCATCAGTCCCGTCCATGAGAAATTCCTGGGACTCGACACCGGCGCCGGCATCGGCCGTCCGGCGGCCGAAGTCATCCCCAATTCGCGGCTGCCGCAGGTGGTGGCCAGCGGGAAGGCCGAGATCGGCCAATTGCAGCAGCTTGATGGTGCCACCCGTGTGGTCAACCGCATGCCGATCCGCCAGGACGGCGAGGTGGTGGGCGCCATCGGGCAGGTCATGTTCAAGGGGCCAGAGGCGCTTGTTCGCATGCACAAGGAACTGGTTGACTTGCGCTCCGAGGTGGCGCGCTACCAGCGCGAGGTCGATGGTCTTCGCCACGGCCTGCACGAACGGCAACCGACGTTCGGCCTGATCGGCGAAAGCGCGCCGATGCAGCGCCTGCGCCGGGAAATCCAGACCGTGGCCCGCCTTGACGTGCCGGTGCTGATCCTGGGCGAAAGCGGCACGGGCAAGGAGCTGGTAGCCCGAGCGATCCACAGCGCCGGCGCCGAGCCGGCCAGCGCGCGCCCGCTGGTCAGCCTGAACCTCGCGGCCCTGCCCGCCACACTGATCGAGTCGGAGTTGTTCGGCCACGCGCCCGGCGCCTTCACCGGGAGCCAGCGCCAGGGACAGGCGGGCAAGCTCGAACTGGCGGCGGGCGGCACGGTCTTTCTCGACGAGGTCGCCGACATCCCGCTGGAAATGCAGGTCAAGCTGTTGCGCGTGCTGGAAGACCACATGGTCGAGCGCCTTGGCAGCCGCCGCGCGCAGCGGGTCGACTTTCGCCTGGTCACCGCCACCAACCGCGACATTCCGGAACTGATCGACGCCGGGCGTTTTCGCCTTGACCTGTACTACCGGCTCAGCGGCGTGGTGCTGCGCATCCCCGCGCTCAGCCAGCGGCGCGAGGACATTCCAGCGCTGCTGCAGCATTTCGTCGACGCCTTCTGCACGCGCAACGCCATGCCGGCGCCAGGCATCGACCACGAGGTAGCGCGTTACCTCGCCGGCCAGCCATGGCCCGGCAATGTGCGCCAGCTGCGCCAGCGCATCGAGGAGGCACTGGTGTTCTGCGATGGCAGGACGCTGCGCGTGGCGGATTTTGCGCGCGGCGAGTCGGCGCGCGGGCTATCGGGACTGCAAAGCCAGCCCGCAATGCATGCGCCCGAAGATGCGTATCCATACGAGACAGCCGCGACGGAAGACATACAATCCCCCACTCCCGCACACCGCTCACCTGCCGAGCCCGCCGCGGACATGCGGGAGCTGGCCCATGCCGCGGTGATGGATGCCGTTGCGCGCCACGGTGGCAACAAGAAACGCGCGGCCGAGCAACTGGGGATCTCCCGCTCGCATCTGTACAAAATCCTGGAGCGCGGGCCGCACGGGTTGCGATTGAAATAGGGACGCCGCTCCGCTCAGGTCAGCTTGGCAGCGCTACATACTCGCCGAGGTAAGCCCCCGCTTCGCATATTTGGATTCCAAAGAAAATGTCCTGACAAGGCCACGGGTGGCGCAAGGCGTAAGATGCGCGGGACCACAAATTTCATAAGTCTTCACACGTAGCAAGCAATCCTGGTTTCTCATTCCAGACTCCGTGGCGCAATTCGAGACCTATCCCGCGGACCCAGAGATGCTGATTTCTCTGTGGCGGCAAGCAAGCAGTAGTGGCGCGGGCGACTAGAGCCTGCTTCTACGACCAGATGCTCTCCGCAAGCACGCCAGGAACCACTGCGCCAGTGCCGGCACTGGCCGCTGCGGATTGAACAGGATGTGGCTCTCGAAGGCGATGACCGGCTCGAACGGAATTGCCTTGACACCCGCCGGCTTTAGGCTGCGCACCACCAGCGGGTTGACCACGCTGACCCCCAACCCCATGCCCACCATCGTGCAAATGGTGGCCGCGTATGGGGTCTCAAGCGTCAGCACGCGCCGGTCTGCCGGCTCGAACGCGGCGTCGACCGTGGTGCGGGTGCCGTCGCCATGGGTCAGCGAGATAAAGCGCTCGCCATCGAGGTCGCTGGCGTGGAGGCGGCGCTTGCGCGCCAGCCGGTGCGTTGCCGGCACGATGCATACGCCGTCCTCGCGGCGCAGCAACTCGCTGCGGATGCCGGTGGTCTCGGCCATGTAAGACACCAGCCCGATATCGCAGAAGCGCGCCGCGGTCCATTTGGCCACCGTGGGCGAATCATTGGTATGGACGGCGATCGGCACGTCCGGATAGCGCTCCCGGAAGGCCAGGATTGCCTGCGGCATCACGCTCATCGCGATCGACGGCACGGTGCCGATGCGCAGCGTGCCCACGCCGGATTCACGGATCGACCGGGCCGATGCGCGCAGGCTGTCGAGGCCGACGAAGGATCGCTCCACGTCGAGAAACAAGGCTTCGGCCTCGTCCGTCGGCGCGAGCCGGTTGCCAACGCGCTCGAACAGCCGGAAGCCCGCCTCTTGTTCCAGTTGCCCGATCACGCGGCTGATGTTGGGCTGCGAGGTATGTAGCTGTGCGGCGGCTTCGGTCATCGAGCGCGTCAGCATGACGGCCCGGAATGCTTCGATCTGCTTGTAGTTCATGGCTGGCGACGGTTGGGGTCAGCGGGCTTGCGCCCAGCATATCAAATCCGTATAGGCAAAGCCAAATTACTGATTTGACGATATATGCAGCGGATTTCCATACTGGCTCCATCGTTTCGGAGATCACACAGCATGGAATCCAAAGTCAGCCGACGCCTGACCCAGCCCACCGCCGCCGAGGTATGCGAGCACATCTACCTGCCGCGCCTGATGCGCGAATTCGGCAGCGGCTTTCGCTACCTGACCGATATCAACCAGGCCCACCTGCTGATGCTGCATGGCACCGGGCTGATCCCGGCGGACGTGGCCGCGGTGCTGGCGCTGTCACTGCTGCGCATCGAAGCCGAGGGTCCTGGCGCGGTGCAGCTGGATCCTGCGCGCGAGGACGCCTACTTCAACTACGAAGCGCACCTGATGCAGATGGCCGGTGCCGACGCTGGCGGCAGGTTGCATGTCGCGCGCAGCCGCAACGACATCCTGGCCACCCATGACCGGCTGCGTGCACGCGACCTGGCGCTGGATATCCTGGAAGCGATGCTGGCGGTGCGCACGGTGGCACTGGAGCAGGCCGACGCACATGCCGCGGTGGTGATGCCCGGCTATACGCACTTGCAGGCCGCTCAGCCGATCACCTATGGCTACTACCTCGCCGGCTTTGCCGAGTCGCTCGGCCGCGATATCGCGCGCATGGAGCAGGCGCTGGCGCGCCTGGATGCCTGCCCGCTCGGCGCCGGCGCGCTGGCCGGCACCGCGTTTGCGATCGACCGCGCGGCGACGGCGCAGTGGCTGGGATTCTCCACCCATGCGCCGAATTCGCTCGACGCCGTGGCTTCGCGCGACTTTGCCTGGGAAATGCTGGCGGCGATCACCGTGGCTGCGGTGAGCTGGGGCCGCGTGGCGCAGGACCTGTACGTCTGGGCCACGCCCGAGTTCGGCCTGATCGACTTCCCGGACAGCATCGCGGGCACTTCCAGCATCATGCCGCAGAAGAAGAACCCGGTCGTGCTGGAATACCTGAAGGGCAAGGGCGGCCACATGATCGGCCTGCTGACCGGTGCGCTGGCGGCGCTCAAGACCAGCCATTTCACGCACTCGGGCGACGGCAACCGCGAGAGCATGCGCGGCTTCTGGGAGGCCGGCGAGGAATGCCTGCGCTGCCTGGCGCTGCTGCGGCTGGTGATCGCCAACGCCACGCCACAGCGCGCCGGCATGCTGGCGCGCGCGCGCCGCGATTTCTCCACCGCGACCGACCTCGCCGATACGCTGGTGCGCGAGGCCGGCATGTCGTTTCGCCAGGCGCATCACATCGTTGGTGCCGTGGTGCGCGACGCGCTGGATCAGCATTTGCCCGCCGACGAGATCAGCGCCGACATGATCGATGCCGCCGCGATGCGCGTCGCCGGCCGCGCGGCCGGACTGGATGCCGCGGCGGTCGCCCGCTGCCTTGATCCCGAACAAGGCGTCGCCGCGCGCATGGCCGCCGGCGGGCCGGCGCCGGTGCTGGTCCGCGACAACGTCGCCGTCCAGAGCGGCGCCACCCACCACGCGCGGGCCTGCCTTGACGCCACCCGGGCCCGCCTTGACGCCGCGCGCGCGGCGCTGAAGCGCTCGGTCAACCACCTCGCATCACAAAGCTGAGCCGCGCCGCACATCGCAGCCGGCATTGCCCTTATCCTTGTCCCACGGAGACCCTGCCCCCATGAAAACCATCGCACATGCCCTGGCTGCCACATGTCTGACGCTGGCGACGAGCCTCGCCATGGCCGGCCCCTACCCCGACAAACCCATCCGCATGGTGGTGCCCTTCCCGCCGGGCGGCACCACCGACCTGCTCGGCCGCGTCCTGGCCACCCGCTTGTCCGAAACCCTCGGCCAGCAGGTGGTGGTGGACAACCGGCCGGGCGCCGGCGGCACCATCGGCTCCGACCTCGTGGCCAAGTCGCCGGCCGATGGCTACACGCTGATGTTCGGCACGGTGGGCACGCAATCCATCAACGCGACCCTCTACAAGAAGCTGCCCTTCGATCCGCAGAAGGATTTCTCTCCGGTGGCATTATTCGCCGGCGTGCCCAACATCCTGGTGGTCAATCCGAACGTCCAGGCGAAGAACGTGCGCGAGCTTGTCGGCTACGCCCGGGCCAATCCCGGCAAGCTCAATATGGGCTCGGCCGGAAACGGCACCACCAACCATCTGTCGGGCGAGTTGTTCAAGTCGATGGCGGGCGTCGAGATCGTGCACGTGCCTTACAAGGGCAGCGGCCCGGCGATGGCCGACCTGCTAGCCAACCAGGTACAACTGATGTTCGACAACCTGCCGGGCTCGCTGCCGCATGTGAAGGCCGGCCGGCTGCGCGCACTGGCCGTGACCAGCGCCACGCGCTCGCCGGCACTGCCCGACGTGCCGACCATGGCCGAGGCCGGCATTGCGGGCTATGAGGCCGATGTCTGGTTCGGCGTGGTGGGTCCCCGCGGATTGCCGCCTGAGGTCTCCAGCCGCTTGTCGCAGGAAATCACCCGTATCGCGCAGGACAAGGCGATGCGGGACAAACTGGTGCAGGCCGGGGCCGCGCCGCTGACATCGACCCCGGAGCAGTTCTCGGTGCTGATCCGCCGCGATACGGACAAGTGGGCGAAGCTGGTGCGGGCGTCGGGGGCGAGTATTGACTGAGGGGGTGTCGGTGGCGGTACCGTGGCAGCGCTGGGACCCCTCCTGGTCTTCCGCCCCCGGGTAGCGCCATGCCGTATCGCGGTAGTCGAAGAACTTCGGCGCTGGCGCGCACCAGCGGCAGTGCCGCCGGCCATGGGGTTCGCCGCGATCGTCGTGCCCACGGGGCGCGTCTCCATGCGCTGACGGAGACCGGCTCAGTCGATCAGGAAATCCAGTCGGCCATCGGTCTTCGATGGCGACACCTCGACGATCTCGGCCCGCACTACATCCTCGATCACGAAGGGGTCGCGGCTCACCCGTTCCTCGAGTTCGCCTTGCGAGACGCCATGCGCCAGAATCGCGCCACCCGCTTGCGGCTGGATAGTGCCAGCCAGCAGGAACACACCGTCGTCGAAGCCACGTTGCAGCCAGTCCTTGTGTGCCTGCATCAGCCGGCCGGCCTGACCCCGTTCGGCGGAAAACCTGAGAAACACAATAAACATCAGATACCTCCCGTGAAATGATGGGTAAAGGTCAATCGCCCGACACCCGCGCCGCATCGGCCGCGATGCCATCGAGCCAGGCACACATGCGCTCGACTTCCTGCTGGACGAATCGTTTGTCGTGGAAGGCGTGGGCCAACACCGCAACGCCCTGGCTGAAAGCCAGCACGTGCATGGCCAGCGCGTCGGCGTCGGCCTTGCGCCCCAGCAGCGTGAACTGCCGGCGAAGCCAGGTTCGGAACAAGGTAAAGAGCTGGCTGGCTTGCGGCTGCGCGGGATGTCCGACCTTGGCCAGCTCGGTGCAAAGCGTGCCGACCGGACAACCGTGGCGCATGATGCTGGCCTGATTCGTGACCACGATGCGGATGAAGCTGCGGATACGCCCGAGCGGGCTGCTGCTTGCGGCGTCCCACGTTTCAAGCATCTGCCGGGTGCGGGCCGCGCGCGCGCCGATGACCGCATCCAGGATCGCGTCCTTGCTCTTGAAGTGATGGTAAAAATTGCCGCGCGAGATGCCGACGGCATCGGCAATGTCGGCAAACGAGGTGTGCTCGAAGCCCCGCTCGTAGAACAGCTTGTCGGCCTCCGCAACGATTCGGTCGCGTGTAGTTACATCAGTCATTGCTGCATTCCGGTCGGGCTTACTGCGGACGGTTAATACCTCCCTTGATTAGGACAGTCATCCTAATCCCGAATGATACTAGGACAATCGTCCTCGGCGGTCAATACAGAGGCGACCAACCGGCCGCGGTCTCAGTCGGCCAGTACCGCCATGTTTTACAATCTCGCCGGCTGCGCCTGAAACCCGCCCAGCGGCCGGTACGAAACCTGCTTGCGCGGACCAACGACATCGAGGAGCATGACCGAATGACAATCTGGCTGCATCAGCGGCAGCTTTGCCGCGCGCGGAGGCCCTGACATGGCGGGTTCAAGCTTGCTGGTATTGATCGACGACATCGCCACCATCCTGGACGATGTCGCCGTCATGAGCAAAATGGCGGCCAAGAAGACCGCTGGCGTGCTGGGCGATGACCTGGCGTTGAATGCGCAACAGGTCAGCGGCGTGAAGGCGGAGCGCGAGCTGCCCGTGGTATGGGCCGTCGCCATGGGGTCGATCCGCAACAAGGTGATCCTGGTGCCGGCGGCACTGGCGATCAGCGCCTGGGCCCCCTGGGCCGTGGTGCCGTTGCTGATGATCGGCGGTGCGTTTCTTTGCTACGAAGGCTTTGAAAAACTGGCACACCGGTTCCTGCACAGCAAGGCCGAGGATGCCGCACACCACGCGCGCGAAGTCCAGGCGGTGGCGGACCCGGCTGTCGACATGGTTGCCTTCGAGAAAGAGAAGATCAAGGGCGCGGTCCGCACCGACTTCATACTTTCGGCGGAAATCATTGTGATCTCGCTGGGCACCGTCGCCAACGCTCCCTTTGGCCAGCGACTCGCTGTCCTGTGCGCGATCGCGGTCATCATGACGGTCGGCGTCTATGGCCTCGTGGCCGGCATCGTCAAGCTCGATGATGCGGGCCTGTACCTGAGCAAGCAAGCATCGGCGGGACTCCGCTGGCTGGGGCAGGGCCTGCTCCGGCTGGCACCGCTGCTGATGAAGACCTTGTCGTTTGCCGGGACGGCGGCCATGTTCCTGGTGGGCGGCGGCATCCTGATGCACGGCATCCCGGCGATGCACCACGTGACCGAAGCCGCGGCGCTGGCGGCGGCAGGGGTGCCGGCAATCGGCGGTGTGCTCGCTGTGCTGGCGCCGGTGTTGCTGGACGGCATTGCCGGCATCGTCGCCGGCGGGCTGGTGCTGGCGGCGGTAAGCGTGGTGAAGGCCGGGATGCGGGCGTTGCGGCCTTCGGCACGCTAGGCGCGCCAAGGCACAGGAGGCCTGGCCCGCCCGGCGATATGGCCATGGCAACGGAGAGCACCGGGATGTTGCCCGACACTATCGCTGCAGAGCTCGACCCATGCCTGCGCCAATAATGGCTTGGAGCGAAAACGCCGTGGTGATGGAGCACGTGGCTTCAGCTGGCTCGCAAGGTGCCCGGCAGCGCCCTCGCAAGCGCTCTGCCGGCACCGAACGTCCAGTCGGATCGCGCCTTACGGGCAATTGCCCACTACGTAATATCCCGACGCGGTCTCTGCCAGCGTGGTGGTGTAGAACAGATTGTTCAGGCCCATACTCTGGTTCGAGCCATTCTATTTCCAGTTGAATCCGCCGCCACTGGCGCCGTTGATCACGTCGCCGGAGGCGGTCTGCTGGCAGCCGTGCAGCACCAGCACGAGTGCTCGCTTGCCGTTGGGCGTGGTCGGCTGGCTCGCCGGCCAGTAGAAGTAGCCGGTCAGGTTGCCGCCGTTGACGGTATCGGCCGCCCACGTCTGCTGGCTGCTCCAGGTTCCGGGGCCCGCGGTGGCCGCATGCAGCGAGAACGTCGCCAGCAGCGTGGTACACATGGCCAGCAGGGCCGCGCGACGGCGGCCCTGCGCAGATTGCATAGCAGGACACTGCATGGAAACGTCTCCTCGTCTTATAGTTCATTGGAAGCAAGGCGCGTCTGTCCATGAGTGCGGCGCACCCTGCGATATGGCACGAAACACGATGACAGCGATGGAACCCGGGTGCCCGGAGGGGGGGGAAGCCCGCCCCGCTACGGGCAACACCTTCGGGCGGGACCGGCTTTGAAATGCCGCTGCGGCGATTACTCCCGCTTGCGTTCGAAGCGCGCGGACAGCTCGCCCATCACGCCACGGCGGAAGCTCAGCACGCAGACAACGAAGATCGCTCCGATCACCATGGTGACGGACTCGCCGAGCGTATCGAACCAGCCCACCCCCGTCGCCGAGGCGAGGAAGGCGCCGATGTCGCCCAGCTTGTTCTCGAGCGCGACGATCACGATCGCACCGACGATCGGGCCCGACAACGTACCGAGGCCACCGACCAGCGTCATCAGGATCACCGAGCCCGACATCGACCAGTGCACATCGGTCAGGGTCTCGAAGCCCAGCACCAGCGCCTT